>NC_007947.1:1485758-2971517 GCF_000013705.1 Methylobacillus flagellatus KT
TGCTTGATATGGCGGACCACCATGGCGACTTCCCCGCGCTGGCGGAAGACATTGATGCGGAAGCGGCCAAGCCCATGCAGGCTGAGGGCGAAATTCATCTCCAGCGTCCGCTCGAACTCCTGTTGCTGAGCTGGAGACATCAAGGCATAGGCGATTTCCTTCACCATGCCTGGTGCCATGACCTGGGCATTGATGGGGACGGTCTGGCCCTCGATATCGATATGGATGGCTGTCCCGGTACTGAAGAACAGGTCGGAACCGTTTTTCTCGACCATGAACTTGAGGATGGGGGTGATATCGATTGCAGCCATGTCGCCTTCCTGATTTTTGTTTGCAACTACTTTATCACAAGGCATTGAAGCCATGCTGGTGCGTACACGGCTTCGCAGTGCTGCGTGCGCACCAACTCGAGGCATGATGCGGCAAACATCCGCCATACCGCGCTTGAACGCTGGTTGACAAGGCAGGTTTGTGTGCTTGTGGACAAGACTGGCAGGGCCATCATGCGAAAAACAGGTATAAAGCGTCATGGCGTCTCGCCGCTGGCATAAGGATTGCATTGCTCCAGGCACAAGCCCCACTTTTCCTACGAGCAGGCCATGCAGCTTCATATCAAACTCCCGAACAGACCTTTGCCGCCAGTCTTGGAAACACATGTTTCCCAAAGCGCTGCACCAGTAGTCCTCGCATTCTCTTGCCGGGATGACGAGGAGCTCCTGCATACCCTCGACAAGCTGTCACGGCAATATACCGAGCCTGTCCTCGAGGAGGCTTATGCATGGTACGGGCCGGAAGGCAACCAGAATATCGAGGTCCTGATGTCCGGTGTCATGCCGTTCAATACCTTCTATGCCCGCAAGCGGCACCCCTGGCTGCTGGACGACCTGAGCCTATATGTGGAAATGCATTTCCAGCCCATCGTGGATTTCACCCAGAACGGCAAGATTTTCGGCTACGAGGCCTTGTGCCGCCTGCGTGACCCGGGTGGTAACCTGCTGAATGGCGAAGATGCGTTCCGGCTTGCCAGGCAGGTGAACCGTGCTGTCGAGCTTGACCTGGTATGCCAGGATCTTGCCCTGGCAGGCAAGGCCAGGGCCATTCCCGATGGTGCTCCCTTGTTCATCAATGTGCTGCCCCAGACCATCATGCGCGAGGGCTGGCTGTCAGCAATGCTGAAGGCAATCGACCGCCATGGCATCGATCACCGGGACGTGGTGATCGAAGTCGTCGAGAGCGAGGATGTATCTCCTCGCTTGCTTGCCAAGCACTGCGACGTAATCCGTACCCAGGGGCTGCGCATTGCGCTCGACGACATGGGCTCGGGTTTCAATGGCCTCAGTACACTGGCCGTGGTGAAGGCGGACTTCATCAAGATCGACCGGGCGATTGTCCATGAAGCACAAGGCAGCCGAGTGCGTACCGTGTTACTGGAAGCTATCGTTTCCATGGCGCAGCGCCTGGGGTGCACGATTGTGGCCGAGGGTCTGGAGCGCGTGGAGGACATTACTTATTGCCAGGATCTCGGCCTGATGTATGCGCAAGGATTCTATTTTGCCAAGCCGGAAGCCGTGCCGGCACAAATGGTGACAGCCTTGCCGGCAAGGGACGAGTCCCATCGCTCCATCCCCGACGAGTTCCGCATCAATGAGTTCGTCAGCCGGGGCGTCACCGTCGAGGTCAATACACCGATAGACCAGGCCAGGAGGATATTCATTGAAAACCCAGACCTGGCTTGTGCCGTGGTGCTTGACAATCTGCGGCCCATCGGCCTACTGAAGCGCGGCAAGGTATTCACCCACCGCAATGATGCCCTGGGCAACTATTGCGACCCGTTGCCGCGCATGATCACTACTCGCATGCCTTCTTCTGCGCTGGCGCGCGGTCTTTACCTGGAGCGTGGCGAAATCGAACCCTGGATCATGGTCAGCGAGGATGGCGTCTATATCGGCATTGTGCATCCGCTGGAAATCATGTCACAGATCATTAGCCGCAAGACCAGTTCAGGCAACCTGCATCCGTTGAGCCACCTCACCACGGGCCCCACCCTGCGCCAGTCGCTGGATATCAGCTTGCGCAACAACCCGAGCACGCAACTGGTGTATATCGACCTGGACCATTTCAAGGCTTATAACGACCGTTATGGCTTCATCCGGGGCGATGCCATGATTCGCCTGCTGTCGGAGATTGTGCGCCAGGAGTTCAATCATCGCGCCGGTGTACTGGTCGGCCATATCGGCGGGGATGATTTCGTCCTGATCCTGGACCATGAGGATCCCGGCCTGGTCGATTTGCTATTGAAGGTGGTAAGCCACTTCCAGGCCCTGGCTGTGCATCTATACGACAGCAGCGACCTGGAGCGGGGCTTCTTCACCACGGAGGACGGCAAGGACCATCCTGTCGCCAGTGTTTCCATTGCGGTCGTCAACGGCAGCCAAGGGCGCATCTCCAATAGCGTGGCAGCAGCAGAGCGTGCCGCGACACTCAAGAAAATCGGCAAGTCCAACATCGGCAGCATCATCGTGGTGGAGTCCGATCCGCCGCAATTGGTCATCCCCCGTAGTGACGAATACATCAACTGGCAATCGCGCGCCCTCAATGCGCTCAAGATACTGCAGACCATGCCGCGCAGTGCCGATGCGCATTGCCTGGATAGTTGCTTCGCAGATTACCCCTTCTTCGAAGTGATATTCGAGCTCAACCCGGATGGCAGCCAGCGCTTCGCGAACTGGATCAACCCCAATATGTACGGCAGGATCAAGGCTGGCGGGGCAGGGGCTGACCGCAGTCTGCAAGCCTACTACACGGCCGTGCGCGATTCCCTCAATCCCTATATCTCAAGTATTTACCTATCTACGGCAACAGAAGACTTCTGTCTCACGGTGTCTTTGCCCCTGTTCGATGCCGATGGCAGGTTGAGCAGCATCCTGGTGGCCGATATCAATATCGCCGCCATGGCAATGCTGAGCGGCCTGCCTGCAGAGGCTGAAGCGCCTAGGCTTGCTTCTGCCGATGCAGCCTGAGATAGAGCGCCTCGAGATCTCGGGTGAAGCGCTCGGTATCGAACAGCGCCGAGTGGTGGCGCGCGTCCATCAGCTTGTCTCGATAGTTTCGCAATTTTTCCGGGTCATGGGCGAGTTGCCGCGCCAATGTCTCGTAGGCAAACAGATCAGTCGTCACCAGTTCTTTCAGCCCCACTGCCTGCAGCAGGCTTGCGGCTACGCGGCTGGCAAAGGCGTCGCCGCTGCAAGTGATGAGCGGCACTCCCATCCACAAGGCGTCGCTTGCCGTGGTGTGGGCATTGTAGGGTAGCGTATCGAGGAATAGGTCGGCATGGGCATGCCGGGCAAGATGTTGGTCCATCGGGACCCTGGGGGCGAAAACCAGCCGCGAAGCGGCAACCCCATGGTGTTCTGCTGCCTGCCTCAGGTTGTTGCAGGCGTTTGAGTGGCCTTCCAGCAGCCATAGCACACTGCCGGGAGTGGCCTGGAGCAGCCGCATCCAACAGGAAAATACTTCTGGCGTGATTTTAAAGCTCTGGTTGAAGCAGCAATACACGAATGCATCTTCCGGAATGCCGCAGGAGGCGCGGCTGGGCGAAGGTGCTACTGGCCGTTGGCGGTCGTTGGGCTGGTAGGAATGCGGCAGCAATGCCAGCTGCTCTGCATAATGATGTTGCTCGGTTTCAGGCGTGATGATGGCGTCGCTGATCAGGTAGTCGACGAACGGCGCCCCCATGGTGCCGGGAAACCCTAGCCATGATGCCTGTATCGGCGCAGGGCGGAATGCCAGTATGCCGCTACGGCTGGACTGGGTATAGCCGGTGAGGTCAACCAGGATGTCCACCTTGTCGGCATGTATTCGCGCTGCAGCGGCCTGCAGCGGCAGCGGACGGATATCGACGAAATGATCCACGGCCTGCTGCAAGCGCAAACGCGCCGATGTGCGGTCATCTGGCCCATAGGAATAAGCGCTGATCGTGAAATGCTCCCTGTCGTGCAATTCCAGCATCTCGGTAACCAGAGAAGCAAGCGGATGCAGCCTGAAATCGCAGGACAAGTAGCCGATATGCAGCTTGTCGCCTGCCTGGGGCCTTGCCCGGGAGGGTGCGGGCTGCGTTAGAGGCGTTACGGAGAGCAACCGGCCATGCCGGTTGGTTGTCCAGTTCCGCGCACACTTCAGCTGCTCTGCAGGTGTAGTACCCGGCATGGCAAGAAAGGCAAATGGCGATACCTGGGCTTCAGGGATCTGGCTGACCCAGCGCCGGATCTCGGCAATATCGGCGTCGAGGTGCCGCCAGTCACACAAGTGTTGCCGCTGGTGCACCAGGTGTACCCGAGCGTGGTAGAGCGCTGGGTTGATCGCCAGCGCTCGTTCATAGCAGGCGATGGCTTCAGGGAGCTGCTGTAGCTCGCGCAATACGTTGCCGAGGTTATTGTGTGCATCCGCATCATCTGGGGAGATGGCGAGCGCGCGACGGTAGCATTCCGCAGCCTGGGCAGCCTGGCCTTGTTCGCGCAAGGCATTGCCCAGGTTGTAATGCCAGGCGCCATTGCCTGGCTGCAGTGCAATGAGGTCGCGGAAGTGCTGCTCTGCCTCGGCGAAATGGCCAGCCTGCTGCGCCCGGTTGCCGAGGGCCTGCAAGACGCTGCATAGGCCGGCCTGGATATCGGTATCCTGCGGTGCGCGTTGTCTGGCCTCCAGATAAGCCGTCCTTGCCGCAGCAAGGTCACCTGCTGCATGTTGGGCTGCGCCCAGGTTCTGCCAGAGATCGCTGTCGCCAGGCGCCAATGCCAGGCCTTGACGGAAATGATGAATGGCGGCGTCGAGTTGGCCGCAGGCACGTAGGGCCAGCCCAAGGTTGTTGTGCTGGTCGGCATTGCCGGGATTGAAGCGGATCGCATTGCTGATCAACTCGACCGCCTGCTGGGGTCGGCCTGACTGGTAGCAAAGCACTCCATAATAATGCAAGCCGACGGCATGCCTGGGAGCGATGGTCAGCAATTCCTGGTAGTGCTGTTCTGCCTGTTTCAGTTGTCCGCGCCGGTGCGCATCAAGGGCTGAGTGGAGTAGCTGATCTGGATTCATGCCCTGCATTAAACCATATTCGCCTCATCGGCGCAGGGGATGGCAGGCCAGGCCGCGCACCAGGCGCTTCAGTCCCAGTTTGCGCAATACGAAGCGGTTGGGGTCGAGGACGGCTAGCAGTTCGCTATCGACCGGGGCAGGCTCGTGGTGGATGGCGCAGGCCAGCATTTCCGCCGCGATGGGGGCGGTGGTGAGCCCCTTGGAACCATGGCCGGTATTGACGTACAGGCCCGGCAGCCACGGTAGGCTGGAAGCCGGGTCGGCAGTGTAACGCGGCGGCCTGGCCTCCAGCAGGGCGGCATCCAGGACAGGGCCCACCAATGGCAGGTAATCCACGCTGGTGCAGCGGACGGCGGCACGTCCTGTTGGCGCTTGAGGCATCAGGGTATCGTATAGCGAAGGTGCCATGTGCTTGAGCATGTCCAGGTTCTGCGCGTGCTCTTCATCCCGCACGGATGTCGTCGTATCTCCTGGAACAAAAGTCGCTCCGAGGCAATAGGCGCCATCGATCAAGGGACTGATATAGCCATCCGTGCACAGCAGGGCATGCAATACCGGGGCCCCGTCGACATGGTGAAGCCGACTGATCTGCCCGCGCACCTGTTCCAGAGGCAAGTGGCGGGATTGAACAAAGCTGGCAGCCTGCGCGGCATTAGCGATGACGACGATATCCGCCTCGTCCAGTAATTGTTCTCCGGTCCATACCTGCCAGGCGTTGCCGTGCTGGCTGAGCCCAGTGACGCGCGTGGCAAGTGTCCGTGTGATGTTGGCATGGCCGGCGAGCGCTTCGCAATAAGCCCGCGGCCTGACCCAGCCGGCTTCGGGAAAGTACAGTGCGCCGTATTGCAACGCTATGCCCGCAATATTGCCGGCCTGTTCCTGATCGACCCAATGCAGCAGTTCAGGCGGAAAGCCCTGTGCAGCGATGGTCTGGCAACGCTCCAGCTCGCGTTGGTCGAAAGCCAGTTGCAACATGCCGCAACGCGCATGGGCGGTGGCATCCAGGCCAAGCTGCTGCAACAGGCGCAGGCTATGCAAGTAACCCGCGAGCGAAAGGCGGCCCAATGGCACATCCTTGCGCGCCAATTTGGGATAAAGCACGCCTACAGGGTTGCCGGAAGCGTGCTGTGCCAGTGCCGGCTCCTGCTCGACCAGGTTCACTTGCCAGCCGCGCTCTGCGAGCATGTGGCTGCTGGCGGTGCCGGCAATACCGCCGCCGATGACGACGGCGCGTCCGGCCCGCATCGCGGGGCGTTCATTTAGCGTGAAGCGTCCGCACAGCATGTCGCGCTTGCGCCCGTGCCCGGCGACCTTGTGCACCTCGAACCCGGCCGCCTGCAGCCCGCGCTTGACGATGCCTGCGCTGGTGAACGTGGCAAAAGTAGTGTGCTTGTGCGAGAAAGCCGCCATGTTGTCGAACAGCGCCTCCTGCCACATTTCCGGGTTGCGCGAGGGCGCAAAGCCATCCAGAAACCAGGCGTCGGCATGACTGCTTAATTGCGGCAGCAATGCGAGCACATCACCAACCAATAACGTCAGTTGCACGCGCCCCTGGCAAAACACCAGCCTTTGCCAGCCCGGGACGATTTGGTGATATTGCGCCAGCAAAGCCGTGCTGTATTGCCTTAATTCCGGCCACAACGCCAATGCGCGAGCGAGGTCGGCATGGCTGAGCGGGAATTTCTCGATACTGACGAAGTGTAGTCGCACATGTGAAGGTGCGGTGTGCTCCCACATTTGCCAGGCGCAGAGGAAGTTGAGCCCGGTGCCGAAACCGGTCTCGACGATGGTGAATGCGTCCTGCTGCATGGTCTGCCAGCGTTCCGCAAGCTGGTTGTGGCGGAGAAACACATGGCGCGTTTCTTCCAGCCCGCTTTCGCGCGAGAAATACACATCGCCGAAATGCGCCGAATAGGGCTGGCCTTCGTGCCATTCCAGCGATGCTTGGGAGAATGGAGGTATGGACATATTCTTTTTTGATCGGCTTTATTATAATATTTCGTTATATTTTGGTAAAAATAATGAAGTCATCGTCAACCTGGCATCCTTCCAAAGAGAACACATCATCATGAAATCCATCGTCTTGCGCCTGGCCTTGTCCTTGAGCCTGGTATTCAGCCTAGCCGTGCATGCGGACCCGGCACGTGTCGCGGCGGCAGCCGACCTCAAGTTTGTCCTCGAGGAACTTGCCCAGGCATTCGAGAAACAGGGAGGGGGAAAGCCTGCCGTCACTTATGGTTCATCCGGCGCCATCACGGCGCAAATCAGTAACGGTGCTCCCTTTGAGCTCTTCCTTTCCGCGGATGAGGAATATGTTGCCAGGCTCAATAGCGGCGGCTTTACCCGCGACGAAGGCGTATTGTACGCTACCGGCCATCTGGTCATCGTTGCCCCCAAGCAATCTGCATTGGAGGTTGACGCCGAACTCAAAGGATTGCAGGCTGCCTTGAAGGCTGGCAAACTGCAACGCTTTGCCATTGCCAACCCCGAGCATGCCCCATATGGTCGCAGGGCGGTCGAGGTGCTGAAGCATGCGGGCATCTGGGACCAGATACAGCCCAAGCTGGTGCTAGGGGAAAATGTGGCACAGGCAGCCCAGTTTGCAACCAGTGGTTCGACCGACGGCGGTATTGTGGCGCTGTCGCTGGTGAAATCGCCTCAATTGGCCAATACCGTGAAATATGCAGAAATCCCTGAAAGCTGGCACAGTCCGCAACGCCAGCGTATGGTATTGCTCAAGAATTCTGGTGAAAACGCCAAGGCATTCTATGACTTCCTGCAGCAGCCTGCGGCACGCCAAGTATTCCGTCGCTACGGCTTTGTCCTGCCCGGCGAATAAGCTCTGATGGATTGGATTGCTCTCGGGCTGTCGCTCAAGCTCGGTATCATGACCATCGCCGTGCTGGTGCCGTTAGCGCTACTGACAGCACGCTGGCTGGCCTACCGCCAGTTCATCGGCAAGCCAGTCATGGAAGCCTTGCTGGCCGTGCCCTTGGTGCTGCCGCCTACCGTGGTGGGCTATTACCTCCTGGTCGGCCTCGGCAGCCAGTCCTGGCTCGGGCAGTGGCTGATGCAATGGACCGGCCATTTGCTGGTCTTCCATTTTTCCGGACTGTTGATTGCCTCCATCATCGTCAATATCCCGTTTGCGGTGCAGCCCATTCAGCGCGCGTTTGAATCCATCCCGCAGGAAGTGCGGGATGCTGCAGCGTGTTGCGGCATGTCTCCGCTCCGCACCTTGTTGACTGTGGAGCTGCCCTTGGCTTGGCCCGGCATCGTGACTGCCATGGTACTGACGTTTGCGCACACGCTGGGCGAGTTCGGCGTTGTTCTCATGGTAGGCGGTAGCCTGCCGGGCGAAACCAAGACCATTGCCATTAGTATCTACGACCGGGTGCAGGCGCTGGATTACGAGGCAGCGGGTAATATGTCGCTGCTGCTATTGCTGTTCTCCATTATTGTGCTTGCGCTTGCCAACAGTCTTTCCAAGCGTTTTGGTCAGCGCGGAAATTATCATGACATCTGAACTGCGGCTGGACATCCGGCAACAACAGCCTTTTGCACTCACTGCCGCATTGCGTTGCCGGGCCGGCGAGTTGTTGGCCTTGCTCGGGCCGTCGGGCTGTGGCAAATCCACCTTGCTGCGCATGATCGCAGGCCTGCAGCATGCCGAGTCAGGCATCATCAGTCTCAACGGCAGTACCTGGTTCAGCGATTCCACCAGGCTGAAGCCCCAGCAGCGCCGTATCGGCTATGTGCCGCAGCACTATGGCCTGTTCCCCCACATGACTGCACTGCAGAATGTAACTGCAGCCTTGCACGGCTTGCCCAGGCAGGAGCAGCTGACGCGTGCCCGAGCATGGCTGGACAAGGTGCAACTGGCCGCCTTTATGCAGCGTAAGCCGGCCGAACTTTCCGGCGGTCAGCAGCAGCGTGTTGCACTGGCCCGCGCCCTGGCCGCCCAGCCCAGCATCCTGCTGCTGGATGAGCCTTTTTCAGCGCTGGACAGCATCACCCGTGATGGACTATATCGCATCCTGGCTGCGCTGAAGCCGCAACTCAACATCCCGATCATCCTAGTGACGCATAGTCTCAACGAAGCCCAATTGCTGGCGGACAAGATTGCCGTGATGGGACAGGGCTGCATCCTGCAGGAGGGGGAGTCCGATAGGGTGGTGAGGCAGCCCCTGAACCGGGCCGTGGCGGCATTGATCGGCATGCGCAACATCTGTTCCGGCACCATCACCCGCACCTCAGGCGATCATAGTGTACTTGCGGTGGGCGAACAGGAGCTGGTGCTGCCGCGTGCGCTTCCGGCTGGCGCAACGCTGCATTGGTGCCTGCCGCAGGAAGCAATACGTCTGGCATCATTAGCTGATGAGCCTGGCTGCCTGGCAGGGAATATCAACGATCTGGTTCGCCTGGGTGAAAGATGGCTTGTCAGTGTCAGGCTGCCGGGAACCAGCGACACACTGGAACTGCATTGCCCCGCAACTAAGCCGCTGGCCCTTCATCAACCAATCCGGTTAGCGGTTGATACCGGGCAACTCCATATTCTCGAGGCCTAACGCCGTGAGTGCTTCAGCAATACAAGCCTCACCTCCTTCAGCATGGCTCGTCGCGCACAGCCGCCGCATCAAGCCGGGTGGGCGGGTGCTGGATGTGGCTTCCGGTACCGGTCGCAATGCGGCCTGGCTTGCGCGGCAGGGGTTCCAGGTGACTGCGGTGGATCGTGACGCAGCAGCCTTGGAAATCCTGAAGGCCCAGGCGCCGGAGGTTGATGTGCTGGAGTGGGATCTGGAGCAGGGAGCCTGGCCTTACGCAGGCCGCCAGTTCGATGCAGTCGTGGTATGCCGCTACCTGCACCGCCCGTTACTGCCTACATTCGCAAATAGCCTGGCGCCTGGAGGGGTGCTGATCTATGAAACCTTCATGCGCGGGCATGAACAATACGGCCGGCCGAGCAATCCGGATTTTCTTCTGGCCAGCAATGAACTGATCGATGTATTCAGGCCATTGCTGACTATCGCAGCCTACGAGGAAGGATTGCTGCAGTTACCGCCTCATCCCGCAGTATTGCAGCGCCTTGTGGCAATCCGGGCCTAAAGCTTGAAGCGGCCGAACTTGAATGGGATCACCTTGCCGATGACCTTGAAGCGCTTGGCTTCTTCTGCTGTATAAATTTCCGGCGGCAAGTCGCCATCGTTGTCGTTCCTGACCACTACCGTGCCATCCAGGCGCAGCTGCACCCGCTTGATACGGATGATGTCGTTCTGGCCAATGACAAACACGGCATTGTCGTCGAAAGAGCGGCAACGAATATCCACCAGCACTTCGTCTCCGTCATGCATGGAGGGCTCCAGGCTCGTACCCCTGACCGTGAATATTTTCAAGTACTGAAAGGGCGTATCCAGCTGGTTGCTGGCAGGGTTGAAGTCGATGCTCTCGACCAGATATTCTTCCAGCGATTCATAACGGTAGTTGGGCCTTTCATAGCGCACGACGCGGCTGGAGGCAACCGCATAATCGTTCGCTACATGCGCTTTCGCGCCAGAACCCGTGCTATAGCGATGAGGCGCAGGCCTTCCATTGGGATATTGCTTATTGATGAGTTCCCGCAGCTCCGCTGGAGGATGATATTTCTTTGTGCGTCCTTTCCTGCCTCTGCTCGCCACTTCAATATAGGGCCATTTTTCCGCATTGACGATGACATCCCAACCCTGGCGGGTGCCTGGCTTGCCAGGCAGGCGCAGCTCAGCCAACTCTTTGCATGAAAAATACTGGGATTCATTCTCGACTTCGGGGGGAGTAGGAGTTTTCATAAATAAATGTCTATTTGAATATTGACAATTGATAATTTCTTATTTACTATAAATTCGATGTCAAAAGTGTTGAAAGCGTCTCCATTTTCTTGATCGCTCAAGCCGTTGCAAAAACGTGATGAGCATGTACCAAGGCGAGCAGTGCCAATCGAATATCATACTCCCGATGGTTGCATATGTAACCCACATATGGGAATGCATGGTTTTGTTTTATTAATTGAGAGATTGCAATTAATTAATAAGCCACCTGTTTTCAAAAGTTATCGTCTTCTCCACGCCATCCGGCATCTTTTCTCGGCTGCTGCTATTTTCACGCACGCCATTGACCAAAGTTACTTATTTCTACGTGCCCGTTCAGGCATATCCCTGGAAGAGTCTTTACAATACGCTGCGCTGTCCTATTCGGTTTCGATGCATGAGGCATTGAAGCAAGGGTGTGATATGCACAGGCGGAATTACTTGGCCGCTCCCGTCAGAAACACCGACGGTCATGTTGTCGCTGTCACGACGATCCTGCGGGAAAGCGAATCCAACTGGCGTCCTGAAGAGGTTGACGCTTTCAGGTTGGCATTGAGTTTTATCGAGCACCATGTTGTCGAGCATGACGAAATGTAAGGCGCCAACTCACTCCTGAATTGCTCAACTTGAGCCATCCGTGCTTATATATGGCATCTATGATCATATTTGCAGTCAGGATGAAAATGCCTCTTTCCCAAAATATTCGTACTCTCCTCATGATGCCGGTCATGCTCTTGCTGCCATCGCTGACTTGGGCTGAAGAGCAATGGCTCGTCGTCGCACAAGAGGAAGTGATCAATGTCGGCCAGCCCTTGTCGTTCCAGGTCATAAAGCCTCCTCATGTCACCGCATGGCCTGCCAGTGTGCGCATGAAACTTTCCGGCACGGGCATGAATGATGAAATTGAGATGAGGGCGCAAGGGGACGCTAACAATGATGGCCAGCTCAGCAAGGTATATAGCGGTACACCACGACAGGATTTCGTCGGTGTAGTACGCGCGGCCTTGATCGAGCAACCTTCTAATACCGTGCTGCTGATTGCCAACAATGAAAATGTCACTGTTGCCGCAGTAGAGCCCATGGTGTCTGGAGAGTCCGGGACAAGTCGCAACGTTGCGCCACAGGTTGTCATCGCTGCGCCTGATGACGAGCCTGCGTTGAGCGCTGAGGAGCCAATCTACTTCCTGTTTGGCAATGGTGATGAATATGGCACGGATGCGCGCTTCCAGATCAGTTTCAAATACCGCCCGTTCGAACCCAAGGGTTCTGTAGCACAGTATGCGCCGTTCCTGAGCAATCTGTATTTTAGTTACACGCAGACGACCTTGTGGGATATAGGAGGGGGCTCAAGCCCGTTTCGCGATACCAGTTACCGGCCTGGCTTGTTCTATCGCTGGGCGGGCAGTTCCAAGGGCTTGTTTCCCGATAGCTGGCGGGTCGGCGTAGAACACGAATCTAACGGACAGGGCGGCCTGGATTCGCGCTCGCTCAATATCGCTTATTTGCGTCCCATGTGGCATATGGATTTTGCCAATGGACGCCGGTTGACGTTTTCCCCTAGGATTTATGCCTATCTCGACAAGGATGAAAATCCTGACATCCAGCATTATCGTGGATATGCGGATTGGCAGTTACGCTATGGTCGTGAGGATGGCTTGATGGTCACCGGGCTCTACCGGCAAGGGACGAAAGGCTATGCGATGGGCCAAGTGGATATTTCTTATCCCTTGAGCGATCGTATCCTGTCGCGCACCGGCACATTTGCCCATCTGCAGATTTTCTCAGGCTATGGCGAAACCCTGCTTGACTACTACAAGGATAGGGACACCCAGATTCGATTGGGAATTTCAGTGACACGGTAGGATACAGGCAATAAAAAACCCAGCATCTGCTGGGTTTTTTATATTGGCGTCCCCACGGGGATTCGAACCCCGGTTACCGCCGTGAAAGGGCGATGTCCTAGGCCTCTAGACGATGGGGACTTCATCGTCATGATGTCCGGATGGGTCCAGACATCAAATTATGGTGGAGATAAGCGGGATCGAACCGCTGACCTCTTGCATGCCATGCAAGCGCTCTCCCAGCTGAGCTATACCCCCGAAAAAGAGCCGCTATATTAATGATCCGGGCTGTAGCTGTCAACGCTTCAGGAACATTAATTTGCAATAAGCGCTATTTTTTCTTGAACGCGCGCCTGATGGCCTTGCGGCCTATGCGTTTTTTCATGCCGACCTTGATATCGTAGAGATAGAAAGGCAGCCGCTGACGCCAGCCGAATTCTTGCTTCATGGCCTGGAGGTACATGCCCACCAGCTGTTCACGACCATGCCATGGCAGCTTGACGCATACGCGCGTGAGGTCCGACAGCCGCTTGGACAAGGGGATGCCATGGTTGAAGAAATGCGCACGGTTGGTATCGATCAGCGAGAACGCGAGCTGTCCGTCCTCCAGCTTGGTAACCAGGATATTGCCGCCGGAGAGGTCACGGAAGAATACGCCCCTGTCATGCATGTTGAGCAGGTAACGTGTGAGTTGTGGGTAGATTTGCTCAGCGGTCACGCCTTGGTATGAGGTTTGCCCGTCGTAGAAAGCCGCAAAAATATCGCGGATGGAAAAGTCGGTGCGGACGAATTCGCATATGTAGTAATTTTGCAGCAGGGAACGGTCGCCGTGCTTCTCGAAATAGGCGACCGGCGCTGCTGCCTCAACGCCGCGGCGCAGCAGCTCATTGGTGCCGTTCCAGCTGCGCTTGGCTTTGGATAGCTTGAACTGGTCCAGCAGCTTCTTGTGCACATGCATCTTGACCGGCTGCTTCACCACGAGTTTGCGCGAAGGGTCTCGCGGGTCTTCTATGGTCCAGATGGCGTTGCGCGCGTTGCGCAGGATGGCGTCCTTGGGCGGCTTGCCCAGTCGCGAAGGATGGAGTGCCTGGCTGAGCAGTGCAGCCTCGGCATCGTTGGCCGCGACCAGAATGCCGCGCCATTCCGCATCCTGATAGGCATGGTAGTGCTTGTTTTCGCCATGTTCTCCATGCCGCTGAATCGACAGGTGTTCAAACAGGCTTTTTTCAGTTTTCAATGCAATATTCCTTCCTGCTGGCCATGTGATGTAGATTGGCGACTCGCTGGCAAGTCCGGGGTTGCTTTTCATTTGCGTGCCGTCGCGGCTGGTGTAGTGGGCGTGCAGCAAGTCATCCAGGTGGTAATGGTCGGCCAGCACAGCGCCCTTGCCATTGGTGGTCCAGACCGCATGCACTAGAGTCTGGCCATCCTTGAACGCATGGATTTCCAGGCCGTTCCTGCCACCCAGCGCCCCAAGATAATGGCGCCCCGGGATCAGCTTTGCGAAGGCCTGCATGCTATAGAAGCTTGGTCGGGGCCGGAATCGCTGGATATCGCCGGTGACGCTGGCATAGTGGGTGATCCGCTCGAGCCTCGGGTAGCTGTCGCTGCCATCATCAATCAAGCCCTCTCGATGGCAGATCAGCGGGCCCCAGAAGGCTTGGCGCAATGCCCCGGATGCAGCGCACAGGATCATGTAACGCGCAAGGTAATCTGCTTGCTTTTGTTCGCCATCCGGCAACAAGCGCAGGATGCGCGGCAAGGTCCAGAAAGCGGAGGGCGACATGACCTCATGCACCCCATAGTCTCTGGTAATCTTGTGTAGCAGGCGCGCTTTTTTTATCAGGTTGAATTTGAGCGCGGCGGCTCGCCGGTATTTCAGGATGCGGTGGTCGAAGCGCTCGGGCTCTGTCGAACGCTCGCTGAACAGGTTGTTCGTATGGATGTCGGGCAGTTGATTGCGCTGCCGGAATATGTCCAGCATGCCGATGTTGTACAGCGGCTCGAAGTCGCTGATATTCGGGCCAGCAAGCGTGATGTTGCGGCGCTTGACTTCGTGATGGGCAATTTCCCAGGTCTTGAGGAACCCTTGCGGCGTATAACCGGCCCAGCGCTTGCGATTGACTGTGGAGCCGATCTCAACCATGGTGACGCGACTGCCGTAGCGGTCCAGTACCTGTTGCAGGAATGCCTGCCAGGCTTGCTGGGCTGCGGCTTGCTCCATGGCGATGGCAGCGTCGAACGGCTGCACCAGATGCAGGATGATGTTGTATTCCCTGTCCAGCAGTTTTTCGAGCAGGCGGGCGGCGTTGTGATCAATATCCCCATAGCTGAAATCCAGCCTGGCCTGCCGCAGGCCTAGTTCTTCAAGGCGGGCAATGACATAGTCATCCACTTCGAGATCGCCTGACGTAGCGACCCCGACCCCGGCGAAATCCGCAGGGATATCATGCGCAGCCGGAGGGATATGGCTGTTCGGCACCATCATTTTGCCCTTGAGAATGTAGGCGAGTCCCTTGCGGATGATCTCCCAGGTCAGCATGGAAGGCTGATGCAGGTGCGTCTTGGAGCCAGATGGAGGGACATATCCCTGGATAGGTGTTTTCTCGGTCATATCCATCACGTTTTACTGATGCTCGTTTTCTTGGGGCAGAACATGATAGAGACGTTCACGGTATAGCAACGACGGCAGTAGGGAGTTCGCCAATGCGCGTTTCTCGAAATCTGCCTGGTCTGCGGGAGGCGGCGCTTGGGTGAACTTCTTTTGCTTGATGTCCCAGATGCCGTGCGCAGGATCTTTGCCGGGGCGCAGTACCACCACCCGGTTTTCTTCCATCCAGGCAAAGTTGTTCTCGAATTGCATCATGGCGCGGCCTGGCCGGTCGCCGTTGCCGCGGCTCAAGTCCCGTCCCGTCATCGGATGTTGCGCTTGGATGCCCATGAGGGAAAGTGCAGTCACCGGCAGGTCGATCTGACTCGCCACGGTTTGTATCCTGCGTGGCTCGATATCCGCACCCAGGATCAGCGCGGGGATGTGGAAGTGGTTGATGGGCACCATGTCGTGTCCGTGAACGCGAATGTCGTGATCGGCGACCACGATGAACAAGGTGTCTTTCCAGTAGTCGCTCTTCTGCGCCTTGGCAAAGAACTGGCCCAGAGCATAGTCGGCATATTTCACTGCGTTGTTGGCAGTTGCCTTGATCGGGTCATAGAGGTCTATGCGGCCATCGGGAAACTCAAACGGCGCATGGTTGGATGAGGTGAAGACTAAAGTGAAAAATGGCTTGCCGCTGGCATGGCTGGCCATGATTTCGTCATGCGCCTTGTTGAACAGGTCCTCATCCGAGACGCCCCAGCTGCCGACGAACACGGGCTTTTCATAGCTGTCGAAATCCTGCTCGCGCTGGAAGCCGTTGCCCATGAAGAATCCCACCATATTGTCGAAGTGGGATTCGCCGCCGTAGATGAACTCGGTGCTGTAGCCTTGCTGTTCCAGCAAAGATGCCAGAGTAAAAAAGTTGCGTTGCGACAAGGATAGCTTGACGACGCTTTGCGCTGGTGTCGGCTGGAAGCCCGTGACCACGGCTTCAATGCCGCGTACGGAACGCGTGCCTGTTGCATACATCTGTTCGAACCACCAGCCTTGCTCCTTGAACTTCTCCAGGTTGGGGGTCACTGGCGTTCCGCCTAACGACTCGACGAAGGTCGCGCCCAGGCTTTCCTCAAGAATGATGACCAGGTTGAGCGGGCGCTCGCGCTGGCGCGACGGCGTCAACTGCGACAGCGTGGGCAACCCAGGGTGATCCACGGGCGAAAAGCTTTCATCGAACCTGGCGCGGGTTTCCCTCACGATCCGGTAGACTTCCTCATCCGGGAGAGTGCCGTACATCTCGCTCGACTTATTTTCATGCTTGAGGCTGTATATTGCATGGATCAGGGACCACGGAGAATTCAGGATCACGCTGTTGACCATGGAGTCCGTTGTGCGCGCAAACATGGCTGGGTTGGCCGGGCGGTGGCTGATAGTGCCGCGCACCACCAATGCGACAAGGATGAACACCAGAGGCCAGCTCAACCATAAGGTCCAATTCCTCCAGCGTTGCTGTTGACTGAGCCAGGGGGTCATGAGCCAACCGGTGGCCAAAGCCGCCAGGCATGTGCCGAGAACGCCGACGCACAGATGTATCCTGAAGCCATTCCACAGCATGGACCAGACTTCATTCGGGTATTTGAGGTATTCCACGAAAAGCCGGTTGGGACGGGTTTCGTATTCCCCGATGAAACCCGGGGTTGCAAGCTCCAGCAATATTACCAGGCTGATGCAAAGCACCACCCAGGAATAGGTGAAGCCGCGCCACAGGCGCCAAAACCTTCCGATGGCGAGCAAAGGCGCCAGCAACAGCGCAGGCAGCCACATCAAGCCGATCTGGATGCTATCCACGCGCAAGCCGTTCAGCATGACCTCTTGCCAGCTGGAGACGGCGGAGACCCGGTCGTATTGCCAAGCGACCAAGCCTGCCCGGGAGAGGCTGAAGATGAGGAAGCTGACCAATGTCATGACCAGCAGCGGCGCATAGGGGCCAAACCTACCAGCCAGTGTCCAGAGTGAGCTGCGGCTACGTTCCAACAAACCGACCATGTGATGACGACTTTCGTTAATTGATAGAATATTTAACCGCGGATATTCGATTGTGATTCAAATTCGGCCAGTTCGACGCGAGGCTGCGGCTGCCAGCCCGGCTTGCGGTGTTCGGCAACCACGTTGGTAAAGATGCCGCCGCGCACGTAGAACTTGGCAGTAAGGCGCATGAACTTGGGATCGGTCGCCACGACCAGGTCATCGAGGATTTGGTTGGTCACGGCTTCATGGAAGCAGCCTTCGTCGCGGAAAGACCAGATATAAAGCTTGAGGCTCTTCAACTCGACGCATTTCTGGTCGGGAATGTAATCCAGATAGAGCACGGCGAAATCCGGCTGGCCGGTTTTCGGGCACAGGCAGGTAAATTCCGGGATCTCCATGTGAATATGAAAATCGCGTCCCGGAGTGGGGTTGTCGAAGGTTTCCAAGGCTTTGCTGGGTTGACTAGACATAAGGGCTACCGTATAAATCGGATTATCAAAAAAGTGTCATTATAGCCAAGACCTCCACCAATTGCGCCTGACTCATCTAAAGCTCGCAGGTTTCAAATCCTTTGTCGACCCCACTACCTTGCATATCCACGGCCAGCGCGTCGGCGTAGTGGGCCCCAATGGTTGCGGCAAGTCCAATGTCATGGAATCGATACGCTGGGTGCTGGGCGAGTCCAGCGCCAAGGAAATGCGCAGTGAATCCATGGCTGACGTTATTTTTAACGGTTCGGGAAATCGCAAGCTGGCTTCCCGCGCCAGTGTGGAGCTCATCTTCGACAATAGCCTGGGCGGCGCGGCAGGGGAATGGTCGCAATATGCCGAAATCTCCGTCAAGCGCGTGATCGAGCGCGAAAAAGGTTCCAGCTACTTTATCAACAACACAGCTGTGCGGCGCCGTGACGTGGCCGACCTGTTCCTGGGCACCGGGTTGGGTGGCCGCGCCTATGCCATCATCGGCCAGAACACGATCTCCAGGATTGTGGAAGCCAGACCCGAGGAAATGCGCGTCTTCCTTGAGGAAGCTGCTGGCATTTCCAAGTACAAGGAGCGCAGACGCGAGACCGAGAGCCGGCTACGGGACACGCGTGACAACCTGGTACGCGTGGAGGATATCCGCCAGGAAATGGACAAGCAGATCATACGCCTGGAGGCACAGGCTGCGGTCACTTTGCAGTACCAGGCCTTGCAGGCCAACCTGCAGTTGGCGCAAGGGCAGCTCTGGCTGTTGAGGATGCGCGACGCCAGCAACCAGTGGGAGAAGTCGAAGGCCGCCATGAACCGGCTTGGCATCGAGCTCGAAGCGCAGATGGCCGCCCTGGGTCAGGCGGAGAGCAGCCTGGAAATCTTACGTCAGCGGCACCAGGAGGCCTCGACCCAACTGCAGGCGGCGCAAGCTGCTTATTACGAAGCTAATGCCGAAGTCTCCAACCAGGAACAGCAATTGCGCCACACGCAGGAGGCGCGATCGCGCCTGCAGGCGCAATTGCAGCAGATAGCAGCACAGTCGCACAAGCTCGAACAGCAGCATCAGGAATTCAGTACCAAGCTGCAGGCATTGCAAGCTCAGCAGCAGGTAGCGCTTGCCGAGGAAACCGAGGCCGGCGAGCAACTGCAGGCATTGAAGCAGAGGCTGCCGGAAATGGAGCGTGCCTTCCAGTCTGCCTTGCATATCCACTCCGCCGCACAACGGGCATTGCATGAGGCGGAGCAGGTCATACGCCTGGAGGAGACCAATCTCAAGCATGCCGAGCGCACCTCAGAGGATACTAGGCTGCGCCTGCAGCGCATGCAGCAGGAGTCAGACAACCTGAAGATGCCGGACGAGGCAAGGTTGCATGAGCTGGAAGCCGACTTCAAGCAGGCGGCCGGCCAGCAGGCTGAACTTGAGCAGGAACTACAGCGACTACGGGAGCTTGAGCAGGAACAGGCCGGGCAGGTCCAGGCATTGCGCGAGCAGCAGCTGCAACATGAGCGCCGCCTGGCACAGGCAGAGGCCGAGGTTGCCTCTTTGCGCAAGATACAGGCAGCGCTGGGCAAGCAGGGGCAGTTGGAGGGCTGGCTCAGCGCGCATGGCCTGCATGACAGTGAGCGCCTCTGGCAAAAGATCAGGATCGCGCCGGGGTGGGAAACCGCGGTTGAGGCGGTGCTGGGCGCCCGCCTCAACACGATTGTCGGCATGCCGGAGCAGGAGGTGGCGAGTCTTGTGGCAGAGCGTCCTCCCGCGGCACTGGTGCTTGCTCTTGCAGGCGACTCAGTGTCGGCTCCCGCCCATGCGCAGCAATTGAGGGCCATGGTAGAGGTGCAGGAGCCTGGATTGCAGGGACTGCTGGCCAACTGGCTGGACAATGTCCTGGTCGCGCAAACGGTGGACGAAGCAGAGAAGCTGCGCCTTTCATTGGAAAACGGGCAATGCGTGGTCACTGCGACAGGTGATATCTATGACCGCCACAGTATCAGCCTGCATGCGCAGAACTCGGAGTTGCACGGCGTGCTGGAACGCCAGCGAGAACTGGATATGCTGGAGGCTGGCCTGCCGCAAATGCAGCAGTCGCTTCAGCAGGCCAAGCACGCTTTGCAACAGGCAGAGCTCAAGCAGCAGGAGTTGCGCCAGCAGCAACAGCAATTGCAGCAGCAATTACGTAGCACGACACAGGCGCAACACCAGCGCAGCTTGCAGATCCAGCAGCTCACTCAAGAAAGGCAGCATATCGCCCAGCGCCGCCAAGGACTGGAGAAAGACATTGTCGTCCTTGGCCAGCAATACCAAGAATTACAGCAGGGTTGCCAGCAACAGCAGCAAAAGCTCGGCCAGCTACGGGCATCCCTCAGTCAACTGCAATCCGAGCGCCAGGAAACCCAGGCCAAGCGACATGCCGCTGAAAATGAGTTGAATGCGGTGCGGGTTGCCTGGCAAAAAGCCGAGCGGGCAGCACAGGAAAAAACTTTCAACCACAAGCTGCTGGCGACTAGCATCGCTGATAGCCAGAGCAGATTGAACGCGATCCAGGAAGAGCAGCAAAGCCTCACCACTCGCCGCCAGGAAGCGCAGGCACTGCTCGAGGCTGCGGCAATGGAGCACCTCAAGGCCAATCTGGAAGCCGCGATCGCCCGCAAGCAGCAGTACGAGGCTGCGCTGGCCACCGCACGCGACGCGTTGGCGGAAGCCGACAATGCATTGCAGCAGCAGGCACGCAACCGCATGCAATGCGAGCAGGGCCTGCATCCCTTGCGCGACAAGCTCGAGCAGTCGCGCCTCAATGAACAGCAGGCGCGACTGCACTTTGAGCAATGCCAGCAAAACCTGCAGGATTGCGGGCTGGAGGAAGGGTCCCTAGTCCAGGGGCTGACTGCCAATACAAAAACCAGCGACCTTGAACGCAGGATTGCGGCATTGGGTGTGGAAATCGAGGCGCTGGGGCCAGTGAACCTCGCCGCATTGCAGGAATTGGAAAGCGAGCGTGAGCGCAAGCAATACCTGGATAGCCAGTCGGCAGACCTGGAGCAGGCCGTCGCCACGCTCGAGGATGCGATACGGCGCATAGACCGCGAAACGCGCATCCGACTGCAGCATACTTATGACGAGGTCAACCGCAACTTTGCGGAGTTGTTTGCGGAGTTGTTTGGGGGCGGGCAGGCCAGGTTGGAAATGCTGGGCGATGAAATCCTTGACACTGGTATGCAGGTTTTTGCCCAGCCGCCGGGCAAGAAGAATAGCACCATCCATTTGCTGTCGGGTGGCGAGAAGGCGCTGACGGCCCTCGCGCTGGTGTTCGCCCTGTTTCGGCTCAACCCGGCTCCGTTCTGCCTCATGGACGAGGTGGATGCACCATTGGACGACAGCAATACCGAGCGTTTTTGCGCCTTGGTGAAAAAAATGTCGGAGCGCACACAATTTTTGTTTGTGAGCCATAATAAAATAACCATGGAAATGGCGCAGCAGCTCATTGGCGTCACCATGCAGGAATCCGGCGTCTCCCGCATCGTGGAAGTGGATATCGCGGCGGCATTGCAGATGCATGAGGCGGCATGAGTGGATCCGTTCTCAATGCTCACTGGCACGCATGGCACGCCGGCAACACTCTTGAATAAACCAAGATCATTTATCAGATCAAGAAGCTTGGAGTATTAACATAATGACTGACCTACATTGGGCCTTACTGGGGCTGGGCGTCCTGATCATCGGCGCCGTGCTGGCCTTCAATTGGTGGCAGGAGCGCAAGTTCAGGCAGGAGACTTTCAAGCGCTTTGATGAGCCCAAGTATGATGCCTTGATGGAAGAGGCGCGCGCCCTGCGCAATGAAGAGTTCCATATAGACCCGCATGCGGTCAATGATGTGGATGATGGTCAAACTGCCGATCCTAGTACCGTTAAGCAAGCCTCTTTCGAGGAGCAGGTTGATCTCCGGGATGTGCCGGAAGAGCAGGGCGCAGCCTTGGCTGGCTCCTATGCCGGGACCCAAGAGTCAACGGATGAGGTAATGGTAGAAAGCGTACCGGAAGAAACGGAGCTGCCACCATGGGAAGACCATGCCCAGGATGAAGGCAGGGAACCGGTGGAATCTTTCACTGCTGCCTCCGCGGAACCGGCGCCTGCTGCCCACCCTGTGCTGACTATTCCCCCTGAGGTGAATCCCGACATTGACTTCGTCGCGGTGCTTTCATTGCCTGCTCCCGTCAGCGGCCAGGCATTGCGGGAATTCCTCCATACCATCACGGATATCGACAAGCCAGTGTATGCCTATGGGCTGGGCAGCGACCAGCGCTGGCACTTGCTGACAAGGGAGCAGGAGTCTACCCAGTTTAGTGCTGCCGTCTGTGCCTTGCAGCTTGCAGACCGTGCAGGCGCAGTCTCGACAGGCACCCTGTCCCGCTTCCACCTTGCAGTCGAAGCGCTGGCCAAGTCCCTGCATGCGTCCATTGAATGGCTGAATGCGGAAAACCCATTGCAGCAGGCTGTCGAGCTTGACCAGTTTTGCGTGGAAGTGGACAAAATGGTTGGTTTCCACCTTGCACAAGGTGCAAACGGGCCGTTTACGGGTACCAAGTTCCGTGGCCTGGCTGAAGCAGGCGGCCTGACGCTGGGAGAGGACGGGGCCTATCACTACATCATTGAGGACAGTAACGGTGACCGGCACGTATTGTTCTCCGTGGTCAATCATGACAAGTTGCCATTCAGTACCGAAATGCTGCGTACTTCGGTGATCCGTGGAGTGACCTTCCAGCTCGATATCCCGCGGGTACAGAACTGTAGCGAGGCATATAACCATATGGTGCTGCTGGCCAGGCAAATGGAGCATGGCCTGGGAGCCCGCCTGGTGGATGACAGGCAGCATGAGTTGAGCGATGCCCAGATCGACAAGATCCGCCACCAGATCAAGTTGATCCACGACAAGATGATTGCGCATGGCATCGTGCCGGGCCAGGCTTACGCTCTGCGCTTGTTCTCCTGACATGACGGGTATGCAACACGGCTTGTTTTCGCCGCCAGCGCCTGCCGGCCTGGCTGAAAAGGTGGAAGCATTGCGCGCCACGATAAGGCGCTACGACTACGAGTATTATGTATTGAATGCGCCCAGTGTGCCGGACAGCGAATATGACCGGGTATTCCGCGAGCTCAAGGCGCTGGAAGATGCGCATCCGGAGCTGGTGACGCCGGACTCTCCCACGCAGCGGGTCGGCGGTGCAGCCATGGCGGAGCTCATGCCGGTGAGGCATCACGTGCCCATGCTGTCGATCGAGACGGAAACTGATACCACGCCCCAGGGTGCCTATAACTTCGATGCACGCGTACGCAAGAAGCTGGGACTGCTGCCGGAAGATGGGCCGATTGAATATGCAGCGGAGTTGAAATTTGACGGCCTGGCGATGAGTCTGCGTTATGAACATGGCCTGCTGGTGCAGGCGGCAACCCGTGGCGACGGCGAGGTCGGCGAAGACGTGACACATAATATCCGCACCATGCGCCAGATTCCGCTGCAATTGCACGGCGAAGCGCCGGAAGTGCTTGAGGTCCGGGGTGAGGTGTACATGAGTCGCCCAGATTTCGAGCGTTACAATGCACGCCAACGTGAACACGGCAAGCCGACCTTGGTCAATCCGCGCAACGGCGCGGCAGGCAGCATCCGTCAGCTCGACCCGCGGCTTGCCGCCCAGCGCCCTTTGTCATTCTTTGCCTATGGTCTTGGAGAGACCAAGGGGTGGCAGGTACCTCTCACGCACGCCCAGGTGCTGGATGCGCTCAAGGCCTTGGGTCTACCTGTGTGCAACGAACGTGCCGTCGGTATGGGCGCAGAGGCACTGGCGGCCTTCCATCAGGCCATTTCCGCCAAGCGGGACCAGTTGCCTTACGATATCGATGGCGTAGTCTACAAGGTCAATCGCCTGGACTTGCAGCGCGAGCTTGGTTTTCGTTCCCGTGAACCGAATTGGGCCGTGGCCCACAAGTTCCCGGCGCAGGAAGAAATGACGGTGCTGGAGCATATCGATGTCCAAGTGGGGCGCACCGGCGCCATCACCCCCGTGGCGCGCCTGAAGCCGGTATTCGTGGGAGGTGTGACTGTCACCAACGCCACGCTACACAACCAGGATGAGATCGACCGCAAGGACGTGCGCATCGGCGATACCGTGGTGGTGCGCCGCGCCGGCGACGTCATCCCCGAGGTCGTGTCCGTGATCAAGGAAAGGCGTCCTGCTGGCTCCCAGCCCTACATTCTGCTTGATGCGATAGGCGGCTTATGCCCGGTATGCGGCTCTCATGCCGTCCGGCTGCCTGAAGAGGCCGCTGTGCGCTGCACAGGCGGCTTGTTCTGCGCGGCACAGCGCAAGCAGGCCATCCTGCATTTCGCTTCCCGCCGTGCCATGGATATCGAAGGCCTGGGAGAAAAGCTGGTCGACCAGCTGGTCGACCAAAACATGGTGGAAACCCTGGCGGATCTATATGACCCGGGGAAAATCAATCTGGAAACGCTATCCGGGCTGGATCGCATGGCCATGAAATCTGCCCAGAACCTGCTGGATGCGTTGCAGAAAAGCAAGCAGGCGACGCTGAACAGGTTCATTTACGCACTGGGCATACGCAACGTGGGAGAAGCGACGGCAAAGGACCTGGCGCGTCATTTCGGCAGGCTGGATGCGCTGCAAGCAGCAGATGTCGACACTTTGCAGCAGGTGCCGGACGTCGGGCCTGTTGTTGCACGCTCAATCGCGGAGTTTTTTGCCGAGGAGCATAACCGTGAAGTGATTAGGAAGCTGCGCGATGCCGGCATCCACTGGAGCGAGACTGATGGCCAGCCAGCCAGTTCCAGCAAGCTGGAGGGAAAGACCTTTGTATTGACTGGTACGCTGCCAACTATGTCCAGGGATGAGGCCAAGGAAAAGATAGAGGCGGCTGGAGGCAAGGTTAGTGGCAGCGTTTCCAAGAAAACCAGCTATGTCGTGGCGGGCAGCGATGCCGGCAGCAAGCTTGCCAAGGCGCAGGAGCTGGGGCTGGCGATACTGGACGAGGAGGGGCTGTTGAGCCTGCTCGCTGAATGAGTCATGCGCTGCTCCCGGCATTGATCCGATTGGCGCATAAGGCCGGGGATGCCATCATGCAGGTATACCGGGGAGATTTTGCAGTACAGCGCAAACAAGATTACTCTCCCCTGACAGAGGCGGACCTGGTTGCCCATGGTGTCATTGCCGCGGGCTTGCAGCGCTTGACACCGGGCGTGCCCTTGATTTCCGAGGAGTGCGAGCTTGCTCCGTTCTTGGAGCGTCGGCAGTGGCGGCAATACTGGCTGGTAGACCCTCTGGACGGCACGCGGGAGTTCGTCAAGCGTAATGATGAATTCAGCGTCAATATCGCCCTGATCGATCAAGGCCGGCCTGTACTCGGGGTCATCCATGCGCCAGCACTGGGGCTCAGCTATTATGCCGACGGTAAAGCTGCCTATAAGCAATCTGGCAGCGGGTCAGCCATTAGGATTCACGCGCGGACGCTGGATTTTGGGCATATCACGGTAGCGGTCAGCCGTTCCCATCTCAACAATAAAGTCCAGGCAATGCTGCGCAACATTGCCAAGCGGCATGGCGAGCCGGATATGATCAGCATGGGGAGCTCTCTCAAAATATGTCTGGTGGCGGAAGGGCGGGCTGATGTCTATCCTCGCCTGGGTCTGACATCGGAGTGGGATACGGCAGCCGGGCAATGCGTGCTCGAATGCGCAGGCGGGCAAGTGGTGGACCGCCATGGCCTGGCCCTGCAATACAATGGCAAGGATACGATTCTCAACCCAGAATTCTTTGCGCGTGGCGCGACAGCGCACGACTGGAATCAATATATGGAGTAACAATGTTTTTTTTTAGAGTACTCATGCTAGGCATGTTTGCCAGCGGTCTTGTTCACGCCGGCACAAACCCGGCCGAGGGCTGCCTCGGAGCGCTGGGTGAAGACGATGCCGCCGCCGCATTGGCGCAAGCGAAACAGGGCCTGGGAAAACAGCCGGGACAGCGCGATCTGTTGCTGTGCAAAGGCCGGGCGGAATTGAGCCTGGGGCAGGGTGAAGCGGCCATCGAGAGCTTCACTGCCGCAGAGTCGCAGGCGTGCACAGGACATGAGCGCCTGGTGACCCATTTATTCAAGGGGAATGCCTACAATGCATTGAAGCAGTATGCGCAGGCGCAATCCAGCTATGAAGCAGCACTGGTGCTTGCCGAGCAAGAGAAAAACCAGAAATTCCAGTTCATTTCACACCTGTTGGCAGGTGAGGCATTGATGCAGCAAGCCTTGTTGCCGCAGGCGCAGCGCCACTATGAAGCGGCGCTTGAGCTTGCCGGCAATAATAACGAGCGGGCCGACGCCAACGAACACTTGGCGCAGCTCAAGGCCAGGCAGGGGCTTTATGATGATGCCATCGCGCACCAGGTCAAGGCATTGGTCATGCAGGCGAGCGATGGCAGCTTCGATGCCTATGCCAATGCCGGATTGGAATTGGGCTCGCTCTACATCAATGCCAAAGATTTTCAAAATGCAGAGAAAAATCTCAACAGGATCATCCTCAAGGCAAAGGATGCCGGCGATGGCTATTGGGTAGCCAAAGGTTACTACTATCTGGGACTGAACTTCATTGCCGCAAGCCAGCCTGACAAGGCGAAAGCGATGTTGACGCAGGCACTTGAAATTGGTGAGGCCATAGGCGCAGACAAGTTGATGGCGGAAGTGAACATGCAGCTGCAGAACCTATCACAGCGCTAATTACTCTTGAGCGGCGTAGGCAGGTCAGCTCCTGTTGACAGGGGTGCATGGTGTGGCGCGCCAGTCCCCGATAAAGCAGCATCCCGCGATTCCGTATACTCGGGAAAGCTGCATGCGGACAGCGGGAAAAGCTGATCTCTATCCCAATATACAATTATTTCTATACGTTCGGTTTGAGCGCTGATTTGCTGTTCATAATAAGCTTTTTTTGTGCTTTTTAAGCTGCGGTTGAAATAAAAATATATTATTAATCAAATTATTAAATAATTTTTCTATATTTAACTTTAACTTAAAAAAGTTATTTGTTTGCGGACATTCCGCATTTACGGGAAAATACCTGTCCTATCCTGAACAGCCAGGTATTACCGCTCTGGTTCAAAAGACCTGTTATCAAGGTCATCAATAAATAGAGGAGTGTGCTTATGCAACAGCAGATTGATATTTTTCTCACGTCGCTCAATGAGTTCTGGAGTCAGGTGGCATATTTCTTCCCCAAGTTGCTGGCCGTGATCGTGATCCTTGCCTTTGGTTGGGTGTGTGCCAAGGTTGCCTGTCTGGGCGTCAAGCGCATTCTCGAGCTGGCCCAGTTCGACAAGTTTGCCGATCGTTCCGGCCTCGAGGCATTCCTCAAGCATGGCGATTTCGACCTCACCCTGAGTGGCGTCATCAGTCAAGTCATCTATTGGCTTGTGATCCTGCTGTTCGTCATCACCGGCGCCAATACGCTCGGACTCAATGAAGTCGCCCACATGCTGAACAACCTGGCCAATTACCTGCCCAAGATCATTGTCGCCATCCTTGTGTTGATCTTCGGTACGTTGCTGGCACGCTTCGTCAACCGTCTGGTGTTCGCATGGTTGCATGGTATGAAATATGATGGTGCGCTCAGAATCAGTACCACTGTTGAGTATGGCATTCAGATATTTGCCCTGTTTGTTGCTCTTGAGCAGCTGGATATCGGCACCCAGCTTCTGACTGCATTGTTTGTCATTGTGTTTGGCGCGATCTTCCTGGCACTTGCGATTGCATTCGGCCTGGGGGGGAAAGACCGGGCTGCCCGTTTTATCGAGGAAATACAATCCAAACGTAAATAACATCAACCTCTGCTGCAATCCTGTCAGGGCCGCAAATGCGGCCCTGAGCTTTTCTAACTGTAGGAAAGCACCTACAGCACAATCAGCAAATGCTTATCCGCCAGCCTGCCTGCTTGTTTTAGCATGCAATTGCAGTCAGTTCTTAGTTTTCATATTTGGAGAGATGATATGGCACTTGGTACAGTCAAATGGTTCAACGATGCAAAAGGCTTCGGATTTATTTCGCCGGACGAAGGAGGCGATGACTTGTTCGCGCATTTTTCTGAAATCCAGACTAGCGGATACAAAAGCCTGAAAGAAAATGACAGGGTGCAATTCGAAATAACCCAGACAGCCAAAGGGAAACAGGCGTCCAATATCCAAAAAGCCTGATCCCGGACATCTGCAACATGAAGGGCTGATCCAATTGATCAGCCCTTTGTTTTGACTATTCCCAGTCTCTTCCTGCCCAGGCTCGTATTCTGCCGCCCTGGCGTTTCTGCGTTTCCTGAGATTATGTTTTATAGCCACCTATGCTAGAATCTCCAGTTAATATTCATGTCCAATCCTGCACTGTGATTGGCAGGATTGAAGCGAATGCTGGCGTAAAACTAGAGTCATGGTTTTGCAATTTTTAATTTTCAATAAGTTGACCGGGGCGAAGGCCGCATTTTCAGCATCGCCCGTCAGCGCATAAACTCGATTTAAGGAACACAGCAATGCAAGCAACCGTTGAGACCATCAGCAATCTTGAGCGCAGGATGACGGTTTCTGTACCAGTACAGCCGCTGGAGTCAGAAGTGAACGAGCGTATTAACCGCCTGGCTCGCACTGTCAAGATGCCGGGTTTCCGGCCTGGGAAGGTACCGTTGAACATTGTGCGTCAACAATACGGTGCGCAAGTGCGCAATGAGGTGCTCTCCAATGCAGTGGAGCGCAGCTTCAGTGATGCCGTCGAGCAGAATAAGCTGCGAGTCGCCGGATACCCCCATATCGAACACAAGCCCTATGCAGAGAATGACCCGCAGATTGAATATGTTGCCACTTTCGAGGTATTCCCCGAAGTCAATATAGGCGACCTGTCCAAGGCCAAGATCGAGCGCCCTGTTCTCGAGGTGGGTGAGGCAGAGGTCAAAAAAACGATTGATGTATTGCTGCGCCAGCGTGCGACATTCGAGCCCGTCAAACGCGCTTCCAAGAAAGGCGACAAGATCAACATCAGCTTGATTGCCTACATAGATGACCAGGAAGTCGAGCGTACCGATGAAAATGGTCTTGATCTCATCATTGGTGAAGGCGGCCGTTTCCCTGCATTCGAGAGCGAGCTATCCGGGAATAAGGCAGGTAGCAACAAGGTTTTTGAAATTGCTTACCCCGAGGATCACAAGCCCGAGCAACTGGCAGGAAAAACTGTCCGCTATGATGTCACATTCAATACTGTCGAACAGGCCAAGCTGCCTGAGTTCGATGCGGATTTCGCCCGTAGCCTGGGTGTGGAAGACGGCGATGTCGAGAAGATGCGCGAGGAAATCACGGCCAGCCTGAAACAAGAGGTGGAAAAGCGCATACGCGTCAAGCTCAAGGAGCAGGCTTTCCAAGCTCTGTTGGATAATACAGCGCTGGAGGTGCCTAAGGCATTCATCAATGCAGAGGTTGGTCGGTTGATCCAGAGCACGCAGGACAATCTCAAGCAGCGTGGTGTCGATCTTGCCAATGTCAATCTCGAACCTGCATTGTTTGAGGAGCAAGCTACGCGCAATGCTAGCCTGCGCCTCATTCTTTCCGAGCTTGTCAACCGCGAGAACCTGCAGGCGAATGCAGAACAAGTGCGCAATATGGTGAATGTTTTTGCGCAAAGTTTCGAGCGTCCTGACGATGTGGTGACCTGGTACTACGCTGATACCAAGCGTCTGGATGAGCCTGCTGCATTGGCGACTGAAGATAACGTGGTTGAATGGGTATTGAAGTCTGCCAACGTCGTAGACAAGAAAGTCAAGTTTGATGACCTGATGGGAAATAGCTAATGATTCACTATCCAGCAACCGCGCAGAGCCAGTTCGAGGCACAAGGTCTGGGGTACATCCCCATGGTCATTGAGCAGAGTGGCCGTGGTGAGCGCTCTTATGATATATATTCCCGCCTGCTCAAGGAACGCATCATTTTCTTGGTGGGGCCAGTCAACGACGCAACCGCCAACCTGGTGGTGGCTCAGTTATTGTTCCTGGAAGCAGAAAATCCCGACAAGGATATCTACTTCTACATTAATTCCCCAGGCGGTTCGGTAACGGCAGGGATGGGTATTTACGATACTATGCAGTTCGTCAAGCCGGACGTCAGTACCTTGTGCGTGGGGCAAGCAGCCAGCATGGGCGCCTTGCTACTAGCGGCAGGCGCGCAGGGCAAGCGTTTCTGTCTGCCCAATTCCCGCGTCATGATTCACCAGCCACTGGGCGGTTTCCAAGGCCAAGCATCCGATATCGAAATCCACGCCAAGGAGATACTGTTCCTGCGCGAAAAACTCAATCACATCCTGGCCAGCCACACGGGCCAGCCGGTAGAGAAAATTGCCTTGGATACAGATCGTGACAACTTTATGAGCGCTGAGCAGTCAGTAGCTTATGGCATCGTAGACAAGGTGATTGCCAGTCGGGCAGATGCTGCATAATATAGTAGGCAAACCTTTAGTTTATTTTAGGATAGTTTGATGACGACAAAAGCCGAGGGCGAAAAGCTACTTTATTGCTCGTTTTGCGGCAAAAGCCAGCATGAAGTACGCAAGCTGATTGCGGGCCCATCCGTTTTCATCTGCGATGAATGCGTTGACTTGTGCAACGACATCATTCGCGAGGAGGTGCAGGAGGCGGATGGCCTCAAGCCCAAGAGCGGCAAATTGCCGACTCCCAAGGAAATTTGCGCCATCCTTGATCAGTACGTGATCGGGCAGACACAGGCGAAGAAAAACCTGGCGGTTGCAGTTTACAATCACTACAAGCGTCTGGAGCAGGGTGGTCAGAAGGACGATGTCGAGATCGCCAAGAGCAATATCCTGGTGATTGGGCCTACTGGTTCCGGCAAAACCCTGCTGGCGCAGACGCTTGCCCGTTTGCTGGACGTGCCTTTCGTCATGGCCGATGCGACGACGCTGACAGAGGCTGGCTATGTAGGTGAGGATGTCGAGAACATCATGCAGAAGCTGCTGCAAAAATGCGACTATGATGTAGAGAAAGCGCAGCGCGGCATCGTATACATCGACGAAATCGACAAGATTTCACGCAAGTCGGACAACCCTTCTATCACCCGGGACGTATCGGGAGAGGGTGTCCAGCAGGCGCTGCTCAAGTTGATCGAGGGCACGGTAGCGTCGGTGCCGCCACAAGGTGGTCGCAAGCATCCCAACCAGGAGTTTGTCCAGCTGGATACCACCAATATTCTTTTCATTTGCGGTGGTGCGTTTGATGGCTTGGAAAAGATCATCCGCCGCCGTTCCGAGAAGGGCGGTATCGGATTTGGCGCCGAAGTAAAGAGCAAGGAAGATGCACGTGCAATTGGCGAGGTGTTGCGGGATGTCGAGCCCGAAGACCTAATCAAGTTCGGCTTGATTCCTGAGTTTGTCGGACGGCTGCCTGCTATCGCAACCTTGGAGTCCCTTGACGAAGACGCATTGGTGACAATCCTGGTCGAGCCCAAGAACGCCCTTACCAAGCAATACATCAAGCTCTTCAAGATGGAGGGGGTTGATCTCGAGTTTCGTGAAGCGGCGCTCCGCATGATCGCCAAGAAAGCGCTGGAAAGAAAGACTGGCGCACGTGGCCTGCGTTCCATTATGGAGCATGCCTTGCTGGAAATCATGTACGATCTGCCCTCCATTCCCAACTTGCGCAAGGTGGTTGTGGACGAAGGCGTGATCAAAGGGGATTCCCCGCCCATCCTGATTTATGCGGATGAGCCTCGGCTCGAGACTGCAAGCTAAGACGTGTACTTAAAGGCTGCTTTGCAGCCTTTATTTATGTGAAAATCCAAGCGTCGGCACTTGAAGTGCCGGTGCTTGTCCCCATTGATGTATAAAGCAGCCGGCGTGTTGCCGTGCTGCTGACAACATTGAAAGTTTCCTCATGACAGAACAAACATTACCGGTTTTCTCTCCAGAGTCTGGCTTGCTGCCATTATTGCCACTGCGCGATGTGGTGGTATACCCGCATCTAGTCATTCCCTTGTTTGTTGGCCGCGAAAAATCGGTAAAGGCGCTGGAGCTCGCTTCTGAACAGGATAAACAGATACTGTTGGTGGCGCAGAAATCTCCCAACAAGGATGAGCCTGATGCTGAGGATCTTTATGAGGTAGGCACGGTGGCAACCGTACTGCAGATGCTCAAACTGCCAGATGGCACAGTCAAGGTGCTGGTCGAAGGCTTGCACAGGGTCAAAGTACTGGAGTTCGTCGAAACCCAGGAATGCTTTGCTGCCCGGACGGAAAAGATCGAAAGCGCCGCAAGCGACGACAGCCAGACCCAGGCGCTGATGCGTACGGTGTTCACGCAGTTTGACCAGTACGTCAAGCTGAACAAGAAAATTCCCCCTGAAATCCTGACTTCACTGGCCACCATAGATGACGCGGGGCGCCTTGCCGACACCATCACTGCACATTTGACGCTGAAGCTCGAGGAAAAGCAGAAAATCCTGGAAATGTTCAATGTGTCTGAACGGCTGGAGCATTTGCTGGGGCTGCTTGAGTCCGAAATCGATATTCTGCAGGTGGAAAAACGCATCCGCGGCCGAGTCAAGCGCCAGATGGAGAAGAGCCAGCGTGAGTATTACCTGAATGAACAGGTGAAGGCCATCCAGAAGGAGCTGGGCGAGCAGGACGAGAATGCTGACATAGAAGAGCTGGAGAAGCGGATCGCCGATGCGCGTATGCCCAAGGACGCGCTTGCTAAAGCCAACGCCGAACTCAAGAAGCTCAAGATGATGTCGCCCATGTCGGCTGAAGCTACCGTGGTGCGCAATTATATCGAGACCCTGGTCAGCCTGCCGTGGAAGAAGAAGACCAAGATCAGCCGCGATCTTGGCACGGCAGAGGATATTTTGAATGCTGACCATTACGGCCTGGAAAAGGTCAAGGAAAGAATTGTCGAGTACTTGGCCGTTCAGCAGCGCGTGGATAAGCTCAAGGCTCCTATCCTTTGCCTGGTCGGGCCTCCCGGGGTGGGCAAGACCTCCCTGGGCCAAAGTATTGCCAAGGCAGTCAACCGCAAATTCGTCCGGGTGGCATTGGGCGGCGTGCGTGACGAATCCGAAATCCGCGGCCATCGTCGCACCTATATAGGCTCCATGCCCGGCAAGATCCTGCAGAGCATGGCCAAGGTAGGCGTCAAGAATCCGTTGTTCCTGCTGGATGAAGTTGACAAAATGGGCCAGGATTTCCGAGGCGACCCTTCTTCTGCCTTGCTGGAGGTGCTGGATCCTGAGCAAAACCATACTTTCGTCGACCACTATGTCGAAGTGGAGTACGACCTGTCCGACGTCATGTTCGTCGCGACGGCCAACTCCCTGAATATCCCAGGCCCATTGCTTGACCGCATGGAAGTGATCCGCTTGGCCGGGTATACCGAAGATGAAAAGGTCAATATTGCGATGCGCTATCTCTTGCCCAAGCAATTGAAGACCCACGGCCTGAAGGAAAGCGAGATCAGCATCTCCGAAGCAACCATAAGGGATGTGGTCAGGTACTATACCCGTGAAGCCGGGGTTCGCGGCCTGGATCGCGAGATTTCCAAGATCTGCCGCAAGGTGGTCAAGGAAATCCTGACCTCCAAGCCGAAAGCGGGCGCAGCTTCGCGCAAAGTGACCGTTACTCCGAAGAACCTGGAAAAATACCTGGGCGTGCAACGCTTCGATTATGGCGTGGCGGCGAAGGAAAATCAGGTCGGGCAAGTGACAGGCCTGGCCTGGACTGAGGTGGGTGGCGAGCTGCTGACGATCGAGTCGGTCTTGCTTCCTGGCAAGGGCAAAGTGATTACGACCGGCAAGCTTGGCGAGGTCATGCAGGAATCCATCCAGGCTGCAATGAGCGTTGTGCGCAGCCGGGCCAAACGATTGGGCTTCCCGGATGATTTCCATGAGAAGCACGACATCCATATTCACTTGCCGGAAGGTGCCACGCCAAAGGATGGCCCAAGTGCTGGCATTGCCATTTCAACGGCGCTGGTATCGGTACTGAGCAATATCCCGGTTCGTTCCGATGTTGCCATGACGGGTGAAATCACCTTGCGCGGCGAGGTGCTGCCGATCGGTGGCTTGAAGGAGAAGCTTCTGGCTGCGCACCGCGGTGGAATCAAGACGGTCCTGATTCCAGAGCAGAATGTCAAGGATCTGAGTGATATCCCAGCCAATATCAAGAACCATCTTGATATCCATCCTGTGAAATGGATTGACGAAGTCTTGCAGTTGGCACTTGAGCGCATGCCCGAATCAGCCGATGCCGAGGTCGCCGTGGCAGGGGTGGAGTCCAAAGACAAAACGGCCAAATCGTCCTCAGTCACCAAGCATTGATACCCAGTAGCACTGCAGGCGCGGGAAAGGCTTGACATAGCCTTTTTCCGCTTGCTATAAAGCAGGGCACAGGGTCTTTTCGCACCTGTTCTTAAACAACGTCGAAAGGGGATTTACATGGCAAACAAGTCTGAATTGATTGAGCAAATCGCTAAATCAGCTGGGCTGTCCAAAGCTGCTGCTGGTCGTGCTCTAGATGCTACAACTGCTGCAATTACCAAATCGTTGAAAAAGGGCGAGCTCGTTACCCTGATCGGCTTCGGTACTTTCTATGTTGGCAAGCGTGCTGCGCGCAATGGTCGTAATCCCCGCACCGGCGCCACGATCAAGATTAAGGCTGCAAATTCCCCCAAATTTAGGGCTGGCAAAGCACTCAAAGATGCTGTAAACTAGCGGTCTTCGTTGGTTGAGACGGGTGCTTAGCTCAGTTGGTAGAGCGTCGCCCTTACAAGGCGAATGTCGGCGGTTCGACCCCGTCAGCACCCACCATCAATCAGCTTCAAAGTCGTTGGTTCTAAATAAAGCAACGCGAAGTCAAGGAGCGGTAGTTCAGTTGGTTAGAATACCGGCCTGTCACGCCGGGGGTCGCGGGTTCGAGCCCCGTCCGCTCCGCCAGAAAAAGCGAACCGCTTGGTTCGCTTTTTTTATTTTCGCCGTTGTTTATTCCTGATATAGCCAAATTGTTCTTTCTGTTGCTCTTTCTGGGCCTGCCTTGCTTTCTGCATGTGTGGTATATTCAAAGGTTATGTTTACAAGTCAGTCTTGGTTGGGCTGATCATTTCAAAAGATTGAAGATAAAGAAGGCATATTGTTATGTTGGAAGCAATTCGTAATCGTTCCAAAGGGTGGCTGGCCAAAGTCATTCTTGCCGCCATTACCATCCCCTTTGCATTGGTCGGCGTTGATAGCTATCTGCGGGATGCGGGTTCAAGCGTTGCTGTTGCCAAGGTGGATGGAGAATCAATTACGGTACAGGAATACAGTAATGCCTTGCAAAACCTGCGCAACCGCCTACAAAGCGAGGGCAAGGTGGACCAGGCTGTCATCGACGGCCCTGAACTGAAGCAGGCAGTGATTGACCATCTCGTCGAAGGCAGGCTATTGGCCAATGAGGTCAAGCGTGCAAAATTCGTTGTGAGCGACGAGCAGCTTTCCCACTACATTATGCAAGAGGAGTCCTTCCACCAGGACGGACAGTTTTCTCAGGCGTTATATGACCAATTCCTGGCAGAGCGCCGCCGGACGCCATCTCAATTTGAGAACGAGGTGCGCACTGACCTGTTGACGATGCAGGCGCGCGAAGGTCTGTCCGCATTAGCTTTCGTACCCAACGGCGTTGCCAACAATGCCATCAAAGTCGCACACCAGTCGCGAGAGGTCAGCATCGCAGAGTTCAGGACCGCTGACTACTTGTCCCAGGTGAAGGTGACTGAAGACGAGGTCAATGCTTATTACAAGGAGCATCAGGACAAGTTCAAGGTGCCCGAGCAAGTCAAGCTCGAATTCGTACTGTTGTCGGCAAATGCCTTGATTCCCAGCCAGCAGGTCACGGAAGAGGAAGCCCGGGAATATTATGCCCAGAACGCAGCACAGTTCCAGGGGGACGAGCAGCGGCGTGCGAGCCACATCCTGATCGGTTTTGGCGTCAGCCCCACGCCAGAGACAAAGCAGAAAGCCAAAGAAAAAGCCGAGGAAGTGCTGGCCTTGGTGAAAAAGAATCCAGAGCGCTTTGAACAGCTCGCCCACCAATATTCACAAGACCCCGGTTCAAAAGACAAGGGTGGCGATCTCGGCTTGTTCGGTCCCGGCACCATGGTCAAGCCATTCGAGGATGCGGTGTTCTCCATGAAGCCAGGCACTATCAGCGATCTGGTTGAAACCGATTTCGGCTATCACATCATCAAGCTGACCGAAATTCACGGTAGCGGCCAATCATTTGAAGACGTACAAGGCCAAATCCGCGCAGAGCTGATGTACCAGAAAGCTCTGGCTCAGTTCTCCGAACAGGCTGAGAATTTCAGCAACATGGTATATGAACAGGCAGACAGCCTGGAACCTGTGGCCAAGGAATTCGGCTTGCAAGTACAGACCAGTGGCTGGCTGAGCCGCGCGGATGGCGCCAAATTCTTCAAGAACGATAAATTGATGAATCTTGTCTTCAGCGACGAAGTATTGAAGGACAGGCGCAATACCGAGGCCGTTGAGGTCTCCCCGAACAACCTGATCTCAGCCAGGGTCGTGGAACATAAGCCTGCGGCTGCGCGCGCTTTCGAAGAGGTAAAGGCTGGGATCGAGGATTTTCTGAAGCACGAGAAAGCCGCCAACTTGGCGCGTGAAAAGGGTGAGGCAGCGCTTGCCGAGCTACGCGCAGGCAAGGCGGTGTCTCTCAATTGGACAGAGCCTGTGACCGTGGACCGTTACAACCCGAATACTCTGACTGAATTGTCGGTATCTACCGCCTTCAAGGCAGATGCTTCCAAACTGCCAGCTTATAACGGTGTGGCAGACCGTAACGGTTACCTGATCGCCAAGGTTCACGCTGTCAAGTTCGCCGTGGAAAGCGAAGAGGACCAACGGGCTGCCAAGGCACAATTGCAGGCCGCATTGGCTGCAGAGTACAGGCGTGCTTATATCAATTCGCTGAAGCAGAAAGCCAAGGTGACCATCAACACGCAGTTGCTGGATACTGAATAGACCGGCCCTTGATTCTCTAATCAATACTGCAAAATAAAAAAGCTCCAATAGGAGCTTTTTTATTTGTGACGCTGTGGCATTTATATCCGGCCAGTCAGCAGCAGGATGATGAGGATCAGGACAATCAGGCCCAGGCCTCCGCTCGGACCATAGCCCCAGCTTTTGCTATAACCCCAGCTAGGCAGGGCTCCAATAAGCAGCAGAACCAGAATAATCAATAAGATGGTAGTAGCAGACATATGTTTCCCTCCAGTGAGTTGAGTCCATATCAACAATAATTCATGATCAATTGTTCTCGGCACTTGCCTCACCAAAGACAAGGCCAGACGACGATTGCCCGCTTATCACGCTAGGCCATGCTGGCGCTGCCATACCTGCTGTCTCCAGCAAGGGTCCAGGTATGTCAGGCACAAGGAACAGACTGTGATAAAGGATGTGCTTCCAGTCATCGCTTGGACCTGGAGATTCAATTGTTTTCCTTTAGGAAAAATCCATCGGGCGGTGGTGCGATCTTTTGGTCTTCATGATCCTCGGTTTCATCTTCATCAATGATTTCTGGCTGGACGTCAGGTTCATCAGGCTCGACAGGATTGTACGGCTCCTCAGGCTCCGGCTTGACTGGCTTATCTGCTGCATGGATGCGGCTGGCCTCCTTCAAGGACTTGATGGCTTGCTCCTCGTTGCCCTTGTCCTGGGAGTCTTGCAGCTTGTTGCCGGCAGGGTGGTGTGTATTCTCTGCAGCACTCATCGGGGCACTCCTTTTTATTCGGTGGAGCGGGCACTATACGTTGCTAGGCCTCACGGTCCGTATCAGCCAAGCACGCTTGCTGATGTAAGAAACGGATACGGGAAACAGGCTCATTGCTTCGTGTCGACCGCAAGCGTTGCCCACGGCAGCCTGGAGAACAGGTCACGCACCAGGATCTGCCCGGCGTAGACATGGTACGGCTGTCCGGAAATGACGTTGTACGCTTCTGTGTTCAGTCTGTCGGGAAGATGGACAATCGTGTCTTGCCATGCATCTGCGGAAATGAGCAGGCGCTGCCGCTCCGGCATGAGAGGAGCTGTCAGCCGAGGTACGACCACGATCAGTGCATGGGAGCCCTCTGTCCGCATAAACGCGAGGAGATGGGCTGCACGCGCACCGCTCACTTTCAATGGCTGGTAGTCACCACAGTTGAACAGGGCGGCATGTTGTCTGCGAAATTGCAGCAATTGCTGGATGAAATGCTGTTTGATGCCGCCATTCTGCCAATTGGTGATTTTCTCGTCCAAGGCCACCTTGGTCGCCAAGAGCTGTTCCCTCGGCTCATACTCCACAGGGGAGCGGTTGTCGGGGTCCAGCAGACTGAAATCCCAGATTTCCGTTCCCTGGTAAAGATCCGGAATGCCTGGCGTGGTCATGCGCAGTATGGTCTGGGACAAGCTATTCACTGCGCCAATCGTTGATATTTCCTGGACAAAAGAATATGCGGACTGCAGGAAGGGCAGGCTGTGCTCGGGATCAAGGATATGGAAGAGCAAGTCGCTGCATGCATTCTCGTATTCTTCGTTGGCCTGCATCCACCCCGAGAGGCGCTTGGCCTCGCGTATGCTCTTGATCAGCCATCGGTTCAGGCGTTCTGCATAGGCTTTCAGCCCTTCATCGTCGTCGATCTGCAGATGGTAAGGCCAGGCGCCGATGAGCGTCTGGTAGAGCATGATTTCATGCTGGGGACGGGGCGCGCTATAGCTGGCGGCGAGGTTTTCCTCCGGGAAAATGTTCTGGTGGAAACGCGCATTCATGACAAACCATTCTTGCAGCAATGACTCCCATCGTTGCGGTACCTGGCTCAGTGCGGCAATGCGCATGCGTGTATCCTCGCCGCGCTTGTGGTCATGCGTGGCCGTGGCCAGCATGGTGGCGGGGAAGCGCTCCCGGCGCTGGATACAGGCCTGGTGAAAGTCTTCGGTGGAAAGCGAAAAGATGTCCGGATTGCTGCCCACTTCGTTGCGCGACAACAAGCGCCCGAAACGATAAAACGCGGTATCTTCCATGGATTTTGCGCATAGTGCAGGCATGAGTTGCTGGAAGCGTGTCATGGCGCGTCGTGACAGGTCTGCCAGCGCACTGCCTGGGTCGGCCACGACCAGCTCAGCGCTCAGCCAGCCCAGTATGATGTCTACCAGGGGCTTGTCCACCAGGCCCAGCGTGCGACGCGCCTGGCAGGCGGTCTGCTCGAGCATCTCGCGGTCAATGGGGGCGGGGCCGGTATCCTCCACGTAACTGCGATAGGCGGGAAAATGCGCAAGGATTTCCATGAGCGCCCGCTTGATGGCCGCCAGGGAATAATCCCGTGTGCGGATTTCGGCGCGTGCAATGCGGTGGATGGCGATAGCCGCGGCATTGAACTCGCCGACTAGATTTTCCGACAGCAGCTGGTAGCGGGCACTGCGCACATGGCGGGCAAAGTCGTATTGGTCGCCGGTATATCTCTGCCAGCATTCAGTCAGCGGCCGCGCGCCGCGCGGGTCGTGCAGGACCGCGCTGACCTGATCCATGAATTCATAGCCGGTCGTGCCATCAAGGTTCCAGTCGCTACGCAGCCATTCCCCGGGGGCGAGGATTTTTTCGGCAATGATGTAGGGAGGATGCTGCAAGTGCTTGGGCCTGTGCCTCGACAAGCGTTGCAGGCGCTGCCGTAGTTTGTTGCAATACTTCTGCGGATGGGCCAGGCCGTCTATGTGGTCAAGCCGCACGCCATCGACCAACCCTTCACGGTACAGGCTGAATAGGAGCGCGTGCGTGGCCTCGAACACTTCGTCCAGCTCCGCGCGGATACCTGCCAGCTCGCTGACTTCGAAGAACCTGCGCCAATTGATTTCATCAGCAGCATTGATCCACCAGGTGAGGCGGTAATGCTGCCGCTCCAACAATGCATGAAGCTGCATGCGGCGCTCGCTGTTGTCTTGGTTGTAGTAGGCCAATGCAGACTCGAGCGCGGCATTGCCTGTAGGCACGCTTGCCAGCTCCTGCAGCATGTGCCTGGCTTGCGCAGCCTTCTTCTCCAGTGCGGGATAGGGCTGCTGCCGGTCCAGGGCATCCAGGCACGCTATCAATGGCGCTAGCAGCTTGTTGTCGGCGCGACGCAGGATCTCCGGATAGTCGAACGGCGACACCGGGAATCGGTTGTTGAAATAGTCTACGACGATTTGCCCTGTATCCTGGACATAAGCCAGCTTCAGTTCTCCCTTGTTCAGTACGTCGCCATAAGGCTCTCCCAGGAAAGGGGCCAGCACTTTGTTATGCAGGGCAGGGTCGGGGGAGTGCCAGTCGATGTCGAACCAGGTCGCGTAAGGACTGACCTGGCCCCATTCGAATATATGCTGCCACCATGGATTTTCCGCCCCGCCTATGCCCATGTGATTGGGTACGATATCCATGATCAGCCCCATGCCTGCATCGCGCAGTCCCTCGACCAGGCGCCTGAAACCTGCTTCGCCTCCGAGCTTCGCATCGATCTGGGTGGGGTCGACGATATCGTAACCGTGGGTAGAGCTGCTGCGGGCAGTCAGGAGAGGAGACGCATAGATGTGGCTGATGCCCAGTTTGGCAAAATAGGGGATGCGCGCCAATGCGTCTTCGAACGTAAAGCCTTGGTGGAATTGCAGGCGGATGGTGGCGGTGATGTCTGTTCTGGGCATGATGCACCTATGCTTGGGGATGTTCCAGGCAAACGAAAATGCTGCAGGCCGGCATTTCTCCAGCCTGCAGGGCTGCGTGCGCATTGCCGTGGTCCAGCAATATCTGCGCAGGCCCGGATACCAATTGATCCAGGTGCCGGGCGGCATTCACTGCACCCAGGTTGGCGGCGATGGTCAGCATGTCCCCATTTTCCAGCTGCCACTGGGCATGGACGGCATGAGTTCCGAAAGCGGCATATCTCAGCGCGCGGCAATGCCCAAGATGCGGCAACAGGTGCTCATGGCGCAGATGCAGCAAGTGCGTGACCCATGCTCGCCATGCCGCCTGCGCCTTGGTCTGGCGGTCGCGGGGAATGGATTGCTCGAAGCTGGATTCGGCATTGGGATCCGGAAGGCGCTCAACAAGCGAGGTGTCCTGGAACTGGGGAAAAACAGCAAACTCGGCCCTGCGGCCTTCGCGAACGGCATGGGTCAATCCGGGGTCGCTGTGGCTGGTAAAGTAGAGGAAGGGCTCCGTTGCGCCGAACTCCTCCCCCATGAATAGCATAGGCACCTGGGGACTCAGCAGCAACAGGGCCGTGGCCACCTTGAGCGCTGGTTCCGGAACCAGCGTGATCAGCCGCTCGCCGAAAGCGCGGTTGCCGATCTGGTCGTGATTCTGCAGGAACAGGACAAAGCTGGACGGTGGCATCTCGCTGCTGGGCTCGCCGCGCGGCGAATTGTGGCGATGCGCCGAGATTTCTCCCTGGTAGATGAAGCCTTCCCCCAGGCAGCGAGCCAGTTGCTCGATGGTGTTGTCCGCGTAGTCGGAGTAATAGCCGCCGGTTTCGCCGGTCAGCAATACATGCAGGGCATGGTGGCCGTCGTCGTTCCACTGGGCGTCATAGCCATTCTGCAGCAGCGTGACCGAATTGTGGTCGTTTTCCGCGATCAAATGGATATGGCGCTTGCCGTGGAACTCGGTGCGTATGCGTCCGGCAATACTCACCAGGAACGCCGGGTCCCAGATGGCATGGCAGGCATCGAAGCGCAGCCCATCGAACTGGAACTCCTCCAGCCAATAGAGTGCGTTCTCGCCATAGAACTCGATGACCTCCTGCTGGGCGAAATCGATGGCGTCCCCCCATGGCGTCTGGTGCTCATGGCAGAAGAACTGGGGCGCGTAATGGGCAAGGTAGTTGCCCTCCGGGCCGAAATGGTTGTACACCACGTCGAGATAGATGCTGAGACCCAGGCCGTGCGCCTCATCCACCAGTGTCTTGAGCTGGTCGGGCGAGCCATAGCTGAACTGCGGGGCGAACTGCAGCACCCCGTCGTATCCCCAATTGCGCTCGCCGGGGAAGCTGGCAATCGGCATCAGCTCGATGGCGGTGAACCCCATGGCGGCCAGTTGCGGCAATTGCGCGCGCAAGCCCTCGAATCCTCCCAGGCAGCCGACGTGGGCTTCATACACGACGGACTCGTGCCATGGCCTGCCTGCCCATCCGGAATGGCGCCAGGTGTAAGCCTGTGGATCTACCACGATGCTGTCGCCGTGCACGCTATCGGCTTGGGCGCGCGACCAGGGGTCGGGCACTGTGAGCTCGTGGCCTTGCTTATTGAGGATACGGTAGCGGTAGCGACTGCCCGCATCCGCGGCAATTTCCCGGCTGAACCAGCCTGGCTTTGCGTCGGCTGCCATTTCATGCTCTTGCAGCGCGGGCGGTTCGTCGTCCGACTGCAACCCAGATAGAACGACCCACACTTTTTCCGCATTCGGCGCCCATATCCTGAACCTGACCTTGCCAGGCTGCACGATATGCGCACCGGCAGGCAGCGAGCGGAAATGTGTGCTCTCTCCCTCAGGCGCATGCGGCTTGGCGTCCGGCTTGTCATCAATGTGCAGTTGCAAGGTCATTGTCTCGTATCCTTAAGGGCAAAGTGAGGCGGAGGGTAGTGGCTCAAGGTTGTTCCGGATTGCCGTCGGCCCGCATTTCATCCAGGAGGCCTAGCAGGCCGCGCATGGGAATGCCGATCCAGGCAGGCCGGTTTGCAGCCTCGTACGCGATTTCATAGATCACTTTTTCCAGCAGGCATAGGTTCAGGATGGCCTGATCCCCGGCAGGCAATTCTTCAGCCAAGACTGGAGCGGAATCAGGCGCTTGAGATGTCGGTGGCAGGTGGGAATGTGCAAAGTAAGCCTGCATGAAGGCGCGCTTCGAGCATCCCTCATAATCGCGCAACAGCCCCTGGCGCCGCTCCGCATGCTCGCCGGCAGGCTTGCCCATGTCGCTTTTCTCGACATGGGCGGCCGCATAGGAGAAAGAGCGCAACAAGCCTGCCACGTCGCGGAACGGATGGTCTTTCTGACGCCGCTGCTCCAGGCTGCGGGCCGGCTCTCCCTCGAAGTCGATGATCATCACGTCGCCGGAAATCATCAGCACCTGGCCCAGATGGAAATCACTATGGATGCGGATGCGGGGTTGACCAACCACGTGCTGCACCAATTCATCGATTGCCTGGAACAACTGTTCCCGGCGCGAACATATCGCCGATGCATGCTGGGCATCCGCATCGCCGGACCATGGTCCGCGGTCAAGCAATGCCAGCACATCGTCCGCTTGTTCATGTAGCTTATCGCGCCAAGTCTCGACCTGCGCGGCGGAAAATATCTCAGGGCTGAAGCTAGGGTTGTCCGTATCCTTTGTCAGTGCAATGTGCAGCTCAGCCAGGCGCTGCCCCAGCATGGCGGCGAAATTAGTCAGCTCCTTGAGCGGGCTGGCGTCGTCCACGGCCAGCGCCTGTTTCATGAGGTCGGCGGAGAGGTTGTCGTGCAATAGGCGATTGAGCCTGTCCAGCGTCCACTGCCATGCATTGCCCTGGTTGTGCACGAATGCCTGCATGATCACCTGGGTATGCGGCATGCCGTCGGCATCGATGAAGGTAACATCGCCCAGCAGGGGCGGGGTGTTGGCATAGCCGACCTTGGCCAGGTGGCGGGCCACCTCAAGTTCCGGATTGATGCCGGGTTGCACGCGCCGCAGCAGCTTCATGACGGCCAGGTCGTTGATGATCAGGGAGCTGTTGGACTGCTCCTGGTCCGTACGCCTGATTTCAAGCTCGGTTTTGAAGTCGACCTGATGCAGCGATGCCGTGCTGTTGAAATGAATGCTGCCTTGTTCGCTGTCCAGCGTGCTATCACTCCTCAGATGGTGGAGCACTGCCCGCACGAAGCCATCGAGCGCGAAAGCGTCGGTGAGGGCACCCACACGCGGGCCCCTGCGTACATTGGCCAGTGCGAGCCTGCGCACCAAGGCTGGCATTTCCTGCTCGTCGGACACCACGCCCATAGGCAGGAAATATTGGTCGGCTCCTGTGGCGGTGGACGTTTCGACCTGCGCTAGCAGGAATGGAGGTTCCGCAGGGTCGATGGCGTCCAATACACCCAGCAAGGTGAGCTGGATTGCCGCCAGGGTATCTTTCTGTTTGCCTGCGTACCAGCGCTGGCAGGGGAGGTAGGCCGGGAGAATGTCCTGTTCCATGGTCCTGCGCAATTGCGGCGCAAACAGGCTGGTCAGTTGCTGGTTCAGCACCAGGGTGAGATATTCCGGCAGGCTGCCGTCCTGCTCGCCTGCGCCATTGAGTGGCTGCCTGTTCTTGGTGAGGCGGAACCAATAAAAATCGTAGGCGCCCAGGGTCAATACGTAAGGCTGCTGCCCGATGCGGGGGAATACTGAGCCCCCCATCATTTCCATCGGGTCGTAGCCGGAGAACTCGGCAAGATCGAGCTCCACCGCCTGCGCAGTGCTCGAGATATTCGCCACGCAGAGGATGATCTGCTCTTCATCGGCGCTCTCGCCGCCCGGGATATGGGTGCGCAGATAGCTCAATATCTTGCGGTTGTTGGGGTAGAGCAAACGCATGCTGCCGCGCCCGAACGCGTGGTACTGCTTGCGTATCGCCAGCAGGCGCCGCATCCAGTTAAGCAGGGAGTGCGGATCGCTGCTTTGGGCCTCCACGTTGATGGCATGGTAGCCGTATTGCGTATCCATGATCGGGGGCAGCACCAGCCGCGCCGGGTCGGCATGGGAAAAGCCGCCGTTGCGGTCCGGGCTCCATTGCATCGGGGTGCGCACGCCGTCGCGGTCGCCCAGGTGGATGTTGTCGCCCATGCCGATTTCGTCGCCATAGTAAATGACCGGAGTGCCCGGCATCGACAGCAGCAGGCTATTGAGCAGTTCCAGGCGCCGCCTGTCGCGCTGTAGCAGCGGCGCCAGCCGGCGGCGGATACCGACATTGAGGCGGGCGCGGCTTTCCGTGGCGTAGAAGTTGAGCATGTAGGCCCGCTCCTTGTCCGTGACCATTTCCAGCGTCAATTCATCGTGGTTGCGCAGGAAAATGGCCCATTGGCAGGTGGGCGGGATTTCCGGCGTCTGCCGCAGGATGTCGCTGATGGGGAACCTGTCCTCCTGCGCCAGCGCCAGGTACATGCGCGGCATCAGCGGGAAATGGAACGCCATGTGGCACTCGTTGCTGCCGTCTCCGAAGTATTCCTGCACGTCCTCCGGCCACATGTTGGCTTCGGCCAGCAGCATGCGGTCCGGATAGTTCTGGTCTATTTCGCTGCGGATGCGCTTGAGGATTTCATGGGTTTCCGGCAGGTTCTCGTTGGAAGTGCCTTCGCGCTCGATCAGGTAGGGCACGGCATCGAGCCTGAGCCCGTCCACGCCGAGGTCCAGCCAGAAACGCATGATGCTGATGATGGCTTTGAATACCCGCGGATTGTCGAAGTTGAGGTCGGGCTGGTGCGAGAAGAAGCGGTGCCAGTAATAAGCGCCCGCCACCGGGTCCCAGGTCCAGTTCGATTTCTCCGTATCGGTGAAGATGATGCGTGTCTGGCTGTAGGCGGTATCCGTGTCCGACCAGACATAGAAATTGCGTGCCGCCGAGCCTGGCTTGGCCCGCCGCGCCCGCTGGAACCAGGGATGCTGGTCGGAGGTGTGGTTGATGATGAGTTCCGTGATGACCCGCAGCTTGCGCTTGTGGGCCTCGACGATGAAGCGCTTGACGTCGAACAGCGTGCCGTAGTCAGGATGGACGCCCTTGTATTCGGCAATATCGTAACCATCGTCGCGGCGCGGCGAAGGGTAGAACGGCAACAGCCAGATGGTGTTGACGCCGAGCTCGACGATATAGTCCAGCTTGCGGATTAAACCGGCGAAATCGCCGATGCCGTCGTTGTTCGCATCGAAAAACGACTTGACGTGCACCTGATAGATGACGGCGTCCTTGTACCACAGAGGGTCATCATTGAAGCGCAGGTCTTTTTCCGCCTTGAGCTTGCCCTGCAGTTGCCGCTTGTTCATTGCACCGGCCCCTTCCTCTGGATTTGCCAGATGGCGTAGGGCATGTCGTGCGGATCCATGCGTAGTTGCTGCCACTTGCCGTGCCAGTCAAAGCGGTAGCCGCGTACCAGATCCTCCACCTCGACGGTATCGTGGTCTTCCAGCCCGAGCAGGTGCAGCGGCAATTCCATGGTGCCTTCCTGCACATGGTGCGGGTCAAGGTTGACGGCTACGACGATCAGGCGCGCATGGGGCAGGGCTGAACCAGGTGCATGCTTGGAGTAGAAGATGACCTGGTCATTATGGAAGGGATGAAAAGCCACCCCCAGATGGGTTTGCAAGGCAGGATACTGACTGCGCAGCCGGTTGAGCGTGGTGATGTCCTCAATGATGTTGCCGGGGCGTTCCCAGTCCCAGGCGCGGATTTCGTATTTTTCCGAATTGCGGAACTCCTCGCTGTTTGGCAGGGCTTCTGCCTCGCACAGCTCGAAGCCGCTGGATATGCCCCATAGTCCGGACAATGTTGCCGCCAGCGCTGCCCTGACCAGAAACCCCGGCCGGCCGGAATGCTGCAGGTAGCGAGGATTGATATCTGGCGTATTGACGAAGAAGTTCGGCCGGAAGAACTCGGTCTGGTCAGGGTCGTTCAATGCCAGCAGGTATTCCGTCAGTTCCTGCTTGGTGTTGCGCCAGGTGAAATAGGTGTATGACTGCGTGAAGCCTATTTTCGCCAAGCGGTTCATCATCTTGGGGTGGGTAAAGGCCTCGGACAGGAAAATCACGTCGGGGTATTCGTCCTGGACCTCGCGGATGACCCATTCCCAGAACGGCAGCGGCTTGGTGTGCGGATTGTCCACCCTGAAGGTATCCACGCCTTCGCTTGCCCACAGCATGAGGATGTCGCGCAAGGCCAGCCACAAATCCGGCACCGCCTGCGGCGCATAGAAGTCGACATTGACGATGTCCTCGTATTTCTTGGGTGGGTTCTCGGCATAGCGGATGCTGCCGTCCGGTCTCCAGTTGAACCATTCCGGGTGCTGGGTGAGCCAGGGATGATCGGGCGCGCACTGGATCGCGAAGTCCAGGACCAGGTTCATCCCCATGTCGGCGAGCTGCGTCTTCAGGCGGCGAAAGTCTTCCCAAGTGCCCAGCTCGGGATGTATCGCCTCATGGCCACCTTCCTCCGCGCCGATCGCATAGGGGCTGCCCGGGTCCCCGGGCTGGGCCTGCAAACTATTGTTGCGGCCCTTGCGGTTGAGACGGCCGATGGGGTGGATGGGGGGGAAGTACAAGGTGTCGAACCCCATGGCGCGAATCGCCGGCAGCCGGCGCATCACGTCATCGAAGGTGCCATGGCGGGACGCGTCTCCGCTTTGCGAGCGGGGAAACATTTCGTACCAGCTCGAAAATGCTGCAGCCTTGCGATCGATGCGCAGCGGAAAGTCGCGGCTGCGCACCACGAAATCGCGGCTATCGACGTGCCGGCTTAATTCGTTGGAAAGCAGGATGCGCAGGCAGTCACGCTGGTTTTCCGCATAGGCGGAGAGCAAGGGGGCCAGGTCGGCAAATGCCGAGGGTTCCAGCCCGGAGGCCAGGTGCTGTGCTTCTCCTGGGGCTTCCAGCGCCTTCACGGCCTCGGCGAGGAATGCTTCCTCCTGCGCATGATCTTGACCAGCCTGCAGCCGCGCCAGCAAGAGCAGGCCTTCCCGTATTTCGAGCGCGACATCGGCTCCAGCCAGGACTTTTTTCAACAATCCGGCCCGGTAGGTCGCGAATTCGTCCCGCCAGGCTTCCACCGCAAACTGGTAAAAGCCGGGAGCGGAGGGCGTGAAGCTTGCGTTCCATCGATGGTTGTCAGCGAGCGTCATGGGCACGACGTGCCATGAAGCGGTATCGCTTTCCCGCCACAGCAGCTGGACTCCCAGCTTGTCATGGGTATCCATGAAAATATCGGCCTCCACTGTCACAGGCCGGCCTACGCAACGCTTGACGGCAAACCTGCCTTCGTCGATGCAGGGGCTTACCCGATCCACCACGATCCGTGGCGCGTCGAGCAGGGCTTGACGTGCCTCGTCCCGCCTGTCAGCGCCGTGGTCGGCATGGGATTGCATTCGTGCGCCTGAGCGCCGCGCCGGTGTCTCCATCGTCAATGATTACCTGTCTGATGTGGTTGCAAAGAGGGTCGTGCGAAACGCATTCCGGCACCAAAAGTGCCTGAACGGTCGGTGCATCATAAGAACGGGGGAGTGCCGCTACCGATCAGTGCGCTACTGATTTAGCTGTAGGATTTCTTTTATGACTTTTTATTTTTTATATAAAAATCATATGGATATGATGGAGGTGCGGATTTTATGCTGTGTTGCAGGCAATCCAAATAAGCGGTTTCATAGGCGAAAGGCTAGCCTCTGCGGCTAGCGTGGTTTCCCCAATGATCGTCACGACAGTACTGGAGGATAGGAAATGAAACATGGCCCGATATGTCTTGCCGCCTTCCTGATGGCGAGCGTCATGGTCGTCGGTGTACAGGCAGATCCCGTTCCCATCGACAACACGAAGCCGCCTTGCGACCGTAATCCTGCTACTGGCAAGCCGAATTGCGAAGTGGATTCGGAGAGCATCAAGGCGCCGCCTACTATGCCCAGGGAGCGTGACAGCGTGATCGTCCCGCCAGAAGTGCCGGCCAAGGGCTTGCCCAATGACCCCGGCGCGCGCAAGCCAGGCAGTGGCGATAGGAATATGCGCAAGCAGCAGTGATGTCACCCTCGATGCCGACAAGCCTATCATCCGTGCGGGAGCTGCCAATGCCATCCAACCAAGCGTCATCTGTTTCTCCTGAAAGTGCCCTGTTCCGTGTGGGGCACAACTGTTGGAAACATTCGCACGCCAGCTACATGGCGCCGGTGATCGATTGCGCCAATTACTACCGTGCCTTGCATGAGGCGATCTGCCGTGCGCAGCATTCAATTTTCATCCTCGGCTGGGATATAGACAGCCGCATTGAGCTCATCCGTGGGAGTGAGGCGGAAGCACGGGCCTGCCCGACGGCCCTGTTCGAGCTGCTGCAATGGAAGGCGCGGCAGACGCCCGACATCCAGGTCTACCTCAACCGCTGGAATTACTCCGTGTTCCTGTCCGCGGAGAGGGAGAGCTTTTCCGAAGCGAAATGGGCATTGAGCGGGGCGGACAACCTGCATTTCATTTTTGACGGCCAATTGCCCCTGGGCGCCAGCCATCACCAGAAGATCGTGGTGATTGACGACGAGGTGGCATTCTGCGGCGGCATGGATGTCGCCATCGCACGTTGGGACAATCGCCACCACCGCCCCCGCAATCCGCATCGCGCAGATCCCGACGGTAGCCTGAAACTGGGGATGGAAAAACGCTTCGACCCTTATCACGATGTCCAGATGCTGGTAGCAGGGCCAGTCGCTGCCGTGCTGGCCCGCCTAGTTCGCTACCGCTGGCATTTTGGCGGCGGCAAGCGTGCTGTCAAGAGGCGTCGCGTCGATCCCAAGGCCTGGCCGCCAAGCTGGCCCGCCTGCATCAAGCCTGTCATGGAGGACGTCAGTGTGGCTGTCTCGCTGACCATGCCACGCTTCCACCGGCAGCCCCAGATCCAGCAGATCGAGCGACTGTATCTCGACATGATCGCCCAGGCAGAATATTTCATCTATATGGAGAACCAGTTCTTCACGCATCGCGGCATTGCGAAGGCGCTCAATCAGCGACTGCGGGAAAACCCCAGGTTGAAGGTGCTGCTCGTTAGTTGTTACGACGCCCAGGGCGTGATGGAGCGCAAAGCGCTGTTCCATGCCAGGTTGATCTTCCGCACAATCGTCGAATCCCATGGTGTGGCCGACCGAGTGGTGCTGGCTTATCCCGCGAGTGCCGAACATGGGGAGGAAGCGCCAGTCCGCATCCATTCCAAGCTCATGGTCGTCGATGACCGCTATCTCCGCATCGGTTCCAGCAACATCAATAACCGCTCCATGGCGCTGGACAGCGAGTGCGATCTCGTCATCGAGGCCAAGAGCGCGCTGCAACGCAAGCAGATAGCCGACATACGCAACGACCTCATTCGCGAGCATACCGGGCTTGAACTGGAAGAAATCGAACGCATCGCACGCCAGGTGGGCGCCCCCGTGGCGGCATTTCTTGCCGAGCTGGAGCACAGCCGCCAGCACTTGCGCAGGATCAATGACGACCAGTATCGCCATGAACGCTTCACCCGGCTGGCACGGCGCTTTGCCGACCCCTCGCGCCCCATCCTGCCGGGTATATTCACTTCTCGCCGGGTATTTGGGGCGAGGCGGCGGCGCATTCCTTTCCGCCTGATTGCCGGCATCGCGCTGGTCGCGGCGGTTGCATTGTCCTGGAAAGTCACGCCGCTTGCGGAATATGCCGATCCGGAGAAGATCATTCCGCTGCTCGAGCAAGTGCAAAATACTGCCTGGGCTTTTCCTGCCGGCCTGGTTGCCTATGTGCTGGGCACGCTGGTCTTCCTGCCCCATATGGTCATGACCGGGACAGTCGTGGTTGTGTTCGCGCCGTTGGAAGCCTTTCTGATTGCCATGCTGGGCTCGCTCATCAGCGTCAGCATCGGCTGGGTGGCGGGACAAGGCCTGGGAGAGCGGTCGTTGCAGGCCATGCTGGGCAGGCATGCGGAAAAAATTTCACAATATGCCCGCAACGGTGGCGTCATGGGCCTGACCCTATTGCGCCTGCTGCCGGTCGCGCCGTTCACGGTGGTCAACCTCGTACTGGGCATGATGAAAGTGCCTTTTGTCACCTTATTGATCGCCACGGCCCTGGGTCTGCTGCCAGGAACCCTGGTATCGGTGTTCATCGGCCAATCCGCCGTGGCCTTGTTCAAGAACCCCGACCCGCACAATGTCATGCTGGTAGGCGCGGGTCTCCTGTTATGGGGGGCGGTGATCGCGGGCGCCCATTTTCTTTCTCGGCATTGGCAGCGCAGGCTGCGTGAGAATAAATGATTCCCCTTCGTTCCAAAGCGACCATGCATGCAAAAGATAAGACTGCTCTGTTTCAATATCCACGGCGGACGCAGCCTGGACGGCAAGCGCGACCTGAGTCGGGTACACGGCCTGATGCAACGGCTGGATATCGATATCGGCGTCTTCCAGGAGATGGAAACCCGCCCGTCGCGCGGTGGGGCGTCCAACGACGTACAGACGCTGGCCGGCCCGGAGCGCCCACACCATTTGATCTGCCCCAGCATGGAGGAAGGGGCGGGCTGGTATGGCAACCTGATCGTCAGCCGCTACCCCATCATCCGCGGCCTGCGGCATAACCTGGAAACCCATCCCAGCCTGGAACCGCGCTATGCGGCCGACGCGCTGGTGCAGCTGCCCTGGGGAAGGCTGAGGGTGATCGGCACCCATCTTTCGCTATCGGTCTTCGAGCGCCGATCCGAGGCGGAAAACCTGCTGCGGTTGATGCAAGCCGTGGAAGAGGAGGAGCGCAGCCCCATCCTGCTCATGGGCGACATCAACGAATGGCAGGTACCTTCCCCGTTGCTGCGCTATCTCAATCGTTGCTTCACGCCGCTGCCCTGCAAGCCTACATTTCCGTCGCTGTGCCCAGTATTCCGCCTGGACCGCGTGTGGCACGATGCCCCCGGCATCAGGGTCACCGCGCACCGCCTGCCGGGGAAGGGGATCAGGAAACTATCCGACCACTTGCCACTGGTGGTTGAACTTGAATACTGATCATGGTCGTGGAAGAAGCAAGGCCTGCCCGTTCCGGGAGGCATGAACGCATCACAAAAGGAGTATGCATGGATGATATCGACTGGCTGCAATGGCCCGCCATGGTGGTCACGATTGCGGCCGCCTGGCTGGTGGGCTCGACCGCCAAACGCAGGCGCAACTGCGGTTTCTGGATGTTTATTCTGAGTAACGTGTTATGGATCGCCTGGGGTTGGCATGCACATGCCTATGCGCTGATCGTGTTGCAAGTCGGGTTGGCAGCCATGAATATCCGCGGCGTGCGCAAGAATACGGCCGCCGAGCGTGAGCCAAGCGTGCCGCCATCCTAAGTGACGGCGCGGTTGCTGCTCAGCTCAGCCACTGGGCCTTGAACATCCTCGTGGCGGCAAGCCCCACTGGATGATGATGCAGGGCAGGGGACATCCAACTCGCCAGGAATTCCATCAAGGCATCCTTGCTCTTGAGTGATGCCAGCTGCTGATTGAATAGGTGCTCTGCGTCGACCTCGGGCACTGGTGCTGGTGCCCCCAGCCGGATGATATTGGACGGTTGCTGGGTGGGGCTGGACGCCTGTTGACGCTTGGCCTGTCGTTTCTGGATGCGCCAGGGTTCTCCCAGGCGCTCGCGCTTGGGCAAATGCTCCAGCGCGTCGCCTGCAATCCAGTCGTACAGCACCTGTTTCTCGTAAGGGCTGAATACTCCGAACATCTGGCCCTGGCCGCCTTCAACCAGTTTCCAGAACCTGGAGTCCTTGGGATCCTGGTGCCGCTTGATCCATCCATGCTCCTGCAGGGCGCGCAACAGGTCAGGCATCTGGTCGCCGTCGGACAGCCACTCCCTGAGGGTGCGCCCGGCAATCCGGCAGTGAGGCTGGTGCATGAACTGGCCGATCGTGGCTTTCTGGCGGAATATCGCCGCCAGCTCTTCCTCCAGGTCGAAGGACGCCATGATGTCGACGGAACCGAGGCCGGCATTATTGAGCTTGGCGCCGTTCACCACGCGCTTCATGAAATCCCGCTCATGCGCGAAATGCGGGAGCAGGGCGCGGACTGCATCCACCGCCTTGACGGCATGACCAGACAAGGCATTGTCGATGGTGATATGCAGGGTGAAGTAATAAGGGTCGATGTTGAGCTCATTCAGCTCTGCCGCGGTGATCAACAAATGCAGCGGCAACTGCTCGTAGGCCAGGTTGAAACCGATGACCTCAGGCAGGAACTGGTCCGTATGCACGGACAAGGCGAGCTGGGTCGCACCCTGCACGAAGTACGCATCATCCAGCGTCTTCCATTGTTCACAGCCATGCGCATGAATCAGCTTGCGGTAAATGGCGACATGGTTGTCTTCCTCGACGCCGTCGCCCAGCTCTTCCAGATAGATGTCGAGCAGGGCATGGAAGCCCGGATCCTTCCAGCGCTGCACCAGGCCGTACAGCCACGCACCATCAACCATCTTGGTGGGGGCCACCGACTTGATGAAATTCAGGGCGTGGGCCTTGCTGGTGAAATAGCGCCTGGGAGCGCCGCGCTTGCGCTCTTCCAAGTATTGCTGGTAGCGCTGGCCTGTTTCCATGCTGCCCTGCACTATCCATTCCTCGAGCTGGTCTATCTCCGAGGGGAAAGGGTCCGGGTCTGCCGCGCAGGCTTCAAGCTGCTGTTGCAGGAATGCGAGCGCACTGGCGTGATAATCCTTCGGCGAGGTGCTGCGCACAGTACCAGGGTTCAACAACCCGAAATACAACTCGCGCGCCGATATGGCGGGCTGGGCGGCATGGTGCAATGAGGTGGAAGGTGCTGTGCTCAACATTGGAAATGGCCATCCTGGAAGCGTAGATAGACTCATTCTCTTTTCCCCATACTCAACGGGTTATCGGTCATCCCCTTAATCTCGTGTCAGACATGGATGACAGGCAAGGCGGATTTATTTTGTTAAGCTGCCACCAGATCAATCGGCCATTCCATGACCATGTACAAGGACTTCACGCCATGACCATTGCCTTCGAACCAATGCCCGGTGCAGCAGAGGAAGCTGCTTCCCTGGTGGCACTGCTGGAATGCCTGCGACAGCAGTCTTATGCATTCACCACGATTTCCCCTGCCAGCCATGCCTTGGTCAACAGCCGTCCCGGTAATCAAACCGCCCGGGACATCCGCGGCGTCTTCGGCTGGAGCAGGCCTTTCGCTCCCGATGTGGTGGGCGAGGCGCTGTTTGCCCTGATGGGGCGGGCGGGCGCCCTGGAACAGGACGGCCATCTGTGGCGCAGTCGTTTCCGGGTCTCCAGCCTGGCGGGGCAGCTTTTCCTGCACTCGGCATTTCCCACGACCCAGGGCGACGCCATCTTTTTCGGGCCTGACACCTACCGTTTTGCCCGTGCCATCGAGCGGCACCTGACGCGGGCACGGGTACGCGTGTACCGCGCAGTGGATATCGGCAGCGGAAGTGGCGCCGGTGCCATCATGCTTGCGCAGCGCCTGCCTCAAGCCGAGGTGTATGGCGTGGATATCAATGACCAGGCCCTGGCCCTGGCTGCCATCAACGGCATTGCCGCAGGCCTGTTCAACCTGCACTGGCTGCATAGTGACCTCTTGCAGGCGCTGGATGGCGAGTTTGACCTCATCATCTCCAATCCGCCATTTCTGGTGGATGCCGCAGGGCGGGCCTATCGTCATGGCGGTGGCCCCCTGGGTGCGGAACTGTCGTTGAACATCGTGGATACCGCGCTGGCGAGGCTTGCCCCGGGAGGCAGTCTGCTGCTGTATACCGGAGTGGCCGTGATGGATGGGCAGGACCTGTTTTTACGGGAAGTGCAAGCCCGGCTGCAGGACCGCGGCTGGCATTACGAATATGAGGAAATGGATCCGGATATTTTCGGGGAGGAGCTGGGCAATCCGGTGTACGCCCATGCCGACCGGATCGCAGCCGTGGTCCTGACGGTGCAACGACCGGGGTAGCGGCCGGGCGCAAGCCCGGTTGCCCGCGGCAGCATGCTTGGAGGCGCGCCGCCGACCCCTGGGCTTAGGGGTGCCGCCGGCGGGCGGCTACCTGGAAACGTGTTCCGCAGCGGCCTCCAGGGCCGAGGCTTGCCAGGCTGTCGCCTGCTTCTCGCTGCTTCTAGCCGTTGACAATGGAGCCGCCGTTCGGGTGGATGATCTGCCCCGTCAGGTAGGAGCCGTCATTGGACGCAAACAGCACATAGGCCGGTGCGACCTCGCTGGGCTGGCCTGGCCGCCCCAGTACGGTGTGGCGCCCGAACTTTTCCACCTGGTCGGCACTGAAGCTCGCTGGGATCAGCGGCGTCCAGATCGGGCCGGGCGCGACGGCATTGACCGTAATGCCCCTTTCCCCCAGCTCAATGGCAAGCGAACCTGTGAAAGCGACAATTGCTCCCTTGGTCGCCGCATAGTCGATCAGGGTGGAGTGTCCCTTGTAGGCGGTGACTGAAGCGGTGTTGATGATCCTGCCCCCTTCGCCCAGCAGAGGCAGGGCGGCCTGCGTCAGGTAGAACATGGAGAATATATTGGCGCGGAAGGTCTGTTCCAGTTGTTCCGGCGAGATGTCCTCGATGCTCGGTTGCGGATATTGCTGGGCCGCGTTGTTGACAAGGATGTCAAGTTGCCCCAGCGCTTCCACGGTTTGGGATACCAGTTCCTGGCAGAATTGAGGGTCGCTGACATCGCCCTGGATGGCAATTGCCTTGCGGCCTTGTTCACGGATCAGTGAAAGGGTTTTTTCCGCATCCTCGGTTTCATCGTCGCTCAGATAATTGATCGCGACGTCGGCTCCTTCCATGGCGAAATGAATCGCAACAGCCCTGCCGATGCCGCTGTCTCCGCCGGTGATAAGGGCAGTCTTGCCTTCAAGCTTTCCGCTGCCGCGATAGGAGGGGTCGACATATTGCGGACGAGGCTCCATGTCCGCTTCCACGCCGGGTTGCCGCTCCTGGTGCTGGGCGGGCTGGTCAATATCGCGATGGTCCTTGTCTGGGTTGTAATCGAGTGTCATTTTTTCCTCCGTCAGTAAATGGTGGATATAGAAGTGGCATACATGAAGAGGAGGAAGAAGGCGGTCGGCGCTTCTTCCGCATCATGGGCTAACGTCCTCGGCCATTGGAAGCCTGGTCGCCTTTACGGCCCGCCTTGCGCGCGGAGTTGGTGTCGAATTCGTGGGAAGTGCCCCTTGCATGGGCTGCCTTGCCACCCTGGCTCGCGATTTCACGTTGCTTTTCGGGATTCATCGCGGCGAATCCGCGATTGGCAGTATTTTGCTGGGTCATGATATTTCTCCTTGAACAATTGGTTGAAAAACCTTGCACGGCAAACCCGCAGTGAAAGGGGTGAGTCCATGCTAGGCCACCGATGCGGGGGCGATCATCGTCAGGCGTCCTATTCAATTGTGAGAATCCGAAACATGCGTCAGGCCGTGCTCCTGTGGTCGGGAAAGATGTCCTGGCGTGTGTGCGGGCCTGGCTTGTCAGCGCTTTCTGTCAAGAAATTCAGGCTTATCCTCTGGCAGCCTCCTGCCGCTGGCCGCTAGAGTCGGCATTGCTCCGGCATGTTCACCCTGACATGGCTGGGTTGCGACACCCTAGTATTTCAACCAGGCATATGCCATCGACCGACAAGGAGAGCAGCAATGGACCCCGTTTATCCCGCTGGCAGTGGTACCAAGGCCGCCATTAGGCGCCACCCCATCCATCCAATGTTGGTATCCCTGCCAATCGGCCTGCTGATGGGAGCACTGCTGAGCGATATCGCATTTGCGGTACTCGAAGACACCTTCTGGGCCGAGGCCGCTTTCTGGCTGCTGGCGGCCGGGCTGGCAAGCGGCCTGCTGGCGGCGTTGACCGGGGTGATCGAGCTCCTGGGTGTGCAACGCGCACGGCGGCTTCCCATGGCATGGCTGCACGGCATCATCAATCTTGCCGTGCTCGGACTGGCCAGCGCCAATGTCTTGCTGCGCATGGACGACATGCTGGGGATACTGCCGCTCGGGCTGGGATTGTCCATGGCGACCGGTGCCTTGCTGGGCGTTTCCGGCTGGCTGGGCGGAGAGTTGACATTCCGGCACGGCATCGGGGTGTCGGAAAGGATAGGGGGCGTCGATGCCCCCGAAGCACAGCAGCGCGCGCCCGCGCAACAGAGGTGAGGCCCGATGGGACAGACCTTTGCCGTCTTGACGGGCCTGCACTTTATTGCGTGCAGCCTGCTGTTGCTCCCGGTGACGGCGCTGGGCCACAGCAAGCTGCTCTTCTCCGAGCCGCAGGATGGCGCTGTCTTGTCCGCGCCTCCAGAGAAAGTCACCCTGCATTTCAACAAGCCGATCGAGGCCCGCTTCAATCGTGCGGAACTATGGCAGGAAGGGGAGTGGGCTAACCTGCCGTCGACGGCTACGCCGGAAAGACTGGTCATCAGGCTGGATGAGGCAAAGCCCATGTCAGAGTACCGCATACGCTGGAGCGTCATGTCCCGGGACGGTCACCGGCAGCAGGGCACCTTGCGCTTCCTCGTCCGGTAAGCATGCCTACCGTATTCGACCATGCCCATCTGCTCGATGGCGCGCTGGCCCGTGCCTGCGCCTACCTGGCGCTGGCTGTGCTCGCTGGCATGCAGTTGTGGGAGTGGCGTTTCAGCCATTCCCTGGTGTGGCGGCGCTACCTTAACTGGGGAGCGCTTGCGCTTGGCAGCATGGCCTTGTTGTTCGCGCTGAACAGCGCCGCGCTGAATGACGGCGATGTTTTCAACGTGGCCGCCATGCCTGTGGCCAGCCCCGCGGACATGCTGGCATTGGTGCGGTTCAGTGTGTTCGGCCAGGCGTGGCTGGCATACTGGCTGTCTTTGTTGCTTGCCGTTTTTTGCAGGCCGGCCTGGCTGGCCATGTTGCTGGCATTGGCCCTGGCTTCTCATGCCGGCGAGCTGGGCATGGCCAGCCTCGCCTACTGGACGGATCTGCTGCATATGGGATGCGCGTTACTCTGGCTTGGCGGAATGAGCTTGATGCTGGTGTTCAGGCTGGCTGACACTGCCTGGATATCGCCGCCCGATCTCGGTTTTTTTTCCCGCCTAGCTTTGCCGGTGTTTTTGCTGACACTGGTCAGTGGGGCGGCGAGGGCGTGGCTGCAATATGCAGATGAAGGCGGGCTGGCGTGGACCTATGCGGCCATGCTGGGGCTCAAGCTGGCTGCCGTGGCGGCGATCGCCGCCTGTGCCTGGAGGTTGAGGCGGCTATTGCGTCAACCTAGGTTCAGCATGGCGGTTTACGACAACGGCCTGACGCTGGAATTCTTTTTCGCGCTGGTACTGCTGTTGTTCACCGCGTTGCTGACACAACTTCCGCCGGGCTGAGTTCGGTAGGCTGGGAATTGACTGCCTCGCCGCCGTGCCTAAGGAGTATCTTTTCGATCCGTTTCGCCTCTTCAGGTGGCTGCAGGTAGACCAGCAGCAGCATCGCATCGTCCCGTTGTAAGGCGCGCTGCATGACGACATTGGTATCGCTTTCACGCAGCCAGCCGTACAGCGCCCCCAAGGCCGCGCCAACAATGATGCCGATATCGGGGCCCAGCAGCTGGACGAGCGCCATTTGGTCAGTAACTTCATACCCCATCAGGAGGATGATGCCCAGGGTCAGCGCAGAACTGATCAGCAGGCCCGCCAGGGCACCCCTGCCAGTCCAGGCGAACCAGCTGTCGGTATTCTTCTTGGCGCGCAGGGTGGGGAATTTCGCCGCGGCTCCCTCCGAAAGCGCGACATCGATCAGGTCGCGCGGAATGCCCAGCCGCAGGCACTCCGTCAACACGGTGTCCACTTGATCCTGCTGTTTGAAGAATCCCGATACGGTGAAGGATTCCTTGAGTCCGATATGGGGTTTCATGGCTACAGGGCCTCCAGCTCAGGGGCGGTCCATGGCGCTTGCCTATCCTTGAACCGCTCGCGCACCTGCTTCACAAAGGCCGCATCTACCTTGTCCGCAGCATTGTCGCCGAGTTCGGTACGGATATAGGTGGCCACCGCAGCCACTTCCTCATCGTCCAGCTGTTCGCCCCACGGCGGCATGACGCCGTTATAGGTTTTTCCCGCCACCACGATTTCTCCCGTCAGGCCATGCAGGATGATGTTGACCAGTACCTCGGGGCTTTCGAGCACATATTCTGCGCCCGCCAGTGGAGGAAACACCCCAGGCACGCCCTGGCCGTTGGCCTGGTGGCAACTCGCGCAGCGGCTGCTGAAGACTGCTGCGCCGGAGACGGTGGAGGCCGACGATCCTTCCTGCGCCTGGCCTGGCTGACCGCCCGCCTGCAGGAAGCCGATATGCGCCGCCGTGTCCAGGCTGCCCATATGCCGGCCGAGATAGAATGCGCCCACGACCAAGGACAATACGATGAATATATAAAACCAGAGGGGTCCCTTGATGGTGTCCTCGACAGGCTCGGCCGTCTCATGCATGGCATCATCGTGCAGGGCCAGGGTCGATACCTCGTTTTTCTCCGACTGGATGGGTTGGTCATGCTGACGTTTTTCATCAATCATGGCTGCGCCTCTTCTGCATTGTCATTCTCCGGGATGCTGTTGGCAGGGGCGGGATAGTCGTGTTTCAGACTCAGCAGGTAGGCCACCAGGGCCTCCGCCTCTTCAGTCACGACGATCACGCCTTCTGCCGGGGCATAGGGTTGGGGTACGTCCAGCACCTCGTCGCCGGGCTCGGCCTCGGCTTTGTGCCGGAACAGGAACGGGAAGGCCGGCATGATGGACCATGGCACCAGCGCGCGCGGCTGGTAAAGGTGCAGCAGCTGCCAGTTGCGGTCAGGCAACCGCGACCCCACGTTGAACAAGTCCGGGCCGGTGCGCATGGTGCCAAGCAGGTGCGGATTGTCGTGAATGTAATCCTCCGGTACAGAAGGCCGGTTTCCCAGCCCCTTGCGGATGTCGGCGGTAAAGCTGGGGTCGCGCACCTGCTGGGTATGGCAGTAAACGCATCCGTTGCTGATATAGAGCTGGCGTCCGGCCAGTTGCTGCGCGGTCGGCGCTTCGAGCCCGGGAGGTGCCTGCAGCGTCGAGAGCATGCTCTTGGGCAGCACCACCAAGATAACCAGGGCGAATATCACGGTTGCCATCGCCCCCATGATCAATACGAGCAATCTGGTCATGGCGCCTTCTTTCTGACCAGCACAGGCTTGATCTCAAAGAAGGGAGGATGCCGGCGGGCGCTGCCATGCTGTGTAAAGGCCATGAGGTACACGTGATAGGCAAAGATGAGGTGCCCGGCGGAAATGATCACGGCAGCCACGCTGCGCAGGAGCAGCCACGGGCGGGTGCTTGCCACGGAAGCCTCGAACCCCTGGCCCGGCGCAAGCAGGCTCAGGCCCTGCAGCACGCCGCCTATGCCCAGGACGACAACATAGAGCACCATGCCGCCCCCTGTGAGCAGGATGTGCATGCGGATCAGCCGCGTGCTCGGCCATTCCTTCTTGAGCACGCGGGGCAGGATGTAATACATGCCGCCAAACAGGGATAGGGTCACGAACATATAAAGCCCGAGGTGCGAGTGGGCAATGGTCCAGTGTGTGAAATGGGTGATGCGGTTAACGCTCACCAATGCAGTCAGAATGCCCTGCAGCGAGACGGCGGTATAGGACATCGCGGCAATGACGGCCAGGGTCAGCGCCGGGGAATAGCGCATGGCGCCGAAACGGCCGACTACGGTCATGTGGTGATTGATGCCCACTGCAACGACGGGTATGACCATCATGATGCTGGCCGTGATCGAGGTGGCAATCATCCAGGATGGCAACGGCCCGCCGATCAGGTGGTGCATGCCGTTGAGCGCATAGAACAAGGCCAGCCCCCAGAAGCCGATCAGGGACAGCCAGTAGGAGTAGATCGGGCGGCCGATGATCTTGGGCAGCAAGTAGTAGATCAGCCCAAGGTTGACGGTAGTGAGCCAGAGGCCGAGGGCGTTATGGGCATAGAACCAGTTGACCGCCGCCGACTCCACGCCCTGGAAGATGGGCAGGTTGCCTGCGATGAAGATGATGGCGAACCAGGGATAGGATGCCGCCACATACCATACCGATACATAAAGGTGATGCACATTGCGGACCGAGAGCGTTTTCCAGATGGAAGCGCCCACCAGGGAGGCGCCCACCACCAGGAGCGGATCGGCCCACACGCGGTCAAGCTCCAGCCATTCCAGCCCGTCGCTATACCCTGCGAGTAACAGAACCAATCCGATGACGAGCCCAAGGGTCCAGATCAGGATGCCGGCGACGGCAGCCCCGGCCCAACGCAGTTGCGTGCGACACAGCCTGGGCATCAGCCAGAGGGATACCGAGAACATGGCCGTGGAGGCCCAGCCGTAGACCATGGCATTGAGGTGCGCCGGGCGGATGCGCCCGAAGGTCAGGTAGGCCTGCTCGGAAAGGAAATCGGGACGGTCGAACTTGAAACTGCTGATATCCCCCATGACCGTGCCTATCAGCAGCCACACAATGGAGATGAAAAATCCCAGCAACACGGGTTGCCTGCCGGAAAGGTCATAGGCGGAGACCTCCTCGGCGCTTATCCTGAGCTTGCTATGGTCTAGCGTGCTGTCTTGCTGGGTACGCGGCGAGGCCACTTGCTCGATCATAACCAGCGCTCCCATTCCTGTTGGGGATTGCGGAGCAGGCCGCCATGCTGCCGCATGCGCTCCTCCGCTTGTTGGCGGGTTTCCCAGGGCCGGGAGTAGCGCAGCTCCTCTGCTTCGAAAATCGAGTCCGCGGTGTTGCCGATATTGTCGAAATGCCCGTGGGCAATGGCGAGGAACAGGAATACCAGGGGGGGGATTCCCACGATCAGGCTGAGCAGGATGATCGCAAATGAATTGGCAAGCATTCAAACTCCTCTGTAGGCTTGGGTGATCAGATGAAGCGAATGTAAAGGTGGATCTGTGCCGTTGGCAGTCCAGACTTCTCCGAAAGCCATGTCAGAAAAGCAAACCACCAGCATGACCTGCAGGCATGACAAAGCCCCTGGCAGGGGCTCTGTGGCAGGTTAATGCATGGAAGAGGGCGGGGACTTCTGCATGCCCAACTCGGCACCCGTCAACGGGCTGGCATTGGGGTCGGACTGGGTCCGTAGCGCCATCTGCATGTTCAATGCCTCTTCGTCAGTATTGAGAGAGACGGTCGCGAGGCCCGACCCAGCATCCATGGCACCGGGCTCGTCCACATACTCCCATTGTCCGCCTTGATTCCACGGCCCCCGGACCTCGTCGCCCGATGACATGTTGAGATAAAGGTCGGTGAAGCGCGGGTCGCCGGGAAGTTTGCCTGGTGGGAAGTTCGGTTCGATGGCATACAGCGCCTTCTCAAAAGACTTCTGGTGCGCGATTTCGCGCGTCATGAGGAAGGTGAGGGCATCCTTGACCCCGGGATCGCTGGTCAGGTTGATCAGGCGTTCATAGACTATCTTCGCCCGAGCCTCGGCCGCGATATTCGAGCGCAGGTCAGCCGTAGGCTCGCCGATGGTATCGATGTAGGCCGCTGTCCAGGGCACTCCCGCCGAATTGGTCAATGGCGCGCCCGAGCCATACAGCAGCTGGGTAATGTGGCTGTCATTGCCGCTGCCGGTGAGGGAGCGGTAAATCTCGGCCTCGCTGTTCACGCCTTCTGCAAGCTTGCCCTTGCTCCCCTTGTTCAGCATGCAGACCAATGAGCCAATGATTTCCAGGTGGCTGAGCTCTTCTGTCGCAATGTCGAACAGCATGTCTTTACGGCCGGGATCATCCTCTGCCAATGCCTGGGTGAAATACCGGCAGGCCGCAGCCAGCTCTCCCTGGGGGCCGCCGAACTGTTCCAGCATCAAGTTGGCCAATCCCGGGTTGGGTTCCGAGACATGAACGGTGTATTGCAAACGCTTGTTATGGGAAAACATGACTTTCTCCTTTGCATGAGCACTAATGAAGGCCCCGGCGGTGATGACCAGGGTGTTAAGCAATGTACAAAGGGAATGGCGCCGCAGTAATGAGAGTCAGCCTGCTTTTGCAGTCAGATGAAATTAACGCCGCCAGGCCTGCGCTGCCCCTGGGTCAGGCAGGCTTGGCGACCATGAGGTAAAAGACGCACGACAGGGCGAAGAAGGCCGGAATGCCGAGCAGCACCCAGTAGCGCAGGTATGTGCGGTAAAGCGGGGGCAGGGGCTGCCTGTCGTGGGCGGCGAGCACGGCCATCCTGTGCATGCGGATTTGCAGCCATACGACAGGCAGCCAACATGCCCCGGCCAGCAGGTAGAGGGCAATGGACCATTGGATCCAGGCTTGCGTAAAGGCGTACCCTGCCAAGTGCATCAGGTAGAAGCCTGTCACGGGCTGCACGATGATGGCTGGGGTGGTGAATATCCAGTCGGCGATTACGACCAGCCGCGCCACGCAGGCAACCTCCCTGGCGTCAGCCCTGAGGCTGGTAGCGAGCATATAGAAGGCGGAACCGATGCCGGTGCCGAACAGGATGGTGGACGAGACGATATGCAGCCACTTAACGACGAGATAATCCATGTTGGCGCTCCAGTGTCATCAACAGGTAGATCAGGGCCACCATCGGCAGGTTCTTGAGCAGGGGGCCGAAAGGATGCAGCCAGAATGCCGGGATAAACCAACTCAGGATCAAGGTATAGCCCAGGATCACGGCAATCTGCATTTGCCAGAGCAAGCGACGCTTGCGCAGCCATAGCGTAGCGATGCCGAAGCCTATATCGAGCAGGGCTGCCCCGTACAAGGCCACGCTCGCCGCCGTTCCCTCCAGGCCGACCTCGGCAAGCAATGCATAGCTTTCTTCCACTGGGTAGAGGCCGAGCGACACTAGCCCCGTGACGATCCATACCACGGCAATGCTGAACCTGAGCAAGGGTTGCAGCCATCCGAGCAACGCGAGCGCGCGCCATCCGTCGGCCTCTGCTGGATTGATGAAGGAGGCGACCGGCGTGGGGTCACGGCCCAGGAAAAATCGCATATCCTCGATGTCCGCAGTATTGCTGCGTTCCAGCATTGCCAGCGTCTCGGGCGTCAGCAGGCTGGAAGACATCCATTGCCCGGCCTGCGCTGCCAGCTTGGCTAGTATGCGGTGCAGGCTGAATGCCCTGAGGGGCCCAAGGCCCATCTGCCGCCGCAGGAGGTCGGTATATTCACGCAGGGTCAGCGCCTGGGGGCCCGCCACGGCAATCGTAATCGTCCCCGCCGGATTGAGAGGCGTCAGCGCTTGCACCAATGCCGTCAAGTCATGGATATGCACCGGTTGCAGAAGCTGGCATCCGCCGCCAGGCAACGGCAGCACGGGCATGCTGGCCAGCATGGTGAACAGGCGTGCGCTTGAGCCGTCCGGGCCGAAGACCAGTGAGGGCTGCAGGATGAATGCGGGAATATCCAATGTTCTGAGTACATCGTCGGCAGCCTTCTTGCTCAGGTGATAGGCGCTGGCAGCCGCTTCATCGGCCCCCAGGGCGGATATCTGGATGACCAGTCCCACCTGGGATTGCTGGCAGGCCCTGAACAGGGCGGCAGGCGCCTGTTCATGCAGGGTATCGAATGTCTGTCCGTCGTGTTCGCGCAACAGGCCGACGGCATTGATGACGACATCCACGCCTTCGAGCACGGGCAGCCAGTCTTGGGGGGCTAGCCCTTTGGTGAAGTCCGTTTCGATGTAGGTGATATCGGGATGACTGGAGGCAGGCAGCTTGCGCACCCCAGCGATGACGCTGTGGCCTTGCGCCATCAGCGCCGAGACGATGTGCCTGCCGAGAAAACCGTTTGCCCCCAGCACCAGCACGGTCCTGGGCTTTGCCATGTTCTCAGGCAAGGGCGCTGCCGTCGTTGAACTTGCTCTCGATGTCATGGCTCTATGCAAGGAGCCGGAGACGCTGGCTGCGAGTTTTTTCAACCAAAGACGGAGATGCATCATGCCAAGAGGATTATGCAGGCGCGGGTTGAGTTCGGGGACATATGCCAGCTTGAGTTCGGCTGTGGCGCTGGCCATTTGTGGGAAGCTGGAGAACGGGTCATATGTGGCTCCTATCAATGCCATCAGTCATTGGGTATGGGGCGACGACGCGGCACGGCACGACGGTGTTGATGTCATGCACACCCTGCTGGGCTATACGATCCACCATGCCTCTGCCACTTTCTGGGCGCTCATCTACGAACATGTCACCAGGTCGCGACCAACGGGCAATGCCTTGCAGCTTTATGCCGACGCCGCCGTCATTGCGGCCTTGGCATCCTACGTCGACTACCACCTGACGCCGCGCCGCCTGAGGCCCGGCTATGAAATGCGCCTTTCCCGCCTGTCGCTGCTCGTGGTATACGCCGCATTTGCTTACGGGCTCGCTCGGCAGAAGCTGGCCAGGCGCCGGACGCACGCATTGGCATCCAGCGCGCCGGATCAACTCAATAGGTAATCTGCCTGCACACAATCTTGTCAATCATCCCATTGGGCAGGCGGCTGGTCTCGATGCCATAATCGTTGCCCATACTGCCGAAGACAGCCATGACGATCTTCTGGAAATCCTGCAGGGCATGAAAGGAATCGTTGACCGGCCGGATCACGAAACCATGGCCTTCGGCCATGGTTTCAGCGCGATGCAGCGGTGAGGATAGGTTGAATTCATCTACTCTTGCCATGATGTGTCTTTCTGTAATCTGATGAGGACCTCGGAATGAGGTTGTCCATGTCAGCACTGCTCAGTGCAGGCCCGGAGTCAGCACGACCTTGCGGCAGTTTTCCTCTGCGTCGTTGAAGATGCGGTAGCCCAGCGGCGCATCTTCCAGCGCCATGCGGTGGGTAATGATGTCGGCCGGGTGCAAGTCGCCGTTTTCGATAAATTCCAGCAGCTCGGGAAGGAAGCGGTGGACATGAGTCTGACCCATCTTAAACGTCAACCCCTTGTCGAACGCATCCCCGATCAGGAAGCCGTGGATAAAGCCCGCATATACGCCAGGAATGCTGACCGTGCCACCGCGCCTAGTGGCGGCAATGCATTGGCGGATCACCTTGCCATTGCTGGTTTCCAGCTTCAAGGCCGTGAGGGCGGACTCCACGACGCTGCCTTTGGCTTCGAAGCCCACGGCGTCGATCGAGCCATCGACGCCACGATGCGCGGTATGTTCCAGGATATAGTCGGCTGGGTCTTCGACCTCGTCCAGGTTGATGCTGATGGTGTTGTACTGTGCCTGGGCAAAATCCAGCCGGTATTGCAGGTCGTCGATCATGAAAATCGTCTCGACCCCCATCATCCGGGCACAGGCCGCTGCCATCAGGCCGACCGGGCCCGCGCCGAAAATGGCGAGGCTGCTGCCTTTGCCTACTCCGGCATTGAGCACGGCCTGGTAACCGGTGGGCAGGATGTCGGTGAGGAACAGCACCTGTTCATCCGCCAGGCTGCCGTTGATCTTGAATGGCCCCACATTTCCATGCGGCACACGGACCAGCTCGGCCTGGCCGCCCGGGATCCCGCCGTATAGGTGGCTGTATCCGAACAGGGCTGCTGGCGGAGTGCCGCTTTTCTTATTCAGACTGGGGCCTGGGCCGGGGTTGGTGGTTTCGCAAGCGGCAAACTGCTGCTGCGCGCAGAAAAAGCAGTGCCCGCATGCAATCACGAACGGGATGATCACGCGGTCGCCTTTCCTGACTTCCGTGACACCATGGCCGGTATCTTCCACGATGCCCATGAACTCATGCCCGAGGATATCGCCGTCATGCAGCTGGGGGATCTTGCCTCGGTAGAGGTGCAGGTCCGAGCCGCAGATCGCAGTAGAGGTAACGCGGATGATGATATCGTCATCTGCCTGCAGGACCGGGTCTGGAACTGTTTCGATACGGACATCTTTGCTGCCATGGTATGTCAACGCGCGCATGAGGTGCTCCTTGTACTTGATGGGGGAGGATAGGCCAAGAGGGCCCGCTACCGCTGCCGGCGCGAAGGACTGCGAGGCCCGGCAGTAGCAATGGGCTGATCCTAGCGAAGCCTGGACGGCTCTTTCATCCGCGCTTCGCTGAAAGCCTTGTAAGAATTCCATTCCCTTGAGGAACACCTGGGGTGACCGCCCGGGAATAGTCATATTGTCTGACAACAGAATCCGATATTTACGTCTGCCGCGCTCCAAGGCCTTCATGGACGATCTCGGCACCACAAACCCCGCATTGTCTTGACCTTACCGAAAAGGGATTACATGGCTAGGCCTCCGCTTGAAAGCACTTATGCGCTATGGAAGAAGGGCTATGTCTTCATCGACAGCACATGTCGCGCGCTGGGAGTCAAGGCCTTCAGGACGCGCCTGATGATGCGGCCGGCCATCTGCATGCAGGGCGAGGCCGCCGCCAGGCTTTTTTACGACAATGAGAAATTCATGCGTGCTGGCGCCATGCCGGCACGCGCCAAGAAAACCCTCGTCGGTGAAGGCGGCGTGCAAGGCATGGACGGGCATGCCCATCGTCACCGCAAGCAGATGTTCACTCGCGAGCTCATGTCCCCTGAGCGCATCGAGCACCTGGTGTGCCTCCATCGCGGGCATTGGAAAGAGGCGATCCAAGCATGGAAGCCAGGCAGCGAGATCGTATTGTTCCGCGAAGCGCAGAAACTCCTGTGCAAGAGCGTATGTGCCTGGGCAGGTGTACCCCTGACCGGCCATGAACTGGATCGGCGCGCACGGGAATTCGGCCACATGATAGACAGTGGAGCCAAGCTCGGACCGCATCACTGGCGCGGCAGATGGGCACGCAAGTCGTGCGAGCGCTGGCTAGGGCAACTGATAGAGGATATCCGTCATTACGGCGAACAAGGCCAGGCAGGCAGTATCTTGCAGAGCATCGCCTGGCACCGTGACGAGCACGGGCAGCGCTTGCCACTACAGGTGGCTGCCGTCGAGCTGATCAACATCCTGCGCCCCACCGTCGCCATCGCGCAACTGGCGGTATTCTGCGCGCTGGCCCTGCATTCCTTCCCAGCCTGTCGGCAAAAGCTGCAGCAGGGCGATGAAGATTACCTCGGCTGGTTCGTACTGGAGGTAAGGCGCTTCTATCCATTTTTTCCCTTTCTCGCCGCCGTCGTGCGCGAGGATTTTCGTTGGCAGAACCTGGAGTTCAAACGCGGGCAGCGCGTATTGCTGGATATCTACGGTACGCATCGCGACCCGGCATTATGGCAAGACCCCGCGCAATTCATCCCTGAGCGCTTCAAGGACTGGGATGGCAACAGCTTCGGTTTGATCGCCAATGGCGGCGCCACCTACGAATACCATCACCGCTGCCCGGGCGAATGGATCACGATCGCACTGATGAAGGCGATCACCCGGATGCTGGTGCACGAGATCGAATACACCGTTCCTGCTCAAGACCTGAGGCTGGACCTTAGCAGGATCCCGGCATTGCCGGAAAGTGGATTCATTATCCAGCCTGTTATCACACCTCGATATTTGGAGAAAAAGCATGCAAATTCATGAGCTGACATCGTTACAGTGGAAGGCATTGAACAAGGTGTGGAAAGCTGAGCAGGAAGGCATGACGGCAGAAATTGCCGACGGCCTGCGCGACTTTCTCGTCAAGGCTGAGCTGATCCTGCCGGACATGGAGCAGCATCACCGCATCACGGAAAAAGCCAGGTCCATGCTCGTCAAGTCCTGACCAGCAGCGCTGCCATGTCTGGCTGCCTTGTTCTGCATGGCCTGATGGATAGATGCTGGCGTTGGTTTTTCAGACAAAGATCCATGAGGTTTTCCAGCGTTGTTTCAGCGCCTGGACTACATGGCCCAGCCCCCGGCCCGGTTATGCTCGGATTTCATTCACACGAAAGGAGTAGACCGTGAAATCCATCGTATGCATTGCCGCTCTCAGCCTTGGTCTTGGCCTATCCGGCGCCTATGCGGCGGAAGAAATCAACCCACGCACGCTGGACGATGCCAACACGCCGCGCCAGCAGGATGAGAAAGCGGCGAGAGGAGGCAAGCAAAAGGCCATTGAAAACGCCACCGAGCAACAGGCGGACCCCAATGTCACCCCATCCCGCCATGACGCGCAAGGGCATCCTTCGACAGAACAGCCGCAGGACAGACTGGAGCGCCGTTAACCCTGTCAAGGGATACACCGGAGTATGGGCGAATGCCCGCAGGCTTTACATGAGAGCCTGCGGGCATTTACTTTATGTGCGCCAAGGATGCTTGGGCAGGTCGCAACTGCCTGCCGCCTCGGCGCCGGCCTTGGCCACGATATGGTCGTTTTCCACCGTGTCGCCGCTGACGCCTATCGCGCCCACCAACACGCCTTCGTCGTCCACGATAGGCAGGCCGCCCGGAAAGGTGATGAGTCCTTCATTGGAATGCTCAATCCCATACAAGGGCTGGTTCGGCTGCGACAATTGGCCGATATCCCCCGAAGGCATGGCGAAAAAGCAGGCAGTCTTGGCCTTCTTGATGGCGACGTCTATGCTGCCCACCCAGGCGTCGTCCATGCGGGAGAACGCCTTGAGGTTGGCGCCCGAGTCCAGCACGGCAATACAGCTTTTCACGCCGATGGCCTCGGCCTTGCGCGTGGCCTGTTCTATGATGATGTTCGCTTGCTCGATGGTGACATGCATGATGTTCCTCCTTTGTGGTTGGTGAAGTAAGGGTGATGCAGGTTGATTCGCTTGCCCAGCTTGCGTGTTGTCAGCCCGTCCGTCTTGCCATTGGCCGGTCTTGGGCCCCGGTGCTGAGCAGTCGGTAGCAGATCGCCAAGGCGACGACCAAATACGCCATTCCGCCCGGTATCCACATGATGAGCCCGCCCAGTTGCTGGTCCTGCAAAGCCAGCTCCAGGCTACCTGCCGGAATGATGTAGCTGTGGTACCAGACCCGGCTCGAGAAGGTCAGCAGCGCCCCCAGCAGTGCGGTGTGCAGCGCGGTGGTGAACAACGAGACCAGGCCAGAGACAGCTGGGCTGCGCGTATTGCTCAGGCGCATGAGCGACCACCAGAACAGCAGCGCGGAGAAAAAGAAGCTCAGGTGCTGCAGGTCGTGTATCAATGGATAATGCAGCGCCATCTCGAACAATTCCGGCACGTGCCACCCCCACAGCACGCCTGCATGTATTGTCCATGCGGAAAGCGGGTTGGTCAGCAAGCGCCAGAAGCGCGAAAAGCTGGGGCTCGAGGTTGTTTTGCCAACCTTGGCCGCTGCACCGGGAAAAGCCCATGCCCACATCGGGAGGGGGCGGGCCATGACGAATAGCGGCGCCGCCACGATCATCAACAGCTCGTGCTGCACCATGTGCATGGAAAAATAGGCATTGCCCAGCGTATCCACCGGCGAAAACAGCGCCACCACCAGCGTAAGCCAGGCGAGCAGGAATGCCTTGGCGCGCATGGGGGCATCGCTGGTCGGTCTGCCTATCTTGCGCGTCATGCGGTAAAGTCCGGCAAGGTAGAGGACAAGCGCCAGCCCGACCGGAAGCGCCACCCAATAATCCTGCAATAGCTGCAACCAGGGGTTGGCGTGATGATGGCCGCCGATCGGGTGGCCCCACGCTTGTGTGGAATAGAGGGCGGCAATGGTGATGAGAAGCTGCTTCATATGCATGGATCCAACATCAGGACAGGTAGCCACTGGATCACGATCACCAGTAGGAAGAACAGGCTCAACATGAAACCTGCCAGCGCCATGAATTGGCGCGGGGGCATCTCGCTTTCGCTTTCGCTGCCGCGCTTGTGCGATTGCGGGTTTTCATTGATGCGGGCCAGGGTCTTGTGCAATTTCAGGTTGTGCCAGCTCAGGTAGGCGCTCGTGACGCTGAGCAGGAAGGCAAGCAAGGTGGCCGCATGCACCGGGATCAGCTGCTCTTGCCGGCATGTCCAGTCCAGGATCGGGTAGGCCACGGCCAGCTGCATGCTCCAGCTGACGGGCCCTGCCAGGATGCATAGCCAGAGCAGGGTGAGTGCAAAGCTGGGATTATGTTCCGCGATTTTGATCGGGTCGCGCATAGGTTTCCTTTATTCGTTCAAGGCCTTAGCTCCAGATACGGGAGCCCAGGTAGATGGTCATGTAAAGCGGTATCCAGGCCGCCGCAACGAAATACCAATACAGGCCATTCACGGTGACGGCGATCCTTTTCTCCGGCGTGAAATAACGCCTGCGCGCCAAATAGACGATCACCAGTGTCTTGAAAATCACCGCGATCACATGGGCGCTATGGAAACCGATCATGAGCCAGACCACCGAGCCGTAGGCATGGGTGTCCCAGCGGAAATCGACATGACTGGCATATTCGTAGGCCTTGATACCGAGAAATACCAGTGCCAGGGCGATGCTGATCAGCGGCATCCATGCCAGCGGCTTGGGGTCGCCACGCTTGAAGGCCTTGTCCGTGAGATAGACCGGCACCATGCTGACCAGCAGGACCACCGTGGACAGGGTGGGCAGCAGGAGCTCTGGCGGACTGGTGCCCGCGGGTGGCCAGGCCGTATGGTTGCCTTGCAGGTAGAAGAAGCTCGCGATGAGCGTGGCAACCACCGTTCCCTCCACCGTCATGAGCCCGACGATGCCCCACCACAGGGGCGACCTGAAGTCGTAGCTGTAATCCGGCAGCTTGCTGGCGTCAATGTCGGCATGCAGGGTCATTTTGCTACTCCCAATCGTTTTGGCCATACCCAGCCGGTGATCGCGATAAAGCACAGCACAAAGCCCAGCAGCGGGATGGCCAGGTGCGCCATCAGGCCAGCGAAGGTAATCGCGGTGGCAACTGCAAGCCAGAAGGGCCACGGTGATGGGCCGGGTAGCGGCTGTCTCGCTTCCGGGTGCGATTCGAGGATGGAGGTGAGCAGGATCTCGCGCCGGTCGCTGCGGATGCCGGTGACGACGGGGTTCTGCTCCAACCCGCCAGTGCCGGACCACAAGGGATAGCGGCTGTCCACGGTGCGGATATGGCGGAAATTGTACGAAGGGGGAGGAGAGCTCGTCGCCCATTCGAGGGTGTCTGCATTCCATGGGTTGTCCCCGGCGATGTTGCCGCGCTTGAGGCTAATCAGCACATTGACCAGGGTCAGCATCAGGCCCAACGTGAATACGGCTGAACTGATGCTGATGAAGAGGTTGGCCTCGTTCCAGCCCAGGCCGTCGAGATACGTGTAGACGCGCCTGGGCATGCCTTCCAGCCCGAGCTTGTGCATCGGGAAGAAGGTGAGGTTGAAACCGGCGAAAGTCACCCAGAACGCGACCTTGCCGAGACGCTCGCTCATCATGCGGCCTGTGAACTTGGGGTACCAGTAGTACAGCCCGCCCAGCAAGGGAAACACCGCACCGCCGATCAGCACGTAATGGAAGTGGGCGACAACGAAATAGGTGTCGTGTGCCTGCATGTCGAACGGCACCGAGGCCACCATGACGCCGCTGAGCCCGCCGATGATGAAAATGAGGAAAAAGCCCAGTACGTGCAGCAAGGGCGTGGCGAGCTTGGGCTTGCTGCCCCAGAGCGTCGCGATCCAGCAGAATATCTGCACGCCGCTCGGGATGGCGATCATGGCGCTGGATGCGGTGAAGAAGTTGGACCCGAGCTGGGGCAGCCCCGCCGTGAACATATGATGCACCCAGAGACCGAAGCCGATGAAACCAATGGCGACGATCGAGAGCACGATGGGGATATAGCCAAAGATGGGCCGCTGCGTGAAGGTAATGATGATGCTGGAGACCATGCCCAGTGCGGGGATGAAGATGATGTACACCTCGGGGTGGCCAAAGAACCAGAACAGATGCTGCCACAGGATGGGATCGCCCGAGGCCGCAGTGAAGAAATGCATGCCGGCCATGCGGTCGAGCGCAAGCATTAGGCTTGCGATCACCAGCGGCGGCAAGGCAAACACGATCATGAACGACATCACCAGCACAGCCCAGACGAAGATCGGCATGCGGTTGAGCGACATGCCAGGCACCTTGCACTTGAAGATGGTGGCGATAAGCTCGATCGCGGCAACCAACGCCGAAATTTCCATGAAGGTCACCACTGTCGTATAGAAGTCCAACCCCAGGCCGGGCGAAAAGCTGGCACCGGCCAGCGGCGGATAACTGAACCAGCCCGCATCGGGCGCGATTCTCAGCAGCAGTGCGGCATACATCATGACGCCGGCAATGAGATAGATGTAGTAACCAAAGGCATTGAGCCGCGGAAAGGTCATGTCCCGCGTGCCCAGCATGAGCGGAATGATGTAGACCGCAAAGCCTTCCATGACGGGGATCGCGAACAGGAACATCATGGTGATGCCGTGCATGGAGAACACCTGGTTATAGGTTTCGGGATCCATGAAGTCGTTCTCGGGCACCGCGAGCTGCAGGCGCATCAACAGCGCCAATATCACGCCCAGGATAAAGAAGATAAACCCGGTGACGATGAAGCGCATGCCGATATTGGTCTGGTTGACATGGGTGAACCAGGCGAAGAATCCGGGCGGGGAGGCCCAGGTGCGCTCCAGTTGCCGGGTTTCCTCGTCGTCGTGGTGGATGGATGCTGAGTCGGTCATTCGTTACTCCAGGCTAAGCAAATATTCGACAAGGTTGCCAAGATCCTCTCCGGTGAGCATCGTTGCCGGCATGTGGCTGCCGGGCTTGAAGCTCTGCGGGGTGAGTATCCACGCAGACAATGTGCCGGGCATGTTCTCCAGCGTGCCCGCCGCCAGCGTCTTGCGCGAGCCGATATGCGTCAGGTCCGGCGCGACGCTGGCAAGAGCGGTAGTACCGCGGATCGCATGGCACATGGCGCAGCTCGAGCGTAGGAATACCTGCCTGCCCTTGGTTTCATTCTCGGTGGCGGGCTCGCGTGCCGGCTGCGCCTGCCGCTGCAACCATGTCTCGAAATCCTCTTCCGGCACCGCATCCACGGTGAAGGCCATCTTGGCATGCTGCTTGCCGCAGAACTCGGTGCACTGACCGCGGTAGCTGCCGGGCTGGTCGGCCTGCACCCAGGTCAGGTTGCGCTTGCCCGGCACCATATCCGTCTTGCCGTTCAATTGCGGAATCCAGAAGCTATGGATGACGTCGCTGGCTTCGAGCGCAATGCGCACGGGTTTGCCAACCGGGATGCGGATCTCGTTGGCCGTCTTGGCGACATGGTTGCCTTCCGTATCGAGGTAGTCCACCTCCCACCACCATTGGTGGCCCGTGACCTTGATGGTCAAGGCATGCTCGGGCATCGGTGCGACGATTTCGCGGTTGACCGCGGCGCTGGAGATGACGAAGACCGTCAAGATCAGGGCCGGGATCACCACGCCCGAGATGAAAACCAGGTTGCGGCTTTGCGTAAAGGTAAGCGGGCGGGGTTCGGCATTATTCCTCGCCCTCAACAGAGCCACGGCGAGCATGGCCAGCACGATGAAGAGGATGAGACCGCCAACTGCCACCATGCCCCAAAACAAGTCCGCGACGACCTTCGCCAGCGGGCCTTCGGGCTGCAGGGCTGATTGGTTCGCATCGGCGGGTAAACAAATGCACATGAACCAGGTGCTTGCCCAGGCAGTGCCTGGCAGTACGGAAGTTCGGTGTGAAGATTGTTGCTGTGGCGGGCTCATGGCGTCTTGACCTCGCGCTTGTCGGACTCGGCCTGCTCCTGTAGTGGTCGGCTGCTGGCGCCAGCAGGCAGGTCCTTGGAGAGCCCGCCTAGGGAGCGGACATAGGCCACGATCTTCCAGACCTCCTGCTCGGGGATCTTGCCATGAAACGCCGGCATGCCGTTGGGGCGGCCTTCCATGATGGAGGCAAAGATCTGCGCTGGCTCGCTGCCGTAGATCCACTGCTTGTCCATGAGCGGCGGCCCCATGCCGCCACCGCCGTGGGCGTGACAGCCAGTGCAGTTAAACCAGCTGTAAAGCCGTTTCCCCTCGTTGATGGCATGGCGGTTGTCCATGTAGGGATGTTGTGTGATGGTCGCATCCTCGGTCCCGGGGCCAAATTCCGTCATCCGGGCAGCAGGAGGCGAGGGCGGGTTGTCGGCATTGCGCAGGGCGGCCTGGTCTTCGCAGCCGCTCAGCATCAGTACAGCGAGCATGGCCACCGTTTTGTTATAGGGAAAACACATACAATTGCCCTCCCTTGTCAGTATGTTGCGGCAAATCCTTCATGGCATTGACGAAGCCCAGGGCCGCAGTGCCGTCGCGCGCATCCAGCCCACCGGAAACGATGGCGCCTGACCAGCCACCTACACCAGAAAATATGGCGACGTACTGCTTGCCGTCTTTATCCTGGAAAGTCACCGGCTGTCCAACGATGCCGGAACCTACGCGATATTTCCACAGCAGCTCACCGGTCTTGGCATCCAATGCCTTGAACCAGCGGTCCATGGTGCCGTAGAACACAATGTCTCCCGCAGTCGCCACTGTACCGCTCCAGACCGGGAATTCCTCCTTGATGCTCCAGACCTTGCTACCCGCGACCGGGTCCCAGGCCGTATAGGCGCCACGGTGCCCCCCAGGCCCGGCAAACATCTTCACATCGGAGCCAACGTAGGGTGTCCCGGCGATATAGTTGGCCTGCGTACCGTGCATATCCATGCACAGATTGTTATGTGGCATATAGATGAGCCCGGTTCTGGGGGAATAGGCGGACGGCTGCCAATCCTTGCCGCCAGGGGCCGCAGGGCAGATGTTGTGCACCGTGCGGTTGGTCCCGGGCTGCTTATCTTTCACCTTGCGCATCTGACCGGTCTTGAGGTCGACCCCATCTGTGACATTGACTGGCACGTAGGTGTTGGCGGACAAGACCTCGCCACTGGTGCGGTCCATTACGTAGACATGACCGTTGCGCTCCGGCCTGACCAATACCTTGCGCTGCTCACCGTTGAAGGGCATGTCAATCAGCAGGCTTTCGTTGACGCCGTCGTAGTCATAGAGATCGTGCGGTTCAATCTGGTAGGCCCAGATCGCGCTGCCATCGTCCGGGCGGCGCGCGAATACCGTCAAAGTCCACTTATTGTCCCCGGGTCGGAAGTCTGGGTTCCAGGGTCCGGGATTGCCTGTGCCGTAATAGACCAGGTCCAGCTCCGGGTCATAGGAAAGCCAGCCCCATACCGTGCCGCCACCGATTTTCCACATTTCTGGCGGCCAGCTACTGGCTCCGAGGTCCTTGCCTTGATCCTGCGCATAAAACGGCCTGAACTCCTCGCCGATCAATACATCCTTGTCCGGGCCGGTGCTGTACGCGGTCCAGAGCAGTTCGCCAGTCTCGGTGTCCAGTGCCTTCAACCAGCCGCGCACGCCCATCTCGCCGCCGCTGTTGCCAACCAGCATTTTCCCCTTGACCACCAACGGCGCCATTGTCATCGTCTCTCCGCGCTGGAGATCGCCCACCTTGGTTTTCCATAGCTCCTTGCCCGTGTCTGCCTCCAGTGCAATGGCATGGTTATCCAGCGTATTGAAGAACAATTTGCCATTCACATGCACCAAGCCGCGGTTCACCACATCGCAGCAGGCCATGCCTTGCGATTCCTGATGCGTATCAGGTTTGTATTCCCATTTTTTGCTGCCATCCAATGCCAGTGCATACACGGTATTCGGGTAAGGCGTGACCACATACAAAGTATCGTCAACAAACACGGGGGCCGCCTCGTGCCCGGGGGTAAGGCCGGTCGAAAATGTCCAGGCAAGCTTCAAATCCTTCACGTTATCGCGATTGATTTGAGAGAGGCCGCTATAGCGCGTGCTGGCATAATTTTTTGCCGGCATGGTCCATTGGCCATCCTCATCGGCTTCCAGCCAGGTAGGGGGGGAAGAATTGTTATGTGGATAATTGCCCTGGGCAACTGAAGGTGGCGATGAATCAGGGTTGGGGGGCGCGCTATCCTGACTACAGGCAGCTGTGAGAAAACCGATCAACAACAATATTGAGTAAAGGAAAAAATCTTTGTATTGATGCACGCGATAATTCCTTTCAGCAGTGTTATCAGGAAACAGGAAATGCAATCTAAAACGTGGTTTTCTCCTATTGGTAGGAATTCCATTGGGTAAGTTTCACAAAATATTTCATAAAAATATCCAATGTAATTTCATGTAAATTTTTCCGTATAACTCAAGTCAATGCTAATGCATTGTGTAGTATTAACTTTCTTCATTTGCCAAAATTTTTTGTAATACTCTCTGACAGAAAAATTAGAATAATCCGATTGATATCCACGACTCATCTCAGGCGGAATGAATAATCTTGGGCAGGGAAGGGCAGGCTGTCATTCGCTCTCAATATAACCTTGGAGGAATCGAATGCAGGATTTTTTGGAAATCAATACCTTTATTGGGCTGTCATTATTACAATGGCTTACATTAATAATCGTTGCAATATCTTCCTACTTTTTTCTCAGCTACCTTTGCTCGATTGCAATCAAGAAATTATCAGTCGATGTCAGTGGAACGGAAAACAGATTTAATCATGCACTGGCGGAAGTGCTGCGCAGTACCCAGAAAATCACCTTGGCATTATTTGCGCTACTGATTGCTCTGCAGTTTCTTGATCTTTCTGAAAAATGGGAACACCGCCTGAGCCACTTGACCTTCTTCGTGATTGGCATCCAGCTTGCACTCTGGGTGAGTAAGAGCATTACCATCTGGTCCAATATGCAATTGCTGGAAAAGGATGAGCAAGCGCCTAATCCCGTCATCACCTCAATGCTCAGCTGGATACTGAAAGTTGCCATCTGGTCCATCGTCCTGCTGGCGATTCTTTCCAATGTCGGCATCAATATCACCGCATTCATCGCCAGTCTGGGTGTGGGGGGCGTTGCAGTCGCCCTGGCGGTTCAGAATATTCTGAGCGACCTGTTTGCCTCCCTGGCGATTGGCTTGGATAAACCATTCGTCATCGGTGACTTTGTTGTTTTCGGCGAAGTAGCTGGCAGCATCGAGAGAATAGGGCTGAAGACCACGCATATCAGAAGCATCAGCGGCGAGCAAATCGTATGCAGCAATACGGAGCTTCTCAAAAATACCATCCATAACTATAAGCGCATGTCAGAACGCAGGGTGGAGTTCAAATTTGGTGTCACATACGATACCCCTCCAGCCATCCTTGCCAAGATCCCCGGCATTGTAAAATCTGCAATAGAAAAATCTGAACATACGAGATTTGATCGAGCACACTTGAAAGGTTTTGGCTCCAGTTCATTGGATTTTGAAGTCATCTATTTTGTCGACTCCAGCGATTTCAATTTATACATGGACATACAACAAGAAATTAACTTAGACCTGATTAAAGAATTTAATAAACTGAACATTAGCTTCGCCTTGCCCACGACAAATATGCACATTCGGACACTGGAAGCTGTAGCGGCATGATATGGAAACTCTGTTTCGAATCATTTTCAGTCGCGCGCTTTGATCGTGGTTGACAAAGTCAAAATATCGAAAGACCAGCAACTATGACTCAATCTTAATGGAGTACTCCTAAAAACGATGCTGACGGAATTTCCGGCGCTATGTGGCGTTTTCGGTATGAATTGATACTTATCAATGGTTGCCAGAAAACGTTGGGTGGATGTCAGGTTTTCCTATTTAAAAATCAGCTAATGCTTATCTTGTATTAGATTTAAAAGCATAAAATCACCGACTATGTCGATATTTGAGCTTTTAATGGTACAAGTGGCTATTGGGGTGATACTCTGTGTTGTACTCAGACAATCCGCTTTCAAAGCGACAGAGCTTGATCTTCTCATGGCGCGCCTGATTGCGGCCTGCGATGGCGACACGGAAAAAGCTTGGCTTTTGATTGATGATGAACGCAAATTGGATTCGTGCAGTATGACGATCGATGCCGTTAGAAGTGTGCTAAATCGTATTGAGAAATCCAAACGCTAACTGCCGAAGTCTAGGGCTGCCTGAGGCCATCATATAGACCAGCACCATTATCCAACGCGCCAAGGCGTTTTGACGAGAGCTGACTCCTCAACCTCTGCCACAAGTATTTCTCGCCTGGTAGATAAAAGGTGTTAAGGTGTATTTCGCCTACGGAAAATCCGCAAAGCGTAACTTAGGAAATTCATGAATTTCAATAACGGTTACGGGGCATCAGGCCTTATTGTGCTGATGATTATTGTCGTCTCACTGAGTTGGATAGCTGCAAAAATACTAAACTATCTATAGCAGGTAATACAAAAAAGCCCTGATCAGGGCTTTTTTTGTTGTGTGAGTGCCTAAGTGCCTCCTATTTAGCTTTCAATCAAGAAAAAGATTTTAGTTAGCTTTACACTTCGCATAATGTATATTATGTAAAATTGACGGACAAATTTTTATGGTCCGTTCTGTAGATCAATTCGAGACTCTTCTGAGGATTCGGGTTAGCCAAGACCTGTTCCAGACGCCTGCCGCTAACGACACTCAGTTCACAGTAATACCTGCATATCGCATTCACTAGTTCTTGGTCATATCCCATTTCTACTAAACGCAGCTTTTCCTTCAGCACATATCTATAATATCGACGCCGTTTAACCCTGGAATGACGTTCAACACGAATCACCCAATATAACTGTTTCAATTTATCTGCCCATAAAGGCACATCAACATAATGGAATTGCTTAGACTGGTAACTCATTTCTACGAGCGATTTTTTTCTTGTTACCTATATCTTACCCTTAACCGGCGATTTTAAACGCGTTCTGCAAATATGAAAAAACCCCGCAATTGCAGGGTTTGTGAAATTAACTACTTTTTACCGTAGGTTGCATCGTGATCAGGCTCAATGGTAAGAAATCTTAAATACTCACCTTGCCTAATGGCCGTTGCTCTACGTGCCTGAGTGATACGAAGAGAATATATAGCATCAATTCCTTGAGGTGGTTTGATACTAATAATCTTTTCCCATTTCAAGCCTTGATCTCTATATAACTGATCCCAATCAAGCTTGGAAAGCTTTTCAAGTGTATTGATCACTCGATTGCGTTCAGTTTTGTCGAGACCAAATAAGTTTTGTTGGAATACTTCGTTATTAATATCCAGTTTAACTCTTATGCTCATCGGAATTGATCTTTCTTGATAACGCATCAAGATCATTGATTTCCTCAGGTTTGGTGCTTAAAGCAATGTCTAAAGCACGATCCAAATCTCTCTTTGCACCTGCTTCATGTAGCCATAGTTCGTTATCAGGAATGATACGTGCTGTACGTATAAGCCAGACACCTGGCTCGCGCTCCTCAACTAAAACTTGCCTACCAGCGAATTCCTTGCCTAATGAGATCTGTCCGTTAGAACCAATCATTTTGACGCTGGATTTAGAAATATCTTGCGTATTCATGAATTTTTCTCACCTCCTCAGAGGTCATGTGTATGTTTGCGTGTATGTGTATGTTTGCGTGTATGTGTATGTTTGCGTGTATGTGTACCTAATTTGGTGCCGCACAAATTAACTATAGCACTATTTTCGTCTATTCAGCAAGATCAAAACTATTTGAGAATGAAAGTCTCAGATTCCTGGCTCCTGATAGCCATAACAACGTTCTATCTCGGCTTTGCATAATTTGCGCTGGGAAGTCTTCCAGGCCGTGCAACATGGCGATGTCAAAGGCATCTTTGATCATTTCAGTAATATTTTGGGAACCCAGCCAATGCTGAACGACTTCAGGTTTTGGAGCGCCCTTACTAGCCCAATAGCGTTTTGATGAATGCTCGAGCATGTTGAAGGATTTATCCAGGTACTTTGTCAGGTAACTGGCGAGCTTGGCGCTTTTCCATGTGCCTTTAGGTTGCCCAAACCGCTTTCTAGGGCCAACGACATCGACTTGCCCCATGACATCTTTACCAGTAGCACCCAAGCAGCCGAGAACCTTGTACCAGCAGGTACGCATGTATTTGATGTCCTGGCGACCTTGCACGGCCAAGTGCAAATGCCAAGCACCACGTTCTTGTTGTTCTCTTGCCGCAACGTATTTCCAGTCTGGATACCTGGCGAGCATGAGACGGCGGAATTGGTCAAAATCGCGCTTGAGCTGCTCGGTGTCTTGCATGTTGTCTCGATAGGTCAACGTCACCAAGTGATCAGCCTTGAGACGATGGACTAGCCATCTGATGCTTTGCTTTGCTCGACGGATGGCGCGGAGCTTGTTTTCTTCGTCTTTACGCGCCCTTTCTTCCTCAGGCAGCTCTACCTTGGAAGGCGCTTTCTTGAGGCCGTGAGAGCGACTACGCGCCAGCTCCAGCATATGATTTACGGGTTTTACTGTTACTTCAATGACTTCTGGGAATTTCCGGACGGTCATTTTGAAGCTTGCATCAATTCCGTGTGCTACACTATTCAACATGTCGCATGAGTTCCTTCAAGATGGTCATGTGGCAGGGCTAGGACGGGTGCAACCGACTAGCCCATTTTTTTATCTACTACTTCCCTACTCTGTTTTATATGCCCTATTCCTCGGGCGTTTTCCTCTTCATTTACGTTATGTGTCCGTAAGATGAATCTAGGCGCGCTGCCGCGCGCTATCGCGTGCGGTCAGCGCACCTTAATTTCATGCGACGACAGCAAGCCTTGTAATAGCCGGGGCTTTGCCGCCCCGGACCCTGCAAGAGGTTAAAGCGAACGTGTTCGCTAGCGCTCATTTCTATTGAGGTGCTGGAACTACATATGAGCAATAGCATCAAGACCGCTCCTTAAACGGCATCCTTCCCATTCAAAATTCAGAATGGGCCCCTTCCATTTACCGCGCCGCTTCGCGGTTTCAGTCTTGACCCTATCACTCATATCCAGCAGTCGGCAGGTATGCCGTATGTGACGCAAAAACACGTCACATACAGCACACCTGGAGCGCACAATGAAGATTAACCGGCAGTTCATGAAGCAAAAGGAATTCAAAGAGCGACAGCTTTGGCTAGACTTTGAATGCGCGACGGGCATTGCTTTGCAGGCGATCAGCGAGGACATGGAAAAAGCCAGAGCTTGGTTTAAACGATGGGTTAAGGGATTCAAAACAAGACCATCCAGGCAACGAATTGAACAAGAGGATCTATTTAAAGGCGCTGTACCTGCATAACTAGCAGGATGTCGCTTTTCTCATCTGAATCGGTGTTGGCATTGAACAACCTCGGCAGGAAGCTCAAGCCCTGGCGCTGCTTGCTGAGCCTAGACTCATTCAAGCCGCCGAGCAGGATCAATTCACCGTCTCTAGTATTCACTACCGTCTTGATTTCACGCTTTAACAGTGTTGGCGACTGATTAACACCTGTTGTCGTGGGCTGGAAGCTGGATATTTGTTGCGTAATGTCCAGCTCGATGGTTTCGGCGAGAATTTTGGGAGTGATCTCCAGGATGACGCCGGATGGCCTGTAAATGATGGACTGGACGGGATTGCCGTTATTGGTTTGTGTCGTAGATGCGATCGTGGGTGTTTCAGTGCCCACGCTGAAGCGGGAGTTCTTGCCGTTCTTGACGCGCAGGGATGGCGCACTGACTTGCTTGAAACGGTTATCCGAATCAAAAGCCGAAATCAGGACATCGATATTGGGCAATGACAGCTTGAGCTGATTGGATTGCGTTGCGCCATTTTCAATCGTAATGCCCAGCCTGGAGTTCAACAGGCTGACAGCAGCAGATATGGCATTCAAGTCGCGGACCGTATTGGTAACTTCGTAGATATAGGCTTTAACAACGACTTCATTCGCCGGCCTGTCCAGGTCAGCGAGGATAGTTTTCAACATGTCTTGCTTGGATTCATCCGCCCGGTAAAACACAACGTCATCCGTGATGGCCTGGACTTCAGCACCGGCAAACTTGAGTAAATCGCCGATTTCCTTTTGGTCACGATATTGCGGCCGGTATGAATAGACCGGCAGGTCAGACGGCAGCGCAGCCTGCGGATGATCCTGGGCAGGTTGCTCATGATCAGCAGCCATTGGCGGAGGATCACCCGGCAGCGATGGAGGCATATCCATGTGTGCCTGATTTCGAGTCAGGTATAGATACTCGGAGCGCTCCTGCAACAGGATGCCGTTCTGTTCCAGGACATCCGCTACCAGGGATTGAAGCTTGTCTTCCTTGGCTGCCTTGATGGAGACGGTAATGGTGCGGCCATCGGTCAGGACGTCAGGAGACAGGATGTAGTTTTTCTTGATGATGCCCTTGAGGACGGTTTGAGCAAATTCCGGAATGGTAACAGCGGCGAATTCAAGATTGACTTCAGCCCGGGCCAGAAGCGGCATGGAAAAGATCAGGATTGCGAAGGCTTTTTGTACCATGATTGGCCTACCTTATAGTAAGTGCCGGTAGCGTCTTTCCTAGACTCCCATGATTCCAGGACAAGACCGGCTTTTGTGGTGATGATGAAATGATCGCCGAGGTCCATGAGGCCCTTGATTTCCTCAATGGAGGCCGCAGGCGCAGCGGTGACGGTTTGTGGCTTGACGTTGTTTGCGTAGCTGATCCAGGAGAACAAGGCAACGATGGCGATAGAGATGCCGGCAAAGGCATGGATGGCATAGGACCAGCGCTGGTAAAAGGACATATAGCGCCCTTTCAAGTGCCAGGGGCTGAGCACGCAGAATGTGCCCGTGACTTGTGCCGGATATTCCTTGACCTGGCGCTTACCAGATTGATCAATGATGTAGCCATACAGGGTCAGGTCACGTTCAATTTCATCCGTGAATACCTGGTCAGTGTTATAGGCGTCATAAAGCTTGTTGCCGCGATACCACCAGGTATCGACTTTCGGGGAGTAGTCCTGTTTGCCATAGCGGACGATGCCCATATGAACTTGTGGCAGCCTACCTTTCAAGCCGAGCAGCCGGAGGATAGGGCCGAGAAATGGGATGCTGAGGCGATCCGTACGTTTGCAGACGACTTTATGCTCAATGAGCGCCCTTCTGGCCTGGGCATCGATGGATTCGATGTCCTGAGTAATGAACAAGGTATGCCAATGGTTTTTACGCACATGGCGCAGGTATTTGATTACCTGGTCACGTGCCTTGCCTTGCCATTCTCTGGAATTAAGAAAGACGGCGAGTTCATCGAGCGCGACCAATCCGAACGTGCTTTCATTTCGGCTGCTTGAAGCCATACCCAAAGCCCAAAGATCATCAGCAGAAGGAAAATCCGGTAGCCTGACATGTGTAGCCCTACTGGTAGGAGGAAGAAAGTTTTCTGGGTAGATATCCATATTAGTGGCGACAGGCAGGCCAGCGGCGAGGAAGTCCATGATTTTGCCGGTGGAGATGATGGACTTCCCCGCACCGAGATCACCCGTTAACGTCCAGTTCGCCATGGTCAGAAGCGCAATGTAGCCTGGGTGAAATCACGGCTCAGGTGCTTATGCCAGTCATAGACCCGCTTGGTAATCAATACCGTGACGTAGAAAGAGATGAAGGCCGGCGTGGACGGCGGCAGGAAAGCCAGGCCGAAAGCAACCCCTGTTGGCGTAATGGGACGGAGCACATTCAAGCCAATATAGGTAGCAGACAAGAAGGCAGTGAACAGCCCGATAATGAACGTTACATAGCCAAGAAAATAGGCGCTTTTCTTGAGGCCGCGAAGGATAAACCAGGTCACGACCTTTTCAACAATGCTAGCCAGACCGATGAAGAGCCAATGCATCATGCACCCCCTTCTGGGCGTTCAGTGATGAGGTTGAAAACACCTATAGCGGTCAGGACAAAGAAAATAAAGGCCAGTGCAGGATGCAGGTAAGGCTGAGCTTCGCAGATGCTGATTTCATAGGACTGGCCGAGGAACTGGAAACTTAGATTGCAATTGGCGGATTCATCCTGCATTGCCAATGTCCATGGAGACGCAGGCAGGACTTTTTCTGTATAGAGCTGCAATAGGCCGGATTCATTGACCATGGAGCGCATGTTGGCCGTCAGCGTGGTAAAGGTGGAATCCTGGGATGCGTTCAACACGTCAGGCAGCCCCTGCCCCGCCAGTTCAGGTTGAGCGCCCTGCCCTGAGAGTAACTGCCTGGTGTCATAGGTGATGTCACGGAGATTGGATAGCGTGACTTCAGTAGCGCAATGAGCACAGTCGCCAGTGCCGGAGCCAGTGCCACCGGGAATGAGTGTCGTGCCAGTCAGATCGCCAGTGCCAGGATAGGTAGCCGTGGATTGTCCGGAGACAGTGGATCCGGAACCAGAGCCGGAACCGCCAGAGATGGTCGTGACTTGCTGGCTTGTGGTGTTGTTCCCGTAATTAGGGACTGTATGCGTGACAGTCGCGCCGCCAGTAGCCGAGTTCAGTTCTATAGTGACTTTTTCGCCTGTTGAAGCATCCGTGTAGCTGATTCTATTAGGTGCTTCCTGGACTAGATTGGGATTGTTGTCCGCCGGGTTTTGCTGAGGATCACGGACGAATTGATTGCCTTCACGGCGGAATTCATCCTTGCCTTTTTCTGGCTTTTTGACTTGTTCGGGATTCTGTAGGACACAAGAGGTTGTCCCAGAATAGCCAGGAGGACAAGTCATTACCTTATCAACAGTACCACCCGGGAAAGTACCAGGGACAACATTGTATTGATTAGGGACGAAATCGACTTCACTCACGGTCATGGTAACTGCACATCTGCCATTTCCGTCATCAGCATATGTTGTCGTTAAAGTGTATTTGCAAACGCCATAATTCTGACACTCAGCCCTGCTTGACGTGGAAGCAGGACAAGACAATTGGACATCCATGGAAGGAGGCGGAGTCTTATCATCCTGCCAGCCCTCAGGAACAGTTAAAGGCTTATCAGGATCAATTTGAACGGTAATTGGCTTAGACGCCAGGTCAGAATTTGAATTGTTGTCTTTTGCAGTTATGGATAAAGCAGCAACCAAGTTAGCAAACCCGAGCCCGCTAATCAAAAGTGGTCCGCCGAGATCACCGGCAGATACCAAAATAGCAATACCAGCCAATGGAAGAAACGCCTTGGCAGCGACAGGGATAGTCAAGGCCGCAATGGCAGTTAAGGCAATGAAGGTTTTTTTGATTGGCTTCATGTTGAAAAAGCCGGGTTTCCCCGGCTCTCCGTGATTACTTCACGCCAGCCTTGCCAAGGCCTTTCTTGGCAGCGGTCAGGATGAACCAGGCAATGGATACACCGGCAACAATGGGGATGAATTGCACGGCGATATCCTTGACGGTATCAATGGCGTCAGTGCCGATGCCAGTCAGTGCGTCAGCAGGCAAAAGGCTTGCAGCCGAAGCGATTTCCGGCATGGTGACGGTTGCGACAGCAGCAGAGGCCATCAATGTTTTGAGCAAAGCAGATGCTTTCATGATTAACTCCTTGTGAAATTTTGAAAAAAAGAAATAGCGCTCCCCAGCATGAAACCAAGGATGTAGCTTGCGCCGAAGCTGACAAAGAACCACTTCATAAATATTGCAATTGTCATCTTGCAATGCCTTTTCCGCCGCTGATCCCGAAACTAAAGCCAAACAGGGAGGCAAAGAGAACAGCGCAGAGAATGATGATGTCATCACCCGAAATGCTCGAAAGCTTGGTGTCAGGCGTGACTGTTTCCAAAGGGGGCTGGACGATTCCAGGCGTGCCGTTACCGTTAATGACTACATTGGCTGGCGTGGGTGTGTGGTCAGTGTCGCAGGCTTGGAGTATTACGGTTTTCCAATCATTCGGCGAATATGTATTGTTATCCCACCGTACTTTAAACGTCACTGTAGACGTTGCAGGATTGAAAGATATTGATTCAGGAAAATTATAAAAATGACCAGTATTGTCAAAGTGATGCGATGAATAGACCGCAGTAAAAGCATTCACCACTTGTTCAGAGGTGGTATAGCAATTCCCCAATACAGACCAGCCGGCAGCCATTTATGCAAGCACCCAAAGAAATCTAGCCAATGAGAAGACCAAGGCAATTACGCCCATGCCAAACAGGCATAGAAATAGCGCAATAAAAAATGGCCATAAATCACCAGTTACCTGATCAATAGCTTTAATAATTGCGTGGTATCGGTTCATGTTGGATTACCTAAATAACAAGAAATAAAAAAAATTAAACTTGATCCACTCGAATTAATTTATATGTGTACTCGATATCTATACGCACCCATGACGGGAGATGGTCATAGTCTTTATTGGCGTACATTTTTGAATATCCCGATTGGGATAGAAGACGCTTGCGACTAGGCAAGCTAAGGTTATTCCAGATGGTAGCCATATGATTTCCCCTGAAAGAATGGGGAGCGCTGCGCTCCCCTACCCTATTACTTGCCTGGTGCAGCCGGAACGAGCTTAGTTATACCGCCGCCGAGTTCCATGGTTTGATTGTTAACACGAGGTTCAAAGTCAGCCAGGTAGCGACCAGGCTTTGGCAATTCGGAACCACTAGGAAGCACAGTGCGGAATATTTGACGATCCTCACCGATTTCAAGAACACCTTGAATGCGGACCATTTTGTATGGATTGCCGGATGACTTGGCGATGCCTTCAATGAGTTCGGAGGCAGTAACATGGACTGGATACTGAGACATTTTCGAGTTTCCCTTTCTGGAAATTGATCTAAAAGAATCTAATATCCAATGGATATAAGATTAATTCTTACATTAAAGAATAAATCTTATATTGTCAAGAATTTTTCTTAAGTAGTACTATGAAAGAAAAAATCTTTCAAAAAAGGAAGAAAATCCAATGAAAACAATACTTTTGATTGCAACAGGGATATTGCTTGGAGGCTTAATGTTGGACTCAGCGTTGATTATGAAGCGCTATGGCAAGGCAGACTTCATCGGCAATATGTTCACAGAAAGGCAACACCTGGTAGGAATCGAAAAACTAGGGGTTATGCCGCTGAAGCAAGAAAACGGAAAAATTCAATACGTAATGGTGAAAGGTAGAGATACCGCCGAATGCAAGAAAATCTACAAAACTGACGCCATTACTAATGAAGTAGCCAGATGCACTGTAGATCACTGGGAACCTAAGAGATGAACGCTTATATATTGGTAGAAATAGGAAAGCAAAAGCAGCAGATTGCAAGCGATAGAGCTTTTGCATTGAAAAATGGCTTCACAACCCAAAACATTACCGATTGGAAATCAGGTAAATCTTTACCAACTTGGCAAAACATGGAAAAGCTAGCTAGCGCTGCCAACCTGGAATTGTGGGAAGCAGTAAAGATCATGAAGGAAAACGAGGCGAAACTTAAGGAAGCAGGTTTTGCAAGGATGGAAATGATGGCAGTGCTGGGAACCGTTTCCGGTTTGACATTGCTGGGAGCGTCAGCCCTACCCTCTCAAGCCTTATTTGGTGCGCTTGCGCTAAGCCAGCTTTGTATATTATGTTAAATTATGGATCAATAATTACGCTTCGATCGATAGATGAACTCCAAGCTCATCTGCCTGGGTGGTCTATCCATCAACTCCAACATATGCCTGCCGCTAACTGCGCTCAAGCTGCATAGATATCTGCAAGTCGCTTCAATTTGCTCCGCTAGTCGGAGCTTTTCTTTTGCTATCCATCGATACAGCTTTCTACGCCTAGCGCCTTTGGGCCGTCGATCGACGGCCCTGATGATGAAATCCGTGTAGATATGCCATGCAGGAACGATTTTTTGTTGTTACTGATACCTTACCCCTAGGACACGCTTTTAAATGCGTCATCAAATGGGTGAATATTGGCTTGTTTGCGGTTGACTGCCTTGTTAGCAGGAGTTTTGACGAGGTTTGTCTACAGGGCGCGATTGAACCCATCGGTTAATACCGATACATAAAATCACGCGAAAAGGGGAAATAACAGGTGGGCGGGCGTAATGTCTACATGGGGGCTTAAAGCAGCCCCATACCCCTGCCATAATTAGGAGATTCAAATGAAAGCAATACTTATAGCACCCAGATCCTATATTAAAGACGGAATAGTTAATCTCGGAGATGGACCTAATGCAAAAATCGGAGATAATCTTTACTATCTTTTTGGGAGCGGGCGATACGGAACTATAGAATGCATTAATGAAGAAAATCAGCTAATTACCCTCAAACGCAGAGGCCATTTGAAAATATTTCCTATGCACACGATAGCAACAATATTATCTACAAAACCTTCGTAACAAAAAGCCCCGAAAGGGGCCTAAATTCAATTCAGGTGAATCCGCAGATCCCGCGGCAAGTGGTAATGCTTGGTTTTGTGACTGTATAGCGCCTGCAGGATCTGCCCTCGCCCGATCATCTGCATGACGGTGCTTTGCTTGAGGTGCTTTTGCTGGCAGAAGGTGCGCAGTCGGATATTTTCCAACCCTGAAACTTTCTCACCGCAGGTGATTTAATTCCAGGTTGATCCTGTTTTTTGACTTTGGATATAGGGGAAATATGAGGAAACTGGCGGAAGCGGTGAGATTCGAACTCACGAACCCTTTCGGGTCGCCGGTTTTCAAGACCGGTGCCTTCAACCACTCGGCCACACTTCCGTTTTAACATCAGTCATGTTGACTGAAGAAAGGCCGCCATTCTATCACAAGATTAATCGTCTTCCACCACCATCCCGGGGAAAAGCACGTCGGTAAAGCCAAACTGGGCAAGGTCACGGATTCGCATCGGGTAAAGAATACCGTCTAGGTGGTCGCATTCGTGCTGTACCACTCTTGCATGGAAACCGCTAACCAAGCGGTCTATTGGGTTTCCATATTGGTCATAGCCGGTGTAATGCAACCGCTGATACCGAGGAACTATGCCGCGCATGCCCGGGACGGAAAGGCACCCTTCCCAGCCATCCTCCAGCTCTTCACCTATCGGGGTCAGCGTGGGATTAACCAGTACTGTGTAGGGTACCTGCTCGGCATCCGGATATCGCGGATTATGGCCCACACCAAAAATTACGACCCGGAGGCTGACACCAATTTGCGGGGCGGCGATCCCAGCACCGTTCAAATGCGCCATGGTGTCTTCCATATCTTTGATCAACGCATGAAGTTCAGGTGTATCGAATTGTTGGACAGGCTCTGCCTTTTGCAATAGCAAAGGCTCTCCCATTTTTAGCACAGGTTTAACAGGCATGGCCTACCACGACCCTTTCTATCAGATTTCGGACACGTTGCATGGTTTTGTTGAGGACATCCCCCATGTTGTCGTATTGGATGCCCTTTGCGCTACTTCCCCGCCCCGCCGCATGATTGGCCACGGGACAAATGGCCGCGTAGTGCATATCTAGCTCCCGTGCGAGCGCCGCTTCCGGCATGCCTGTCATGCCAACCATGGTAGCGCCGTCCCTTTCCAGGCGGTTGATTTCTGCGGCAGTTTCAAGACGGGGGCCTTGTACACATGCATATACGCCCCCGTCGATGATGGACTCACTTATATTGGTTGCAGCCTCCAGACACAAGTTGCGCAACCTGTCGCTGTAAGGCATTGTGAAATCAATATGTTTCACCGGCAGGTCGCCGCCGTCATAATAGGTATTCTTGCGTCCGTGCGTATAGTCTATGATCTGGTCCGGCAACGCAATCACGCCCGGATCCAAGCGGGGATGGATGCCCCCAACGCTTGCGACGGACACAATGTCCCGTACGCCTTCGGCATGGAGCGCCCAAATATTGGCACGATAATTGACGATATGGGGTGGAATGGTATGTCCATGCCCATGCCGGGGAAGAAAAATCACTTCGTAACCGCAAATGTCGCCGTAAGTTAAAGGGCCGGAAGGTTCGCCATAAGGCGTGCGTACAATCTGCCTGCGCTTGATCTTGAGATTGGCCAACTTGGTCAGCCCCGTACCTCCAATAATACCTAGCATGAAAACTCCACAATGACGGATTGACACATTGTAGCGCAACAATCTTCACGTGCCACCCAGCGCGATAAAGGGTATTTTATGGCATACTTTATGCTGCTTATGACCACACCCATTCAAGCCACTATCCAGCAGAGCATGGCGCTTGCCAAAGCCCATTATGAAAATTTTCCTGTTGCTTCTGTGCTCCTCCCCAAGGATTTGCGTGCACCCGTTGGCTTGGTCTATGCCTTTGCCCGCCAGGCTGACGACTTTGCCGACGAAGGCGAACTGTCACCGGAAGAACGGCTGGCGTTGCTAGATGGGTTTCGCTCACAGCTAGACCAAATCAAGCATGGAGCAACGCCTGACACGCCTTTGTTCCAGGCATTGCAGGCCATGATCCAAGAGCGCGATCTACCACTGGAACCATTTTACGATTTGCTTTCCGCATTCAGCCAGGATGTCGTCAAGGCTCGCTACGCCAATTTCGGTGAGGTGATTGATTATTGCCGTCGCTCAGCCAACCCGGTCGGCCGGTTGATGCTGCATCTATATAAGCAAGCAACGCCCCGCAACGTGGCTTTGTCGGATGCAATCTGCACTTCGCTCCAGCTGATCAACTTCCTGCAGGATGTCGATGTCGACTATCGCAAGAACCGCATTTACCTGCCACTAGATGAGCTGCAGAAATACAACATTACAGAGCAGCAGATTGCCGGTCAGCATAGCGGAGGCACTTGGAGTCTATTCATGGAATTCCAGGTAAACCGCACGCGCAAACTGCTGCAATCCGGGGCACCGCTTGGCCTTGCCCTGCCAGGCCGTATTGGGCTGGAAATGCGGATGATCATTGCCGGCGGTGAGCGCATCCTGAAAAAGCTTCATCATGTTCGGGGCGATGTGTTCAACCAACGCCCAACCCTCAAGCCAACGGACTGGGCCTACATGCTGTACCGCGCAGTAAGAAAAAAATGAGCCCGCAAGAATATTGCCAGAATAAAGCCGCTGCCAGCGGCTCCAGCTTCTACTATAGCTTCCTGTTCTTGCCGAAAGCCAAACGAGAGGCCATTACCGCCTTGTACGCTTTTTGCCGGGAGGTAGATGATATTGCCGATGACGTTCAGGATGTCAATGTCGCGCAAACCAAGCTCAACTGGTGGCGGAGTGAAATCATCAATCTTTTCGAGGGGAAGCCACAGCATCCCGTTACCATGGCCCTACAGTCTCCGGTAAGGGAGCTCAAGCTCAAGCAGCAGCATTTTCTCGAGATCATCAATGGCATGCAGATGGACCTGGAGCAAAACCGTTATCGCGACTTTGAAGAGCTCGAGCTTTACTGCTATCGCGTTGCCAGCGTAGTTGGCTTGCTCTCCGCCTCCATTTTCGGGTACAGCAACCCGCAAACCCTGCAATATGCATTGGATTTGGGCATGGCCTTTCAGCTTACCAATATCACGCGTGATGTCGGTGAGGATGGCCGCAGAGGACGGATTTATCTGCCGCTGGATGAAATTAGTCGCTTCGGGGTCAGCGAGCAGGATATCCTGCAAGGCAAGGCCTCAGACAATATGCGGCAATTGCTTGAATTCCAGGTGGAGCGTGCAGAACGCTATTACGAAAAGGCACTTGCCGAACTGCCTCTGGAAGACAGAAAGCAACAGCGTACTGGCCTCATCATGGCATCCATTTACCGCACCTTGCTCAAGGAAATCAAGAGAGACGATATTCAGGTTGTGCTGAATGCGCGTGTTTCCCTTACTCCTATACGAAAGCTCTGGCTTGCCTGGTTGACATGGATCCGCAATTAGCGCCGCGTGTTGCGGTGATTGGCGGCGGCTGCGCCGGTCTGGCCGCTGCCGTTAGACTGACACAAGCCGGTTTCAAGACTACCCTGTTCGACGCTAGCCACCAACTGGGAGGCCGGGCACGAAGCATCACTTGGCAAGGTCTTTCGCTGGATAATGGACAGCATATCCTGCTTGGCGCATATGCTTCTAGTCTTGAGCTCCTGCAAACATGCGGGGTAGAAATCCGAACCAGCTTGTTACGCTTACCGCTCAAGCTGGAAATTCCGCATGAGTTTTCCCTTAGAAGCATGCCTGCCCTGCCTGCGCCATGGCATATCCTCGGTGGATTGCTGCAAGCGCAAGGCCTCAGTTTTCAGGAGCGCCTTGCTGCCGTGCGCTTCATGGCCAGTCTGCGGTTACAACGGTTCCGCCTGCCAACCGACATGCCACTGCACCAAGTGCTGGCAAGTCAGCCCACGAGACTCATTACCGTGCTATGGGAGCCACTCTGCCTGGCTGCCTTGAACACACCGATTGCTACGGCAAGCGCACAAGCATTTCTCAATGTGCTACGCGATAGTTTTGCGCACAAGAAATCTGACAGCGACTTGCTTCTGCCTCGCGCCGACCTCACGACACTCATTGTCGAGCCTGCAGCAAACTTTATCCAATCGCATGGTGGCCGGGTCAATCTCAATGCACCGATAACTAGCCTGCATGCGCAGGATCATGGCGTACGACTCAAGTCCAGGACTGAAGAGCAGGATTTCACCCATGTCGTCATTGCCACCTCCCCTTTCCGGGTCGCGCCATTATTGCAAACGCTGCCTAGCATGGAGGATATCATTGCCCAGTGTCAGGCGTTGCAATACCAGCCTATTTACACGGTCTACCTGCAGTACCCTTCAGCCATTGCCTTGCCTCAGGCCATGCATGGACTCGCCGGAAAATTGGGGCAATGGGTGTTTGACCGGGGTCAGCTATACGGGCAAACTGGTCTTCTTGCTGTTGTCATCAGTGCAGAAGGCAAGCATCAGGCACTGACACAATCCGATCTTGCCACCAAGATACACCAGGAACTCCAAGACGTTTTTCCTAGGCAGCTGGGGACGCCGCCACTATGGCATAAAGTCATTGCAGAAAAACGCGCAACCTTTGCTTGTACAGCTGGCCTACCTCGGCCGGTGCAGGCTACGCCGCACCCGCGCATACAGCTAGCAGGGGACTATGTCAGCACCGGAGATGCTTTCCTGGACTATCCCGCCACGATTGAAGGCGCCATCAGGAGCGGCTTTCAGGCAGCTGAAAATATTATCAAAGAACATTAATTTATCTTATTAACAAAATGATAATTAACAATTTTTTAGACTTTATTACCCACTGGGCAATCATGAGTCTATCATTATGGATCGCCAGTATGATTTTTCCGGGAATCACGTTTTCCTCCAGGTTTTCCCTGCTTATATCAGCGCTGGCACTTGGCTTCGTTAACGCCGTTATTCGCCCCCTGTTACTCGTTCTCACCTTTCCACTCACGCTGGTAACGTTCGGCTTTTTTGCGCTCGTCATCAATGCCTTGATGATCATGCTGGTTGCCAAGCTGATCAAGGGGTTTGAACTCTCGGGGTTCTGGACGGCATTCTTTGCCAGCATTTTCATTGCCATATTGAGCTTTTTCATTGAATGGATGCTTCCCAGCCAGGGTGTCGACCTGGTGATGCCGGCCATTGGCAATAACCCAAATACCATCTCGATCTAGTGCCATGCATTCAGCCCGGATAGTGGATTCTCGCCTTCCTGGTTATTTGATATGCTTGAACGATAAAAGAAACCGAGCCGCTTGATCTTCAACTCCCCAAAAAAGCAAAGAGCACATACCTTGCGCATCCTTTTTGTCACTTCAGAGGCCTACCCCTTAATCAAAACTGGCGGCCTCGCAGATGTCAGCGGCTCATTGCCAGCCGCTATACGCGACCTTGGTATCGATATCCGCATATTGCTGCCAGGTTATCCGGCAGTGCTGGAAAAGCTGCAAGAAAAACACCTCATCACGCAGATTCATGGCCTGCCGGAAGTGGGCAGCGTTAATCTGCTGGGGGGCAAAATGCCGGATACAGGGGTCGATGTCATGGTGGTTGAACATGCCCAGTTGTTCGAAAGACCGGGTGGCCCGTACAACGACGGCCAAGGCATTGACTGGGGCGACAATGCTCTGCGCTTTGGCATCTTGTCCAAAGTAGGCAGTATATTGGGCGGCCTACACTCGCCCTTGCAGGACGACTGGATCCCTGACGTTGTCCACTGCAATGACTGGCAAAGTGGGTTAACTCCTGCCTTCCTGCATCATTCGGCCAGCCCTCATGCAAGATCCATTATCAGCATTCACAACCTAGCATTCCAGGGCAACTTTGCGCCGGAATGGGTACAGCGGCTGGGCCTGCCTAACCACAGCTACCAGATGCACGGCCTTGAATATTATGGGCAGATGTCTTTCCTGAAGGCCGGAATCTACTATGCCGATAGCATTACTACCGTCAGCCCGACCTATGCCCGTGAAATCCAGACGGAGCAATACGGCTTTGGCATGCAGGGATTGCTGGCAGCCCGAAGCCATGAAATTCATGGCATATTGAACGGGATTGAAATTCAGGAATGGAATCCGGCTACCGACCCTTACCTTGCAAAGACCTACAACCTGGAGCATCTTGCAGACAAGAAAATCGTCAAGAAAGCACTTCAAGTCCAGTTGGGGCTCGAGACCGCACCCCACAAGCCACTGCTTGGCGTCGTCAGCAGGCTTACACACCAGAAGGGCTTGGATATTTTCCTGGAAGTGGCAGAGAGCCTATTGGCAAAGCACTGCCAGATTGTCGTACTTGGCAGCGGTGAAGCACACATGGAGAACGGATTCAAGGATCTGGCGAGACGATATCCCCGCCAGGTGAGCGTAACGATTGGCTATAAGGAACCCTTGTCCCATCAGATCATGGCAGGTGCGGACATGTTCATCATGCCATCCCGTTTTGAGCCTTGCGGACTCAACCAGATGTATGGCCTGCGCTATGGTACCCCCCCTGTCGTGACCCGCACTGGCGGGCTGGCTGATTCAGTCCAAGACAGCAATAGCACTACAATGAAAAACAACACGGCAACGGGATTCGTACTGGAATCTGCGGAACCTCGCCAACTGCTTCATACTGTGCAGCGGGCCTTGGTGTATTATCACGATCCGAGGGCATGGCGCAGAATCCAGCGTAACGGCATGCGCCGCGATCTGAGCTGGACCAGCAGTGCAAAACTCTATCTGGACCTGTATCAATCACTTGCCCAGCGCCGCTAGGCCGCCCATCTGCCAACGTCAGCCCTGCCAATATCCATAGTTAGCAAACTGTTACAACTGTTTAACAGTTTGCTAACCATTTTGCCTGTCCCGGCAATAATTCAGCAATACTTCGACTTTAATATGCTACCTAACGCAGAGTAAATGGCATAGCCAATGCTTTTTAATGTGCGAGCTTTCTCCAAAGCTATACTTCTCCTCCCTTAGTGGGTGCGTTTAACGCACCCCTTTTTTTTGCCCGTCGCTCCCGGCTATCTACGCCATCCGAATGAAGTGCTCGCGGTAGTATTTGAGTTCATCGATCGACTCGTAAATATCTGCCAGCGCCTCATGTTTACTGGTTTTCTTGAATCCAGCGACCAAGGCTGGTCGCCAGCGCCTGGCCAGCTCCTTGAATACACTCACATCCAAGTTACGGTAGTGGAAGTAAGCCTCCAGTTCTGGCATATAGCGCGCCATGAAGCGCCTGTCCTGGCAAATGGAGTTGCCACACATCGGGGATTTTCCCGCAGGCACATGCTCTTTGAGGAAGTCGATCATCTGCTGCGAAGCTGCCGCTTCATCCAGGGAGGAAGCCTTCACCTTCTCAATCAGTCCGGAACGTCCATGCGTTCCCTTGTTCCAGGCATCCATGCCATCCAGAACGGCGTCAGACTGGTGAATTACCAGCACTGGGGATTCACCGAGTACATTCAGCTCTGCGTCAGTGACAACGGCTGCCACCTCCAAGATGCGGTCACTGTCTGGCTGCAAACCGCTCATTTCCATATCCAGCCAGATAAGGTTATCGTTGTGTTGTGGCATCATGATTTCCATTAAAATGTGCGCGGATGCAAAGAAAGGTGAACCTTCCACCGCGTTCTTGCTTCAAAATAAGCGTGATATTCTAACTGATAAATAAGCAAAATGATGGCAACGAACCTGACTATCCTGTTCATCTCTCTCCTCGTATTCACTACCCTTGTCCGGATCTGGCTGGGTAGGCGGCATGTCCACTATATCCAGCGTCACCGAGACAAAGTACCGGATGCATTCAGCTCCAGCATCAGTCTGGGTGCTCACCAGAAAGCAGCAGATTACTCTTCGGCCAAGACGCGTCTTGCCCTTGTGGAAACCACGGTTCAGGCCGTGCTGTTATTACTGCTGACGATAGGCGGGGGGCTGCAGCTGATAGATGAAATATGGCGCGGCCTATTGCCAGATCACGACATCATCCGCGGGGCTGCGGTCATTCTGAGTGCATTGCTGGTGAGCAGCGTGGTGGACCTGCCCTTCGACTATTACCGTACCTTCGTGATCGACCAACATTTCGGCTTTAATAAAATGACGCCTGCGATGTACTTCAAGGACATGGTCAAACATGGGATCGTCGGATTGTTGCTTGGTGCCCCTCTGCTGTTTGCCGCGCTCTGGCTCATGCAGGGTGCTGGCGACTACTGGTGGTTTTACTTGTGGGTGGTATGGAGCTTGTTCAATCTGTTGATGCTGGCGATTTATCCGACATTCATTGCGCCTATGTTCAACAAATTCTCCCCGCTGGGCGATGAGTCGCTGAAACAGCGCATCGAAGCCCTGTTGACTAAGTGCGGATTCAAGTCGCAAGGATTGTTCGTCATGGACGGTTCCACCCGAAGCAGTCATGGCAACGCCTACTTCACCGGTTTCGGCGCAAGCAAGCGAGTCGTCTTTTTCGACACCTTGCTGGAGCGCCTGAATGGAAATGAAATTGAAGCTGTCCTCGCTCATGAGCTCGGTCACTTCAAGCACAAACATGTGATCAAGCGTATCGCCTTGATGTTTTTCGTCAGCTTCATTGGGCTAGCTTTGCTTGGATGGCTTGCCCGCCAGGATTGGTTTTATGCCGGGCTCGGCGTTCAACAGCCCAGCGACTATATGGCGCTGATCTTGTTCCTGCTGGTTACTCCAGTGTTCTTGTTCCTGTTGCGCCCCCTACTTGCAGGTTACTCGCGCAAGAACGAGTTCGAGGCAGATGAATATGCTGCACAGAATGCCGACGCACGCTACCTGGTCGAGGCATTGGTCAAGCTTTACCGTGACAACGCGTCCACGCTGACACCAGACCCGCTGCATTCGGCATTTTATGATTCACATCCGCCAGCCAGCATTCGTATTTCCCGGCTTAATGCATTGATCGTACACTAGCCTTGTCCAATATGCTTTTAAACGGACTGGTGGTTGCATCCTACGGCAAGCGCTACGGAGTGGAGCTGGAGGATGGTACGGAGCTGAGCTGCGTGACCCGAGGGAAGAAAACAGACCTTGCCTGCGGCGACAAGGTCAAAGTCAGGCTGACTGGCCCGGGAGAAGGCGTGGTAGAGCAGCTCGAGCCTAGAAGCAGCCTGCTCTATCGCAGCAATAGCTTTCGCAGCAAGATGCTTGCCGCCAACGTGACCCAGGCAGTCATTGTGCTGGCGACGCAGCCCAGTTTTTATGAGGAACTCTTGAATCGTTGTCTCGTGGCATGTGAGGCCGCCGGAGTCAAGGCATTGATTGTGCTTAACAAATGCGACCTGGACAATGCCAACGAGGCCATGTTGAGACTGCAAGACTATGCTGCACTTGGCTACAATATCCAGCCTTTGTCGGCACGGGATAATGTTGCCCCGCTCAAGCCCTGGCTCCGAGGGGAGACGAGCGTGCTGGTTGGTCAGTCTGGCATGGGAAAATCCACTATCGTCAACGCATTGCTGCCGGGAAAAATGGTCAGAACCCAGGAAGTCTCGACTGTGCTTGATAGCGGCAAACACACTACCACAGCAGCGCACCTCTATCACTTGGATGCCGAAAGCAAGCTGATCGATTCCCCAGGCCTTCAGGAATTTGGCTTGCATCACTTGAATGCCGAACAGTTGGAGCTCGCGTTTGTCGAGTTCCGGCCCTACCTCGGGAAATGCCGGTTTAACAATTGCCGACACCTCAAGGAACCTGATTGTGCCATCCAGGCGGCAGTAGACGCCGGCGACATATTGCCGCGCCGATTTGCCTGTTATCAGCAGTTACGCCAGGAAATTCCATGAGCACCGCGCTGGTGTCTCATCCTGATACGCTGCTGCATGTCATGGATGGTCTGCATCCCGAGTCACCAGCACGCATCACGGCCATCATGGACGCGTTGGCAGAACACCGGTTATTAGATAAGCTGCAGCGCCACGAGGCTCCCCAAGCCACGGATGAAGCACTGTTGCGCGTACATGATGCTGCCTATATCAAGCATATCCGCAGCATTGCGCCTCGCGCCGGTATCGTGAGGCTGGACCCGGATACCGCCATGGGGCCAATGTCATTGTCGGCTTGCCTGCATGCTAGCGGCGCCGTTATCAAAGCCGTTGATCTGGTCATGCAAAAGCAAGTAACCAATGCATTCTGTTGTGTCCGACCGCCAGGACATCATGCAGGCAGGGCGCGCGCTGCAGGCTTTTGCATTTTCAATCATATTGCAGCAGGCGTTGCTTATGCGCTGGCCTCCTACAAACTCAAGCGCATTGCGGTTCTCGATATTGATGTGCATCACGGCGATGGCACCGAGGATATCTTCCGTAACGACCCGCGCGTCATGCTGTGCTCCACCTTCCAGCATCCTTTCTATCCGCACAGTGGGGCAGATACGCGCCTGGACCATATCGTCAATGTTCCCTTGCCTGCGGAAAGCGACGGCGCAGCATTTCGCGAAGCGTTCCTGCTGCGCTTCGAACCCGCATTGCAGCGATTCCAGCCCCAAATGGTCTTCATCTCTGCTGGATTTGATGCACATGCAAACGATCCACTGGCACAGTTGATGCTAAAAGGTGAGGATTACCACTGGATCACGCAGTTCGCGATGAGAATCGCCGAGCAACATGCAGACAATCGCATCGTATCCCTGCTGGAGGGCGGCTACCATCTCCCATCGCTCGCGGAATCGGCAACAATCCATGTCAGGACCTTGGCAGGACTTTGACGACTGAAGGCATCCATCAGGATGCTGAAGTCACGATAGTCTTTGCTGTTATAATCGCGCCATGCAAATCACCACTCGCCTTGAGTTCGACGCCGGACACCGTATCCCCAGCCACAAAAGCCAGTGCCGTAACCTTCATGGGCACCGGTATGCGCTGGAAATCACGCTTTCGGGGAATATTATTGAGCAGGAAGGCGCATCCGATCATGGCATGGTCATGGATTTCTCCGACGTCAAGGCCATAGCCAAGCGCTGCGTCGTGGATCAATGGGATCATGCCTTCCTGGTATACGAAGGCGATAAAGTCGTGCTGGAGTTCCTGCGCAGCCTGCCCAACCACAAGACTGTCATTTTCAGTAGTGTGCCAACGGCGGAAAATATGGCGGCAGAGGCGTTCCGCATTCTCAAGGCACAATACCACGATACCTACGGCACTCAGCTAAAGCTAGAACGCGTCCGTCTCTACGAGACCCCTAACAGCTGGGCTGACGCGTTGGCTTAAGCCACATATCACTGGGGCCAAACGCAGGCGCCACTCTTGCTCATAGCCTGCAGATATTCTTCATGAGCTGCGAGCTCGGCCTCGCTGGCGGTCAAGACCAGTAATGGCTTGCTGCGCGTCAACCTGATCTCTCCACTACCCTCTATTGGCCCCTGATCCAGCATATCAATCATCAGGCTTTCCTGCCCGCGGGTCATCGCCATGTAGACATCAGCAAGCAACTCTGCATCCAGCAAGGCGCCATGCAGGGTACGTGAGGAATTGTCTATGCCGTAGTGCCTGCACAACGCATCGAGATTGTTGCGTTGCCCAGGCCGCATTTCCTTGGCCATTTTCAGGGTGTCGATAATTTCAAGCACGCTATGTTCGATGTTTTGCCGCCCCACCCTATTGAGCTCGGCATTGAGGAAGCCGATATCAAACGGTGCATTGTGGATAATCAGATCTGCCCCTGAAACGAATTGCAGGAACTCATCGACGATATCGGCAAAGCGCGGCTTGTCCTGCAGGAATTCCAGCGTGATGCCATGAACCTCCTGCGCCGCCTCATCAATTTCACGATCCGGGTTGAGGTAGACATGGAAGTGGTTATTGGTCAGCCTGCGGTTGACGAGCTCAACCCCGGCAATTTCAATAATGCGATGCCCTTGAGCGTGATAAAGCCCAGTGGTTTCAGTATCCAGAAAAATTTGCCGCATACTCATTCCCTATACCACCTCTCGACCCAATACCTGGTCAACACCCTTGTTGGCCAATGCATCGGCGCGTTCGTTGCCCACATTGCCCGCATGCCCCTTGACCCAGACCCATTCCACCTGATGCTGTTGCACCAAACTATCCAGTGCCTTCCAGAGATCGACATTCTTCACAGGTTTTCTATCACTGGTGAGCCAGTTTCTGGCTTTCCAGCTATGTACCCATTCAGTGATGCCTTTCTGCACATACACCGAGTCCGTATAAATCCTGACAGAACATTGGCGCTTCAAAGCCTCCAGCGCCCGGATGACCGCGGTCAGCTCCATACGGTTATTGGTCGTCACCAATTCGCCTCCCCACAGCTCTTTTTCATGGCCGGCAAATGAGAGCCACGCTCCCCAGCCGCCGGGCCCTGGGTTGCCTTTACAGGCGCCATCTGCATAGATTTCGATCACGTTGCTACTCATGTTTATTCTGTATATCCGTCCTCTGGGTTGGTGTGGGCAATAGGCCTGCCTTGAGCTTGGATTTGTTCCATGCGGGTTTGATCAGGCGCATGCCGATGACACGCTTTTTCGCGAGCACAAAGTAGACCCCACCCATCAAGGGCCAAAACCTCGCCCCTAGGCGCTCAATCATGCGGAGTTTACCCTGGCCGCTGCTATTGCGGAAAGGTGGCATGTGGCAGGCCATCCTGACTTCGATAACCTCAAAATCCAATAGCGTCAGCCAATCCTTGATCCGCATCAGACTGAGAAAATTGGCATCCCAGGGATAGATTTCATGATCGCTTGCCAGGCGGCGTGCCCCCCAGGTGCTGACCGGGTTGAAGCCGGTAATGGCGATGTGTCCTTCAGGTACCAGGACACGCGCGGCTTCACGTAGCGTCTGGTGCGGATGCTCGCTAAAATCCAGAGTATGCGGCAATAGCAGTAAATCCAGGCTCTCCGCTTGAAAGGGAAGTTGATGGGGCGCGCAGCGTATGGCGCCACCCCCGCCATCTGCATTGAATTGATATGGGATCCGGCAATGCCGCAACAATGGCATTTTCAACATGCCGAACTGCATGGCATTGAAGCCGAAGATATCGTGCACCACCTGGTCGAACAATGCCTGTTCCTGCTCCTGCAGGTATTGCCCTAAAGGGCTCTCAAGCCATTGCTCCTGCTTCTCTATTGACATCGGGCCCTCAACATATCATTAATAGGCATCACGCTTGGACCGATCACTTTAATGTTTGAGATTATCCCGATTCTTGCCTTCGAGGACAATTATATCTGGCTGTTGCACCAGCACGGACACGCCCTGGTAGTAGACCCAGGTGATGCGCACCCGGTGCTGGAAATACTTGATGCGCGCGGTTTGCAGCTGCGTGCGATTCTGGTTACTCACCACCACCAGGACCATACAGGGGGTGTCGAGGAGCTAATCCAGGCCACCTCCGCCCAGGTATTCGCACCTGCCAAAGAACAATTTTCCTTCCCTCATCATCCAGTCACCGCTGGCGACAGGCTGGATATTCCAGGAATTGCACTGTCCCTGTCGGTACTGGACGTTCCTGGACATACTGTTGGCCATGTGGCCTATTATGGCGATGGTATGCTGTTCAGTGGAGACACCTTGTTTGGTGCTGGATGCGGTAGATTGTTTGAAGGTACGCCTGGGCAAATGTACTCTTCGCTACAACAGCTCGCCCAATTACCTGTGAACACGAGGGTGTATTGTGGACATGAGTATACCGAGCGCAACCTGGCATTCGCCTTATCCCTGGAGCCCCACCATGAAGCGCTGCTTTCCCGCCGAGAAGCAACGGCCGCCTTACGCGCACAAGGTTTGCCCAGCCTGCCATCCAGCATGGCGCTAGAGTTGGCGACCAACCCCTTTTTGCGTTGTCATGAACCCGGGATAATCGCAGCATCAAAAAGTGCAGCCACTGATCCAGTGAGCGTCTTTGCAGCAATTCGTGAAATGAGAAATCATTTTTAATCATTAAGATAATGAAATGACTTCAAGTGCGTCGTTTATTTCCGTCATAGGCTTGACGCTGCATTCCCTCATTCGCTACTATCCTAGCACCCCAAGCCATCACGAGAAATGTGAATGACTGTGAAGTCCCTGCTGAAGCTGGTATTACTGGCGTCCCCCATCATTACAGCTCCCGCAGCTTATGCTGTCACCAATGTGGTCGGCGATGAAATCATCATCCTTGGAGACTATCCCAGTGATGACGTAGCAAGCTACATGCCCGATGGCACACACCTTCAGAACGAGGAAAATCTCGCTACCCTGGATTTATGGCAACGCATTCGAGATGGCTACGGTATCCCGGACTTACAATCCCCCATCATCCAAACGCATGAAAGCTGGTACTCATCCCGCCCTGATTACGTCAAACGCATGGTCGAACGTAGCCAACGCTATCTCTACCATATAGTAGAAGAAGTGCAGAAACGCGGCATGCCGACAGAAATTGCGCTTCTACCTATGATAGAAAGCGCGTTCAATCCCCTTGCACTTTCGCGCAGCAGCGCCTCGGGAATCTGGCAATTTATCCCATCGACCGGCAAGAATTTCGGTCTCAAGCAGGATTGGTGGACTGACAGCCGCAGGGATATCACGGCAGCCACCAATGCCGCCCTTAACTATCTGCAAAAGCTTTACATCATGTTTGGCACATGGGATCTCGCCCTGGCAGCCTACAACGCGGGAGAAGGCACTGTGAGCCGCGCCATCGCTCGTAACCGCAGCCTTGGGCTTCCTACTGACTATCAGAGCCTTGAGCTTTCTGATGAGACCAAAAACTACGTGCCCAAGCTGCAGGCGATCAAGAACATCATGACCAACCCGCAACGCTACGGATTGGATGTACAGAGCATTCCCAATCGACCTTACTTCGTCAAGGTCACGGCTCCGCAGAAGATAGACGCGGAATTGGCTGCAGAGCTGGCAGGCATTACCATCGAGGAATTTTCCTCATTGAATCCTGAATACAACCGCCCGGTACTGACTGCCAAAGGGCAGGTACATGAAATTCTATTGCCGATCACTGCGGCACAAACTTTTACCAGCAATCTGGCCGTGTACGACAAGCCACTGGTCAATTGGCAAACCTATTACGCCAAGCGAGGCGATCGCATGGACAATATCGCCCGCAAATTCGGCATCGATCCGGTAAAACTGCGCGAGGTCAACGGCCTGACGACGAATAACCTTGTCCACAATATGCCCTTGCTGGTGCCTTTACAGGCTAATGCAGGCGACAGTGCTGAGATTGCCGTCACCGAGCATGACCGGTTAACCAACATTGCCGCCAGTGCACCAGCTTCCGGCACTAACAAGCATATCGTCAAGAGTGACGATACCATCAGCGGCATCGCCAAACGCTACAACATGAGCAGTAAGCAGTTGATGAGTCTGAACGGCCTGAAATCCAGCGCCTTGAAGCCAGGTCAGACGCTGATGCTGGCAACCTCATCAATAAAACCCGCATCCAAGGCGCCTAGCCGCCATTATGTCGTCAAGCGTGGCGACACCCTGGACAGCATTGCACGTAAGTTTGATGTGCATAGCAAAGACTTAAAACGTTGGAACAATCTGACCAATTCTCACATCGTTCCTGGCAACAAGCTGACGGTTTCCCGTCCAGGCGAGGCTTGATGGCTTTTCCACATGCGTGATTCCTTATCTGACTTGAGCCATGTTGCAGCGCTGACAGTATTGCTGGCTGTCTGCCTTTCTGCTTGTGGTCGTGCGCCAATAGAACCAATCGTCAATTACGACCTTGAATATCCGCCTGAGTATGGCGGCACGATGATCGATGCCACCCGCGGTGAACCGAGCGGCCTGATTACGATGATCGCCGGAGAATCGGCAGCATCTGCAGTTGCGCAGAATATTTTCAGCAGTTTATTGCGTTACGACAAGAATCTGGAGTTCGAAGGGGAGCTGGCAGAATCATGGGCAATATCGCCAGACCAGAAAGTCATCACCTTCAAACTTAAACCCAACCTGAAATGGTCGGATGGCAAGCCGCTCACCAGTGCAGATGTCCTCTTCACATGGAGGCTTATCACAGATGAAAATACGAGGACACCGTATGCCTCGGACTATAAACTTGTGATCAAGGCAGAGGCGCCTGATGAACGCACATTCCGAGTCAGCTATGCCGAGCCTTATGCTCCAGCGGTCAATTCCTGGGCCGGGCTGGACATCCTGCCCAAGCATCTGCTTGAGGGCAAGGATATCAACAATACGCCTTTTGCCCGCAATCCAGTAGGCAGCCATTACTACAAGCTGGAGAAATGGCGTCCCGGCGAACAGATATCTCTTGTAAGCAATCCCTTGTCAACACAGGGAGTGCCGCGCATAGAGCGCCTGGTCAGCAGGTTCATTCCGGATGAGGCCTCGCAGTTTCTGGAGTTGATGGCTAACAATATCGACACCATGACCTTGTCGCCGGTGCAATATGCTCGCATCTTCCCCGCCAGGCCCGAGCTGCAGAAGAAATTCTCGCTCTATAAAGAGTTGGGCAATAGCTATACCTATCTTGGCTTCAACCTTAAGCGCAAGCCTTTCAATGACGCTCGGGTGCGCAAGGCCATTAACTATGCCATCGATAAACAGGAGTTGATCGACGGAGTATTGCTCGGCATGGGAGAGCCGGTGGCTTCGCCCTACAAGCCGGGCACCCGTTGGTCCAACCCCCACCTCCAGCCATACCGCTATGATCCGGCCAAAGCTCAAGCTTTACTCGAGGAAGCCGGGTTCAGAAAAAACAAGGATGGCATCATGGAGCGTAACGGCAAGCCTCTCTCGTTCGAAATTCTGACCAATCAGAACAAACAGCGTGAAATGAGCGCAGTCCTGATTCAGCGCCGGCTCAAGGAAATCGGCATTGATGTGCGGATCAGGGTGCTGGAGTGGGCCAGTTTCATCGGTCGTTTCATCAAGACCGGTGATTTCGATGTAGTGTTGCTTGGATGGCAGCTGGCGATCGACCCTGATCAATATGCCATTTGGCACTCATCTCAACAGGCGCCCGGACAGTTCAACTTCATCGGGTATAAGAATCAGCGCGTTGACCGACTGTTGGAACGTGGCCGCATGGAACTCGATCCCGACAAGCGCATGCGCATCTATCACGAGTTTGCTGAAATCCTGCTCGAAGATAGCCCTATTGTCTATTTGTTCGCAGGCTATGGCCTGCAAGCCATACATAAACGCATCAAAGGCATCGACAACCCTGCCCCGCCCGCCGGGATTGGACACAACACTCAGGACTGGTATATTCCCAGGCCTTTGCGACGCATGGAGATCAGCCAGTGAGGAAGATGAATACTGGCGGCCGCCCTGCGCATCACTTGCCTCGTCGAAAGGCTAGCGCATGCTGAAATATTTATTGAAGCGCCTGTTCTGGATGGTGCCGTTGCTGATCGGCATCAGCCTGGTTTCCTTCCTGATTATTCATCTCGCCCCGGGCGACATCACCATGACCGAAGCCGGGTTCGACCCCAAGGCAAGCGAAGAGTCACGCCAGAAGCTGCGTGAATTATATAACCTCGACAAACCTGTGATCGTGCAGTATGGCTTGTGGCTGCAGCGCATGGCCAAACTGGATTTCGGCACTTCATTTGCTTCTCACCAGCGCCCCGTGTTCTGGCAAACCAAGGACAAGAATGGCAATGTCACACCGGGCATGATCCAGGAGGCGCTGCCAATTACCCTGCTCATCAATGTCCTGAGCCTGGGTTTAATCATTCTCGTTGCGCTACCGCTGGGCGTCATCTCCGCCCTGACGCAGAACCGGCTGCCGGACCGGGCCATTACCTTGTTTGTATTTGTTGGTTTCGCCGTCCCCGGCTTCTGGCTAGCATTGTTACTGATGTACTGGACCGGCGTCGTTCATGACTGGTTGCCTATTTCAGGCCTGCATAGCCAGGATGCGGAGCACATGCACTGGCTTGCGTATACCTGGGATGCTTTAAAGCATCTCGTGCTACCAGTCTTTATCTCGGCACTGAGCGGGCTGGCTGGCATTTCCTTGTTCGTGCGCAATGGGATGTTGGACGTATTGCACCAGGACTACATCACGACTGCCCGCGCCAAAGGGCTGCCTGAGCATACCGTCGTGTATGGCCATGCCTTACGCAACGCATTATTGCCGCTGATCACGATTCTCGGTCTTTCCATCCCCGGGCTGATTGGCGGCTCGGTGATTGCGGAGTCCATCTTTGCCATCCCTGGCATGGGAAAGTTATTCTATGACGCTGTTCTGATGCGGGACTTCCCTGTCATCATGGGCATCTTGACCATAGGCTCAGCCCTGACACTGCTTGGCAACCTCATGGCCGACCTTGCCTACGCCTGGGCCGACCCTCGAGTACGCCGTGGAGTCATGCAATGAAGCGTGTGCTATCCAACCCGTTAGCCCTTGCAGGCTTCATCATCATTACCAGTATTTTCCTGCTGGCGTTGTTTGCACCCTTGATCGCGCCCTACGACCCGGAGGCCATTGACGTCAAGGCGATCCTGCTCAGCCCTTCTTCCGCTCACTGGATGGGAACCGATGCCCTGGGCCGTGATGTATTCTCGCGTATGCTGTTCGGCGCGCGCATTTCCCTGCTGGTAGGATTGGTTGCCGTTGGCATTGCCACATTTATCGGCATCATCCTTGGCGCCATCGCAGGCTATTATCGCGGCTGGGTGGACGTGGTCATCATGCGGGCGGTCGATGTCATGCTGTCGATCCCGACTTTTTTCCTGATTCTGGCCGTCATTGCATTCCTGACGCCATCCATCTGGAACATCATGATTATCATCGGGCTGACTTCTTGGATGGGTGTTACCCGTCTCGTGAGGGCCGAATTTCTCAGCCTGCGCAACCGCGAATTCGTCATGGCGGCGGAAACCCTTGGCGCCAACGACAATCGCTTGATCTTCAAACACTTACTGCCTAACAGCATGACGCCGGTGATTGTTAGTTCAGTACTCGGCGTGGCCAGTGCAGTGTTGATTGAATCAGGCTTGAGCTTCCTGGGATTAGGCGTACAGGCCCCACAAGCATCATGGGGTAACATTCTCACCGACGGCAAGGAGTATATTCAATTTGCCTGGTGGCTATCCCTATTCCCTGGTCTGGCGATTCTGATCACAGTATTAGGATACAACCTGTTTGGCGAGGGTTTGCGCGATGCTTATGATCCACGCTCCTCGCAGTCACACTGACGCTGCGTGCCTATTGGTAAAAACAAAAAGCCGGGAAACCCCGGCTTTGATTTATCGATTATTGAAGAATGCGATATTCACGCATCGGTCATTTACAAATGTCAGTTCAATGGTTTTATAGGTCCGCTTAGGATCATACTTCACCAGGTCCTTGTAGTACCACATCTCCACTTGGTCAGGCTTGCCCTGTTTTTCCGTAGGACGCCCAATGATGTTGGAGGCATTGCTTGGCTTCACAGACTGCTCTTTCTTGAGTGGCTCGCCAAGCTGCTTGGCAACGACGCTACGCGTCTTGTTGCCAAATGCGTTCAGAAACTCCTCTTCGGTATAGGTCGTCTTTTTGGGTTCGGCCATCAGGGGCGCATTCACCATGACAGATGCAAGCAAGGCACCAGCCACCAGTAGATATTTTTTGTGCAAAGCCATACAACAACTCCTTCTTCCTCTATATGTCGGACTCATCCGTCATGCGGCAAGCCCTTTGCATTAAAAATCAGCTATTTCAAGCTTGAGGCCATCATACCCTACCTGCACTGATGATGGCAGCATTTTGCTGACCGCCTCATACTCCATTTCATGCGTCATATGGATGAGGTAGGTTTGCTTGGCGCCGATGATAGCGGCCTGCTCCAGACTTTGCTCAAGACTGAAATGCGTGTAGTGCGGAGTATAGCGCAAGCAATCCAGCAACAGGACATCAAGACCTTGCAGCAATTCCAGCGACGCTTCTGGAATAGCTGAGGCGTCTGTGAGATAAGCTAGCCGACCAAGCCTGTAGCCATACATTTCCAGCCGGCCGTGCAGGATAGGCACGGGAATGATTTCCACATTGAAGAGCTCGAATGCCTGCTCTACCGGACTCACACTCAGAATGGGGAGATCCCAATAATCGCCCGGATCGCGGATCGCGTAGCCGAACTTGCTGACGATATGCTCCATGGCATCCGGCTTACCATATAAGGGGGTCGTCTCAGAAAACGGAAAAAATCGTACGCTAAGCCGGTTGCAGCGGCCGTAGCGGCCTGAACTTGCCTGCGCCGATCTTGGCGCTGCTACGCCAGAGGTAATCGCCAGTCAGGTTGATGTGTTCCCAGCCGAGCGGCGACAGGTACTGCTTCACTCCAATACTGTATGTCTGCAAACAGCGCTCCGCGCGCATCAAGTGAGACTCAGGCGCAGTGCCAGCGCTGCCAGGGTCGCCGCGAGTACGGGGACGGTTAGCACAATGCCCACCTTGAAGTAATATCCCCATGTGATTGTCATTCCCTTGCGCGCCAGCACATGCAACCAAAGCAGCGTCGCCAGCGAGCCGATGGGGGTGATCTTCGGCCCCAGGTCACTACCAATCACATTGGCGTAGATCATCGCGTCCTTCACCACGCCCGTTGCGCTCGTGGCATCAATGGATAGGGCGCCCACCAGTACCGTAGGCATGTTGTTCATGGCCGAGGACAGGAGCGCTGTGAGGAAGCCAGTTCCAAAGGCGGCACCCCATACGCCGCCTTGTGCGGAGTAATCCAGCAGCCTTGCGATATGCTCCGTCAGTCCTTGGTTACGCAACCCATAGACCACGAGATACATTCCCAGCGAGAAAACGACGATTTGCCAAGGCGCTTCACGGATCACTTTGCGGGTGCTGATGACATGCCCGCGCGCAGCGACTACGAGCAACAGCAGGGCGCCTGCGGCAGCCACGGCGCTAACCGGCACGCCTAGCGGCTCAAGGCCGAAGAATCCGACCAGCAGCAGGGCCAGAACCACCCAGCCGAAACGAAACGTAGCCACATCGCGAATGGCCTCTTTCGGCTGTTTCAATTGATTCACGTCGTAGCGTGCGGGGATGCTGCGGCGGAAATAGATCGACAGCACGGCCAGAGAGGCAATGATGGCGACAATATTCACTGGAACCATCACCGCAGCGTAGTCATTGAACCCGATATTGAAAAAGTCGGCAGAGACGATGTTAACCAGGTTGGATACGACAAGCGGCAAGCTGGCGGCATCTGCGATGAAACCGGCCGCCATGACGAAGGCGAGCGTTGCCGCCGGACTGAACCCCAGTGCCAACAACATGGCCATGACGATTGGCGTGAGAATCAGTGCTGCGCCATCGTTGGCGAAAAGCGCGGCGACGGCTGCACCCAGCAGGATGATCAGCGCAAACAGCAGACGTCCTTTCCCTCCGCCCCAGCGTGCGACGTGCAAGGCTGCCCATTCGAAAAACCCGGCCTCATCGAGTAACAGGCTAATGATGATGATGGCAATGAATGCGGCTGTGGCGTTCCAGACGATCTGCCAGACGACAGGAATGTCACCGAAGTGAACGACACCGGACAGTAACGCCACGACAGCGCCAAGCGTCGCACTCCAGCCAATGCCCAGCCCGCGCGGCTGCCAGATCACCAAGGCGATAGTGGCAAGAAAAATCAATAGGGCAGCAATCACGTCAATTCTCTCTTTTCAGGGGGTTTTCGAGTTCTTTAAGAAGGCTCAAGAGATCAATCCGGGAGATGACGCCGATCACTTTCCCATCCTCCACGACAGGAAGGGACGTTAAGTGATGATCCACCATCAGCCGGGCTGCAACGGAGGGATGCATGGCCGCCGCGACGCTATGCACTTCCGTGGTCATTACCTCTGCGGCAGTACGCCCCCCGGCCTTGTCGCGCTGCGTCCCTTTTGGGCCAAGAAAGGAAACCCAGAAGTTCTCCTTCCAGACCGATTCACGGGGTTCGAGCCGTTCGTCCGCGCCCCGGTGAATCAAGTCCTCCGCAGTCACAACGCCGATCAGCCGACCAGCGCCTTCGATCACTGGACCATTGATACGATGGGCAAGCAGCAGCCTCGCAATGTCGTCAACCGGTGTCTCAGGTTGAACGGTTACCGGATCGGGCGTCATGAAATTTCAGATCAACATGGTCGATCTCTTATGCTTGAGGATGGATGAGCGCACGCAGTCGTTCTGTACCGATCGGTTCTTCCTTCAGCAGCGGGACAACCGCGTAACGGTCCGCGTGCTGATTCGCCACAGCGCTGATTTCGCGTAGCTCGTTGGCCGCACGCTGACGCAGTAACGGCGACTTGGCCGAAGCTGCCGCCACGCTGGTGTTGATGATCCAGGCCCAGGGCTCGATCCCGGCACGGCGCAAATCAGCTTGCAGGTTGGCGGCCTCCAGTACCGGCGTCGTCTCCGCCAGCGTGACGACGAGTACCTTCGTTTGCTTCGGGTCCTGCAATTGCATCATCGGCGTCGTGAAGTGCACGCCGGTCTTGCCCATTTGTCGTGACACTTCGCGGTGATACGCACCCGTCGCGTCGAGCAGGAGCAAGGTGTGCCCGGTCGGGGCCGTGTCCATGACGACGAACTTTTTCCCGGCCTCGCGAATGATGCGGGAGAACGCCTGGAAGACAGCAATCTCTTCCGTGCAGGGCGAACGCAAATCCTCTTCCAACAGCGCGCGACCTTCGGCATCGAGTTGAGCGCCCTTGGTTTCCAGGACGTGCTGGCGATAGCGCTCGGTCTCGGCATGCGGATCGATTCGGCTCACGGTCAGATTATCGAGCGAGGAATCCAGTGTGTCGGTCAAGTGGGCAGCAGGATCGGAGGTCGTCAGATGCACCGGTAAGCCGCGATGCGCCAGTTCGACCGCGATGGCGGCCGCCAGGGTTGTCTTGCCTACACCACCCTTGCCCATCAACATGATCAGCCCGTGTCCATCCGCCGCGATGCCGTCGATCAGCTCGGCCACGCTGGGCTCGTCGAGTTCGATCGGGGAATCAACCGCTGCGGGTGCTTGTGGAGGAAGGTCGGTCAGCAACTGCCGCAGTGCTTCAAGGCCGACGAGATTGAAGGGCTTAAGTTCTACGTGATCACGCGGAAGCGCAGTCAACGTAGCCGGGATGTTCTTCAGCGCTGTTTGTTCCCGTTCGTGGATTGCAGCGGCCAGCGGGTCGGTAGCGGCTTCGACGTGCGGCAGGATGCCGTTGATGACGAGATGTTGCTGTTTGAGGCCTATGGCTGCCAGTTCTTCGTGGGTTCGGGCGACCTCGCGCAAGGCCGCCTGCTGGGCGCGAGCGACCAGCACCAGGCGGGTTTGCAGCGGATCAGCCAAGGCTTCAACAGCCGCCTTGTACTGAGTACGCTGCTTTTCCAGACCGGCCAGCGGGCCTAGGCACGAGGCATCACCCTTGCCAGCTTCCAGGAAACCGCTCCACGCGCCCGGCAGTTGCAGCAAGCGGATGGTGTGGCCGGTGGGCGCAGTGTCAAAGATGATGTGCTCGTAATCAGCCGTGAGTGCCGCGTTGGTCAGTAGCGCAGTGAACTCGTCAAATGCGGCGATTTCGGTGGTACACGCGCCGGACAACGATTCCTCGATGCCCTTCACCACGTCATCAGGAAGCACGCCGCGGACCGGGCCAACCAGGCGCTCCCGATAGGCACTGGCCGCTGCCTCGGGATCAATCTCCAGAGCAGAAAGACGTGGAACCGCCGGAATCGGTGTGACGCGATTACCGATATCGACACCAAATACCTGCCCGACATTGGATGCCGGGTCGGTACTGACCAGGAGGACGCGCTTTCCGGCTTCGGCTAACTGAATGGCCGTGGCGCAGGCAATCGAGGTCTTGCCGACGCCACCCTTGCCCGTGAAAAACAGAAAACGGGGAGGAAGTTGCAGGAATTTCATCATTGTTTTCTCCATGTTGTTCAGCAGCAGCCACGCGGGCCGGAGCAGCAACCGCCCGTCGCCGGCTTGGCGGCGTCTGCCGGTTGATCAATGCCGATCCAGAGGGCCAATTCAGCCCGCTTCGGATAACGTCCCGCGAGCGCCACTTCACCATCGACCAGGATCAGTGGTAGCGCACCCTGACCGGAGCGCTGCAAAAATCCTTTTACGGTCGCGTTGTCGGCAAACATCTGTGGCTGCTGCGCCAGGTTGTAGCGCTCGATGTGCGCGCCGTTCTGCTTCGCCCAATCAACATCAGCAGCAAAAGTCACCAAGGCTTGGTCAACCTCCACGCCGCAGACGCCGGTGCTGCAACACAGCGATGGGTCAAACACTTCGATCTTCTTCATTTAAACTCTCCATCAAGTATTCAAATATAAGTTAAAAAAACTACGCCGAAAGCGCCCCAATCCGATCCAGTTCCGCCTTCAAGCGTGTCCGGTCGCGCGCAAGCTCCACCAACGGCAGCGCGAGGAAAGCTTCGATGCGACGCCGCAAGATACGGTAGGCCGCCGTGAACGCTGCTTCGATTTCCGCTTCGGTCCCTGTGGCATGAGCGGGATCGTCAACACCCCAATGCGCACGCAGTACCGCGCCAAGATACGCCGGACAGGTTTCCCCAGCAGCATTCGAGCACACGGTGATGACCACATCCGGGACCTGCGGCAGGTTGTCCCATGATTTACTGTGCAGTCCGTTCGTGTCGATACCTTCACGCGCCAAGAGCGCCAGGGAACGCGGATGGACGGTCCCGGTCGGCTGACTTCCCGCACTCATGGCTTTCCAGCCTGTCGGAGCCAAGTGGTTAAAGACCGCTTCCGCCAAAATAGAACGGCAGGAGTTACCGGTACAAAGAAACAGGATATTCATGTTGTCGCTTTCGTTGGAGTGGGTGACAGGGGGGGGCAACAGTTCCTTGGCGCAGTTCGAGGCAGCAACCTTTTCTACGCATTTAGCGGGACTGCCAGTGCAACACTCATCCGTGAGGTAAGCGATCAGATCCAACATCAACGGGATGTCCGCTCGGTAACGTTGGAAGCGGCCCTCCTGCTCAACCGTCACCAAGCGAGCTTGTGACAGCGCCTTCAGGTGAAAAGAGAGGTTGGCCGGCGGCACATCCAGCGCGTTCGCAATCTCGCCCGCCACCATGCCGTCTGGCCCCTTCTTGACCAACAGCCTGAACACGTCCAAGCGCAAGCCCGATGAGAGGGATTCGAAGATCGATGTTGCGACTTGCTTTTCCATATTTAAATAATACTACAAATATCAAACGATGCAAGCGCGTTGCTCTGTCCGCTTAGACTATACCCTAACCTGGCGTCAGACCGTCCAATGCGCAAGCGTCAGAATAGAGTCGCCTTCCGAATTAATTGACATCCGCCGTCAAGGGTCATAGATTTCTTCCTGACACATTACCCTCAGGAGGACACGTTGCACGGTCAACGCATCGGCTACGTTCGCGTCAGCAGCTTTGACCAGAACCCGGAACGCCAGCTTGAGCATGTTTTGGTGGACCGGCTGTTCACCGACAAGGCGTCGGGCAAGGACACCCAGCGCCCCGAGCTGGAACGGCTGCTCGCCTTCGTGCGCGAGGGCGATACGGTGGTGGTGCACAGCATGGACCGCCTGGCGCGCAACCTGGACGACCTGCGCCGCCTGGTGCAGAAGCTCACTCAGCGCGGTGTGCGCATCGAGTTCGTCAAGGAGAGCCTGACCTTCACTGGCGAGGACTCGCCGATGGCGAACCTGATGCTGTCGGTGATGGGCGCGTTCGCCGAGTTCGAGCGGGCCTTGATCCGTGAACGGCAGCGCGAGGGCATCGCGCTCGCCAAGCAGCGCGGTGCGTACCGGGGTCGAAAGAAGGCGCTCTCGCCGGAGCGGGTCGCCGAGCTGCGCCGACGGGCCGCTGCCGGCGAGCAGAAAGCCCAGCTCGCCCGCGAGTTCGGCATCAGCCGCGAAACCCTCTACCAATACCTGAGAACGGACGACTGACCATGCCCCGACGCTCCATTCTGACCGCCGCCGAGCGGGCAAGCCTGCTAGCGTTACCCGATACCGAAGATGAATTGATCCGGCACTACACGTTCAGCGAGGCCGACCTGTCACTGATTCGCCAGCGACGTGGGGATGCGAACCGACTGGGTGTCGCGGTGCAGTTGTGCTTGCTGCGCTTCCCCGGTCAGGGCCTGCTTCCCGACGCCGCGGTGCCGATGTCCCTGCTGCAATGGATCGGACGGCAACTGCGGCTCGACCCGGTGTGTTGGCCGCAGTATGCTGAGCGGGAGGAAACCCGGCGCGAGCATCTGCTCGAACTGCGGGCGTACCTGGGCATGGAGCCGTTCGGCCTGGCGCACTATCGGCAGGCCGTCCATGCCACGACCGAGCTGGCCTTGCAGACCGACAAGGGCATCGTGCTGGCCGCCAGCGTCCTCGATGCGCTGCGCCACCGGCACATCATCATTCCGACGCTGGATGTCATCGAGCGCGTCTGTGCCGAAGCAATCACCCGCGCCAACCGGCGCATCTACGACGCCTTGACCGAGCCGCTGTCGGACGGGCATCGCCGCCGCCTCGACGATCTGCTCAAGCGCCGGGACAACGGCCAAACGACCTGGCTTGCCTGGCTGCGCCAGTCGCCCGCTAAGCCGAACTCGCGGCACATGCTCGAACACATCAAACGCCTCAAGGCGTGGCAGGCACTCGACCTGCCTTCCGGCATCGAGCGGCTGGTTCACCAGAACCGGCTGCTCAAGATCGCCCGCGAGGGCGGCCAGATGACGCCTGCCGACCTGGCCAAGTTCGAGGCGCAGCGCCGCTACGCGACCCTGGTGGCGCTCGCCATTGAGGGCATGGCCACCGTTACCGACGAAATCATCGACCTGCATGACCGCATCCTGGGCAAGCTGTTCAACGCCGCCAAGAACAAGCATCAGCAGCAGTTCCAGGCATCCGGCAAGGCGATCAACGCCAAGGTGCGGCTGTTCGGCCGCATCGGTCAGGCACTGATCGAGGCCAAGCAATCGGGCCGCGATCCGTTCGCCGCCATCGAGGCCGTCATGTCCTGGGACGCCTTCGCCGAGAGCGTCACCGAGGCGCAGCGGCTCGCGCAGCCTGAGGACTTCGATTTCCTGCACCGCATCGGCGAGAGCTACGCCACGCTGCGCCGCTACGCGCCGGAATTCCTCGACGTGCTCAAGCTGCGGGCCGCGCCCGCCGCCAAGGACGTGCTGGAGGCCATCGACGTGCTGCGCGGCATGAACAGCGACAACGCCCGCAAGGTGCCTGCCGACGCGCCGACAGACTTCATCAAGCCGCGCTGGCAGAAGCTGGTGATGACCGACGCCGGCATCGACCGGCGCTACTACGAACTGTGCGCGCTGTCGGAGCTGAAGAACGCGCTGCGCTCCGGCGACATATGGGTGCAGGGTTCGCGCCAGTTCAAGGACTTCGAGGACTACCTGGTGCCGCCCGCGAAATTCGCCAGCCTAAAGCGGGCCAGCGAATTGCCGCTGGCCGTGGCCACCGACTGCGACCAGTACCTGCACGACCGGCTGACGCTGCTGGAAATGCAGCTCGCCACCGTCAACCGCATGGCACTGGCCAATGACCTGCCAGACGCCATCATCACCGAATCGGGCCTGAAAATCACGCCGCTTGATGCGGCGGTACCCGACACTGCGCAGGCCCTGATTGACCAGACGGCGATGATCCTGCCGCACGTCAAGATCACCGAACTGCTGCTGGAGGTGGACGAATGGACGGGCTTCACCCGGCACTTCACGCATCTGAAGTCGGGCGACCTGGCCAAGGACAAGAACCTGCTGCTGACCACGATCCTGGCAGACGCGATCAACCTGGGCCTGACCAAGATGGCCGAGTCCTGCCCCGGCACGACCTACGCCAAGCTGGCCTGGCTGCAAGCCTGGCACATCCGCGACGAAACCTATGGGGCGGCGCTGGCCGAGCTGGTCAATGCACAGTTCCGCCACCCGTTCGCCGAGCATTGGGGCGACGGCACCACGTCATCGTCGGACGGCCAGAACTTCCGCACCGGCAGCAAGGCCGAGAGCACCGGCCACATCAACCCGAAATACGGCAGCAGCCCAGGGCGGACGTTCTATACCCACATTTCCGACCAGTACGCGCCATTCCACACCAAGGTCGTGAACGTCGGCGTGCGCGACTCGACCTACGTGCTCGACGGCCTGCTGTACCACGAATCCGACCTGCGCATCGAGGAACACTACACCGACACGGCGGGCTTCACCGATCACGTCTTCGCCCTGATGCACCTCTTGGGCTTCCGCTTCGCGCCGCGCATCCGCGACCTGGGCGACACCAAGCTCTACATCCCGAAGGGCGACGCCGCCTATGACGCGCTCAAGCCGATGATCGGCGGCACGCTCAACATCAAGCGCGTCCGCGCCCATTGGGATGAAATCCTGCGGCTGGCCACCTCGATCAAGCAGGGCACGGTGACGGCTTCACTGATGCTGCGCAAACTCGGCAGCTACCCGCGCCAGAACGGCTTGGCCGTCGCCCTGCGCGAGTTGGGGCGCATCGAGCGCACGCTGTTCATCCTGGACTGGCTGCAAAGCGTCGAGCTGCGCCGCCGCGTGCATGCCGGGCTGAACAAGGGCGAGGCGCGCAACGCACTGGCCCGTGCCGTGTTCTTCAACCGCCTGGGGGAAATTCGTGACCGCAGTTTCGAGCAGCAGCGCTACCGCGCTTCCGGCCTCAATCTGGTGACGGCGGCCATCGTCCTTTGGAATACGGTCTATCTGGAACGGGCCGCGAACGCCTTGCGTGGCCACGGCCAGACCGTCGATGACGGTCTGTTGCAGTACCTGTCGCCGCTCGGCTGGGAACACATCAACCTGACTGGCGATTACCTCTGGCGTAGCAGCGCCAAGATCGGCGCAGGCAAGTTCAGGCCGCTACGGCCGCTGCAACCGGCTTAGCGTACGATTTTTTCCGTTTTCTGAGACGACCCCTATAAGGGGATCTGCTGGCGTTGCTTCTGGCAAAAGGCGCGCAAATCATCAATGCCGTGCAGATGATCTGCATGGGTATGGGTATAGAGTACGGCATCTATATGTGAGATGCCTTCGCGCAACGCCTGCAGGCGGATATCTGGTCCAGTATCGATCAGGATATTTTTACCATTGCTTAAGGTAATTAATGAAGAGCAACGGCTACGCTTATTTTTGGGATTATCTGACACGCAAGTGGCGCACTGACACCCGATCACCGGGGTCCCGGCACTGGAGCCCACGCCCAGCATGGTCAGGCGCATGGACGCGCATCCTTGAACAAGCGGAAGAAGTTTGCCGTTGTGGCCAGCTCAACCTCTTGATAACTGATGCCACGCAGCTTGGCAAGCTCCTCAGCGACATAACGCACATAGGCAGGTTGGTTGACCTTACCGCGAAACGGTACAGGAGCAAGGTATGGGGAATCTGTTTCAACCAGGATGCGGTCCAGCGGCAATACCCTGGCCACTTCCTTCAATGCCAAGGCATTCTTGAATGTGACGATGCCTGAGAAAGAAATGTAGAAACCGAGATCCATTGCCGCCAATGCGACTTGCAGACTTTCAGTGAAGCAGTGCATCACGCCACCAACCTGCTCTGCATGCTCCTCCCGCATGATGCGCAGCGTGTCCTCAGCTGCATTACGCGTATGAATCACCAACGGCTTCCGTGCCCGAATGGCCGCCCGGATATGAGTACGAAAGCGCTCGCGCTGCCACTCGAGGTCGCCGGTAAGTCGGAAATAATCCAGACCTGTTTCGCCGATAGCCACGACTTTAGGATGGGCAGCCAAACTCACCAACTGATCCTCTGAGAATGCTGGCTCATCCTCGTAATCCGGATGCACCCCTACCGAGGCATAGAAATTCTCATAGGCTTCCGCCACGGCCAGCACCTCGGGAAAGTCTGGCAACGTCACCGAAATGCATAATGCATGCCCTACCCGCTCTCGCTGCATAGCCTCACGCAATGTTTGAAGATTTTGGCGCAGCTCGGGAAAGTTCAGGTGGCAGTGAGAATCAACCAACATAAATAAAATTTAAATCAAAGTATTAGGAGTTAATGTTAAAGCAAAACATTACATGGTATGCGTTGGGCGCTGCGATTTTAGTGCGTTACCCAACAAACCCTCGATCTGGTTGCGTACCTGCAAGCCACCGTCCTTTTCACTCAGCTGCACTCCAATCCCTTGCGGTCGATTACCATGCGCTGCTGGACTGATCCACACTACCCTCCCGGCCACTTTGAACTTGTCGGGGTTATCCAGCAGGCTTAGCAACATAAAAACCTCGTCGCCGATGTTAAATGGCTTGTTGGTAGGAATGAATAATCCGCCGCCTTGGATAAACGGCATATATGCCGCATACAAGGCAGCCTTTTCCTTGATGGCAAGTGACAATACGCTGGGCTTGTGCGCTGCCTGCTTGCCTGCGCTTTCTTGTTCGCTCACCTTGCGCTCCCTATTCGGAAAACAGCTTGCTGTATTGCAATAGCAAATGCTCAAGTTGCAGTTCGTTGTTCAGAGGATGACTGGCCGAACGCTTCACCTCATCAAGCTGGCGCTGAAACGCCAGTAACGCGCTCAAGTCTACCTTTTTGCCCAATGATTGCAAAGCGGCGATATCCCGCAGATGGTAACGTGCTGCCGTATTCAGGGTAACGGCCACAAGATCATACAGCCACTTCTGGAATGCCGTCGCCGCTGCCTCCATGCCAATCGAGGCAAACTCACCCGCTGCGCTGAATGGGTCAAGTTTTCTGCCCTGGGCAAGTCGGGCGGGAACAAGCTGCACCTGAGCATTATTGACAGCGGCCTCCGCGGCGCTGAGAGGCGAGCCCCCGCTGTATGCTAGCCAGTACCGGGCTTCGCCAATGCCTTGCTGCTCCAGCCATGCCAGCGCTTCCTGCTCCGAAGGGACAGGCATTTCCAACTGCTGGCAACGACTCATGATCGTAGGCAATAAGCTTTGGGGATGGCTGGTCACGAGGATAAACATGACATCTGCCGGGGGCTCTTCCAGCATTTTCAGCAGGGCATTGGCCGAAGTCTGGTTCAAGGCATCGGCCGGATGGATCACGACGACACGCATCCCATGGCTCTGGTGGCTGGAAAGCTCGAGGAAGCCGGCGAGTTCGCGTATCTGGGTCACAGAAATTTGCGTGCTCTTGCGGACTGGCTTTTTGCTTGCCGCCGGAGTCTCGGGAATATCTTCCTGCTCTGGGCTCAACAAGCGATAATCAGGGTGGCTGTTCTGCACAAACCACCCGCAGCTGATACAGTGACCACAGGCATACCCATCGGCGGATGGCGACTGGCATAACATGGCGTTTGCCAATGTACTGGCGAACGCCAGCTTGCCAATGCCCTGCTTGCCCTTCAGTAGCAAGGCGTGATGCCTACGTTCACTCGAACGCTGCAACCGTTGCCATGCGCTGGCATGCCAGGGATAGCGCAGCAGCGTCATGCTTTGAACTCCCGCATGATATCAAGCACTTCTTTTCTGACTGTGTCCATCGGGCGATTGCCATCAATCAACCGGAAGCGCTGCGGCTGAGCCTCAGCCCTTGCAAGATAGCCATTGCGGATACGACGAAAAAACTCTGCACTTTCTCGCTCGAACTTGTCTGGTGTTCTGGCTGCTGCCAGGCGCGCAACGCTGATTTCTACCGGCACATCGAATAACAAGGTCAGGTCTGGCTGCAGATCCGGATGCACCCATGCCTCCAGTGCCTCTACCTTTTCACACGGCACCCCGCGCCCGCCGCATTGGTAGGCAAAAGAGGCATCGGTGAATCGATCGGACACCACCCAGGCACCGCGCGCCAATGCCGGTTCTATCACTTCGGCAATATGCTCACGCCTCGCCGCGAACATCAGCAGCGTTTCGGTCTCCACATGCATACGCTCATGCAGTAACAATTCGCGCAGCTTTTCCCCCAATGGGGTACCTCCAGGCTCGCGTGTGGACACTACTTCCAATCCCCGCCCTTCCAGCACCGACACAATGCTCTCTATATGAGAGCTCTTGCCTGCGCCATCCATGCCTTCCAGCGTGATGAATCTACCGCGCATTGCCGCCTTTCAGTTGATACCGTACGACCGCTCGGTTGTGCTCGCTAAGCGTGCGGGAGAATTGGTGACTACCGTCTCCCTTGCCAACGAAATACAGAGCATCGGTCTTGGCTGGGTGCAGCGCCGCATTAATGGCCGCCATACCCGGCATGGCAATGGGCGTGGGAGGCAGGCCGGCCCGCGTATAGGTGTTGAAAGGCGTATCGCGCTGAAGGTCACGCTTGCGCAGGTTGCCGTCGAATGCTTCCCCCATGCCATAGATCACCGTGGGGTCGGTCTGCAGGCGCATGCCTATACGCAGGCGATTGAGAAAGACACCGGCGATAATGGGCCTCTCACTTGCCTTTCCTGTTTCTTTCTCCACGATCGAGGCCATGATCAATGCTTCATAAGGCGAATTGTAGGGTAGCCCTGGTGCACGCTGCTCCCACGCCGCCTTGAGGCGATTTTGCATCGCAGCATAGGCCCGTTTGAGAATATCCTGATCGCTCATGCCCTTGCTGAAGAAATAAGTGTCCGGAAAGAACATCCCTTCGGGTACGGTCTCAGTTGCACCGATATTGCGCATGATTTCTTCGTCGGTATAAGCCATGGTGAGATGGCGCACGGATTCATGCTGATTCAATGCTTGGCGCATTTGCGCAAACGTCCACCCTTCGATGAAAGTAATGCTGTCCTGAGTCACATTACCATTGCTTAGGGTAATGAACAGCTCGTAGGGTGTCTGGCCAGACTCCAGTAAATAGTTACCAGCCTTGATGCCACCAGCCATCTTCATGGCCCTAACCAATAGAATGAAGCTCCATGGTTCCTTGAGCACGCCTTGGGCTACCAATTGATCGGAAATAGTGCGCAGGCTGCTGCCCATGCGCAAATCCAATTCGACCGTCTCCGTAGGGAACTGCAAGGGCGTGGTCACAAAGTAAGCCATCCATGCAGCAAAGGTGATGACCGAAAATGTCACTAAAACGAACAATATTTTCAATATGCGCATGCTATTCCTGCAAAACTAGCTGCAACTTGCTGGCCAACTGTCCTGGCAACCAGGATCGACCATTGAAATTCACAACCTGCCAGGCGCCATACAGACTGTTGCACATCAGGACCTCATCCGCATCCATTAAGTCAGCCAATGTCAGCGATGTGATGGAAGGCGTCAAACCAAGGGCAGGCGCCATGGACAGAATACGTTGGCGGGTAATGCCCGCGACACCACAACGTTCCAAGCTGGGCGTCATCAGCATTGTACCTGAGCGCACCAGAATATTGCTCATTACCCCCTCAACCACCAAACCATCCTGATCCAGCATGACGCCTTCGCTGATAGTGGGATCGTCCCATTCCTGCCTTGCGAGGACATTTTCCAGGCGATTGAGGTGTTTGATACCAGCCAGCAGAGGTTGGTGGGACAGTCTGGTATTGCATAAGCGGGCACGAATACCCACAGTGGCATTCTGCACAGGATAGAGAGGTAGTGGGCTGCGGATAGCGATACGGGTGATCTGGATATGATCGGTCACGGCATATCCACGTTCGGCAATGCCGCGCGTCAAGATAAGCTTGGCAACGCCATTACCCTGGTCGGAAAATAGTTGAGCCAAATCTGCCCGCCAAACGACTGCATCAGGACAGGGTAGCTTGAGGCGCCCACTGTCGTCAGCCAGTTTGGCATAGTGCTCGTCCCACGCGACCGGCTGCCCATTGATCACACGAATGGTACGAAATACGCCATCGCCATAGTGCAGGCCGCGATCCAGTGGGGAAACCATTGCATCCGCGATGCCGTTAATCAGAAAGGTAATTTTGCTCATCAGGGTGTATGGAATCAACAGCCGCCCATGCTAAAGCATATGCACCAGCTTAGAAAGAATTTCTCTCCACAAAAGCTGTGGATAATTTTGTGGATGGACTTTGGAAACTATTGCTAAGCTGCCGTTACCATTACAGTTTTTCTGGATCGCCCAGTTTTTAGGCAAATAATTTTATTTTTAAAAATCAAAAACTTATAAAAATGTCCATATAAACAAGCGGTAAAGCCTACATCTTATTGTCATATGCCACAACTCTGTGCATAAAGGCCCGCGACTCTCCATGAGAGTGCACGGGCCTTTAAGTTTTTTGCCGTGAGAAATTAAATCTTGCGGAAAACCAGACTGCCGTTAGTACCACCAAATCCGAAATTATTTTTCACCGCTGCATCTATCTTCAAATCCCTGGCTTCATTGGCGCAATAATCCAGATCGCATTCGGGATCCTGATTGAAGATGTTAATGGTTGGCGGAGAAATTTGATGATAGATGGAGAGTACGGTAAATACTGACTCCAATCCGCCGGCGCCGCCTAATAAATGCCCCGTCATCGACTTCGTGGAATTCACCACCAGGTTCTTGGCGTGGTCGCCAAATGCAGCCTTGATCGCATTGGTTTCATTCACATCGCCTAGCGGCGTGGAAGTGCCATGTGCATTCACGAACTGAATCTGGTCGGGATTGAGGCCAGCGTTTTTCAATGCATTGGCCACGGAGCGGCGAGGACCATCCATGCTGGGAGCAGTCATATGGTACGCATCGGCACTCATGCCGTACCCGACCAGCTCTGCATAGATCTTGGCACCACGCTTCTTGGCCGACTCATATTCCTCCAGCACAAGGACACCAGCCCCTTCGCCGATTACGAAACCATCGCGATCAGCATCCCAGGGACGGCTTGCTGTGGCAGGATCATCGTTACGGGTCGACAAAGCGCGCGAGGCAGCAAAGCCACCCACACCGAGTTTGGTAATCGGCGCTTCCGCACCACCCGCCACCATGATATCGGCATCGCCATATTCGATCATACGCGCTGCATCGCCTATCGAGTGCGTACCGGTAGTGCAGGCAGTCACGATAGCGACATTAGGCCCCTTGAATCCATACATGATAGAAAGGTTGCCCGAAATCATGTTGATGATGGTGCCAGGAATGAAAAACGGCGAAATCTTTCGAGGACCGGACTCGTGATAAATCTCGTCCGTATCCTCGATCAACTGCAGGCCGCCAATGCCAGAACCGATGGAAACCCCAATGCGTTCGGCATTCTCTTCAGTCACTTCAATGCCCGCATCCTTCACTGCCTCGATTGCAGCCGCCATGCCATACTGGATAAATGTATCCATGCGACGGGCCTCCTTGGCTGGAAGGTATTGGGAAACATCGAAATCCTTCACTTCACCCGCAACTTGCGAGGAAAATGGGCTGGCATCGAATTTAGTGATATTGGTGATACCGGATTGACCGGCCACAAGATTGGCCCAGGAGGTTTGTACACCGATACCGACTGGTGACACAACGCCTAGGCCAGTTACAACTACCCTACGCTTGGACAAGACGACCCCAAGAAAAAAGTCAGAAATGGAAAAGAAAAAATTATTTCAGGTTTGCGTTGACGTAATCAATCGCTTGCTGAACTGTTGTGATTTTTTCGGCTTCTTCGTCAGGAATTTCGCAGTCGAATTCTTCTTCCAGCGCCATCACTAATTCTACGGTGTCGAGAGAATCAGCACCCAGATCGTCAACAAAGGAGGATTCGTTCTTGACGTCAGCCTCGTTTGCACCAAGTTGCTCGGAAACGATCTTTTTAACGCGTTGTTCGATGTCAGACATCTAAATTATTCCTTTCAAGTTTAAGTCGCTTAAAAAAGCTCGGGCTATTCTATCAAAAGTCCCGAGGAATTCAAAAAACAGAATGACTAGCGGGCATAGGCCATCATGTAAGGCATTACGCCATGTACATGCCACCATTCACATGCAGGGTTTCCCCAGTAATGTAGCCAGCTGCTGGTGACGCCAGAAAGGCAACAGCTGCCGCAATATCCTTTACATCGCCAAAGCGCCCTGCCGGCACGCGCTTCAATAATTCCTCGCGGACATTATCAGGCAGTTCCCGCGTCATATCGGTATCGATGAAGCCGGGCGCTACACAGTTAACTGTAATACCACGGCTGCCGACCTCTGCCGCCAGCGAGCGTGTGAATCCTGCCATGCCGGCCTTGGCCGCAGCATAGTTGGCCTGGCCGGGGTTGCCCATATGGCCTACCACCGAAGAGATATTGATGATACGGCCACTTCTTGCCTTCATCATCGGGCGCAGCACCGCTTGCGACATCCGGTAGACGGATGTCAGGTTGGTCGCGATCACGGCATCCCAATCCTCGTCTTTCATACGCATCAACAAGGTATCGCGCGTGATGCCCGCATTATTCACCAGGATGGTGACATCGCCAAACTGGCCGGCAATATTCTTCAATACAGCCTCGACCTGCCCGGCGTCGTTGACATCAAGCGCTAATCCGATGCCGCCGTGGGCGCTCAACGACTGCGTAATATTGGCAGCGCCGGACTCGCTGGTCGCGGTGCCGACTACCTTGGCGCCCTGTTTTGCCAGCTCCTGCGCAATGGCGGCGCCAATCCCACGGCTGGCGCCGGTGACTAGGGCAACTTGTCCTTCCAACATGACGGCCTCCTCTTTAATACTTAAATACTTATTGATTGAATTGCGCCATGGCTTCTGCCAGGGCTTCTTGATTGACCAATGCGATGCATGGCAGCTCGGCGACCGTACGCTTGACCAGCCCGGCCAATACTTTGCCAGGGCCGCACTCCGCACTGGCCGTCACTCCGGTGGCATGCACAGCTTGAACTGTCTCTACCCAACGCACAGGGCTGTACAACTGGCGCACCAGAGCATCCTTGACCTTGGTCGCATCGTCATACGCAGCCACATCTGCATTATGCAGTACCGGGATTTGGGCGGATGCGAAATCCACATCCTTGAGATACTCGGCCAGCTCGTCTGCCGCAGGCTTCATGAGGGCACAATGGGACGGTACGCTGACCGGCAGCAGCAAGGCGCGTTTGGCGCCTTTCGCCTTGGCAGCCTCAATACCACGCTCAACCGCAGCCTTGTGCCCCGCGATCACGACCTGACCCGGGGAGTTCAGATTGACTGCTTCCAGCACCTCTCCTTGCGCGGCCTCGATACAGGCTGCGCGAACAGCATCATCGCCCAACCCAAGCACGGCCGCCATGGCACCCACACCTTCTGCCACGGCGCGCTGCATGACGTCGGCCCGGAAACGCACCAAAGGCAATGCAGCCTCATAGGACACGATGCCGGCCGCAACCAACGCAGTGTATTCACCCAGGCTATGGCCAGCTAGCACGGTTGGCAAGGGCCCACCTTGGGATTGCCACGCGCGCCATGTCGCAACGCCGGCAGCCAGCATCAGTGGCTGCGTATTGGCAGTCTGATTGAGCGCATCGTTAGGCTCTGTTGCCATGCGCCAAAAATCGACGCCAAGCACATCGGAAGCCTCGACGAATGTATCCTTAATCACAGCAAGATCGCCAAACCCCTGCATCATGCCAACGGATTGTGAACCTTGCCCCGGAAAGAAAAATGCAAATTTCATGAAGCGGCCTTTTAGGTCGTAAGAAATGGATCGAATGAATAGCTTGTTGCTTAAAACTTGAGGAGTATGGAGCCCCAGGTGAAGCCGCCACCAAAGGCTTCCATCAAGACCGTTTCACCATGCTTGATGCGACCATCACGTACGGCAACATCCAGGGCCAGGGGTACAGATGCAGCTGAAGTATTGCCGTGCTTATCCACGGTCACAACCACTCGGGCCATGTCCATACCGAGCTTGCGTGCGGTCGATTGCAAAATGCGGATATTGGCCTGGTGCGGAACCAGCCAATCGATGTCCGATTTTTGCATGCCGTTAGCCGCCAGGGTTTCATCGACAATGGCATCCAATGTATTCACGGCAATCTTGAACACGGCGTTGCCTTCCATATGGATGGTCCGCTCCGCCCCCGGATTCGAAACACCGCTTGGCACATTAAGCAATTGCGTATAGCTGCCATCGGCATGGAGGTGAGTGGAAATGATTCCGGGCTGGTCACTGGCCCCCATCACTACCGCGCCGGCACCATCTCCCCAAAGGATACAGTTGCTACGGTCAGTCCAGTCAGTGATCCTGGACATGGTTTCGGCGCCCACCACAAGCGCCGTGCGTGCTGCACCACTCCGTATAAAGCTGTCGGCAGTGGCAACCGCATAAATGAAGCCGCTGCATACCGCCTGCACATCGAATGCAGGCGCACCACGATTACCCAGTTTATGCTGCAACAGGCAGGCCGTACTTGGGAATACGTGATCAGGCGTCGTAGTGGCAACAATAATCAGGTCTATGGCGTCAACTTCGACACCCGCGGCTTCCAATGCACGCTGTGCGGCATGAAAAGCCAGGTCACTGGTAAACTGGTTCTCTGCAGCAATATGGCGCTGGCGGATGCCAGTGCGGGCATAAATCCACTCATCCGTTGTGTCAACCATGCGCTCCAGGTCAGCATTGGTCAGTATTTTCTCAGGCAAGTAGCTGCCCGTTCCCAAGATGCGCGAATAGATGGTCATATGCCCTCTTTCAAATATTCTCGACACCCTGCGCAGCAGGCTGTGGCTTGAGATGTTCGATTTCGAGTTGCTCGGTAATGCGGTTCAGGACGCCATTACGCGACTCCTCTGCCGCCGCCTGAATGGCATACTGGAAGGCTAGGCTATCAGCGCCGCCATGGCTTTTCACCACAACGCCCCGCAAACCTAGGAAAGTGGCGCCGTTATAACGACGCGGGTCTAGCCTGCGTTTGAAAGCCTTCAGCACTGGCATGGATATCAGCGCCATCAACTTGGTCATCCAGCTGCGCTTGAACTCCTGCACCAGGAAACGATTGACCATCTGGGCCAAGCCTTCCGAGGTCTTGAGCGCAACATTGCCGACAAAGCCGTCGCAGACCACGACATCCGTGGTGCCCTTATAGATATCGTTACCTTCAATATTGCCATAGAAGTTGAGACGGCTTGCCCGCAGCAATTCGCCCGCCTGCTTTACCACTTCATTGCCCTTGATGTCTTCGGAGCCGATATTGAGGAGACCTACACTCGGCCTTTCCTTGTGTTCAACACAAGAAACCAGCATAGCACCCATGATGGCGAATTGCAGTAGATGCTCAGGCGTGCAATCGGCGTTGGCACCAAGATCCAGCATGTAGACCCTGCCCTTTTGGGTTGGCAGTATGCCTGCAATCGCGGGCCTGTCTATGCCCGGCAATGTTTTGAGGACGAAACGCGCCGTCGCCATCAAGGCCCCGGTGTTACCTGCGCTGACGCATGCTGTCGCCTCGCCGCTTTTGACAAGGTTGATGGCCACGCGCATCGAGGAATCTTTTTTATTCTTGAGTGCGCTTTGAGGGGACTCATCCATCGCCACCACTTCAGTAGCATGATGAATCCTGAGACGCGGGCCTACCGTAGCCTTATTGGCAGACAGTTCGGCCTCGATGACATCCTTCACTCCAACAAGAATGATATTTAATTGGCTATCCTGCCTGATAGCATTGAGCGCTGCGGGAATGGTGACATGAGGGCCATGATCGCCTCCCATCGCGTCGATAGCAACAGTTATATCCATGCTCACAATCGGAGGTTAAATACAAAAGCGCCAGCCATAAAGGCTGGCGCATACACGTGCAAAATCAGGGAAATTACTCACCCTTTGCTGGCAATACCTTGCGACCACGATAGTAGCCATTGGGGCTGACATGGTGGCGCAGATGAATTTCTCCACTCGTTGGCTCAACTGCCAGGGGCGGATTGGTCAGGAAATCGTGGGAACGGTGCATACCACGCTTGGATGGTGACTTTTTATTTTGTTGAACGGCCATAATTTGCTCCTAAATTAAACTAATCGTTTTGGCTTCCGCCAACCTTAAAATCCTTCAACGCGGCAAAAGGACTCGGTTTTTCCAATTCGACCTTGCTCGAGGCCAAGCAATCCTTCTCAGCATGCTTGGGCGCCAATGGCAAAGCCAGCAATATCTCGTCTTCTACCAGGTCCATCACCGGCATCTGCGTTTCCGCCACCAAGTAATCAACCTCATCGTCATACTCATCCGAATCTGGCGATGGAATCGCATCTTCACTGGTGACGAGCACAAAATCCGCAGTCACATCCAGCAGATATTCAAATGAATCCAGACAGCGCTGACAAGTCAGGTTGAGTGCCCCCTGCACCGCCAGGCGGAGCCCGGGCTCGCCCGACTTGCCAACCACGCCACTCAGGGTAATATCCAGTGAACCGTTGGCATCAGCCAGATACTCACCCAGGCGAGAAAATCGCAAGAGCGGGATTATATCATGAAACTCTTGTGCTTTTCTCGAGAAGTCGAGACTATTGATAACAGGCATATGGATTGCTTGTGCATTCATAAGCCGCGCATGATATAATTTGCAGGTTTCCCTGTCAAAAATCAGCACTATTTTTCAGGTTTAGGTTTACTACGTGATCAAAAAAATTCTCATTGCCAATCGTGGCGAAATAGCCGTGCGTATCGTACGGGCATGCTCCGAAATGGGCATCAAGTCTGTTGCAATATATTCTGACGCTGACCGCCACGCATTGCATGTCAAAAAAGCGGACGAGGCCTACAATATTGGATCTGATCCAGTACTGGGCTATCTTAACGCACATAATATCGTCAACCTTGCCGTTGCATCCGGATGCGACGCACTCCATCCCGGATATGGTTTTCTTTCCGAAAATCCCGAGCTCGCTGAGATTTGCGCACGACGCGGTATCAAGTTCATTGGCCCGGATGCCAAGGTCATCCGTCAAATGGGGGACAAGATTCAGGCACGCACTGCCATGATCAAGGCCGGCATCCCATGCGTGCCCGGCAGCGAGGGTAACTTGGAAAATCTGGAAGAAGCGCGCAAGCTCGCCGCCAAAATTGGTTATCCGGTTATGCTCAAAGCCACCAACGGTGGAGGCGGTCGCGGTATTCGTCGCTGTAATGATGAAAAAGAGCTACTGAGCAATTACGACCGCGTGATTTCGGAAGCCAGCAAGGCATTCGGCAAGCCCGAGGTATTCCTTGAAAAATGTGTGGTCAATCCGCGCCATATAGAGGTACAAGTGCTGGCCGACAGCCATGGCAACGTCATTCACCTGTTCGAGCGCGACTGTTCGATCCAGCGCCGCAACCAGAAGCTGATCGAGATTGCGCCCTCGCCCCAGCTGAGCAAGGCACAGCGCGAGTATATCGGCAACCTGGCCGTCAAGGCAGCCAAGGCTGTAGGCTACAAGAACGCAGGTACAGTCGAGTTTCTGCTGGACTCGGACAACAATTTCTATTTCATGGAAATGAACACCCGCTTGCAAGTGGAACATACCGTGACCGAACAGATCACCGGCATTGATATCGTGCAGGAGCAGATCCGCGTCGCCGACGGTCAGCGCCTGCAATACAAACAGTCGGAAGTGCAATACCGTGGCTTTGCCATGGAGTTCCGCATCAACGCCGAGGATCCCAAGAACGACTTCCTGCCGAGCTTCGGCAAGATTACCCGCTACTACGCCCCCGGAGGCCCCGGCATCCGCATGGATGCCGCCATGTACAGCGGTTACGTGATACCGCCCTACTACGACTCCATGTGCGCCAAGCTTACCGTTTGGGCATTAAACTGGGAAAGCGTCGTAGAGCGCGGTCGTCGTGCGCTCAATGACACTGTGGTGTATGGCGTCAAGACAACGATTCCTTATTATCAGGAAATCCTCAAGCACCCGGACTTCCGCAATGCTATATTCAATACCAGCTTTGTCGAGTCCCATCCCGAACTTGCCAACTATGCAACCCAGTTCCCACGGGAGCTGGTTGCCGCGGCGATTTCAGCCGCAATAGCTGCCCACGAGGGTATCTAAGGCTTACAATTAACACCTTGAAGTGGTAGATAAAGATTATGGCAAAAGTACATGTAACCGATGTAGTTCTACGTGATGGTCACCAATCGCTGATCGCGACCCGCATGCGTACCGACGACATGCTGCCCATCTGTTCCAAACTCGATGCAGTCGGCTATTGGTCTCTGGAAGCCTGGGGCGGCGCAACATTTGACGCCTGTGTGCGCTACCTGCGTGAAGACCCCTGGGAACGCCTGAAAAAACTACGCAAAGCATTGCCCAATTCACGTCTCCAGATGCTGCTGCGCGGTCAGAACCTATTGGGCTACCGCCACTATTCGGATGATGTGGTCCGCGCCTTCGTGCAGAAGTCCGCTGATAACGGTATCGATGTGTTTCGTATTTTTGATGCCATGAACGACCTGCGCAATCTCAAGGTGTCCATCGAGTCGGTCAAGGCAGTTGGCAAGCATGCGGAAGGCACCATCAGCTACACCACAAGTCCCGTGCATGACATCCCCTATTTCGTCAACCTGGCGAAGGAGCTGGAAAGTTTCGGTTGCGACACCATTGCCATCAAGGACATGGCCAGCCTGCTCACCCCCCAGGTCACGGGCGATCTCGTCAAGGCTTTGCGCGAGGCTGTCAGCTTGCCTATACACCTGCATGCCCACGCCACTTCCGGCTTGGCCAGCATGTCAATTCAGCGCGCGGTCGACAACGGTGTTGCCATCGTCGACGGCTGCATCTCCTCATTTGCCGAAGGCGCCAGCCTGCCAGCCACCGAAAGCATTGTCGCCGCGCTCAAGGGCACCGAGTACGATACAGGTCTCGATATTGGCCTGCTGCAGGAAATCTCGGCTTATTTCCGGGAAGTGCGCAAGAAGTACTGGCAGTTTGAAAGCGAATTCACCGGCGTCGATACCCGAGTGCTGGTCAACCAGGTGCCTGGCGGCATGATTTCCAACCTGTCTAACCAACTGAAAGAACAAGGCGCGCTGGACCGTATGGACGCAGTACTGGACGAAATCCCGCGCGTACGCGAAGACCTCGGCTACCCTCCGCTGGTTACCCCTACTTCGCAGATCGTCGGCACCCAAGCAGTGCTGAACGTCATGACAGGTGCGCGCTATAAGTCGGTGACCAACGAAGTGAAGAACTATCTGCTAGGTCATTACGGCAAGGCACCATCCACAGTCAACCCGGATGTGCGCAACCTGGCCGTCGGTAATGCACAAGTCATCGAATGCCGCCCTGCCGACCTCTTGACTGCAGAAATGGAAAAACTGCGCAATGAAGTGGAAGGCTTGGCCAAGAGCGAGGAAGACGTGCTCACCTACGCCATGTTCCCAGACCTTGCCAAAACTTTCCTGCAAGAGCGCAATGCCGGCTCGCTCAAGCCTGAACCATTGCTGGACAAGGAGGCGGTCACCTCCAGAGAGTCCCATTCACGCTTCGCGCCTACTGAATTCAATGTCACATTGCATGGTGAGACTTTCCATATCAAGTTGACCGGCAGCGGCCACCATGGCGAAGAGCAGCGTCCATTCTATGTTTCGGTGGATGGAGTAACAGAAGAAGTTGTCGTGGAAATCCTCAATGAAATCGAGGTGTCCGGTGGCGGTCAAAGCAGCGGCGAAGCAAAAAGGAAGGCAAGCAGCGCTGCCAGCAGCGGTCGCCCCCGCCCGACCCATGCCGGCTGCGTCACTACTGCCATGCCTGGCACTATTGTAGACGTCAAGGTCAACGTGGGCGACAAGGTAAGTGCCGGGGACGCCGTTCTCGTGATCGAAGCCATGAAAATGGAAAACGAAATCCAGGCTTCCAAGAGCGGCGTCGTCGTGGCAATTAACGTCAAGAAGGGCGATAGCGTCACGCCAGATGAAGCCTTGCTGGAAATCCAGCCAGACTGAGAGTCATTGAACTTTCTACTCAAAGCCGGCCCAGGCCGGCTTTTTTATTGCTATTTTTGCCTCATCAGCAACACCGTGCCACAATGAAGTTTTGACCGCTCAACCTTGTATGCCACCCCTGATCCTTGCTTCCTCCTCCCCTTACCGGCGCGAATTGCTCGCTCGCCTGCAGTTGCCCTTCAGCGTGCAATCTCCCAATATAGATGAGTCGCCACAGCTCGGGGAAGCCCCGGAACATACCGCTCTGCGTCTTGCCCAAGCCAAGGCCAGGAAAGTGGCAGAGACATTTCCCAATGCATTGATCATTGGCTGCGATCAGGTGGCAACCCTGGATGGCCTACAGCTCGGCAAGCCCTTAACGCATGACAATGCAGTGAGACAATTGACCTTAATGCGCGGGCGCAGCGTGGTTTTTCACAGCGCCCTATGTGTCTACAATGCACTCACGCAGGAAATGCAGGCCGATGTCGTGCCGTATACGGTGAAATTCCGCGACCTGAGCGACCGGCAGATCGAGAGTTACTTGCAAAAAGAACAACCATATCAATGCGCCGGTAGCGCAAAGTCAGAAGGACTGGGCATCGCCATCATCGCTGCCATGCAGGGCGACGACCCCAATGCGCTGATCGGGCTGCCATTGATACGCCTCATCGACATGCTGGCCAGCCAGGGTGTCGATGTCATCTAAACATAGTTTCCTCTAAGGAGATTCCATTGATCTTGAAACGCACAATGATTGCCGCGAGCCTGATGGTCGCATTCCACGCTGTTGCAGGCCCGGATGAAATCCGCAGTACTCTACATGACCAGCAAAGCATCGCCGTGACGATTTACAACGGCGACCTCGCCCTGGTGAAAGACCAGCGCAAGGTCAACCTGCAATCGGGCCTCAATGCCTTGGCCTTGCGCGACGTCAGTGCACAGATCCGGCCTGAGACTGCCTTATTACGCAGCCTGAGCGGGCAATTGCAAACATTGGAACAGAACTTCGACTACGACCTGCTCAGCCCGGAGAAACTGTTGGAGAAATATATCGGCCAGATGGTACAGGTGATTCGTACCAACCCAGCCACGGGTGCTGAAACCGTAGAGCAAGCCTATGTACTGGCTGTCAATAACGGAACAGTGCTCAAGATGGGCAACAGAATAGAAACCGGGGTCCCTGGCCGCATCGTGTATCCTGACGTGCCGGAAAACCTGCGAGACCGCCCGACCTTGGTGACCCAAGTCACCACCAGGCAATCAGGCCCACAGAACATCGAGTTGAGCTACCTTACCCACGGCTTGAGCTGGCAGGCCGACTATGTCGCCGAGCTGAATGCCGCAGAAGACCGCCTTGATCTATCCGGCTGGGTCACACTGTCCAATACCAGCGGCACCACATATCGGGATGCCAAGTTGCAATTGGTCGCCGGCAACATCAACCGGGTCGCCCCGCCACCCCCGCCGATGGCATTGATGCACAAGAGCGAGATGATGGTGGCAGATGCGGCGCCTGCCATGGCCCAGGAGGCGTTGCTCGAATATCACCTTTATACACTCGAACGCCCCACTACCCTGGCTGAAAACCAGACCAAGCAGGTGGCTTTGCTCAGCGCCCAGTCAGTGCCTGTGCGCAAGGAGCTGGTATTGAGAGGCTCTCCCTACTACTACCAGTCCAGTCAGGGAGACCTGGGCCAGAAACTGAAAGTGGGCGTTTTCGTCGAGTTTGATAACAAGGAAAGCGCAAAACTCGGCAAACCCATACCCAAGGGCATCATGCGGGTATACAAGAAAGACAGTCAAGGCAACGCCCAATTTGTCGGCGAGGATAGTATCGACCATACGGCCAAGAACGAAACCGTGCGTCTCAAGCTCGGGGAAGCCTTCGACGTGACCGCCAACAAGAAACAGACGGACTTCAAGAAACTACCCAGCCCTGCCAAGGGCAGCAGCCAGTTCGAGAGCGCTTACGAAATCGTAATCAAGAATGCCAAGGACCAGGCTGTCACCGTCAAGGTCGTTGAGCCGATTCCCGGCGATTGGAGCCTGCTTGCGCAAAGCCATCCCAGCACAAAAACCAGCAGCAACACAGCCACATGGAATATCAATGTCCCGGCGGAAGGCAGCGCCACGCTCACCTACCGCGTACAGGTGAAGCATTGACCACAGGTACGCTATATATGCTCCCGGTGACGCTGGGCACGGACAATATCCATCAAGCTTTGCCACAAGAGGTTATTCAACTGGCCCAAGGTCTGGAAACCTTTATTGTCGAGAACGAGAAATCCGCACGGCGCTTTCTCGGCCTGGTCAAGCCGGCCAAGCCCGTCCGGGAGCTGACATTGCTAACGCTTAACGAGCATACGACGGATGCCGAGCTACCTGCCTTGCTGGCACCATTGCTCGCCGGGCAGGATGTGGGACTGATGTCCGAGGCGGGCTGCCCCGGGATTGCCGACCCTGGCGCGCGCCTGGCAGCAATGGCTCATCGAAAAAATATTCGCGTCGCGCCGCTAGTCGGCCCTTCTTCCATCCTGCTGTCATTAATGGGGTCGGGATTGAACGGGCAGCGTTTCGCCTTCCTCGGCTACTTGCCCAGCGACAAGCAAGCCAGGATCCAGAGGATCAAGGATATCGAGCGTCAATCAAGGCAACAGCAGGAAACGCAGATCTTCATCGAGACTCCCTACCGCAACCAGCACCTGTTGGAAGACATGCTCACTCATTGCGCTGCGGAGACCAGATTGTGCATTGCGCGCAATATCAGCCTGCCAACCGAGTTGATCGTCAGCAAGTCCATCAAGGATTGGAAGAAGTCGGAATTACCGGAATTGCACAAGCAGCCAACGGTGTTCCTGCTGCTTGCATGAAAGGCCGGGACTAACTCTTTCCAGGCACAGCATTAATGCCTAGACCAGTCCTAACACTTTCTTGACAGGCGCGTAGCTGCGCCTGTGGATCTCGCAAGCACCGTGCTCGGCGAGCAGCCTAAGATGGTGGGCTGTCGGATAACCTTTATGCTTGGCGAAATCATACTGCGGATATCGCGCATGCATTTCCACCATTTCATGGTCGCGCGCCGTCTTTGCCAGAATGGAGGCAGCTGCAATCTCCTGCACCTTGCTGTCTCCCTTGACGATGCCTTGTGCAGGAATCGCAATCCCGGGGCAATGCAAGCCGTCGACCAGCACCTGCGTAGGCATGATCGTCAATTGATCGATTGCGCGCTTCATCGCCAGCAGGCTTGCCTGCAGGATATTGATCTCGTCGATTTCTTCGGCGCTGCACGAGGCAATCGTCCAGGCCAGGGCATGTTGCTTGATCTCGATGGCCAGCATATCGCGCTTCTTCTCGCTGAGCGTCTTGGAATCAGCCAATCCCGGAATTGGGTGCTGCGGATCCAGGATCACGGCAGCAGCATACACAGCTCCAGCCAGCGGACCACGTCCAGCCTCATCGACGCCACAGATCAACACACGTTCATTGCTCATTTGATGAAAGACAGCACTGCCCGTGCCGCCTTTTCCTCGGTATTCTGCCGCAGCAGCTCATGCATGCGACGAAACTCCGTTTGTATGTCGGCGATCTGGGATTTGTCGCTGAGCATTTGCAGCAAGGTCGCCGCCAACTTGTCAGGCACGGCATCATGCTGCAGCAATTCCGGCACGATAAACCGCCCAGCCAATACGTTCGGCAAGCCGACATAAGGCAGGTACTTCATTCGCTTCAATATCTGCCAGCTCAAGTTGGGCATGCGGTAGGTAATGATCATGGGGCGCTTGATCAAGGCAGCCTCCAGGGTGGCGGTGCCGGAGGCCACGATCACGGCATTTGCAGCCTCCATTGCCTGGTGCGCATGACCGAACATGATGCTCACGGGCAAGTCATAACCTTCATTGGCGTATAAGGCGCGCTCGAAGATAGCGCGCGTCTCACGGGTGATCAATGGCACCAGAAAGCGCGCATCTGGCCGTTCGGACAAGATGAGCTTGGCGGTCTTGATATAGAGGTCCGCCAATTGCTGCACCTCGCTCTGGCGGCTGCCGGGCAGCATAGCGACGACCAGGCTGTCCTGCGGCAGTTTGAGCTCCTCACGCGCACCCTCCATGTCTGGCTCCATGGGCAACATGTCCGCCAGCGGATGACCAACATACGAAACGGCAACCCCTGCCTGGCGGTAGATTTCCGGCTCGAATGGGAATAGCGCCAGCATATGGGATACTGCCTGCTGGATTTTCTTGATCTTGCCACGCCGCCATGCCCAGATTGAGGGACTGACATAATGTACGGTGGGAATGCCCTGATGCTTGAGCTTGCGTTCCAGCGTGAAGTTGAAGTCCGGCGCATCAATCCCGATAAATACGTCAGGACGATGATCGAGAAAGTATTGCGCTACCTCCTTGCGAATCTTGAGCAAGCCGGGCAAATGACGCAGCACCTCGACGTATCCCCTGACGGAAAGCCGCTCCATGGGGAACAGGGTTTCCGCGCCCTCAGCGATCATCTTGGGTCCGGCAATGCCGACGAATTTGAGATCAGGGCGCTGTTTTTTCAGCGCCCTGATCAAATGGCTTCCCAATAAGTCGCCAGAAGCCTCTCCGGCCACAATCCCAATGGTCGGCATGACGCACCCTGTTTCTAGCGGACGATGCCGCGGGTTGATTGATTGAGGAAGTCAACCAGAATATTCAGCTCTGGCGATGTCTTGCTTTGCTCTGCCAGCTGCTGCTTGGCTTCTTCGAGTGTCAGGCCGTTGCGGTACAAGGTCTTGTAGGCACGTTTGATCTGCAGGATATTGTCCGCAGAGAAGCCCCGGCGCTTCAACCCTTCTGAATTGATGCCATGCGGCTTGGCGTCATAGCCGGCAGCAGTGACGTAAGGCGGAATATCCTTGAATACGACCGAGCCCACCGCGGTAATGACATGGGAACCTATCTTGCAGAACTGATGGATCAAGGTAAATCCGCCGAGGATGGCATGGTCATGCACGTCGACATGCCCCGCCAAGGAAGAGTTGTTGGCAAAAATGGTATGGTCACCGACTACGCAATCATGGGCGATATGCACGTAGGCCATGATCCAGTTGTGGCTGCCGATCTTGGTTGTACCCTTGTCCTGCACGGTGCCGCGATTGAAGGTGCAGAATTCGCGGATGGTATTGCCGTCGCCGATTTCCAGCAATGTGGGTTCATTCTTGAACTTCTTGTCTTGCGGCACCTCACCCAGGGAGGAATACTGGAATATCTGGTTATCCCTGCCAATGGTGGTAGGTCCCTTGATCACCACATGGCTTGCCACGCGGGTGCCTGCGCCGATACGCACATCTGGCCCGATGATGGTGAAAGCACCTACTTCGACACTAGAGTCAAGTTCAGCCCTGGAGTCAATGATCGCCGTAGGATGTATCCTTGGTTCAGTCATGCTCAATCAATCGCCTTCAGGATACACATCATTTCTGCTTCAGCCACGACTGCACCGTCCACCAGTGCTTCTCCCTTATATCTCCATATTCCGCGCAATATACGGTCTATGCTGACCTTGAGAATGAGCTGGTCGCCCGGCGACACCGGCTTCTTGAAGCGGACATTGTCCATGCCGGCAAAATAGTACACGGATTTGTCATTGGGCTTGGTCCCCATGGTCTTGAACGACAGGATGGCAGCAGCCTGCGCCAGTGCCTCCACGATCAATACACCTGGCATGACTGGGTGGTAAGGAAAATGCCCCGGGAAAAAAGGTTCGTTGATGGTGACATTCTTGACAGCCACGATCTCTTTATTCAATTCCAGGGAAAGCACACGATCCACCAATACAAAAGGATATCGGTGTGGCAGGTAATTCAGTATTTCATGAATATCCATGCTCGTAATAGCTTGTTCAGTCATGGCTTTTCTCGTTTCTCAACATCAAATTATTATTTATCTCTCTGGATACCAGATACCTGCTGGGGCGCCAATTGCTTTTCCAATTGCTTGACCCGTTCAGCAAGCTCTCCCAATCGTCTGATACCCGCAGCAGTCCTGAGCCATTCGTCATGGCTCTGAAAAGGCATTAATGCCGTGTAGGTGCCTGCCTTCATCAACGAACGTGTAATCATACTCCCAGGCGATACAGTCACGCCATCAGCGATTTCCAGGTGGCCGAGGATCATGGCCGCCCCACCGATCCGGCAGTGCTTTCCCAATACTGCGCTGCCAGCAATGCCAACACAGCCTGCAATCACGGAATGTGCGCCTATGCGGCAGTTATGTCCGATCTGCACCAAGTTATCAATCTTGCAGCCTTCATGAATGATAGTGTCGTCGATCGCACCTCGGTCTATGGTCGTATTGGCACCGATATCCACATCGTGCTCGATGACGACACGCCCAACCTGGGGAATCTTCACCCAGCGCCCCTCTTCAGGCGCGTAGCCAAAGCCATCTCCACCGATGACGCTGCCCGAGAATATGTTGCAGCGTTCGCCGATCATGCAGTGATGATAGATCGTGACATTGGCATGCAGCACTGAATGCGCACCGATTTCCACACCTTCGCCGATCACGCAACCTGGATGAACCACCACATGCTCGCCCAATACCACATTGGCACCAACCACAGCCTTTGCCATGATGGTGCAGCTGGCTGGCACTTGTGCACTGGGGGCAATCACGGCAGTGTCATCCACGCCTGCCACATATTCCGGCTTCGGATTGAGTAAATCTGAGACCTTGGCAAAATAGGCGTAGGGATTATCCGTGAGTATCCTTGGCAACGCTGTGATATCGCGGTTTTGCGGGGTCAATATGACGGCGCTTGCGTTGGTGGTGGCAAGCACGGATCGATACTTGGAGTCGGTCAGGAAGCTGATCTGCCCTGGCTGGGCATTGGCCAGGGAGGCAACGCGAGAGATGAGGACATCGTCCTTACCCAGCAACTCACCTCCCAGTGTGGATACAATCTCCCGCAGGGAATAGGACTTATTCATTGAGTAGCGACTAGCTGGAGGGCTTATTTCTTGCCAAGAGATTTCAATACCTTGTCGGTAATATCAATCTTCTTGTTAGCATAAGCCACACCGCCGTACACCACCAGGTCATAGCCTTCGGCTTCTGAGACGGCTGTCACCGCCTTGTTGATCTTATCCTGCAGAACACCCAACTCCTCATTCTTGCGCAGATTGACGTCCTCTCTCAGCTCACGCTGCTTGCGCTGGAACTCAATCTTGAGATTGGAAGCATCTCGCTCCTTGTTGCGGCGGTCAGCTTCCGACATGGTAAGGCCATCCTTTTCCAGAGCAGCTTCCAAATCGCGAATTTGCTTTTGCAGACGATCAAGCTCGTTAGTACGCGGGCCGAATTCCTTTTCCAGCTTCTTGCCGCTTTCGGCTGTCTGCGGTGCTTCCTGCAGAATCTTGTCAACCTGCACATAGCCGATCTTCAACTCTGCGGCCTGGGTACTGGCTGCGAAAGACAAAGCAGTGGCAACCAACAGACTTTTCAACAACTTATTCAATTGACTTTCTCCTGATATACAAGCTTTTGCTTCAATAATTTCAAATTAACCATACAGTATTCTAGACTAGCTTAGAACTGCTGCCCCATCTGGAATTGCAGCATCTGGGTACGATCGCCATCTTGCTTGTTGAGTGGCTTGGCCAGCACCAGCTTGATCGGGCCGAACGGCGACAGCCAGCTGACCCCGATGCCCGTGGAGTAGCGTATATCGCTTAAACTTGTTGAATATGGGCAGCCTGACACTTGTCCACGGCTATCTATACAAGCACCAGACTCATCAATGCCATCGCCAGCAATGGAACCTGCATCAATGAAAGTACTTAAGCGCAAGGCATTATTGTCCTTCATACCTGGTATGGGAAAATACAGTTCTGCATTAGCAAGAAATCGCTTCGTACCACCGGCAGCAAAATCACGATACTGGCCTTGTGTATCATAAATACGAGGACCAATCGAACTCTGCTCATAGCCACGTACTGAGTTCACGCCACCGGCATAGAAGTTCTTGAAGAATGGATAATCTTTATCGCCATAGGTATTGCCATAGCCGATTTCACCATTCAGCATCAGAGTGACGCTCTTGCTGATATCCTTGTACCAGGCATGCTTGTATTCCAGTTTATAGTACTGTAAATCAAGGCCGGGCAAGGCAACCTCGGAGCTGATGCGCTGCAGCACCCCTTTATTCGGGAACATGATGTTATCGCGCGTATCATGCGTCCAAGCCAGGTTAACAAACCAGGAGCTGTTGCTGCAACTGTTGGCGTCTTCGGAACTGCTGCAATAGCGCTTGAACTGCGGCGGGCTATTGCTGCTCAGCTCAACGTCAGTGTAATCAAAGGTCAAGCCGGCGCTGACGAAATCCCGCTCATTCAACGGCATGCCGAAATTCACGCCCGCACCGTAAGACGCGGTCTTGTAATCACCGGTACGCAGGTAAGTCGTATCGACCTTGCGATGGTAGACGTTGAAGCCGCGGCTGATGCCATCTGGCGTGAAGTAAGGATCCGTGTAGCTCAACGAGTACACCGTATTGATCCTGCCGGTATTGACTTGAGCCGCGACGCGGTTACCAGTGCCAAGAAAGTTGTTCTGGTTGATGGTCACACCCAGCACCACCCCTTCAAAACTGGACAGGCCGGCACCGAACATCACACTGCCAGTCGAACGCTCGGTCACGTTGATGTTGAGATCAACTTGATCATTGGTACCTGGGACTGCCGGCGTTTCGACATTGACATCCGAAAAATATTGCAAGCGGTTCAACCGCTGTTTGGAACGTTCGATCTTGTCCGCCCCATACCAGGCCGATTCCAGTTGGCGCATCTCACGACGCAATACCTCGTCCCGCGTCCGGGTGTTGCCCGTCAGGTTGATGCGGCGCACATACACGCGGCGACCCGGATCTATGTAGAAAGTAAATGCGACAGTATGTTTTTCCTTATCGACCTCTGGAATTGCATTGACATTGGAAAAGGCATACCCGTCATTGCCTAAGCGATCATTGATGGCCTTGCTGGACTCCGTAACACGCTGGCGGTTGAAGATCTCGCCGGGAGAAACCGAAATGAGGCTGCGGGCCTCAGCTTCGGGAATCAACATTTCACCGGCCAGCTTGACGTCAGTCACTGTATATTTTTCACCTTCGGTGATGTTGATGGTGATGTAAATATCCCGCTTGTCTGGCGTAATGGATACCTGCGTTGAATCAATATTGAACTCGAGATAACCCTGGTTCATGTAGAACGACCGTAGCGCTTCGAGATCCGCCGTGAGTTTCTGGCGAGAGTACTGGTCGTTCTTGTTCCACCAGGTGAGCCAGTTGGGCGTGGTCAGCGTCAGCTTTTCCAGCAGCTCTTCCTTTGTATATTCTTTGTTGCCGACGATATTGATGTTGCGGATCTTGGACACCGCCCCTTCTTCGATATCGAAGCGCACGGCAACTCGATTGCGCTCTAGCGGCGTCACTGAAGTCTTGACCGAGGCGCCGTACTTGCCCTGAGACAGGTATTGACGCTTGATCTCCTGCTCCGCGCGATCCAGCATGGACTGGTCGAAAATCAGACCTTCCGCCAAGCCGATCTGCTTGAGGCCCTCTTTCATCTTGTCCGTGGGAAATGACTTGTTGCCATTGAAGATGAGCTGTGCAATAGCTGAGCGTTCCTGCACCATCACGACGACAACACCGTTTTCGGACTCGATCCGTACGTCCTTGAAGAAACCCGTGCCATACAAGGATTTGATCGCCTGCGTGGCCTTTTCCTCTGTCATGGTGTCACCCACGCGCACGGGTAAATAATTAAACACCGTCCCGGCTTCAGTCCGTTGCAAGCCCTCTACGCGGATATCCTTCACTACGAAAGGTTCCTGAGCCAATGCTGAGGTGGAATACAAAGCCAGGATTAGCAGCGGAATATGTTTAAGCTTCATGCCAAACTTCATTAAGATCAACCTGTTATAAACCTGGTTATGTCATTGTAAAAAGCAACTGTCATCAACAAAGCCAATATTGCCAAACCAATACGCTGGCCCACCTCCATGGCGGCTTCAGAGACCGGACTACCCTTGAAAATCTCTATCGTATAATACAGCAAATGCCCCCCGTCCAACACTGGCACAGGCAATAGATTGAGCACTCCGAGACTGATGCTGATCAAGGCCAGAAAGCCAACAAACGACTTCCATCCGATGTGGGCGCTTTGGCCAGCATAGCTCGCAATCGTCACCGGCCCGCTGACGCCTTTCCATGAAGCTTCTCCCGTCACCATCCGTGCCAGCATCTTGATGCTGAAAACCGAGGTTTCCCAGGTTTTATCCACTGCCCGGCTAAAGGATTGCAAAGGATCATAGCGCACGGTAACGCTCAACTTTTCCAGCAATCCTTGATCCACCTGATACGCAGCCCCTATCCGGCCAATCCGCTTGCCATGTTCATCGACAGCCTGGGGAATGACCACCGCATCCAGTTCGCGCTCGCCACGCTTCAATCGCAATGTCAGTGGCTGTTCCGGTTTCTCGCGCACCAGGGTGACGAATTCCTCCCACTCGGTGATAGGCTTGTCGTTGACCGCCAATATCTCGTCACCAGTCTGTAATCCAGCGTTGGCTGCTGCACCATCAGGCAAGATTTCTCCCAGTCTGGCTGGCATGGCTGGGCGATAAGGCACCAGGCCAAGCTTCTCGAGAAAATCGGACTCGAAATCCTCCTTCTCGATGTCATCCAGCTTCAGTTCGGTTTCGTGCTCACGCAGCGAATCATCCTTGACCTTGACTGTCACGGCTGGCGATTTGATTGCCTCCTGCAACAGCTTCCAGCGCACATCGGTCCAGGTAGAGACTGAATCTCCCGCAACGGCAATGATCAGGTCATGAGCCTTCAAACCGGCTTGCGCAGCGGCTGTCTGTGCTGGCACATCTCCCAGCACAGGGCGCATGCCGGGCACACCCTGCATGAACAATACCCAATAAAGAACAATTGCCAGCAACAGGTTGGCTGCCGGGCCGGCAGCGACGATCGCTATTCTTTTCCAGACAGACTGGCGGTTGAACGCACGTGTCAGATCATGCTCGCTAACAGCGCCCGGTGTAGGCAGTTCGCGCTCGTCCAGCATTTTGACGTATCCACCCAACGGCAAGGCGGAGATCACGAATTCCGTGTTATCCGCGCCAAAACGCCGACTGAAAATAGGTTTGCCAAAGCCCAAGGAGAAGCGCAGCACCTTGACGTTGCACCAGCGTGCCACTTGGAAATGACCATATTCGTGCACTGCGATGAGAATACCCAGCGTCACGAGGAAAGCGATCAAGGTCAGCATGCTTCCAATTGCCTCCACTCCAGGGCATGAGCACGCGCCAAGGCGTCGACCTCAATCAATTGTGAAATGGATGTGACGGCCTCAATATCCATGGCTGTCAACACAGCCTCTATCAGGCGAGGAATGTCCTGGAAACCGATGTTGCCATTCAGAAAAGCATCCACTGCCACTTCGTTCGCGGCATTCAGAATAGCGGGCGCCGTGCCGCCATGGCGTAAGGCATCGAAGGCCAGCCGCAAGCATGGGAAACGTGCAGTATCGGGCGCTTCGAAATCCAGCCTGCCGACCTTGAACAAATCAAGTGCATTGACCCCCGCCTTGAGTCTTTCTGGGTACCCCAAGCCATAGGCAATCGGGGTGCGCATGTCGGGGTTCCCCATCTGGGCCAGAACGGAGCCATCTATATATTCCACCATGGAATGAATCACGCTTTGCGGATGCACCACGACCTCAATCTTGTCTGCCGGCGCATTGAACAGCCAGTGCGCCTCAATGACCTCGAGCCCTTTATTCATGAGGGTGGCGGAATCAATGGTGATCTTGGGGCCCATGACCCAGTTAGGGTGGTTCAATGCCTGTGCTGGCGTCACCGCCATCAGCTCAGCGAAGCTTGATTTGCGGAAAGGCCCGCCCGAGGCGGTCAGCAGAATGCGCCTGATGCCGCCATCCGCAAGGGCTGATAATCGCGCTGGAGGCATGACCTGGAAAATTGCATTGTGCTCGCTATCAATAGGCAGCAAGGTAGCGCCGCCCTCTTCCACTGCCTGCATGAACAGCTTACCCGCCATGACCAAGGTTTCCTTGTTGGCGAGCAGAATCCGCTTGCCGGCGTATGCCGCCGCCATGGCTGGCTTGAGCCCTGCTGCGCCGACGATGGCGGCCATGACCACATGGGCCTCCGGGTGAGCTGCGACCTCTTCCAGCGCTGCCAAGCCCGAAAGCACTTGGGTTTCCAAGCCTTTCAGCTTTTGCTGCAGTTTTTCTGCGGCGCCGCTGTCCAGCATGACGGCATACCGGGGCCGATGCTGCAGGCACAGCTCAGCAAGCTCATCAACGCGGGAATTAGCGGTCAGGGCAAACACACGGTATCGCCCCGGATGCCTGGAGATCACATCCAGAGTGTTGAGGCCTATCGTACCGGTCGCGCCCAGAATGGTGACATTTTGCAACATGGGCATCATGGCGTGGAATACATCCATGCCTGGTAGTAAAGAGGCAAGTGGAGAAAAAACGCAGCCATTGGCAGGCTGGAAGTCAGGCCGTCGACACGGTCGAGGATGCCGCCATGGCCGGGCAACAGGTTGCCGCTATCCTTGAAGCCACCCTGGCGCTTGATCAAAGACTCAAGCAAATCCCCCATAATGCTGAATATCGTCAGTATCCAGAACCCGACAATCAGCAAGGCATTCAGGTCAAATGCGATACATAGGGCTGCCCCGTACAAACTTACGACGACCAGCGCGCCGAGTACACCCTCCCAGGTCTTGCCCGGACTGATATTGACTGCCAGCTTGCGCTTGCCGAAGCGCTTGCCAGCAAAGTAGGCGGCGCTATCGGCAATCCATACCACGAGCATGATGGACAACAACAGCCAAGGGCTGAGCGCGCGCAAACTGACGAGCGCCAGCCACAACGGCAGGACTATCCACCAGCCCGCCAGCATCATGAGATAGATATTCTGTACCCGAGTGCGGCGCCACAACCATATTGGCACCAACACAATCCAGAAGGCTGCGGCCAAGGGCAGCCCCCAGTAGAGTGCATATTCCTGCATGAAAGCGTTTTCAGGCCCATGCCAGAAAGCAAGAAACACTCCGGCAATGGCTGAAGCAGTAATATACAGGTAACGTACAGCGGGTTTGAAGCCGGCCATATGCGCCCATTCCCACAAGCCTATCAAAACACCAGCCAGCATGAGCAGGGACCAGTAGGGCTCGGGCAGCAGAAAAAGTGCTGCCAGGAATGCAGGAATCAGTATAGCGGCAGTGATCAACCGGGTTTTCAGCATATTAATCTGCGACCAACTGCTCGCTCGTGCGACCGAACCGACGCTCGCGTTGCTGGTAGGACACAATCGCTCGCTTGAATTCTGCCTCATCAAAGTCCGGCCACAAGGTCTCGGTAAAATACAATTCGCTATAGGCAAGCTGCCACAACAGGAAATTGCTGACGCGCTGCTCCCCGCCTGTGCGGATGAACAAGTCGGGCTCCGGTGCGTAATGCATGCTCAGGTAGGCAGCCAAATCCTCCTCTGTGAAGCTCTGCGCGAGATCCGGCTTTTCTGCCAGTAGACGCTTCATCGCCTGCATGATGTCCCAGCGGCCACCATAGTTGACCGCGACTGTCAGCGTCAGGCGATCATTGCCGGCTGTCCGTGCCTCGGCCTCGGCAATCTTGGCCACCAAGGCAGGATCGAACCGGGAGCAATCCCCAATCATGCGCAGGCAAATATTATTTTCGTCAAGCTTACCGACCTCTTGCTGCAGTGCTTCCATGAACAGGTTCATCAAGAAGCTGACTTCATCCGCAGGACGGCGCCAGTTCTCGCTGCTGAACGCAAACAGGGTCAAGTATTTCACGCCATGGTTGGCACACAGGCGCACGACCTCGCGCACGACCTCAACGCCTCGCTTGTGCCCTGCCACCCGGGGGAGAAAGCGCTTCTTGGCCCAGCGACCATTGCCATCCATGATGATGGCAATGTGCTGGGGAATGTCGCCCGTTATCGGGATAGCCTGGGTGGAGCTGGAAAAAAGTGCCACTCAATGCTCCATGGGATTAGAACAATATAAAACCACTGGCTGCAATCACACAGCCATCAACTCGGCTTCCTTGGTTTGCAGCAGTTTGTCTATTTCCGCGACAAACTTATCCGTGAGCTTCTGCACCTCATCCTGTGCACGGCGCTCATCGTCCTCACTAATCTCCTTGTCCTTGACCAGCTTCTTGAGCGCGTCATTGGCATCGCGGCGTACATTGCGTATCGCCACCTTGGCATTTTCCGCCTCTGAACGGACGACTTTAACCAGGTCGCGGCGACGCTCTTCTGTCAGCATCGGCATGGGAACCCTGATGATATCGCCATTGGTGGCGGGATTGAGGCCTAGGTCTGCATCGCGGATCGCCTTTTCCACCTTGGGCGTCATATTCTTTTCATATGCCTGCACGTTAAGGGTACGTGCATCCCCCAGGCTCACGCTGGCGACCTGATTGATGGCCACCATGGAACCATAATATTCGACCTGCACATGATCGAGCAGACCGGTATGCGCACGACCAGTGCGCACCTTGCTCAGATCAGCCTTCAAGGCTTCTATGGATTTCTGCATTTTCTGTTCTGCAGTGTTTTTTACGTCTTGTATCATGATATCTCCTGCTAAGACATGTATCCGGGCGATCAAGGCAGAACGCGTGTTCCCTCGTCTTCACCCAGCACGACCCGTTTCAGCGCTCCCTGGCGGAAGATGCTGAACACGGAGATTGGTAACTTCTGGTCGCGGCATAGCGTCAAGGCTGTCGCATCCATGACTTTCAAGTTCTTGACGATAGCTTCGTCAAACGTCAGTGTCTTATAGCGCATGGCTTCTGGATTGCGCTTAGGATCATCCGTATACACCCCGTCCACCTTTGTGGCCTTGAGCACGATTTCCGCATTGATCTCCATGCCACGCAGCGCGGCTGCGGTATCGGTAGTGAAGAACGGGTTGCCCGTTCCCGCGCCGAAAATGACTACGCGACCTTCTTCAAGATAGCGGATAGCCTTGCCACGGATATAAGGCTCAGCTACCTGCTCGATATTCAAGGCGGATTGCACACGGCTTACCAGGCCGATATGGCGCATGGCATCCTGCAAGGCCAGGGCATTCATGACTGTCGCCAGCATCCCCATGTAGTCGGCGGTAGCCCTGTCCATCCCTTCTGCTGCTGGCGCGACGCCTCGGAAAATATTGCCTCCACCGATCACCACTGCCACCTCCACGCCGAGATCAACCACCTCCTTGATCTCTTCCACAATCCGGGAAATGGTCGCTCGGTTGATACCGTAGCTGTCGTCGCCCATCAAGGCTTCACCAGAGAGTTTCAATAAAATGCGTTTATAGGCGGGAGTGCTCATGGGGCTCCTTATTGTTATGCAAATTGTGCAAAACGTGAATCATCCCACAAAGACGATTCACGTTCATTGACTACAGGTTAGTCGCAACGAGTGCAATCAACAGTTTACACCTTGGCGGCAGCAGCAACTTCAGCAGCAAAATCGGTGACGACCTTTTCAATGCCCTCACCCACGACATACATGGTGAAAGATGCAATGCTGGCGTTGTTGGCCTTGAGCAGTTGTTCGATGGTCTGCTTGTCATCCTTGACGAAAGGTTGGCTCAGCAAGGTAACTTCCTTGAGGAACTTCTGCACAGTACCGTCAGCAATCTTGTCCAGCATGGCTTCGGGCTTTCCTGCCTCCTTGGCCTTTTCGATGGCAACGCGACGCTCAGCCTCGATCAATTCTGCAGGAATGCCGCTGGCGTCCAGGGACTTAGGCTTAGCTGCAGCGATATGCATAGCAATATCCTTACCCAGGGTTTCGTCGCCACCGACCAGGTCGACCAGCACACCGATCTTGCCACCGTGTACATAACTGACAAGCTTGCCCTTGGCTTCAGTCACTGCGAAACGGCGCACAGTGATATTTTCACCGATCTTGCCGATCAGTTGGGTGCGGATATCTTCCACGCTACCACCGTCGATCTTGAGCGCGGACAAGGCCGCGACATCGGCAGGCTTCTCAGTAGCGGCAGCTTCAGCCACCTGAGCCACAAAGGCAAGGAAGTCTGCATTCTTGGCACAGAAATCAGTTTCAGAGTTGATTTCGACAATCGCACCCAACTTGCCATCCGCCTTGATACTGACGGCCACGACACCTTCAGCAGCCACACGGCCGGCAGCCTTGCTTGCCTTGTTACCAAAACGCACACGCAGGATTTCTTCCGCCCTTGCCATATCGCCTTCTGCTTCCGTCAGCGCCTTTTTGCAATCCATCATGGGCGCATCAGTGCGCTCACGCAACTCCTTGACCATGCTTGCGGTAATTTCAGCCATTGTTTACTCCTTGAACATTATTTTGTTGGCGCGTAGCCAGGTTTCACTTAACCAAATCCGGATACAAAAAAAGGGGGCCAGAGCCCCCTTTTGACAGGGTCTTACTCTGCCGCGACTTCTTCAACTTCGACAAACTCCTCCTCGGAGGCTGCCTTGACGATTTCATTGATGCTCTGGTTACGGCCTTCCAATACCGCGTCAGCAATGCCGCGGGCATAGAGACGAATCGCACGACTGGAGTCGTCATTTCCGGGAATGACGTAAGCCACGCCTTCCGGGGAGTTGTTGGTGTCAACCACGCCAATCACAGGAATCCCAAGCTTAGCGGCTTCAGTGACAGCACCACTTTCGTGGCCAACATCAATAATGAAGATTGCATCTGGCAACCCGCCCATTTCCTTGATACCACCGATGGAGCGTTCGAGCTTTTCCACTTCGCGCTTGTAACCAAGGGCTTCCTTCTTGCCGAACTTCTCAATACCACCATCCTGCAAGAGAGCTTCGTATTCGGTCAGACGCTTGATCGACTGCTTGACGGTCTTGAAGTTGGTCAGCATGCCGCCCAGCCAGCGATGATTGACATAGGGGCAACCAGCGCGCTGCGCCTCTTCCTTGATAATGTCGCGGGCTTGACGCTTGGTACCGACAAACAGGATGCGCCCCTTGTTTGCAGACAGTTGGCGGACATACTTCAACGCGTCCTCAAACAGCGGCAGGGTTTTTTCCAGGTTGATAATATGAATTTTGTTGCGTTCACCAAAGATGTACGGTGCCATCTTGGGATTCCAGTAGCGTGTCTGGTGGCCGAAATGGACACCAGCCTCCAGCATTTGACGCATGGTAACGGACATTCTAATCTCCAGTAAGGGTTATTGCTTCCATACACCCAACAACATCCGCATTCTCATGCGGACACCCTGTACGGGGTATATGTGCAGATTTGCAGCCGCCATCACGGCGAAACTGCGGGATTCCATTTGGCAAGCATTATTCCTGCCAAATGGGTGCGGTATGCTACCATAAGCGGCTGTACGAACTCAAGGAAAACCTGGGCGCAAGCCTTGCAATACAATGGCAATCAACATCAAGACCGAACAAGATATCGAAAAAATGCGTGTGGCCTGCAAACTGGCCTCTGAAGTCCTCGATTTTATCACACCCCATATCCAAGCTGGCGTGACCACGGGCGAACTGGATGAGCTGTGCCACGACTACATGGTCAATGTGCAACACACCATCCCCGCCCCTCTCAACTACGCACCCCACGGCCATTCGCCATTCCCAAAATCTATCTGCACATCCGTCAACCACCAGATATGTCACGGCATCCCTGGCGCCAAAGTATTGAAGAATGGGGACATTCTTAATATAGACATCACGGTCATCAAGGATGGCTATTATGGCGACACCAGTCGCATGTTCCATGTCGGCGACATTTCGATCCAGGCAAAACGCCTATCGGAGGTCACATACGAGTGCATGTGGCTGGGCATAGACCAGGTCAAGCCAGGCGCGACACTGGGAGACATCGGCCACGCCATCCAGACTTATGCGGAAAAACAGGGTTTCAGCGTTGTTCGCGAATTTTGCGGGCATGGTATCGGCAAGAATTTCCACGAAGACCCGCAAGTGCTACATTACGGGCAGCCCGGCAAGGGAGCTGTATTGAAACCCGGCATGATTTTCACCATAGAGCCCATGATTAATGCCGGCAAGCGGGATATCAAGCAGCTTGGCGACGGTTGGACCATCGTCACCAAAGACCACAGCCTTTCGGCCCAGTGGGAGCACACCGTATTAGTCACTGACACTGGGTACGAGGTGTTGACCGTTTCAGCCGGCACGCCTCCGGCACCTGCCTTCATCAATAAATAGCGGTATGCAGCCATCCACACGCGCAGATACCTCCCTTGCACGCCAATGGCGGCAGGAGCTGCAATCCGGTCAGAAGTCATTGAAGCAGGCATTTCTGAACAAGCCGAATGTCAGCCAGCTGTTGCAAGCACAAGCATCCCTGACTGATCGGGTGCTGCGTGGTTTATGGCAAGCATTTGAGCTGGACTCGGAGGCCAGCTTAGTGGCGGTGGGAGGCTATGGCCGCGGCGAGCTGTTTCCCTACTCCGATGTGGACATTCTGATCCTGCTGAGCCATGAAGCCTCCGCATTGACCAATCGCAAGATCGAGGAACTAGTTGGAGTCTTGTGGGATACCGGCCTTGCCATCGGTCACAGCGTCCGCACCCTGAATGAATGCGTCGTCGAGGCACGGGAGGACGTCACAGTACAGACCAATCTGCTTGAGGCGCGTTACTTGTGCGGACATGCTGGCTTGTACGCCGACTTTCTCCATGCGGTCACATCCGCGATGGATGTAGCGAAGTTTTTTGAAGCCAAGGTGGCAGAGCAGCATCAACGCCATGCCCGCTTCAACGATACGGCATACAATCTCGAGCCTAACATCAAGGAAAGCCCGGGCGGGCTACGCGACCTGCAGAACATCATCTGGATTGCGCGTGCCCTCAATCTTGGCAGCAACTGGCGCGAACTGGTCAAGAACCGCATTTTGTCCAAGCACGCCGCGCAACAAGTGCGCCGCCATGAACGCAACCTCCAGATGCTGCGCACACGGCTACATTATTTGGCCAACCGCCGCGAGGACCGCCTGCTATTTGACTTCCAGAATGAACTGGCATCTCAGTTAGGCCTGGTCACGACCAAGCGCAGGCGCGCCAGTGAACAATTGATGCACAGCTTCTACCAGAGCGCCAAGTTCGTCGGCCTGATCAACGAAATATTGCTGCAGGTACTGCATGAGCGCATCTATCCCGAACAGCATACCGTCGTCAGTCTCAACCATCGCTTTGAAGCCGTGAACGGCTTCTTGGAGACTAAAAGCCCGACCCTGCTTTATGATGACCCCTCTGCCATTCTAGAAAGCTTCCTGGTGTTGCAACAGCACCCTGAACTCAAGGGCATGGGCGCGGACCTGTTGCGCGCACTACACCGCACCAAGCACGAGATCACTCCACAGTTCCGCAAGGATGAAAAGAACAAGGCGCTGTTCATGCAGATACTGCAGCAGCCCCAAGGCATTACCCATACGCTGAAACTCATGAACCGCTATGGTGTCCTGGGCCGCTACATTCCAGCTTTTGGGCGTGTATCAGGCCAAATGCAGCATGACCTGTTTCATGTCTATACTGTAGACGAGCACATCCTCAACGTACTGGCCAACCTGCGCCGATTTGCACTGGCGGAGTTTTCACACGAATTCCCGCTGTGCAGCCGCCTGTTCCAGGAATTTCCCAAGCCTCACCTGTTGTATCTCGGCGCCTTGTTCCACGATATCGCCAAAGGACGCGGTGGAGACCATTCCACCCTAGGGGCCGTTGACGCGCGCCGCTTCTGCAAGCAACACAACCTCCCGACCGAGGACGGCGAACTCGTGGCCTGGCTGGTAGAAGCCCACCTGGTCATGTCGAACACGGCGCAGAAATCCGACCTGTCAGACCCAGCAGTGGTAGAAAAGTTTGCACATTATGTCGGCAGCGAATACCGCCTGGTGGCGTTATACCTGCTGACGGTCGCCGATATCCGCGGTACCAGCCCCAGAATATGGAATGCCTGGAAAGGCACTTTGCTCGAAAGCCTATTCCGGGCCACCCAGCGCATCCTGCGCGGAAGCAACCCGGACGACGAACTCAAGGCCCGCCAGCAACAAGCCAAGGAAATCCTCAGCTACTATGGCGTAGTGGAACAAACCTACCAGCCGCTGTGGCAACAATTGGGCCCCGCCTACTTCTTGCGCCATGAAGCCCAGCTGATCGCCTGGAATACCCGGCTGCTGCTCACCCACATCAACACGCTTGTCCCCATCGTACGCGCCAGGCTTAGCCCAGCAGGCGACGGTATCCAGACCATGATCTATATGCCCGATCAGGCCGATATATTCGTCCGCATCTGCAGCTTCTTTGGCCGCCTGGGCTATAACATCGTGGAGGCCAAGGTACACACGACGCAGCATGGCTACGCGCTTGATAATTTTCTAATTCTAGATCAATCAGATAACAAAATAAATTATCGTGACTTATTAAGTTTTATCGAATATGAGCTGACACAAAAACTGCTCAGCAAGGCACCGCCTGACGCGCCGGTGCAAGGTCGTATCAGCCGCCAGGTCAAACATATGCCGATCAAGCCTGAGCTGACCATCCAGCAAGAAGACAATGGCCCCAACACGATATTGGACATCGCCACCAATGACAGGCCCGGCTTGCTCTCACGCATTGCTCATGTTTTGCAGCAACACCATATCCGCCTGCATACGGCAAAAATCAACACACTTGGCAATCGGGTTGAAGACACATTCCTGATCGCAGACCAGTCAGGCCAGCGCTTGACCGCCGAAGTCCTGGCTGCACTCGAAAGATCGTTGCGCACCCAGCTGTAGCGTACCAACAGGCAATAAAAAAGCCCCGCTCCATAGCGGGCGGGGGCTTTTAACATACTACTTGCAGAATCAACCGTGCTTGTAGTGCTTGCGCAGTGGCTTCACCACTTCCCAGTTGCTTTGCAGGCCGACAGGGAACACGACCAGGTCGCCTGGAACGATGCGAACAGGTTCGCCACCCTTAGGGGTCACCAAGATTTCACCTTCCAGGATATATGCAGTTTCCTTGATGCCGAAATCCAATGGGAACTTTGATACTTCCTTTTCCCAGATGGACCAGTTTGCCACACCCAGCTCTTTCAGTTTTTCTTCACTTGGGTTGTGCTCGATAGTAATTTGACTCATTTATAAATCCTTGATTAATCAATAAAAACTGCACGAAAAAACAGCCGTAACAACCGGCTTGCACGAGATTCTAACATGCGACAGTAGTCAGGCATACCTGCCATTGGCAAACGGCAGGTTGGTCAAGCAGTGCCAGGGAATGCCTGATGCTTTCTATTGACTGCAGCTTTTAAAGTCTCCTGGCCAACTGGCTGAATACTTTAAGTGTCTCTTAGACCCTCGCAACGTACCCCTTATGCTACAAGTATAGGGGGGGTACGTTTCTGCAAGTGCTCAACCGACAGCGCGCAAGGCTGGTGCGCTATCGTGACCGCGCACCAGCGGCAATACTTCCTCCCCTACCCGGTATGCCTCTTCCAGGTGCGGTGTGCTGGCGAGGATGAAGGCATCCGCGCCGAGCCTGACCAGGTCATCCAGTCGTTCGGCCACCTGCTCGTAGCTGCCGATGATGCCCTGGGTCTGCCCGCCGCGCAGCAGGCTGAGGCCGGACCAGACGTTGGGATGAATGATGAAGTCGCGATAATCATTGAGCTCCTTCGGCGCAGTGCTACGCTGGCGGCTGGCCCCAACGGAATCGCCGGTTTGCTGGGCGAAACGCTTGTAACGCTCGCGCGCAGCGTCATCGAGGTTTTCAAACCCGCGTCGCACTTCGCGCCAAGCTTCCTCCTCGGTGCGACGCGCAATGATGTCCACCCGTACTGCGCATTTGATCTTGCGACCCAATGCGGCAGTGCGTTCCTTCACTCGATCGAACTTATCGCGCAGCTGGTCGAAAGGCTCCAGCCATGAAAGGTAATATTCCGCATGCTTGGACGCGGAAGCCAGGGCCGCGTCGGACGAGCCTGAGAAGTAAATCTCTGGAAAATCCTGGCCCAGGAGCTGGGCTGGCAGGGCCGCATTCTCCACTTGGTAGAACTTGCCCTGGTAGGAAAAACTGTTCCCGCTCCATACCCCGCGCAATACGTCCAGGAATTCTGTCGTACGCGCATAGCGGTCATCGTGCGGCGCTACATCGCCCCACCACAGCTGGGCAGGCCCCCCGCCACCAGTGATCACATTAAACAGCGCCCGACCACGAGTAGCTCGCTGCAGGCTGGCTGTCATGCGTGCAGCCACGACGGGGTTCAGGAAGCCAGGCTGAAACGCAATCATGAAGCGAAAAGTACTGGTCTCGCGCGCGAGGAACGAAGAAATCGCCCATGGCTCATCCGTCATTGGGAAGGAAGGAATCAATCCGCCTTGAAAACCCGAGATCTCGGCAGCGCGTGCCACCTCAGCGATATAGTCGAGATTAGTAAAACCGTCACCATGACCCCCGCTGAGACCTTTATGCACGATATGGTCGCCCTCTTGCTGTGACCAGTCGCCGCGGTGATGCAGCTTGTTGCGCAGTGAGCTGGGCTCGCCGTGCGTAGGAATTCTCCAGAAAACATCAATTGCCATAATATCTCGACTCCTCTATCAGGCTGCGCGCTGGCTGGCGCCGTTTATCAGGGAACGCAATGACGGCAAGACATACTCGCCGATGCGGTAAGCCTCTTCCAGGCTAGGGACGGCACCAAGGATGAATTGCTCGACCCCCGCATCCGCAAACGCGGCCAACCGCTCAGTGACCTGTTCGAAGCTGCCGACCAGCACGGCGCTAGCGCCGGTACTGGCTGTGGTCAAGCCCTGCCATAATCCTGCGACATTGTTGTCAATGGTCTTTTGGCCGGTCTGCTCGGCATAACGCTTGGCATCGAATACCGCTTCTTCCTCGGTTTCACGCACTAGCACATCCACGCGCAGGCCAATTTGCAAAGCCCGGTGATGGCTGCGTGCCAAGTTGCGTAATTGCGCAATATTGCTGGCTATTTTGTCTAGCGGCTGTGCATCCAGCACATGCACGTCAGCCAGCTTGGCGGAAAGGGCATATGCCTCATCCGTCTCACCAGATAGATAGACGGGCGGAACCTTCTGGCCGGAAAGCGGCCCTTGGAAGCCGCCTTGCAAGACCTGGAAAAACCGGCCATTGAAATCGTATCCGGTCGTGGTGATGACGTTGCGGGCCACAGTGACGAACTCTTCCACCCTGGGGTACAGATCCGCCTGGGCGACGAAGTCGCCTTGCTGCCGGCGCTTTGCCTCGTCAGGCTCCACGCCGATCTGCCAGGCAAAACGGCCTTCGGTAAAGCGCTGGTAGCTCACCGCATTCTTGGCAGCATAGACTGCCGAGCCGCGCGAGGCGTCGAACTCGGCCAGCACGGTGAGGTAGCGTGTGGCACGGCTGAGATAGCCGGCAACAATCCAGGATTCGTCACCCTCCGGGTCGTTCCTGACCTTGATGCCGTCGAACTTGGCGAGTTCCACCGCCTTGGCGATCTGGTGCAAATGGTCGAAATAATTGAATCGCTGACCGCGAGGGTCGGTCACGCCCGGCAGGAAATAGGGTCGGCTATCGGCCCTTTCGCCGCGGATGTGTTTCTCGGCATCAGCATAGCGCCCGTCGCCCGCAGTTGGGACTTGCCAGAAAAATTGAACTGTCATGCATCGTCTCCGCAATCACTCTACTTGAATCCCCTTAGCTCTCGCAGAAACCATGCCATTTGTCTTCAAATCCCATTATTATTTTATGGGAATCTTAAGATGATTGAATTTATTCAACTAATCTTGACCAGCGCTGCCTAGGGACAGTAAGGCGCCATGTCACATCACAGCAAATACAAACCCGAAGTGTCTGTATAACAACAGCCCACCCTTCCAAACTGCTCGAAATCAAACAGTTGATGGCTGGGCAACAATCCAGTCTTTCAGTAGGTTCAGCTCATGAGGATGATGAAATACATGCAGGCATCGGTGCGGAAGCAATTCCTCAAGCGAACCATATCCCCACAAAACAGCAGCAGAAGGCAGGTGATTGACCGCTGCCGCACTCAGGTCCACATCCCGGCCGCCTATCATCAGGGTTTCCTCAGTCACCAGTCCAAGTGCCTTCAGCGCTGCAATCTGCTGCCACTTTTTGATGCCAATATCCCCTCCGCTGACGAACTGGAAATATTGCCTAAGATTGAATCGTTCCAGAATTTTTTCAGCATAGACCTGGGGCTTGGAAGTGCACACAGCCATCATGGCACCAGCAGCATGCAAACCTGCAATGGTGGCATCCACATCCTGATATAACTGGTTCTCTGCATACCCAATGTCGGCATATCGCTCCCGGTATTTCTCCACCAATGCCTTGATCTTCTTCTGGTCACGGCTTCCCGTGATCGAATGAAACGTCTGATCAAGCGGCGGCCCGACGAAAGGACTCAATTCAGCTTCGGTATATGTGCGATATCCGGCATGCTGCAACGCATGATTGATGCAGCGCGCAATTCCCGTCAAGGGATCACTGATCGTGCCATCTAGATCGAAAAGCAGCTTGTCGTAGCGCATTTCCATCATTCAAGGCAAAGCTGCTTTTTCATCGGCCACAAGATGACTGGCAATCTTCCATAGGCCATGTTCAAATGCGAGCACGCGCAAATCGCGGGTTTTCCTCAAGGGGTATTCCGCCCCGCTCGCTGTTTTCTGTCCGGCAGTTTCCCTGTATGACGTCACGACTGCAATATCGGGACGGATAAAGCGAATGGAAGAGATCGAGGATGTACTGCGTCGCGAGGTCACCTGGGGAGAGTGATAGATATTGCGCAAGTACTGAAAAATCTCCTTCCTGCCGTGCTTGAATACGCCGAAGGCATTGATCCAATCTGCATCTTCCGCATAATCCCGAGAGGCGAGCGCGGCGTCAAAATCCGCCCATCCCTGATCCCACCGTGACACGATGGCCTTGATCAGGCTCTCGTGCGCCTCCAACCCGTCATCCGCCATTGCGCTACTCCTTGAAGTTGAACTGGCCTTCGGCATAAAAGTTCGCCAAGGGCTTGCGCGGGGTCGGCTGTTCTCTGGCCTGGATATCCTCGGGCAAGGCCGCCCTTTCCCCCTGCTTGCCGATGGCGATCAATATCTCTACCTGGAAGCCTTCGGGCACCCCCAGGACGGCCGGCGCATTGTCGCGATCGAATCCGCCGATCGCGTGGGTGGCCAAGCCGACATGCACGGCCTGGAACGCCAGGCTGGCCCATGCCGCGCCTGCATCCAGGGAATGGTTGCGCAGGGGCGTCGGCTCGGTATCTCCGTTGCGGATATGGGTTTTCTTGGAGAGCAGCGCCACCAGCACGCCTGCGCGCGAAGCCCAGCGCCGGTTGTTTTCGTTCGCCAACCCCAGCAGCTTGTCCCAGCCTGTACCGCCGTTCTTCGCATAGATAAAGCGCCATGGCTGGGAATTGTTGGCCGAAGGCGCCCAGCGTGCCGCCTCGAACAGGCTGAACAATGCGGCGTCTTCGACCGGTTCCCCGGTAAACGCTCGCGGAGACCATCGGTTCACAAAAATTGGACTGATTTCGTATTCCGTCTTACGCGGATTGATGGGGTACACAGCACTCATCTCATTCATTCCTTTTGATTAATGTTAAAAAACGCGCTTCTACCAACCGCCGGCAGCGCGCTAGAAGGCTATTTCCTATCATCCATATGGCCGGGGCTGCCTGCCGTGCCGTCCCACCACCAGTTGATTGCCCAATCCTGCACGCCGTAATAAAGCGGCAACGTATCCGGCCTGCGCAAACGGTGGTTATAAATAATGTAGTGGTTGACCAGGTAGCGCCACGGCGTCAGGTAATGGCTGTGGATCAAGACTCTGTCCAAGGCCCGGCCAACGACTTGCTGTTCTTCCTGGCTATCGGCGTCTAGCAGCTTCTGGATCAGCTCGTCCACTACTCGCGACTTGACGCCGATGATGTTCTCCGAACCCGGCACGTCAGCATCCTTGCTATTGAAGTTGCGCCACAATTCCACGCCGGGCATGCGATTCTCCCGCAAGGAGACGCTGGTATAGTCATAATTGAAGCCACCCCGCATCAGGCTGCGCGTAGTGGCCGCATCCGATACGCGTTTCTTCACGACGATGCCGAGTTTCTCCATATTGAGGTAAATGACGTCCATGAACGGGCTCGGGGCCCTTGTCGTCGATACCTCAATAACGAAGGGCTCGCCCTGGCTGTTGCGCAGCACGCCGTCGCGGTTATGCCACCCTGCCTCGGCAAACAGCTCCAGCGCTTTGGTCAGGTTATGGCGGATGCTCGACGGCGGCTTGGTGCTGGGCTGCACGAACATCGGCCCGAACACTTCGGGCGGAATCTCGTCACGGTACGGCTCGAGCAGCTTCAGCTCCTCCTCGCTGGGCAAGCCGGTCGCAGCCAGGGGCGTCGTAGCGAAGAAGCTTTGCGGGCGGATGAACTCGTCGGCGAAGATCTTCTGGTTCATCCATTCGAAATCCATCGCATAGTTCAGCGCCTTGCGCACCCGGATATCCTGGAACCGCGCCTTGCGCAGGTTGACCGCATAGCCATTCATGGCCGGCGGATTGCGGTGCGGCACCACTTCCTTGACCAGTTCGCCGCTATCGAAACGCTTGCCTATGTATTGGCAGCACCAGTAGCGCATTTGCGGATCGCTGACGAAGTCGAAGTCGCCGGCCCGCAGCGCGGATACCTGGGTATCCTTGTCCTTGTACAGCTTGAACTCCACCTCGTCGAAATTGAAGCTGCCGCGGCGGACGGCAATGTCATTGCCCCAATAATCCGGATTGCGCTGGTAGATGATGCCCTTGCCGCTGACCGCCTTCTTGATCAGGTAGGGGCCGCTCGCGACCGGGATTTCCAGGCCCAGCTTGTCGAAAGGCACTTTTTCCTGGCCAGGCTGTTCTCCCCATTTGGGCGAGAACACGGGCAGGCTGCCCGCGATAAAAGGCAGGTCTCGCCCTTTCCTGCTGAAGTCGAAGCGCACGGTATGGTTATCCAGCATGATCAGCCCGCTGATTTCCGCAAAATAGGCCTTGAACCGCGGGTTGCTCTTGAGGGCGTCGAACGAGTAGCGCACGTCGCTGGCCGTCACGGCATCGCCGTTGGAAAACCGCGCCTTGGGGTTGATGTGGAAAGTAGCCGAACTGAAATCGTCGGCTACGTGGATATCGTCGGCCAACAAGCCGTACTGGGTATTGGTCTCGTCCAGACTGTACACCGTGAGCGTCTCGAACATCAGCTCGATCAGCCCCGGGGCGGGCTTGCCGCGCCGGCTGAACGGGTTGAATTTGTCGAAGCTGCTGTTCTGGCTGACGACCGCCAACGCCAGCCTGCCGCCGCGCGGGGCTTCCGGGTTGGCATAGTCGAAATGGCTGAAATCGGCCGGATATTTAGGCTCGCCGAACTGGGCGACCGCATGCGCGGCCTGTGCCCGGTCCGGCACATGCAATACGCCGATCAGCAAGAACAGCACCGCCAGCTTCAGCCAGAGCTTGAGGTTGAACATACGGGAGAAAAATCCGGGAGACTAAGAGACTTCATGAAACGGCCTTGTGGTTACAGCGAAGCCTGGACCAGGCTTTGCGTATAAGGATGGCGGGGACGCTCGATCACCTGCTCCGTATCGCCCGATTCCACGATCTCGCCATCCTTGAGCACATATACCCGATGCGCCAACGCATTCACCACAGTCAGGTCGTGCGTGATGAGCAGGTAACTCAGGCGGTATTTCTCCTGCAGGCTTACCAACAGCTCGAGCACCTGGTTCTGGATAGAGACATCCAGGGCCGAGGTCGGCTCGTCGAGCACCAGTACCCTGGGCGCGAGGATCAGTGCCCGCGCGATCGCGATGCGCTGGCGCTGCCCCCCTGAGAACTCATGTGGATAGGCATTGAGTACGGTCTCAGGCAGGCCAACCTCACGCAGCACATTGACGATTTTTTCGTGCTGCTCCTCAGGATCGAGCGCGGGGAAATGCAACGCCAGTCCCTCGCCGACGATCTGCCTTATGGTCTGGCGCGGCGAAAGCGAGCCGAACGGGTCCTGGAACACGACCTGGAGCCGAGCGCGCAGGGCCCGCTGCCGGTATTTGCTCAATCTCGCCACCGGCGCGCCCTCAAACTCGATATCGCCGGATTCAGCCGGAATCAGGTTCAGGATGGCCTGGGCCAGGGTAGACTTGCCCGAGCCCGACTCCCCCACCACTCCAATGGTCTCGCCTTCACGCAACTGGATATCAGCCCCCTTGAGCGCAACATGGCGGCTGGTGCTGAAAATGCCACGCCAACTGTTGGCGGCCTTGCGGTATTCCACACGCAGCCCCCGCGTTTCCAGCAACATGGGAGCCGCTTCCTGCACAGGCACGATATTGCGTACCGGGATGCTGTTGATGAGCTTGATCGTGTAAGGATGCTGCGGGTTGGCGAAAATGGATTCCGTATCCCCGGTTTCGACCAGTTTGCCACGTTCCATCACGGCCACGCGCTGGGCGAATTTGCGCACCAGGTTGAGATCGTGGGTAATCAGCAGGATGGCCATGCCGGCGTCGCCATTGCGCTGGATTTCCTCCTGCTGCAAATCCAGCAATGTCTTGACGATGCGCGCGCGTATCGTCATATCGAGGGCGGTCGTCGGTTCGTCGGCAATCAACAGCTTGGGACGGCACGCCAGCGCCATCGCAATCATCGCACGCTGACGCTGACCGCCGGAAAGCTGGTGCGGAAAGCTGTCTATGCTGCGCTCCGGCTGGCGTATGCCGGTCCTGATGATCAGTTGCAGCGCCTTGTCTCGCGCCTGCTTCTTGCTCAGGCCCTCATGCAGCTGCAGCGTCTCGACAATCTGGTTGCCGATGGTGAACAGCGGGTTGAGTGCAGTCATCGGCTCCTGGAAGATCATGGCGATGTCACGGCCCCTGATCTGGCGCAGCTCGTGTTCGCTCTTCTGCAACAAGTCTTGCCCCTGGAAATGGATGCTGCCCGATATTCTGGGCTGGCTCAGCAAGCGCAGGATGGACAGCGCCGTGACCGTCTTGCCCGACCCGGATTCGCCGACCAGAGCAAGACGCTCGCCGGGACGTACCTCCAGGTTGAGGCTGTCCACGGCCAGCTTGTTGCCGAAGGCGATGGAGACGTTCTCCAACGCAAGCAAAGGCGCGGCCATCAAATGCCCTCCGCTTTCGGATCGTCCGCGATGCGGGTATCCAGGGCGTTGCGCAATGCTTCACCCATGAAAGTCAACAGCAACAAGGTGACGACAAGCACGCCGAATGCTGAAACGGCAATCCACCAGGCATCCAGGTTGGCCTTACCCTGCAACAGCAATTGTCCGAGGCTGGGCGCTGGCGCAACAACCCCGAGCCCGAGGAAATCCAGGCTCGCCAGCGCCATGATCGCCGCGCTCATGCGGAACGGCAGGAAGGTGATTACCGGCGTCAAGCTGTTGGGCAGGATATGGCGCCAGATAATCTGCAGGTTGGAAAGGCCCATTGCCTTCGCCGACTTGATGTATTCCAGCTGCCGGTTGCGCAGGAACTCGGCGCGCACATAGTCGGAAAGATGTATCCAGCCGAACAGCGACAGCAGCAGGAAAATCAGCAACAGGCTGTGGTTGAAGATGGAAGCGAAGATGATCAGCAGATAGAGCTCGGGCATCGAGCCCCATACGTCGATCAGGCGTTGCGTCACCAGGTCAACCCTCCCCGCGAAATACCCCTGCACCGCACCGATGATGATGCCGAGCAAAGTACCCACAAACGTCAGGCCAAGTGCGAACGTGACCGAGGTACGGAACCCATACAGCAGGCGGGCAGCAATATCGTAGCCGGCGATATCCGTACCCAACAGGTTTTCACTATCCGGAGGGCCCGGATAATGGTCCGCCTTGGAAAAATAATTCAAGGTATCGTAGTAATAGGGATTCAGCGGATAAACAGCAAAATTGCCGGGCTTGTCGAATTGCGCCTTGATGAAAGGGTCGTGATAATCGGCATTGATGGGCAGGTTGCCGCCGAAGACGGATTCGGGATAGGTTTTCACCAAGGGAAAATACCATTGTCCTTCATAGCGGACGATCAATGGCTTTTCATTGGAAATCACCTCGCCCGCCAGCGACAGCACATACAGGAGAATGAAAATGACCAGACTCCAGTAGCCCAGGCGGTTGCGCTTGAAGCGCCGCCATATCCGGCTACCAGGCGACTGCTGCGCTTCGACCCGTGCTGTAGCTGTAGATAACCCTTTGGGGGAAGAAGGCGGATTGCCCACACCCTGCTCTAAAGTCTGCGTCGTCACGTTATGGCTCCAAGGCGTCAAATTTGATACGTGGGTCAGCCAGCACGTAGGCGATGTCGCCTGCCAACTTGACGAACAGTCCAACCAACGTGAAGAGGTAGAGGGTGCCGAGCACGACCGGATAATCCCGACTATTGATGGACTCGAACGATAGTAGCCCCAAGCCGTCGAGCGAAAACAATGTCTCGATAAGCAGGCTGCCGGTGAAGAAGGCGGCAATGAAAGTGCCCGGGAAGCCGGTAATCAGCGGAAGCAAGGCATTGCGGAATACGTGCTTGTATAGCACCTTGTTCTCGGAAAGTCCCTTGGCTCGCGCGGTCAATACGTACTGGCGGTTGATTTCCTCGAGAAAGGTGTTCTTGGTGAGCAATGTCTTGAAGGCGAAGGTGCTGACTACTGAGGCCGTCACCGGCAACGTGATGTGCCAGAGATAGTCGGTCACCTTGCCCCAGGCATCCAGCTCCTCCCAGTTGTCCGAGGTCAGGCCGCGCAACGGGAAGATGTCCCAGAAGGAACCGCCGCCGAACAGGACAATCAGCAATACACCGAGCACGAAGCCGGGAACTGCATACCCTGCCAGCACCAGCAACGTCGTGATGATATCGAAGCGGCTGCCGGCACGTACGGCCTTGGCAATCCCGAGCGGGATGGATATGAGGTAGGTCAGGACAAACGTCCATATTCCCAGAGAAACCGAGACACCCAGCTTGTCCTTGATCAATGACCAGACGCTTTCGTTACGGAAATAACTCTCTCCCACGTCGAAGCTGAGGAAATTCTTCAGCATCAACAGATAACGCTCAAGCGGCGGCCGGTCGAAACCGTACAAAGCGGTCAGTTGCTCCACCTGCTGCGCGTCTATGCCTTGCCGCGCGGTATAGCTCCACCCGCCTCCGCTGGACCCATCCTCGCCTGAACGCACGTCTTCGGCATCCAGTTGCGAAAGCACACTGTCCACCGGCCCGCCAGGCACAAACTGGGTGACGAAGAAAGTCAGCGTCAGCACGCCGATCAATGTCGGCACCATAATGAACAGGCGTTTTATCAGGTAGGGCCACATAGTCTCTGCATTCCTCTAAAAGCCGGCAATTCCGGCTTAAGGCTATCTGAGGAAAGACAGCAGAATCCATACCAACTAGGCCACTGAAAATAAACTCATATCAATATCAAATAGAAACAATTAGTTAGGGAAGACCGTACGCCTGTTTGAAAAAATCAATTGCTTCAGTACGAACAGTATCCCCATGAAGTGTTGCTGGGATAGCAGGAAGAAGTTGGAGAAAACCACATTCGGCTGAATATGTGGTCGCGCTTTCAAGCCAATTTCAGCGACAAACAGCCAATGCCACGGAGACAGGTCGCCACAGCCCATTGAGTCAGTCGTGGTACAGCCTATTCCTCTACACCACGATTGATGATGTCAGGCAGAAGCAGCATGTTATCGACCGTCTGTACCGCACCTGCCTTCAGCAAGCGGCTGGCCTCCATGGTGCCGGTATAGGCACATACCCGCATGCCGGCGGCAACTGCGGCTGTCACACCAACATCGGTATCCTCGATGACAAGGCAATCGGATGGCTTGACCCCTTGGCTTTCTGCCGCCCTGAGATAAACGTCAGGTGCAGGCTTCGGCTTTCCCAGGTCTGAGGCGCTGAATATCTTGTCGTGAAAATAAGGGCGTAGCCCCGTGATATCCAGCATTTCACGCACTTTGGCGGCACTGCTGTTCGAAGCCACACAATGTGGCAATTGCAGTTGCCGCAACACCTGCTCAATGCCAGGGACAGGCTGCAATCCTTTACGTAATGCAGCATCCCGCCTGGGCCGATAGCGGGCAAGAAAATCTGCCCCAGGCCGGCGACCATAAATGCGGGCGATAATGTCCATGCACTGTTCGAGCGAATGGCCGACAAAATGCCTGGCCATCTCCTCGATCCGGGCTGGTATGCCTTCCTCATTCAATACATCGACAAATATTTGGTTGGTGATTCTCTCGCTATCGACCAACACTCCGTCACAGTCAAACACGACCAATTCGTAAGCAGGCATGATTCCCTTGTCGTACCAGAGCCGCCGACAACTCACTCTGGCGTTGGCGCCCTGCCATAGCGCACCACTTGTACTGCTGCTTTTGGCAGAATGCCTAGCCAGAATCGCTGAGCTTGGTCGGCGTCTTCAAAGGTACGCTGTTCAAAGCACAGAATGATGCCTTAAAACCAGAAACGATGCAGCTCCCGGCTTCGCCTCATGCGCGCAATGCCTGCGGCGACGCCTGGGTATTGGGATTGGCCGGTCGGTCCAACCCCAGCCTTTCGCGGTAGGTTTTGCCGCTGTACTCCTTTTGGAAAATGCCGCGACGCTGCAGCTCGGGCACGACCATGCGGGCAAAATCCTCCAATCCCTTGATGGAGTAAGGCGGCACGACATTGAAACCGTCCGCGCCCTTCTCGACGAACCATTGCTCGATCAAGTCAGCCACGGTTTTGGCCGAGCCGATGGCCTGGATATGGCCGCGGGCCACCCTGAACTTGAGTACCAGCTCGCGGATGGTGAGGTTTTCGCGCCGGGCCAGCTCCAGCTGCTGCTGGAAACGCCCTCGACCATTCTCTCCCGCGTCGTAGGGCAAGTCCGGCAACGGGCCATCCAAGGGATATTGCGAAAGATCGAAACCGCCAAACTCCAATTCGCTGAAATCCACCAGCGCCTGCAGCTCGCCATATTTGTCCTGTGCCTCTTGGTCGGTTTCCGCCACTACTACATTCAGGCCCGGGGTAATCTTGAGCTGGTCCTCTGCCCTGCCATACTTCGCCATACGGCTCTTGACGTCCGCATAGTACTCCTGTGCCACCTTGAGCGAGGTTGCCGAGCTGTAGGTCATTTCCGCCACTCGCGCGGCAAATTCCCTACCAGTCTCTGAATTGCCCGCTTGCACAAACACGGGATATCCCTGGATCGGCCTGGGATAATCCAGCAAACCTTCGCAAGAAAAAAAGTTGCCTCGGAAATTCACTGGGTGTGCGGATGCCAGGTCATAGAAGTTACCGGCGCTCTGGTCGGGATGGTCGAATGCATCATCATCCCAGCTGTCCCATAATGCCTTGGCGAGGTTGACGAACTCTTCCGCACGCGCGTAACGCTGCTCGTGCGTGCGATTATCCTGTATGCCGAAATTCTTGACCGTGGCGGGATTCAATGACGACACCACATTCCAGCCTGCGCGGCCGCCACTGATATGGTCGAGCGAGGTAAACTGCCGGGCGATGTTGTAGGGCTCTGAGAAATTCGTATTCACCGTGGCGACCAAGCCGATATTCTTGGTCTGTGTCGCAATCGCCGACAACAAGGTGAATGGCTCGAAATGGAAGTTGGACGGGTTCTTGGCTGCCTGCGGCGTCAGCTCGCCTGAACGGCCAATGAAATCGGCCACAAAAAAGGTATGGAACTTCGCCTCCTCTGCGATTTTTGCGGCGCGTACCCACCATTGCAAGTCCGGGCGGCCGTTTTCCTTCCAGACCGGATGTCGCCAGCCCGCTGGATGGTGACCGTAGCGAAGCAGGAAAACGTTCAGGATCAATTGACGCTTGTTATCACTCATATGGAGGCTCTCTTAAATATAAAAAGCCGGGCATCGAGGCCTGTTGACCCTAGCCCGGCTATGTCACGAGGCGGAGGCCTAGGCGATGTCTTCCAGGTAACGGCCACTATATGCCTTGGCCTTCTCAAGCAGCCCGGTGCGCTTCCACTGCACTTCCAGCGCGCCTGGCGTGTAATGCTGCGCCCCACCGATCTGCTCGGCGATTGCCTGATAACGCGCGGCTTCTTCTACGAACAGGATTAACTCCGAAGTACGGATGATGCCCTTGCCCCAGAAATTGACGCCGCCGTTGGATTCCAGCAAGGCAGGAGGAGGCGCCAGCTCCGGGTACTTGTCCAAACGCTCCTTGATGACATCCAGCACGCTACGCGTGCGGTCGAGATGGTTGGGAATTTCGCGCGCCAGCAAATGGCGGGCCGCTGCCACATACAAAATCGGGAATGGCTTGTGTGCCAATGACCATGCCGAAAGGAAGTTGGTATGGATATGAATGGCAGTATCCGCATCGAGGCGTGCCTCGTTCAGGATATGTTCCTTTTCGTCAGAAAACTTTGTAATACGCAGGCTAGGTGTCTGATCGCGCGCAAGCCCGCCCGGGAAGCGGATATGCAACAGCTTGTCGTGGCCCGGGATCTTGTGGGAAATATGGAAGGTCAGACTCGCAGACAGGGTGCCATTCTCGCGCAATACGTTGAATGCGTGGATCGCATCGGCCTTGGCTTCATCCACATAAGACAACAGGTCGATTTCGGATAGGTTCTCACTCATTTCACATCCTCCAGTTAAAAATTAAATACCGCTGCTAAGCAGCTATGTTGTCAGGGAAATTTCCGAACCTTAGCTGTGCTTCCACCAGTGTGCTGGCGGCCTCCAGCGGCTCATGGACTACCCAATCCCTGATATCGAAATCGTCCGTAAAATAGCCCCACTCGTGCAGAAAGTCCTTTTGTACTTCCAAGCCACGGATATACTCCTCGGATAGTGTTGGGGTAAACGATAGGTGCACATCCTTGCCATGCGAGCCGACAATATCCTCGGCAGAGACACCCCCGCCCTCAGGCAACAATAAGTTCACAACTTCCGCTGGGTGCTCGGCGGCCCAGGTCGCGGTCCTGAGCAGGACGGCCAGGTAGCGGGCCACGATATCGGGATGCTTTTCAAGGAAGGGGCGATCGACGGTCACCGGACGGGGTGTACCGTTATTCACACGCAGCAAAGGATCTTCCAAGTCGTTGATATTGAGCAGCTGCCGGTAAAGCGGACTCTTTGCCAGTTGATAGCCGCGGGCGAACCGGACAAAAATCGCATCCGCTTCGCCGCTATTCAGTGCATCCAGCTCCACATGCCGGTATTCACGCGCAATTCGAGGACCTGGCTGCGTGTCATAGCTTTCTGCCTTGATATCGACGAAGTGAGCACCCTCGCGCCCCAGCCCGGCAAGCTTCAAGGCGGTGGTAAAACCATGCTGTGCAGCACCCCGCTGGAAATCGATGACAGCACCGGCATGGTCGGGGATGGCTAGGCGCTTGCCTTTCAGGTTGGCCAACTCATGGATATCACTATCTGCCTTTACGATCACGCCTTGATATTCATCGAGCCAGGTAATTGCCACGACCACGGTATCCTGACCGATCCCCTTGGCCCATATTGGCGGGATATTCCCACCCTCTCGGAACAAACCCGATTGTTTGTGATGAAAATGCGCGTTACGCAGCTCAAGGCTGTCCGAATCTCGCAACGAGTGGAGGATAGTGCCGTCCCGGGCAAACTCGGCCTGTAGCCAGCCTTGGCGGATCGCCAACGCGGAAGCGGTGGCAGCACCACAACGGGTATACCATAGGTGCACTGGTCCTGCTGGGCTCTGTGCCATACATCCTCAACAACGAGTTATCTGAGCCCACTCAGTCGCAAGCAATGTGCCAGAATTGAATCAAATACAACCAGCAGGTGTAATTTAAAATTTAATCTAATTTATTAATAAAATTAATTAGTATATTGATTATTAATTTAAATTAAATATTTAATACTGCATAAAAACCACCATAAATGCTTTCAATATTAATGGCCGTGAACCAGCAATGCCACTAATGAGTCATGTTGCTTCTGTTGGAAAACAAACATCCCCTAGCTCCCCAACCTCAATTGCTGTTTGAAAAACAACATTTGTTCCAAAAGAAACAGTTTGTATATTGCATCCTAAACAGCAGCATCGCTGGCACAAAAATTATAAAATCCAGATACATTCATAAAATTCAAATAGTTAATTCCATCCATTACAAAGAAACAGGCACTGGCACGAATCCTGCCGATAGTGTTACCAGTGCCCGGCAATGCGCAGGGCCATTCAATTCACTTTTTAGCAGGAAAATTCAATGTCCAGGAAAAGTATGCTACCAACTGAATCGGCCTCAAGCCCATTTAGAAAACGACAACTCATCATTGCCGTAGCTGCCGCCTTTGCAGGCAGCCTTTTTATCTCCCCAACATATGCGGCTGATGAGCAAACCTCTCAAGCTGGAGATACCTCGATAACAAAAGCCGCCCCTCACAAAGAAAAGACTACTCCAGCCGAAGCGAAGGATGTTGAATCATCTCTTGGAAGCATCGTTGTAACGGCCCAGCGCCGCGAAGAAAATGCGCAGGAAGTACCGACCGCCATTTCCGTACTTGGAGGTGAAGAATTCCTTCAACGAGGCATTGGTCGTTCTGCAAGCGAAATCCTGAACAATGTTCCCAACTCATCGGCCGGGACTATTCAGAATGGCCGTCCACGCTGGTGGATCCGTGGTGTAGGCGCAGGTCAGCAACAACTGGACTTCCCTAACCCTGTCGGCTTCTATATCGATGACGTATTTATCAGCAATGCCAGTGCTACCGGCCTGCCTATTTTCGACCTGGAACGTGTAGAGGTTCTTCGCGGCCCACAAGGTACGCTCTGGGGCAAGAATACGACAGGAGGTGCCATCAACATCGTTTCCAAGAAACCTACCTTCTCGGAAAATCCTGAGGGTTATGCCAAAGTGGATTACGGCAGCTTTGGAGACAAAGTGATCCAAGGTGCTGTAGGCGGTACTATCGTTGATGAGCGTATCGCGGGTCGAATTTCCTTCTACAATCAAGACCTCGATGGTCGCTTTACCAACCAGTTCAATGGCAAGACCAGTGGCGGCCTTGAAGACTCGGTCATTCGTGGTCAGCTGCTATTTGCGTTGACCCCTGACCTAGATGCGCTGCTCAACGTCTATCACCGCAAGTATAAAACCGACGGTAATGTGGGTACGGTCTATACCAGGACCGGCGAGTTCCGCAACGGCTACAGACCCAGCCGGGATATCAATCATGTCAGCAGCAATGCCGAAGACAGCAATGATGTTACCCAAAACGGCATCTCATTGAATGTAAATTGGCAGTTGGGCAAACTAACATTAACCTCGATCACGGCCTATGCTGATTACAAGGCAAATACATTCAGCGACTCAGACAATACTCCTTTAGAAATCGGCCGCGGCTACACAGATGCAAAAAGTAAGCAGTGGACGCAGGAATTTCGCTTGGCTTCTCCTCGTGAAGACCGTTGGAACTGGCTGACAGGCTTCTTTTATTTCAAGGAAGACATCGACTCATTTAGTGCGGCTGCCAGACTACCGAATGGAGCTGTGCCGCAATTGCAGGGCTCCTCACAGGCCAATACATTCAATCGTACCGACTTGGCTCATGAAACTGAAAGCTACGCTATTTTTGGCAGCACCACTTACAACTTCACCGACAAATTCGATACCACGCTTGGCGCTCGCTGGACAACAGAAGAAAAAAACTATGATCTAGATCGCCGCAGCAATGCATTACTAGGGGGCCCCAATGCCGGTACCGACACAAGCTGGTCAGACTATGGGGCATGGTGGAACTCATACACTGGCGCCATTGGCGGCACCGGGACTTTTGTAGATGCCCGCGACAAGCGCTGGAACGCCTTTACTTACGACATTACGCCACAATACAAGATCACGGAGACTGACCGCATTTATTTCAAGTTTGCTCGTGGCATCAAGTCTGGAGGCTTCAATACGGCTGCCACCAATCCCCTGGCACTCAATACGTTGAAACCGGAAGAATTGAATTCCTATGAAATCGGCTATAAGTCGGAATGGTTGAATGGTCGCTTGAACTTCAATGCCAACGCTTTCTATTACGATTACAGTAATGTACAAGTCAATGTCGTAGGTACCAATCTTGCCGTGCCGATTTCCTACTTGCAAAACGTAGAAAAAGCCAGCGTCAAGGGAGCTGAGTTTGAAATTGAAGCATTGCCAACCAACCATCTGCATCTGAATGCCAATATCGGCATCCTTAAGACAGAGTTCGAAAAGTTTGACGTACTCAATGGTGGTGGCAACCACGATGGTAACGAGTTCGTGCGTGCCCCTCGCTGGAGCGCTCAAATACGCGGTACCTACAATATCCCACTCGAAAACGGCAGCAGGATATTGTTGGGAGCAGATGCGCGCTACCTGGGTAAACAATATTTCTTTGTTGTCCCTCAGGATAATGACCTGCTGAATCAGGGAGCATACACCTTGGTGAACGCACGCATCAGCTACCTGACTAAGAACGATAGGGTCGAGATCACTGGATATGTCAACAATTTGTTCGATAAGGAATACCGCTACCATGCGTTGCCTGCCAGCAATGCCAGCGGCAACACCGTGTATTGGGGTAACCCGAGAACGATAGGCGCATCATTGACCTACCGCTTCTAAAAACCGCGCCAATGGCATCAACGCCACTTGACTTTATTTGAAAGAACAGTCCGGCTTCCGGGCTGTTCTTTTCGTTGAGCCACATGGTCGGTTGCTATTCCGTTTTCCCCTCTGCCAATCTATATCCTCATCACTCATGAAACCATACCCTCTCCTCCGCTGCCTGCTTTTGTATCGCCATATGCCATACAAATTTGCCTTGACTGCTGTCTTGTTCACCCTCGTCAATATTGGCATGGCGTGGCAGCTGTGGCTGGTCGGCCAGGCGGTCAACGATGTCCAGAGCGGCAATGCCATTACCAGGCTGGCAGATGGCAGCCTGGAATACTCTCAAGCAATGCACTGGGTTGTTTTATTGCTACTGGTCGCCTTTGGCAGGGGCATCTTGCAATATGTCGGCGGATTGATGTCCCTGGTGATTGGCCAGGACCTGCTCACCATCCTGCGCGAACGCATCCTGCAGCAGGTACAGCGTCTGGACCTCGCCTATCATTGGCGCCATGGTATGGGAGAAATGGTCACACGCACCACGCGGGATGCCGATAAAGTGCGCGACGCATTGATCAACTTCTGGCGGCAGGTGTTCGAGGCCAGCCTCTGGGTACTGGTTTCTGTCGCCCTGCTCTCCTGGTACCACCCATGGCTGGGCTTGGGCACGCTGGCATTCACACTGGGCGGCATCACGCTGTTCGTGACGCAGACTGAAAGACTGGTCACGCTGGATCGTACCGTAGGCGCGGCCTACGACGCCGTCAACCAGGAGTTGAGCGAGGGCGTGAACGGTGTGCGCGTCATCAAGTCTTTTGGCCTGGAGCAGCAGCGCATCGCGATTTTCACGTCGCGGGTTCAAAGCTTCATGCAGAATGCGCGTGGCGCATTGGCCTATGCCGCCTCGCGTATTCCATTACCCCAGACGGTGGTGGCCTTGAGCCACGTCTGGATCCTGGCGTTAGGCGCCTATCTGGTGCAGCAAGGCGCGCTCAATATCGGCGAACTGGTTGCCTCCGTACTGGTCGCCAATGCGCTGGTGTTTCGTATCGAGGGTATCGGCCGGGTGATCCAGATTTTCGCCGATGCGCGCGCCTCTGCCGCCCGCATCTGGGAGTTGCTTGATGAGCGGCCGACAATCAAATCCGGCACCGATTCCATTCCAGATGGTGCATTGGGCATCCGCTTGAATCGTGTGGCCGTCCAATCTCCTGGCCAAGGCAATGCAATATTGCAGGATTGCGATTTGGAAGTCGCCCCAGGCGAGGTGGTGGCAATCGTGGGCATGACAGGTTCAGGCAAAAGCAGTTTGGCGGGATTGCTACCCCGTTTGCTGGATGCAGATGCCGGCAGTGTGGAAATCGGTTCACCCTGGGCTGGATGGAAAAACATAAAGTCATTTAAATTAAATGAATTAAGAAAAAAAATTAATGTCGTTCCTCAAGAAAGTTTCTTGTTTTCCGACACATTGGAAGCCAATCTGCGGTTAGCCAAGCCGGAGGCAAGCGAGCAACAAATCCTGCAGGCCCTGGAGCAAGCAGGCGCAACGGAAGTGCTCGACCGCCTCAGCAACGGCCTGCAGACCAGAATTGGCGATCGCGGCATCACTTTGTCCGGTGGGCAGCGGCAGCGCATTAGTCTGGCACGCGCATTTCTCGCGGAGCCTTCCATCCTGGTGCTGGACGATGCCACCAGCGCGCTGGATGCCATTACCGAGCGTCAAGTGCTGGATAACATCCGCAAGCTGCGCAATAGCAACGGCCAGCCCATTACTGTCATCCTGATTGCCAGCAAGCTTTCCACCATCCTGCTCGCAGACCGCGTCGCCATGCTCGATCAGGGCCGCATCAGCGCCCAGGGCACACATGAACATTTATCCGCCACCAATGCGCAATACCGCGACCTGCTGGGAGTCAGCCATGGCAAATGATTTCCGCGGCGACAAGCCGCTTAATGACATCGAGCTGGAACAGGCCTTCGCCCGCAAAAAGCTGGATCGCAGCATGTTCTGGCGCCTGCTGCCGCTGCTACAGGATGTGAAGGGCCGAATTCTCGTCGTCATCCTGCTCGAAATCATTCTGGTGGGTGTGATCTTCATCCGCCCGTGGTTCCTGCGCGAGGTGATCGACAACGGCTTCCTCCAGACCGCGCAAGGCATCGTCCTCAATACCCCGCTGCTAGTCTGGATGTCGGTCGCCACCGGTTTGAGCTGGGCATTGCGCTTTAGCTTGGGCAGCTATTCGCAATACCTCGCCGGCACGGCGGCCATCGACATCCTCAACAAGTTGCGCATTCGCGTGTTCAGCCATGTGCAGGCGTTGAGCGTGCGCTACTTCGACCAGACCAAGGCAGGCCGCATCATCTCCCGCGCCGACCGCGATATCGATACGCTGGAGCCCTTGCTGGTGCAAGGTCCGCCCGAGCTGTTCTCGGCGGTGTTGCGCCTGGTCGTGGCCTCGCTGGCCCTGTGGTGGATTTCGCCCAAACTGTTTTTAGCCCTGGCCAGCATCGTCCCTTTCCTCATTCTGGGCACGTGGCTGTTCAAGCGCATCTCGGAGAAAATCTGGGGCCGTGTCGCCGAGGCGCGTGCGCGCTTTACCGCGCACTTGGTGGAAACCGTCTCTGGCGTGCGCATCCTCAAGCAGACCGTCAACGAGTCTAGCAACGCACGCCGTTATCGCGGATTACTGGAAGACTTCAACAATATCCTCATCAGGGGGTCCATGAAGTCAAGCTGGTTCCTGCCGTTGACGCAAGTGCTCAGCATGGTCGGCATGGCTCTCCTGCTCATGGTAGGCGGTATCGGCATTGCCGACCAGGAGATGACAGTCGGCCAGCTCGCGCAAAGCCTATTCTACGTCCAACTGTTCCTCGGGCCGCTGCAGGAGCTGAATGATTTGTTTGAGCGCTACACTTCAGGTGCTTCATCGGCGCAGCGCATTTTCCTGATGCTGGATACCGAGCCTGAAATCCAGGACCCGGCAATGCCCTCGACGCCTGAGCAGGAATCCGGCAAGGTGGAATTCGACAACGTTGTTTTCGGCTACCAGCCGGAAAAGCCCGTCATCCGCGGCTTCAACCTCGACATTCATCCGGGCGAAGTATTGGCGATCGTCGGGCCGACCGGGCATGGGAAAAGCACATTGGTACAGCTGCTGACGCGCTTCTATGAAGTCAATGCGGGCGCGGTCAGGATAGACGGCCAGGATGTGCGGGAGTATGCGCAGCAGGATCTGCGCCGCAAGGTAGGCATCGTGCTGCAGGACAACGTCCTGTTCTCCGGGACAGTGCTGGACAACCTGCGGCTGGCAGCGCCTGGAGCCAGCGACGAAGCCCTGATTGCCGCCACACGCGAACTGGGTGCGGATGAAGTGCTGGAGCGACTGCCTGAGGGCTATCGCACCCAAGTCGGACCGCTTGGCGCATTCCTCAGCCACGGGCAGCGCCAACTGGTTTGCCTGGTACGCGCCTATCTCGCCAACCCATCTGTGCTGGTGCTGGATGAAGCGACTTCTGCCGTGGATATCCACACAGAGCGTCGTATCCAGGCCGCCCTGCGACGCTTGTGCGAAGGCCGCACCGCCATCATCATCGCCCACCGGCTTGCCACCATCCGGGATGCAGACCGTATTGCCGTTATCTGGGACGGCAACATCCAGGAGCTGGGCAACCACCAAGTGCTTATCCAACAAGGCGGCGCCTACTCCCGGCTTTACCAGGCATACGAAGAAGCCTCCAATACCAACAACCAGCCTGCCTAGCTCAGCCACGACCAAGGCTACTGTTTCATGACCAACAGCAGCCTTGGCTGGTGTTGCTTTACAAGCACCTGACAATACTAAAAAACATTAAAAAATTAAAACAACATATTGATAAATAAATAATTTATACAATTTAAATTTTCATGCCTGTCTTGGCATGGAACATGCCATTAATAAAGCTCCCACCTGCTCATCTGCGCAGGCTCAATTACAAGGAGACTTTTCATGTCGTCAGCAAGCTCTCAAAACACATCCGTGGATACCCTTTGGTACACACGCTGCCCGGTCCCTACGCCGCTCGGCCTCGCAGCCCGCCAGGACTGGTTCAAACAGGAATTCCAGCCGGACAACATCACGATCAACACCCTGCAAGAAACCCGCGACCCGGAACTGCTGGAGTCGCACTATGACCACAAACTGCCGCATTCCTTCCGCCAAGGCGGCAATGTCCCGGCCATCTGGGCCCGCGCCAATGGCGCAGATACCAAGGTCATCGGCCTCAACTGGGTCGACGAAGCCCAATTGATCCTTGCCCTGCCTGCATCCGGCATCAAGGAACCCAAGGATCTCAAAGGCAAGAAAATTGCATTGCCATTGAATCGCATCAGTATCGACCATCAACGCGCCAGCGCACTGCGCGGCATCGTCGTCACGCTGGAAACAGCAGGACTTTCCACCACGGATGTGGAATTGATCGATGTTGAAGTGCCGCAATCCGCGCCTGGCTTTAGCTGGGGCAATGGCACCCGCGTTGCCTATGCGACCGAGCTGGAAGCGCTCAAGAGCGGCAAGGTTGATGTCATTTTCACCAAGGGCGCGCGCGGTTACGAAGCCGCCGAAGCCAACGGCCTGACCATTGTCTACGACGTACGTCACCATCCCGACCCGAAAGTCCGTGCCAACAACGGCGCTCCACGCCCCATCACGGTCGACGGCGAACTCCTGCGCCAGCGCCCTGACCTGGTAGCCCGCTTCCTGCGCCGCATCGTCGATGCAGGAGACTGGGCAGCAGCTCACGAGTCTGAAACCGTGGCCTACATTGCCAAGGAGTCCGGCTCTACCGACGAGTACGTGCGCAAGGCCTATGGCAACGACATCCACCTGCACCAAGGCACTGACCTGAACCCAGAATTCATCGCCGCGCTGGAAGGCTACAAGAATTTCCTGCTGGAATGGGGCTTCATCAAGGCTGACTTCGATGTCAAAGCGTGGATAGATCCTGCCCCGCTGGCCGAAGTATTGCGCTCGCTCTCACAAAAAGCGGCATAATAAGCATATAACAAATAACCATAACAGCTACAGGTGCTGTATGGTTAAAATCGAGGCAGCCTTCGTACGATTGAGGGCTGCCTTATTTCATGATTGATGGCCCGGTGTAAAAGCTTGGTGGTCGTCAATGCAAGTTCAAAGAACCAATCAGGAGGCCTCAAACATGGCAACACTACGCTTGGGCGATACCGCGCCCGACTTCACCCAGGACTCCAGCATCGGCCCTATCTCCTTTCACGAATGGCTAGGCGATAGCTGGGGAATCTTGTTTTCCCATCCGGCCGACTACACCCCGGTTTGCACGACAGAGCTTGGTGCGACTGCAAAACTTGCTGAAGAATTCAAGAAACGTAACGTCAAACCCATTGCGCTTTCCGTCGACCCGGTAGAGTCTCACAAGGGCTGGATTACTGACATCAACGAAACACAGGGCGCCGAAGTCAATTTCCCCATCATCGCCGATGCCGACCGCAAGGTGTCGGAGCTCTACGATCTGATCCACCCCAACGCCAGCACCACCGCCACCGTGCGCTCCGTCTTCATCATCGACCCGAACAAGAAAATCCGCCTGACGCTGACCTACCCTGCCAGCACCGGCCGCAACTTCAACGAAATCCTGCGCGTGATCGACTCGCTGCAACTGACCGAATACCACAGCGTTGCCACCCCAGCCAACTGGGAAGACGGCGACGATGTCGTCATCGTGCCATCGATCACCGACCCGGAAGTGCTCAAGCAGAAATTCCCCAAGGGTTACAAAGCCGTCAAGCCTTACCTGAGGCTAACTCCCCAGCCCAATAAATAAACGCTGTACCTACTTAAATGCCCGGCCTGTCCGGGCATTTTCATCTGATCGATTACCGAAAATCGGCATTCATTGTCAGCGCATCTTGGCGAAGCGGTATGGGAATAATTGATTCAAAAAGAAAATTTCAGACCATAAAAAATATGGCCAAAACCGGCATCGAAAATCTGTGGTTTTTTTGCAGAAAATAGTTGACCACTCCCCGCCAGGCCAGTATAGTAGCGGCTTCTCGATTCCCCGATAGCTCAGTCGGTAGAGCAACGGACTGTTAATCCGTGTGTCCCTGGTTCGAGCCCAGGTCGGGGAGCCAAACAGGAAAAGGCCCACAGCAATGTGGGCCTTTTTTGTTTTTCCTGCAAATGTTGCGTTTCCGTATTTTATTTCATCAGCACCGTGTTGCTTGGTTGCAACACTTGATGTCTAATTCCAAGCTACATCTTGGGAGGCATTTCTAGACTGCTTAGCTCCATTCGCTGATATATTGACGCGGCGACACTAGGCGTGCTGGTTTCCACCCTGGCCTACGAAGCTTTCAATTTCATTACACTTAACAAATCTAATTAAATTCAAAATTCAGCGCCATGATTTATCTCAATATTTTTCTCGTCGCATTCGTGGCGTTTGCTCTGAGCATGGTGTGCGGAGGTGGTGCCGGGCTCTTGCTCATTCCCATCCTGGGTTATGTACTGCCAGCCGCCCAGGTGCCTGCAGCCCTTTCCATCGGAACATCCGTCAGCTCATTGACCAAACTTTACCTGTTTTTCCGGCAGGTCAATTGGACCATCGTGAAGCACTTCCTGCCATCCGCGCTGCCAGGCGTGTTGATCGGTGCATGGCTGTTGAGCTATCTCGCCCCCATGTATATAGAGTTATGCATGGCGGTCTTCCTTGTTTCCAATTTGCCTTATCTATTCAGGAAAGAGCCCACCGCTAGCAAGGACAAGCCACGGTATTCCAATCACTTCCTCAAGCTCATCGGCTTTCTGGCCGGTTTTATCTCCGCCTTGACTGGAGCCGTGGGAGTGTTGTTCAACGGCGTCTACCTGCGTTACGGGCTGGCGAAAGAAGAGATCGTCGCTACCCGGGCCGCCAATGAGCTCATCCTGCACCTAGTCAAGTTATGCTCCTATGCCTCACTTGGGCTGTTTACGCTGGAGGCGTTCAATCTTGGCATCCTCGTCGCAATGGCCGCCATCGTCTCGACTTACCTGATGAAATATGTCCTGCCGCGAATATCCACCCGGATTTTCAGCAAAATAGGCTACGGCGCCATGGTGCTGTCGGGCATATTGCTACTGAATAGCGCCGTGGTCAGGATACAGGAGGCACATCACCCCCACATTGACATCATCAGGGTATCAAAAGGCTACGATGCGGCATTCAGCTGGAACGACTTGATCTACACCATCGAGTTCAAGTACGGGGAGGGTTTCGAATTCGAAAAAATCATTCCATTCTCAGACCTCGACCCGTCCAGACAGGCTCATGTACTTTCGCAAGACGTCGGGGCTGCAAAGATCGTGATCGAGAAGGTCTATGCCTTGAAGAAGATGTCGTACGAAGCGTATTACTATGACCAGGACGATCAGCTGATCAAGAAAATCAAGTTTCCATAGCCCTTGAAAAAGCAAAGGCCTGCATTTCCGCAGGCCTTTGAATCAGGTGCTGGCGACCATGCCTCAATGCGCAACGACCTCGACAATCGCAGACTGGATCATGTCAGCGCTAAAGGGCATGCCCGCGGCTCGCAGGGCCACCACGAGATCGTCGATTTCATGCACCTTGCCGGAATCATCGTTGGCAATCAGCTGGTTATATTCCATTTCATCCATGATGCGCTCCTCAATTCAAGTGGTGAGTCGATCATAAGCAGGCCGTGTGAAGGCTGTATTACAAATACCCCCGATATGCCCTCAATAGTCTGATCGAACTAATCCTGCCCCGCCAGGGATTCGATCGCACGCATGCCCTGCTGTACAATGCCCCCATACCCAGAGCCAGTCTCCTCCCATCATGCTGCCCGCTTATGTACTGTTAGACCTCGAAACCACTGGCGCAACGCCCGTCACTGACCGTATCACTGAGATCGGCCTCATCCGCTATGAGAATGGCATCGAGGTGAAGCGCTGGCAGACTCTGGTGAATCCTGAAATGCACATTTCGCCGTTCATCACCTCCATCACCGGCATCAGTAATGCCATGGTCAAGGACGCTCCTCTGTTCAAGGATGTCGCCAATGAATTGCTTTCCCACCTGCACGGGGCGGTATTGTGCGCGCACAATGTACGGTTCGATTATGGATTCCTCAAGAACGAGTTCAGGCGCCTGGATATCACATTGCGGCAGAACGTGCTCTGCACCGTCAAGCTATCGCGCAGACTTTATCCCGAATACAAAAGCCACGGCCTGGATGCCATCATCGCTCGCCACGGCATTGCCTGCGCTGCCAGGCATCGCGCCATGGGCGATGTGGAAGTCATGGCGGAATTCCTGCACATTGCAGAAGCCGAGCATGGACTCGAGGCATTGAGGACTGCAGCCGGGGAGCTGCTGAAGGGCCAGTCGCTGCCCGCAGGCATCGACCCGCAATTAGTGGACGACATACCAGAGGCGCCCGGCGTATATATCTTCTATGGCGAAAACGACCTGCCCTTGTACATTGGGAAGAGCGTCAACCTGCGTAACCGCGTGCTATCGCATTTCAACAGCGATCACGCGCGGGCGCGCGGCATGCGCATTACCCAGGAGATCAAGCACATCGAATGGATAGAGACTGCCGGAGAATTTGGAGCGCTGTTGCTGGAAGCGAGACTGATCAAGGAGCGTCAACCGATACATAACCGGCAGTTGCGACGCGAGCAACAGCTTTGTTCCTGGCATCTGGCGCCTTCTGCCACGCAACATCCGCTGCTGACCCTGGTCGCCCAGGACGAAATGACACAGGACCTGCTGGGCGAGCTCTACGGGACCTATCGTACCAAGCGCCAGGCCATAGAAGCGCTGCGCCAGCTTGCCCTGGTGCATGGGCTTTGCCCACAGTATCTAGGGCTGGAAAGCGGCAATGGGCCGTGTTTTTCATACCAGCTCAAACGCTGCAAGGGAGTATGCTGCCACCAAGAGCCGCCGGAAATGCATTACCTGCGCCTGAAGCAGGCACTGATCAGCCATCGCTTGAAATCATGGCCCTATCCCGGCAAGATCGGCATCCGCGAAACCAATCCCAAGCGTGGAAAATCCGCAGTACATGTGTTTGAGCACTGGTGCTACCTCGGCTCGGCGGATGACCATGACAGTCTGGATATCATGCGCCACACGAAGACGGCATTCATCTTCGATATCGATACCTACAAACTGCTGTTAAAACAGCTCAACAAACCCGGGGTGCAACTGTTACAACTCTAATTTAAAATTCCTGCCCAGCCTCATAGGCGTGATACAGCGCGGCATAGTGCCCGCCCTGGCGCATCAACATATGGTGCGTCCCCTGCTCCACTACCTGGCCGTCGCGAATGACGGCAATGCGGTCGGCGTCGCGGATGGTGGCAAGCCTGTGGGCAATGATGATGGCGGTGCGCCCCTCGCACAATCGTCGCAAGGCGTGCTGTATCTTGCGCTCGGTCTGGATATCCACGGCGGAAGTGGCTTCGTCAAGGATCAGGATGGCTGGATCTGCCAGGTAGGCCCGCACCAGGCAGACCAGTTGCCGCTGCCCATGGCTCAGGTGGCTGCCCAAGGCGCCCACTTCCGTCTGGTAGCCATGCGGCAAGCGGCTGATGATGTCGTGCACGCCTAACGCCTCAGCCGCTGCGACCAGTTCCTGTTCGCTGGCGTGCGGCCTTGCCAGCCGCAGGTTGTCTATGATTGTGCCGCTGAACAAGACATTGTCCTGAAGCACGACACCGACATGATGGCGCAACTCATGCTGCGCCACAGACTTCACATCCTTGCCGTCAACCAGCACCGAGCCGCCCTGTACTTCATAGAACCGCGTCAGCAATTGCACCAGTGTGCTCTTGCCATGGCCGGTAGGACCGACGATCGCCAGCACCTCACCTGCTCCCACCTTGAGATTCAGATGGCGTATGACCGGGTTCTCGCCGTCCGGGTGATAGGAGAACACCACATCGCGGAACTCGACATCGCCCTTCACCTGCGGCAACGGCATCGGGTGCTCGGCATCGCGGATCTCCGGCTGGGTGTCGAGCAGCAGGAAGATACGCTGGGCAGAGGCCACTCCATTGATGTAGCGCTCGAACAAGTCGCCCAGCTCCTGCAACGGGCCGAGGAACATGAAGACATAGAACATGCTCGCGGCCATCTGCCCAAAGCTGATATGTCCCAGGGCGACTTCGCGGCCGCCGAAAACGATCAGCAGCATCATGCCCAAGGTTGTCAGCACGCCGGTGAAATGCGAGAACCAGCCCGACATCAGGGTATTGCGGATCAAGGCGTCGATGAAGTCCTGGATCAGCGCGCGGTAGCGCTCACGATTGTTGTCTTCCTGTACCGCCTGCTTGATCAGGCGCACGCCGGCCACTGTCTCCACTAGATGCGCAGTGAAGCGGGCGCGGTTTTCCGCCACCCTGGCGTAATTGCTCTGCGCCAGGTATTTGAACAACCATGTCGCCCCGAACAGCAGGGGAATCACGGATGCCAGGCTCAGGAACAACACCGGCGAGGTCAGCCACAACAATGTCCCGGCCACCACACTGCGCAGCAAGGCCGACAGCAGCTCGGGCGGCCCTTGTATCATCAACGGCTCCAGGCTGTCGACATCGCGGTCTATACGCGAGACGATGCGGCCGGACTTGGTACGGTCAAAATAACCTATGCTCAAGTGCTGCACATGATTGAACACACTTACACGCAAGCTGTTCAACACACGGATGGCCGCCGAGCCGGAAAGGAACTGGGAAGCACCTGCTAGCCCGAAGCGCCCTGCCCAGGAAATGGTCATGCCGATCAAAGCCCACAGGATGACATGCGTATTGAGCGTATAGCTTCCCGCCATCTCCTCGACCAGGCCATGATCGATGACCTGCTCGATCAAGTAAGGCCGCAGGAACACGAGCGCGACCAATATGACCTCTGCAATAATGGCTCCAAGCACGAAATGCTTTACAGGTCGCAGCAGAGGTAGCAGACGCCAGAACATGCCTCGCTGCAATTTCTGCTGCGCCAGCATCTCCTCCAGCTCGATGTCGGACAGGACACGCAGCGCGGGTGCTTTATCACTGGCCACTGTTCACCTCCGTCAACGCCTGCACCCCCATCAATTCCCTGTATTCCGCGCTTTCCTTCACCAGGCTCGCGTGCGTCCCCTCCGCCATGATGCGACCGCCAGAAAGCACCAGCACGCGATCCGCCAGCAGGATGGTGGACAGCTTGCTGGCAATCATCAACACCGACACTGCCTGGCCTGTGTCTTCAGGCAGGCGGCGAATATTGTTCAGCACCGTACGCTCGGTCACGGCATCCAGCGCGCTGGTGGCATCATCAAGTACCAGGATGGCAGGTCTGGCAATCAAGGCGCGCGCAAGGCAGATCCGCTGCCGCTGCCCACCCGAGAGCGTGATGCCCCTGTCGCCGATACGTGTCTCCAGGCCCGAGGCCAACCGGGCCAGCACTTCCTCTGCCGATGCCATGCGTAGCGCCCACAACAATTCCTCATCGGTCGCATCCTGAGTCGCTAAACGCAAATTGCTCGCCAGGCTGTCGGAAAACAAGAACCCCTCCTGCGGCACGACGTGAATAGCACGCCTCAAGGCGTCCAGGGTAAAGTCCCGCACATCGTGCCATTGATCATCCCATCCCAGCTCGATCTTGCCGGTCTGGGCATCGACAAGCCTGGGCAGCAAGCTCGCCAGCGTGCTTTTGCCTGAGCCTGTCGCCCCGACCAGCGCCACCACCTCGCCAGGCTTGAGTTCAAAGCTACACTGATCAAGCACCGGATTCCCCCCACCTGGAGGCTCAACGCTCACATGCTGTAACCTGACGCCAAGCGCCTTGCCTTGGGGAACATCCAGCGTTCCCCCCTCAATCTCGGGCAAGGCGTCCAGCAGCTCCCATATGCGCGCAGCCGACGAACGTGCATCGGCAAACACCTGCATCACCCTTCCTACGCCTTCCACCCTGAACACCAGTGTAGTAGCCATCAACAGGGAAGCGACCAACTCGCCGTAATTCAATTGCCCGGCATGGACCAAGTAAGCGCCTGCGCCCAACACCCACACCTGCCCAAGCCCCACGACAAACTGGGGGATAGGAATCCTGCTGACCGAATAGCGCAAGGCCTCCAGGGCCTGGCTGACAAAAAAGCGGACATGCTGCTCGAACTGTGCGACGCGGCTGGCCTCCAGACTGAAGGCCTTGATCACGCGCACGCCATTCACCCCTTCGGTCAGATCCTGGTTGACGTTGTCGAAAGCCTGCCCCACGGCGCGGTCGAGCTGTACCAAATGATCGGTCTGGCGGAACAGGATGTAGAAACCCATGGTCGTCAACAGCAAGGGGCCAATACCCAGCAGCGGGTGATACCAGAACAGGAAGCCAACAGCGGCAATAATAATGAAAGAAGTATCGACAACTTGGCGCCAGAAGCTGATCAAGGCATCGCGCAGCTTGTCCGCGTCGCGCGTGGTGCGCGTCACGATCTCGCCCGCGCCATGCAGCCAGTGGTAGGCCAAGTCCAGGCGCTGCACCTGCACCAGGATCATTTCGCGCAAATATCCCAGCAAGTCCTGCTGGATCACCAGCGATAGCCAGCCGACAAAGTACATCAGCAGCGCGCGGCCAGCGGCAATGCCCACGATGACCAGCAGCCAGTGCCAGGCGACGCTGGCGTCCAGATTGCCCGCCGCGTCTACGATGACGGCAACGCCCTGCTCTACATCATGCACCGCACGCGCAATCATGCCTTGTTGCCACACCAACATGAAATTGGCAAAGGCAAACAGGGCGGTGGCTATCCAGAATCGTACGGGAGTGCGCCGATAGAGCCACAAGCACCGCAGCAAGGGGTAGGAACGGAGATTCACAAACTGGGCTTTCACAAGACAAGGTTATGCGCCATGCCCGGGAAAAGCAGGCATGGCGACGGTTCAGGCACTGTATTATATTGCTTAGCGCTAGCGCAGGTTGCGCCAGCGGAACAGATAGCGTCCCACCTGTTGGATGAGCAGGTTCATCAGGTAGCCCAGCAGTCCGATCAGGGCGGTGAGAATGATCAGGATATCCATGCGAGAGGCGGCCTGTGCATTCATCATGATATTTCCCAGGCCGGCGCCGGCGCTGAACAGGATCTCGCTGCCGATCGTTGCCAGCCAGGCAAACGCCAGCGCAAATGACACCCCGGTAAAGATGCTTGGCAATGCCGCAGGCAGGAGTATCTTGAAGAAAGTCTTGCTGCGCCCCAGCTTGTAGACATCCCCCACCTCTTTATACTTCTCCTCTACCTGGTGCAGGCTTTCGTAAGTCGCCAGCACCATGGGATAAAATGCCGACAGGCACACCACCAGCAACTTGGACGGATCGCCATTCCCCAGCCAGAGACTGAACAAGGGCACCAGCCCCATCAGGGGTACCTGGCGCAGCATATGGTACAGAGGCCCGATCAATATATCTGCCACGCGCCATAATGCCATCACCGCACCAACTCCGAAGCCGATCGAGCCGCCTATCAGCAGCCCGAGAAAAGCGCGCTGGAGACTGGCAGCAACACCTTGCTGCAATTCGCCTGTTGATATGATTTCGAGGAAGCCATGGTAGATCTGCGAGATAGAGGCGAATGCATAGGCATGTTCAGCACTCTGGCGTGACATCACTTCCCACACCAGCAGCAATGCAAGCGGAATCAGCCAGCCGCGGCTGCTTTGCAAAATTCGGTATCTGGATAAAGTTTGCGTTGTCATTTTGCTTCAACCTTGCGCCACGGAATCAGATTGGCCTCGCCCCACTTGAATAGGCGGTCAATGCCAAAACCGATGAGTCCGGTCAGCACCACGCCGACCATCACGATATCAATGCGGAAAATCTCGCGCCCCATCTGCATCATATGGCCGAGCCCGCTATCGGCTGCCAGCAGCTCGGCTGCTACCAGGATGGTCCATGAGCGCGCAAATGCGATGCGGAGCCCGGTCAGGACGGGAGGCAGGATTGCAGGCACCACCATCTTGGCATACAAGCTGCGGTTAGGCAGCTGATACGCCTGCGCCACCTCGAAATAATGTTTGGGTATGCCCTTGGTCGCTTCGTAGGACGCCAGCGCCACGGTGAAAAAGGCCGCCTTGGTCACGATGGCAATCTTGAACAGCTCCTCGATGCCGAACAACAGAATGAAGATCGGGATCAAGGCAATGCTCGGCACTTGGCGCAATGCCTGGAACAACGGGGAGAAGAAATCCTCCACCGTGCGCGACAATGCCATCAAGATACCGAACAACAGCCCTGAGCTGGCACCAATCAGGAAACCTATTCCCAAGCGTGACAGGCTCACTGACAAATGCGCCCATAATTCACCCGAACCCAGCAGTTCATGCAGGCTGGCAAGCACCTCCCATGGAGAAACCAGCAATTGGGGAGAGAAAATCTCCAGCTTGGTCACCCCTGCCCATAGCAAGAGGAACACAACCGGGGAGATGAATGCCGCCAGTCGCAACCTGCTGCGGCGACGAAACACCGGGTCGGCCTGGTTGATGCCAAGTGCGACCCTGATACCTATGCTCATGAATATAGCTCTTTCCCGCTAGATAATAGAAGCCGCTAAACCGCGGCTGACAAAACGCAGTGAACCCCTCCGCCAGGTGCTCTGCCGGGTAACCGTAGTAGCGCTCGGCAGAGCACCATGCAGGAGGTTGTTGTAACCGCTCTCGTTCTTATTCTGCCTGGGTCAGCACGGCTAGCTTGGTGATGCCGGCGCGCTCGATGGAGGCCATGACTTTGGCGACAACGCCGTAGTTCACGGCTTCGTCAGAGCTCAAGTGCAATGCCAGGTCGGGGTTGGCCGCATGACGCGACTTCAACTCGGATTCCAGTTGCGCCACCGGCACCTCTTGCTTGTCCACGAAGATCTTGCCTTCTGCATCCACGCTCACTGTCACCGGCTTTTTCGGCTCGGGTGGCTGCGTGGCTGCCGTCTTGGGCAGGTTCACTGTAATCGCATTGTTGAGTACCGGAATGGTGACGATGAACGCCACCAGGAGCACCAGCATCACATCCACCAAGGGGGTGATGTTGATTTCGCTCAATACGTCATCTGATTCACTACTGGTCGAGAAAGCCATTATGCAACCGCCTCATTTTTCAGGTTAACCACGGAAGAAGAACTTTCTTGCCTGGTTGAGCCAAGCTCGACGGGCTTGCTACCGGCAAAATTAGCCTTGCGGGAAAGTCGGATCAGATCGGCGGCAAAATCGTCGAGATCGCCGTTGATCAGTTTGAGCCTACGAGTGAAAAAATTGAATGCCAGCACAGCAGGTACCGCAACCGCAATCCCGAGACCCGTCGCTACCAGGGCTTCGCCGATCGGCCCGGCCACAACTTCCAGGCTGGCTGAGCCCAGCGCACCGATATTCGTCAGTGCATTCATGATCCCCCATACCGTGCCGAACAGGCCGACGAATGGCGAGGTGCTGCCAATACTGGCCAATACGGCAAGGCCGCTATCCAGGCTGCGGCGCTCCTTGAGAATTTGCTGGCGCAGGGAGCGCTCGAGCAGGTCCTGGCGATCGCCGGTATGCTCAAGGTCGTGGGAGGCATGGCTGTCTATATCGCGCAGGGTGTTGAAGCCGGCCTGTGCCACACGTGCCGCAGGACCGTCGACATCCTGGATCTCGGATGCGGCAATGATATTCGGCGCACTCCAGAATGCCTTCTTGTAACGCTTGGTCTGGCTGGCTGCCCGCCAGTGCTGGTAGCCCTTGACCAGCAACAGCGTCCATGTCACGACAGAAAAGGCAATCAGCGCATAGAGCACACCATCAACAATCAATGAATTGGATTCTGCAATATCAAACATCTTTAATGTTCCTTCAAATATTTACGTCAATTAAGGTTTATGAAGCCAGCTTGAACTCAATTGGCACGGTGGCCCAGCCATCTATCGGCGTATTGCCACGCTTGGAGGGTGCGAATTCCCAACCTTTCACGGCTTCTATCGCGGCCTCATCCAATGTCTTACGGCCGCTGGACTGCTTGATCTCCACGCTCTGCACCTTGCCGTTGGCCAACACTCGAACCCTCAGCACTACGGTACCCTGCCATCCCTGCCGTTGCGCGAAGGATGGATACTTTGGTGCAGGATTGTTCAAGTAGCCCGCATAGCCCATAGCCTCGGTCACTGGTTCCTCAGCGGGCTCAGGCGGCGGTGGTGGCGCGGGCGGCGCCGCCTCTACTGGCTCAGTGGTTCTTTCCGCCGTGGTGTTTTCCTGCACCACAATATCGTCCGGCTTGATATCAGGCTCGGCCTCCGGCGTTTTCAGCGCCGGTTGCGGTTTGGGTTGTGGCGGCGGCTGCTTCACCACTTTCTTGGGCGGTGGCGGCGGAGGTGGCGGCGGTGGCTTCACCTCAGGGGGCGGCTCGATCACCGGCTTGATGATCTCGATTTCCACCGGCCGCGGCTTGGGCACGATCGGCGTATGGTCAGCATTAATATAGAAGTAAGCCCCGGCCACATGCACAGCAATCACGATCAAGCCCAAGGCCAAGTAGTTTCGGCCGCCGCCCGGGGAGGCCAACTCTTGCTGAAGTTCTTTCTGGCGCAGGTAAAATGCCTGGTCGAGCCGTTTGCCTGCTTCGGCAATGCGCTTCGATGGCTCATCCTTTTTCTGCAGGAAGTCGCCGCTCTCAAGCAAGCCGCCAGCAGGCCTCAAGGCAGATGTAGACACGTATATCCTCCTTTTATGTCGTATTGCAATGTGCTAGACGAAATCTGTCAGCACGTCATCCTTGATACGCTGAAATTCCAGACTGGAACGTACGCGCGGCCGTGGCAGATCAACAGGAACTATGCGCTTGATGCGCCCCGGGTGAGACTGCATCACCACGACACGATCTCCGAGGAACACAGCCTCTTCCACATCGTGGGTAACCAGGATAGTGGTCAGGCCCTCCTGCTCCCACAAGCGTTGCAGTTCCTGTTGCAGCTTCAGCCTGGTCAACGCATCCAGTGCCGCAAATGGCTCATCCAGCAGCAACAATTGAGGATGCAGCACCAAGGCCCTGGCGATCGCCACCCGTTGGGACATCCCGCCGGAAATCTGGTGGGGATACGCTTTTTCAAAACCAGACAAGCCCACCAGGTCTATCTGTGCCTGGACGCGGCGCTTGCGTTCCGCCTTGGGAACATCCGTTGCAGAAAAAGCCAATGCGATATTGGCTTCTACCGTCAGCCATGGGAACAAACGGTGTTCTTGAAACACAATGCCGCGATCGAGGTCGGTTCCTTGAATACGCTTACCCTGATAGACGATGTTCCCTGCATACTGGGTATCCAATCCCGCGAGCAGCTTCAGCAAAGTCGATTTGCCGCAACCGCTGGCACCAACGATCGAGATAAACTCGCCAGTGCGCACCTCCAGATTGATATCGGAAAGCACCTGCAGGCGCTCGCCTGATAGCTGGAAGGCTTTTTCAACGCGTTCTATCGTCAAGGCGACCGGTTTCAGGCTGGTCCGCTGCCTTGCCACCTCTTCATCATGCAGCACTTGTTCACGCTTGAAATTCAGCACCGTATTCAATGCACTCAATTCTTGCTTCTTTCTGCCACCTGGGCATTGAAGTGCCCTGCGGCACACTACTCCAAATAACTTTTTTTAATAACCCACAACAAAAACATATAAAGGCAATTAAAAATATATTTTGGTTATATAAATGCAATCCTCGTGCCAAATTCTCAAGAAAAATAATTTTCTATTTAAATTCATTGAATTGGGAAATATTCGCTCTTCTACTGACAGCAAAACTGTTTCCATGGCAACAAAAATCGGCCCCAAGTGTTTCCATGGAAACAGATATCGCTGATGCAAATGAAACAGTGCCGATGAATCAAAGGCGTTATATTGCTTGTAATTGAAAATGGTCGGACATGGCCCTGACACTGTTGTGACACCTCAAGGCCAAGATCCAACCGATACTGTTTTTACAGCAGAGCGCCTCACCTGGATCGCTTCCCTGAACGCTCTTGGGTGCATTTAGTTCGGAGTCCAGAAGCCCTCAAGTTTGAGTTCCTTCAATGCCGTGGCAACAAAATGCGGGTTGAGCATCTGCTGAACATCCGCTTGCGTTCGCGTCAACCCGGATGCCTGCGCATAGGCGACTGCCTTGCGATAATGTTCTTGCAAGGCTACATCGTAGAGCGGCGACCAGCGCTGGCGCCAGCTCACATTATCTTGGTCATATTCTCTGCGGTTCACGCTTTCCGGATAGATCTTGTTGGAATATTCCCGGATGTAGGTTTCCTTGTTTTCATCCTGCGCTACCCAGTGCACGCTTTTCAGGTAGGCAGTGACGATGGCCTGGGTTATCTCGGGGTTCTGCTTTACAAAGTCATTGCGCGCCCACACACCGCCCATCAGTTTCCAGTCCACTGGCGCAGTCTTGGTCGACCAGATAATTTTGCCCACCCCCCTGTCTTCAAGGATGTAAGAGTCAAACAGGCTGAAAAAACCATCGACAGTACCGCTCGCCAAGGCGGCAGCACCGACTTGCGGATTGACATTGACGATCTTGAAGTCCTTGAATGTCAGGCCTTCGCTCTGCAACAGGTTGGAAAAAGCCAGCTCCCATGGGCGGCCGCGGTGCAAGGCGATCTTTTTACCCTTGAGGTCCTTGATGCTCTTGGCTGTCGAGTTCTTGGGCACAACCAAATAGGAATTGGAAGTCGTGCCCCAAGGCGCCACCAGCTGCACAGTGGGTTTGCTTGCATTGAGGATGATAGGCGGCAGATCGCCATAGATGCCAAAATCGATCTTGCCGCTGGCAAAACCTTCATTGATTACGGGACCAACAGACGCCATCGCCGCAGGCACCCATTCCACCTTGATACCCTGCTTGCGCAGCTCTTCCGGGAAAGCACCATTGACAACAAGAGAGGCACTACCGGCATATACCGTCTTGCCGCCGACGTTAGTCGCCACCGAGGCGATACGGACAACCTTGAGATCTTCGGTATGGGCTGTAGGGAAATAGCCCAGGAATGCTGCCAGCAACAAGGCGGGCAAAACGGTCAACCTCATCATTTTCCCTTAACCTCTACTGAACTGAGCTGAGCCTGATTGATCTGCTGGCTTTGCCAGTAGTGCTCAAGATTCAGCTCTTTGAGCGCATGTTCGACAAACTTTGGGTTGAGCAATTGATCCAGCTTGACTTCGTTGCGCACCAAGCCTGATTGTTTGGCATAACTCGCCACTCGTTGGTAGTGCGCTTTCAGGGCGTCGTCATAGAGTGGAGACCAACGGTCTTTCCAGGCGACAATGTCATTGTCGTAATCCTTGCGCACTACCTCTTCCGGCAAGGCATTGGTGGCATATTCCTTGATGTATTTGTCCTTGTTCGCATCCTGGGAAGTCCAGTAGTTGGTTTTGACATAGGCAGTCACGATGGTCTGGGTAAGCTCAGGATACTTATGGACAAAATCATTGCTGGCCCATAACCCGCCCATCAGTTTCCAGTCGGGGGGCGAGTTTTTGGTAGACCAGATGATGCGCCCGACCTTGCGTTGCTCGAGAATATACGCATCATTCAGCCCAAAGAACCCGTCTACTGTGCCGCTTGCCAAGGCGGCGGCACCGACCTGAGGATTCACGTTGACGATTTTAAAGTCCTTGAAGCTAAGGCCCTTGGATTCGACCAAGTTTGCAAACGCAATTTCCCATGGCCGGCCACGATGCAAGGCAATGCGTTTGCCTTTCAAATCTTCGATCGTACTGGCCTTGGATTTTGCAGGCACCACAAGATAGGAGTTGCCGCTACGCCCCCAGGGCGCCACTAATTGCACAGTGGGCCTGGAGGCATTCAGGATCACCGGAGGCAAATCACCATAAGAAGCAAAATCGATTTTACCGCTGGCAAAGCCTTCATTGATGATCGGCCCCACAGCGGAATGAGAGGCAGGCACCCACTCGATTTTCACGCCTTTTTTTGCGAGTGCCTCTTCCAACCCTCCTTCAGTCAATACTGCTGCGCCATTGAGGTAAGTGGTTTTGCCCGCAATGTTATACACCACTGCTGCAATCCGCACGACCTTGGGTGTTTCCTCGGCAAGGCTGGCAAAAGCCGGCAATGCCATCATGGCAGCCAGCGCCAGATGATAAATTTTTCTATGCAACATTCAACTCACTCCAAAACATGTCGGGCCTGCTTAACAATCCAGTGCGGGGTTCGAAACTCATGAAAATCCAATGAAAAACAGTGTGTTCACCCGCAGTCGGGTAAAACACACCGGTTAAAAGACTGGCTTGAATACCATGACTACCGACCAAGATCAGGCAACCTTGGCCTCCAGCTGCCTTTTGGCTTCCTGCAATGGGCGTTGATCCACCCATGCGTCAAAGTCGAAATCACGGTCAAGCAGGCCATAAACCCACATAAAATCCTTCTGTTTGCGGAATAGCGCGAGACGGTCAGGCGTCAATGTCGGTTCGAGGTTGAGGTGAAAATCGTTGCGGTATGCAGTCGCTACGCTCTCGGCCCCAGCAAAGGTCTCATCCTGAAGAATCGCATGCACACCCTGAAGATTATGCTTGGCCCAATCGGCCGCACGCAAAGTCTGGTAAAGGAAGCGGACCACGAGGTCGAAATGGTTCTCCAGCAAATCCTCGTGCACGGTGATGGGCCGCGGCGTGCCATTGTTCACCCTTACACGCTTGTCGGGATAGCTATCGAGGTCGATCCCGACCACAACACCTAAGCGCTTGGCCGCCTCGACAGCGGAAGCGCCCTTGACGTAAACCGCATCGAGATTTCCTGCAACCAGCTCATCCAAACCGGCCCACAGACTGCCCACCACTTCACGACTGCGCCTGCCATCTCCCCGCCCTTGCCCTGCCGCAGCCACTTCGACAAGTTCGACATCATCCAGGGTCAACCCTGCAATGCCGAGTGCGCCTTTATAACCGTGCAGGCTCATGCCGCGCGCAATACTGCTACCGCGCACATGATCCTTGATCGGGTGGTCAACGAATGCAGGCAACGCCAGCCGCTTGCCCTTGAGCTGGTGCGGCTCGGTAATACCGGAATCAGGTCTCACCAGAATCGCCTGCCATTCATCTATCCATGTCAGGCCGATCAGGCGAGTAGGCGCATATTGCGCGCGAGCTGCGATCGCCAGCAAGCTGCCGCCCTCACGGATGAGCGTAGGCAATTGATGGTCATAGTGATGCCGGTTATATTCCCGCGGACCATCCTGTAATGTAGAGACGGCAATACCATCTTTTGCAAACTCTTCATCCAGCCAACCCAACTTGTAGGCAATACCGGTCGCAGTCGGCACAGGGCAACGGGTAAACCAGATCCTGTCCACCCCATTGATCAACTCGCTCATGACCGCTCCTTCGATTAACGCAGGTCAGTGGAAGGCAGCAGGTTCAATTCCCTGGCCTGATCGTAAATCTTGGCCATCTTCCATTGCTGAGCCAATACACCGGGGCCGTAATCACGAGAGCCGCCGATCGCGTCTGCCAAGGTCTGGATTTGTGCACCCTCTTCAAGAATCAGAATAAATTCGGCAGTCTTGCGCAAACCTTGCTTGCCCCAGACGGTAGAACCGCCATTAGCCTCTAGAATTGCTGTGTTGTGCGGGTTCAACCTGATCTGATCCAAGATGAAATCCACTTCCTGCTGGCGCCTATCAATATAAATAGGAATTTCACGAATCAGGTTATAGCGCTGTACCGGCACATAACGAATTGGCAGTGTGCGATGGGTTTGTGCCCACGCTCCCAGATACGGCGAATGCACGTGCGAAATCGTCGTGATATCCGCATGCTCCTTGAATAACTTGGTATACCGAGTCGCACCGGCTGCACTGCCCTTGCCCAGCACCACATTTCCTTCAAAGTCCACGACCACCGCCTGCAGTTCGCGGTTATCCCAATTGAACGGGCCCGGATCGTTCACGATTACAAGCTTTTCTTCACCGGGAACGCGCTCGACAAAACCTACCGTGCCGTTCGCAGTAATGGTACCGGTGCTGCGGAAGGCGGCAAATGCAATCTTGGCATCAGCCAGCACCTGGGCAGCAAAAGCTTCCACATCGTTTTCTGTATCAATTGCGGTTACAGTCATTATTCACCTCTATCGTCATCAAGAAAGGCAGTACATCTGCCAGGTATCCTTGGGTGATAAAAGCGCAAGACATATGCCAACATTGGAAAATCTTGGCAATCTCCACAATAAATCAATTATTTCATTAGGTTATGAAAAGCATTGCCAATCAGCAACACACTTTTTACTGCTGAATTAGCAACAGTTGCTGCAAACGAAGCATTAGTGGCCATGAAGGCGTTGTACTAAAAGCAACACTCAACTTTCCGCCGCTTCACTTATTAAAAAAAAGAATATAGATATGAAAATATAGTTTTAGACCAGATAAAGAATTGTGCGTATATTTGTGCGATGTTTCTACAAGAAAGTCCTTAGCTAATGCATGCTGAACTATGGAATTATGAGCGGGCATTCGAGACTGCGGATCATGTCATCACGCATCCGAATCCCAGCGCGGTTAGCCTCTCCGTGCGCGCAAGCGCACTGGTTTTCAGTGACCCCAGGTCTCAGGAATTACTGAGCCTGATCGAGAAAATTGCCGCCAGCAATGCCACCGCCCTCATCATCGGCGAAACGGGTACCGGCAAGGAGTTGATCGCGCGTCACATCCATGCACTCAGCAATAGACGCGATGGCCCTTTTCAGGCCATCAATTGCGGGGCTTTTTCAGAGACCCTGGTAGAAAGTGAACTGTTCGGCTACGAACGCGGCGCCTTTACTGGTGCAACCAGTGCCAAGACAGGGTGGTTCGAGTCCGCCAATGGCGGCACCCTGTTTCTTGATGAAATAGGCGACCTGCCGCAATCGACCCAGGTCAAGCTGTTGCGCGTATTGCAGGAACGGGAGGTCGTGCGGTTGGGCTCGCGCAAGGCCACCCCGATTGATGTCCGCCTCATCGCGGCAACCAACGTCGACCTGGAAGAAGCCGTGCGTGCCGGGCGCTTCCGTGAAGACTTGTATTACCGTATAAAGGTGGTACCCATTGCCTTGCCGCCCTTGCGCGAGCGGCCAGGCGATATCCTACCGCTGGTTGAACACTTCCTGAATGTTTACAAATCCCGACTGCACACCGGAATCCCCAAACTCGCCCCGGAAACCATTCAGCAGTTACTTCATTATCCGTGGCCAGGGAATATTCGTGAGTTAGAGAACGTCATCCACCGCGCGTTGCTGATTTCCACATCGGAGACCCTGTACCCCAAGGATCTGGGCCTTCCACCGATCGGGACCGTGCCACTGGAGAAGCAAGACACCAAGTCGGCATGGGCTATTAATCAGGATACCAAGCTGGAGGCTACCGACTCCTCAACACCTCATCCGGCGACGGAAACTTATCAGCTGGAACGCGTGTTCAGCCAGCTTTTCGAATCCCCACCACCCAAGCTGTTCGAGCTGGTCAATGCAGTCCTGGTCGAGAAAGCTTATGAGTTCAGCAACAAGAACCAGGTACACACCGCTAGGCTGCTGGGTATTAGCCGCAATATCCTGCGGGCAAGGCTGAAAGAGTTAAAGCTGATTGCCTGATGAAGATTCTTCCCTATTCTTGACTGGATTGACCAACGTCCTCGCGGATTGCAGATTGCTTGGCTTCGAGAAAATCGTCGTAGCCCTTCTGCACTAGCGCATACGTGTTGGCAATATCTGCAGCAATATCGCTACCTTCCCCCAACACACCTAGTCCGGCGAGAATATCTTTGGCTTCGGCATAGCCTTTCTCGAAGCCACCCCGGATCAATGCCACGAAATCACGCACCACTTCTTCCGGATCCTGATCCGGATGCCGTGCAGCATAGGCATCAAAAAAGCCCGTTGACATGGAAAGGATGCGTCCTGCCGTCGCTTCGGCACTATGATCTCCGGCCATGGCGTTGCCGATGGCATTCGCCCCCAGCTGAGGCTCCAGTACGGCATTGATATGTTCTATGGCGGAGCGATACAGCAAGGCCAAGCCGTCATTGCCGGATTGAATGGACACCTTTAACGAAGCTTGGAGGATTTTTGCGTTGAGCATCGTCTTCTGCCCATCCGGTCGCGCTTCAGCAGCCTTTTTAGCCTCACTCAATGCTTCATTGGCCGGCCCCGCAGTACTGTTAGCAATATTATTGCTCGGTGCAACCATGTGTCCTCCTTGATCTTGTTTCTTGATGATATCCATCCATATCGGCTGAAACTCAAGAAAATGAAGCCATGCGGGCGCATCAAAGATTCAGGGAGCAGCCAAAAACCAAAAAGGGGCTGTTTTTCAGCCCCTTTTATATCTTAGCCTGGCCGGTCTTTACGCCACCAGGACTTGAGGCACCTGCGGATGCTTCAACAGGAATTCCGCCTGGTCGACAGCTACCGCGATCCGCTGACGGATGGCATCACTGGTCAGCTGATAATGGGCAAACTCACTATCTCTGGCATAGATAGCCGTTGGCGCGGTATATACACTAAAGAAGCTCACCAGCGTCCGTAACTGGTAGTCCAGTATCATGGCGTGCTGATCACTACCGCCAGTGGCACCCAGAATGGCAACCTTGCCGACCAAGGCCTTGGGGTCGAGCAAGTCGAAAAAGTGCTTCAGCAAGCCGGTATAAGAAGCCTTATATACAGGGCTGGCGATCACGAGCAAGTCAGCTGCCTGGACTTTTTCGTAAGCCTCCGATAACTCAGGGGGAAATTCCCCATACGATACGGTGCTGCCCAGGACGGCTGCAATCCCGGCAATATCAATCACCTCCGCTGGCGCATGCAATTGATGCGATGCCCTTGCAGCAATCTCTTCCACAAGCGCCCTGGTCCTGGACGGCTGCGATAAACTGCCCGAGATGCCCACTATTCTTGCCATACCGACTCCTACTTTCAAAGATTAATCCAATTCATGCCAAGGCATGCATTGAATAAATTCAGCAATAAAAGTGCCAGGGCAAAATGTAATTATAAATCAATTAAGAGCAATAAAAACCTCAAACCATTTCATGGTTAACTGCTGCCAGGGCAACAGCCAAACAGCACATATGCATCTACACCAACAGTTCAGCCGGTCATGCATCGGCAACAGCCTTGGAAATCAGGTAGCTCCTGAAGATGCAAACTTGATTCGGGAATAGCATCTTCAGGCTAACTGGAATATCTCCACGGCCCTCCTCAGGCTGCCGGCCTGCTCATCCAATGCAGTCGCAGTTGCGGCAGATTGCTCAACCAATGCGGAGTTCTGCTGAGTAGCAGCATCCATCTGCGTGATGGCAAGCTTGACCTGCGCAATACCGGTTGCCTGCTCACTAGAAGCTGCCGCAATCTCCCCGATCAGGGCAGCTATCTGATTGACTGAATTTGCAACCTCGTGAATTGTATTGCCTGCAGAGGTGACCTTGCGGGTACCTGTATCCACGACCTCGCCAGAAGCGGCGATCAGCACCTTGATCTCTCTGGCGGCGCTGGCGCTACGCTGCGCAAGTGAACGCACTTCGCTTGCCACCACGGCAAACCCCTTCCCCTGTTCCCCTGCCCGCGCGGCTTCCACGGCAGCATTCAGTGCAAGAATATTGGTCTGGAAAGCAATGCCGTCAATCAGCCCGGTAATCTCCTCGATCTGCGCAGATTTGGCGCTGATCTCCTGCATGATCCGCACGACCTCATCCATGGCAGCCTCGCCTTGCTTTGCCACAGCCACCGTATTTTGCACCATGCCTGTCGCCGTCCTAGCGTTTTCTGCATTATGCGCCACGGTTTCCGCGAGCTCCTCCATGCTGCTGGCAGTTTCCTCGAGCGAACTCGCCTGCTCCTCGGTACGGTGCGAAAGATCGTTGTTGCCCTGGGCGATTTCGGCGGTGCCGTTGTTGATCTGCTCAACACTATCGCGTACCTGGCGGACCATCTTGGCAAGACTGTCTTTCATGTCGATCAGGTAAGGATATATCTGCCCTGGACAATTCTTGCCGAATGGCTCTATAGGAAAGGTGAGGTCCCCATCGGCAATTTTCTGGAAATACGCTTTCACCTGATCCAACGGCATCCGGACAAAATGCACAACATACCGATCAGCCAGAACCAGCAGTACTAGGCAGACGCCGAGAACGCAAGCCACTGCAACCATCAGCAGCTTGCGGTTTTTCTGTGCATTTTCCAGCATGGCTTGCCCTTGCTGCTCCAACAGACCATTGACTTCCCGGGCCGCATTGCCGAAGTGACGACTGGCGCCAGCAACGACGCTGATATTATGCTGCCTGTACTTGGTAATATCGCCTTGTTCAAGCAATTCAATCAGCTTCTCCACTTCATCATGCACCAGGATGTAATGGGCTTTGAGCTGACGAATTGCATCGATGTCTACTGATGATGCCCCCTGCAGGAAAGCATTGAAACTGGCATCGGCCTCCTTCATTGCAGAGCGGACATGCAGAGATTCGGCCTGGCTTGCCTTCAGGTCTCCAGCCTCAAGATAATCATGTTGCCTGACCAGCCTGAGCCGGGCGCGCAGCAGATTTTCATTGGCCAAGACTAGGGATTGGGATTGCCTGAGCGTCGCGTGGCTGACCTCAAGCTCCTTCCCTGCCGCATTCATCCCAGCCAATCCTATGGCGGAAAGGGTCAGGATCAGGATGCTGATGAAAACCAGCACGATCATCACCATACGGTGAACTGTAATATCCTTCAGGAGTTGTTTCATGCTATTCCTTCGTCAATGAGCCCAATGCTGCGCGAACTCGCACACTGGATGACTGCAATAACGGAGGAAAAAGCAAAAAAATTTAAATTAAATATGCAAATAGCAAATGTTGCAGAATGGCGTGATTGTTGGGATTCAGGTCATCTTGATACATCAACATCATGTTTGTCCATCCTTCCCTTAAGCAAATAGGTCACTACTTTGCCTTTTCCCTTGACATCCACACCACAACGCGGCTCAAAGCAGTAATCCGCCTTCAGCAGCTCATAGGTAGCGGCTGAAACTTGGATTTCGTTGGGCAGCCCGGTCGTTTCCATACGGCTGGCGATATTGACAGCATCCCCCCATAAATCGTAGCTGAACCGGGTGTTGCCGATAATACCGGCCACCACTGCACCACTGTTCATTCCAATCCGCATTGCCAATGGCATGCCGATCTCTCTGGAAACCTTGTCGAGCAAGGCAGGCACTTCCAGCGCCATGTCCGCCATGACGTGGGCATGGTCTGTCCGGGGACTGGGCGCCCCCGCAATCACCATGTAAGCATCCCCTATAGTCTTGATTTTTTCCACGCCATACTGGGCGGCAAGCTGGTCGAAGCGGGAAAAGACATGGTTGAGCAGGTCAACCACAGCAGCAGGTGTCATCCCTGCCGAAATCTGGGTGAAGTTCACGATATCCGCAAACAGGATGGTGACGGCGTCATGACTATCTGCGATGCGGCCACACTGGGTTTCATGCAGCCGCTTGGCAACTGACTCCGGCAATATGCTTCGCAACAGTTGCTCCGAACGCGATTTTTCCACCGCCAATGCTTCCAGCACTTTCGCTTTCTCAGATTGGAAATAGCGCATTGCGATGTACAGGATGACCGATACCCCGGCCATATTGATCGCAAAAAATGCATCCCGGATATCCCCGGGGATCGGCAAGGCATGCATGGAAAACTGGTCGTTCAGCCACCATGACAGCACTGCCAGCAGCCCAAATAAGATGAACCAGGGGGTGGACTGCCGGGTGCCCAGAATCATCAGTGCGCCGACGGGCGACAGTATGGCCCAGAAAGCAACACCGCTAGAGGCCTGAAGCCCGCCAATGATCCATTGCATAAAGAACGGCATCACCAGCAGCATGACCAGTTGGGTGAAGGTAAAGGCATCGAAACGCTTGAAATGGTAGAACACCAGCAAGCTGCTATAGGAAATGATGATGTAGATGTACGGCACGGCCGCCATCACTGCATATCCTTCCCCCAGGCTGGAAAGAGTGAATATCCAGAAGACGCAGGCCAAGCTTTCCGCCAGCACCAGGATGGATAGGATTGCCATACCAAGTACAACTGCCTTGGCGATTTCTGGTGGCTTGTTTCCCAGGAAAGGCTGGATGAGCCGCATAAAATAACGGTCAGCCTGATGCATCATGGCGCTCTCTATTGTTAGTTATCATTCATTGTGCTTTGCCCAATATATCGCAAGGATGGTACTTAATCTATCTTTGTCTTGACCGATGAAAGCGCTGGTGGAGTGCCGCAGGTTTGAGTTAGAATGGCGTCTGGCGGGCCTCCCCGCATTGCAAAGTAGCCAACCTGGTCAGGTCCGGAAGGAAGCAGCCACAACTATTGAAGCAAGTGCCGGGGGTTGGGCTCGCCTCTTAAATTTAGAGAATCAGACACGCCTGATTGCATGGGAAGCGCCGGATCAATTGTTCCAAATGTGCACGCCACTGGCAAAGCAGGCACCTGCAACGCATGACATCCAATGAGTTTATACGCCGATGAGCTATCAGGTTCTTGCCCGCAAATGGCGTCCAAAATCCTTTGATGAGCTGGTAGGTCAGGAGCATGTGGTGCGCGCCCTCACCAATGCATTGCAGCAGCAGCGACTACACCATGCATACCTGTTCACGGGTACCCGCGGCGTTGGCAAGACCACCCTCTCCCGTATACTGGCAAAATCCCTGAATTGCGAACGCGGCGTCAGCGCAAACCCTTGCGGCCAATGTACGGCCTGCGTCGCGATCGACAAGGGTAGCTTCCTCGATTATGTCGAGATGGATGCCGCATCCAACCGCGGGGTTGATGACATGACCTCGCTGCTGGAAAAAGCCATTTACGCCCCCACCCAGGGCCGCTACAAAGTCTACATGCTTGATGAAGTTCACCAGCTCACCGGGCATGCCTTCAATGCCATGTTGAAAACGCTGGAAGAACCCCCGGCCCACGTCAAGTTTATTCTGGCCACCACTGACCCGCAGAAGGTCCCGGTTACCATCCTGTCGCGCTGCCTTCAGTTCAACCTCCGGCAAATGTCGAGCAGCGGTATTGCCGCACACTTGCAGCATGTATTGACCCAGGAAAACATTACCTTCGAGCCTGTTGCACTGCAATTGATAGGCCGCTCTGCCAATGGCAGTATGCGTGATGCATTGTCCCTGCTGGATCAGGCGATTGCCTATGGCGGCGACAGCGTCAACGAAAAAGAGGTGCGTACCATGCTGGGTGCAATCGACCAGGCTTACCTGTTCGAGCTGCTCAACGCCCTGCTCGCCCAAGATGGCAATGCCTTGCTCGCCCAGGCGCGCGCCATGGAAGAACGCGCGATTTCCTTCGACGCGGCATTGAGCGACCTTGCCAACCTGCTGCATGAAATCGCCATTGCACAAGCTGTGCCAGATAGTATTGCGATTGACCATCCCGACCGTCAGACTCTTCTCGACATCGCGGCTCGCATGCGCCCAGAGGAAATACAGCTCTATTACCAAATTGCCCTTCTCGCCAGGCGAGATCTCGGCTTGGCGCCCGATGAGTTTGCTGGGTTCACCATGGCATTGCTGCGTATGCTGGCATTCCGCCCAGGAGAACAAACATCTTCGACAAAGGCAGCACCACCGCCAGCGGCATCCTCTACCGTTGCAGAAAGCACGCGGCCTCGCGCCAGTGCCGCTCTTGCCGTCAGTGAACCAGCTGTCAGGATCCCTGCGCCGAACATGCGCGAAGCCAGCCCGGAGCCCACGCCTGAGTCAGCGACCTCTCGGGACTCTCAAGCGCTCAGCCCAGGCGCCTTCTCCGCCGCAGCATCCAGCACGCAAGAAGCCCCTGCCTCAGCGGTCACGCGAAGCTTCGACGGCAATTGGCGTGCATTGGTGGACAGGTTGAAACTCGGCCTGGCCCGGGCGCTGGCACAAAATTGCGAAGTAGCAAGCTTCGATGAAGACCATATTGCATTCTCCGTGCCGCCGACGCAAAAGCACCTGCTGGGCATGGGTTATGAGGAAAAGCTGCAAAGTGCCGTTGAGCAGCATTTTGGCCGCAAGATCAAACTGACTTTCGCCCTGGGCGGCAGCGGCAATACGCCAGCCCAGTTGATGAGTCAGGAAAAAGCCGCCCTGCAGGCCCATGCGGAGAACGCAATTCACAATGATGGCTTTGTGCAAGCGCTGATCAAGGATTTCGGCGCCCAGATCATTCCATCAAGCATCAAACCACTTCAATAAATCCGGAGGATACAGACATGATGAAAGGCGGCTTGGGCAACCTCATGAAGCAGGCCCAGCAAATGCAGGAAAACATGAAGCGCGCCCAGGAAGAATTGGGCAAGATTGAAGTCGAAGGCCAAGCAGCCTCGGGCATGGTCAAGATCACCATGACCTGCCGCCATGAAGTGCGCCGTGTCAGCATCGACGACAGTGTACTGGGAGATGACAAAGAGCTATTGGAGGACATGATTGCGGCAGCCTTCAATGACGCGGCGCGCAAGGCCGAGGCTACCTCCCAGGAACGGATGAGCAGCCTGACGGCGGGCCTGCCAATCCCCCCTGGCATGAAACTGCCATTCTGATTTACCTCAGCCGGCATGCGTAACCCTCCTGCCCTGGAACAACTGGTCGAAGCCTTACGCTGTCTGCCGGGCGTAGGGCCAAAATCCGCCCTTCGCATGGCTTACTACTTGTTGCAGCGCGACCGCAAGGGCGCTGGCATACTTGCCAAGTCGCTGGACCAGGCTTTGCAAGTAGTCAGCCATTGCAACCTGTGCAACAACTTCAGCGAGCAGGAGATTTGCCCACTTTGCGCCTCTCCGGCTCGAGACCGTACATTGCTCTGCATTGTGGAAATGCCCAGCGACCTCATGATGCTGGAACAAACCCAAACCTACCAGGGCATGTATTTTGTCCTCATGGGCAGGCTATCACCGTTGGACGGCATCGGTCCTCGAGACATCCACCTGGATAAGCTGCTCAAGCGTGCCCAGGATGGCAAAGTGGAAGAAGTCATCCTAGCCACGAACTACACCGTGGAAGGCGAAGCAACTGCGCATTACGTCAGCGAACTATTACGCGCCCGAGGTATCCAGGTCAGCCGCATTGCGCGAGGCCTGCCCATGGGAGGAGAGATCGAGCATGTGGATAGCGGCACCCTCGCCCAGGCCCTTCTGGAGCGCCGCCACGTACGCTGATCAATGAGTGATCCGGGCGGCGGGATGGATGGGGGCGCTAGCCTTAATGTTCTTCACAGCGATCAGCCAAGCGCTGCTGCCAGGCAACCAGGCAGGTTTCTATCTCGGCTACCTCATGTACGACATAATCCGCGCCCCATTCGAGTGGGCGGTCTGCCTGGTCAAGGTATCCATAGAGCGCCGCGACTGTAGGCATGCCGGCTGCAATCCCGGCTGCAATATCTCGTTGTGCATCCCCAATATAAATACATACCTCTGGCAGTACACCGGCCTGCTCACAAGCCGCCAATAAAGAGTCTGGGTGCGGCTTGGCACGCGGCACGTCATCCGCGCACACCAGGCAAGCCATCCGCTGTTCAAGCTTCAATGCCGCCAGCAAAGGGGCAGAAAAACGCCTGGGCTTGTTCGTGACGATGCCCCAACGAAGGCCTGCAGACTCCATCCTTTGCAACAATGTTTCCATGCCCTCGAACAACATGGGAGTGCGGGTATAGACCTCTTCATACAGTGCCAGATACTCGTCACGCATGGCAGCAAAATTTGCATCCTCCGGTGTGATATTGAACCCGATAGCCAATAACCCCTTGGAGCCATGCGATGCATAGGGACGGATGATATCCTGATCCAGGAAAGGCAGCCCGTGCCGCTTGCGCTGCAAGTTGAGCGCCAGCCCAAGGTCGGGCGCCGTATCGACCAAGGTACCATCGAGATCGAACAAAACAAGATTTCCCATGGCTTACTTGACCGTCTGTAATATGTAATTAACGGAGACGTCATTGTTCAGCTTATAGCGCTTGGTCAACGGGTTATATCCCATACCCTTTGATGCGATGACGTCCAGGCCTGCCGCGCGCGCCCAGCCTGCCAACTCGGAAGGCTTGATAAACTTCTCATATTCATGGGTGCCGCGCGGCAATAGGTTGAGCACGTACTCGGCTCCCAGCACGGCAAAAAGGTATGCCTTGGGGTTGCGATTGATGGTGGAAAAAAATACCTTGCCACCGGGCTTTGTCAGCCGGGCACAGGCACGCACGATAGCAGCCGGATCTGGCACATGTTCCAGCATCTCCATGCAGGTGACGATGTCAAAGCTTTCTGGCGACTCCTGAGCCAGTTCCTCGACCGAGATCAGTCGATAATCGACTTTGGCACTGCTCTCATATTGATGCAGCTTCGCCACCTTGAGCGCCTTTTCCCCCAGGTCTATCCCTGTCACCTCGGCACCGCGCTCGCTCATGGACTCGGACAGGATGCCGCCGCCGCAACCGACATCCAGTACGCGCTTACCTGCCAAGCCTGCATGCTCGTCTATGTAGTTGAGGCGCAACGGGTTGATTTCATGCAACGGCTTGAATTCGCTGTTCTTGTCCCACCACTTATGGGCAAGCTCGGCAAATTTCTGCAACTCTGCCTGGTCTACGTTCACGCCAGATACTGACTCAGTTTGGTCTGCCATTCGGTACTGATCTCCTTTAATTCCGCAGGTTCGATATTGGCATAGACGCCGGCCTGCCCTTGCAACTTCTGATATTTCAATTCCCCGGCCACCCACACATGACTTACATGCTCCCGCCCGGCACTGTATACCAGATGAGAAATGACATTGAAACAAGGCTGCAACTCGGCTGCGGCCAGGCTAACCGCTGTCATATCGGCATATTTCCCTGGCTCCAGCGAGCCTAGTTCGGACTCTTTTCCCAATGCCTTCGCTGCATTGATTGTCGCCATCGCCAGGGCCTCGGCAGCCGGTACACTGGCTGCGTCACCACTGCTTCCTTTGCTCAGCAAGGCAGCCAGGCGCATTTCTGCAAACATATCCTGACGATTATTACTGGCGGCCCCATCAGTACCGATCGCGACATTTGTCCCTGCTTTCAACAGCGCATCTACCGGTGCAATACCGCTGGCCAGCTTGAGATTCGATGCCGGGCAATGTGCGATATGGCAGCCATGGGCGGATAACAAGGCCATCTCGGCTTTGCTCAAGTGAACCCCGTGCGCTGCCACGAAGTTGGGGCCCAGCACGCCAAGTGACTCGAGGCGTTGCAGCGGCCTTACTCCATATTGTTTGATACTGTCTTCAATCTCAGTACGCGTCTCATGCAAGTGCGTATGAATATTCAAACCCAGCTGCTCTGCATAAGTGACAATATTCTCAAAGGTGCTGTTGCCGACTGTATAAGGAGCATGAGGTGCCAGGCTGGCGCTCAGTAGTGCACTATCCCTCCACTCGTCTCTTGCCTGCAAGCCCTTCTGTAGATAGTCCTCTGCATCATGCGCATAGGCTGTGGCAAATTCCATGACCACCAAACCGATATTCGCACGCATACCTGCCTGAACTGCGGCTTCTGCCACCGCATTTGGGAAAAAATACATATCGTTGAAGTAGGTTGTCCCTCCAGCCAGCATTTCAGCACATCCGAGTAAGGTGCCCTGGCGCACAAAACGCTCCGAAACAAAGCGTTTCTCTGCTGGCCAGATATGTTGTTGCAACCACTGCATCAAAGGCAGGTCGTCCGCCAGCCCTCGCATCAGGCTCATCGCTGCATGCGTATGCAGGTTGATCAGCCCAGGTATTAATACATGATTGTCCAGTACAACTGTCTGCGCCAGGGGATAGCGTTGCCTGGCCTGCTGCGTCGGTAGGATATCCAGGATCCTTTTTTCCTCGACAATCACGCTATGCTGCTCCAGGACTGCACCCAAAGGAAGCCCTGGCACCAACCAGCGCGCCTCCAAGGCATGCAAAGCAAGTGAATTGGAAGAATGGTGTTTCGAGTTCTGATTCATGGAAGGGTGACTATATATAAAAAAGCCCCGCAGTGCGGGGCTTTTTCAACGCTCAAGCTAGATTATTCGCTAGCGCGCTGTACTTCAATCTCAACCACAACACGACGGTTAGGCTGCAAGCACTCAATTGCCTTCTTGCCGCGTACGCCAGCGCATTCGACAACAGGCTCGGACTCACCCTTGCCAACTGCATGCAGACGGCTTTCCTCGATACCTTGAGAAATCAGGTATTGCTTGACAGTATTGGCACGACGCTCAGACAACTTCTGGTTGTAGGTTTCGTCACCGATGCGGTCGGTATGACCCGTGATCAGTACCAGCTCAACTTCGGGATGTGCCTTCATTTTTTCAACAACGTCGGCATTCAGTTTTGCCTTGCCTTCTTCCTTCAGGTTGTCCTTGTCGAAGCCGAAGAGCACTTCAGAAGACAATGTCACTTTCTCGAACGCTGGCTCTGCAGGACCTACGGGAGCTGGAGCTGGCTCAACAACTGGTTCTGGCTCTGGAGCCACTGCAACTGGCTCAGGCGTTGGCTCGACTACCGGTGCTGGCTTAGGCGCGCCAAAACGGAAAATGGCACCAAGGTTCAAATAGGTATTGCTGATGGTATGGGTATCGATAATGCCACTGGAACCAGCATATTCAGCACGGCTCCAGACTTGGCGCAGGTCAGCCTGCAGACCAAAGTTTTCGTTGAAGAGATATTGTGCACCAAATCCAACGTTAGCCATCCAAGAAGTCTTCTTGTCGCCCAGGTCAGCACCAGTTACATCACTAGTGTAATCTACGTTGTTACGGCCTGCACCCACCCCTGCCAAGAGGAAAGGACGGAACTTGTCGCGGCTAAAGAAGTAAAGGGCATCCACGCCAAACAATGTTTGACGATACTTGCCACTCACACCCTGCAGGTCACTGTCAGCGCTGTTATGACTCAGACCGATTTGTACATCCCAATGCTCGCTGATTTCTTTGCCAAACTTCAGGAAGCCCCCAACGCTACGAGGTTCAGCCTCCAAGTCACTATCTGCATGCATGACATTGACACCTGGCAAAGCATACCAAGCACCGTCATATGCGACCTCAGCAGCACTCGCTGTCGATGCCGCAAACGCAAATGCGCTAGCAACTGCAAAACCAATCAGATTTTTTTTCATTCGATTTAACTCCTGATGACTAACGGACGACTTGACTATACTCAATGCATAAAAGCCACGCAATGGGTGTAGCCGGGGAAATCAAGCTAGATCGGCACTTTCGACCGACTTGTTGCAATTATACAACAACCTGTTAAGCGCAGACACTTTGTCTTTACACAGTTTTGCAACACGGTCAAACCCCATGCAAACTGCACCACGTACACCAATATAGGAAGGTTTCATTTTAACTATATTTTCAATATTTTCCATATTGAGAGAACCTGCCAGGCCTGTCTGCATCCCTTCGGCCATTCGCAGGAAAATCGCCAGGCTCTCCATGTCCAAATGTGCAAGCAGACTTCGGCCATCTTTATTGGCAGTATCCAGCATGACACCCCAGAAACCTGCCTCGCGCAACAAAGGCAGCAAGCTAAATTGAGGTGAGAGATCTGCCATCAATACTGCGACGACTGCCAGGTTATGCCTGGCAATCAGCGGCTGCACAGCATGAATGCAGGCAATATTTTCCTGTTCATTGCCAAAAAAACCTATTTTAATAATATCGACACCTGTGGCCGCCATCTGCATGACAGCATGGCAAATCAGCGTAGGCGACATCGGCAAATCGCCAGTCGTTGCACTGGTTATCCTGCGGCCGCCAACAGCTATCACTGCTTCACTGACGACTGATAGGGGTAAGGCCCCTAGCGCCCCTTGGGAGGGATTTTTCATGTCAATAATGTCAGCCCCCCCCTCCAAAGCCAGCAAGGCTTCTTCCACTGAGGTTACGCTGATCAGCAACTTGCTCATGCCTGGTTATCTCCCGTCATTGCAGCCTTATGATTCTCTACCTTGTCGATCAGCCACTGCCAGGCTTCCAACTCACGCTCTCCAGCTGTTTTCTCTACCGCAATTCTCAAATAATTGATTTCAGTCTCGATCTTTTCAATCGGTAGCATGTGCAGGCGGCTTACCAGCACCGCAAGCTCAATCACCGCGGCTTGTGCGCGGTTGAATCCGCGAAATGCAGCATGAATTTCTTCATGGACAATGCGGCAATAGAGCTCAGGACGCGTCTGGTCGTCCTTGACTTCTACCAGCTCCAGCTCCTGATGCGTCAGGGCAGATGCCAGCACCACACCATTGATCTTGCAAGCATTGGTGAGTGGCCAATCATGGCGCCCGGTCACCCCACCGGCAAAAGGCCGGACATCATCGGTAAAATTCAGGACGGCTTGTCGTGTCGAAAGCAGGTTGTCCAATGTCACCGAAGGCCTGAATGGCGCGATCAATACGAGTCCATTGTGCTCCCTCACTCCAAATGGGGCGATATGGGCTTCCCCTTTACAGCTGAGCGAGGTCAGTATGCTTTCATAAATCATGTGCCAGGCACTTTCCTTGTTCTGCGAGGCCCGCAACTCACCTCATCGGCCGTCGACTCCTGCATGGCCTCTTCGATCCTGCGAGGTCCGCAAGCCGTTGATTCACTGCCTTGCTCACCCCGCCTCTCCCTTTTCTCTTTCAAGGCGGCATCCCGATGCCCCACTCTGCCGCCCGGGTTCTTTGCCAAGGTGGCGCAGCCCCATTCCAGCTCCTCGTCCTGGCTGTAGCGCTTCTTCAACTGCCACGCAATCTGCGCACGCGCCAGCTCCACGCCAAGATAAAAAGCATGCGAGCCGTCTTGATCTACATTGAGATAGGGATAAAGCCTGAAAGGATCAGTATCGCAGTACAGTCCATCCCGGTTGAAGATATGCATGCCATGCTTGCTGGTAATAATGCGAAAACTCGGATCCTTGATCTGGGAGGCGAGCTCCTGCACCTCCTCAGGCGTATAGGTGAAGGGGCGCTTATCATGCAAACCTAACAGGCCGTCACTGTAATCCCTGGGCAGACGTTTTTCTTCTCGGGCTGCATACATCATGCGCCGCGCGACATCCGCCTCAGCCACTGCATATACGGCATGTGAGCTGACGGACGTTGCCAGCACGGCATTGATCCCGAGCTCGGTGATGATACCGAACAATATCGCATTGATGCCGGTAGTATCCGCATCCGTCAGCTCAGTCAGGTTGCCCACCCCCATCATGATGTCTATTTCCGGGTAGCGTTTCCTTAAGCGCTGGTAACGCACGATAGAGTCAGTGAATCCAAACGGGATCGGATCCAGGATAGCATCCGCAATAAATGGCTTACCGCGCTTCAGCATCACCTCTATGGCACGGTAAAGTGATCTGGGATTGGTTGGCGTGGTCGGAATCAGGATGGGCGTAGCGTCTACCTCATCAGCAATCCACAGGGTTTTTTCTGTCAGGCTCAACAGGTAATCTGCACCGGCTTTACCCGCTAGCAACAAGTCATCGGTGTTCAACGAGTCCACGCTTACCTTGAAGCCTTCCTGCTTCAGCGCATCAATAGCGTCCTTTAGGTGAGGGAAAGGCGTGTTGGGCAGGCAGCCCAGGTCAATCACATCAGCCCCTTGGCGGCGGAACTCCTGCGCACGCGCCACCACGCCATCCACAGTCAGCTGAGGCGCTTCGACAATCTCGGCAAAAATCTTGACGTCGAATTTGGACAAATCCACCTCGCGCCCTCCTCTGCCAAAAAACTGTGGTAAATCCTTGAGGTCGTCGGGCCCCCGGACGACGGGAACGCCATATTTCTCCTCAAGTAGCCCCAAATCACCCTTACAGAGCCCCGGAACAATGATACGGTCAGCATCCCCTGCATCAGGCAGGCGCCGCATGATCAGTTGTGGGGTCAACAAAGCAGCCACAGAGACACCGAGCTGAGCGATGCGGTAGTTGAACTCGGTAGGCTGCATATCCTCAAGCACCTTATGCAGGCTTTTTTCTGCAAGCTTCCCGGTCAGGAATAAGATGTTTTCAGACATGCGAGCCTAGCTTGAATTGCCGCTTGCAATTGCTGCATATCATTGACCACCGTGGTGTCCTCATAGGTCTGGAGCCTTGCGATGTTATCCAGGTCAATACGACGCGGAAACACCTTGACCACATTGTCGCGAGGAGCTTCCGATTCCAGCTCGGGAGCGGTATCACATGCAAACACGATACTTGGCACACCGCATTTTCCCGCCTGTGCATATACGTTGGTCACGAGCGTGTCAGAAATTCCATATACCATCTTGGCAATGGTGTTGGAGGTTGCCGGCGCGATCACGACACTGTGATAGTTGCCGTAATAAAACATTTCTACGGGAACCGCGCTTGCCGTCTTGTCCTGAAAAACCTTGGCCACGCTATGCTTGAAACCGTACTGCTGAAGTACCTCGGCTGCCGCACGGCTCAGGAAAAGATCGACGTCTTGCAGGCCGCTAATGATCTCCAAGCACTCCCGCAGATAATGGCCGGAGCCTGTAATTGCCCAAGCCAGTTTTGGTTTTTCTGCCGTTTTCACGCCTGCCTTAAGCCCCGAAAGGATGACGCAAGACGATGGTTTCATCGCGCTCAGGGCCTGTGGAGACGATATCCACAGGGACTTCGCACAACGCCTCCAGGCGCTTGAGATAATTGCGGGCATTTTGCGGCAGGTCTTCCCAGCGGCTGATGCCGAAGGTGCTCTCATCCCATCCCGGCAATGTCTCGTAGACCGGTTGGCAACGCGCCACATCGTCCGCACCCACCGGCAACAAATCGACAGGCTTGCCGTCCAACTCATACCCGGTACAGATATTCAGCTCCTTGATGCCATCCAATACATCAAGCTTGGTAATGCACAAGCCCGTCAGGCCGTTGATACGGGCGGAGCGGCGTAAAGCGGCAGCATCAAACCAGCCGCAACGACGCTTGCGCTTGGTTACGGTACCGATCTCACGGCCCTTATCGGACATTTGGAATCCTGGCGAATCTTCGGTCTCGATGTCCAACTCGCTTGGAAAAGGGCCGCCACCGACACGGGTAGTATAGGCCTTGGTAATGCCGAGCACATAGTGAAGCATGCTCGGACCGACACCGGTGCCCGCCGCGGCCTGGCCAGAGATGCAATTCGAGGACGTCACGTAAGGATATGTGCCATGATCAACGTCGAGCAATGTACCTTGCGCGCCCTCGAACAAAAGGTTCTGCCCAGCCTTGTTGGCCTCATAGAGTGCAGCCGAGATATCCGTCACCAGCGGTTGAAGCAACGGTGCCTTGGACAAGGCCTCATCCAGTTGTTGTTGATAGTCTACAGCCTCGGCATTGAGGTATTTGGTCAATACGAAATTATGGTAGTCCAGCACTTCCCTGAGCTTTTCGGCGAAACGCTCAGGATAGAACAGGTCATAAACACGCAAGGCACGACGGGCGACCTTGTCTTCATAAGTCGGGCCTATCCCCTTGCCTGTGGTGCCGATCTTGCGGCCAGGTTCGCGCGCAGCCTCCCGCGCCTTGTCCAAGCGCACGTGATACTCCAGAATCAATGGGCAGCCTGGGCTGACCTTCAAGCGGTTGCGAACCTCGAGACCAGCCTTTTCCAGACCATCGATTTCGAACAAGAGATGATTGGCATCAAGTACCACGCCGTTGCCGATATAGCAATTGACGCCTTCGCGTACAATGCCCGAGGGAACAAGATTGAGCTTATATTCTTTCTGTGAGGCACCTTGACCGATGACCAAGGTATGGCCCGCATTGTGGCCACCCTGAAAACGCACGACACCTTGTGCGTGGTCCGTCAACCAGTCTACGATCTTACCTTTACCCTCATCTCCCCATTGGGTACCGATAACGACGACGTTCTTACTCATGAATAGATCCAATAGATAGATTTATAACTCGGGAGCGGCCACTACGACCCACTCTCCATTTTGCTGGACCAAGATGCGATCGCAACCCAGTTCCGCACGATAGGGCTCCTGCCCCGGCAAATCTTGAATAACCACCTGCCCCTGCGCGCGCAAACTCTCGACCACAAAGATTAGCGCATCATCTGCAATAGCCGGTGCAAAAATAGCGCCCACGGTCTCAGCGACGGGCAATGAGCTCACCACGCCGCGCAAGTCCAGGCTGAAACCGGTCGCTGGTCGGGCCCGACCAAAAATGGCGCCTACCTCGTCGTAGCGGCCACCCCGCGCCAACGGCCCGGCATATCCTTGCGCGTAAGCGGCGAAGACGATGCCGCTATGATAGTGATAGCCACGCAACTCTGCGAGGTCAAAGCATACCTTGACATCAAGATCGTCCAAGCCTGCGCCGACCGCCTTGAGGTCACGCAGCGCCTGCTGGATTTTTTCTGTCTGCGGCAAGCGCTTGGCAGCTTGCTCAAGCACGCTGATATCACCACTCAGCTCGGTCAGACTTGACAGGGCCTCCAAGGTATCCGGGTTTAAACCTCGCCCCAGCGCACGTACCGCCGCCTGATCCTTGCTTTGCAAGGCTGCGTACAGCTCCTGCTCCTGAGCCTCACCGATCCCGGCATGTTCAAGCAGGCTGGCAAAAATGCCGACATGACTGACATCAATATATAAGGTATCCAGGCCAACCGTATGCAAGGCCTTGATCATCAGCCGCTGGATTTCAATATCGCTCTCGACGCCAGCATGTCCATAGAGCTCAGCACCGACGTGCAAGGGCTCGCGGCTGCGCGCAAGACCGTCTGGCGATGTGCGCAATACGCTGCCGGCATAACACAGGCGAGTCACTCCCTGATTGTTCAGCATGTGCGCATCAATACGGGCTGTTTGTGGCGTGATATCCGCTCGGATACCCATGAGCTTTCCGGTCAACTGGTCAACCACCTTGAAAGTGGCAATATCCAGATCATGGCCGATACCAGTCGTCAATGATTCCATATACTCCATCATGGGAGGAATCACATACAGGTAGCCATGCACCTTGAACAAATCCAGTAGGCTGCGCCGCAATTGCTCGACGCGGGCAGCCTCTGCCGGGAGTACATCTTCGATGTATTCAGGAAGTAACCAGTTACGCATTATTTTCTATGAAGTTGAGAGGCTAGTGCAGCAACAGCACAATAAGCAAGCCAGCCAGCATGGATGCCAGCCCGACAAAACGCAACTGTCCATCCTTCATTTCCACCATGCGCTGAAACGTCTGCCTCCAAGCCTGCGGGGCGACCAAGGGCAGTATGCCCTCGATCACCAGCACCAGTCCAAAGGCAAGCAGCAAGCTGGATGTCAAGATCTAAGTTCCCGGCTATTTGCCAGTGCTGCCTGCACGGCCCGAATTACGCATATATTTGAAAAAGTCCGAGCTGGGATCCAACACCATGACGTCACTCTTGCTATTGAAGCTATTGCGGTAAGCGTCAAGGCTACGATAGAACGCATAGAACTCAGGATTCTTGCTGTACGCCTGGGAATAGATTTCAGCTGCCTTGGCATCCCCTTCGCCCTTGATTTTCTGAGCCTGGCTAAATGCTTCGGCAATGATGACCTCACGCTGTTTGTCAGCATCAGCCCGGATTTTCTCCGCTTCTCCGGCCCCCCTAGAGCGCAGCTCATTGGCAACACGCTTACGCTCGGCTTCCATCCGTTGGTAGACAGATTCGCTCACCTCCTGAGGAAGATCGACCCGGCGCAATCGCACGTCCAAGACTTGGATACCCATCTGGCGTGAGTCACGGTCTGCACGTTGACGCAGAATCTCCATGATCTTGCTACGCTCCCCAGACACTACCTCATGAATGGTACGCTTACCAAACTCGGCACGCAGGCCATCGTTGACCGTCTGAGACAGTCGGCGCTCTGCCTGCAACTCATCACCCTTGACGGAGACGTAATATTTGGCTGGATCAATGATGCGCCACTTGATGAAAGAGTCTACCAGCACGTTTTTCTTTTCACTGGTCAGAAAGCGGTCGGGCTCCACCCAGTTCAACGTCAGGATGCGTTTGTCAAAATAACGCACGTTATCCACCAATGGCACCTTGAAGTAAAGCCCGGGCTCTTTTTTCACTGCGACAATTTCCCCCAGCCGGAATACCAAGGCATATTCGCGCTGATCCACACTAAAGGCAGACAAGCTCAGCAGTAGCAAGGCGGCAATCAGGCCCAAGAGTACTGTTCCAAGATTTCGCATTATCGGCTCTCCCTGTCTCGACTACGGAATGAATCCCGTGAACGCTGGATACTGGTATCAAGCTCAGAGGAGCTGCTTGGCATGACCGGTTGCACGGAAGGTGCAGTCGCCGGATTCGCGCCCGAAGCCGATAATAGCTTGTCGAGTGGCAGGTACAGCAAGCTGTTGTTACCCTTCTGGTCAACCACGACCTTACTGACGCTGGACATGATCTGTTCTTGCGCGTCCAAATATAAGCGCTGACGCGTAACTTCAGGCGCACGCTGATACTGGGTCAGGATTTGTTCAAACCGGCTGGCGTTACCGCGGGCCTCATTCTCGACGCGCAACTTGTAACCTTCAGCCTCTTCCAGCAAGCGAGATGCCGTACCACGCGCACGAGGAATGACATCATTAGCATAAGCATATCCCTCATTCTTCTGACGCTCGAGATCCTGTCCTGCCTTGACAGCATCATCAAATGCCGCCTGCACCTGCTCTGGCGGTTGAGCATTCTGCATCGTGACATTGACAATATTAATGCCTGTGGAATACCTATCCAGGATCTCCTGCATCAATTGCTTGGCCAGCACAGCAATTTCTTCACGACCTTCATATAGTGCAAAGTCCATCTTGCTCTTGCCTACGATTTCCCGAATTGCGGTTTCGGCGATGCCGCGCACAGACTCCTCCGCAAATCGGTTATTAAACAAGGTCTCTTCCACATTCTTCAGGTTGTACTGAACCGCAAACTGCAGATCAATGATGTTTTCATCATCCGTCAGCATGAGCGATTCCCTGAGCTCGCGCCCGCGGGTAGAACCACCTTCGGCAGAACGATACCCGACTTCTATGGTGCGCACCTGCTCCATATTGACTACGGTCACACTTTCTATCGGGTATGGCAGGTGCCACCGTGGGCCTGGCATAGTGGTTTCCACATGCTTACCGAAGCGTAGAACGACGCCACGAGACCCTTGATCGACAATATAGAAACCCGTTGCAAACCAAATGACGGCAACAAGGCCCAAGGCAGGCAATACCGGAATTGTCCTTGCTTCGGGATTAGGCTCACCGCCTGTACCGCCACCCTTGCCGAACAAGCCACTCAACTTGCGACTGAACTGTCGGAATACTTCATCCAAATCGGGCGGACCATCGTTATTACGATTGCCCCAACCGGGATCGTTAGCCATGCATCACTCCGAAAAAATCAAAAAATTATGCGTTTTGATAGGATTGCGTCAACTGATCTTGCAACCCTTGCTGATGTTCAAGCAAAGCTTGACGTAAGAGGTCAAGCCCTTCTCCTGTCTTGGCAGAAACACGCACTTTCGAAATTCTACCATATTCGTCGCGATCAAGCCCGGGCGGGATTCCAACACGATCAATCTGATTCAACACCAGCACCTGCGGAACATCTTGGGCGCCAATCTCGGACAGGACAAGATTAACTTGCTCAACTTGCTCATCGCGACTATCGCTAGCCACATCGACGATATGGAGAAGTAAGTCAGCCTGCACCGCCTCCTCCAGCGTCGCACCGAACGCCTCGACTAGCGCATGAGGCAAATGCTTGATAAACCCTACTGTATCCGACATCACGACCGGACCGCCGTCAGGAATGTAGAGTTTACGGGAGGTGGTATCCAGGGTAGCGAACAACTGGTCAGCCGCATAGACACCGGATTGAGTCAACCTATTGAATAAAGTGGATTTACCGGCATTGGTATAACCGACCAGAGAGACTGAAAGAACCTGGGAACGCCGACGGGCACGACGCTGCATGCCACGCTGTTGCTTGAGCTTGGCGAGCTTCTCGCGCAATTGCTTGACGCGTATACGCAACATGCGCCTGTCCAGCTCAAGCTGGGTTTCGCCGGGGCCTCCACGCACCCCAATGCCGCCCTTTTGACGCTCAAGATGGGTCCAACCACGCACCAATCGCGTAGACAAGTGCTCCAGCTGGGCAAGCTCCACCTGCAGCTTGCCTTCATGGCTTTGTGCACGGAGTGCAAAGATATCGAGGATCAGCCCCGTCCTGTCGACGACACGTACTTCCAGCAACCGCTCAAGATTACGCTGCTGTGAAGGGCTGAGATCATGGTTGAATACTGCGACCTTGGCATCGGTAGTCTTCACTACGGCTAGCAACTCATCCGCCTTGCCGCTACCGACAAAAAACTTGGGATCAGGTTTGGGACGGCGTGCTTCCACCGTCCCGGCAATCGACATACCAGCGCTGACAACGAGCTGTCGCAACTCTTGCAGGCTTTCCTCATACCCAGGATCGCCAAAATCCACGCTTACCAGTACGGAAGCATCTCCACCGACTGGCCGATCAAACATACGAGCAGATACTTAACAAAAATTAACTTTCGGACGTAGGAGTGGGCCCGTGGGGAATGGAAACCGCACGGCCTGGCACAATGGTGGAAATAGCATGCTTATATACCATCTGGGTGACGGTATTCTTGAGCAGGATGACATATTGATCAAAGGAATCCACCTGCCCCTGCAATTTGATCCCGTTGACGAGATAAATCGAAACAGGCACGTGCTCCTTGCGCAATGTATTCAGAAAGGGGTCTTGTAACATCTGCCCTTTAACGCTCATATTGATGCTCCTTTACCTTGTAGTTGTATATATAGGGAGTTTTATTCTTGAAAAGCAACTTTACGTGAAAAACTTTCCCCAAGCTAGCGCTTGCCACCAGTGACTGGCAAATTCCCTGCCTCTCAATAGTGGGGCCTACAGGCTGAAAAACAAGTGCTACGCCGATGCCGCAGCGACAGAACATTGCCAGCTTGTGATTAGGACTACAGAGAAACCAAATTGTTCTATCGTTTGGCAGGCTTTTTTATCATACGTTAACTTGCAATACGGATCGCATTCTTGCCAAGCTCTCCTCCTGTCCCAACAGCACCATCACAGCATCAATACTGGGCGACTGGTCACTGCCGGTCAGCATCACCCGCAATGGCATTGCCACCTTGGGAAACTTGAGCGCGTTTTGGGTAACAGCCCCCTGAATGACCTCATGAAGTTTTTCCCGCGTCCACTCTATGTCCTTCAACTCCTCTAACAAGGCAGTCAGGACGGGCAATATCTCAGGAGTCAAATATTTTTCCAGCAGTGAAGCTTCAATATTGGGCCTACGGTAGAAATAGGCAATACTGCCTGCAATCTGGTTGAGCGTACTGGCGCGATCACGGTACAGCGCAATCACTCCCTGCAAATCCACACGATCACTTACTTGAATGCCGGCATCGGCCAGACGCTTGGCAATATCCACTGCCAAACGCCCTAGCTCCGCCTGTTTAATGTAGTGGGCATTGAGCCAATTGAGCTTTTCTGTATTGAATTGGGCTGCAGAAGGTGTGATATGGTCGAACCCGAACCATTCACAGAATTGGCTCATGGTGAATATTTCGTCGTCTCCATGAGACCACCCGAGACGGGCCAGATAATTCAGCACTGCTTCCGGCAAATACCCATCTTCATGATATTGCATGACGCTGACGGCGCCATGGCGCTTGGACAGTTTCTGTCCGTCATCTCCGAGAATCATGGAAAGATGGGCATATTGGGGGATGGTCGCCCCAAGAGCCTGCAGCAAGTTGATCTGGCGTGGCGTGTTATTGACATGGTCATCTCCGCGGATGACATGGGTAATGCCCATGTCCCAGTCGTCGACCACAACGCAGAAATTATAGGTAGGTGTACCATCTGCCCGCGCAATGATCAGGTCGTCCAACTCTTCGTTCGCAATGCTGATCTCCCCCTTGACCAAGTCATTCCAGACGACATTGCCTGCGCGCGGATTCTTGAAGCGTACGACAGGAGGAATATCCGCCGGTATAGCGGGCAACACTTTGCCCGACTCAGGACGCCACCGCCCATCATAGCGGGGCTTCTTGCCTTCCCGCATTTGCTGCTCGCGCAATGCATCCAGCTCCTCGCGGCTACAGTAGCAATGATAGGCATGACCTTCATCCAGCAGTTTTCCGATCACCACCTTATAGCGATCCATGCGCTGCATTTGGTAAAACGGGCCCTCATCCCAGTCCAACCCCAACCAGCGCATACCATCCAGAATGGCTTGCACGGCTTCCGGTGTCGAGCGCGCCACATCGGTATCTTCAATTCTCAAAATAAAAGATCCAGCATGCTTGCGGGCATAAGCCCATGAAAACAAGGCAGTGCGGGCGCCTCCAATATGCAGGAAACCGGTAGGACTGGGAGCAAAACGGGTACGAACTGTCATGAGAAATGATGGTGGTTGTAAACGGGCAATTCTAACATGGCCCTATAGAATTGATGATAAGCCTAGTCACATTGAGAAACCGGCACAAACACGGTCTCTCAATGCAAGGCCATACACACACAAACTATTTGCTCGCGTGCCTGTCAGGCTGCTCATACTGTGCAGTCTTCCACCCACCACCCAGCGCCTTGAACAGGTCAACTGTTGCCGTCAAGCGTGCCTGGCGACTCTGGATGAACGCAAGTACCGCATCATTGTAGACACGTTGCGAATCCAAGACGTCAAGATAGGCCGAATACCCTGATTTATAGCGATTCTCGGAAACCTCCAACGCCTTCTTTGCCGACTCCTGGCTGACCTTCAGAGCTTCTTCGCGCTCTCGACTCTGGCGGACCGCCACTAACGCATCCTTTACCTCCTTGAATGCTGTCTGGATAGAACTCTGATAAGTCGACAAAGCTTGCTTTTGTCTGGCTGTCGCCTGATCCACTCGCGCAGACAAACGGCCTGCGTTGAAAATTGGTAGATTCAGGCCGAGCCCCGTTGTCCATACCCGCGAAGGAGATTCCAGCAGCCGGTTCAAATTGGCACTCTCTCCTCCATAATTTGCGGTCAAGGTAATGCTAGGAAACAATGCAGCTTTCGCAACACCAATCTGCGCGTTCTCCGAAATCAGCGCCTGCTCTGCCTCGCGGATGTCAGGACGTGCCTCCAGCAAGGTAGACGGGAGCCCTGCAGGTGGCACAGGCGGACTCGGCAACTGATGGATATCACCGCTTACCGGCACATTGAGCTCCAAATCCCCAGTCAAGACAGCAAGCTGATGTTGAATCACTTCACGCTGCCGCACAAGGTCGGCCAGCTGCGCCACCAGATTGGAGTGGGAAACTTCGGCCTGATGCACATCCAGGATGGAAGCTACACCGCCATCAAGACGACGCTTGGTCAACGCCAGGCTTTCCTCCCGGCTTTTCAGCGTTTCCCTCGACACAGCAATCTGGGCTTCCAAGCTGCGCAACAGCAGGTAATTGCTGGCGACCAGACCTGAAAGCGAAAGGCTCACTGTATCCTTGGCAAAATAAGTTGCCAATGCCTGGGCACGTGCAGCTTCACGCGCACGGCGTAGCCTTCCCCAGAAATCCAATTCGAACGATGTGCCCAGCTGCAGGTTGTATGTTTCACGAATGACAGGAACCCCTGGAAAGATCGGGAAGGCCCCGGTTTCGGTCACTTTCTGGCGAATTGCATTTCCTGTCATGTCGATCTGGGGAAACAAGGCAGCACCCGCTTCCCGCAAGGCGGCATCAGCCTCCTCTATACGAGCTACCGCTTTCGCAATATCGACATTATCCGCAAATGCCTTTTTCATGAGGTCATTCAACACCGGATCCTCAAAACTCTCCCACCAAGCATCCAGGTCTAATGAAGCCTGTTCGGAAGCCGGCGTAGCTTCAGCAGCACTAAAACTGGCTGGCAGTTTCGTCGCTGGCCGATGGTAATCCGGCCCTACCATGCAACCGGTCAAAGCCAAGGCAACGGCAGCATAAATCAGTTTATGACGCAACATCATGCTGTTTCCTTTTGATCATCGTGATGCACACGTTTACTGGTTTCACTGGACAACCAGGTAAAAAACATCGGAATGAATATTGTCGCAATAAATGTAGCCATCAGCATTCCGCCAAAAACACCGGTTCCCATGGATTGGCGAGCCGCAGCACCTGCACCTGAAGCAACCACCAAAGGCACAATACCCAGAACGAAAGCCATCGATGTCATGACAATCGGGCGGAAGCGCAGCTTTGCTGCTTCGATGGCCGCCTGCTTGAGCGGCAACCCCTCTTCCAGTTTCTGGCTCGCGAACTCAACGATCAAAATGGCATTTTTCGCAGCCAAGCCCACCAGGGTGACCAAGCCGATCTGGAAATAGATGTCGTTAGGCATGCCCCTGAACATCACAGCCAGCAAGGCACCTACCAATGCGAACGGTACAGCCATGATGACCGCAAGCGGCAAGGCCCAGGTTTCAAACTGCGCCGCCAGAATCAGGAACACCATCACGATGGCAAAACTGAATGCGAAGATCGCCGCATTGCCTGTGAGCTTCTCCTGGTAAGCTTGGCTGGTCCAGGCCAATTGGTATCCAGAAGGCAAGGTGTCATTGGCAATCTGCTCGATTAGCTTGATCGCATCACCCGAGCTGACGCCATAAGCGCCTCCCCCCATCACCTTGGCCGCCAGCAGGCCCTGGTAGCGCTCCAACTGCTCGGCACCAATGATTTCCTTCACCTTGCTCAGCGCCGACATGGGGATCATTTCCCCTCCGGCAGACCTGACATAGACGCGCCCGATATCCTCAGGCTTCATCCGATATGCCGGCTCCGCTTGCAATTGCACTCTATAAGTCCGGCCAGAACGATTGAAGTCATTCACATATAAAGTGCCCATCGTGCTTTGCAATGTAGCGTAGACATCAGCAATCGGCACGCCCAGAGACAACGCCTTGGCTTCATCTACCTCAATCGCGAGCTGTGGCACAGTCGGCCGAAAGAAAGTATTGATCCCTGTCAAACGCGGCTCTTTGCGCAAGGCGTCCATAAAGTTATTCACCACCTCTGAAAGATGGATAGGGTCAGTATCTTCGCGGCTCTGAATATACATTTCCATACTGCCAGAACTACCAAGGCCACGAATGGCAGGAGGATTGAATGCAATCGCCATGCCATCTGGCTGCATCATGCCGATGCCAAACAGGCGCTGCACAATCTGCTCTGCAGTCGTGGTTCTATCATCCCAGTCTTTCAGTCGCACAAACATCGTGGCTGCACTGGTTTTATTACCACCACCAATCAAATCGAAGCCATTGATTACGAACTGGCTGGCGACCGCAGGATCTTCGGCAATGGTCTTGCGGACATTTTCCATCGTCTTGCTCGTGCGCGAAAGGCTTGCACCATCGGGCATGATCGCAGCCGTCACTACATATCCCTGATCCTCGGGAGGCACAAAACCTGTTGGCACGGTGCGGAACAAATAAGCCCCCGCAATGATGATGCCCACGAACACGCATGCTCCGATGATCCGATGCCGGAGAGTCACTCCGACTACAGATGTATAAAAGTTTGTCAGCTTGTCAAAACCACGATTGAAAGGTCGAAAGAACTTAGACTCGCCATGCGCATGCTTGAGCAGAATGGCACAAAGTGCAGGCGTCAAGGTCAATGCGACAATCCCTGAGATCACTACAGAAACAGCAACCGTTACCGCAAATTGGCGGTACAGCTCACCCGCGATACCTCCCATGAAAGCCACGGGAATAAACACAGCACACAACACCAGTACGATGGCCACTACAGCCCCGGAAACCTGCTGCATGGACTTGATGGCTGCATTCAAAGGAGAAAGCTTTTCCTGGCTCATCAGGCGCTCAATATTCTCCAGCACCACAATGGCATCATCCACCACGATACCAATCGCCAGCACCATGGCAAATAGCGTCAATGTATTGATCGAGAAGCCGAACAGCCATAATCCGGCAAACGTGCCGATCAAGGAAATCGGCACTGCAATGATCGGGATGAGAGTGGCACGCCAGCTCTGCAGAAACAGGAAGACCACTAATACCACCAAGATCATGGCTTCTCCTAGCGTATGCACTACCTCACCGATCGAAGCCTTCACAAAATCACTGGTATCGTAAGGAATACGATAATCCATATCTTCGGGGAATCGCTGCTTCAGCTCCTCCATCTTGGCTTTAATTGCCTCGGCAGTATCCAGTGCATTCGCCCCTGTCTGCAGGAACACCGGTATCCCTACCCCTGGTTGGCCTTGTAGAGTAGTCCGGATATTGTAATTCTGTGCACCCAGCTCTATCCGAGCGACATCCTTAAGATAAAGTACACCGCGTGGACCATTCGCCTTGACAATAATATTCGCAAACTGCTCCGGCTCGATCAAACGGCCTTTCGCGGTCACGGTGTAAACAATTTGCTGATCATCTGGTGCTGGATCTTGCCCTATCCGGCCTGCGGCATACTGTGCATTCTGAGAAGCAATTGCGGCGGCAATATCACTGGTAGTAACCCCTAATTGCGCCATCTTATCCGGACGCAACCATATCCGCATTGAATAATCCTGGGTGCCGAACACAGTCACATCGCCCACGCCTTTGATACGCTTCAACTCATCCAACACATTAATGGTTGCATAATTACTGAGATAGAGCGGATCGTAGGTCTTGTTCGGAGACACTAGCATCAATGCCATCAAAATGTCATTCGACCGCTTCTGAACGATCAAGCCGGTCCGGCGCACATCTTCAGGTAACCGTGGCGTAGCAATATTGACACGGTTGCTCACATTGAAGGTCGCCTGATCTACATCCGTTCCAGTTTCAAAGGTCACGGTAATAGTCAAGGTGCCGCTGGAATCAGCGCTGGATTGATAATAAAGCAAGCCCTCGATGCCACTTAACTGCTCCTCAATCGGCGCAGCCACAGTCTTGGCCAAAGTCTCGGCGCTTGCTCCTGGATAAGTGGCTGTCACCATGACTGTCGGTGGGGCAATTTGCGGATATTGTGCGATGGGAAGCTGGAGTGCAGCAGCCAACCCAGCCAGCACAATAATGATCGATACGACCGATGCAAAAATCGGCCTGGTGATAAAGAATCTCGTCATGATTGTCCTCGCTTAGGCCAATGTGCGACTGATATTGGCTGCGGACTTCTGCTGCCCTCCCTGAGGAAGGGCAGCTTCTTCGGCAGGAGGGTGCGGCTGCAAAGGCGCACCGGGACGAATCTTGATTAGGTTATCAACCACTACCTTCTCGCCAGCATTCAAGCCATTGAGAATCACCCAGTCACGACCTATCCAATCCCCGGTCACCACGGGTCGCACCACAGCATGGTTATTTTCATCCACTACATAAACAAACCTGCCTTGCTGCGAATTCATTACTGCCGACTGAGGCACAAGGAAAACGCCCTCGCGCTCCCCGACCACGACCTTGGCGCGAACAAACTGGCCGGGCAGCAATTTTTTATCTGCATTAGCGAAGGTCGCCCGTAATTGCTGCGTACCAAGCGCAGGATCGATCTGGCTTGCCGCGAAATTGAGCTTGCCAGCCTCGTTATATTCGGAACCGTCCGGAAGCTTCAAAGTAATTTTTTTCACCGTTTTTTCGGTAACGGGGCCACCGAGCTGCTGAATGTCATTATCGGACAGGCTGAAACGCACCCAGATAGGGGACAATTGCACAACAGTAGTTAACAAACTTTCATTGGCGGAAACAAGCGCCCCTTCCGAGAACTGGAAGCGGCCCGAAATACCACTGACAGGGGCTGTCACCTTCGTATAGGATAGATTGAGCTCAGCTTCCCGTACAGTCGCCTGAGCCTGAAGCAGTGATGCCTTGGCTACATCGTCATCAGAGACGGCATTATCGTATTCCCGATGACTAATGGAATTAGACTCCAGCAATCCTTTCAACCGCTCCGCCTCGCGCTTGGTCTGCGCAACCTTTGCCTGGGCTTGCGCCAACTGAGCTTTCGCCTGCTCTAGCGCAATCTGGTATGGCTCTGGATCAATCTGAAACAAGACTTGACCCTCTTTGACTGGCGCCCCCTCTTCATATAACCGCTTTAACAGGATACCGCCAACACGTGGCCGGATCTCGACTTCACGAGCACCTTCAGTCTGGGCCACAGCCTCTGCTGAAATAGGAACGGTAGCGGGCTGCAACTCAACAACGGTAACAGGCAACGCCTGAGCTTCCCCTTGCCCAGCCTGCTGCCCTTCCTTACCACAGGAAACCAAGGTAACGACCACCATCATCGCAAGCACGACCTTCTTGCCAAAATTCATGACCATGGCATTGGCATGAACTGAATTCATTACGCGCACCCTCATATATAACCCCATGTCTTGTAAACAAATTACTTGTTTACATTCATCAAAGAATGTATATTATATACAATCATGTTTGTATGTAAACTATTTTCAGGAAGAACTTAACCGCACATGGCACGCAAAACCAAGGAAGACGCCGAACTCACCCGCCAGCGCATCATCACTGCTGCGCGTGAAGTATTTGCTAAACGAGGGGTCAGCCATACCACCATGGAGCATATTGCCACGCATGCGCAAGTTACCCGTGGTGCCGTTTATTGGCATTTCGCCAATAAACTAGAGTTGTTCCAGGCCATGCGCGACCAAGCCATGCTGCCCTTTATCGATCAATTGGATGCTGCGGCATTAGATAACCAATCAGAAGACCCCTTAGCATCCATAGAGCATTTTTTCTGCAATACGATAAAAACGCTGGAAAAAGACGCCTCGACCCGACAAACCTATGAAATCATGATGGCGAAGTGTGAATATGTTGGCGAATTCAACGACGTACTACAGCAGCTTCTCATCACTTGCCAAGGCTTCATAGACAAAATCCAGCTACTGTACAAAAAAGCTCAGCAAAAAGGATTAATCCATCCAGACCTTGATCCTGCCGCATTAGCAATGGATACTCAACTGTTTTTTGGCGGCGTCCTTAATATGTGGATCAAGGACAATTCGGGTTTAGGATATCGATCAAAGGCCATAGATTTCATAAAGCAACACATTCAGTTTCGCAGAATGACGCAACCCCGCCGTTGAATTCATCAACCTTGTCAACTTCAAGCCATAACGATATGATTTGGAAAAGTATTGGAAAAGGCAAATCGTGGATATTCACAGCGGCGAGATCTATGGCAAACAGACGGGCAGCAAATTTGTCATGTATAACGTGCTCAAGGTTGGAAAACACTCCATTACCCTGCAGAACATAGACAATCCGCTGAGCCTATTTGAAACTACGTTGGCAAAGTTACGCGCATCCGGTTATGTGCGCATCAGCCAGACGCCTTACATCAATATGAATGCTACCGGCAAGAAGCGTAAATCTATTCGCAATCCCACACGTTGCCCTCATACTCTTGACTTTCTGGAAGAACGCGCAGACTCGGAGCGCCCCACCCCTATCATGCCCGACCTGTTCAGCTAAGTTGGGCACCCGCCGCACTATTGACTTAATCTCTTGCTGGCGGCGCGGCCCATAAATCGTGACCGTCAGAATTGACGATCTGAGCCTCCACCAGATCTCCCGGCTGCAAACCATCCGCACCTGACAGATACACGACCCCATCAATCTCAGGCGCATCCGCTGCGGTACGTCCGATCGCCTGATCGCCATCTATGTCATCAATCAGAACTGTTTCAATACGACCAATCTTGCGCCTTTGCTTTTCAGCGCTGATGCTTTCCTGCACCTCCATAAAGCGCGCCAGGCGTTCCTGTTTCAACGGCTCCGGCACAGGATTGTCTAGGGCATTTGCTGCCGCGCCATCCACTGCAGAATAAGCAAAACATCCAACCCGATCCAACTGAGCTTCCTGCAGGAATTCGAGCAGACATTCAAAATCCTCATCGGTCTCACCGGGAAAACCGACGATAAAGGTGCTACGAATCGTGATATCGGGGCAAATTTCTCTCCACGCATTGATCCGCGCCAAATTGTTCTCACTGCTGGCCGGGCGCTTCATGGCCTTGAGAATGCGCGGGCTGGCATGCTGCAAAGGGACATCAAGGTAAGGCAATATCAAGCCATCCGCCATCAATGGGATGATTTCATCTACATGCGGATAAGGGTAGACATAATGCATGCGTACCCAGACACCCAAGCTACCAAGCGCACGCGCCAGCTCCGTCATGCGCGTCTTAACCGGGCGCCCATTCCAGAAGCCTGTTCGGTATTTGACATCAACACCATAAGCGCTTGTATCCTGCGAAATGACCAATAACTCTGCAACACCGGCGTTCACGAGGTTTTCTGCCTCTGTCATGACATCGCCAATTGATCGGCTGACCAGGTCGCCACGCATGGAAGGAATGATGCAAAAACTACATCGATGATTACACCCCTCTGAAATCTTCAGGTAGGCATAATGCTGCGGAGTCAAGCGTATCCCCTGCGGCGGCACCAGGTCAGTATAAGGGTCATGCAGCTTGGGCAAATTGGCATGCACGGCCGTCATCACCTCTTCCAAGGCATGCGGTCCAGTCACAGCGAGCACACCTGGATGCGCAGCCTTGACGACATCACTTTTCGCGCCAAGGCATCCTGTCACGATGACCTTGCCATTTTCAGCCAACGCTTCGCCGATGGCGTCCAAAGACTCTTCCACCGCACTATCGATGAACCCACAAGTATTCACAACAACGAGATCCGCGTCGTCATAGCTGCCAGAAATGGCATAGCCTTCAGCGCGCAGCTGAGTCAGGATACGTTCGGAATCGGAAGACGCCTTGGGACAACCCAGTGACACAAAACCAACCTTGGGACTTTGCAAACTCATATATCAATCCAACCCAATTAAAATAAACCCAGTCAGGCCTATCATCTATCAAAAAAACATCAAATTCGGTCAGCCAACTCACCTGCAAGCCATATGGACGACACCCCCAGACCGATAAGGCCGATCTGCTGCCATGTTGCCTGCAGTTCCGTTCGCCGATGCAAGCTGGGAATCAAGTCCGCAACCGCTACATAAATCATACTGGCGGCAGCCAACCCAAGAATGGTGGGCACCCAATGCTGCACCAGACCCAGCGCAAAATAAGCGCCTAGCGCTCCTGCAAGGGTGGCCATGCTTGACAACAAATTGAAAAGCAACGCCTGCTGCTTGGTATATCCTGAATGCATCAAGATCAAGAAATCGCCGACCTCCTGCGGTATCTCGTGAGCAATGATGGCAATCGCCGTCACGAACCCCAGCCTGACGTCCACCAGAAAAGCTGCTGCAATCAATATCCCGTCCACGAAATTATGGAAGGTATCGCCAATCATGATCATCAATCCGCTACGCCCGTGATCATGCCCCTGATTGCTCTGCCCCTCATGCACCTCGCCCACCTTACCGTGGTGATGTCGCCATAAGACGAGCTTTTCTAATATGAAGAACAGCAAAATTCCCACCAGTACCGTAGCGGACATAGCTTCCAGGCTACTTGATAGTTGTAATGCATGCGGCAGAACTTCAAGAAATACCGCTCCTAGCAATGCGCCAATGGCATAACTGATCAATACAGGCACCCAGGCGGCTCTTGCCTTGAGCGCAACAAATGCTGCAGCAAGCACGCTCAACACGCCACCAGCAACGCTTACCAAAATAATCATCAGCAATATGGACATAGCGCGAAATTATACGGGATCACCCTGCTTTTTCTTCCGGGCAGGCTTGCTTTTTTTGTAAAACCCATTTATCTTAATGTTAATAATTATTATTTGTAGTTGCAGGCGCATTTCCAACTCCCCCCTTCAGGAAAAAGCCGCAATGACTTCGGATAACGCTCTTGCTCATAGAGAGAATATCCACCTGCCCCGACGGAGAGAGTCCGTGGGGTTTTTGCATGAAATCGAGTGCCAGCACCTTCTCGGGGAAGGGACCGTCAGGCACTCTCTAGCGAGGAAAACATCAATGAAAATGACAAACACACTTGCCGCCTTGGCGTTGACTGGCAGCGCCTTCTTCAGCAGTCAAGCGTTCGCTATCAACAATGTGTGGATTTCAGAAACCCCTTGGGGGAATGCCGAGACCAGCGATTATGCAGAATGGCACACGTTCAGCAGCGCTTCAGATAGCAACCCCAACTTCGGCGCCAATGGAGCCATTTATGAAACAACAGGCCGTGCCTTTGTTGCCAGCAGCGGCAACCTATATAGTTTCAGCGGCCCTGCAGCTTATACGGCTGTATTGTCTGACGTCGCCATCGGCCAGACATTTGATGTCTACCTCCGTGTCGCTACCACAGGCTCAACGTTTAACCGCCTAGCCACATTGGATGGCGTCTCTGCCACTTTTGTTCAGACCTACTATGCGGTGGAAGATTTTGGTGGCTTCGGCGGCGGGTATCTGGAGGAAGGCTACTGGAAATGGGAAAATGTCACTTCTTCAGACGGGTGGCTGGTGTTCAACTTTGATGCAAAACCACATACTGGCTTTGACCAGTTGGCTTTGGCAACTGTTGCAGCTGTTCCAGAGCCAAGTACCTACGGCATGTTGGCGCTTGGCTTGGGCATTTTAGGCTTTGCAGCACGCCGTTCTAGCAAGAAAATGATTGCATAAGCCGCATTCACGCTAGTCCCATCCACTCCGGCCCTGGTGTATTTCATTTATGCACCTGGGCCGGATTTTTCTGCCTACTCGTATCCACCATATGGCTCAAACTCAGCATTCCAAGCTTTATCTGCAAGCCTTGAGCGCGCTTACATTCCTCATAATTCATGGCGGGGTACTTGCAGCCGCAGGGGCAACGCCTTCTAACTCCAACAATACCTCCACAACGGCTACTGAACGCGTTAAAGAAAATGACACTTCCGCATCCTCTCCCTCTTCCAGTAAGAGCAGCAGCACTGCATCGCCCACAGTCCTGCCCGAGATTGGCGTAAGCTCAACCCGCATCAAGCAAGATGCGATCACCATTAACCCAACCCAGACCATCACCACAATAGAAGCCAAGGAATTAGAAAGAACACAACCCACAACGATATTTGAGGCAATTCGCGATACGCCAGGCGTCGCGATTGAAGGTGGCCCTCGTCCAAGCGGCATGACATTCAATGTCCGGGGATTTAACAGCAATGAAGATGTCCAGGTGCGTGTAGACAATGTCCCTAAAGGGTTTGAAAAATACCGCTTTGGCGGCACCTTCATAGAACCAGACCTGCTCAAGTCTATTGAGGTGCAGCGTGGTCCGCAAATCGCCAGCGGTTCCGGTTCATTAGGCGGCACCATCTTGGCCAAGACCAAAGATGCAGCCGACCTGCTGAAACCGGGACGGCGCTATGGCGGACGCATCAAGCTAGGCTATGCAAGCAACAATGACGAGGTTCAACGCTCCTATTTGGCTTTTGCTCGCCCGGTAGATGCTGTGGATATTCTGTATAACCGCACCTATCGCAATTCCAACGATATTACTCATAGCGATGGCAGCAAGTTACCTCAGTCGAAAGTCAACTCACGGGCCCAGTTATTGAAAGTAGGGATATTTCCAACAGACTTTCTCGAATTGATAACCTCAGTCACGTTACTCGAGGAAAGCGGACTGCAGCCATATGACGCCCTCACCAGCGACCCAGGACTATCGAACTTTGGTAATGTCCTTCGTGACATAGAGGATTTAAGCATTGCCCATACGGCTCATTGGAACCCTGAGTACCGATGGATAGATTTGTCCGCAACCGTTGCCTTTGGTCACACAAAAGTACTAGAGACATATCTTCCTGGCATGAGCAGGAATCGCTCATGCGGTCTCCAAGGAGTCACCTTCTGTGGAAATGATTATCACGACCAAAAAGTTAAAGGCATTACACTAGAGCTGACTAATACCGCTCAACTATATAAGCAAGATAATTTCAGCATTTCCCTGCTTACCGGGCTGCAGTACCGTTCGATGGAAAATGAAACAAGAAGAACAACCGATAGCCAAGGGCCTAATATCAATGAATCATTTCCTGCTGATGGCTTCTGGGCCGCCAGCACCTCAGGGGAAAACGCATATACGGCTGCATTTATTCAATCCCGCATCCAATATGGTCGGCTTGGAATTATTCCCGGGGTCAGAGTGGACTGGTACGAAATCTCATCAACAGAAGATCGCGTCAAACGTCACTTGGCCGAGAAAGGCTTATCGTCTGAAATCGATTTTGATCATACCAGCTATAGTATGGGGCTGACTTTTGATGCCATTGCCAATAGCCTGACTTTCTTTGCAAATTACGGTGAGGGGTTCCGCCCCCCCTCGATCAATGACTATTTTACTTACGGCGACCGCGCAGGCACTCCGCCAAAACCGGCAAACTGGCTTCCTAACAGACCATGGCTTGGTGAGGTAGGACTGGGCCCTCCTTATAGTTCAGGCGAAGGAAGATGCAATACTCCTGATACAAATTTTCTTTGCGGTGATGTATTTAAAATACAAAGCTCCCAGTCTAGCGAAATAGGCGTTCATTATCAGACACCAAACTTATTTGGGAAAAATATTCAGTTAATGAGTAAATTCACCTATTTCCACATTGAAACCAAGCATTTATTGCGCTATTTCTCCATTGATGACTTGACAAATACTTACGTACCGCAAGATGGATGGGAAAAACGCAATGGCACAGAGTTTGAGGGGAGCTTATTTTATAAAGACAGTTACTTCAGAGCCAATTATTCGCGCACCTGGGGATCATACTTTAATCCTCAAACAGGGAATATCAGCTCTATTGCCTGGGTACCAGCCAATACGCTGAATTTGACAATTGGAACTCAGCTCACCTCTCGGGTCGGTATCAATGCCAGTTACCGCAAAGTTTCAGAGCGCCCGCTCATCAACGGAGGCACTCAAGATGGCTATGAGCTTTTCAGTGCAGGAGGCTTCTGGAGCCCGACAGACAATCTAACATTCAGAATCATTGGTGAAAATATTACTAATAAAGATTATCACCTGAATGGCGGTGGTGATTTCTCGGGTCTTTTAGGCAATCGCGGCCCAGGTCGCAACATTCGCCTGATCACAGAGATAACCTTCTAAATCTTATATAAAAATGTGATGTTGCCATTGCGCAAAACAATGATAATTGTTATCATTTGTTTTAATGTTGCTATCAGTATGCAAGTATCATTCAAAGAATTGAAAGAAATCTATCCTTATGCTGCCTACGAAAGCTCCAGTGAAAACCTGCCTGCTCAACCTGCTGGATGAGTTGGTTGAGCATGATGGCTACGGCAGCCTCAAGGTCGATATACGCTTACTGCGCCGCGGGCAAAAGGAAATCATCATTGATTGCGGCAAGCAGTACCGCTTCGTTGTGGATTTCCAGCCTGCCAATAGTGCTGGAGATAAAGGCCAACAAGGCATGACCGATTAGTGAAATTGGTTTTTATGACCGCATCTGCTCATAGGATGGCGGTCATTGATTGCTCGACGGTGTGGGTCCGTGAGCCTAAATGTTGAATTGAATGCCTGCGCCTTCTCGGGGAAGGGTTGAATGGCATTCGCTTTATTAAAGGATTCATGATGAAACTTTCAGCTTTAGCTCTCGCCACTGGCTTGGCATTCAGTGCCTCCGCGTTTGCAACAGAAAACGTTTGGGACAGCGCATCCCCTTGGGATGGATTGACTGTCGTGGATTATGCAGAATGGAACGTGTTCGGCTGGGACTCCGTAAGTGGCAACGAGTACATTGATTCCACACCTGATGTTGGTGGTGTAGGCACCCTCACAGTTACCGGCGCCCCCATCATCACTGGTACTCAAAACGTCTACACATGGCAAGGTGGTCCTCTCTCTTATAGTGCATCCCTGTCCAGCTCAGCAACCGGCGTGTTCGATGTCTACCTACGTGCAGCGTCTATGGGGCTTGTAGCTTCTGACACCGCTTATTTGAATGGTGTTGCTGCAACAGCTGTCGAAACATACAACGTGTCGATGGGCATCATGTTTGGTGAACCTGCTGCTCAGCGTGAATATTACTTCGTGTGGAATAATGTTTCTGCTACAGACCTCTATACCTTCACCTGGACAGACCCTCGTCCCCACATCAGCCTCGATCAATTAGCAATCGCCACAGTGGCAGTGGCTGCCGTACCTGAACCAAGCACATACGGTATGCTGGCGCTCGGCTTGGGCGTACTTGCTTTCGCTGGCCGCCGCTCTCGCAAGCACAACGCTTAAATAGCAAGCAAGACCTTGTCAGCCCGCATCAATATACGGGCTGACATCTTTCGATTATTTATACCGGGGTATTACAATGTCACTTTCTTACAATCTAGCTGCCATCGCCTTGGCAGTAGGCACCGCTTTTGCCACATCCGCATCTGCCACCACCAATGTTTGGGATTCCCAGGCCCCTTGGGGTGGGGCAACGCCTGTACAATACGTGGAATGGAACTCTTTTGACTCCATCGAGGGTGACAGCACGCCCGAGATAGGTGCAGGCACAATCAGCCTGACGCCTCCTGCTGCCATCCAAATGGGTGAAGGGATTTACACTCTATTCAACATGCCGACGATTACCGCCACCTTGGCAGGCACCGCCGGCGTATTTGATGTGTACCTACGCGCAGCAGTGCAAGGCAACACATTAGCATCCGAAGCCACATTAAATGGTATCAGTGCTACCAGTGTGCTTGCTTTCACTGGGGCAGGCTCTCATGGAGACGAGGAAGAACTCTACTGGGTCTGGAACAATGTAGTTGGGACGGATCTTTATACATTCCAATTCAAAACCGCTGCTCCGCATGTCTTTATCGACCAAATTGCATTGGCAACCGTGGCTGCGGTTCCTGAGCCAAGCACCTATGCCATGCTAGCTCTTGGACTGGGCATACTTGGTGCTGCCAGCCGCCTCTCTCGTAAACAAAGCTAGTTATTTTTATATTAATAGTGCGCCTGGCCTACATCAGCGTATGCCAGGCCTCTTCTTTTAGATCGACCAAGCTCACCCACCCCTTTTAATAATGACAACCGCCAGCCTCAACACCTTGAGCCACCGCCCCATGCTGGCGCTTGTTTTAATGTTGGTCTCGGTGCTTCAGCCTCTTTCAGCATTAGCAGCAGAGACTGAAAAAAATAAGCAGTCAGAAAATTCCCCCAGCACACCCTCGGAGGCGCCGCAGGCTCCCACCAAAAAATCAGTCCAAAGGAATCCTGCAACTACTGTATTGCCAGAGACCAGTGTGAGTTCCTCTAGAATTCGGGATGATCGTATTAACACCACGCAGTCCATCACCAAAATCACTGCAGAAGACATGGAAAGGCGCCAAGTCTCCACTGTATTCGATGCGGTAAGAAACACGCCGGGCGTCAGTATTGATGGCGGCCCACGGCTTAATGGCATGAGTTTCAATATCCGTGGCTTTGACAGCAGCGACGTTGCGGTTTCTGTAGACGGTGTATTGAAAAACTATGAGAAGTATAGGTCTAGAGGCACTTATATCGAGCCTGACCTATTGAAAACAATAGAAATTCGGAGGGGCCCGCAAATTAGCACCAATTCTGGCTATGTCGGCGGGGCTGTCATTACTACTACCAAGGATGCTGAAGATTTTTTACGTCCAGGACAAATGATGGGCGGCCGAGTCAAGTTCGGATACGGAAACAACAACGATGAATACTTGCGCTCATATCTGGCCTACGCACGTCCACATGAACGAGTAGATTTGATTTATAACTACACCAATCGTCAATCCAACAACCTGACTCAAGGCAATGGTGATGAACTAGCCTACTCCAATCTCAACATTGAGTCGGAGTTATTTAAGGTTACACTCTACCCTACGGACGCACTACGCATTTCAACCTCATTGACAAAGCTCAAGCAAGGTCCGACAGTACAACTGTTCGATACCATCACAGGGATGCAATTCGCAACACCCTATGTGTTGAGAGCCATTGATGAGGAAACCATCTCCCAGACATGGGAATTCACGCCTGGTAGCGATTGGATTAATCTCAAGGCAATCCTAGGCACTGGCCATACCCAACAAAATGAAGTCACGCCTTTTGGATGGGATGGCAATAGACCATTCAATCCAATGCTCTATTGTGTAGGATTTACTGCATACAACAGATTTACCGGTCTACCAGGTACTGCTACCCAATCCGCCACAACGTGTACGGGAGACAGGCTAGACGACTACAATTTCCGCAATACTAACTTTGACCTATCTAATCGCGCGAAAATTTTCCACACCACTGATCTTGATATCGAGCTATTAACAGGAGTTCAATACTCAAGGCAAAAAACCATCACTAAACGCAGCTATGACAATCCCTTGTCTCCGCGAATTGATGCCAACGCAACTCCTTCGGGAATCAGAACCAGCACTGCCTTTTATATTCAACCTACCATGAGGATCAAACAGCTTTCCATTACCCCGGGATACAGGAAAGACTACTACTTCATTGAAGCATTAAATGAAATAAAAGATGCTCTAGACTTTACAAACCGTCGACACAAGATACGCGCCAAGGAAGAAATCTATAATTTGGCATTAGCTTACGATGTCGTTCCCAATAATCTCACCCTGTTTGCTAATTACGGACAAGGGTTCCGGCCGATTGCGAATGGCTATGCTTTCCCGATTCAAGCCTATCTGAGCAATGGCGATCCTGTTAGCGCCAGCCTATGCCCGGATGACCACTCTTCTTGTGACGATGCCTACAAAACACAGCGGACCGAAAACACCGAGGCAGGCATCAGCTATGTCAACAGTGGTCTATTTGGGCAACCGCTACAATTAACGTCTAAAGCGACATTTTTCCATAGCCATTCCAGCCATGTTGTATTAGGAATTTCAAACTACTTACCTAATTATGGTACCCAAATCAGAAATGGCTGGGAGTTTGAGAACAATCTGAACTACAAGGCATTTTATGCACAAGCTTCTTACTCCAGAATTGCGGGAAGGACAATTGTCGAAAGTAGCGGGAGGCGTATACCGATTTTCAGCCTGCCGGGCAACGCAGTGAACATTACTCTGGGATTCAATATCAGCTCTACTTTCGACTTCCATGTCCACTATAGACGGGTCTCAGACAAGGATATTATCAGCGGAGCAATGGATGGAGTCAGCGGTAATACAGGCATTCAAGAAGGCTATGAATTGTTCAATGTAGGTATGCGCTGGTCTCCAAACAAACATCTAAATTTCCGTTTGGTCGGGGAAAACATTAAAGACACACACTATTATTTGGATGGCGGCTTTGCAGGTGATCGAGGCCTTCCCGGTCCTGGTCGCAATATCAAATTCTATACAGAGCTTATTTATTAACCGTACTATTAAGTTATCAACACACTAGAAAAAATGAGGAGTCTCTCAATGAATCAATTAGCGACACACGAAGAACAATACCACGCCTTCCACAATGCAAAAAAAGAGCAAAAGCTACGTAACCGTGAAGCGGCGCAAGCCATCGGGATCACTGAAGGACAGGCGATTGCCAACGCCGTTGGCCGCGAGGCAGTACGTCTCAAGGGGCCGTTCCATGAAATCATTGCAGAGGTTCCCAAACTGGGCCGTGTGATGGCGCTGACACGCAATGAAGGCACGGTGCATGAGAAGATCGGCACTTATGAGAATGTATCCTTCGACCATGTCGGCTTAGTCGTGGGGCCAGATATCGACCTGCGCATTTTTTATTCGCAATGGAAACATGGTTATGCAGTCACCGAAGAGACCGAGAAAGGCACCCAGCGCAGCCTGCAGTTCTATGACGCCACGGGCACTGCAGTCCACAAGATCCACCTCAAGGATTTCAGCAATGTAGACGCCTGGAACAACCTGGTGCAGAAGTTTCGCAGCGAGGACCAGACGCCGGGAGAGGAAGTCGAAGCGGCCAAACCGGCACCTGCGGAAAAACCGGATAGCGAAATTGACCAAGAAGGCTTCAAGGCAGCCTGGTTGGCAATGAAAGATACGCATGATTTTTTCATGCTCTTGCGCAAGTTCGGTGTGGGGCGTACGCAAGGCCTGCGCCTTGCGCCTGAAGGCCATGCATACAAGGTGGACAACAATGCCGTCAAGCAAATACTGGAAGCAGCGGCGGCAGACGGCACCAGCATCATGTGCTTCGTCGGCAATCCCGGCAATATCCAGATCCATACCGGCCCGATCAAGAACGTGAAGGAATTGGGCCCCTGGATCAATGTGTTGGATGAAACATTCAACCTGCACTTGCGTACCGACCTGATCGTGGAGTCCTGGGTGGTCAAGAAACCAACCGAAGATGGCATCGTGACATCGCTGGAGGTATTCGATAAGAATGGCGAAATCATGGCGCAGTTCTTTGGCGAGCGTAAGCCAGGCAAGCCAGAACTTGAGGCATGGCGCAACATCGTGGCTCAATTGTCAGCTGTGAAATAATCATCAAGAGGAATGTAATGAAAATCCGCGCCTTGCTGCTCGCTACCGGGTTGATGTTTGGTAGCCATATTGCTGTTGCGGCTGAAAAGCTGTTGACGATAGGCGGCGCCGTGACAGAGATTGTCTACGCCTTGGGCAAAGGCAATGAGGTCATCGCCAATGACATTACCAGCGGTTATCCCGAAGCTGCCGCCAGCAAGCCTAAGATTGGCTATATGCGCACACTTTCTGCGGAAGGTTTAATGTCCACGGGTGCCACATTGATCATTGCCGAGGCCGGGGCCGGGCCGCGCAATGTGATCGACCAGGTGCGCAATGCCGGAGTCAAGGTATTGCAGCTACAGGAAACCGACCATACACCACAACAGGTAGCTGCCAATATCCGCACCATTGGTGACTATTTGGGGGCAAGCACGACACAGCAGATCGCTGCGGATTTTGAAAAATCCTGGCAAGAGGCAAAAGTCAAACTGGCCAAGCTTCCGGGACATCCCCGCGTGTTGTTCGTAATGAACAATTCCGGACGCGGAGCACATGCCGCCGGCGATGAAACAGCCGCCTCGGCCGTGATCAAGCTGATACATGCCGAGAATGTCATGGCAGGCCAGTTCAAGAGCTACAAGCCGCTGACTGCCGAGGCATTGGTGGCGGCAGCGCCGGAGGTCATCGTGACGACCAATGAAAGCCTGGAGGCCAGCGGCGGGCTGCCGGGCTTTCTCAAGACGCCCGGCATCAACATGACACCAGCAGGAAAGCAGAAACGTATCATCAGCATGGACACGCAATATATCCTGGGCTTCGGCCCTCGCCTGCCTGCTGCCATGGTCGAGCTCGGCGAAGCCATACGCAAGCAATGAGCAGCAGTGCTTCCTCCTCCATGACGCTGGCCGGGCAAGCGACCCGCAGTCTGCAATTGCGCAACCGGGTCCTCACTGGACTCACCATCATACTTGCCACTCTGGTCGTGCTGGCAGCAGGGATAGGTGCCGTCCACATTCCGCCGCTGGATGTGTTGAAACTGCTGATGAGCCCGCCCGGCACTTCCGTCTGGCAATCCATGCCGCAGGAGCAGCTGCAACAGGCCATGGTGTTATGGAACATCCGTCTGCCGCGCCTTGCCCTGGGCGTGCTTACCGGCGTGGCCCTGGCCGTGTCAGGTGCCGCCATGCAAGCCCTATTGCGTAACCCGCTTGCGGAGCCAGGCCTGGTTGGCGTATCGGGCGGCGCCGCCCTGTTCGCAGCGCTTGCCATTGTGCTGGGCGGTAGTTGGATGGTAGCGCTGCATAATGTGATTGGGGAGTTTGCCCTGCCCATTTTTGCCTTCGTCGGCAGCTTGATCGCCACTATCCTGATTTTTGCCATTTCGACCCGCCAGGGACAGACATCGATTGCCTTGATGCTGCTCGCGGGGATTGCCATCGGCTCGCTCTGCGGCGCACTGATTGGCCTGATGACCTTTGTTGCGACCGACCTGGAAATGCGTTCCCTCAACTTCTGGTCGCTGGGTAGCTTGGGGGCTGCCACCTGGCCGATGGTCACCATGGTGGCATGCCTGAGCGGCAGCTCCGTTCTCATCCTGCTCAAGCAGTCCAGCGCGCTCAACACCCTTGCGCTTGGCGAAGTGCAGGCCAGTTTGCTTGGCGTATCGGTCAAACGCCTCAACCAGGTATGCATAGGCGCGATTGCGCTTGCCGTGGGTGCAGTAGTATCCGTGACAGGCATTATCGGCTTTATCGGCCTGGTGGCCCCCCACTTGGTGCGACTTGCTGTCGGCCCAGACCAGCGCCTGGTCATGCCGGCTTCTGCACTGGTCGGCGCCATCCTGGTATTGCTGTCGGACTTGCTGGCACGCACGATTGCAGTGCCGACCGAGGTGCCGGTAGGCATCATCACGGCGCTGCTCGGCGTACCTTTCTTCCTGGCATTGCTGTTCCGCATGCGGCGCAAAATCGGGTTATAGGAATATTCATGCTGGAAGTCATTCACACAGGGCTCAACATCGGCAGCAAAACCCTGCTGCACGACATCAGCTTCATCATTAAGCCAGGCGAGATGGTAGCTATCTGCGGCCCAAATGGCGCCGGGAAGAGCTCACTCATCCGCCTGTTGTGCGGCGAGCTCAAGCCGTCCAGCGGCGAGGTCCGCTGGGAGGGAAAATCGCTTGCAGAATGGAACTTACTTCAGCTGGCCCGCCAACGCGCATTGATGCAGCAGCATGCTGAAGTTGGGTTTGCCTACACTGCCCTTGAAATCATACTGCTCGGCCGCCATCCCCATCACCTGGGTGCAAACCGTCCACAGGACTACCAGATCGCCATGGCCGCCATGCAGGAAGTGGGCGCCGTGCATTTGGCGGAACAGATTTATTCCACGCTTTCAGGCGGCGAACAAGCCAGGGTGCAAATGGCGCGTGTACTGGCGCAAATCTGGGAAAGCTCGCAAGGTGCCCGCCTGCTCCTGCTCGACGAACCCACTGCCGCGCTTGACCCGCTGCAGCAGCATCGCATGCTCACGATCGCGAGAAAATGGGCAGACAAAGGAGATGTTGCCGTCGTCGCCATCGTGCACGACCTCAATCTCGCCGCTCAGTATGCCGATCGTATCGCCTTGCTACGCGATGGCAGGCTGCAAGCAATTGACCGGGTGGAATCCATCATGACGCCCGCCATGGTCGAAGCCTGCTTCGACCTGCCCTGCGTCCTGCTCAATCATCCGGATGGCGGCACACCCATGATTGCCGCTCGCAGACACCCTTCATCATCGATGATAGCAACATGAGCATACTCAAGCCCATCGAAATCAAGGCATTCGTGCCAGCCAAAGACTTTAAGCTTTCCCAGCAGTTCTATCAGGACATCGGCTTCGAGAAACGGTCTGAAGGTGGAGGCATCGCCTATTTTTGCTATGAACATTGCGCTTTCCTGCTGCAAGACTTCCACTTAAAGCCCTGTGCAGACAATTTCATGATGCATTTACTGGTGGAGGATGCAGATGCCTGGTATGACCGTATTCGGTAGTCAGGCATCGTGGAAAAATACGATAGTCAAATCTCAGACGTGATCGACCAGCCATGGCGCATGCGTGATTTTGTCTTCAACGACCCAAGCGGTGTAGTCTGGCGTATCGGTCATAACATCTAGCAAAAAATCCTGGCCTGTTCCTTGCTTGATTAGCAGTGTGTGACATTGCAATCTGCAAGAAAGGAATGGTGCCTTATGAAAAGCTTCTGGATATTATGCTGTATTGCCGGCTTCACTCTTCTCAGCACGTCCGCCATTGCCGCCTCCGAACAGCAACTGCAAGTCGAGCCGGTACTACGCAGCGTCAAGGCCTGGGATGGCAAGAGCTACGCCAATTATCCAGGTGGCAAGCCTGAATTAAGCGTATTGCGTTTTACCATTCCACCCAACACTTCCCTACCATGGCACAGCAATCCGGTGCCTAATGTTGCCTATATACTTTCCGGCGAAATCACCGTGGAAAAACACGGCACTGGTGAAACTTTACGCCTCGGTCCGGGGCAAGCGCTCCCCGAAATGGTGCATGCCGTGCACCGTGGATATACAGGCGATAGCCCCGCGGTATTGATCGTATTTTATGCAGGTGGTGAAGGCATTCCCTTGCTGGAAGAACAGGAAATACAGTAGTAACAGAAAAATGACCCCTGCCAAACACTGGCAGGAAGCATGCCACGTCATTAGCTGATCTGGCGGAACATTACTCCAGCCAGATCAAGCTGGCCATGCGACCTGTTGATTCGTCACGGCGGAACGAGAAAAACCGCTCTTCATCATCATAAGTACACAGACCACCGCCATAAATATGGCTGACACCAACGTTAGCCAAGCGCTGCCGCCCCAGCTGAAAAATATCACCTAGCCATTTCCCGGCAGAAGCAGGCCTGAAGGCCTGCTCAGCCTTTGCGTCACGGGCGATAAATGCCCGCCTCACCTCATCTCCCACCTCGAACGCATCAGGGCCGATGGCCGGGCCGAGCCAAGCCAGTAAATCGCTTCCTGGCTTGTCCATTTCGGCTACCGTCTCCTCTATCACCCCATCTAGCAGACTGCGCCAACCCGCATGCACGGCAGAGACAATGGTGCCCGCCTTGTCACAAATGAGCACAGGCAGGCAGTCTGCCGTCATGACGGCGCACACGGTATGCCGAGTGCGGGCATAAGCCGCATCTGCGTCAGGCACACAACTGGCAGTGCCTGCGTCGATCACCGTAATGCCATGCACCTGGTTAAGCCATACCGGCTCTGTTGGCACATAGCGGTTCAGGCGCTGGCGGTTGGCTGCCACATCCAGCGCAACATCGCCCACATGCATGCCCAGGTTCAAGCTGTTGTAAGGCGCTTTACTTACCCCTCCCGAGCGGGTGGTTTGAAGCGCCCGGACATTGGCCGGTGCCGGCCAGTCTGGAATGATGAGGTCTTGATCACTCAACATCGTCATCCTCCTCAAGCCAATCGTCGTTTTCGTCTTCGCCGTATTCATACTCATAAGCGAATTCGCCATCATCCACGTAAAAAGCATCAGCCTCTTCTGGCGGCACATTTTCAGCGCGGATCGCTTCCAGCAATATTTTCATGTCGGCAGCCAGTTCCACTTGCCATTCCATTGGCTCACCGCTCACGGGATGTTTGAGTCCGAGCCGGATAGCATGCAGTGCCTGGCGCTTGAATTCGAGCAATACATTCCTGAGGTTGTCCGAGATATGGCGTAGCGGCAGAATGCCGCGAATGCCGTACACAGGATCGCCGACGATCGGCGCCTTGAGATGTTGCATATGCACGCGAATCTGGTGCGTGCGCCCGGTTTCGAGCAGACAACGCATATAGGTATGTACAGAAAAGCGATCCAGTACCTCATAATGGGTGACTGCGGGCTTGCCCATGCGGTTCACTGCCATCTTGGTGCGTGCATGCGGATGTCTGCCAATCGGTTGGTCTACCTTGCCATTGCGCCACACCTGGCCCCAGACGATGGTACGGTACTCTCGCTTGACGGTACGCGCCTGCAACTGCCTGACTAGATTGGTTTGTGCAGCCAACGTCTTGGCAACGACCAACAGGCCGCTGGTATCCTTGTCCAGCCGGTGCACAATGCCCGCCCTAGGCACATCCTTGAGCTGGGGCGCGTGGTAGAGCAAGGCATTGAGCAAGGTGCCACTCCAGTTGCCCGCCGCAGGATGCACTACCATCCCGGCAGGCTTGTTAATCACCAGGATATGCTCATCCTCGAACACCACCTCCAGCGGAATATTTTCAGGCTCGAAAGCCAATGCTTCCGGTGTTGCTTGCGGCTTAATCTGCACTTGCTCCCCGCCCCAGACCTTGAACTTGGCGGTCGGTGTCTCATCGTCAATGGTGACCAGTCCATCCTTGATCCAGCCCTGGATGCGTGAACGCGAGTGTTCGGGCATCAGGCGCTGCAGTGCCTGGTCGAGACGCATGCCCCCGAGCTCCTGGGTAATTGTGAGGGTAATAGGCGTTGCAGTGTGGCTCATCGGTTATAATCAATCATTGTGCGCTGCATCATGCAGCAGCATTGTGTTAATAATCGGCACCCACAAACTCAATCATGGATTTTGTAAATGAAGCATAGTTTAGCGTTAATTGCAGTACTCTGGCTCACAGGCTGCGCGATTTTCGGCGCCCCTACAGAACTCGACGAAACCAAGGGCTGGCCTGTGCAGCGCATCTATGCTGCTGCTGTGGAAAACATGACCACCCGCGACTATGAGAAAGCCATCAAGTACTTCCAGATACTGGAATCCCGCTATCCGCACGGGCGTTATGCCACTCAATCCCAGCTCGAGGTCATTTACGCGCATTACAAGAAAAACGATCCTGCTGCCACGATGGCTGCTGCAGACCGCTTCATCAAACTGCATCCCAACCACCCGAATGTCGACTATGCCTATTACATGAAAGGCTTGGCCACTTTCAATGAGCGCGGGATCATCGAAAAACTCACCAAGCAGCAAATCAGTGACCGCGACCCGAAATCGTTGCGCGAATCCTTCCTCGCTCTCAAGGAGCTGGTGAACCGCTTCCCCAACAGCCGCTATGTCAAGGACGCTACCTTGCGCATGAGCTACCTAGTGAACTCTCTCGCCCAGCACGAACTACACGTTGCCCGCTATTACATGAAGCGCCAGGCTTACGTGGCTGCAGCCAACCGCTGCAAATATGTCATGGAGTTTTATCCTGACACGCCCCATATTGAAGAAGCACTGGTGATTCTGATCAGCGCATACGACGCCATGAGCATGGATGATCTGCGCGACGATGCCAAGCGTGTGCTGGCGCAAAACTACCCCAACAGCCTCATGCTGGGAAACAATGTCCCCAAGGATGAACGTGTATGGTGGCGATTCTGGGAAAGCCTATTCTAGAGTAAGCTTGCTCTCTTAGAAGAGTAGATAGAGCTAATCGCGATATTACTCGATTCGTCGCTTTTATCTAAACACTGGCCCCTGGCATGTGTGATGGGAATATGAGCGAGCTGTTTATCAGGGCAAACGCTGCATACCGTCAAGGCCCTTAATGTCGACCCCCTCCTATTTCTTGGAGACCACCTTGTTTTTCACGTTGCGCGAGCTGGCGACAACGCCCGGCTTTTTCTTGATCTTGCGGCCCTGGTCTTCATTTTTTCGCGCATTCAAGGCCGCTCGCTCCGCAGTCTTGCGCCTGCGCATACTCACGATGCCTTCACCCTGCTTACGCTCTTCCTGTTCGGCAAAAGGATTGTGGCCTTGGTTGAACTGCACCCGCAATGGTGTTCCAGTCAACTGGAATGCCTTGCGGAATACGCCTGCCAGATAACGCCGGTAACTCTCCTTGATACCATCCACATGGTTGCCGTGGATCACGACGATAGGAGGATTGCTACCACCTTGATGCGCGTAACGGAGCTTGGGCCGTATGCCCTTGCTGATCGGCGGCTGGTGCTGCATGGTCGCATCTTCCAGAACCCGGGTCAGTTGCGGAGTTGAGAGCTTGGCCATGGCAGCCTTGTAGGCGGCATCCACAGAATGGAATAACTCACCCAGGCCCTTCTTGCGCAAAGCCGAAATATAGTGAAACTTGGCAAAATCCAGGAACTGCAGCTTGCGGTCGATTTCGCGCTTGATCCATTCGCGTTTATCATCTTCCAGGCCATCCCATTTGTTTACGGCCACCACGAGTGCCCGGCCACTGTCGAGGATGTAAGCCGAAACGTGGGCATCCTGCTCAGTAATGCCTTCCTGCGCATCAACCACGAGAATAGCGACGTTGGCCTCTTCAATTGCCTGCATGGTCTTAATGACAGAAAACTTCTCTACTGCCTCAAAAACCTTGCCACGCCTGCGCACACCTGCCGTATCAATAATCGTGTAGCGCTTGCCGTTGCGCTCGAGATCCAGATAGATCGAGTCACGGGTCGTTCCCGGCTGGTCAAATGCAATCACGCGCTCCTCGCCCAGAAGCGCATTGACCAAGGTTGACTTTCCCACATTCGGGCGGCCCACGATTGCCACCTTGGGCACTTGGTTCCCTTGGGACTCCTCTTCCTCACCGGGCTCAGGAAAGTTTTCCAGGGCCAGTTCGACAAGGTCCCGCACACCTTCACCATGGGCGGAGGATATAGATAGTGGATGTCCCAATCCCAGTTCGTGGAATTCTGCACTGGCAATGGCGCGCTGCATGCCTTCCGTCTTATTGACGGCCAACAGGATAGGCCGCTGACTCTTACGCAGCCGTTCGGCGATCACCTTATCTTGAGGTGCAAGACCGTTGCGTCCGTCGACGAGAAAAATCACTACATCAGCCTCATCAATCGCCAACAGCGTCTGGCGTGCCATTTCCTTGAGAATACCACTATCCACCAGTGGCTCAAAACCACCGGTATCAACAACTAGATAAGGTTTGCTTCCTACTACGCCACGACCATAATGGCGATCGCGCGTCAGTCCAGGCAAGTCTGCCACCAAGGCATCTCGGGTCTTGGTCAGGCGGTTGAACAATGTAGACTTGCCTACGTTGGGCCTGCCAACAAGAACGATGGTCGGCAGCATCATTGCGGCACTACTGAAACAGCATATAAGCCACCCTTGCGGGTCTGAACCAGGAAGCCGTTAGTGCCAAGCGCAACCGGCTGAGGCATCACCGCGCCCTTTTCGGTCTGCAATCGGGCCACAAAATTGCCTTCATCACGGTCCATGAAGTGGAGATAACCCTCGACATCCCCAACCACCACGACACCTCCCATTGGCAATGGGGCACTCAATTGGCGGTTCTTGAGGTCTGGCTGACGCCAGAAAGTACGGCCACTTGAATAATCAAGTGCGAACACGGCTCCACTGGCGTGCGAAACATACACTCGCGCATCCTCAGCGCCCAGGCCGGTATAGCTTGAAATATCCCGCGTCCAGGCAACCCGTCCAGTTGTACGCTCCACGGCAGCGACACGGCCCTGATAAGCAACTGCGTATACCAATGGCCCATCCACCACAGGCAAGCTGGTAATATCCGCGATGCGCTCCAACTCTGTCGTTCCCTTGGGCAGGGCAACAGAAGCCTCCCATAACGTCTTGCCATCATCGGCACGCAGCGAGACAAGCTTGCCGCCGGCAAATCCCGCGTAGACAATATTATCGGCAATCGTCACGCCAGCGCTGCTGCGCAGGGTCAGGGTCGGCGTAGCACGCTCATACACCCACTTGCGCGCACCATCCTTGGCGTTCAAGCCGAAAATCCGGCTGTCACCGCAACGAACGACCACGACATCATTCTCCACTTGAGGAGCACTCAAGACCTCGCTGCTGACCTTGGATTTCCATAGCAGTTTTCCATCAAGGTCATAAGCCAGTACATAGCCCTTGGGCGTCCCGACCAGCACCAAGCCGCTACCAAGGCCAACGCCGCCAGTCAGCGCTTCCCCGGCATTGACCTTCCACACCTGTTTACCGCTAACTGCATCAAACTTGGCGATCTCACCATCTCCGCTTGCCGCGTATACAAAGCCATCAGCTGCAGCAGGCATGAAGTCGGCAAGCCCTGATTCGCCCACCTTGGCAGACCAAACAATTCTCGGCTTCAGCGTGGGCTTGAACTCTACCAACTCGGCAGGCGGGTCAGCCTGATCACGCCCGAACACGCGCTCGGATATATCGGTTTTAAGGTCGCTGATCGTGGAACATCCACCCAATAACACAGCGGCGGCGATTGACAATGAAATTGAACGCAAACTTCGCTCCATCAGCTACCAAGTGCTTCCAGCTTGTACTCGGTATATTTGTAGTAATCACCCTGCATATCCAGCTTGGCAAGTGCATCCTTGTAAGCGGCCTTGGCATCTTCGGTCTTGCCTTGCGCAACGAGCACATCGCCCTTCAGGTCGGCAAACAGCCCGGCATATCCGGCATCATGTTTTTCTGACAAGGTTTTCAATGCTTCGTCGTAAGCTTTTTCCTCATATTGGATGGCAGCCAGCTGCAGCAATGCAATTGCCCGTACAGCGTCTTCCTTGGCATTCTTGGCTGCCCATGTCAATTGAGCTTTGGCGCTTTCCAGGTCCTGCTCCTGGTAATTAAGTTTAGCCACCGCCACCGCAGCACGCCCTGCGTATGGTGTGGAAGAGTATTTGTCCATCAGCTCGGCAGACAATGTCCGTATCTTGTCGGCATCCTTGATATCGGTACTGGCCATGTTCTGATACTGCACTGACGCAGCAGCGGATTGCTGATACTGGTAATATTGCCAGCCTTCGTAACCACCAAAGCCAACCAGCGCCAGTGCTGCCACGCCAATAACGAGATTACCGTTGCGCTTCCACCAGCTCCGGAATGCGTCCAACTGGTCTTGTTCTTCCAAATCGTATGCCATGCTCTTTCCTAAAATTACGCTGCCTGGGCCTTGCGTCCCGGGATAGAATTCAACAAATTACGGGTGTAGTCCTGGGTGGGGGTGCCGTAAATACGCTCCACACTTCCCTGCTCCACGATGCGCCCCTTGTACATCACAGCCACGTCATCCGCGATATGACGTACCACACGCAGATCATGGCTAATAAAAAGATAGCTCAGGTTCATTTCCTGCTGCAGGCTTTGCAACAACAATAAGATCTGCGCCTGGATAGATACATCCAGCGCGGAGACGGGCTCGTCACATATGACGACCTTGGGCTGCAACACAAGCGCCCGGGCAATCCCGATGCGCTGTCTCTGGCCACCGGAAAACTGGTGGGGATATTTGTTCATATCGGCAGCACTCAGGCCGACCCGCTCCAGCATCTGCACTACCTTGTCCTGCTGCTCTCTTGCCGTGCCGACTTCATGAATCACCAGCCCCTCCGCCACAATCTCACGAACCTTCATGCGAGGATTGAGCGAAGCAAAAGGGTCCTGGAAAATCATCTGCAAATGTCGGCGCTCCTGTCGCAAGGCATGGCCCGAGAGTTTTGCCAGGTTATTGCCTTGAAAAATGACTTCACCGCTATCCAGGGGTTGCAATTGTAACAGACAACGCGCCAAAGTGGATTTGCCGCTACCGGACTCCCCTACGATCGCCAATGTACTACCCGCCCGCAATGAGATGCTGACATTGTCCAGAGCCTTGACCTTGGTGCTGCCAAAACCGAAACGCCCGCTACGCTGGGTATACGTCTTGTTGAGATCGCGTGCAAGCAGAATATAGTTGTCGGAGACAGTATCCATCAGGCGCTTCCTGTGCTTAGCCAGGCATAATCGATAGGCTTAAGCGGCTTTTTGCCCTCGGCGTCCGGCACGCAATCAAGCAAGGCGCGGGTATAGGGATGTTGCGGATTCTGCAGCACCGATTGTACCGGTCCCGCCTCCACAATCTCGCCACGGAACATGACGACCACATTGTCCGCAATATCCGCCACCACGCCGAAATCGTGTGTAATGAACAGCATCCCCATGTGCATGCGTACCTTGAGGTCAGCCAGCAGTTTGAGGATTTGTGCCTGCACCGTCACGTCCAGTGCGGTCGTAGGCTCATCTGCGATGAGCATGGCAGGCTCGCATGCAATGCTCATCGCAATCATCACACGTTGACGCTGACCGCCAGACAACTCATCGGGATAACTGCCGGCGCGCTCCGGGGGAATACCCACCTGCTGCAACAAGCTCGCCACCCTGGCCTTCAGAGCTGAGCCGCTCATCTTCAAATGATGGGCCAGACTTTCGCCTATCTGGTAACCGACAGTCAGGACCGGATTGAGCGAAGTCATGGGCTCCTGGAAAATCATGCCGATTTCCCTGCCACGAATTTTCTGCAACTCGTCATTGCCGGCGCGCGCAATATCACGCCCCTTGAAATAGATGCCGCCGCTTTTCAGCTGCAGCTGCTCAGAGAGCAGCCCCATGATGGCAAGTGCCGTCAGGCTTTTTCCGCTTCCGGACTCTCCCACAATACAAGTCGTTTCACCGGCTTCCAGCGCAAGAGAAACACGACTGACCAGCAATCGCTCAGGCTCTGCCTTGGGGGCTATGGTCAGGTTCTCGATGCGCAGCAGTTCGGTCATGTATGCAATGCCTCTATAGCCTGGGATAAGGACATTCTGCGTTGCTCACCATTTTCACGCAATGGTTTCAGGCAAACCTCGTTCGCGGCGATTTCGTCATCGCCCAAGATCAAGGCATATTGAGCACCACTCTGGTCTGCTTTCTTCATTTGCGACTTGAAGCTGCCGCCTCCTGCATGCAGGCTTACGCTCAAGCCGCTGTCTCGCAGGGCCTCCGCAATGGGCAAAGCTGCCTTGTTGGCCGCATCGCCCACATTGACGAGATAGACGTCTGGGCTGTGGAACGCTTCGATGCCACATTCCCGCATCAGCAGAAACACGCGCTCAAGGCCAATGCCAAAGCCGCATGCCGGTGTTTCCTTTCCCCCCAGGCTCTGCACCAGGCTATCGTAACGGCCGCCGCCAGCAATCGTGCCCTGACTGCCCAGTTTGTTGGTGACCCACTCGAACACAGTGCGATTGTAGTAATCCAGGCCTCGCACTAGGCGGGTGTTCAATGTCCATTTGATGCCAAGCTGGTCTAGCTGGCGGGTCACGCCGTCGAAATGGGCCCGGCTTTCCTCGCCGAGGCTATCGAGCAGCTTCGGCGCTGCCTCGATCATGGTCTGCATGGCAGGATTTTTACTATCCAGGATGCGCAATGGATTGGCATACAGACGGCGCTTGGCGTCGTCATCGAGAAGACTCTCATGCTGCTCGAAATAGCGTATCAGCACCTGGCGGTACTGAGCGCGTTCCGAAGCGTCGCCGATGGTGTTCAACTGTAGCTCGACCTCGTTCGCCACTCCAAGCTCGCGCCAGAGTCTGGCCAGCATAGAAATTTGCTCAGCATCAACATCAGGACCGGTATACCCAAACGCTTCGGCACCGATCTGGTGAAACTGGCGTTGGCGGCCTTTCTGTACATTTTCATGCCGGAACATCGGGCCCATGTACCAGAGGCGCTGCGGGCCGTTGTAAGTCAAGCTGTGCTCGACCACGGCCCTGACGCACCCGGCAGTACCTTCTGGACGCAAGGTAAGACGGTCACCGTTGAGTTTATCCTCCCAGGAATACATTTCCTTCTCGACAATATCGGTATGCTCGCCCACTCCGCGGATAAAGAGCTCGGTGGGCTCGACAATGGGCAGCCGGATATTGCGATAGCCGTACTGAGACAGAACCTGCCGGGCACTATCCTCTATCCGCTGCCACAATGCGGTATCTGCTGGCAGGATATCGTAGAATCCCTTGATACTTTGAAACTTATCAGACATAGATGTTTGAATTAATATAGTTTTCTAGATTGCCTTGAGTGGGATGGTCTTCAGACCCGTGCCCGTGCCCTGCTGGCGGAGGCGCCCGCCCTCAGCATAATTGACGCGTACATATTCTTCCACGATCACCTTGAAGTCGTCCGCAATTCTCTCTCCCTTGAGGGTGACAGTTTTTTCCCCATCGACATAGACTGGAGCAACTGGCACCTCTCCCGTCCCCGGCAGGCTGATGCCGATATTGGCAAGCTTGGACTCGCCTGGCCCATTCACGACGCAGCCCATCACGGCCACGCTCATGTTCTCCACGCCGGGATACTGGCTGCGCCAGACAGGCATTTGATCGCGCAGGTAGTGCTGAATTTTCTGGGCGAGCTCCTGGAAGAAAGTGGAAGTCGTCCTGCCGCAACCTGGACAGGCCGTCACCAGCGGAGTAAATGAGCGTATACCCATGGTCTGCAGGATCTCCTGCGCTACCACGACTTCTTTGGTCCGCGACTCACCAGGCTCTGGCGTCAACGATACCCGGATGGTGTCGCCGATTCCATCCTGCAGCAATACGGACAAGGCCGCAGTGGACGCCACGATTCCCTTGGAGCCCATGCCGGCCTCGGTCAGCCCCAGGTGCAATGGATAATCGCAGCGACTACCCAAGTCGCGGTAGACTTTGATCAGGTCCTGCACCGCACTCACCTTGCAGGAAATAATGATGCGGTCACTGGGAAGGCCGAGTTCCTCTGCTGCAGCGGCATTCTCCAATGCCGACTGGATCAGCATTTCGCGCATCAAGGCATCCGCAGCCAAGGGTGCGGCACGCTTAGAGTTTTCATCCATCATGCGCGCCATCTTGGCCTGATCCAGGCTGCCCCAGTTTACGCCGATGCGGACAGGCTTGTTGTAGTCGATTGCCGCCTTGATCATGGCAGAAAACTGCTCGTCCCGCTTGGAACCCTTACCTACATTACCCGGATTAATGCGATATTTCGCCAGCGCCTCGGCGCAATCAGGATATTGCGCCAGCAAACGATGGCCATTGAAGTGAAAGTCACCCACCAACGGAACATTGCACCCCAGATCGTCAAGCTGACGCCTGATGGCACCCACTTGTGCGGCAGCCTCGGGCGAATTCACGGTAATACGCACGATTTCTGAGCCAGCACGCCAAAGCTCATACACCTGACGGACCGTAGCTGCAGCATCGGCGGTATCGGTATTGGTCATGGACTGCACGACTACCGGGGCGCTACTGCCTACCGGAACATGACCGATCATGACGGTCTTGGTAGTGCGCCGGCTGAGAGATTGATGATCCAAGCTCTACTCCAGTGTCAGTCGGGCCACATTGACCTTGGCATAAGGCGCCAGATCAACGGGGTTGTTATTGTATTCCAGCTTGGTGCCATGGATGTTGCCAACCACAATCCTAAATGGTGGTTTGCCAGTCACGACCTCCTCGCTATTGGGCTCAAGCGTCTTACTCATGATTTGTTTACCATTGGCATCTGAAACGCTGACCCAGGTCGCCTCAGTGACGGTAAATTTGATGCGTGCATCTTCCGCCGCCGGCAATGCAAGAGCAGGTTGAGCGATAGGAGGAGTTATCTCAACCGCGGATGGCGTCGCTGGCACAGCCGCCGGCTGTTCAACAGCAGCAGGTTCATCTGTAGGTGCTGGCGGCATGGGATCAGGCGAAGCAAGCGCTTCTGCCTCAGGCTTGCCGGAAATCAATTCGTCCTTATCCGAGATTGGAGCCACTATCGCTTCCGATAATCCGGTATCGGGATCATGCGCCTGATAGAAATCAACATACAGCACCCACCCAGCCATCAATACGACCAGCAATATCCCGAACCACATATAGGGCCGCCATGGCGCCCCCGCCTCGCCGGAAATCACGATATTCGCAGAAGGGATGCTGATCGCCTGGCTGTCCTGCACAGGTACATATTGACTGTAGACACGCAGCAGAGGGGCTGCGTCGATATTGACCAGGCGCGCATAGTTGCGTATGAACCCACGCGTGATGACAGCTTCAGGCAATGCAGCAAAATCATCGTTTTCCAGTGCTTGCACCTGGCGTAGACTGAGGCGCAGGCGATTCGCAACATCCTCAGCCCCCAGGCCGAGACTTTCCCGCGCGGCGACCAGAGTCGGTCCGATACGATCAATCGAGGCTGGCGCTGCCTGCAGCTCCTGCTCGGGAGAATCTTGCTCACTCATTATTACTGTCCTGACAATAATCGTTTTGCTTGCTCGGAATGAGGAAATTTCCTCCTCAGCTGCAAAGCATAACTGGCCTCACTATCACGGTCGCCTGCTTCGCGAGCAAGCTTAATGCCCAGCCAAAGCATGTCGGCGGTTGGGCTGTCACTTTCCAACGCAGGCTTAAGGTAGTCGCGCGCCGCCTCATACTCGCCTCGACTATGGGCAATCACCGCCAATTGATACCCTGCCTGAAATAATTGTGGCTGCAATTGCAAGGCATGCTGCAGGTAAAGCTCAGCCTGCTTAATATCCTTCTTACGTAGCAGGCAAGTGCCAGCATTCATGTATGCCACGCCCGGCGTGACATACAGCGGATTCTTGACCGCTTCCATGAACTGGACGATAGATTCATCGATACGGTTGCGCGCGCAGAGAAAGCTACCGTAATTGTTGCGCGTTTCAGAGCTTTTCGGGTCTAGCTGCAACGCTTTGCGGAATGCTGCATCTGCCTTCTCGTCTTCACGCAATGTGCCATACACTAGCCCAAGGCCGTTATAGGCAGGCGCATAGGAAGGATTGATCTGCGCGGCAAGCTCAAATTCCTCCAACGCCACGGCAATCTGGTTCTGGGCATAATATCCAGCACCCAGTTCGGTATGTACACGGGCGCGCTCACGGCTTGCCTCGGTATCCTGCTTGGTTTCAGTGGCGGCACAAGCGATCAGCAACAAGCAGCAAGCCCCCACCAGGAACTTCCTCACGCAACCGCCTCCACTTTGATGCGGCGCAACGAACGCTTGGTCTTATCCTGCACCTTACCAGCCAGCTGACCACAAGCCGCGTCAATGTCCTCGCCGCGGGTCTTGCGTGTGGTCACGACATAGCCTGCCTGCATGAGGATATCGCGAAAACGGCGGATATTGTCGGGCTTGGAGGTATCGTAGCCGCTATTCGGGAAAGGGTTGAATGGAATCAGGTTGAATTTGCAAGGCACATCCTGAACGATATTCAACAATTGCCTGGCATGCTCGGCAGTATCGTTGACACCGTCCAGCATCACATACTCGAAGGTGACAAAATCGCGTGGCGCCTTTTCGAGATAACGCTGGCAAGCCGCCATGAGCTGCGCAATGGGATACTTGCGATTGATCGGCACAATTTCGTCACGCAATGCATCATTGGGGGCATGAAGGGACACTGCCAGCGCCACGGGACACTCCTCGCGCAACCTGTCCATGGCCGGCACCATACCAGAAGTGGACAAGGTCACGCGACGACGGCTCAAGCCATAAGCAGAATCGTCCAGCATAATATTCATGGCTGCCACGACATTGTCGAAATTGGCCAGCGGCTCGCCCATGCCCATCATGACAACATTGCTGATGATGCGGTCCCCCTTGGGATCGCGACCAAGCGCCTTGTTCGCCACCCATAACTGACCAATGATCTCGGAAACGCTGAGATTACGGTTGAATCCCTGGCGTCCGGTAGAACAGAATGTGCAATCCAACGCACATCCTACCTGCGAAGAAACGCAAAGCGTGCCGCGATCATCCTCGGGGATGAACACTGTCTCGACGCCATTGCCTGCCCCAACGTCAATCAACCACTTGCGCGTCCCATCTTCCGATATTTGCTCCAGATGAACTGAAGGAGGCGCAACCACAGCCTCCTTGGCCAGCTTTTCACGCAATGCCTTGGCAATATCCGTCATCTCCCCAAAATCGCTCACGCCGAAGTGATGCATCCAGCGCATCATCTGCTTGGCACGGAACGGCTTCTCGCCAATACCTTGGAAATATTCTGCGAGCGCTGCCTGGTTGAAATTGAGGAGATTGACCGTCATGCAGAGACAACCTCAGCGGCTGTAAATATTGGATTGCGCAAAGAAATAGGCAATTTCGACTGCAGCATTTTCCAGGGAGTCTGACCCATGAACGGCATTGGCATCAATGCTATCGGCGAAGTCAGCGCGGATAGTACCTGGCTCAGCTTTTTTCGGGTCGGTAGCGCCCATCAGCTCACGGTGCTTGAGCACCGCATTTTCACCTTCCAGCACCTGTACGACGACTGGACCGGAAATCATGAACTTGACCAGATCATTGAAGAAAGGGCGCTCCTTGTGGACTGCATAAAAACCCTCAGCATCAGCCTGAGACAGTTGCACCATCTTGGAAGCGATGATCTTGAGGCCGGCATCTTCAAAACGGGTATAGATCTTGCCGATCACGTTCTTCGCAACTGCATCGGGTTTGATAATGGATAGGGTACGTTCAACAGCCATGATGACTCCAAAGATAATTATTTAGATAAAACTACTACGGAAAGACCGATAAAATAACATTTTAGCGGCCCAAAATAAAGCTGGGACGCAATATTTACCGCCCCCCGGCCTGCAAAAACCAGGCCGTCCTGAGCATGTAGTATCAACTGATCGAGTGACAGGCTCGCGACACAGACCATGCGGACGACATCTTGGCGATTTCACTAAAAACTCGCCCTGCGCCAACTCGGTCAAGCCTGCTGCAGGATGCGCTGCCTGCGTGCCTCATACAGGCAAATACCGCTGGCAACCGATACATTCAGACTCTCAACAGAGCCAAACATCGGAATGCTGATCAAGCTGTCGCAAGTTTCCTGCGTCAGTCGGCGCAGACCACTCCCTTCCGCCCCCAGCACCAGCGCCAGCGGGCCCGATAAATTGGTAGATGGTAAGTCGGCATCTGCCTCTGCCGCAGCCCCCACGATGAACACACCGGCATCCTTGAGTTCACGCAGCGTTCGCGCCAAATTGGTCACGGCAATAAACGGTACAGTTTCCGCGGCGCCGCAAGCCACCTTGCGTACCGTGGCATTCAGGCCTGCTGCGCGATCCTTGGGCGCAATCACTGCATGTACCCCCATCGCATCGGCTACCCGCAGGCAGGCACCAAGGTTATGCGGATCTTCCACACCATCCAGCACTAGAAAAAATGGCGGCTCTTTCAGGTCGGATTCCAGGATGTCATGGATATCCTTGTAGGGAATCGGGGTATCCACTACACGGGCAATCACACCCTGATGCCGAGCATTGCCGCCCGCCATGCCATCCAGGCGAGCCCGCTCCACGTGCATCACCCGTACATTGGCGCCTTCCGCCATCTGCAACAAATCCTTCATGCGCGCATCCACCCTGTCCTGGTCGACCAGGACTTCCTGGACGCTCGCCGCATGCTGGCGCAAACGGCTCAATACGGCATGAAAGCCAAACAAAATACGCACGTCACTCATTCAATCAACTAGCTTTCTTCTTGGTTGTCACTGTGGCACGAGATTTTCCGCCGCTTGCGCGGGGCGGCCTCGTCCTTGTTGTTTTCTGCGCCGGGGTCGCATCGGCCCTGCGGGCCCTCGGCTTTTTCACTGCCTCCTGCACCGGGGACTTGGTCGGCAACTCTGTTGACGTGACAGTGGCAGACTGGCGGCGCTTGGGCTTTTCCGCATCAGGCGCTGCCGCAGCTTTTACTGTCGCCGCAGCAGGGGCAGGCTTCCCACGACGGCGATTAGCTGGGGCTGGGGGAGTGGATGATGCCTGCATCTGGTCCTGTCTGGCAACAAGCCCAAAATCTATACGGCTGGTTTCAAGGTCTACGCGGTTCACCTTGACGCGCAACCTGTCTCCGAGACGAAACCTGACCCCAGTCCGCTCGCCCAGCATTTCATGCCGGGCTTTGTCGTAATTGAAATAATCATTACCCAACTCAGTCACGTGAAGCAGCCCTTCCACGTAGACACCATCCAGCGCCACGAACAGGCCGAAACTGGTCACACCCGCTACCGTGCCGTCAAACTCCTCACCAATCTTGTCCTGCATGTAGTAGCACTTAAGCCAGGCTTCTACGTCCCGCGTTGCATCATCGGCACGCCGCTCGGTCATGGAGCAGTGCTTGCCAAGCTCATTCCAATCCCCCGCTTTGTACACCTCGCCATTCAGGGCCGCCTTGATTGCCCGATGGATCAGCAGGTCGGGATAACGGCGGATTGGCGAAGTGAAATGGGTATATGCCTCATAAGCCAGACCAAAGTGGCCAATATTGTCAGGACTGTAGACAGCTTGCTGCATGGAACGCAGCAATACAGTCTGCAACAACTGCTCATCCGGGCGCCCCTTGATCTGGGCCAGCAGCTTGCCATAGTCCTTGGCATGCGGAGTATCACCCCCCCCCAGAGTAAAGCCGAACTCACCCATGAAGGTACGCAAGGCTTCCAGCTTTTCTTCGGTAGGTCCATCGTGAACACGGTATAAGGCAGGGTGCTTGCACTTGTCGAGAAAATTTGCAGCGCAGACGTTGGCAGCCAACATACACTCCTCGATGAGCCTGTGCGCCTCATTACGGGAAGTCGCTTCGATACGTTCGATCTTGCCGTTATCGTTGAACACCATCAAGGTTTCATTGCTTTCGAACTCGATCGCCCCACGTTTCTCGCGTGCTGCCAACATGACTTTGTAAAGCCTGTATAGATGCTGCACGTGCGGCATCAGCCAATCGTACTCGCGGGCCACCTCGCCAGCAGGATTGCTGATCATGTCGAAGACCTTGGTATAAGTCATCCTGGCCTTGGAGCGCATCACGGAAGGATAAAACTTATATTGCTTAATGCGCCCGGTATTGCTGATCTGCATGTCACAGATCATGCACAGCCTGTCCACATCGGGATTGAGTGAGCAAAGTCCGTTGGACAATGCCTCGGGAAGCATGGGAATCACGCGTCGCGGGAAATAAACGGAATTACCGCGCTCATAAGCATCCTTGTCGAGACTGTCGCCCGGCCTGACGTAAAAACTGACATCAGCAATCGCCACCACCAGGCGCCAACCTGTCCCCTGAGGTTCACAGTAGACGGCATCATCGAAGTCGCGTGCAGTTTCACCATCAATCGTCACCAAGGGGAGCTCGCGCAAGTCGATGCGCCCCTTCCAGTCAGCAGCACGTACCTTCTTAGGGTACTTCTGCGCCTGCTTGATCGCAGCTTCGGAAAACTCATGGGGCAAATGATGCTTGCGTAGGGCAATTTCGATTTCCATCCCCGGGTCGGCATAATTGCCCAATATCTCGATCACCTTTCCTACCGGCTTGGCGTGGATCGATGGCTGCTCGGTCAGCTCAACCGTCACCACTTGCCCGTCCTTCGCCCCCATATCAAGGTGATAGGGAATCAGGATATCCTGGTTAACACGCTTATCCTCCGCTGCGACGATGGTCACCCCGTGACTGCTGATCACCCGACCAACCAATGTCTTGGTCGCACGCTCGAGCACCTCGACAATCCGCCCCTCCGGCCTGCCGCGTCTGTCGGTACCGGCGGGACGCACCATTACGCGATCCCCATGCATCACCTGGGCCATCTCCCGGGGGGAAAGGAACAAATCGTCTCCCCCACCATCGGGAATGAAGAAGCCAAAACCATCAGGATGCCCCTGCACCCTTCCTGCCAGCAAATTCACCTTCTCCGCAATGCACAAGGCGCCCTTGCGGTTCTGGATAATCTGTCCATCACGCTCCATCGCCCTCAGGCGGCGTGAGAAAATTTCCTGTTCGGATTTCTTGACACCAACCAAGCGATAGAGCTCCTCCACCGTCACGGGAACGCCCTGCTCCTCCATCACCGACAAGATAAATTCCCGGCTAGGTAAAGGGTTGGCATATTTCTCCTGCTCCCGCTCGGCATAAGGGTCACCCGCCCGGCCGCCCTTGAGCTTGCGCTGAGGAGCGGCTTCTTTTACACCTGTTTTTGCAATCTGTTTTTTTTTCGTTGACAAAGTATGGCTTTCCTATAAAATGCGCGGCTCATCGATATTCGATGCCCAGATGGCGGAATTGGTAGACGCGCTAGGTTCAGGTCCTAGTGGTGGCAACACTGTGGAGGTTCGAGTCCTCTTCTGGGCACCAACAGAATTATTAGAAACCGCATCATTGCTTACTTTGTAGCTGATGCGGTTTTTTATTGTCCGCTGGGTTAGCGATAAGAAAATTTGATGGAACATCCTCATAGCTCATTGTCCCATTAAAAGCATTGCAGGTCTAAGACAATATCTTCTCTATTTTGCCCTCTAGCTTCAATACCCATGGGTTATCCCCGCCCCGATGCACTACTGCCACATGGCAATAAGTGAACGCAAGCAATCATCACACTTTGCCACGGCTGTTTCGCGCCAGAAGCTTATCCCTCTCTTTATTTTTCCGCAGTCGGAATTATCCGACACAAGCTTGGTAAAACTGCCTATAGCCGAGCCTGAGCGGATTTTTCTATGATGGCTCAACACTCCGGCATCGAGCAATCGTTCCTAAACTGCGAAGCAATGTCCTGCATTAAAGCCATTCACTTCCGCATATCAATAGCAAAAGCAAGATGCCATCTCTAGCTTCCCAATAAACTCAGGGAGAACCATCATGGATAAGCTTCTGCAAACCTTACTGAGAATAGAAAACGGAGAAACAACATTGAAAGCCGCGAATCCTCAGGACATCGCCCGGTTTCAAGTCGAAGTCGTCTGCCTTCAATATGCTTATAAGCAAGGCCTTATTAAGCAACCATGGTTTGTTACCAGCATGTCCCGCGAACATCCTTGGCAGATTGAAAAAGTATCCATGCTGAAACTGACTGAACTCGGGCGAAGATTCTTGAAAATACAAAGACTCAGATGCAATGACTCAACGACACCAACTCATTGACCTCCCTAGGACACAAACTGCCTCATTGCCAATTCCATAATGAATTGGCTGAGCATGAAAACTACGTTATAATCGCCTCCCCTTGGCATTAAGCTTTGATTAGCTGCAGTAGCCGAAGAGTAAGCGAAAGTGGCGGAATTGGTAGACGCACTGGATTTAGGTTCCAGCGCCGCGAGGCGTGAGAGTTCGAGTCTCTCCTTTCGCACCACAATCAGTGGTTCAAAACAGCTATAAAATCAATAGAATCAAGGCGCAAACGACGGTTTGGCGCCTTTTTTCATGCCCAAGCAAGTGCCTCTCTATTTTTCAAGCGACAAACTTCAAATACCCGGCAAGACGTTTGATGACGTGCTCGATAAATACTTAAACTGCGACGATGTCAGCAATCAGAAGGATAACGAATGCTGGGGGCTCATCGGATAGCGCTATCCAAGCGCGACAAGATTGCAGACATCTGCTTTTCACGCTCAGCCAACAGAATTTCGCGGATGGGCGCGATCCGCAAATTTCTCCTACTCGGAACCCACTTTATGAAAGATGGCGGACTGATACCAAACTCACAACCCAGCAGGCACCACTAGCACAGCCTCAACTCACTTGATCGCTTCGATAACTGACAGCTGTAATCCTTGATTAATTCATCATTACAGCCCCCCCTCAATTAAGAAAGCTCTAGCTCTAAATTTATTGCTTTAATGAGGGGCCAATCTGCAAGCCAAGGCAAGCATCATGCAGGAACAAACCGAGGCTTTTGAATCTCAATGGCGCGCTGAAATAGTATGGAAGCTCAAGCCGCTACCTTGCTGAATATGAGCCTGAATGACTCTTTCATGGGCTTTGGCATCAGCAACATCGGCTTCCGGAGCATGCTGGAGGGATTCAAGATATTGCATGGCAACCCTTGTACCCGCGGAGCAAGCAGCCTCAGCAGTTGAATAGGATGAGTCTTCTTTGGATGGCTCCAGGAAATCATCATCAACCAGAGCAACCCAAGTGTAGCTATGAAGACTATCAGGTTTGCAGATAATGGCGACTGAATGGCCCAAGTACTCAAAGTTTTCCATCATTCAACCCCTTGTAGAAAGAATGAATATCACAAAAAGTGATAAAAGTGATAATACCTCATTTTTTAGATTTGTTGTTGAGTTACAAATTAAAGAATATTCAATGAAAATATTGTGATATTTGTGAGATGAAAGGGTCAGGATCAAGGAATGATCAATATGGTTCAGCGCTTCCACGGGCATACTTGATCACACCCACCTATCAAGCCGTGAATGCAAACCCAGCACGTCATGGTTTTTTGCTAGAGCATGTTGCTTGTAATAGGTTAGAATGGCTGCTTGCTAGGGGTTGGATGGCTCAAAAATTCAAGCTGATCACAAGTCATATTGCACATCCCCAGTAATCTTCCCCCATGTTTTCGGTTGTCGTTTGACACATGCCTCAAAGCTGGCCGATATCACCCTAAATCGACATGCATTGAAAGAAATTCATTTATGCAAAGCACTATCAACCAAGATGAAATCAACATGCTACGCGCCGAGCTTGAAATCCTGATGAGAGAACGCCAGGCATTGTTGAAAGTGACTGGCGCCGCCGCAGGGTTGGTTGCTGAACTGGACAGCCACGATTTACCAGCAGGAACGGAAGAAGCAGCCGAACTGCTGGCAACCAACATCAACACGCTTCCGGAAGAAACATTGCAAGATGCCTTGAACTCGGTTCGGGCCGTGATTGCGGGCTAACCTTGCAATAACTCTTCGGGTAGTATCATCGCCTTTCTTTAAGTTTGGTCTTTTCCCATCAGTATTCCCTGCCATCACAGCTTACATTCACTCCTCATGCCCTATAACAATAGCTTCAACGCGCCTTCAGGGCAGATGAGGATAGCTACTAGTCACTGAAAGCAAGGCTTCCTCTCTGAGGCTTGACTCAAACCCTCCTATACAACAAACAATTGCATCACCAATAAAAACGGCACTCCGCTTGCCGACATTGCCGCCAAGCACCGCAGGTTGTACCATCACGGGTGGAGTGAACATTGGCGGCGCGATGAAAACAATAAAACGACCGCCCGGACTATGGACTACGATAACCCTGTGCAGCTTGCTGGCAACGGGATGCGGCTATCAGCAATACCAGGCTCATCCGCTTGTGGCAGCCCATGGACATGTCTCATTACGGGCGCACGATACGGGAGATAGCGGCTTTCTAGCCTATTTGCACGAGGAGGGCTATGACAGCCGTCCTGAGCAATGGGGCTGGCAAGAGCTGATGCTCTGCACGCTGTATTTTCATCCAGACCTTGATGTTGCCCGCGCCCAATTAAGCCGCGCCATAGCCGCCATTACCACTGCGGAACAGCGCCCCAACCCCAGTGTTTCTATTGCTGCAGGCCGCCGCAATGAGCCGGAGGTGCCAGAGGTTTATAGCCTACGCTTCAACATCCCAATCGAAACGGCCGGCAAGCGCCAGGCCAGGATAGATATGGCGTCCAACCTTTCTGAGAGTGCACGCCTCAATATTGCCCAGACGACGTGGAATCTTCGCTACCGGCTGCTTTCAAGCTGGATAGAGTTCAATGCCGCGCACCAGAACCTCACTATGCTGAAAGAAGAGGTGCAATTACGTAGTGAGATCGTTTCCATGCTTACACTGCGTTTGCAGGCCGGCATGATTTCAAGCGTAGAACTGAGTAACGCCAAACTGCAATGGCAGAAATCACAACAAGCCCTGGTCGAAGAGCAAGGCCGCATTGACGAACTCAAGACCCAGCTTGCCAGCAATGTGGGCCTGCCGCTTGACAAGTTTGAACAGCTGCCGTTGCAGCTACATGCCACCAGCCAGTTGTTCGAAATGCAGCGCGATCTTGATATTGCCAATCTCATTGATACCACAGCACAAGACGCTGCCCTGCTCAACCGGGTGGATATCCGGGCAGGGCTGGCAGCCTATGCTGCGAGCGAGGCGCGCCTGCGCCTGGAAATCGCACGACAGTATCCCGACATCCATCTGGGCCCCTCATATAACTATGAAGAGGGATTCCACATTTGGTCGCTAGGCATTACCAGTCTCCTGAACGTGCTCCATCGCAACCAGGGGCTGATTGCTGAAGCCAAAGCGTTGCGCGAAACGGAAGCAGCACAATTCGAAGCGTTGCAAGCCCGAGTCATCGCCACCATGGACAGTGCCCGGAGCCGGTACCGTTCTGCACTCCTGGCGCTTGAGCAAGCCAGAAGTTTGTACGACACCCAGCGAACCCAGACGGAGCAGGCCAGGCTGCGTTTCGAGCATGGCTTTGCCGATCGCCTGGAGCTTTCTACTTATCAACTTGAAAATGTGCTGGCCAGGCAGCGCTTCCTTGCCGCCGAATACCAGGTACAACGTGCGGCCGCCGCACTTGAGGACAGTATGCAATTGCCGTTGGAGAACCTCGACTCCTTGACATCGTCTTCACGCCGTCCTGCCCTCCACCACCCATTTGCCGAGGAAGCCGCTTCATGAGCAAGAAAGCTGTTGCCGTCATCATCGTCCAGGCCTGCATGATCGTGGTACTGCTCTGGCTGCTAGTGTTGTTCAGTAAGGATGAATTCGAGGCATTCAATGAAGAGGAGGAAATTGAAAGCCCTCATCGCATACATACTGAGGGGGGCATCAGCACCATCATATTGAGTATGGAAACCCAGCAGCAAAGCGATATCCGTACCGAAACGCTCACGCAAGCCAAGCATTTGCCAATACTAGAGGGCCTCGGCAGCGTGCTCAGCCTGGACGGGCTATTGAACCTACGCACCCAATACATGAAAGCCTTGGGCGACCTTGCCGTTGCCCAGGCATCCTTGGTCAACAGTAAGAATGATTATGAGCGCCTGTCACTGCTCAACCAGCATGACCGCAATATTTCAGACCGCATGCTGGTAGCAGCAGAGGCCTTGTACAAAAGCGACCTTGCCAAGCTGCAAGCACACGAGGCAGCGCTGGACAACCTACGGCACACAGCTCGCCAACAATGGGGAGAAACCTTGGGTCTAGGCATGCTGGAGCCTAAACCCAGTGCTGACATTCAAGCATTGCTCGAATACAGGCAGGTGCTGCTGCGCATCGTCCTGCCTCCGCAACAAGATAAACCCACTGCAAATTTGCAGGTGACCCCGGTAGGCAGCGGCATCTCCCCTATCACGGCTCACTTGCTTGCCTTGTCTCCACAAGCCGATCCTGTACTGCAAGGCAAAACCTATTTTTATACCGCCCCGGCCGCCAATCTACGCGCAGGCATGCGCCTCAGCACCCGGGAGCTGGACACGCAGAACATGATGACCGGCGTAGTGATCCCACAACAAGCTGTCGTCTGGTATGGCGGCAAGGCATGGGTGTACCGCAAACAAGACGTCGAGAAATTTGTGCGTGAACCCATCAGCACGGAAATCGAAAGTGACAATGGCTGGTTCAACCATGGCAAGCTCAGGCCTGGTGACACCATCGTGACCAGCGGTGCTCAATTGCTGCTCTCGGAAGAGCTCAAGTACCAGATCACCAACGAGAACGATGATTAGGAGCTGATACCCCATGATGTCGGCCCTGATCCGTTTTTCCATACGTCACAGCGGCGTGATGGTAGCACTGGCACTCATGCTGGTGGTCTATGGCGTCTACAAGACAGTACATAGCCCCCTCGATGTCTTTCCCGAGTTCGCCCCGACCCAGCTAGTCATCCAAACCGAATCTCCCGGCCTATCGGCCGAATTGGTCGAGTCGCTGGTTACCCAACCCTTGGAAAGTGGTATTGCAGGCACCGTCGGCATCACCAGCATACGCTCCCAGTCCATTCCCGGACTGTCCGTCATCACGGTGATCTTCGACGAATCCACCGATATCTACCGCAACCGACAGGTAGTCGCCGAACGGCTTTCCACGCTGAGCAACACGTTGCCTACAGGTATTGTCCCCAATATCACGCCACTGACCTCCTCCGCCAGCACGGTGCTTGGCATCGGGCTCACGTCGGACATCAGGACGCTCAGCGAACTGCGCACATTGGTGGACTGGACCATCAAGCCACATTTGATGTCCGTGCAGGGAGTGGCGGATGTCAATGTGTTTGGAGGCCAGGTCCGGCAGTTTCATATTCAAGTGGATCCTGCCAAGTTGGTGCGCTACAACGTGTCGCTGCAGCAAGTCGTGGATGCAGTCAGCCGCAGTACCGCCATCCGCGGCGCAGGCTTCATCGAGAACAATAACCAGCGCATCATCATCAATACAGAAGGCCAAGCCCTGGATCCACAGCAACTGGCGCGCACTGCCCTGCTACATTTAGCAGGCCAGACACTGCGCATCAGCGACATCGGCCAGGTCGTTGAGGGTGCAGCACCGTCTATCAGCGCCGCGGCCATCAATGGTCATGACGGGATATACCTGTCGATACAATCACAACTCGGGGCCAACACCAAGGGCGTCACACAGGCAGTGGAATCGGCTCTGGCAGAACTCGGACCCGTTCTGGATGCACGTGAGGTCACGCTGCATCCCGCATTGTTTCGGCCGGCCAACTTTATCGAGACTGCCATCGATAGTGTGCAGATTGACATCCTCATAGGTTCTGCTCTCGTCATCGGCATCTTGTTCCTGTTTCTGTTCAATGTCCGCGCCGCACTGATTTCCGCAACTGCGATCCCTCTCTCGCTCCTTGCCGCCATCCTGATACTCCAGCAATTTGGCATTGGCCTCAACATCATGCTACTGGGTGGCCTGGCCATTGCGCTCGGCGAGGTAGTGGACGATGCCATCATCGACTCGGAAAACATCTTTCGCCGCATTCGGGAAAACCGGCTGCTGCCAACGCCTGCACCGCTGCACCAGGTTGTGTTCCAGGCTTCCATGGAAGTACGCAGCTCAGTAGTGTATGCCACGTTCATCGTGGCACTGGTCTTTCTACCCCTCCTGATGATAGACGGCGTGGCCGGCAAGCTGTTTGCCCCATTGGGCCTAGCCTACATTGTGGCAATCATGGCTTCGCTGGTCATTGCGCTGACCGTGACGCCTGCTCTGTGTTATCTGCTACTTGGTCAATCCGCCAACCTGGAAACGGAGGACTCACCTATCATCCGCCTGATCAAGCGCCACTATGTGCGTTGCCTACGAGTGATCGAACAGCATTACAAAATCCTGATCGGCGCCACCTTGATGCTGATTGCCCTGGGCCTGACTACCTTGCCGCTGTTCAAGACCCAGTTTATCCCCAGCCTGCACGAAGGCCACTACATCATGCACATGACGGCCGTGCCCGGTACCTCGGAACAAGAATCCCTGCGTATCGGCAGGAAAGTCACCGAAGTGTTGCAGAGCATCGATGGGGTACGCTCGGTGGCTCAATGGGTAGGCCGTGCGCCAAACGCAGCAGACACCTTCGGCACCCATTACAGCGAGTTCGAAATCGAGATCGGCTCGCTTTCAGGCGCAGAACAACGACGCATCCTCGAAGAAATCCGGGAAAAGCTATCCGGCGTAGATGATGACGGGCCTGGTTATCCTGGATTCGTCGGGGTCAACTTTGCAATCAATACCTTCTTGACCGAACGCATCGAGGAAACAATTTCCGGTTATGCCGCCCCTCTGGTCGTCAACATTTACGGGCGAGACCTCGACGGGCTAAACCGCGATGCAGCAGCAGTGGCCACAGCATTGGCCGACACCCCGGGAGCCACCGATGTCACGATTCAATCTCCACCGGGCACTCCCGAGCTGGTCATCAGGCTGCTGCCGGAAAAACTGCTGCAATTCGGACTGCATCCGAGCGACGTGTTGGATACCATCCGCATTGCCTATGAAAGTATGCCGGTGAACCAGGTCTACCATGGCAATCGCATCATTGGCGTAGCAGTAGTGCTTGCGCCCGACGCGAGGCAAAATATCCAGCAGGTAGGCAACCTGCCCTTGCGCAACATTGAAGGCCGCATGCTCCAGCTCAAGGATGTGGCGGATATCCGCCAGGAAAACGGACCGTCGAAAATCCTGCACCAAGGTGCAAAGCGCATCCAGACCATCACGGCTAACGTCAAGGAAGGCGACATCCAGGCCTTTTATGAGCGCGCGCGGCATAAGATCGATACCGACGTGACCCTATCCCCTGGCAACTATCTCGCATTCAGCGGCGAAGCCCAGGCCGGCAGCCAGGCAAGCCGGGAGCTCATCGCCCACTCATTGCTAGCGCTCGGCGGCATATTCCTGCTGCTTTATATCGCGCTTGGCAACCTGCGTAACCTGCTGCTGACCTTTTTCAACCTGCCATTTGCCTTGATTGGCGGTATCTTTGCCGCCGTCATGGCCGGAGGCTGGATATCAATCGGCTCCATGGTAGGATTCGTCACTTTGTTCGGCATCACCTTGCGCAATTCCATCATGCTGATTTCTCATTATCAGCACCTGATCGACCATGAGGGCTTGGAATGGAACCTGGATACTGCCATTCGCGGTGCATCGGAGCGGCTGCCCTCCATCCTCATGACGGCGCTCGTCACCGGCCTGGGATTATTGCCCCTCGCCATCGGCAGCGGAGAACCAGGTCGCGAGATCGAAGGTCCCATGGCCACCATCATTGTCGGCGGGCTGGTCACCTCCACCTTGCTCAACCTGCTCATCATGCCTGCCATCATGCTGCATCTGGGACGCTTCGAAAAGAAGCCTGTGTATATGCAGGCGCCGGTGGCCTGAAGGTTGGGATTCTCTGTAAAATAGCCGCATGGAATCGGCAAGAAAATGGATTCTGCTGGCGTTACTGTGGTCTACGCCGCTCGCTGCGGCCCCTGCTCCCTGGTATCTCTGGCAAAGCAAGCTGGATGGCCAGCTGGTTTGCCTGCAGACTTCACCTGGCCCAGGCTGGACTTTAGCCAAAGGGCCATTCAAGGATAACGACTGCCGCCATAGAAGCGGCTGACACAATACTCATCAAGGATTTTTCATGGCTTGGCTCACCCTATTCGTTGCGGGCTTGTTCGAAATCGTGTGGGCGGTAGGCCTCAAATATAGTCACGGCTTCACGCGATTCTGGCCTAGCCTCGGCACCATCGTCGCCATGGCGCTCAGTGTGGTGCTGCTGAGCCTGGCGATGCGCTCCCTGCCAATGGGAACTGCCTATGCCATCTGGGTAGGGATTGGGGCTGTGGGCACCGTGATCATGGGCATTTTCCTGTTCAACGAACCGACCAGCCTCGTTCGCTTGTTCAGTGTGGCCCTCATCATTGTCGGTATCATTGGACTCAAGCTGGCAACACCATAGTATTGAAGTCATCACCGGATCAATGCTTGCGTACTGCCCGAGTTCACATCGTCAAGGATGACAGTGACACCGTCAATATTGATGCCAAGCAACTGTAATAATGGGTCGAGAATTGACCCGGTCACGACTGCCAACAGGGGAACGACCAATGTTCTCACGATGGGATCCAGTATTCCGCCCAAATCAAGGCCTAGCACCTTAATATCGAGGCTTCCCGCCTGAGCAAATCCGGCCAGGCTACGCCCTAGTCCACTATAGCTATTCAATTCCATGGGCAAGCTTGCTTTGGCAGGATGTTCTACCGAGAAGGTCATGGTACTGGGGGCAGCTTGTGCGATTGGCACATTCAAGCCAATTTCTGCCAGAGGTATCAATCCCAATAAAAGATTCACCTTGGCCGGTGCTTCATTTTCACTATTGGTCAACCTCAATGCGGCAAGTCCGGGGTATGCATTGACAACGACTTGCGTTCTTCCTGGCCCTGAAGGCTTGATCTCCATCAGCTCTGCCCGACCAGTCCCAACATCGAGACTGAGCCGAAGGTCAATGGAGGCAAGCAACACATTAACCTTAATAATGGTTTCTGTCCGGACTTGCGCTGTCCTGGCTATCGTACATGCGGCGCTGCTCATGCCGCCTGCAGGGGGGCCGATCACCAACTGCGGAGGCTCTATAATCCTGATTCTGGTTAAAACCTCAGCCAACCCCGGCAGGCTGACAGCCAAAGGCAGGTCAATGAAATTGTTACCATTGGCAACAAAAGCAGCTGTCGTAATGAGATTCAGGAGGTTGACTTGAGTGCTTGCCACCGCATTAGGGTCTGGATTGGATATTTTCACGACATCCCCCAGCCTCAAGTCCAGGGAATTTACTGTGCGCGTAGCCAAGTACCCCAAGCTCTCAACGACAGAACCCAGGCCAGGGTCAGACGCACTGCCTTGCCGATCCACTGTTGTCTGCAGCAGCGTGAAGAAATCTCCTAGTGAGATATTCGCATTCAACAGTTCCGACACTGATCCAACATTGGGGCTCGCGTTCACCAAATCAAGCAAATGAATGTTGGTTCTCAAAAGCCCATCATATGAAAGTAAGCGGACGTCAGCCCCCAAAATACTTCCCAGCAAATTGTTCAATAAGTTGACATTTGCAATCGTGGAACCAACACGAAACATGGCATAGGGCGTACGCACAGCCCCCACAGCTTCCGTCCGCAACACAATCCTTTGATTGAATATTCCGCCCGCAAACAAGCTGGAAGGCACTTCCTGCGTTGCCAGGACACGCACTGCACTGCGTTCGTTATTCGCAGCGAATGTACGTATGCCATCACTATCTGTATGGTACCCACCCAATTGCACTGCATTGGGAGCTGCAAGCAAATTCCCCTGATACCCATTGGCTGCAGCAGCTGCCTGTGCCGCTGCCTTGTATGCCTCACTGCTGTTATTCTGTGCACATCCGCCCACTTGCCCGCCGGCTGCAATGGCCGCCATGTCGGCAATGTTCTGGAGCTTGCGCTTCTCCATCCATAGGCGCCCACTATCGACGGCGACAGCCACGAACAGCACCGCCATCAGGAGCGTCAGAACACCGAACAGGCCAATAGCGCCTTGCTGTTTTTTTTTGGTGTTTTTATGCATCGCCCATCATCATTGACGGCTGAACTGGCCTGGGTCAAAGCGTTCGGGAATAGGCCGCGTAAAGCTTTCAAGATACCTTTTATGGATATTTTCCATGACAGGACCTGAAAGATGCTGTTTGTTCAAGGATGCCTGGCTGCCTTGTCGTTGCAGCTCCAGCCATTGTTCTGCCTGCGTCAGGGGCTTTCCCTCGGAATCCAGGTTGTCCACCTCCGCCAAAGCATTTATAGAGAGTATGCTCACGGATAACAGGACGATTAATTGTCGTTTCACCATCATTGCACTGCCTCCAATCTGGGACTCAAAATGCCAGTACATAGCTGGGTATTGCCATAGCAACCACCCAATGAGAATTGCTGACGCTGGTTGACCTTGAATGCAGGCAGGCCGCTGGCTTGGCGAATTTCCTGCAGATACTGTTCTGCGATGCTGAAGTCTTTTGCAAGCTGTGTGGCACGTTCGTCCTGGCCCGTCTTGTACATCAGCATAATGAGGTTATGGATGGCGAGCCGATTATTACCATCCAGCTCGATCGCGGTAAGCAGTTCGCTCAGCGCTGCCTGATGGTCGCCGTACATCATCAGCGCATAGCCATAATCCCCCCTGACCTTGCTATCCACAGGCATCATCCTGCTCGCCACTTTAAGGAAGCCAATGGCAGTCTCGTGCTGCTCCTGCATTTCAGCCAGCAAGCCCAATCCCTGATATGCCAGGCCCCCGACGCAGCTCGAGATCAATTGCTGGTACAACTCTCCCGCCTGTTCAAACTGTGCCGTCTGGCGCAAGGCATGGGCACGGTACAAACGGGCTACAGGCAAATCCAGCTTTGCCGCATCCAGAAATGCCAGTGCAGCATAGGCCTTGCCTTCGGCGAGCACCTTGGCAATCATTTCCAGTTGCGTTCTGTCTTCCTGTGTCATTTCCGCACAGCCACGTTTCCCGTCTTTCTGTTCTTTGCCGTCCGCCAGTACAGGCAATGCTGGCAATGAAAGGCCAGCAATGCACAATACGGTGATCCATCGATATATTTTCATTTCCTACCCCTGTCCGCTCAATGCCTTGCCCAAGCCGATAAAGCCCGGCCCTGCAATAAAAATCATCAATGCCGGGAACATAAAGATCATCATGACGATGGTCATTTTCGCCGACAGCTTGCTGACGCGCTCACGCAAATGGGAGAACTGGCGCTCTTCAATCAGAGCGGCATAACGCATGATGGAGTCGCGCACATTCCCCCCCTGCTGCGCCACCTGTTTCAACATCGCCACCGCTTCGCTCAACTCCGGGATATCCAGCATTTGGCTCATGCTCATCAAGGCCTTTCCCTGGTCTTGCCCGGCCCTGATCCTGGCGAGCACACGCTCAAGCTCTTGCGCAAGATGGGGCATGATGTCGCTAGCCTGCTCCACCATGATGCGCAACGAATGCTCCAGCGAAAGGCCTGAATCAAACAGCATGACCAGCATATACAGGAAAGTCGTGATTTCCTTGCTGATCATCTTGCGCCGGCGGGCGGCCAGCCAGCGCAATAGATAGCGGATACCGACATAGAACAGGGCAAATCCGAACAAGGCCGATGCCAGGCAGTGAAACAGGTCTTGTCCCTGCACCAGATTGACCAATAATGTGCCCACCGCTGTCAGCACCGGCCCGATACGTATGACAGCGTTGAACACGACACGGGCCTTGCCTTTGTATCCAGCCTGCACCAATAGCTTGAGAATCTCCGGATCCTTGCTGGAGGGCAAAATGGAAAGCCGCTCAATGACATGTTCGATTCCGCGGGCGGGAGAAGGCAGGTTAAGCCTGCGCTTGCGACCAAATATCTCATCGAACCGTGCATGGGCATCATACCGAATACTCTTCGAGAACTCCGCTACCAGCAACAGCACGCTGCCCGCCAACAGGCCCAATACACTGATCACCACCCAGGCATTCATGATGACTCCTAGATGCTCTTCATCATGCGCCAGAAAATCAGGACGCCAACAACCTGCATCGCCAATGCGGCCTTGAATATCAATGCGCCGGATGGATCATTCAACATCATGTCGATGTAGCCAGGATTAGCTATAAACATATAGCCCACGATCAGCAAGGGAGTCAGTGACAATACCCAGGCGGTCATCTTGGTTTCTCCGGTCATGGCTGCCAATTCACGCTGAGCCTGTTCCTGCTGGCGTATCATCTGCACAATGCTTTTCAGCATCTCCTGTGGCGAGCTTCCGTAATTGCTGCTGATCCGGATTGCCAGGGCAATCAACCCGAGCTCCTTGATATGGTGCAACTCTGCAGCCTTTTGCATGGCATCGGCGAAACCCGCGCCAAGGTCGGTCGCGCGCACCACACGATCCAGCACTGCGCGCAACGGCATCTGCATATCTTCCGTGACACTGCGCACGGCTCCTTCCACACTCTTGCCAGTGGACAGCGCCCGCGATACCTGGTCAATGAACAGCGGGATTTGTGTGACGATGATGCGCTGGCGGCGCTGCAACCGGATATAAGGAATGACCACCAGGAAAATGGCAGTGAGCACCACAATGCACAGTCCAGCCTGCCATGCCTCCATATAGCTATTGGCGAATGCAAACAGGAGTAATAGCCCTGCTCCAAAGGCTACGGTATGCCATGCTGCCAGCTCAAACCCGTAAATGACCGAGAAACGCAGCTTGGCACGTGAGGCCCAGCTTTTATCCCGAGCAGGCAACAAGTTTTCTATCTGTCCAAAATAAGGCAGAGCCTGCTCGAAATTAACACGGGCTTTTGCCTGGAGCTGCTTTTGCCTGCTGGCAGACCACAACAGCAGACCTAGTGCCATGAGCACGATACACACTGACAGCAATATCCATCTATTCATGACTCCTCCTAGCTGAAGGCAAGCGCTCCGCGTAGCTTGGGGTTGCTCGGAGTGACTTGCAGGCTGACAAACTGCTCCTGCTCAACCTGATAGCTGAACAGTTCATTGGTCACAAACCGGTCATCCCGCAAGCCGACCACCTCGACAATCGAGGTGATGCGCCGGCGTCCGTCCGGCATACGGGTAACCTGCACAATCAGCTCTATCGCTGCTGCAATCATCTTGCGCAAAGTGGCTTCGGCTCCCTGGAATCCTGCAAGGCCAGCCAAGGTCTCCAGACGCAGCAAAGCATCTGATGGATTATTGGCATGCACAGTGCTCATGCATCCTTCGTGCCCCGTATTCATCGCCTGCAGCATATCCATCACCTCCTTGCTGCGCACCTCGCCCAGGATGATGCGGTCCGGGCGCATGCGCAGCGCATTGCGCACCAAGTCATGTGCGGATACCTCCCCCACCCCGTCGAGATTGTGTGGCCGGGTTTCCAGACGAACCACATGGTCATGCTCCAGCCTCAGTTCGGCGGCATCCTCGATCGTGACGATACGTTCGCCAGGAGGAATCGAGCGGCTCATGAAATTCAGCAATGTGGTCTTGCCCGCCCCGGTACCGCCGCTGATGATGGTGTTGACACGCCTCTGGGCGGCATTGGTAAGAAAGCTCAGCATCTGCGAGTTCAATGTGCCGTACGCCAGGAGGTCATTACCAAGGATGGGCGTCTTGCGGAACTTGCGGATGGACATGCAAGGTCCGTTCAATGCCAGAGGCGGAATAATGACATTTAGGCGGCTACCATCCGGCAGGCGCGCATCAACAGTGGGGCTGGCCTCGTCCACTCGGCGGCCCAGTGGCGAGAGAATGCGGCGTATCACGCGCAACACATGCTCATCATCAATGAAGCGCAATTGGCTCTTCTCGAGCCTGCCCTTGCGCTCGACAAAAATATCACGGGCACCATTCACGAGAATATCGTTGATGCTGTCATCCTTGATCAGTGTTTCCAAGGGGCCGAATCCAGCCAGCTCATCCACCATTTCCTCGGTCAGCTTCTCCAACTCGTAGGCACTGACCACGAGCTGTTTCTCGGCCACATAGCGGTAGACCTTGCTATTGACATAGGTCATCATCTGCTGGCGCGACATGTTGGCAAGATCGGCTCGATCCTGCTCGATCTCCGCGATCAAATAGCTGTGCAGCAGGAGCTTGGTGTCTTGCGACTGCTCCACGGCCTTGAGGTCCAGCCGGTATTCAGAGAGTCTCATGATTGCAACTTGGACCTAGAGAGGTGCCAATCGCTGAACAAGCGTTGCAAGCTGGCGACCAGCCCTTGCTTGCGGGAGAATTTTGCCTTGTCGTCCTGCAGGGCTTGCGCGATCTCACGTATCTTGGTTGCATATTGGCTTTTAGAGCTCAACTCAAATATGCTGTCGCCGGTGTTAACCGAAGAAAGGCGAATCATTCCCGAGGGCGGAAGCAGACCCAGGAGCGGCAAGTCAAAGGAGCTGGCAATGTTGTCGGCATCCGGAAGCAGGCGCGGAAGATAGTGATCCAGCACCAGGCCGGTATTCTGCAATTCCAGGTTCTGTGCGCGTAAGGCACGCAGCAACTCGTAGTTGCGTTTGCAGCTCGGCACACTCTGCTCTGCCACGAGAATGGTGCGATCTACGGCAGACAGCAATAACTGCAGAAAATCCACGCGCGTCACCCCGCCTAGGTTGATCACTACCTGAGAAAAATGCTTTCTCAACGTGCGCAATACCGTATAGATATCGGCAGGTGAAATCTGAAAATCGTCTCCAGGCTCCTCCGGCATGGATAGTACCGACAGCCCGGAACCATGACGCGCGAACCCGGTATCAATCAGGGTGGCATCCACCCGCGCCAGGTTGCGCATCACGTCCACGAAACTGTATTTTCCTTGCATGCCCATGAATAACAGGCTATCCGCATGCGGAATGCCCAGGTCTACCAGAAGCGTAGACTCGGTTTCCTGCATTGCCTGGGCCAAGTGGATGGCCAGCATGGTCGTATCCGGGCCGGGCCGGGCATTGATGACGGCCGTAATCTTACCTGACGAAGGTTGCGGCGCTGACTGCTCACGCCTGATGGTGTTGCGCAGGCTGTAACGGCCCAGAATGGCAAGCAACTCGTTTTCCTTGCTGCCAACACGGATGAAATCCCTGGCACCGGCACGCATGATCGTGAGGAGTAGTTGTCCATCCGCCGTATCGGCCATGGCAAGCACCGGCAGGTCAGGCCGGGTGGCGCTGATTTCTTCGATAAAGGCGATTTCCTGCAAGAATGCCGGCGACAAAGCGACCTCCTGACGGAAATCCTGCGAGCGCATATGCAACAGCACTGCGTTGATGTCTACGGCATCTACCAACTGCATCACCTTGTGGATATCTTGCTCCTCCACGAAGATGAATTTGCTGGAGTGATCGGAAATGTTCCTGAGCCAGCGTATGCATTCATCACCATTGCTGACCACAATGTAATTTCGGCTATCGTGCATTAGCGTGACATCCCTGTTGAGCTTGGTTTCGGATAAGCATCACGCGAGAGGAAAAACTCGCTGAATGACGGCTTGTAGTGTTTGAGCTCACTCCCAGGCAGGGCCGGCAATTCGGCATTGCGGGCAATCGGGCGGACCAGGCGCGGCGTCACGACCATCAGCAGCTCCTTATCCTCGCGGTCGAAACGCTTGGAGCTGAAGAAAGCGCCGATGATTGGGATGTTGCCCAGCCCAGGCACTTTGTCTATGTTGTTGATGGTATTGCGGCTCACCATGCCGCTGATCACGAAGCTTTCCCCGTTGCCTAGCGACACGCTGGTTTCCGTGCGCCTGACCTTGAGCCCGGGCACCGCCACGCCGCCGGTTTGCACCGCATTGGCAAAATCCAGTTCGCTGACTTCGGGCGCCACTTTGAGAAAAATACGCTCGCCACTGAGAATGGTCGGCGTCAGCATCAGCCTGACACCATATTCCTTGTAACGGATCGTGATCGCACTATCGGAGCCGCCCCCTGTACGGATGGGGACAGGAAACTCGCCCCCGGCGAGAAAGGTGGCAGTCTGGCCCGAGATGGCAGATAAGGAAGGCTCTGCGAGGGTATAGGCAAAACCATTGCCCTCCAGAATACTGAGTGTCCCCAATAGGCCAGAACCATGGTTACCGAATACGACATTAAAAGCATTCAAGACCGGCAGGAACCCAGAAGTGCTCGAAAAATCGAAACCGCCACTGCCAGCTTCGACTCCTGAAAATGAGTTTGGCGAGGCTACGATACCGAAACCATCCCTGCTAGCGCTATTGTTTTTCCCCATCAGGAAACCAAATCGCATCGCATTCTGCCTGCTGACTTCCACCACCTTGATGTCGATCTGCACATGGCTATCAAACTCGCTGCTCGTCACATCCAAGGCACCCTGCCGTTCTTTCTGCAAGGATTCCAGCGCCCTGGCATGTTCTTCGAGCGAGCGGGCCTCCCCTGATAAGGCAAGGCCGTTCCCTGCAGCTTCAACCTGCAAACCTGCGGCATCAGCCGCCTTCAGGCCTTGACCCTCCAGCGCGAGCGAAGGCGTCACGCTGACCTGCAATACCCTGCTGGGCTGAACTGACTGGCTATCCCACAGGCTGATTTCAGTGGCGCCCACTGCCTTGGGCACGATCATCATGGTTTTAGGGCTCGTCAGCGTGACCGCCAGCACTTCCGGATTGGCGACGGCGACACGCTGCAGTGTAACGGTGTGCTCGTAGAGCCGTTGCTGCCCCATGCTGACCATTATTTCCTCGGCCTGGAGCCATTGACCGAAAAAGAGTAAGCCAAGCCCGGCGATGCAGGTCAATATTCCCCGTGAATTGAATGCAGCCATTTACTGTCCCCCGAAGCTGACTGTTTCCGTCTTATCACCGGCGTGGACAATGACGTTGACCACACCGGCATTTTTCTTGGTTGGCGCCGCCTTTACGACCTTGGGCAGCGAAGGCGCCTTGACTGGTTGCTGCGACCCGGTGATTTCCGATAACCGCACCAAGTCGCTGGATTTTTTTGCAACATCCGGGCTGGCGCCCCGCAAGGACAAGCGCAAGGTGCCGCCACTGGCAGCCAGCATCAGGCGTGAGACATCTTCCTCCTTGACGGCAATGACAGCAGAATGTCCGCTCAATGCTTGAGGCTTGCTGGTACTGCCATTGTCAGCAAGCATCGAAGCAGGTCCGGGGGAGACATTTGAGGAGGAGACATTCTGCTGCAGAGCATCACCGTAACTGATCACGCGTACATCCCTGAGGATGGACTGCGCAGAACTATCCGTGGTCATACCGTTACTACTGTTGATATATACCAGCACATCAACATGATCGCCGGGCTGGATAAACCCGCCTACACCAACGACTTCATCGACCTTGATGGCAACACCGCGCTCACCATGCTTGAGCAATTGCGCGGCCGGACCGCGCTGCGCAAAGTGGCTGGACAGGATGGGAGCGTTTTTCTCTATGCTGCTCTCCACCATGCGCCCCACCAAGTCCGTTGTAGCACTATAAGCCAATGGATTCTGGCTCTCGCTCTCCTCCAAGGCCAAGTCTTCCGGCAACAATACATGCCCGGCCGGAATATCCTGGCGTGCCACCACCAGAGGATAGAGCACCGCAGGTAAGGGAGCTGGCGCCTGGATTTCGGGCTGATGACCTGCCCGAATGCCATACCAACCCACCAATACCGCCCCGATAAATAAAAGGATTGCTGTGATCCTTAATGCATTTCCGCTCATTATTATGATGATCCGCTCTTGAAATCAGCGGTAACGCCAGACTCAGGCTAAATTAATGCTGGCATTACCTTGTAAGTTCAGTGGCATGGGCAGCATCGGCCCATAGCCAGGAATATTCAGGATGGGGATGACCGGATTGGTGATGTAATTGGGGTATACCACCCGCACCGTCACGCTATTGCCCGCCATATCCACCATGACATTGCTGTTACCATCGCCCAACACACGTTCCCGGATGTTGTCCGGCAACCATGCCAATGTATTGCCTACCGTGCCCCTCACCCTTGCCGTGATGGCAGTGCCCACATTACTCGATGTCATTGGATCCACGGCAATAGCAGAACGTGCGCCTTCAGAGGCTGCATAGATGAAAGAGGATTGCAGGAGAAACACGATGGCATAAGTCACCAAGGCGTAAAACAAGGTGAAGAACAACATAAATAACATGGCAAACTCGATCGCCGCTGCGCCAGATTGCCTACGCTTTGGTACATGTCTGTTCAGTATGTCTGTTATAGATGCCATGAATCCATCCTCCACATGTCCGGAAACAGGACGACAATACCCATCGCCAACGCCAGCGCCGCCCCGAACGGGATATAGCGCCGGTTGTTGCTTTCCCTGCTGACCGCTGCCCAGCCTGAAGTACTCAATTGCGGGCTCAACTGCCACCAGACCAACAATGCCGCCAATACACCCAGCGATGCCAGCACAAAGGTCGCCACTACCACTTTCACTCCGCACAGCACAGCAATCGCCGCCAGCAATTTCACGTCCCCACCACCCAATGTTCTGGTGGCATAGCCGGGAATCGTTAGAAGAAAAGATACGGCCAAACCCCAAAAGGCAGAAGATATGGGTTGACCGTAGTAAAAGACTTGCCCGGCTACCGACATATAGCCGAGGCCAAAGATCAATGCTCCCAAACTGAGCAGATTGGGAATGCGTCGCTGGGAGAAATCATAATAAGCCAGCGATCCCGCCCAGATACAGAGCATGATTAGCATTTGTTAGCCCCCGGAAGATGGACCAGCAGCTGTAGTAAGAGCATTACTAATGTTAGTAAAAATTGTGGTCACTGCTTGACGCACATTTCCAGACAATCCTGCGATTACGACAGCCACCATGGCCGCAATCAAGGCATATTCAATGCCGCTCGCACCCTCTTCGTCCAAGTAAAGATTCACAAGCCACTGTTTCATCGTTGCAAACATGTCCATCTCTCCTTTTAACTACTCACTCAACTTATGCCGGGCAATTTTTCATTGCCACTGAAGCACAGTATACACATTTTGATAAATACAGTAAATATGAAAAATATGAAAATCTTACTTTGTCTATCGGCGGTCTCTGATTTTTCTTTAGGGCAAAATAAAAAAAACGGCCAGGACAAATCTCCTGGCCGTTCATGTGAGTTGAAGAAAAACTTAAGATCGAATCTACAAATCAGTCGTACTTGATATATTTGAAGCGGGCGTCGTCGTTGGGCGTGCCCTCCAGCGCACCCTGCTCTTTGGCAGGTTGCCACTGGATCACGGATTCTATCTTGCGAGCGAGCTCCCAATCCTTGTCGGTAATGCCTTTGGCACTATGGGTGCACAGCTTGACGATGACGAACGCGTATGACACAGTCAGGTCGGGATGGTGCCAGGCAGCCTCGGCGAGGTGCCCGACGGTATTGACCACCATTAGGGTAGCCTTCCAGCCGCTGGTCCTGTATTTGCGGCGTATCCAGCCATCTTCGTAATACCAGTGTGGCAACTCGGCCTCTATCCTGGCTTGGATTTCTGTTTCACTATAAGTACGCTCCGCATCGCTCATGCTGGCCTCCTTTAATTCCACGAACAACGCACCGGCAAACCTACACGCATCAGTTCTTCTTCCCTGAAGCCCTCGTTGAATGCTACACAGTCCTGACGGCCAACCACCCAGGTGTTGAACGACTGCCCGGCAATGTGATCCCCGAAAGCCTCATCGACAAACCCTTCCTTGGTCAGCTTTTCCAACGACACTTGCTGATCCGCATCGGGGCGCGAGGATTTCACAAGAATCAGGTGTTCGGCATTGAGCTTGGCGGCGAGATAAGCCGCCAAGCTGTCCGACGTGATCCCCCAATTCATGGGAATGGACTCGTCGGCGCAAATCATTTCGCTGGGCAGCCAGACGATGCCGCGATGTTGCCAGCCACGCTCGGCAATTTCCAGTTCGCTCCTGGCGGTAACCAGGCGCGGACTCAAGCCGGTCATCAGGACGCCGTACTGGTCCATGGCCATGACCGCCATGCGATGAGCGGTCGCATCATCGACGCCGCTGCTGAGCTGGGCATCGCGTACCGCATCGGCAAAAATGCCACCGCCTGGCACAATCAGCACCTTACCATCTCCGTGGCGAGCCACGACGTCAAGCCAAAGATTGAGCTCGGACGAACCCAGCAGACTGCCTCCCAGTTTAATTACCCACATCTTGGTCACCCCGAAAATGTTCAACGAGTTTCAGCATGGTTGATGCCTTGTCCCAGGTTTCGCGATATTCTTTATCCGCTTCCGAATCCGCTACGATACCACCTCCAGCCCAGAAACGGATTTCCCTGTGAGAATAAACTGCCGTACGAATGGCAATATTGGTATCCATATTGCCGTCAAACCCGATATATCCAATGGCGCCGCAGTAGATACCGCGCCGGTGCGGCTCGAGCTCTTCGATGATTTCCATGGCTCTGAGCTTGGGTGCCCCTGTGATGGAACCACCGGGAAATGCGCCGCGCAATAGATCAACAGCCTCAAATTGATCGGCCAGCTTCCCGGTCACGGCGCTGACCAGATGGTGCACATTGGCATAGCTTTCCAGCACGAACAGGCGGTCGGCTCTGACGGAACCGATCGCGCAACTCTTGCCGATATCGTTGCGCAGCAAGTCCACGATCATGAGATTCTCAGCCCTGTCTTTAAGGCTGCTTTTCAGGTCGGCTGCCTGGCGCTCATCTTCATCGGCATCAGATGAGCGAGGCCGGGTGCCTTTGATCGGACGGGTTTCCACATGACGGCCGGTGACCTGAAGAAAGCGCTCCGGCGAATCTGAGAGCACCTGCAAGCCGGGCAGGTTCATGAATGCCATGAATGGCGCCGGTCCGATGCTGCGCAAGTATTGATAGGCCTGCCAGGCGTCACCACTGGCCGCTGCGCTAAACCGTTGCGCCAGGTTCACCTGGTAGCAATCACCTTCGTGGATATAACGCTGGATGCGTTCAAACGCATGTTGATAGCTTGCAGCATCAAAATTCGAGCGCACTGGTGTTTCAATAGCAAAGCTACTGGCCTGCTGCGTGAAATGTCCGTCAAACAATGCGCATAGCGACTTCCAGCCAGCTTTGCGCTCTTCGGCAATGGCACAGCATACCAGCCAGGCTTGCTGTTTCTCGTGATCGACAATGACAGCCCAGTCATAGATGCCGACCATCATCTCCGGAATGTGTTCGCCATCCTGCGCCAGATTGGGCAGGGATTCGATATGCCGTGCCAGGTCATAGCCAAAATATCCGACTGCCCCGCCAGTAAAAGGTAGATCCGACTGCAGTCGCGGATATTGCTGCAACGCCTGCTTCAACAGAAAAAACGGATCTTCACGTGACGCTTGCACCCCTTCTTGGCCACGCACCTCTGTCACGCCCGCATGGGTGGTGAATGTCATCACAGGATCGGCGACCATGATATCGTAACGCCCGTATTCGTTGCCGGGGCGACCGCTATCAAGGTATATGGCCCAGGGGCGTTGCGCTATTTTCGCAAACAGGGGAGCACTATCAACCTGGTAGGGAAGCTCGTGCCTCAGCATGCGCGCTCCTGACTGTTGGCAGTAATGCCAAGGTTGGCAACAGCATAAGCAGGCAAACATACACCCGCCCAATTCCTGGCCTGATCCGATTCCGCCTTCAGCAAGGAGCTGGCTGCCAGGAACTCGTGGCCTAGCTGCTGTGCCAGCTCTCGCACCAAGAACACACCTGCCCCGGCGCCAATGAATGGTGCCCCGGGCCGGACCACATTGCGCGAAAGGTTACATAGGACAGCATCCCGCAATATAGCGAGCTGCTGCTGCCTGAACGCCTGCGCCAAGTGCACCCAAGCTGTCTTGTCCGCATCGTCTGCATCTCGCCCCACCATTCTTGCCAAACGTCTGCAAGTCTCGTCCATGCTCTTGCCTGCACCGTCTGCAGTCGCTGCCATATCTTCAGCTGGGTCCAATTCACCGGTCAGTCGGTAGACATCGGCCGTGGTGGCAAAATGTTCAGCCGCCACGTTTTGCCATTGTCCGGCAAAAGGGATGCGCGAAGCCAATGCCATGAGGGAAGTACGCGCTACGCCGGTATACACCAACTCTTCATGCTGCATGCGCTCCGCATCGGTCTGCCCGCGATTGACAGGGCGACCATCATGCAGCAGGACAAAATCTGCAGTGGTACTACCAATATCGATGAACAGGCCCTGCTGCAGCTTAGTGGCAACAAAGGCAGCACTTGCCAGCCAATTGGCCGACGCAATCGCATTGGCATGCTGCTGCACCTGGGCCAGTGGCACAAACCCGCTCGCACCTGCAAAGAAACATAGTTCCGATCCCAACATGGCATGTGTTCGCAAGGCAATTTCCCAGACACCGCTTGCCCGGTCTGGGAAAATATCCGCGAGCTCACCCGTCATGGTCACGCTGTGCTTGGCACCACCAGGCCCACCGAGCTCAGCAAGTGCCAGATCGATTGCGGCATCCAGTCTATCCATGCCTTGCCACAAAGGACATGGAACCTGGATGACCTTGACAGCAATGCCATCCGGACGCACGAGGGCTACTTTCAGGTTGGCGCCACCAATATCCCAACCGAGATAATGTTGGGGGGAAGAGGTTGTTTCAGTCATTCAGCTTGATTTCAATTCGGTTGCGCTGCAAACCAGACGGCAGCTTGAAGTCCTCATTATAAAACAAGTCCAGCAGCAACCGCGCCGGGTTATAGTGAATGGCAGCCTGGAGCCCGGCAAAAGAAGTCGTCAATCTAGGATTTACTTCCAGGACATGCAAACAGCCATCATTGCCGATGATCAAATCCACGCCCACATAACCAAAGAGCCCTGGTATGGCAGCGGCAACCTGGCGAGCAAGTTCGTCAAAATCCGTCCATCGTTCGGCAGTACCATTCACGATCCCACCGCAATAGCGTATCCTGCCCTGCTCAACCTCAACCAGTTGCTGGTTACACGCCAATAGCCACGCCTCGCCGCCCCGGCAAAGCATGGTCAGACTTGCCGGCAATCCTTGCACATAAGGCTGGACAATATGACCTGCCGGGATATTCTGCAGCCAGCTTTCCAGCGCATCAGCATCATGGAAATACCTTGCGTTGTCGCAGCTCACACCATCATCGGGTTTAACCACCCAGGCACTTCCTGAATCAGGGCGATGGGGGGCCTGCATCGTTTCCACAACCGGCACGCCCGCGCCATGCAGCTGCCTATACGTTTGCCACTTGCTTCCAGCCATGCGTACGGCTTCGCTTGCGCTTGTAAGCAAAACTTTACCGGAGGCCTCCACCGCCTCTGTCAATTGCTGCAATACGCCCGCACTTTCAGGCGCAACCAGCCACACCATGTCTGCCGCTGCCATCAACGACATCCATATTTGCCAGGGCTCATCGTCATCGTTCAGTACATGACACTGCGACGCATGGGTTGGCATTGGCAAGCGCGGATCATGTGCCAGAAGAATATCCACGCCCGGAACACCATCCATGGCGTCCAGCATGGCATCACGCATCAAGATAGCCTCCTGCGCCAGCGATACCGGGATTGGCTCACGGTATAATCCGCCTGCAGTAATGTATTCAAGTACTAGAATTCGCATTGTAGTTGGTAACCGAGGCATGGAAAAAGGAGTGTTGGTGCAAGTCATACCCGTAATTGATCTGATGAATGGTGCCGTGGTGCATGCGCGTCAAGGCAATCGCGCACATTACCAGCCGATTGTGTCCAATCTTTGCAATGGCAGTGAGGCGCAAGAGATTGTGGGTGCATTGCTGGGATTATACCCATTCCCCGCCCTCTACATTGCCGATTTGGACGCCATACAATGCCGCAACGACCATCGCACTCTCATCCATACCCTGCTTTCCAAGCACCCCACCCTCGAAATCTGGGTTGATGCTGGCATCAATTCAGTTGCGAAGGTGCAGCGATGGCAACATCCTCGCCTGCGTCCCGTGCTCGGCACTGAGAGCATTCCCAGCATTGCAACTTGGCACCTGCTTGCAGGAGCATGCGAAGGCAGGCACATTCTATCCTTGGACTTCACTACAGCAGGGTATCAGGGCCCTTCTGAATTATTGCAGGAGGCCAGGCATTGGCCTCAGCACGTGATCATCATGTCCCTGCCTCACGTCGGTAGCCATGCCGGCCCAGACATGGACAAGCTCACTCACTTCCGCGCCCTCTCTCCCAAGCACCACCTATATGCTGCAGGCGGCATACGTGACGCGAGCGACCTGCAGTTATTGCGCAAGCGCGGCATTAAGGGTGCATTGGTTGCCAGCGCATTGCATAACGGCAACTTGGAAAAATCCATGTTGCAGTCAATACTGGCTTCTTAAAACAAAACGCCCTGATATCGAAATATCAGGGCGTTTATGTCGTATTCGGTACCGTGGTAGCAGTACCGAACCTTCCAGGCTAAAGGATTACTTAGCTTGGAATGGGTGAGCAGATTCCTTGTAGCTCTTCAGTACGTCAGCAACCTTGGGCTCACGTGCAACAGCATTCTTGATCGCTTGCTTGGTAGCTTGGTAGTTCCATTCCTGGATGCGGTCATCCATATCCGCGCGGCTGTCGATAAACACACCTACGGAAATGAATACATCATCAGCTTCCTCTTGTGGAATGGTGCCATCGGCAACACAATCCATCACCGCCATCGCCACGCCGCGCTGTGCAGGGCCAAACATCTGAACAGCTTGCTTGCCGTTCTTGATGGTCACCTTGTTGAACATCACTGTAGCAGGCTTCACCATCAGGTTAGGGGCAACGATAGCCAACAAGCCGTTCACGCCTTCCTTCTGGTCTGTCAGGGTGCGGCAGAAAGCATCTTCCGCAGCACTACCACGAGGCCCAATAATCAGATCGATGTGAGCTACGTTCAGCAGGTCCAGGCCACTGCCATCAGGACGATTATCAACAACAAGAGCTTCACCTACTAAAACGCGATCAATAACTGCCATTTCATTCTCCAATATAAAGTTTCCGTAGAAACACGTCGACATTGCCGGGTTAGCTATGCCATCCAACTGCCTTACGTCTGTTTAACGTCAAGCTTGAAATTTTGCAAATATTATACATAGTTTATGAAAACTATGTGAAATGCCATGCAAATAATTTGCTTCCATACAAAATCGGTATTCGCCGCTGTTGATGATCTATGCATCCAGCCGGGCATGAGCATATGCATGGCAACGGTCAATTAGTGTGATATTTGTGGCAGAAGTTCGCGCCACATCGAAAATCAGTCAATAAAAAAACCCGGCAGCTTACGCAGATCCGGGTTTCCACCTGAATAAGAAGCTTTATCTGTCGTTATTCAAGATTGGCGTGAATTGCACGCATGCCTTCTTCTGTCAGGCCTTTTTGATCTATCAACTTGGCAATCGTAGCTTCCAGGAACCAGAGCGTAGACAGCTCGAAAATAGTGCCCATAGGCATGCCATGTGTCTTGTCGAATGCATGCGCATCGTTGCCACCGATCGGCACCACTAGGTCTGCCAGCTCCGCCATTGGGGACTGCGCCTTCATGGAGATCACGATGACCTTTGCGCCCTGGCTCTTGGCCTTCCTGACCAAGGGCATCAGGGTTTCCGTGCTTCCCGAACCGGAGATCACAATGAAAAGGTCGCCAGCCTGGATGCTCGGAGTGACAACCTCACCCACCATGCTGACTTGATAGCCTGCATGGACGAGACGCATGGCGAAGAAGCGGGAAACCAGCAGGGAACGACCAGCACCACCAAGGAAGGTACGACCGGCAGCATCCACCATGCTCAGGATCTTGTCATCATAGCCTTCTGCTGTGTTATTGATTACATTGGTCAGCTTGTTGACCACGAGCTCTTGATATTTATTCATAGCACTCACCTTAATTAAACGATGATGAAATTCCATTAGGCCACAATAAAAAATCCACCAACTTAGCTCCGGGAGCTATGTATGGTGGATTTTTCCAGCTTGGCTTAAGCGAAAGATTACTTAGCCAGAGCAGTGATTTCAGCAGCAGCAGCAGCTGGATCAGCAGCACCGTAGATAGCAGCGCCAGCAACGATGATGGTAGCGCCAGCATCCTTGACTTGCTTAACGGTAGCAGGCTTCACACCACCAGCAACGGATACTTCCAGACCCAGGTTGAGGCCGGTAACAGTTGCCAGATCGGCAAATGGAGTTTGACCAGCGGCTTGTTGATCCAAGCCAGTGTGAACGCCGATGATGTGTGCGCCCAGCTTGGCCACTTCCTTAGTACGTTCAGCTTTGTCAGCAACGTTGATCAGGTCGACTTGAGCCTTCTTGCCGTACTTGTTGGCGGCATCGATTACGCCCTTGATAGTACCCAGATCAGCTACGCCCAGAACGGTAGTGATGTCGGCACCAGCCTTGAAGAATGGCTCGGCTTCGTAGAAGCCAGCATCCATGGTCTTCAGGTCAACCAGGATCTTGTTGTTAGGAAACTTTGCGCGCAAAGTTTCCAGCAACTTGATACCGTTGTGCTTGATACATGGTGTACCGATTTCGAGAATGTCAACGTGCGGAGCTACCTTCTCAGCCAGCGCCACGGTTGCGTCGAAATCCAGTGAATCTAATGCCATTTGTGTCAATGCCACGATACTTCCTCCAAAAGGGTTACGAATTGAGTACTACTAATAAAAATAAAAACTACTTTTTTATAAAAAAGCGGAACGGCAATGGTAATCGCCAAGTGAACCGGATGTCAACGCCAATCAGGCGTAGGCATCCGGGTATTGAAGTGGTTAAAGCTTTTCGGCCAGAGCCTTTTCCAGCTTGTTCTGATCAACTACGAAACCACGGATACCTTCCGCCAGCTTCTCCGTTGCCATTGCGTCTTCATTCAGATCGAAGCGGAATTCCTTCTCTGTCAGCAAGGGAGGACGCTGCTTGGTAACACCATTGTCGACCAGCACGCGCTCCAGCTTGCCTTCGGTAGCCTTCAGCTCTTCCAGCAGATTAGGAGATACAGTCAGGCGATCGCAACCTGCCAGCGCAATGATTTCGCCGGTGTTGCGGAAGGATGCCCCCATCACCACGGTCTTGTAGCCGTGTTCCTTATAATATGCGTAGATCTTGCGCACGGATTGAACGCCAGGATCGGTTTCAGCGGTGTAGGTTTCGCCGGTCTTGGCCTTGTACCAGTCAAGAATACGGCCAACGAACGGGGAAATCAGGAACACACCGGCTTCAGCACAGGCACGTGCCTGGGCAAAGCTGAACAGCAATGTCAGGTTGCAGTTGATGCCTTCCTTCTCGAGGATTTCACCAGCCTTGATGCCTTCCCAAGTGGAAGCCAGCTTGATCAGCACGCGATCCTTGGCAATACCTGCATCCTCGTAAAGCTTGATCAGCTTGCGTCCCTTTTGCACCATGGCCTCGGTATCAAAGGACAGGCGCGCATCCACTTCAGTGGAAATCTTGCCTGGGATATGTTTGAGGATTTCCAGGCCGATCAATACAGCCAGCTTGTCGGCAGCATCTTCGATTTGTTGCGCCTTGTCGCCGCTCTGGGACTTGGCGTAGGCAATTGCCTCATCGATCAGCGGGGCATACTGGGGAATGGTGCTTGCTTTGAGCAACAGGGATGGGTTGGTGGTGGCATCATAAGGCTTCACGCTCTTGATCGCTTCTACATCGCCAGTGTCAGCGACGATCGTCGTGAATTCCTTAAGTTGATCGAATAAATTAGCCATATTGCTCCTCCTTGAGAAAATACAGAAATATTACGCTTGAAAACTTGCTTGCCCGACCGGGAGACTGTGCAGCCAAGGACAGGCCCAGACCTCGCCAAAGGAATCGCGCTAGTATAACCGAAATTCATGTATAACTATAGAGCACCACTTCTCGACAATTCGTATGCCAGCAAGGTGGCAACCGTAAGGTCCGCACTCGTTCCAGGGTTTAGCTTCCGGTCTTTCAGCTCCGTATCGAATTGGAGCAATGTTCGCTGGTAGCGCTTGGGGTTCTCATGTGCAAGCAACGCCTGCAAGTGCACGCCGGCTTGGCGGCTGACATCTTCGGCCTGCACCAGACCATGCTTGCGCTGGATATGGCTGTCAGGAAAGCGGCTCAGCAGTGTGAGGTAAAGTACCGTCGTCGCCCAGGCAGGATTCTGCCATTTATCCATTGCCTGTATATACGCTGTCATGCCGACTCCAAATACATCCTCGAACCCATGGGCGTACTGCCAGGCAATACGGTCCCGCCCTGCAGAGGCCTGCATCGCTTCCAGCAAGGTAATTTTCGGTGCTGCGCGCACATCATGTTCTGCAGCCTCGCCCAGGCCGCCCGGAGAGGCCCGGACGATAGCCTTGAATGCGAGCTCGGCATCATGGACATCCAGCTGCGCCAACACCTGCAACAACCGTTGATGCAACGAACCCTTGGCATCAGATAGTGCTGCATGGACCAAGGGGGCACACAACAACACGATGCCAAGATTGGTGTTGCAGCTCACGACTTGCCAAGTCGCTTCCACCGAGGCAAGGATACGCCCGCCGACCGACAATCCCGGCTGCGCAATCACGCCAGCAACGGCATCGGCGCTACGAATGAATTCCTGCACCACCATGCCATGACCGTCGGCGAAGATATGAACATTACCAGGCTTGAGGCTGGTCAGCTCCGCCATGCACGCCGCACGGAACCTATCGGCGATCCGCCTGTTGCTCATGAAACAATCGTCAACGCAGGTTGTGTATGGATGCAGGAGAGGAAGTCATCAACCAGGAGTTGGCCGATATTCACACCAGTAGCGCCTTGCAAGCCTTTCCATGCCGGAATACTGTTCACCTCCAGCACATATAGCTTGCCGTCGCCATCGCGGATGATATCAACACCGCAATAGTCCACATTGACTGCTCGAGCGGCAGCTTCTGCCAGCAGGGCCAACTCGCCATCGGCCGCCACCGCCTCGCAACGGCCGCCCTGGGCCACGTTATTCACCCACTGGCTGCCATGACGAATCATGGCGGCCACCGCCTTCCCCCGGATGACGAACACCCGGTGGTCATGCCAGGCACCCTCGCCGCTATCCACATAGGCCTGCAAGTAATACAGGCCATCCACATATTGCGCCATGGGGATAGGAAAGGCAGTTTCATGCGTCAGCTTACGTATGCCCTGCCCTTGCGAGCCGAACAAAGGCTTGAGTACCAATTGACGGCCTGCCATGGTTTCCCTGAGGTAGATTTCCTGCGCTTGGTAACGCGACTCGCACACCCAGGTTTGCGGCGTCGGCACTTGGTTCAGGTGCAACAGGAAACTGGTCATGGCCTTGTCGACGGTGCGCTCGACCGCATGGCCGTCGTTATAGACCACCACGCCCAGTAACTTGAGTGCATGCAGGATGTCGAGCCGCGCGATCACGCGCTGCAATGTCCCACCTGGCACGCCACGCACGAACACGCCTTTTGGCAGGGCATCCTCAAACCCCGGGATCAGGACTGCCGGCTGATTAGCACCGAAGCCAAGATTGAACACACAATCCTTGAGAGAGACAAATACCGCCTCGTAACCACGCGCTGCAAACGCCTCCTTGAGGCGCTTGCCATGCCAGCCAGGATCATCGGTAAAAACCGGAATGCGGTGGTTCACTATGCGCTATAGCCGAACGACTGATCCAACAAGGTGGCATCCAACTTGCCTCCTATAAAGCTCTTGCCTGACTCCACTGCAGTCACGGTAACTGCAGCCGGGCTGAACAGCATGGGGTCTATCTTGTAGAAGTCCATGTTGACCGCCTTGAATACCTCGGCAAATGGACGGCCATAATCACGGGAAGCGCTGCTTGGCAATTCTTTCGCCAGCTTGGCTGCCGCTTCGTCGCTACCCTTGACGAAAATATGCGCATGACCGCCGAATAGGATGGCATCATTGGTACGCCCCATGCCGATGAGAAAATCCGGCGCAGGTGGAGGCAAAGGCGCGCTTGCGGCGCCATCGACCACATGCTCCAGCGGGAAATGCAGGGTATGGATCTTGTGCAAGGCCACTTCCAGTACGCGCGCCACGATCTGTACAGTACCGGCCAGACTACGAGTTGGAGTCAGGATGAAAGTCAGGTTTTCTGGGTTCACACCGGTATCGCGGGCAACCTTCTCAATCACCTCCTGCGGCGGCACCTTGTCGCTTTCGAGCACCAGCACTGCAGCATCAGCGCTATCCTTGTAACCAAGCTCTTTATAAAGCTCCTCGCGCCCGGCCAGTGCACGGCCAGGACCTGAGCCCAGGGAAAAGAACTTCTCATGGGAAAGACTCCAACCGGCATACTGGCTGCCCAAGCAGGAAAGCACCGGGTTATTGGAATGTACGGACAATGTCCATGGCCAATGCGGGAAAGTGCTGGAGGAATGCAGGTTGACATGGCCCAGGCCACCCATGCAGATTTCAGCAATCAGGCGCCCGGCCTCCAGACCGCCCTCGGCCTTGATGCCGGCGTCAATGATCGTGGCACCGCTGGGCAGCTTTTCCACCAGCAGGCGCAAGGCCTTGGCATTGTCGACCAAATGCTTGACCAATGGATTGGTGAGTTGATTGACACTAGGCCACAGGGTCACATCAAGTTTGCTTTCACTCATTTTTGTTCACTTTCGGGTTGAATGATGGATATATCGATAACTTAAAAATCAAACCTGCATGCTCAGCATGCACTAAATTTCAACAGCTGCAGGAGCCTGTCGCTGCAGCTCGGCAATGGCCTGCAACCGATGCTGCGCCAACGCCTCTGCCACACTAGCATCCGCAGCTTCGGCATATACGCTGCAGACAGGATCACCTGCTACAATCCGGCTTCCTGCGGCAGGCAGGTCGGAAGCCCATGCGGGCCAGTCAAGGTTGCAAGGCACAGTAAAATCCTCTCTGGCATAGCAAACTGCCTGCGCTTGCGACACAGGCTCCACATCAACATCATGCAGCCTGCCCTGGCAGGCATCTAGGTGAATTGCCAACAAGCCAGGGTGGGTGCGATACGCTGCGGCACTCGCCGTCAGTCGCGGATTGAGCTCAAGCACGAAAGTTCGCCCGTCTGGCGTCAGCACGGCATCCACGCTATTGAGGCCCCTGAGCTTCAATGTCTGGGTCAATGCCAATGCTGCCTTGCGCAATACTTCGCAGCAATCTGCAGGCAACCCTACGTTACTGACCAATCCGCCATAGCGAAACGGCATCTTGGCAGATGCCGCTACTTTCTGCATGTTGTAGCCAATCACCCTGACATTGGCACCGTCGGCCGCGAATAGCAAGGAAACCGGCACCCCCGCCAACTCTTGCTGGAAATACTCTCCAGGGCCGGCGCTCCTGTCCGCACGGCGAACATGCGTGCCCCCAGATCCACCCTCGCGCTTCAACAGCCACCCGCACTTGGTGCTGGGTGAGCGTTTAGACGTCGGCGGATGCGGGATATCCAGCTCGGCCAACAAGCTAAAAAAACCGGGCACACTCTTGGCCCGGGCAACGACATCGGCAGCATTTCCTATCAACGGCATACGGGCCGAGACCATCCCCAGCAGTGCAGGATCAGCCTCGAAGCCACTACCGTACAAAAACCCGGCGCACTCGTGTTCGCGGCAGATAGCGGACAAGGCCGCTTCAAAGGCACCGCGCTCGAAACCGCATTCCGCATACGGTAACCTGAGCGCTTGGCTTGCCAGCGTGCTGGTATCTTCATCAGCAAACGCATCTAACGCCAATACTTCATAGCCTGCCGCACAGGCCATCTCCACATAGGGCCTGGCACAAACCGCCGCAATGACAAGCTTGCGAGCCAAGCCAGCTTACTTGATGCTGTTGCGTGCTGTCTCGAATGCAGCAAGGAAATCAAGATAAACCTTTTTCTCTGTTGCTTCGAGCATCTGCTTGAGCAGGTTATGCTGGGTGGTGTACTTGACATTGCCGATCGCCAGAGCGCCAATACCGAATGCATTGGTGCCGGGAATGGCGACGCCGTCCGCAAACACGTCGACGCCTTCGGCACCTGTAGGCGGCACGGCATTAACATCGGCCACCACCTTCAGGGTTGGCGAACCTGCCATCTGCGCCAGGCTGATGACCTGAATCCCGGCAGCAGCGGCACACAACGCAATATCGGTACGCTGCAGGATTTGCTGCTTCAGCGCATCATTGCTGCCATCCGTGTAACCGATCTTGATACCGTATCGCTGGTTGTAGGACGCCGCCTTTTCCTCAACGTCAGCCACGGCACGGTGCGCTACCAGCTCGACTTCCGCACCATACTTGGCTGCAATCACGGCAGTACACCCACCTACCGGACCGGTTGCACCGAACACGCTCACCTTGCGACCGCTAAGATCCCCGCCGAAATTCTTGATCAAATGCTGTTCCACCTTGGCCATCATGGCAGCCGCCGTAGTGAAGGCGCCCGACGGGTCAGCGAATACCGAAACCTCGAAGGGAGGCACCATGGCTTTACGCGCCGTTTCCAGCATATCCATCGCAACATCAATATCACGACCACCGATGAAGATGCTTTCCCGCTTAACCCCGCTGGGGCTACGAGAAAAAATCGCGTCCTGCACCAGCCCGGTCACTTCCTTCAGTTCAACATTGGTATATGGGACAATCTTGTCGAAACCCGCATCAAATGCCATGTTGACATCAAATGGGCTGGCATTCTTGGCAGCCGTGATCAAATGCAATATCGATACTTTTTCCATTATTCCACCTAAATTTATAAAGAATTAATTCCTGTTGACCATGCCTAAATTGCCGCGACGATTGCGGGCAAGTCATTGACGACACCGCCTTCATTGCGTCCTTCACACACCATGAATTCAAGCGCCGGATAATGCGCAAACACTTCTTGCAGATGCGATGCTACTGCCCGGGCTTCACTCTCATCCGGAAAAACTGCAAAGCCGGTAGGTCCCCAGGAGCTTTGTCCGAAACAGGCAACCCCGGCAGCTTCCAACCATTCCAGCACTTCCGTCACCCGAGGGCTGGCATAGCGACCACCTTGGGCAGGGGCAAAATGATCGCCAGTATGCTCCTGCAGCGCACGAATTGCCGCCCCAAATGTAGTTAGGTCATGCTCGGCCAGGGCAGGCAAAGCCTGCATCAGCACATGCCGGCAAAGAGTAGCTGCAGTATGGGAAGGGAACTTGGGAAGGCTGCGGAATGCATCTATTTCTGCATCGCCGTGAACGCCTGTCTGGGTATGATCAAAAATCAGGATGATGCGCCAATTGCCTGGAAATTCAGCCCGCGCGATCACGGGAGGCACCACGGTGTGTTCACCACGCCCGCCATCAATCACCACGCCACCGGTAGCGAACGTCCCGATCCCAATACCCGAGCGGGCGCCCCGCTCCGTCAACAATGCAATATCACGTATTGTCAGGCCAAGATTGAAGAGCTGGTTCAGAGCAACACCGACTGCCAATGCCATTTGCGTGCCCGACCCCAAGCCAGCATGTTCAGGAATGGCCCTCACCAGCCGCATATCCATTCCGCCCTGCAAGCCAAGAGACTCACTCAGCCTGGTCGCCACACGCACGGCGCGGGCCGCTCCCGGACCTTCAGCAGAAAAAACCTGCGCGGGCCACGCATGCAACTCTGTCGCTGGTTGACTCAGGGAAACCCCGATACTGCCAAAACGACGGCCCAGATCCCCGTTCAGGTCAAAGAATCCCATATGCAACCGTGCCGTGGTAACAACACTGACGCCTTGCTTTTTGATGATGATTTCCTTCAGCTTGCGAAAACCGGCACTTTTGGTGCCTACAATCTGCTATTGTAGCCCAGCAGTCCTCGGTTTAAAAAGCCTGGATTAAGAATTTTACCATTGCACCCGGGCATATCGTATGGAACCTTACTTAATATTGAATCAATCTAGGCACATGCCTGTTTTCAGGCACAATCCAGGAGTATAATTCCTGCCAGCGAGCCTACAGGCTTGCACCGGCCAATCGGTTTCACCGGTTTGCAATATACCTGACCAAGGTATACACCTTAAGAAACTAACCAGTTTTCGGATGGAGAACATGACGCAATCGACCCAATTTCCGGCGGATTTGCTGGAAGCAGTGCCCTATCCTGCTGACGGGCTATTGAGCGACGACCTGACGCTCGCGCGGGATGCAAATGGTAACTTATCCTTGCAATCGCCGCAGTGCCCCCAAAGCAAGGCTTTCTTTGAACGACCTCGCAGCAATACCACTCCCGCCATCCATGGAAAGGCAGCCACCCTGGAGGATGCCATCGCGAAGGCGAGCAGCCTGCTCCAGTCCGCAAAACATCCCTTGATGGCCGGCCTGGCAACAGACGTCTACGGCATGCGCGCGGTCATGAATCTCGCCGAAACTTCCGGCGCCACGATCGATCACATGAACTCCAAAAGTTCGATGAAGAACATTCTGGTCATGCAGAATTCCGGCTGGTTCGTGACCACATTGAGCGAAGTGAAGAACCGCGTTGACCTGCTGGTCGTAATCGGTACCGATATCGTCAGCTACTTCCCGCGTTTTTTTGAGCGCGTGATCTGGAACAAGGAGGCGATGTTCACTGAGAACACCGCTGACCGCGAAATCGTCTACCTGGGCGGCCGCGATCTGAATACCGCGCCAGGCGTTTCGCCAAACGGCAAGCAACCGGACGTGCTGCCTTGCGATCTTGACCGTGTGCCTGAAGTGCTCGCCGCACTGCGCGCGATTGTAGCCGGCAAGTCGCTCAAGGCGGACAATGTCGCCGGTATTGCACGCGAATCGCTGGAAAAATTGGCTGAGCGCCTCAAGGCCGCCAAGTACAGCGTACTCGCCTGGACTGGCAGCGCGCTGGATTTTCCGCATGCCGAGCTTTCCATCCAGAACATCGTCGGTGTCGTGCAGGAACTGAACAAGACCACGCGCAGCGCCGGCCTGCCGCTGAGCGGCAACGACGGCGACGTTACTGCCTATAACGTCAGTACATGGATTAGCGGCTACCCGTTCCGCAACTCTTACCGCCGCGGCTATCCCGATTACGATCCTTATCACTACGACACTTCTCGCCTGCTGGCCGAAGGCGAAACCGATGTGCTGGTCTGGATCAGCAGCTTTAAACCGGAGCGTTTGCCACCCCATAGCAATGTCCCCACCATCGTCATCGGCCATCCTGCCATGCAATTTGAACATGCTCCTGATGTCTTCATTCCGATTGCGATTCCCGGCCTCGAAGCCAATGGGGCGCAATTCCGCAGCGACAGCTCGGTAACATTGCCATTGCGTAAACTGCGCGACACCAACCTGCCCACTCTCGCCGATGTGCTCTCTGCCATAGAGTCAGCACTCAAGGCCGATTAAGCAAGTCAAGGAACTAGAAACATGCTGATTAAACTGACAGGTGGCCGGGTCTATGATCCTGCGCACCAAATTGACGGCAAAGTCATGGACATCTACATCCGAGACGGCCGCATCATCGACCGTCCCGGCGATCACGACACCATCGACCAGGAATACGACCTACGCGGCAAGGTAGTCATGGCGGGCGCAATCGACATGCATACCCATATCGGCGGCGGTAAGGTCAATATTGCCCGCCTAATGCTGCCTGAGGATCACCGCGGCTCCGCCACCACACATACGGCAGCTTGCCGTGCCGGTTGTGGCCATGCGGCCCCCTCTACATTGAACACCGGCTATCGCTACGCAGAAATGGGTTACACCGCAGGCTTCGAGCCAGCGCTTTCCCCGGTCAATGCGCGCCAGTCTCACCTAGAAATGTGCGATATCCCCATTCTGGATAAGGGTGGCTACGCCATGCTGGGCAGCGACGACTATTTCCTGCGCATGCTGGCAGCAAAGAAGGATCAGAATGCGATTAACGACTACGTTGCCTGGATACTTCATGCCACACAGGCCATCGGCATCAAGGTGGTCAATCCCGGCGGCATCAACGCCTTCAAGTTCAACCAGCGTGCATTGAATCTGGATGAACAGAACGTGCATTACCAGGTAACACCACGCGAAGTGCTGCAGGCCCTGACGCGCGCCGTCTACGAACTGGGCATTGCCCACCCGCTGCATGTGCACGGCAACAACCTCGGCGTACCCGGCAACGTCGAAACCACGCTCAAGACCATGGGCGCCGTGGAAGGCTACCCAGTCCACCTTACTCATATCCAGTTCCACAGCTACGGCACCGAGGGCGACCGCAAGTTCTCCTCGGGCGCAGCAGCAGTTGCTGAGGCATTGAATAAGCACAAGAACGTCTCCGCCGACGTCGGGCAGATCCTGTTCGGCCAGACCGTCACCGCTTCCGGCGACACCATGCGCCAGTATGCCAACGCCGGTCACGCACACCCGAACAAGGCCGTACTCATGGATATCGAATGCGACTCCGGTTGCGGCGTCGTACCGTTCAAGTACAAGGACAAGAACTTCGTCAACGCATTGCAATGGGCGATCGGCCTGGAAATCTTCCTGCTGACGGAAGACCCATGGCGCATCTTCCTTACCACCGATCACCCGAACGGCGCACCTTTCACCAGCTATCCGCACCTGATCCGCCTGCTGATGGACAAGAGTTTCCGCAACGACATGTTCGCCAAGCTTAACCTGGATGCCCAGGCCATGAGCACGCTGACCTCGATCGATCGCGAATACAGCCTTTATGAAATCGCCATCATGACGCGCGCCGGCGCGGCCAAACTGGTCGGTCTGCACGACCGCGGCCATCTCGGCGCTGGCGGCGCCGCCGACATTACGGTCTACACCGACAATCCGGATCGCGAAGCCATGTTCTCCAAGCCTGACTATGTGTTCAAGGATGGCGAACTAGTGGTCAAGGATGGCCAGGTAGTTAAAGTCACCTGGGGCAGTACGCATACGGTCAAGCCGGATTTCGATCGCAGCATTGAAAAGGATCTCAAGCAATATTTCGACCGCTATCACACCATGAACATGGAAAATTACAAGGTCAACGCCGCCGAGCTTGAAGACGGCGGCCGCGGCAAGGTCATTGTTCAGGAAGCCAAGGGTCGCAGGGAGAAGACAGCATAATGATTATCAACGGCGTAACCATAGACGACACCTTTGCCGAAGCCTTCGGCATGCGCGGCACCCGTGTCATCATCACCGCGCAGAATCTGCGCTGGGCCTACAACGCAGCGCGCGCCATGACCGGCTTCGCTACCTCGGTGATTGCCTGCGGCGTGGAAGCGGGCATCGAGCGTGAGCTCACCCCGGAAGAAACACCGGATGGCCGCCCGGGTGTCTCCATCCTCATGTTTGCCATGAGCAGCGCGGTATTGATCAAGCAACTCGAAACCCGTATGGGCCAATGTGTGCTGACCTGTCCCACTGCGGCAGCATTCTCGGGCATTGACGAAGGCTATCCAGAGATCACCAGGATCAACCTCGGCAAGAACCTGCGCTTTTTTGGCGACGGCTTCCAGATTTCCAAGGTATTCAATGGCAAGCGCTACTGGCGCGTACCGGTCATGGACGGCGAGTTCCTCACTGAGGAAACCACAGGCATGATCCGCTCTGTCGGCGGCGGCAATTTCCTGATTCTGGCGGAATCCCAGCCGCAGGCGCTCGCCGCATGCGAAGCCGCAATCGATGCCATGAGCAAAATTCCCAATGTCATCATGCCGTTCCCAGGTGGCGTCGTGCGTTCCGGCTCCAAGGTCGGCTCCAAGTACAAGGCATTGATCGCGTCGACCAACGATGCCTTCTGCCCCACACTCAAGGGCATCACCAAGACCGAGCTTTCGCCCGAGATCGAATCGGTGATGGAAATCGTGATCGACGGCCTTACCGACCCCGACATTCGTGTTGCCATGCGCGCAGGCATCGCCGCCGCATGCGAGCTCGGCGCCAAGAATGGCATCAAGCGCATTTCCGCCGGCAACTACGGAGGCAAACTCGGACCCTATCACTTCAAACTAAGGGAGATCATGGCATGAGCGCTTTGACCTTCACTCTCAACACAACATTACAGCAACGGGTCGACCTGTCCCCGCTCATCCCTGACAACCTGGCAGGCAAGAGCCTGACAGACATCGGTGCCATCCTGCTGGATAGCGGCCGCGAGAAATTACGCGCGGACAGCTTGTTCGATATTTCGGGCGACGATGCCGCAGACATCGTTTTCAACAACGCCAATGGCAAGCTGGACTTCATCGGCAGCCAGATGAAATCAGGCCGCATCACTGTCAACGGTGGTGCCGGTTCCTATCTCGGCCTGCAGATGCGTAACGGCCACATTGTGCTCAACGGTGATGCCGACGCATTCCTTGCCAGTGGCCTGGCGGGTGGGCTGATCGAGGTCAAGGGCAATGTCGGCGACTTTCTCGCCGCAGCACTACCCGGCGACCGCAAGGGCATGAAGGGCGGCATGGTACTCATCAGCGGCAATGTCGGCGAGCGCGCAGGCGACCAGATGCGTCGCGGCATCATCCTCATCGAGGGCAATGCCGGCGCATATCTCGCCTCGCGTATGCTGGCTGGCACCATCGGCGTACTAGGCAGTGTCGGCGAATACGTAGGCTACGGCATGCGCCGCGGCACCCTGCTGCTGAAGCAGGAACCCAAGCTGCATGCCACCTTGCAGGACTGCGGCACCCACACCCTGCCCTACCTCAGCCTGATGTTCAAATCGTTCCGCGACCTGCCGAGCAAGTTTGCCACGCTCAACCAGAACCGCGTGCAACGCTATGCCGGCGACATCGCCAACGACGGCAAGGGCGAAATCCTGGTCTTCAACCAGTAACCAACTCAGCTACATCACCAAAGCCCGTGCCATCCACTGGCCGGGCTTTTTCATGCCAGAACATCAACAATTGTCAATCTGCTTTGTCATGAACCCAGTGGCATCTAAGCTGCTCAAATCATCGCTGCCCGGCCATCCAGCAGGGCAGCCATATGCTTGAAGACAACATATAAAAAAGGAACACCATGAAAACCAATATCACCATCACCACCTTGATCGCAACTCTGGCCATGAGCGGCTGTGCCAACATGTCAGGAACCCAGAAAGGCGCTGCCATCGGTGCGGGCGCGGGTGCTGTCGTCGGCGCCATTGCCGGCAAAGGTAAAGGTGCCGCCATCGGCGCTGCAGTAGGCGCAGGTGCAGGCGCCCTTGCCGGTAACGTCTGGTCCAAGCGCATGGAAGAGCAGAAACGCCAGATGGAAGAAGCCACCAAGGATACCGGTGTCGAAGTCAGCCAGACCGAAGACAACCAACTCAAGCTGAGCATTCCCAGCGACATCTCCTTCGCTTCCGGCAAGGCCGATATCGAACCCAACTTCCGGGTCGTGCTGGACAACTTCGCCACTACCCTGAAGAACAACCCCAACACCCTGGTCACCATCATCGGCCACACTGACAATACTGGCTCTGACGCCATCAACAATCCACTGTCCGTGAACCGCGCGGCTAACACCCGTGACTACCTCATCGCGCGCGGTATCGCCGCCAGCCGCTTCACCATCGACGGCCGCGGCTCCCGCGAACCGCTGGTCAGCAACGACACGCCAGCCAACCGTGCCAAGAACCGCCGCGTGGAGATTTTTGTCGCGGAGCCTGCGCCCGCACAGTAAGCTTGCCTCGCCTGACTTTATTGGCATACATCCGATGAAAGCCCCGTATATTCAACCTAATATGCGGGGTTATTTCATGGATAAAGCCCTTTTTTGTTGGGACTGACCTGCACAACATGCTTTCAAAGCATGCCCCGCCAATGACTGTAATAACCAAGGCCAGAAGTGAGAATGGGTTCAAGAACGAAGTTCTTAGCTTAATTCCAGAGTCAAAAAATGTAATTCGCGTTAGAACTATTCCAGAAGAATTAGATGATGGATATGTATTAAAGCCAATGGGGCTTGAGAGCCTGCCTGATAGAGCTAACCCCTGAGGTTATCTCAGAGAGAAAGCGGAGGGCTTTAGCTGCAGCGCAGAAGACCAATCCTAGCCTAGACGAAAGGACAAGCACATAAAATTGTAGTTGGAGCAGCAATTGCCACTGCCGCAGCTGGTGCAAACCCTATCTCATTCTGCGTCGCTGAAATAGTGGCTTCAATTCAGATTGGAATGATGACTGGCATCACTTCCGTCTTTGGGCTTGATCTATTAAAAGCAAATTGAGCTTTTTGATTACATCTGCTATTTGCGCAGGAGGGTCTACATTCATCGGTAGAACCATAGTCATTAACGTATGAACGTTCCTCCCTGGCGTCGGAACTATTGCCGGTGGCGTTATTTCTGCCGCAACCTCAAGAGCGGTAACAGTTGGCCTTGGGGAGACATACATAGCTGTCCTCGCAGAAATTTTCTCTGACAATACAAGTTGACGTAGCGCACAGTATCAACAAACCTGCCCCAGGTGGCAGGTTGACATTCTAGACACCACAACTACCCGTATTTCTGCTGCAACCCCGGAATCTCGCTCGCTGGCACCGTGGCAATCACGGTAACAAACTCCCCAAATGCCTTGTCGAGGATTTCGCCATTCATTTTGGCGATTTCCCGCATGAACATATCCAGTTGCTTGTAATCAAGCTCGATGCGGATCTTCTGCATTTCGACAAAAGGTCCGGTTTCCGCAGCATCAAGCGCCATTTTCGCCGTGCCGCCATAAGCGCGGACAAGGCCGCCGGTGCCGAGGTTGATGCCGCCGTAATAACGAATCACGCCGACGCAGACATTGATAAGGTCTCGGCCTTCGAGGAATTGCAGCACCGGCTTGCCCGCCGTACCAGATGGTTCGCCCGCATCGCTGAAGCGCTGCACAATGCCTTGGGGGGTCTTGAGGCGGAATGCATAGGCGAGATGATGCGCGCTCTGGTGAGCTGCTGCCAGGCGACGCAATGCCATGCTGACGGCACGCTCATCCGCACAATATTCCGCGATTGCAACAAAACGGGATTTGTTGATGGTCTGTTCTGCCTGACCTGGCTGTACGATAATCTGCAAACTATCCGACCTTTACCACTGAGCACTTGATTTCACGGGCTACTTGCGGCGCTTACCCCCGAGAATGGAGCCCAGCACTCCGCGCAATACCTGCCGCCCCAATTCAGAGCCAATTGCACGCGCAGCGCTTTTGGCAGCAGTTTCCAGTACACCTTGACGGCTGGTCGACTTCTTGCCCTTGCCTTGCGCTCCTGCACCGCCGCCGAACAAGTCCCCCCAATCAAAACTGTTGTCGTCGGCTTCATCTTGCTCGACAGGCACTTCTGTTGCCCGGCCCTTGAGGATTTCATAGGCCGATTCCCGGTCTATGCTGTTTTCATAATGTCCATAGATGACGGAATTTTTGATCAGCTGCTCGCGCTCGGCAGCGCTGACCGGACCGATACGACTCCCAGGTGGACAGATGGATGCGCGTTCCACGGGTGCTGGGCGGCCCTGCTCATCGAGGAATGACACCAAGGCCTCCCCTACGGCAAGTTCCGTGATGACCTCACCGACATTGACTGCAGGGTTAGCACGGAAAGTTTCGGCCGCCGCCTTGACTGCTTTCTGATCTCGTGGCGTAAATGCACGCAGTGCGTGCTGCACGCGGTTGCCCAATTGGCCGAGCACGACATCGGGAATATCGAGCGGGTTCTGGCTAACGAAATATACGCCCACACCTTTGGAGCGAATCAATCTCACGACCTGCTCGATCTTGTCGAGCAGGGACTTCGGCGCGTCATTGAACAGCAGGTGCGCCTCATCAAAGAAGAATGCCAGCTTTGGCTTGTCCAGATCCCCGACTTCCGGCAGTTTCTCGAACAGTTCGGACAACAGCCACAGCAGCAAGGTCGCATAGACTCTCGGGGAGTGATAAAGAGTATCGGCTGCCAGCACATTCACCACACCCCAGCCCTTTTGATCGGTCTGCATCATATCGTCCAGATTCAAGGCCGGCTCACCGAAAAGCTGGTCGGCCCCCTCATGCTCGAGCTGCAGCAAGGCGCGCTGGATCGCTCCTACGCTGGCGCTGGAGATGTTGCCATACTGAGCGCTATATTGAGTGGAATTTTCGGCAGCGTGCTGAATCATCGCACGCAGATCCTTGAGATCAAGCAGCAGCCAACCATGGTCATCGGCAATCTTGAACACGGCGGTCAATACGCCAGATTGCACATCATTGAGGTTGAGCATGCGCCCGAGCAACAATGGCCCCATCTCGGCGATAGTTGTCCTGATCGGGTGGCCCTGCTTGCCAAAGACATCCCAGAAGGTGACGGGACAAGCAGCAAAACTAAAATCGGTCAGGCCCAGCTGGGCAACGCGCGCATCGATCCTGGCATTGCCGCCGCCAACCTGACTGATGCCGGCCAGGTCGCCTTTGACATCGGCCATGAATACTGGCACACCCATACGCGAAAAGCTTTCAGCAATGCTCTGCAGCGTGACTGTCTTTCCTGTTCCCGTGGCGCCAGCGACCAATCCATGACGATTGGCCATTTTGGGGAGTAGATAAAGGAAATCCGCGCTTTTGGCTAAAGGAGTCGGTGTCATACAACCTCGAAAATTGCGCTATTGAACCAGAGGCTCAACAATACCAGAAATACCCAGCGACAACGCATTGCAGCCCATCACTCCGGCGCGCTGTAACCAATCTTGAGCTCAGCCTCCACTGCCTTGCGGGGGTAATGCGGCGCCAACAACTCAATGAAAGCATAAGCATACCCACGCAGGTAAGCGTCGCGCCGCAAGCCGATATAAGTTGTGCTGGGCGGGAATAGATCGCTCACATCCAGCATGGCCAAGTGGCTATCACGCTGTGGGTCATAGGCCATGTTGGCAACCAGGCCCACACCAAGCCCGAGATTGACGTAGGTCTTGATCACATCCGCATCGATTGCGGTCAGTACCACGTTGGGGTTCAGGCCGGCCTTCTCGAAAACCTTGCTGACCAACGAGCCGCCGGTAAAAGCAAAATCATACGTGATCAAGGGATAGCGCGTGATTTTCTCCAGTGTGATGGGTTGCTCCGCCAACAAGGGGTGGCCTTGCGGCATTACGATGCAACGGTTCCATTGGTAGCAAGGCAGGCAAAGCAGATCGGAATAACTGCTGATGGACTCCGTCGCAATCCCGATATCCGCTTCGCCTTTCTGCACCTGCTCGGCCACCTGAGTGGGATTGCCCTGATGGATGGTCAGCTTGACCTTGGGGTAGCGCTGCATGAACTCTTTTACCGCCGCAGGCAAACGGTAACGCGCCTGGGTATGGGTAGTGGCAATGGTCAGGGTACCCGAGTCCTCATGAGAAAACTCGTCGCCGACACGCTTGATGTTGTCCATCTCGATCATGACGCGCTCGGCCAACTGCAGTATAATCTTGCCCGGCTCAGTGACACCGATCAGCCTCTTGCCATTGCGCTTGAATATCTGCAGGTTGAGCTCGTCCTCAAGCAGCTGGATCTGCTTGCTTACACCCGGCTGCGAAGTGTGCAAGGCATCAGCCGCAAGAGATACACTCAAGCCCTGACGGGCGACCTCACGGATATACCGCAATTGATGTATTTTCATGTGTTATCCCCAGCCTTGGTTTTATAACAAAATCACATATGCATAGAATAACATAACTATTAAAAATATTAATTAACCTGTTATAATGCAAGGCTTTTTCTGGCATGGTTTTTTAACTGGACAACCAGACGTCCCAGATAAAAACAACAATCAACTCATGGACATAGGATACATTCTCTCCGGCTTTGCCGTAGGTTTTCTTGTAGGCATTACCGGAGTGGGAGGCGGCTCATTGATGACGCCTCTACTGGTATTCCTGTTTGGTTTCAAGCCAGTGGTCGCAGTTGGAACCGATTTGCTGTTTGCTGCACTAACCAAGACAGGTGGCGTATGGGTGCACCACGGCACGCATAAGTCTGTCGACTGGAAGGTCGTCGGCCTGTTGTCGGCTGGCAGCCTGCCGGTATCGGTGGTCACTATTTACGTCATCAAGCACCTGATGGCGATAGGCAAGGAAATCAGCGGGCTGATCACTTATGCCCTAGGCATCGCATTGATCCTGACGGCATGCGCCCTGTTGGTTCGCAGCATCCTGATGCGCAACAAGGTGCGGGAAGTTGAGCAAGGGATCATCAGCACCGGGCGCTTCACCGGCTCAACCCAGGTGACGGCCACCATCTTGACTGGCGCCGTGCTGGGGGCATTGGTAACGTTATCTTCAGTAGGGGCAGGAGCACTGGGCACGATTGCGATCCTTCTCCTCTACCCGAAGATGAGCACCTTGAAAGTCGTGGGCACCGATCTTGCCCATGCCATCCCGTTGACTGCGATTGCAGGCATCGGGCATTGGACATTGGGTCACGTGGATTTTGCATTGCTAGGCAGCCTGTTGATCGGCTCGTTGCCCGGTATCTGGATTGGCAGTCATTTGAGTGCCAAAATTCCGGAAAAAGTGTTACGCCCGATCCTGGCAGTGATCCTGTTGCTGATCGGTTTGAAATTTGTTCTAGCATAAAGTGAGCTCATGTATATATACGACGAAATTGACCAGGCCATCGTAGACGAGCGTGTCAAACAGTACCGTGACCAGACTCGCCGCTTTCTTGCGGGAGAGCTGAGTGACGAGGAATTCCGTCCGCTGCGTCTGCAAAATGGCCTGTACATCCAGCGTCATGCCCCAATGCTACGCATTGCAGTCCCTTACGGCATGCTGTCTTCCAGACAGCTGCGCAAGCTGGGCGACATTGCCAAGCGCTATGACCGCGGCTATGGCCACTTCAGCACCAGGCAGAACTTGCAATTGAACTGGCCCCAGCTGGAGGATGTGCCCGACATCCTGGCAGAGCTCGCCACTGTGCAGATGCATGCCATCCAGACTTCCGGCAATTGCATCCGCAACATCACCACTGACCAGTTTGCCGGCGTAGCGCCTGACGAAGTGGTCGATCCGCGCGCCATTGCGGAAATCGCCCGCCAATGGAGTACCTTCCACCCTGAATTCGCTTTGCTGCCGCGCAAGTTCAAGATTGCAGTATCGGGCACCAAGCAGGATCGCGCCCTGATCCAGACACACGATATCGGTCTGGAGTTCTATCGCGACCAGGAAGACAAGATCGCCGTTCGCGTCTGGGTCGGCGGCGGTCTTGGCCGTACCCCCATTCTCGGTTCCGTCATACGCGAGCATCTGGAATGGCAGCACGTACTGACCTATTGTGAAGCCATTATTCGCGTCTACAACCTCCATGGTCGCCGCGACAACGCCTACAAGGCGCGTATCAAAATTCTGGTCAAGGCACTGGGTATCGAGGAATTCCGCCGCCAGGTGGAAGAGGAGTGGCAGTACCTCAAGGACAGCCCGAATACCATCACCGAGGCTGAGCTCGCCCGTGTGAGCAAGTATTTCACGCAGATGCCCTATGAAACGCTGTCGGATCATGATGCCGGCTTTGATAGCGCAATTGCGAGCAACCCGGCGTTCGCTGCCTGGGTCAAGCGCAACACCCATCCACACAAGCAGCCCGGCTACCGCGCCGTCACCCTGTCGCTCAAGTCGCATGGCCGCCCGCCCGGCGACATCACCTCTGAACAAATGCATATCGTCGCGGATCTGGCCGATGAATACAGCTTCGGCGAAGTGCGGCCTTCGCACGAGCAGAACCTGATCCTGGCCGACGTCAAGCTGTCAGACCTGTACTCCCTGTGGGAGAAAGCACGGGCGGCAGGTCTGGCCACCCCCAACATCGGGTTGCTGACTGACATCATCTGCTGCCCTGGCGGGGACTTCTGCGCACTGGCCAATGCCAAGAGCATCCCGATCGCAGAGGCCATCCAGATGCAATTTGACGACCTGGACTATCTCTACGATATCGGCGAAATTGAACTGAATATCTCTGGTTGCATGAATGCCTGCGGCCACCACCATGTGGGTCATATCGGTATTCTTGGCGTCGACAAGGATGGTTCCGAATGGTACCAGGTCACGCTGGGCGGCAAGCAAGGAAACGATGCAAGCATCGGCACCGTGCTCGGTCCATCGTTCGCTGCCGAAGAAATGCCTGGTGTCATCCAGAAGCTCATCGATGTCTACGTGCGCGAGCGTACCCCGGAAGAGCGCTTCATCGACACGGTACGGCGCATCGGCGTTGCCCCGTTCAAGACCCATGTTTACGGCGAGAAGAAAAAGGAAGTCGCACATGCCTGATCATCGCTCCAACCTCATCCTGAACAACGCTATCGTCGAGGACGAATGGACGCTGGTCACCATGCCAGCGGGCGAAGAAGTGGTCAAGAAACAAGCCGGCAAGGTCGTGCTGTTCAAACTCACTGGCGAAACCAGCTACACTCCCGAGCAAATCGCCAATACCGTCATTCCAGCGAGCGGGAAGATTCTCGTGCCGTTGGCGGTATGGCGCGAACGCAAAGCCGAGTTGACAGCCCGGCATGCTGCGGGCGAGCTGGGTGTATGGCTTGCCACCCACGAACTGCTGGAAGACTTGATCGCTTCCGTGGAAGACATCAACAGCTTCCCCCTCATTGCCGTGCATGTGGAACGCTTTGCCGACGGACGCATTTTCTCGATCGGCAACCTGTTGCGCACGCGCTACCACTACAAGAACACCCTGCGGGCGTTTGGTGACGTCCTGCGTGACCAACTGTTCTTCCTCAAGCGCTGCGGATTCAACAGCTACCTGATCCGTGCCGACCGCTCGGCGGAAGACGCCCTGGCCAGCCTGCAGGACTTCAGCCAGCCATACCAGGGCGCCGTCGACGAGCAATTGCCTGTTTGGCGCCGCGTGAACCGGCAACCCGTTGCACAATAATCCGTACGCGGGCCGGCGACCACGACCAGTCGGCCAGCTTTGCATGTTGTAGTTTTGCTTTAGGAATCCTAACTGGAGATGTGAGCTGACAGACAGCAACAGTTTCAGCACAAAATCGATATGACGACCTTGAATCAACACACCCTTTCCCATCTTGACTGGCTGGAGGCCGAAGCCATCCACATCCTGCGCGAAGTGGCAGGCCAATGCTCCAATCCGGTATTACTGTTTTCCGGCGGCAAGGATTCCCTGTGCATGCTGCGCCTGGCGGAAAAAGCCTTCCGCCCAGGTCGCTTCCCCTTTCCGCTCATGCATATCGACACCGGACACAACTATCAGGAAGTCATCAATTTCCGCGACCAGCGCGCCGCAGAACTGGGTGAGCGCCTGATCGTGCGTTCGGTGGAAGACTCCATCAAGCGCGGCAGCGTGGTATTGAAATCGCCGGATGAACCCCGCAACAAGCACCAGTCCGTCACCCTGCTGGAGGCAATCGAGGAGTTTGGCTTCGACTGCTGCATCGGCGGCGCGCGGCGCGACGAGGAAAAAGCCAGGGCCAAGGAACGTATCATGAGCTTCCGTGACGAGTTCGGCCAATGGGATCCCAAGAACCAGCGTCCGGAATTGTGGAACCTCTACAATGCCCGCACGCACAAGGGTGAAAACATCCGCGCCTTCCCGATTTCCAATTGGACAGAAATGGATGTCTGGCAATATATCGAGCGAGAAAAGCTGGAACTGCCCAGCATCTATTTTGCTCACAAGCGCGATATCGTGATGCGCAACGGCGCCATTGTGCCCGTCAACGTGCCATTAAGTAGTGGTGAAGTCATCAACCAGCCCAAGCCCGGCGAGGAAATCATCAATATGCAGGTCCGTTTCCGCACCGTTGGCGACATCACCTGCACTGCGCCTGTGCCCAGCGACGCAGATTCCGTAAGCAAGATCGTGCTGGAAACCGCCACCACCACCATCACTGAGCGCGGCGCGACTCGCCTGGACGATCAGACGTCGGATGCCTCGATGGAGCAACGCAAGAAGGAAGGCTACTTTTAAGCCGTTACACAATGCAGATAAACGGCCTGATGCATCAGCCGCCCAACCAACCAGCTGAACAGCGACAAGTTTAAAGAGTATTGAAGATGTCAAAACTAGAAAACCTACCTGCGCACAACGACAGTCTGTTGCGCTTCATGACCTGTGGTAGCGTGGATGACGGCAAGAGCACACTCATTGGCCGCCTGTTGTACGACACCAAGACTATTCTGGCAGACACCCTGACCCAGATCGAGCGCACATCGCAGAAGCGTGGCATGGAATCAGTTGATCTCTCCCTGCTGACCGACGGCCTGCAGGCAGAGCGCGAACAAGGAATCACCATCGATGTGGCCTACCGCTATTTCAGCACCGGCACCCGCAAATACATCATTGCCGACGCGCCGGGCCACGAGCAGTACACGCGCAACATGGTCACGGCCGCCTCCACCGCCAACCTTGCCATCATCCTGATCGACGCACGCAAAGGTGTGCTGACCCAGACCCGCCGCCACTCCTACCTGGCGCAACTGGTGGGCATTCCGCACATCGTGGTCGCGATCAACAAAATGGACCTGGTAGATTATTCTCAGGCCGAATTCGAGCGCATCCGCGCCACTTATCTCGAATTCGCAGAACAGATCGGCCTGCAGCGCAATGGCCGCGATATCCACTTCGTACCCATGTCCGCGCTCAACGGCGACATGATCGTCGATCGCGGCACGGCCATGCCCTGGTACCAAGGCCCGACCGTGCTCGAGTTGCTGGAGTCGGCACCGCCCGCGCATTCCGAACGCACGGAATCCTTCCGCTTCCCGGTGCAATTCGTTTGCCGCCCGCATGCTTCTGATAATCCGGAGCTGCATGACTTCCGCGGCTTCATGGGGCGTATCGAGTCTGGCAATATCGCCGTGGGCGACGAGGTGATCGTGCTGCCTTCCGGCCTGAGCTCACGCGTAAAGGCCATCCAGCTGGGCGACGTGGCATTGCCGCATGCCATCACCGAGCAGTCCGTCACCATCCTGCTTGAGGACGAGATCGATATTTCCCGCGGCGACATGATTGTGAAGAAAACCGATGTCCCGGCACCAGTCAAGCAGCTGAACGCCATGGTGTGCTGGTTGTCCGAGACCCCACTCTCCCCCGCCCGCACCTATATCATTCGCCATACGACGCGCGAATCCAAGGCCAAGGTGGCCAGCATCGCTTACAAGATCGATGTCAACACTACAGAACAGCTGGCAGCCGAAGGCAGCCTGAACATGAATGATATCGCCAGCATCAGCTTTAAGCTCGCGCAGCCCTTGATGGTTGACCCTTATGCAGTCAACCGTGCCACCGGTTCCTTCATTATTATCGATGAGTCTACCAACAACACGGTGGGCGCGGGAATGGTACAGGCCTGATTTCTATTGGTAAAACCAAACAGCCTTATTATTAAAATCAATAAATACCGTATTTGATATCGCTTATAATTCCAGCATTATATTAAGTAATGCTAATACCCACAGAGGAATATAAATGGCATACGTAGTAACCGAGAACTGCATCCAGTGCAAATATACCGATTGCGTCGATGTTTGCCCGGTGGATTGTTTTGTTGAAGGCCCTAATTTCCTGGCGATCAATCCGGACGAGTGCATAGATTGCACCCTGTGCGTCGCGGAATGTCCTGCCGAAGCCATCTTCTCCGAGGATGATGTACCTGAAGACCAGCAGGAATTCATCGAACTGAACGCGCGCCTCGCGCAGATATGGCCATCCATTACCGCCCGCAAGGCGCCTTTGCCTGATGCCGATGCCAACAATGGCGTCCCCGGCAAACGCAGCTTGCTGATTGAATAGCATAGAACCCTGCTCCCGCAATAAAAAAGCCCACTGACGCGTGGGCTTTTTTATTGGATGGTATTTGGATGAAGCGCTTCAAACCTGAGTCAAGTTGCGGATCGGAACCTCAGGATTCACATCGGCTTCATAGTCTACGCCCTCCACACCAAAGCCAAACAGGCGCAAGAAGTCTGACTTGTATCCTTTGAAATCAGTCAGCTCATACAGGTTTTCATCTGTCACCTGATCCCACAAGGCTGCGACTTCCGCCTGGATGTCAGGCGCCAGCTCTTTATAATCCGCACGCAGGCGGCCTTCCTCATCCATGATAGGGTGGTCGTTATAAAGGCTGTCACGGTACAAGCCATCGACCTGTTCAATGCAACCTTCATGCGTGCCTGCCTTCTTCATCACCTTGAACAACAGGGAGAGATAGAGAGGCATCATCGGAATCGCCGAGCTGGCCTGCGTAACCAATGCCTTGAGCACGGCCACACGGGCATCGCCGCCTCTGGCAGCTAGCTGTTCGCGAATCTTCAGCACACGCTGATCCAGGTCCTTCTTGGCCGCGCCTATGGTGCCGTTCCAGTAGATATCGTGCGTGATCTTCTCGCCGAGGTAGGTAAAAGCTGTGGTCTTGGCGCCATCCGCCAACACGCCTGCCTGGTCTAGCGCTTCTATCCACATCTGCCAATCCTCGCCCCCCATCACAGCGACGGTATTGGCGATTTCCTCTTCCGTGGCAGGCTCGATCACGTTTTCCTTTATCACTTCCTTATCGGTATCCAGTCCGCGCTGGCGCAGGGTCTTGCCTATGGGTTTAAGTGTGGAGTTGTAAACCTGGCCGGTCTTAGGGTGGGTACGGCGTGGTGCGGCCAGGCTGTAAACCACTAGGTCGACTTGGCCAAGGTCGCGCTTGATGATATCGATGGTTTGCTGTTTCACGGCATCGGAGAACGCATCGCCATTGACGCTACTGGCATACAGCCCTTCAGCTTCCGCAAACTTGTGGAACGCCGCGGAGTTGTACCAACCTGCCGTGCCTGGCTTGTTACCCTCCCCCGGCCGCTCCAGGAATACGCCGACGGTGGCAGCACCGCTCGCAAATGCGGCACTAATACGTGCAGCCAGCCCATAGCCAGTGGAAGCCCCAATCACCAAGACGCGTTTGGGGCCGTGGAAAGGACCTTGCGCCTTGACATAATCGATTTGCTGTTTGACATTGACTTCGCAGCCTGTCGGGTGTGCCGTGACACAAATAAAACCGCGCACGCGGGGTTTGATTACCATGGGAACCTCTCGAAATTTCGGCAGCCGTGCTGCCTGATTGAATGCAGTTCAGGCCAGGATGGCCGATCAAGCTCGGTATTATAAAGGGCCGGCGCCTTTATTGCTCGGGCAATCCTTCATCGGCATGCGCACTCGTGAACAACCTGGTTCGCCTGGTAGCAAGCCAGCCTAGAAGCAAATAGCCCAGCATCGCCAAGGCCAGGCCGGCCGGGTGATGCCACACCAGGGGAGCCACCAATCCGGCGGAAAGCGTCGACAGCAACATTTGCATGAACACCTGCCCGGACGCTGCCGTACCGCGGATGCGGGGGTGGCAGTCCAATGCGCTGATCGAAAGTAGTGGCATTGCAAGCGCAAGCCCAATATTGAACAAGGCGACAGGCAAGATATTCAGCGCTGCATGGATAAAAGGCAATAAGCTGACAGCAAGATTCAGCACCGCCATTGTGGACATCCACCCATAGGCAAAGCGCAATATGTGCTGTGCGCCATACTTGCCCGCAGCGCGCTTGGCCAGCCATGACCCGAGCACCGTGCCGCACACCGTGGGAATGAACATCCAGGCGAATTGCTGTGAGCTTAAGCCAAGGTGCTGAATGAGGAATACCGGGCTGGCCAGCACATAGAGGAAGAATGCCGAGAAATTTGCCCCGATCGCCAATACCAACAGGCTGAACTCACGGTGGCTGAAAACCACCTGGTAATTACGGCATACATTTGCCACCGACAATGACACACGCCTTTCCTTCGGCATGGTTTCAGGCAGGTACCTCGCCGCCGCAAGTGCGATCAATAGCGCATACAGCGCAAGGAAGGCGAAGATCGCCTGCCAGTGGATACCGAGCAGCCAGCCGCCGATGATGGGTGCCACTGCAGGAGCGATGCCGAATAGCATCTGCACCGTTGCCATGGCGCGCTGCGCCTCCACCCCTTGGAACAGGTCGCGTACCATCGCACGCGCCACCACGTTACCGGCGCCAGCAGAAAGCCCCTGCAGAATCCTCATGGCCCATAACGTCTCGACATTGGGCGCCAGCATGCCGCCAATCGAGGCAAAGATAAAAATGACCAGCCCCCAGCGTATGGTCGTGAGGCGCCCTATCGCATCGCTGATAGCGCCATGGAACAACGTCATCAACGCATAAGGCAGCAGATACAGGGTTAGACTGTGCTGGATTTCCACGGTGGAAGCGCCAAGGTCACGCTCCATCATCGGAAAAGCCGGCAAATAGGTGTCAATCGCAAACGGCGCCAGCGCCGTCAAGCCTGCAAGCACATAGACCAGAAAGATGGAATGGCGCATGTTCTCCGTCGAGCCTTGCCAGGACTCGCCCGGCAAAAATCTCAAGGATATCGTCTAACGGTAAATATGGCTACGATTGTAGGGGTAATCCATCACGCCTTGCGCATCGGGCTTGCCTGCCACGATCTGGAACAATGCCAGCCAGTTATGATCGAATGCAAACGCCGACCCGGCCATGTAGATGCGCCATATCCGGTATTTGCGTTCCCCGATCATGGACAAGGCCTGCTCGCTGTGCTGCTCCAGTCGCTCCACCCACTCCCACAGCGTCTTGCCGTAGTGGGGGCGCAAGTTCTCCGCGTCCAACGGCTCCAGGCCGGACATGGAAAGCTCCGCCAGCACATTGGAAACATGTGTCAACTCGCCACCGGGAAAGACATACTCATCAATGAACTCGGAAATGCCGCTCCCCAACCCGCTGCTCTTCACTGCCACCGAGGTAATACCATGGTTCATGACTAGCCCCCCGGTATTCAACAAACTGTAAATCTTATCGAAATACACGCGCAAGTTCTTGCGGCCAACATGCTCGAACATGCCGACGCTGGCAATCTTGTCGAACGTCTGATGCGCAGGCAGGTCACGATAATCCATGAGCCTGACCTCCAACCTATCCTGCCAGCCGCGCTCCTCTATCATGCGTTGCACATGGGCATGCTGGTTGTCGGACAAGGTAATGCCTAGCGCCTTGACGCCATAATGCTCGACTGCATGCGCGACCAGGCCGCCCCAACCACAACCAATATCCAGAAAAGTTTCACCCGGCTTCAGCATGAGCTTGCGACAAATATGGTCGAGCTTCTTTTCCTGCGCCAGGTCCAGGTTTTCGTTACCATCAGCGAAATAAGCACAAGAATAGACTCGGCGGCGATCCAGCCACAGCCCATAAAAATCGTTGGAAACATCATAGTGGTAATTGATATTGCGGCGATCCTGGCTGCGGGTATGGCGCCACCACCGCCAGTCCTTGCGCGTTTCGGCATCGTTGCGCGCATCGACGCCGCAATAGGCCTGCCCCAAAGACAAGATATCTTGTGCTTTTCCCTGCAAATCCATCCAGCCCTCGACATAGGCACGCGCCAGTCCACCCAATGTCGGCTTGGCCAGCACGGCCAGAACCTTGGCATCATTCACCAGAATAGCCACCTTGGCATCCGCATCCCCTGCAATCCGTTCACCGTTCCAACTCACAGATACGGGCAACCCGGCTACACTCTTCTGGATCTGGTTTTGCAGCAGCGCACTGAACATCCATTACCTCCATGATAAGCATTCGATTTTTTATAAGCCATCCCGTATTTCGCCATCAGGGCAATCAGAGATGGCTCCCCATTTGGCTTGACCAATGTAAACGGAACGGCGCTTTGTTACAATAAGTCACTTACCTTACATCGGCCTCGGCCGATCCATCAATACGGAGCAAAGCATGCAACTGGACTTGGCAAACATCAACGCAGAATGGGGACACGACGCACAAAAGCTAGTGGAATGGGCGCTCGGCCTGAACAAGAAAGCCATCGTCACGACCAACTTCCGCCCTTTCGAAGCTGTCATCCTGCACATGGTCACCCAAGTCCAGCCCGATACGCCCGTCATCTGGATGGACAGCGGCTACAACACCGAAGCAACCTACCGCTTTGCCGACGAAGTCACGCGCCAGCTCAACCTCAACCTGAGCATCTACCTCCCCAAGCGCTCCCGCGCGCATAGGGAGGCCGTGGACGGACCTGTCCCGGCACTTGATGACCCGCGCCACGCCGCATTTACAGAAGAAGTCAAACTGGAACCCTTTGCACGTGCCCTGCGTGAAACCGCGCCTGAAATCTGGTTCACCGCCCTGCGCGCCACCGATACCGCCGTACGCGCCCAGATGGACCCGGTCAGCATTAACCCGGACGGCTTGATCAAGGTAGCGCCCTTGCTGCATTGGAGTTCAAAAGACTTGTACCAGTACCTGACCGCCCACAACTTGCCAAACAATTTCGACTACTTCGATCCAACTAAGGGCGAGGAAAACCGCGAGTGCGGCTTGCATTTGTCACACTAAGCCTCTAGTGCTGAAATAGACAAGGGAGCTTTCGCTCCCCTTTTGCCTTGGCTAGGGCAATGCGTGAAATTCTTCCACCAGTTCACGATTCTCGCCCTCGATCAACTTGCGGGAGTTCTTGTCGTTGCGGAACAAGATAGGCTGCGCTTGCAGATAGGGATTTTGCGCGTTGGCGATGGCTTCGTCGATCAAATGCCGGTGCGGTGACTTAGTGCACACCGGGTCGGCCGCCTCGGCGTCTCCTGAGAGCAGGAAGGCCTGGCAGCGGCAGCCGCCGAGGTCCTTCTCTTTTTCAGGGCAGCTGCGGCAGGGTTCTTTCATCCAGTCGTCGCCACGGTATTGATTGAAGGCGGGTGACTCTTCCCATGCCCATTTCAAGCCATTAGCCTTGACGTTGGGAAAGCTCATATTGGGCAACACCCGCGCCGAGTGGCATGGCAGCACGTCGCCATTGGCGGTGACAATCATGAACACCTCGCCCCAGCCGTTCATGCATTTCTTGGGACGGTTGGAGAAATAATCGGGGACCACGAAGAATATCTTCATTTTGTTGCCGACTTTTTCACGGAAAGCATTGGTGATGGCCTCGGCCTCGTCAATCTGCTCCTTGGTTGGCATGAGCTGGCTGCGGTTGACCAGGGACCAGCCATAGTACTGGGTATTCGCCAGTTCGACGAAATCCGCCCCCAGCGCTTCCGCCATCTCGAGGATTTCCTTGACGTGCTTGATGTTGAAACGGTGGATCACGACGTTGAGCACCATGGGATAGCCGTGCTCCTTGATCATGGCCGCCACTTTTTTCTTCAGCTCGAAGGTGCGGGTGCCGGTAATGAAGTTGTTGATTTCCTCGGTGATGTCGTGCATGGAAAGCTGGATATGGTCCAGCCCGCCGGCCTTGAAGGCGCTGATGCGCTTTTCGGTGAGGCCTACGCCGGAGGTAATGAGGTTGGTGTAATACCCAAGGCTGCTGGCCTCGGCAACAATGTCCTCAATATCGTCCCGCAAGAGCGGCTCACCGCCGGAAATGCCCAGTTGCAACGCGCCGAGCTTGCGCGCATCGCGCAAGACTTGTATCCATTGCTCGGTGCTCAGCTCGTTCTTGGTGTGCTTATCATAATCGGTGGGGTTGTAGCAGAAGGCGCAATGCAAGGGGCAGCGGTACGTCACCTCGGCCAACAGCCACAAGGGCTGGGTGTTGGTCTTGGAGGCGGCAACGCCGTTGTTTTGTTGAATCGGTGTACTCATGTTTTTTGCTCCTTCCGCAATGCGCCTGCCACAGGCCGCCAATTGAGCGTTAATTAAGCACGTTTTTCCAGCCAGGCCTTTTCCACCGCCAGGTCCAGCATGGCGATCACGTCGGACTCAATGTCCCCCACGTCAGGAAAAGCGGCCCGCACATCGGCCACGATATCAGCGACGCTGCGCCGGCCATCCACACGCTTGATGACTTCGCCCGCCCCGCCGTTGAGTTTGATCATGCCCTCAGGAAACAGCAGCACGTAGCATTGTTGGGCCTCTTCCCACTGGAATCGGTAATGACGTGCGATGGCATAGACATCGCCCGCGGAGACGACACGGGCGTGATGGACCTTATCGTGGCTGTCTGAGATAGTCGACATGTTGTTCTACCTTGATGTTGGTTGAGGCAAGCATAATGGCATCGGCAATGACCCACAGCACATCCAGCTTGAATTGCAGAATATCCAGTGCCTTTTCTTGCAATTCACGGCTCTGGCTGAAGTAATCCAGGGTCACGGCGAGCCCTTGCTCGACATCGCGCCTGGCTTCGGTCAGGCGCTTCTTGAAATAGGTCAGGCCCTCTTCCTTAACCCAGGGATACATGCTGGGCCAGGAGCTGATGCGCTGTTGATGGATGTGCGGCGCAAACAGTTCGGTCAGAGAGGAACAGACGGCCTCCTGCCAAGGGCGCTGCTTGGCGAAATTGACATAGGCATCCACTGCGAACCTGACACCGGGCGCGACAAACTTGAGGGACGTCACGTCCTCGCGACTCAGGCCGACTGCCTGGCCGAGCTGTATCCACGCCTCGATGCCACCGACGTTATTTGCATCCCCGTCATGGTCAATGATGCGTTGGATCCATCCCTTACGGATTTCCTTGTCCGGGCAGTTGGACAGAATGGCCGCATCCTTTTGCGGGATGCTGATCTGGTAATAAAAGCGGTTGGCGACCCAGCACTGCAATTGCTCGCGGGTGAGCTTGCCTTCATACATCATCACGTGGAACGGGTGGTAGATATGGTATCCCCTACCCTTGTCGCGCAGCTTCTGCTCGAACTCTTCGCGTGTCCAGGGAATATTATCTGTCAGTGGTGCATTCATCTCGCTCGCTCCTAGAGAATAATGTCCATGCCGTCGTAGGCGACCTCGATACCGCGCCTGGTCAATTCAACACGTTCGGCAGAATCTTCCCGCAGTATGGGGTTGGTGTTATTGATATGGATCAGCACGCGCCGCGCACCGGGATAGCCATCCAGCACCTCCATCATGCCGCCGGGGCCGGACTGCGGGTTATGGCCGATGTCGCGAGCCTTCTTGCTCATGAGGCCCATGTCGAGCATCTCGGTATCCGTCCAGAACGTACCATCCACCATGATGCAGTCTGCCTGCTCCATCAGAGCGGGCAGGTGGGGCTCGATCTCGCCCAGCCCGGGTGCATAGAATGCCTTCTTGCCGTTATTGAGGTCTTCGATCAGCACGCCGATGGTATCGCCCGGATGGGGATCGTGACGGTGCGGGGAATACGGCGGCGCAGCACTTTTCAGGGCAACGGCGGTAAAGCGTAAGCCAGGCGCGTGCTCAACGCTGAAACTGTGTTTCCCGTCAATTGGGATGTCGTGGCGGTTCACGCCGCAATAATGATCGAGAATGTTGAGCAAGGGGTTGCCGGTGGTCAGGTCCTGGTACACCATGTCGGTACAGTAAATCTCGCGCTTGACCTGGCCCTCGCGTAGCATCAGGAGACCCGTCGTATGGTCGATTTGTGCATCGATCAGCACGATGCCCACGATCCCGCTATCGCGGATCGCGCGGCCGGGTTGCAATGGGGCAAATTCCTGAATTTGCTGCAGAATGTCGGGGGAAGTGTTGAACAGCACCCAGTTGATGCCGTCGGCACTGACGCAGATGGATGACTGCGTGCGTTTTTTTGCCTTGATCGTGCCTTTGCGTAGGCCGTCACAATTCGGGCAGTTGCAGTTCCATTGCGGGAAACCGCCGCCTGCTGCCGACCCTAGAACATGAATATGCATATCAGCCTTTTGTAGAATTCGATTTTTGCTGATGAATTGCCGGGAACCTCGGTTCCCGGCGATCACGTCACTTACAATCGCTTAGCGATTGCAAACGTACATAGTGACTTCAAAACCGAAACGCATTTCAGTGACTTCTGGCTTGGTCCACATCATACTTCTCCTTTAAATTGAATTGATTTGATATCGCTGCCGCCCGGCAAACAAGCCTGACAGCAACGTGAGTGCATTGTGCAATGAGGAAGTCGGGTGAAACAGTGCGAAAACACCGAAAGTCATCTCATGATTATCATGAGTTGACCGAGCAGAACCAAGCCGCGATCAAGGCTGGAAGTAATCAGGCCTCTTGCGAGGCCTGATCATGGAGGATGATTACGTACGCGTTTTCAATATCTGTTCAAGCACTTCGAGGAAGCGCGCATTTTCCGCATGCAAGCCGATGCTCACGCGCAGGTAGTCCGGCATGTCATATGCCGCGACCGGTCGCACGATCACGCCGCGCTTGAGAAGCTGCTGATAAACCTCCGCAGCCTGGGCCACATGGAAGCTCACGAAGTTACCGTATGAGGGAATATAGCTTAAACCCAGCCGCGCCAGTCCTTCGGTAAGCTGCTGCATACCGGCCTGGTTCAGCGCATAGCTGCGCTCGACAAACTCGTCATCTTCCAATGCGGCCACTGCCGCCGCCTGGGCAACGCTATTAACATTGAACGGCTGGCGTACCCGGTTCATCAAATCCGCAACCCCGGGCGAGGTGACGCCAAAGCCGACGCGCAGGCCTGCCAAGCCGTATGCCTTGGACAAGGTCCTGGAAATCAGCAGGTTATCGAACTCGGCAAGCCAGGAAAACGCCTCGGACTTGAGCTCTGCGGCAAGATACTCGTCATACGCTTCATCCAGCACCACCAACACCTGCCGGGGCACCTTGGCAAGGAAGTCGCGCAAGGCCGGCTTGCTAAGCAAGGTGCCAGTCGGGTTATTGGGATTGGCAATGAAGACGATACGAGTCTTGTCCGTAATGGCCGCCAGCATGGCATCCAGGTCATGGCCGAAATCCCGGGCTGGCACGCTGATGCCGCTCGCCCCCGTGGCTTGGGTCACCAAAGCATAGACGGCGAACGCATGCTGGGCGTATACCGCTTCAGTCCCCGGTGTCAGGAACGCACGGGCGGCAAGCTCAAGAATATCATTCGAGCCATTGCCGAATACCAGTTGATCCGGTTGCAGCTTGAATTTGCGGCACACGCAGTCGCGCAAGGCAAAGCTATTGCCATCAGGATAGCGGGCGATATCCTCCAGTGCATCCTGCATGGCTGCATAGGCCTTGGGACTGACACCCAACGGATTTTCATTGGAGGCCAGCTTGATGATGACCCCCGGCTTGAGCCCCATTTCCCGGGCAAGCTCGGTAATCGGCTTCCCTGGCTGGTAAGGCGCAATCGCGCGAATGTTGGACGGCGCAAAGTCATACAGCCTGGTCACAGTAGGTTTCCTTTTAACACGACATTGAATCTGGAATCTGGCCCTCAAGCATAGCTCGTGGAGCGCCTGCTCTCGCGCTTGGCGTCATACATGGCATGATCCGCGCGCCTGATGACGTCTACCGCGGAGGCATCCCGGTACGGAAAGACGCAGATACCGATGCTGGCGGATAGGTCGCGGATCGGCGGCAAACCATCCAGGATGATGGGCGCGAGGAACTGCCGCTTCAGTTTTTCAGCCAGGACCTCCGCAGCTTCCGCGCTACCAATATCCCGCGCCAGCACGAAGAATTCGTCGCCACCCAGCCTTGCCAGGGTATCAGCTTCGCGCATGGTGTACTTCAGGCGCGTCGCCACTTCCTTCAACACAATGTCGCCTATGAGGTGGCCATAGGTATCGTTGATCGGCTTGAATCTATCCAGGTCGATGAACAAACCGGCACATATCTGGTTGTTGCGGACGGAGAAGTTGATCGCCTGTTCGATGCGGTCAAGCAGCAACTCACGATTAGGCAGCCCGGTCAGGCGATCATGCAGCGCCCGCTCCTGCTGACGCTGGCGCTCATTGTCCAGGTCCTTCTCGCGCAAGAACAGCTCCCGGCTTTGCTTCTCGGACACATAGCTTGCAAAGCCGCCCACCACATTCGCGGAAAGGATGAACACGTCATAAATGAGCACCTGAAGTAACGGCAACGGCCTCAGGAACAGAAACATCACGTTGAACACCAGGAACAGCAAAATGCCAACCAGAGTCGAATAAAAAAACCGCAGTCCCGAGAAGGTGTAAGTCCAGAACACCATGACCACTAGGCCGGTGTAATAAAAATTGATGGCCGCCACCGGCATGTAGCTTACCTGGGCCAACAAACCCAGGCCGCTGAACAGGGCGACCACCCCCAGGAACAACTGGTTGTATTTGAGGAAATGCCGGTAGAAGGAAAGCCAGAACACTGCGAAAAACAGCATCACGACCATAGCACGGATGTACCAGACGTGGACAAAGGCATCCGGCTTGACGAACAATGGATCGAGCAAGCCATAGAGCATCATCATGACGGCTCCGACCACCAAGGCCAAGCGCGAATGCCTGCGCAAGCTGGAAATGGCATGCAGCTGATACAGCGCTTCCAGGCGCTCGTTCTCGAAGCTCAGTGTCCATTTGCGTAGCGAAGCAGACCATAACAAGTTCTGGCTAATCGGCATACTTCCCTTTCAATGACAGCTTACAAAACCCGGCACACTATTTCTTCGCTTGCAGGATCACCTGGGCAATACCTTATGCCAGGCATTTGCCAGCGCGACTAGATCATATAACAGCAACAGGATAAGAACCCAAGATTTTGAACATGGAGGCACGTTGCTCAAGCTCATGCAGGGCCCTTGCGACAGCGGGATCCTGATAATGTCCTTTGATATCAACAAAGAACACATAATCCCATATCCCAAGCTTGGAAGGCCGCGAGCCCAGCTCCGTCATATCCACGCCATGCTCGGCAAGGGGCGTCAGCAGCCCTACAATGGCGCCCGGCACATTTTTCGTGGCCAGCAGCAGCGAGGTCTTGTCCTGGCCTGAGGGGGCTGCCTCATGCTTGCCAAGCACCAGGAAACGTGTCACGTTCTTCGGATCGTCTTCAATGTTCTCGGCCAGGATATCCAGGCCGAAGATATCAGCGGCGCGCCTGCCAGCAATGGCCACGGCAAATGCATCCTGTGCGGCCAGCTCCGCTGCCTGGGCATTGCTGCCAGTACTCACGCGCTCAACACCGCCCAGATTGAGGTTGAGCCACTCATGGCACTGTCCCAAAGATTGGGCGTGGGAATAGATACGCCGGATTTCCCCGTCGGCATGCCTGCGACGAAGCAAGCAATGATGGATAGGTAGAGCAACCTCACCACAGATATGCAGACTGGTGGTCGTGAGCAAATCCAGTGTGCGGCCAACCGCACCCTCGGTGGAGTTTTCCACAGGCACCACGGCATAATCCGCATTGCCGGATTCGACCATGCGGAACACCTCATCAATCGACATACAGGGCTTGGGATTATTCAGGCCACCGAACTGCTTGATGGCAGCCTCTTCACTATATGTGCCTTGCGGTCCCAGAAAAGCTACTGAAAGCTCGCGCTCCAACGCACGGCAATTGGACATCACGCTACGAAAAATCGCGGTCACTGCCTCTGCAGACAACGGACCGGTATTCTTTTCCAATAGTCGGCGTAATACCTGGGCTTCGCGCTCGGGACGATAAATCGGCCCCTCGCCCTTGAGCTCACCGATCTCCCTTGCCAAGGCAGCCCGGGCATTGATTAGCTCGAGCAATTGCTCGTCGATCGCATCGATCTGGTCGCGGCAACCTTTCAGAATATCACTCATGCGACCCCTCTCTTAACCGTGAGCGCGCTCGAAATCCTGCATGAAGGCAACCAATGCCTGCACTCCCGCCAAAGGCATGGCATTGTAAATGGACGCACGCATGCCACCGAGCAATCGATGGCCCTTGAGCTGCAGCAAGCCACGTGCTTGTGCCTGCTTGAGAAACTCGGCATCAAGCGTGCTATCCTTGAGCGTGAACGGAATGTTCATGCGCGAGCGGTTCTCCAGAGCAATCGGCGAGTTGTAGAAATCGGTGCTATCGAGATAGTCGTACAGTAATTCAGATTTCTCGATATTGAGTTTTTCGATGGCCGCCAAGCCGCCTTTGGCTTTGAGCCACTTGAAGACGAGGCCGGCAATATAGATACTGTAGGTGGGCGGCGTGTTGTACATCGACTCATTATCTGCATGTACTTTGTAATTGAACATGGTCGGCGTGCCAGGCAAGGTTTCGCCGATGAGGTCCTCACGAACGATGACGATGGTCAGTCCGGCGGGGCCGATGTTCTTCTGCGCGCCAGCATAGATGAGGCCATACTGGCTCACATCCACAGGACGGGAAAGGATGTGCGAGGACATATCCACCACCAGGGGCACCTCTCCCACCTGCGGTGTCCAGAACATTTCCAGCCCACCTATCGTTTCATTCGACGTGTAATGCAGAAAGGCAGCATCGGGATTCAACTTCCATTGCGATTGCTGCGGCACCTGCCGGTATTGCTGCGGGGCAGCGGAAGCCACGATGTTGACCTCACAGTACCGGGAAGCCTCTTCTATTGCTTTCTGCGCCCAGATACCAGTATCCAGATAATCCGCCGTTTTCTTGCCGCGCAGTAAGTTCATGGGAATCATGGAAAACTGCGCATGCGCACCACCCTGCAGGAACAGCACCTTGTAATTGGCGGGGATCCCCATCAGCTCGCGCAAATCGGCTTCAGCCTCTTGTGCAATCGTGATGAACTCCTTGCCACGATGGCTCATTTCCATCACGGACATGCCGGAACCATGCCAGTCCAGCATCTCTTCGCTGGCTTGCTGCAATACTTCCTTCGGAAGCACTGCAGGCCCGGCAGAAAAATTATAGATTTGCGTCATCGATACTTACCTGGCCTTATTCATCGACAGCTTCGTTGTCATCATCTGTCTCTACAACCTTTTCCAACCCAGAAAGCTTTTCACCTTCGCCCAGATTGATCAAGGTCACGCCTTGAGTAGCACGGCCAAGCTCGCGGATTTCCTTTACGCGGGTACGAATCAGCACGCCGCCAGTCGTGATCAACATGATCTCGTCATCATCGCCCACCAGGCGCGCACCAACCACGATGCCATTACGCTCGCTGGTCGCAATCGCTTTCACGCCCTGCGTACCGCGCCCGGAGTGACGGAAATCGGCCAGGACGGTACGCTTGCCATAGCCATTTTCAGTAGCAACCAGCACGGTTTGCTTATCGTTATCCGCGATCAGCAAGGAAATCACCTGCTGTTTGCCCTGTAACTTCATGCCGCGGACGCCGCGCGCAGCACGGCCCATTGGCCGCACATCCTCTTCATCGAACCAAACGGCCTTGCCCCCATTGGATACAAGGACAATATCGTTCACGCCATTGGTGACTTCAGCCCCGATGAGGTAATCGCCGTCATCCAGGTTCAACGCAATGATGCCGGAGCGGCGCGGATTGGAGAATTCGGTCAATGCAGTCTTCTTTACCGTCCCCTTGGCAGTTGCCATGAAGACAAAGTGGTTCTCGTCGAACTCCTTGACAGGCAGGATAGCATTGATCTTCTCGCCGTCTTCCAGCGGGAACAGGTTGACGATAGGCTTGCCGCGGCTAACGCGGCTGCCTTGCGGCACTTCGTAAACCTTGAGCCAGTACACGCGGCCGCGGCTGGAGAAGCACAGGATGTAGTCGTGCGTATTGGCCACGAACATCTTGTCGATGAAGTCATCTTCCTTGGTGGCGGCTGCCTGCTTGCCACGACCACCGCGGCGCTGGGCACGATATTCCTCCAGAGGCTGCGACTTCACATAGCCGGTATGCGAGAGTGTCACCACAACATCCTGTGGCGTAATCAAGTCTTCCAGCGACAAATCTTGTGCGTTATGCACGATTTCACTGCGGCGCTTGTCGCCAAACTGGTTGAGGATGGCGGTCAGTTCCTCCACAATGATTTGCGTCACGCGTTCCGACCGGGCGAGGATATCAAGCAGGTCGGCAATGACATCCATGATCTCCTTGTACTCATTGACGATCTTGTCCTGCTCCAGGCCGGTCAGGCGCTGCAGGCGCATTTGCAGGATTTCCTGAGCCTGCACATCAGAAAGCTTGTAGCCATCCGGAGTCAACCCGAAATTGACGGCCAACCCCTCCGGCCGCGACGCTTCCATGGCAGCACGCTTGAGCATTTCCTCCACCACAGGCGACTTCCAGGTGCGCGCCATCAGCTCGCGCTTGGCTTCCGGCGGTGTCGGTGCAGCCTTAATCAACGCAATCATTTCGTCGACATTCGCCAATGCAACAGCCAAGCCTTCGAGCACATGGCCGCGCTCGCGCGCCTTGCGTAATTCGTAAACGGTACGGCGCGTTACCACTTCGCGGCGGTGGCGCAAGAACGCTTCCAGCATCTGCTTGAGGTTGAGCAGGCGCGGCTGGCCATCCAGCAAGGCCACCATATTCATGCCGAAGGTGTCTTGCAGCTGGGTCTGCTTGTAGAGGTTGTTGAGCACCACCTCGGGGACTTCGCCGCGCTTGAGCTCAATGACGACCCGCATACCCGACTTGTCGGACTCGTCGCGCAAGTCAGAAATGCCTTCGATTTTCTTCTCGTTGACGAGTTCGGCTATTTTCTCGACAAATGTCTTCTTGTTAACCTGGTATGGCAGCTCGTCCACGATCAACGCCTGACGGTTGCCCTTTTCCAGGTCTTCGACATGCGTGCGGCCGCGCATAACGACGCGTCCTCGACCTGTGCGGTAGCCCTCTCTCACGCCAACCGTGCCGTAAATGATGCCTGCAGTCGGGAAATCAGGGGCAGGGATGATCTCGATCAGCTCATCCACGGTTGTTTCCGGATTCTTGAGCAGCGCCAGGCAGGCCGCAATGACTTCATTGAGGTTATGAGGCGGAATATTGGTTGCCATGCCCACTGCAATACCGGAACTGCCGTTGATAAGCAGGTTCGGAATGCGCGCAGGCATGATCAGCGGCTCATGCTCGGAACCATCGTAGTTAGGACCGAAATCCACAGTTTCCTTGTCGATATCCGCCAGCAACTCATGCGCGATGCGCGCCATGCGGATTTCGGTGTACCGCATCGCAGCGGCATTATCACCGTCCACAGAACCAAAGTTGCCCTGACCATCCACCAGCATGTAGCGTAGGGAGAAATCCTGCGCCATACGCACAATGGTGTCGTACACCGCAGTATCGCCATGAGGGTGATATTTACCAATGACATCGCCGACAATACGGGCGGATTTCTTGTATGGCCTGTTCCAGTCATTGTTGAGCTCATGCATTGCAAAGAGGACTCGACGGTGCACAGGCTTAAGGCCGTCTCGCACATCCGGCAGTGCACGCCCTACGATGACGCTCATGGCGTAATCGAGATAGGAGCGACGCATCTCGTCTTCGAGGCTGATAGGGAGGGTTTCTTTGGCGAACTGATCCATTATTTTGCTATCGGCTTTAAGATGGCTTAAAGCCATGGATTCTAGCACGATAAGCCCAGCAAAGCATGCCGGGATTTAGTGCTTGAGCTGGCAAAAGATTGCCGCATTGACGCCGTCGGCAGGCATGAGCCAAGATTGACATCAACCTCGGCAATTGCAAGAATTGCATAGGAATTTACCCGAAGTTGCTTTAGGCTAATGGGTTTCTGAAACTAAACTTAACGATAAAAGGAGAAAGTACATGGCCGTTTTAGTTGGCAAGCCAGCACCTGACTTCACTGCTGCTGCAGTACTGGGTGACAATTCGATCAAAGAGGACTTCAACCTTTACGAGCATATCAAGGGCAAGCCCGCCGTCATCTTCTTTTACCCACTTGATTTCACCTTTGTCTGCCCTTCCGAACTGATTGCCTTCGACCATCGCCTGGAAGAGTTCAAGGCGCGTGGCATTGAGGTAATCGGCGTTTCCATCGACTCGCATTTCACCCATCTGGCATGGAAGAACACCCCGGTCGACAAGGGCGGTATCGGCAAGGTCGGCTATCCCTTGGTAGCAGACATCCGTCACGAGATCGCCAAGGCTTATGATGTGGAGTCCGATGGCGGTGTCGCCTACCGCGGTTCCTTCCTGATCAACAAGGAAGGGATTATTGTGCATCAGGTCGTCAATGACCTGCCTCTGGGCCGCGACATTGACGAAATGCTGCGCATGGTCGACGCGCTGCAGTTTTTTGAAGCCCATGGTGAAGTCTGCCCAGCAGGATGGAAAAAAGGCAAGGCTGGCATGAGCGCTTCCCCTGAAGGCGTTGCCAAGTATCTGGCAGAAAATGCGGCTTCCCTCTAAGTCGTCAAGCTAATGCGCTAGCAATAAAAAACGGGACATGAAGTCCCGTTTTTTTATTGCTTCCAGCACCAGGCATAATGCTTATTAGTGCGCCTGATGCCTGTGAGTGGCAATGCAATGAGCATCTGGCCGACCACGCATTACCTGCATGGTCACTCCTCCATCAGGGCCAGACACCCTAGTCGTCCCGGGCCACAATACACCATTGCTGGTGCTATCCTTTCGGTCGACTCGTGCACTTGCCCAGTACGTGCAGGATCATGCTTTTACTCGTTGAACTTCTTGCGTGCCTCGGCAATGGCATTCTTGATAGCTTCCCAAGCCTCGTCACTGCCTTTCTTGAGTTCTTTCCAGGCTTCCCCTGCCGATGCCTGGATTTCACTCAGCTTTACCTTGGCCTCTTCGCGTTTTTCCTTCAACGCGGCAATTTGCTCTTCGTATTTGGCGCGCAACTCTACATCGGCCTTGCGCACCTTGGCTTCCAGCACGTCAATATCTGCACTCCACTCATCGAGCTGTGCTTTCAATTTTGCAACGTATTCATCTTTCAAACTCATATTTTTCTCCTTATCATCAAGTCCATACGATATTCATTATGACAGGATTACGCGACAATAGTGCCCTTGTTTTAATCCTGATGACCAAGCCAGGCAAGGTCGGCCTTGATGTCATCGATGTGTTCCAGTCCAACAGCAATGCGCACCAACCCATCCCCGATTCCCGCCGCTGCCCGGGCTTCCGCACTGACACGGCTATGGGTTGTCGTTGCCGGATGCGTAATCGTGCTTTTCGCATCACCAAGGTTCGCGGTAATGGAAAGCATTCTGGTGGCATCGATCAAATGCCAGGCCGCAGGCTGGCCACCTTTGACGTCGAATGACACGATGGCGCCGCCGCTCTTCTGTTGCTTCTGCGCCAGCGCATATTGTGGGTGGGACGGCAGACCCGGGTAATACACGCGTTCGACACGCGGCTGCTGCTCCAGCCATTGAGCCAATGCCAAAGCATTGCGCGCATGCGCCTCCATGCGCAAATGCAACGTCTCTAACCCCTTGAGGAACACCCAGGCGTTGAATGCACTCATGGTGGGGCCAGCCGTGCGTAGAAAGCCGTACACCGGTTCCAGCACATCTTTGCGGCCCAATACCGCACCGCCCAGGCAACGACCCTGTCCGTCGATATACTTGGTGGCAGAATGCACCACGATATCTGCCCCGAGCGCCAGCGGCTTCTGTAATGCAGGTGTGCAAAAGCAGTTATCCACTGCAAGCAACGCTCCGGCCTGGTGCGCAATCTCGGCCACTACTGCAATATCGCAGATTTCGGTGAGCGGATTGGAAGGTGTCTCCAGGAAGAACAGCTTGGTATTGGGCTTGACCGCCGCTGTCCATGCTTCCGGGTCAGAAAGCTGGACGAAAGTGGTCTCCAGCCCCCAGCGCTTGAGGATATTGCTGAACAATTGTACCGACGTGCCGAAGATGCTGCGCGAGGCAACGACATGATCGCCAGCGGAACACACGCCCATGACGCATGCCAGAATGGCAGACATGCCGGAAGAAGTGGCCACGCAAAACTCCGCCCCTTCCAATGCCGCCAGCTTGTTCTGGAACATGCTGACGGTAGGATTGGTAAACCGCGAATAGATATTGCCCGGCTCCTGGCCGCCAAAACGTGCAGCTGCCTGCGCAGCATTTTCGAATACGAAACTGGATGTCAGGAACATGGCCTCGGAATTTTCCCCGAATGGGGTGTGCTCACTACCCGCACGCACACCCAGTGTTTCTGCATGCCATTCATGCTGACTCATACATCTTACCTTCCCGCCCGCTCTCGGGCTCAATGACAAAAAGGACGGGCATAAAAAAACCCGCTGTAGCGCTTGGGCTAAAACGGGTCTTTATCAATATCAACTCGCTTTAGCAGTATTTATATTGCGCCCGCAAGCTGAGTGCTACTTCTCCTCAAATCGGCGCATGGATTGATATTAGTCCCGCCATGGGCCGGCGTCAACTATACCAGCTCCTCCTCTTCGGTCCCGACAAGATTGAGATCAAGCTGGGTAATCGAATTGGCCGGACGCTTTTGCGCAGCCCCGTCGCCCCGTACCGATTCTGCACACGCCAGATAGGCTTCGTCGATATCACCGGTAATGTACTTGCCGTCAAAACAAGAGCAATCAAATACCTTGATGTCAGGGTTGCTCTTCTGCACGGCAGTGATCAACGCATCTAGGTCCTGGTAGATCAAGGCGTCTGCGCCGATTTCCGCACAGATTTCCTCATCAGTGCGACCTGTGGCCAATAGTTCACTGCGCGAAGGCATGTCAATGCCATACACATTGGGATAACGCACTGGGGGCGCAGCGGAGGCGAAAAAAACCTTGCTCGCTCCGGCATCGCGCGCCATCTGCACGATCTGCCGGGAGGTGGTACCTCGTACGATAGAGTCATCCACCAGCAGCACGTTCTTGTCCTTGAACTCCATGCCGATGGGATTGAGTTTCTGGCGTACCGACTTCTTGCGCAAGGCCTGCCCCGGCATGATGAAGGTGCGACCAATATAGCGGTTCTTGATGAAGCCTTCACGATAAGTGAGGTTAAGCTTATTCGCCAGCTCTAGTGCGCTCGGGCGGCTGGTATCCGGGATCGGAATCACGACGTCGATCTTCAAGTGCTTCCACTCGCGTGCGATCTTGTCAGCAAGGCTTTCGCCCATATGTAGGCGAGTCTGATAGACGGAAACGTTGTCGATCACAGAGTCAGGACGAGCCAGGTAGACATACTCGAAAATACAAGGAGACAGTTGCGGTGACTCGGCACATTGGCGCGAGAAGAAATTACCATCCAGATCGATGAAGATCGCCTCCCCTGGCGCTACATCGCGCACTAAAGTAAAGCCCAGCACATCCAGCGCCACGCTTTCAGAAGCCACGATGTATTCGGTGCCCTGCTCAGATTCGTTCTTGCCGATGACCAGCGGACGGATGCCATACGGATCGCGGAATGCCAGTAAACCGAAATTCGCAATCATGGCCACTACGGCATACGCGCCGCGGCAGCGCTTGTGCACCCCAGCCACCGCCTCGAAAATCATGTCGGTGTTAAGAACCGCGTTGTGTGATGAGGTCTCGATTTCATGGGCGAGCACGTTCAGCAACACTTCGGAATCGGAGTTGGTATTGATGTGGCGCAGATCCTGCCTGAACATTTCCTGCTTGAGCTGTGCAGAATTGGTCAAATTTCCGTTATGACCCAGCACAATGCCAAATGGGGAGTTCACATAGAAAGGCTGGGCTTCAGCGGCGGATGAGGAACCCGCAGTAGGATAGCGAACATGGGCAATCCCCGCATTTCCAATCAGGCTGCGCATATGCCGGGTGCGGAATACATCCTGCACCAGGCCATTGTTTTTATGCATGAAAAAGGTATTGCCATCGCAAGTCACAATACCTGCAGCATCCTGGCCACGATGCTGCAGAACCAGCAGTCCATCGTAAAGCAGCTGGTTGACTGGGTTTTTACCGACTACACCGATAATTCCACACATGAGCTATATGCCTTAGAAACGAAAATCCGGGAATGACTAGACAAGCCATTGGCTTCAATCTAGTCGTATTTAATATGTTTTGCAATATCCTGCGGGAGCCACGGCAAAATACCCAACACCATGGCCTCCAGTGGCGCACTGAACATGGCGTTACGCCATCGTGGATCCTGTGGCAGCGAGGTCAGCCCGGCCAGTAGCACAAGTGTCAGCACAATCAGCAAACCGCGGACACAACCGAAGAGGACACCCAGGCAGCGATCAAGCGCACTCAACCCTATGGCCTTGAATACCTGAGCAATCGCTATCGCCAGCAAGCTACATACCAATAATGCAGACAAAAACAAAATCAAGAAAGCTGCAAGAAACTTCAATTCTTCCGCCGGGATGGAGTCAGGCAGCATCATCGACACCTCCACGGTATACAGCCTGGCCACCACGAATGCAATGACCCAGGCTGCCAGCGCCAGCACCTCGCGCACAAAGCCGCGCATCATGCTGAGCAGGACAGAAGCGCCCATAATCACCATCACTGCATAATCAAAACCAGTCATTATTATTTATTGGTGATGATCATCCCGGACAAACCAGCCGCCTTGACTTTCCCCAATGCCTGCTCGGCAGCTTCTCGGCTGGCAAAAGGCCCGACGCGCAGACGAGTCTTATCGCCGCTGGCCGTAGCAATGATTTCCGTATACGATTTCAAGCCCTGGCTTGATAACTTGTCCTGCAAACTCTTGACGTTGATCGGGTCGGAAAATACGCCAATCTGCACCAGAAAGCTGCCTGCCGTGGTGGGTTTGGCATCCGCGGGCCGTTGTTTGACGGGCTCGGCTTTTGGAGCAGCGGGCTTGACTTCAGGCTTGGCAGTTTCCTTCTTTACGGATTCTTGACTCGGGGGCTGCACAGGTGCGGCCTCCAAGTCAGGCTCTGCTTCCGGCAGTTCCGGCGCAGACAATATAGGCTCGGAAACAATCTCCTCTACAGGTTCACCCTGAGGAGCTACCTTGGAGGCGAATTCAGGTCCGTCCTGGCTAGGAATATTGATTGCAATTTCATTGGGTGGGATCTTGCCATGACGGTCATCTAGCACCATTGGCAGGATGGTGACCATCAGCAGCACCAGCGCAATGGCCCCTACCAACCGCCTGCGTGCGCGTTTCTTGAACTGAAGTTCCTGATCACTTGACTGGTCAGATGCCATCAAAATCCCTACTATCCTTGTTGAGTCAGTGCGCCGCCACCCCTGTAGAACCGGATATGGCAAGCTCGCGCATGATGTCGGCTACAGTGAAGAACGAGCCAAAGACAATGATTCTATCATTTTCACCTGCATCATTACAGGCTTGCCGATAGGCAGCAATGACATCGGCATGCATGGATACCTGGCGGGAGGATGCTTGGGCAACGGAGTCCCGAAGTTGCGAGGCCTCCGCTCCACGGCCATGAGCCACCTTGGCGATATACCAAGCGTCGACATGAGGCGCCGTTGCCTGCACCACGCCCTTAATATCCTTGTCGGCCAGCATGGAAAACACCGCCAATGTGCGTCCCACAACCGGATGCTGTACCAGGTTGGATGCCAGCGCCCAGGCAGCATGCGGATTATGGGCCACATCCAGGATCACCTGTGGTTGATGGCGGCACAGTTGGAAACGACCATTGAGCGCAACACGCTGCAATCCTTGCTGAATGTGCTCCAGCGTCACTGGCAGTATCCCCAGCAGAGCATCAACGGCATTGATGACACAAGCTGCGTTATTGAGCTGAAATTCGCCCGCCAAGGCTGGCAAGGGCAACAGGTACTCATGCGTTGAAGAGCGGTAGCGCCAATCAGTCCCTTGCGGCTGAAAGCTGAACTCCCTACCGATCAAGCGCAGGTCCGCGCCGATGTCGGTTGCGTAGGCCTGGAGCGACAACGGCGGCTGGTCATCGCCACATATTGCCGGAATGCCGCGGCGGAACACTCCGGCCTTTTCCCGCCCGATGCATTCACGGTCATTCCCGAGAAAATCCATATGATCCAGATCCACGCTGGTCACAATGCTGCATACTGGAGAAAATACATTGACGGCATCCAGGCGCCCACCCAGGCCGACCTCTAGAATCGCCATATCGACGTTGGCCTCCACCATGCTCCAGACAGCAGCGAGAGTGCCAAATTCGAAATAGGTCAAGGTAGTTTCATGACGTGCCTGCTCTATTGCCTCAAACGCCTTGACCAGCACCTCATCTTCAACCTCGATTCCGCCGATGCGCACACGCTCGTTATAACGCACGAAATGCGGAGACGTATAGCAGCCGACCCTGTAGCCTGCTGCCTGATAAATGCTTTCCAACATGGCACAGGTGGATCCTTTGCCGTTGGTGCCGGCGACGATCAAGATCGGGAATTGCGGATCCAGGCACAGGCGCTGACGGACCAGCTCAACACGTTCCAGGCTCATTTCGATCGAGGCTGGATGCAACACCTCGATGTAGGCAAGCCACCCTGCTAGGTCACGCGCGCCAGGAAGATAGGAGGTCACAGATGATAGCGTGATTTATGCTGCGCCTGCCGGAACGCGCATGAAGCTCGTCATCAAGGTTGCCAGTTTGTCGCGCATTTCACGTCGATCCACAATCATGTCGATTGCCCCATGCTCCAGCAGGAACTCGGAGCGCTGAAACCCTTCCGGCAGAGTCTCGCGGACAGTCTGTTCAATGACGCGCGGACCGGCGAAGCCAATCAAGGCCTGCGGCTCAGCAATGATGACGTCGCCAAGCATGGCAAAACTGGCTGATACCCCCCCCATGGTCGGGTCGGTCAATACCGATATATAGGGCAAGCCAGCCTTGCTCAGCCTGGTCAGCGCGGCACTGGTCTTGGCCATTTGCATCAAGGAAAACATCCCTTCCTGCATCCGCGCGCCACCACTGGCTGATACACAAATGAATGGGGTATTGTTGTCTATCGCCGCCTGCACTCCCCGCACGAAACGCTCTCCGACGACAGAGCCCATGGACCCGCCCATGAACTTGAATTCGAATGCCGCAGCGACCACGCCCACCGCCTTGATACTGCCTTGCATGACGATCAGTGCATCGGTTTCCCCCACCTCCGCCTGGGTGGTTTTCAGGCGGTCAATGTAACGTTTGCTGTCCTTGAACTTAAGGGGATCCACTGGCTGCACTTCCATGCCGATTTCCGAACGACCTTCCGCATCCAGAAGGAAATTCAGCCTGGTGCGCGCAGAAATGCGGTTGTGATAAGAGCACTTGGGACACACCTCAGAATTGCTTTCCAAGTCAGTCCGGTATAACACGGATTCACAGGAGGGGCATTTGCTCCACAATCCCTCCGGCACGGTCTTGCGGCTATTGCCTGCAGGCCGATTGATCTTGGGAGGCAGAAGTTTTTGCAACCAGCTCATGGGTTTATATCCTTTAATTCAGAAATGGCACAGGTAGCCACGGCGGCCCACTCTGCACGCTTTTGTATTTGCTCGTCAGATATCCAGTTTATGCGCATGTTTTAAGTCTTGGCATCGTCAATTGCCGTACGCATGCTCTGCGTCAATGCCGCTACATTACTCAGCAATGCGTCTTCGCTGGAGTTTTCAATTTCCTGAATCATGCGACTTCCGATCACCACGGCATCCGCTATCTCAGCCACTGCCTTTGCCGTGGCCGCATCCCTCACGCCAAAACCGACGCCTACAGGTAGATCTGTGCGGCTGCGTATCGCCTTCACCCTGGTACCGACCTCGGCAATATCAATATTCTGAGAGCCGGTGACACCTTTGAGTGAAACATAATAGACAAAACCTGCTGCCTGATGCACGATCATATCGACACGGCTACTGTCCGACGTAGGCGACAGCAGGAATATGGGATCCAGCTGCTGCGATTTCAGCAGCTGCACAAAATCCTGGCATTCCTCTGGTGGGTAATCGACTGTCAGCACACCATCCACACCTGCTGCACAGGCACGCTCGGCAAACTTTGCTTGCCCCATCGCTTCTATAGGGTTGGCATATCCCATCAGCACAACAGGAGTCCTGTCATCGACACGGCGGAATTCACGCACCATCTCCAGCACGTTGATCAAGCCAACCTTGTGGGCCAGGGCACGCTCGGTGGCGCACTGAATTACCGGGCCGTCCGCCATGGGATCGGAAAATGGCACACCCAGCTCGATAATGTCTGAGCCGGCTTGCACCAGTGCATGCATCAACGCTACGGTATGCTTGGGATGGGGATCACCTGCCGTGATATACGGGATCAGGGCTTTCTTGCCTTGCGACTTGAGCGTCGCAAATGTTGCTTGGATACGAGACATGTGAAAAACCAGCTTACAGGGTGATGCCAGCCAGGCTGGCGACGGTATTGATATCCTTGTCGCCGCGTCCGGACAAGTTGACCAGCAACGCTTGGTCAGGCGACATGGTCTCGGCGAGCTTCATCGCATACGCCAATGCATGGCTGGACTCCAGCGCCGGAATGATGCCTTCGGTACGACACAGGGTATGGAATGCTTCCATGGCCTCGTCATCCGTGACCGCCACGTATTCGGCACGCTTGATATCCTTGAGCCATGCATGCTCAGGGCCAACGCCAGGATAGTCCAGCCCGGCAGAAATGGAATGTGTTTCAATGATCTGCCCGTTCTCGTCCTGCATTAAGTAAGTGCGGTTGCCGTGCAGAACGCCGGCAGGACTGTTGGCTGTCAAAGGCGCGGCATGCCTGCCGGTGTCGATGCCATGCCCTGCTGCTTCGACACCGATCAGGCGCACGCCTTCTACGTCGATATAAGGGTAGAAAATACCCATGGCATTGGAGCCACCGCCGACACAGGCGATCACTGCATCGGGCTGACGGCCGATCAACTCCTGCATCTGCTGCTTGGCTTCTGTGCCAATCACTGCCTGGAAATCGCGCACCATCATCGGGTAAGGGTGCGGCCCAGCCACCGTACCGATGATGTAGAAAGTATTCGATATATTGGTGACCCAGTCCCGCATTGCTTCATTGAGCGCGTCCTTGAGCGTCTTGGAACCGCTCTCCACCGGCACCACTGTGGCGCCCAGCAACTTCATGCGGAATACATTCGGTGCCTGACGCTTGACATCCTCGGCGCCCATATACACCACGCACTCCAGACCAAGACGGGCAGCAATCGTGGCAGTCGCCACGCCATGCTGGCCCGCGCCGGTCTCGGCGATCACGCGCGGCTTGCCCATGCGCTTGGCAAGCAATGCCTGACCAATCGTATTGTTCACCTTGTGCGCGCCTGTATGATTCAAATCTTCACGCTTGAGATAAATCCTAGCACCACCTGCTTTCTGCGTGAGGCGCTCGGCATAATATACCGGGCTGGGACGCCCGACAAAATGCTTTAAGTCATAAGCAAACTCGGCAAGGAAGTCAGGGTCGTGGCGATAGCGTTCATACATGACACGCAACTCTTCCAACGCCTCGACCAACGTCTCGGCTACAAAAATACCGCCATAAGGACCAAAATGGCCACGCTTATCCGGCATATCATAAAGCTGCATTCTGTACTCCTCGCATGAATGCGGCAATTTTGCCCGCATCCTTGATTCCTTTGGTTTGTTCGACTCCGCCACTGACGTCTACCGCGTAAGGCCTTACCTGACGGATGGCCTCTGCCACGTTGTCAGGATTCAGTCCGCCCGCAAGCACAACGGGCAAGGGCAATTGAGGCGGGACCAGGTCCCAGTCAAACACCTGCCCGGTACCGCCTGCCATGCCCGGTAAATAGGCGTCCAGCAATAGCGCACGGGCATCATGGTATTGAGTAGCGTATTGTAGCAAATTTGTATCCTTGCGGACGCGAATAGCCTTCATATAGGACATGCCGTAAAGCCGACAAGCTTCCGGGGATTCATCGCCATGAAACTGCAAAACATCGAGCCTGATCTCGGCAAGCACCGCCTCCACTTCACTTGGTGCCGCATCGACAAACAAGCCGACAATACTGATGAAAGGCGGCAGTGCCGCTGCGATTTCCCTTGCACGCTGTAATTCGATATTCCTGGGGCTAGATCGATAGAATACCTCCGATGGCGTCACAACCGTTCTTCGCAGCAGCCAGTGCATCCTCGACGCGGGTGATTCCGCAAATTTTGACTCGCGTTCTCAAGCTAGAATAAACCACCTGCCATTGAAAGGCGCTAGGGTACCTGAAAGCCGGTTCCCTGTCACAAAAATCCTGGCTGCTCTCAGGCAATGCCAATCTGCAACTTGCGTTCAGTGCCAGGCAACCCCCAGCAGCCGTCATAACCGACACCAGTCAGGTAAAGGCCGTCGGGAGAAAAGGTAGGCGGGGAACAGCGGCGGTCTCGCTTTTCCAACAGCTCGGCGATAAACACTGGCGGATATTTTCCCTTGCCGATATACACCAGTGCGCCCACCATATTACGCACTTGATGGTGCAGGAAGGCAGAGGCGCAAAAGTCAAATATCATGCTGCTGCCAAACGCGCTGACCGAGGCATGATGCATGGTTTTGACTGGCGACTTTGCCTGGCATTCCGCAGCGCGAAATGCACTGAAGTCATGTTGCCCCAGCAAATAAGCCATGGCTTCCTGCATGGCCTGCAGGTCAAGCGGCTGATGAAACCAGCCGGCCTTGCCCGCCATGACTGCAGGAGCTACTGGCTGATTGATAAGCCAGTATTGATAACTGCGCTGATAGGCATCAAACCGCGCATGGAAACGTGGATCCACTTCTTTTGCCCACAAGACGCGCACCCCTCTCGGCAGCTTTGTGTTCACACCACGCACCCAGGCCGTTTGCGATCGCACAGCCTCTGTGTCGAAGTGCACGACCTGAGACAAAGCGTGCACCCCGGTATCCGTACGTCCTGCAGCCGAAACACGCACTTGGTGGCCGGCCAGCTGCGAAAGTGCTGACTCCAGAGCATCTTGCACTGCAAGCCGGTTGGGCTGGCTTTGCCAGCCGCAAAATCCGGCACCGTCATATTCGATACCTAATGCGAGCCTCATTCGCCCTTACCTTGCTTCAAGATATCTATCCATACGCCATTTTACCCTTGCCGGTAATGATCGTTGTGATCAGCAATCAACAAAAAAGCCGGGCAATGCCCGGCTTCTACAAGCTTGACCGTATCAGGAGAGGCTATCCAGAATGGATTTGGCCCTCTGCTGCTGCCGTGGGCCCCCTTCCTTCAGGATTTCCTCGAGCAATTCACGCGCGCCTTCGTTATCCCCCATGTCCATGTAGGCCGTCACCAGGTCCAGCTTGGTGTCCACATCAGCTGGCTCTTCCGATCCTTCGCCAGACACCAGTTTTTCCGCTTCCGCCGTGTCACCTGCCACATCTAGGCTGATTCCCGAAAGATCGATATCGGCAGCAGGGACGGGCTCGCTTTCATCAAGCTCAATATCAAAATCAGGGAAGGTGATCTCTGCATCCTGGTCCGTAGTCGCGTCTACACGATTGTCGCCAAGATCATCAGTCTCCAGATCTATGTCGGCAAAATCGAGGGGCTGTGCTGCATCAGGTTGTGTTTTTTCGATCGCTGATGCGGAAGCAGTTTCGGGAGCCTCCAGCGCATCATCAACGGGCTGCAAAGACTCCAGACCGGCACTTTGTGCAGCCTCTTCCGGGTGTGGCTCCTCATCGAAACTGATTTCCGGCAGATCGAAATCGATATCGGGCATATCGCCCCCCTGAGCAACCGGTTCTTCTACTGCAGGTTGCTCAGCAGCAGGATTGGGGAGTTCGATTTCAGGCAATGCAATCTCGGGCAAACCAAGGTCAACATCCGGAGTGTGGAATGGAGCGGATTCCGATGATGACTGCTCGGCCGCCTCATCACCCCCTGGAATAGCGTACGCAGGCACGGCATCCGCAGCCTCGTTCTTTTCGCTGCCAGGCAATTCCGGCAAGTCGAAATCGGGAATTGCTGCATCAAGCTCCGCGATATCCAGCTGCAGACTATTCTTGGCCGGCGGCTCCGGCAGATCGAGCGTGAAATCCATGCTATTGCCTGCATATGAATCCGGAGCATCCACATCTGGCTGCTGGAGGCTTTCCCTATCCTCGGCACTCAGGTCAAAATCAAGCGAGGGGAAATCGTGTGCTTGCTCCTGGTCATGATTCGCTTCAGCGAAAGATGCTTCATCAGGAGCAGGGTCTTGCGCGCCTTTCTCGTCCGGCAGGCTGCCAGTGACAGCAATAGTGGCACCTGCAAGGGCAGCACTGGTGAACGCCGCCTGCTGGCTCGTCCCTGTCGTTTCCTTGCCAGGCTCTGCATCCTTTACATCTTGCACGGGCGAGGATGCAGGCTTATCGGCCACGCTGCCTTCTGCATACAGGGGATTATCCGGCTCCAGCTTGCGGCCCATTTCAGCCACTTTATTCCAGATGGGATCAGATGCACCCAACGTGGTATAGATCTCACCGGCAACTGTTTCGAATGCCGAGGTATCGTTGCGTGCGACATAAATCTCGAGCAACTTGAGATGGAGTTCATGACGTTGCGGCTCCTTGACAATGGCATCTTTGAGGATTTCTTCTGCCTGGGCATCGCGCCCATATGCCATATACACTTCTGCCTCAGCAATGGGGTCAACGTCATGTGTGTCAATCATGCCCCCGGTATTCTGGGAGAAGTCATTGAGGAAAGAGGTATCTCCTGTATTGATGGTAGCGCCGGCGGTATTGCCAAACACCGTATTAGGCTTGAGCCCTCCTGCAGTCTGGATACCTTTTTCGAAGCTATCCAGCTCGCGCTTGCGCTTGTTTCGCATATACAGCCATCCACCCAGCAACAGGACAATACCCCCAGCAGCCAGGGCAAGCGGCAACGGATCTTCTCCAACCAGCTCTTCAAACAAGCTGGGCTCCTCCACTACTGGTTCAACCGGTGCTGGCTGAGACGCTGGTTTCACTGGTTCAGCAACATCGCCCGTTGATGCGGTATCCGTTGCGGGCTCATCTGTTTCAGATGCTTGCGCTGCTGTTGGTGCAGCATCTGACTCAGCCTGCACCTGCGGTTCGGCATCACCTTCTGGTAGCAGGGTTGATTCTTCTGGATTGGCTGAGGACACATCGGCATTCTGCAAGTTGGCCAGAGCCTGGTTTTTGATAGCCAGCAGCTTCTGCATATCAGCAATTTGCTTCTCGAGCATTGCAACGCGCTCGGCCGCCTCCTTCAGGCTCTTGTCCTTGGCTGTGAGCTCTTCCTGCATTGCATGCAATTGCGCCTGGCTGGCATTATCGCTGGAAAGCCTGACGACATCCCGTGAAGCATCCGCTGGAGGCGCAGCCTGATCCGTTGCAGGCGTCGAAATGCGCCCGGATGCCGACTGTTGTGGGCCACCATCTACCGACAGCGTCGATTCGGCCGCCAAGTCTGCCAAGCGGTTACGATAAGCATTCCAGTCCGACGTATGCACCCTGACTTCCCGTCTTGCCTCAGCAGGGGCAATCTGTTGCAGCTCAGCGGGGCTAGGTACCCGCATGATCTGCCCCACCTTGAGACGGTTCATGTTCTTGCCGATAAAGGCTTCCTCGTTGGCGCGATACAGCCCGACCAGCATCTGGTCCAGGCTTACACCCGGCACCTGATGCTCACGTGCGATTGCGCTCAAGGTATCACCGGTCGAAGTGGTATAGGTCTGTGGCGAAGCGTCTTGAAGTTGGGTCGCCTGTTCTGGAACTTCTGGGACAGCTGCTGCCTGGGTCTGAATTGGAGCTGGAATAGACTGGGGGGCTGTATTGGCAGGCGGAGGATTCTGTTGTGGTGCCGCAGCAGGGGCCGGTAGTGTGGTGGGAGCCGCATCCGGAGGAAGCTGTACACCGTTATACACTTGCGCTTGATTGTTGTAGCCCGGAGGGTCAAGTAATACGGTATATTCGCGCAGCAAGCGCCCTGTTGCCCAATCGACCTGAATCAACATATCCAGGAAAGGGTCGCTGATCGCCTGAGATGTCGTAAGCTTGAGCACTGGCGTCCCGTCCGCACGCTTGCTGACATCGACCTTGATGGCATTGTGGATTGCAGTACGTTCGACACCTTGGACATTGTAGGCTTCCTCTGGCGCAATACCTGCAGTCAATGTCGCCAGCTCGTCCGGCGTCGTGGATAACAGCTCAATTTCGGCAGAAAGCGGCTCACCAAGTCCAGATGTCACAGTCAAGCGTCCCAAGCCTGCGGCCTCGCTCGCCATTGGCGCAAAGGCCAACAAAACCGCAAGTGCGACCCCCTTTAGTTTGGACTTATGCACTATTCCACCCTTATCAACTTTTAAATAGCATTATTAAGCTAACATCAATTAGTTACGGTTTCAAGCTAATACATAACTTTACATCACCACTTCTGGCCTAGGTATCTTTGGGAGACGAAGCGCTACCTGAATCAGGTATGCCAGCGTGCCATCATGCCTCTACCAGAATACGCAGCATGCGGCGCAAAGGCTCCGCAGCGCCCCATAGTAGCTGGTCGCCCACGGTAAATGCTGAAAGGTAGTCGCCGCCCATACCCATCTTGCGCAGCCGTCCAACCGGCGTCTGCAAGGTGCCGGTCACGGCGGCTGGGCTCAAGCGCTTGATGGTCGCATCGCGCTCATTGGGCACCACCTCGGCCCATGGATGGGCCTCTGCGAGCATGTTGGCAATCTCATCTAGCGGCACATCTTGCTTCAGCTTGATTGTCAGTGCCTGGGAATGACAACGCATCGCGCCAATCCGTACACAGAGTCCATCGATCACAATCGGGTTGGCCTCAAGTCCCAGTATCTTGTTGGTTTCGGCCATGCCCTTCCATTCTTCCTTGCTCTGGCCATTGCCGAGGTCTTTATCTATCCAAGGGATCAGGCTGCCGGCAAGCGGAACGCCGAAATGGTCCACCGGCAGCTCACTACTACGCAGAGTCTCTGCCACCTTGCGGTCTATATCCAGAATGGCGGAGGATGGGTCCTCCAACTCGGATGCGACTCCGGCATGCACCACACCCATCTGCTTGATGAGTTCGCGCATATTCTGCGCACCAGCGCCAGAGGCGGCCTGATAGGTCATGGCGGTCACCCATTCAACCAGATCCGCCTTGAATAAGCCGCTCAAGGCCATCAGCATCAGGGAGACGGTACAGTTGCCACCGATCCAGTTGCGACCGCCCATCGACAGTGCATGCTTGATGACGTCCTGGTTGACGGGATCGAGGATGACCACCGCATCCTTTTCCATACGCAGGGTAGAAGCAGCATCGATCCAATGTCCTTGCCAGCCTGCTGAACGCAGTCTGGGGAAGATATCGCTGGTATAGTCGCCTCCCTGACAAGAGACGATAATGTCCATGGCCTTGAGTTCGTCAAGCGACTTCGCATCCTTGAGCGGAGGCGTGTCACGGCCAATCGCAGGCCCGGCAGCGCCAGTCTGTGATGTGGTAAAGAATAGGGGCTCAATATCCCTGAAGTCGCCCTCCGTGACCATGCGCTGCATGAGTACGGAACCCACCATGCCCCGCCAGCCGACAAACCCTACTTTGAACATTATCTCTTCCTGATTCAGTGGCCTTTACAGGCCTATCGTTGTGCCTAATGTTACGGATTATAGCGCTGCTACAACCGCATCCCCCATTTCACTGCACTTGACCTTGCTCGTCCCTTCAGTCCAGATATCTGCTGTGCGGTACCCCTGCTCCAAGGCTTTCTTGACTGCATTTTCCACGCGGCTGGCGTTGGCTTCATCATTGAAGGTATAGCGCAACATCATGGCCGCAGAGAGGATAGTGGCTAGAGGGTTGGCAACATCCTGGCCAGCAATGTCCGGCGCAGAACCGTGGCTGGGCTCGTACATGCCTTTATTGCCCTGATCCAGAGACGCGGAAGGCAACATGCCAATGGAACCAGTCAGCATCGAGGCCTCATCCGAGAGGATGTCGCCGAAAATGTTGCCTGTGACCATCACATCAAACTGCTTGGGCGCACGGATCAGCTGCATGGCGGCATTATCAACATACATATGGCTGAGTTCGACATCGGGGTACTCCTTTGCCACCTCGATCATCACCTGGCGCCAGAGCTCGGTAGTTTCCAACACATTGGCCTTGTCTACAGAACAGACCTTCTTGTTGCGTTTCTGCGCGATGCCGAATGCCACATGGGCGATGCGGCGGATTTCGGATTCGTTGTAACGCATCGTATTGACCCCTTCGCGTTCTCCGTTATCCAGCGTGGAAATGCCGCGAGGCTGCCCAAAATAGATGTCGCCGGTCAGCTCACGTACGATCATGATATCCAAGCCGGACACCACTTCAGGCTTCAGTGTGGATGCCGACGCTAATTCGGGATACAACAAGGCGGGACGCAAATTGGCGAACAGGTTGAGTTCCTTGCGGATGCGCAGCAGGCCGCGCTCAGGGCGCTTGTCGCGTGGCAGGGTATCGTATTTCCAGTCTCCTACCGCACCGAGCAGCACGGCATCGGCCTCCTTGGCCAGCTTGAGCGTAGCGTCGGGCAACGGGTCGCCTGCTGCTTCATAACCTGCGCCACCGATAGGTGCTTCCTGCAACTCGAGGTCAAGATCAAGCGCCTTCAGTACCTTGACGGCCTGCGCCACAATTTCAGGGCCGATGCCATCGCCCGGCAATACCGCGATCTTCATAAATGATGTTCCCAGAGATTGAATTGATTTAAACAAGGGCAACCTGTGTGGCGGCCTATGCCACCACACAGGTTATGATTCATTGAACAGCCAGGGCTGGGCGGCCTTGTGCCTGGCCTCGAACGCCTTGATCTCGTCCACATGCTGCAAGGTCAGGCCAATGTCATCAAGGCCATTCAGCAGGCAATGCTTGCGGAACGGGTCGATCTCGAAAGCATAATGCCTGCCTCCCGGGGTCTGCACAATCTGCGACTGCAGGTCTACCAACAGATGGTAGCCTTCATTGGCCTCGACTTCTTTGAACAGGCTATCGACTATTTCCGCATCAAGGACAATCGGCAGGATGCCATTCTTGAAACAGTTGTTGAAGAAGATATCGGCAAAACTCGGCGCGATAATGGCACGAAAACCGTAATCGAGTAGCGCCCAGGGCGCATGCTCACGACTGGAGCCGCAGCCAAAATTCTCCCTGGTCAGCAGGATGCTGGCGCCTTGGTAGCGCGGGAAGTTGAGCGGGAAATCAGGATTCAGCGGCCGCTTGCTGTTATCCTTGCCTGGCTCTCCCTGGTCCAGATAGCGCCATTCATCGAAGGCGTTGGGGCCGAAACCAGCGCGCTTGATCGACTTCAGAAACTGCTTGGGGATAATGGCGTCGGTATCGACATTGGCGCGATCCAGTGGAGCCACCAAACCATTTAATTGAGTAAATGCCTGCATATTGATCCGATAAACAATTCGTTAATTGGTTGATTTCTGTATGGCTTGACCAGCCTTCTCGATATCCTTACCCATGCCGTTGATAGTATTACAACCCACCAGAGACAAAGTCAGCAGCGATATAGTGGCTGCCATGAACCATCGCTTGATATCCATGCTCAATTCAGCAATTGACGCACATCGATAAAATGCCCTGCCACTGCTGCCGCCGCCGCCATCCCTGGGCTGACGAGATGCGTGCGGCCACCCGCGCCCTGCCGCCCTTCGAAGTTGCGGTTTGAAGTGGAGGCACAACGCTCGCCCGGCTCCAGACGGTCGGCATTCATCGCCAGACACATGGAGCAGCCGGGCTCACGCCACTCGAAGCCAGCTTCCTTGAAAATCTTGTCCAGACCTTCCTGTTCCGCCTGCGCCTTCACCAGACCGGAGCCAGGCACCACCATCGCCAACTTGACATTGGGCGCGACATGTTTTCCCTTGGCGACGGCAGCGGCGGCACGCAAATCCTCAATGCGGGAATTCGTACAGGAACCGATGAATACCTTGTCGATCGGGATGTCGGAGATCGGCGTATTGGGTTGCAAGCCCATGTACTGCAAGGCACGCTCCATGCCACTGCGCTTGGTAGGATCACTTTCCTTGCTGGGGTCGGGCACGATGCTATTGATAGCGGTCACCATTTCAGGAGAAGTGCCCCAAGTGACCTGCGGCTCGATATCTTCGGCCTTGATCTCCACCACGGCGTCAAACTTCGCGCCTTCGTCACTGTGCAAGGTGCGCCAGTAAGCAACCGCTGCGTCCCATTGCTCAGGCTTGGGAGCATATGGCCGGCCCTTGACATAATTGATCGTGACGTCATCGACGGCCACCATGCCGGCACGGGCACCCGCCTCGATCGCCATATTGCACAATGTCATGCGTCCTTCCATGCTCAAGCTGCGAATCGCCGAGCCTGCAAACTCAATGGCATAGCCGGTGCCACCCGCCGTGCCGATCTTGCCAATAATCGCCAAAGCGACATCCTTGGCAGTAACGCCGGGACCCAGCTGCCCTTCTACACGTATCTGCATGGCCTTGGATTTCTTCTGGACCAGGCATTGCGTCGCCATCACGTGTTCGACTTCTGAGGTGCCGATGCCGTGCGCCAGCGCACCAAACGCACCGTGAGTGCTGGTATGGGAGTCGCCACAGACTACCGTCATGCCCGGCAAGGTCGCACCCTGTTCAGGGCCCATCACATGAACAATACCTTGGCGCACATCGCCCATCCTGAATTCAGTCACGCCAAAATCGCGACAGTTCTGATCCAAGGTTTCCACCTGCAAGCGCGAGATTGGATCGGCAATGCCATGACTGCGGTCGGTGGTGGGCACATTATGATCCGGCACTGCCAGCACGGAATTGACGCGCCATAGCTTGCGTCCCGCCATTTTCAGGCCTTCGAAGGCCTGAGGGCTGGTCACCTCATGCACCAGATGACGGTCGATATAAATCAAAGCGGCGCCGTTTTCCTCGCGCACCACGTGGGAATCAAACAATTTGTCGTAAAGTGTTTTGGCTGACATACGATCTTTCTAAATCCTGCTGATACGATCCGTTTAACGTGACCAGGCTGTTGATGGTTGAATCCGGTCGCTTAATCGCGGAAGTTGCCGAACTGCAATGGGAAATCCGTGATGGATTTCCTGACAAAGGCAATCACTTCCTGCAACACATCGCGCTTGGCGCCGGTCACACGCACTTCATCCCCCTGAATGCTGGCCTGCACCTTGAGTCCGCTATCCTTGAGCAGCCTAACAATTTTCTTCGCCAGTTCGGCATCAATGCCGGCCTTGATCTTGAGCACCTGTTTGACCTTGTTGCCAGAAATCTTCTGCACGTCCTGGTGATCCAGGCGCTTGGCGCTGTCCGCCTCCTTCTTTTCCATCGCAGGCAGGAGGATGGCCTTGATCTGGTCAAGCTGAAAATCCGAATCGCCATGCAGGGTGATCAAGCCATCCTTTTCATTCAACTCAATGCTCGCGCTGGTGCCCTTGAAATCATAGCGGTTGGCAATCTGGCGGCCAGCCACATCCACTGCATTCTTCAATGCGACCATATCGACTTCAGAAGAAATATCAAATGAAGGCATCGTTATCCATCCTATCCACATTCAACACTGCATGCCGGTCATGCCCGGCGTAAGGCAGCGATTAAAATTCCCACCACGATTATTCGAAATGACAGACGTAATCTAACGTTTCCGTCACTTCGATATCGAAACTGGAGTTGCCCGGTACCGTAAATTTCTCGCCCGCACCATATGCCTTCCAGTCACTTTCGCCACTCAGGCGCACCTTGCAGGCGCCGCTGTTGATTTCCATCAACTCTGGAGAACCCGTATTGAAAGTCAACGCACCAGGGAAAATCACACCTACGGTGGCACGGGTACCGTTCGGGAACAGCACTGTGTGGCTGACACACTTGCCATCAAAGTACACATTGGCTTTTTTCTTGACACTCACATTGTCGAACTGGGCCACAACGCTTCTCCTAAAATGTAATGATTATTTTTTGTTGCGCAGATTAGCTGCAATACGCAGGCGCAAGGCATTCAGCTTGATGAACCCACCCGCATCGCGGTGATCATAGGCACCGGCATCGTCCTCGAAGGTCGCGATATTCGGGTCAAACAGCGAATCTGTCCCTGAATCACGGCCCGTCACGATCACATTGCCCTTGTACAGCTTGAGCTTGACCCAGCCATTGACGGTCTGCTGCGTATGGTCGATCAATGCCTGCAAGGCCAGGCGTTCAGGGCTCCACCAGTAACCGTTGTAGATCATGCTTGCATAGCGCGGCATCAGGTCGTCCTTCAGGTGGGCCACTTCGCGATCCAGGGTGATGGACTCGATCGCGCGGTGCGCCTTGAGCAGGATGGTGCCGCCCGGGGTCTCGTAACAGCCGCGCGACTTCATGCCTACATAGCGGTTTTCCACCAGGTCGAGACGACCAATGCCATGCTTGCCGCCCAGGCGGTTCAGTTCCGCAAGCAGTTCATGTGGTTTCAGTGTCTTCCCATTCAATGAGATGGGGTCACCGTTGCGATATTCAATCTCAAGGTACTCGGCTTCATCTGGCGCGCGCTCTGGCGATACCGTCCAACGCCACATATCCTCCTCGGCTTCCGCCGCCGGGTTCTCTAAGTGACGACCTTCGTAGGAGATATGCAGAAGGTTGGCATCCATACTGTAAGGGCTACCGCCTTGACGATGCTTCATTTCGACCGGGATGCCATGCTTCTCGGCATAAGCCAGGAGCTTTTCACGGCTGAGCAAGTCCCATTCGCGCCAAGGCGCAATGATCTTGATGTTGGGGTTGAGCGCATAGGCTCCCAGCTCGAAGCGCACCTGGTCATTGCCCTTGCCAGTAGCCCCATGCGAGACCGCATCGGCATTGGTTTCCTGGGCGATCTCGATCAGGCGCTTGGCGATCAGTGGTCGCGCAATCGAAGTGCCGAGCAGGTATTCGCCTTCATAGACGGTATTGGCGCGGAACATCGGGAATACGAAGTCGCGCACAAATTCTTCGCGTAGGTCATCAATATAGATTTCCTTGACGCCAAATTGCCTGGCTTTTTCGCGCGCAGGTTCGAGCTCCTCACCTTGGCCGATATCTGCTGTAAAGGTCACCACTTCACACTGGTAGGTATCCTGCAGCCACTTCAGGATCACAGAGGTATCCAGGCCGCCGGAATAGGCCAGCACGACTTTGTTCACATCACTCATTTCGCTATTTCTTTCTCAATTAAATCCAGTTCAACCCAGGTCTACACCTGTACCTTGCCCAGCAGGAGGTATTCCATCAGCGCCTTCTGCACATGCAGCCTGTTCTCGGCCTCATCCCATACGACCGATTGCGCGCCATCAATCACATCGGCCGTGACTTCCTCACCGCGGTGCGCAGGCAGGCAATGCATGAACAAGGCGTCCTTGCCTGCAACACGCATCATATCGGCATCCACCTGCCAGTCGTGGAAGTCACGGCGGCGCTCTTCGTTCTCGGCCTCGAACCCCATCGACGTCCAGACATCGGTAGTGACGAGGTCGGCACCGCGTGCGGCCTCCATCGGGTCGGTGAATTCCTCGTAATGGTCGGTGCCATAGAGGTTGGCGCGTTCTGGCTCGACTTCATACCCCGGCGGCGTGGACACATGGACATTGAAATCCAGCACCTCTGCCGCTTGCAGCCAAGTGTTGCAGACATTGTTCGAATCGCCGATCCAGGCCACAGTCTTGCCCTTGATCGAGCCACGATGCTCGATATAGGTGAAGATGTCGGCAAGTATCTGACATGGATGGTATTCATTGGTCAGACCATTGATCACCGGCACGCGAGAATTGGCGGCAAAGCGCTCAATGATTTCCTGCTCGAAGGTGCGGATCATGACAATGTCGCTCATGCGAGAGATAACCTGCGCCGCATCTTCCACCGGCTCGCCACGTCCAAGTTGGGAATCACGGGTATTGAGGTAAATAGCGGAGCCGCCTAACTGCTGCATCCCGGCCTCAAAGGAGAGGCGCGTACGTGTGCTCGCTTTCTCGAAAATCATCACCAGGGTACGGTCAGTCAGCGGCCAATACTGCTGATAGGCTTTGAACTGCTCCTTGATCCAGCGTGTACGCTCGAAAATATGCGCCAACTCGTCCGCATTCAGGTCGTTGAACTGCAAGAAATGTTTGAGTGCCATAACGTTTTCCATTCCCGGGATCAAGCCAGGAGCTTCTTGATTAAAGGTGTCAGAATGTCCACCACTTGCTGTGCCTCCTGCTCACTCATGATAAGCGGAGGCAACAGGCGGATCACTTTTTCTGCGGTCACATTGATGAGCAAACCAGCCTCCAGTGCCTGACCGACCAGTTCAGCACAAGGGCGATCCAGCTCTATGCCTATCATCAGGCCAGCGTTGCGAATCACAGTGACACCAGCCACGCCCTGCAGGCTCACGGTGAAGGCTTCGCGGATGTCATTGCCCAGCTTTTCGGCATGGGCAAGCAAGCCCTCCGACTCAATGATGTCCAGCGTCGCCAGCGCCGCGCTGCAGGCCAGCGGATTGCCGCCAAACGTAGAGCCATGTTTGCCGTAGGTAAATATTTCTGCAGCGGGTCCATGGGCCAGGCATGCACCGATGGGCACACCAGACCCCAGCCCCTTGGCCAAGGTCATGACATCCGGCTTCACATCAGTGTGCTGGAATGCAAACCAGGTACCGGTACGGGCCATACCACTCTGGACCTCATCCAGCATCAACAACCAACCATTGGCATCGCAGATTTCACGCAATCCCGTCAAATAGGCTGCCGAATCACGCGGTAAATTGATACCACCTTCACCCTGTATGGGTTCAAGCAGGATGGCGACAACATTTTTGTTATGCCTCGCCACCTGACGTACGGCATCGAGGTCATCGAATGGCACACGGATAAAGCCGCTCACCAATGGCTCGAAACCTGCCTGGGCCTTGCGATTCCCCGTTGCAGAAAGGGTTGCCAGGGTGCGGCCGTGGAAAGCGCGTTCCATGACAATGATTTCAGGGCTTTCTACGCCCTTGCCATGGCCGTAAAGGCGTGCAAGCTTGATGGCCGCCTCATTGGCCTCGCAACCGGAATTACAGACAAAGACCTTGTCCATGCCGGAAACCTCGCACAACCTCTCGGCCAACCGGGCCTGCTCGTCGATGCCGTAAACGTTGGAGACATGGATCAAGCGGCCGGCCTGTTCGCTGATGGCGGACACTAGCCGAGGATGGGCGTGACCCAAGCCATTGACCGCAATCCCGGCAAGCGCATCTAGGTAGCGCTTGCCTTCAGTATCCCAGAGCCACACACCCTCGCCCCTGGTGAAGGTGACGGGCTGGCGGGCATAGGTATTCATCAAGTGTTCAGACATTGCAGTATCTAGCCTCTACGTTGGAACGAGCGTAAGCAAAAACAAAAACGGCGGCACCAGCCGCCGTTTGAAGCACCCTGCGGCACCCTCAGCGGTAGAACGCGCGTTTTCTCAGCAGTCGAATGGCTGCTAGCAGAGCAATACCCGTTGCTACCTTGCGCACTACAGTTTTCATGAGGTCACCGTTGAATTCTTAAAATGGAAACCCGGGCGGATTTCCTATCTTGCCGGACTTGGTCAAGCTTTCAAGCCAAATTGAAATCTTAGCCTTTAATTGCTCGAGAGTAGCGCAAATCCCGGGTTTAGGCAAGGAATTCGGCAGCGCAATCTTATCTTCAACCTCATGCAAGTGATGACAAATGGGTTTCAAAAAACTTGAGTTTAGGGCAGAATCCAATGTTCGCCCGAACTTTAAGATCATAACTCTAAACCCTTGCATGATATGGTGTCGCTAGCTACAGTTACCAAGATGCCCGGCCAGGGCCAGGATGCTCGATTCAGCACCCAGTTGCCAGTTTCGTGGTACACGGACCCTGCCATTTATGCCCTAGAGCAGCAGCATCTCTTTGCAAGCTCGCCTCAATATATTGGCCATGAGCTCATGGTCCCCGAGGTCGGCAGCTATCATGCCCTGTCATGGATGAACAATGCCAAGGCGCTTGTGCGTAATGAAAACGGCATTGAACTCATCAGCAATGTCTGCCGTCACCGACAGGCGCTCATGCTCAAGGGTAGTGGCAAAACCAAGAATATCATTTGCCCCTTGCACCGCTGGACTTACGATACCCGCGGCCAACTGCTCGGAGCGCCCCATTTCAAGGAAAACCCCTGCCTGCATCTCAACAAATCTTCGCTGCAGAATTGGCAGGGCCTGCTGTTCGAAAGCAAGCGCGATATTGCGCAGGACCTGCAGAACCTGGGCTGCAAGCAGGATTTCGACTTTACCGGCTACATGCTCAACCGGGTGATGGTGGATGAGTACAACTTCAACTGGAAGACCTTCATCGAAGTCTACCTAGAAGACTACCACGTCGGCCCTTTCCATCCCGGTCTTGGCCATTTCGTCAATTGCGATGACCTCAACTGGGAATTCGGCGATTGGTATAGCGTGCAAACAGTAGGCGTGCACAAGGCTCTACAGAAATCCGGCTCATCGATTTACGACAAGTGGCACAATGAAGTACTGCGTTACAACAAGCAGCAATTGCCCAAGTTTGGCGCGATCTGGATGGTGTATTACCCATTCCTCATGATCGAGTGGTACCCGAACACATTAGTCGTGTCCAACATCATCCCGCGTGGTCCGAATGCCTGCACCAATGTGGTCGAATTCTATTATCCCGAGGACATTGCGCTGTTCGAGGAGGAATTCATCGCTGCACAGCAGGCAGCCTATACCGAAACTGCCGTGGAGGACATGGAAATCTGCCAGCGCATGCACGATGGCCGACATGCCTTGGCCGCCCAGGGGGTGGATGAACGCGGGCCATACCAGCATCCGATGGAAACCGGCATGCAACACTTCCATGCCTGGTTGCACAAGCAACTGGATCCGTACCTGAAATAAGCATTTCCGGGCAGGCTATGCCCTGCCTAGGGATTGAGCCTGAAGCCAGCTTGGAAAGATCGCACTTTGAACCTACCTAAACTCGGCAGCCTATGGATGCTGGTTGCCGCCTTCTTTTTTGCCATCATGGGCGTGCTGGTCAAGCTGGGAGCGCAAAAATTCGCCAGCGCGGAGCTAGTCTTCTACCGTTCACTGTTCGGCCTGCTGCTCATCGTAGCTGTCACGCACTACCGCCGGCTTTCGCTCAGGACCCGGCTCATCAACCCGCATATGAAGCGGGGAATTCTCGGCTTCGCCTCGCTGCTCTGCTTTTTCTTTGCCATCAGCGAGCTGCCACTTGCCACGGCCATCACACTTAACTACACATCTCCGCTATTCCTGGCAATGGCCATGCCATTCATGTTGCATGAAAAGCCGCGCAAGATCCTGCTGCTCGCCGTCGTACTCGGCTTCATCGGTGTCACCTTGTTGCTCAAGCCCAGCCTGCACATGGATGAGTTGATCGCGGGCGTGATCGGCCTGCTCTCGGGCGCAATGGCAGGCATCGTCTACGTCCACGTCACTCAGCTTGGCCGTGCCGGTGAACCGGACTGGCGCACTGTGTTCTACTTCACCTTGGTTTGCACCATAGGCAGCGGCTTGTGGATGCTGTGCTACCACTTCACACCCCCGGACTGGTCCGACATGCCCCTATTGTTGGGGCTCGGCGCATCAGCTACCGTCGCCCAGCTCGCCCTGACACGCGCTTATCGTACCGGCAGCCCATTGGTGGTGGGGAGCCTGGCCTACTCCACGGTGGTCCTGGCCAGCCTGTTTGGCATACTGGTCTGGCAGGAAACCTTGTCTCTTGACCGCTGGCTCGCGGTCGGCTTGATCGTGCTCAGCGGCATCATCAGCGTATGCGCCACCCCCAGGCCCAACAAACACTAAACTTTGGCCTGAAGCATCCGTTGAAGATAACATGATCATTAGGTATCTTCACTATCTTGCGCGCATTGCCAGCGTGACGCTGCCCACCCTCATGCTGGCAGGATGCATGGGAGGGCCCATTGTGCAGCAGATCGCTTCTTCGGTCCTGATGCGCGTTGCAGACAAGGCCACGTCAAATGCCTATGAAGCATACTTGCTCAGAGATCCCTCCGCCACCACGCCTAGGCACGATTCCAGCACGATGGCAACCATTCCTGGCCATACTGGCACCAGCGCCGTCACCTCACCACCGCCACCGCAACTTGATGCATATTGGAGCGCATTCCTCAATGCGGGGTTTACCGAGATCAAGCCCACCTCTGAACCCTTGCCTGCACATGCGTCAGACATCCCCACCGGCAATGGCGATACGATGACGACAAGCGAGTTGGTGGTGGTCGAAGTATGGAGCATGCTGTTGGGGGAAGAAAAGGCCGCCATCCTGGAGCAAGCCAGGCTGCGTGGGAACGATATATCGCATTTACAACATTCAGCCCAATGGCAGATGGCAGTGGGCGCGTCCATTGCCTCGCCGCAGTCGCCGGTCACCTTCTTGATCCCTCCCGAACTTGGCCGCATTCGCAGCGGCCAGGAATTGCTGGTGGAAATATCCGGGCAAGATGATCTCAACGTTGCACGCTACCTCATACAGCCGCCCCGCGGCTTCCAGCAGGCATCAAGCCATGCTGCCATCAGCCAGCCCTGAACCCTCAGGGATCGATCAGGCCTGACCGCATTGCAATCAAGGCGATCTCGGCTGAATTGCTGGCATTGAGCTTCTGCTTGATATTGTAGAGATGCGTACCCACAGTCCGCGGCGACAAGCTTAGAATATCGGCAATCTCATTGGTGGTCTTGCCTTTTGCCAAGGCCATGAATACTTCAAACTCGCGGTCGGACAAGACATCCACTGGATTCTGCTGCCCGGAAATCTGCTGGATTGCCATTTGTTGAGCCACGTTGGCCTCAAGGTACATCTTGCCGCCTGCTACGGTATGAATCGCCTTGATCAGCTCCTCCGCCGCGCTACGCTTGGTCAGGTAACCCATCGCCCCCGCATTGAGCACACGCTTGGGATGCACGGAATCCTCATGCGCGGACAATACCAGGATGCGCGCATGCTCATCCTTGGCCCGGATGCGGTCTATCGCCTCCAGCCCGCCTATGCCTGGCATGGTGATATCCATCACCACCACGTCGGGCCGATGCTCCTGATAAAGCTTAATCGCCTGCTCTCCGCTTTCTGCTTCGGCAATGACCTGAATGGCCTGGTCAGATTCGAGCAGCAGCTTGAATCCCATGCGCACCACGGCATGGTCATCCACCAGCATCACTTTGATATTTGCACTCATGGCATTGGCCTTTCCGGAATCGTCACCGTGATGGCGGTACCCTGGCCCGGCTGGGAATCAATGGCAAAATTGCCATACAGGGCCTGGACACGCTCGCGCATTCCTAAGAGTCCGAAATGGCGGTTCTGGTCGACGTTGCACATATTCATGCCAATGCCATTATCCTTGATCAAAAGCGTGAGATTACCATTTTCGTCGCGTGACAGGCGGATATCAATGCGGTCTGCCTGCGCATGGCGCAAAGCATTCGTCACGGACTCCTGCACAATCCGGTAAAGGTTGATGTTCAGACTTTCTCCGAGCAAGTCCAGTTTGCCCTGCAATTCCAGGTTGAATGTGACATTGGAGTTTTGCGCCTGCCAACCGGCGACAGCGTCGCGCAAAGCCTCTGACAACCCGAGATTGTCCAGTGAGCCGGGGCGCAGGTGGCGGATAATATTGTGCATGCCATCGTAAATATGGTTGGCCGCAGAGACAATGGTCTGCGCACTGCTTTCTATGCTGGGCATTTCCTGCTTGGCCTTGTTCGCAATCGCCACGGCAAAGGTCTTGATGGCAGTGACATACTGTCCGAGCTCATCATGCAGCTCACGCGCCAGGCTACGCCGCTCATCCTCGATATGGCGCTGGATCAGGTGCGTCAGCTGGCGATTTTCCTCCAGCTTGCGCGCCGTCTCCTCTGCCAGCTTACGCTCGGTAATATCACGCATGCTGCAAATCTCGCCGATCAGTTCTCCACTCTTAGGATCCATCAACGGTGCGATGGAAAGCGACACATCGAGCAGTTTGCCGTCACGTGCCACCCGCTGCGTGTCGTAATGCTCCACCAAGCCATTCGCCGACATGCTTGCCGCGCTGCTGCGCTCCTGCTCACCCTCATGCCCTGGCGGCATCAACAGCGCTGCCGACTTGCCGATGATATCCTCGGGAGCATATCCAAAGAGCCGCTGGGCGGCTGGATTCCAGAACGAAATATTGCCATCAGGGTCATGGATCATGATGGCATCGGCGCTCTGTTGCACGATCAGCGCCAGGCGACGGTTTTCTTCGGTTCGCTCCCTCAGCGACTCACCCATCAAGTTGAAGTTCTGTGCAATACGTGAGAACTCAGGCACATTGAACTTGGGTAGCCGGACATCCAGATTGCCCCGCTCCACCTCGGAAATCGCCCTGAGAATATCGTCTGCAGGCCTGAGCCAACGCCCCAGCATCCAATAAATCAGGGCATTGAGCACAACAAAAAACCCCGCCTCTATCCACAGCAGATGCTGGAAGGAGGCCCAAGATTCCCGGATCGCACCTGCCGCATCAGAGGCCACCACCAGCATGCCGAAGCGGATACGACGTGAAACCACTTCAGGCTCAGGCTCCACCATGCGCACAAACCAGCGTGGCGGCGTTTCATTGGCACGGTAGGTAGATGGCGGCGACTGGTATATCAGCTCGCCCTGTGCGTTATAAAGAAAAATTTCGCTGCTGCGTACATGTCCCAGAGATTGCAGGAACGTATGCATCACATCATGCGTATACCCCCACTCCGGGTTCTGGCGAGAATTGATGATCACCGTGTCGAGTAATTGCACCGTCACCCGCGTGGCGGCCTCCACACTCTCCTCGGTGGAAATACGCATACCTTTGATGACCACGTAACCCACTGCTACCATCAGCATGAGCAACAACGTGGTGATCAGGAGATTGAACCTAACGCGTAAACTCATACATTATCCATCGGCCTGTCACCTCTGCCACATTCATCAGAATGTCATGAGTATAGAACACAGTGGAGTGCCATATGCATTCCAACGTCACATCGCAGGCATGCAATATGCGGCCTATTCATGTTCATGCCGCACCTGCAACCGGAACATGACGGCATTGCACATTCCCCCTATAATCCTGCCATGCCGAACAAATACAAAGATATATTCAATCTCAGCGTCGCTACCATCCTGGGGACGACTGTCGGCCTGACGCAGGACAACCTGATATTAGGCGCGGTGGTCGGCATTGCCCTGGGGATCGTATTTTCCCTGTTCAACCGGCCTGACCAAGACTGAGCCATCATACCGCCTTGCCCGGCGGAAGAGATACAGCAGGTCGACCCTGGGCGATGTCAACACAGGTCCTATCCCGGTCACGCAATCAAAACATTGGCGACAACTCCTCAGAGTATGGCAGCTGCCCTCATTTTTGCCGATATCCTGCTTCTGGAGAATAGCCGGCTGAAGACATGGAAATCACCCCTCAACTGGGCAGGGATGCGTCCCCAACCCTCGAAGAAACGTGACGCGCCCCTCACCGACCAACAGAAAATCGATCTCTGCACCCACATCCGGCAGGAATATGCGCCACCCACGGCTTGGACGGCATGGCTAGGTGGGTTTACAACGCGAATACGTTGAGCGCACCACTCCCTGGAGCCGCATTCTCCTGGCTCAACCCGCGAAAAGCGCCAGCCGTGCCAGCCCCGTCGCTGTCCCCTGTCAGTCCCTGGTTGAGCGCAACACCTGCCCATCCTCCGATGCCTGAGAAAACCGCCACATACTGCTTGCCTGCGTGCTGATAAGTCATGGGGTTGCCCACAATGCCCGAACCCACTTGGAAGCGCCATAACTCCTTGCCATTCCGAGCATCCAGCGCCTTGAACCATCGGTCCAGTGTGCCGTAGAATGCCAGTTGCCCAGCCGTCGCCAATGCCCCGCTCCAGACAGGGTACTTCTCACGCGTATACCAGACAGGCTTGTGCTTAAGGGCATCCCAGGCCATGAAAGCCCCCATGTCGCCATCAGGCCCCGGGTACATGGACAGGCTGGCGCCGGCCCATGGCTGTCCAGCCACATACTTGGCCTCCACCGCTTCATACGTCATGCACAAGTGGTTCATCGGCACATAAAACCAGCCGTTTTGCGGGGAATACGCCGCAGGCTGTATATTCTTGACGCCTATGGCAGAGGGGCAGATCGCCGACGTTTCCTGGTCCTCATGCGTAGCATAGCGGCCATCCTTGAGCGGAATCCCGGTCTGCAGGTCAATACCGGTCGCCCAGTTGACGAAAGGGTGCATTTTCTCCGCCGCCAGTAACTTGCCATTCTGGCGATCCAGAGTATAGGCAAAGCCATTGCGATCGAAATGCGTGGCCAGCTTCCGGCTACCCTGATCCCATAGTATCAATTCATTGACGCTGTCGTAATCCCACTCGTCATGAGGCGTCAGCTGGTAGCCCCAACGCGCCATGCCGGTATCGAGGTCGCGTGCGAACAATGTCATGGCCCATTTGTTGTCCCCAGGCCGGATATCTGGATTCCAGACCGAGGGATTGCCCGTTCCATAGTAAACCAGGTTGAGCTTGGGATCATAAGAAAACCATCCCCAGACCGGGCCTCCACCATGTTGCCAGCCGTTGGCAGCCGCCTGCGGCTTGAGCCAGGTTTTCACCCCCAGCTCGGTCTCTGGAAACTTCAGCCTTTCCTTGGGCAGGGCACGGAAAGACCCCCCTTCCCTATTGCCACCGTTCACATCCTCATAAGTGGAGAGTGCACTGTAATGCGGGTTCTCTGCATTAAATCCCGGACCTATCAACACTTCACTATCCGGCCCAGTGCTATAGGCCTTCCATTGCAACCGCCCATCCTGCAGTGCATAGGCGGCAAGAAAGCACCGCACACCAAATTCGCCACCGCTGCACCCCGTCAGTACTTTATCCCTGAACACATAAGGCGCATTGGTATTGGTAGCCCCCATTCTGGGGTCGTTCACCTGAACCTCCCACACCTTGCGTCCATCGCGGGCGTCCAGTGCCAGCAATATGCCGTTGTTCTGCTGCAGCAGTATCTTGCCATCGCCATATGCCAGGCCGCGGCTCACGCTGTCACAGCACAGAATGGCTTCAATATCGCTGGTTTGCTTGGGGAAGTAAGCCCAGAGTATTTTCTGGTCATGATCCAGGTCCAGTGCATAGACATTATTAGGAAACGCTGTATGCACATACATCACATTCCCCACCACCAGAGGCGCCCCTTCATGCCCACGCTGGACACCAGTCGAAAAGCTCCAAGCAAGCTTGAGGTTCGCAACATTGCGGTGATTGATCTGGCTCAGGCGACTATAGCCTTGATTGTAATAATCCTTGCGTGGGCTGACCCACTGCTTGTCATCCTGAAGCAATGGCAGCAGAGGATCTGCTGCTGACGAAACGGCGGAAACAAGATTCAAGGAAACGACGATAAGAAAAGGAGAAATACGCATTCGAAACCCAACGTTTCGCAGCCCCCTGAGATGACAGGGCGAACAAAAAATGACAAAGATGACCAGTTTATTTTAGCCAAAAAGAAGAGTTAGAGTTGACACATAAGAAAAAATAAACATAATACAAATCATTCTTATTTGTAAATCAAATGAGAATTCGCCAGTTCATCCTTGTGCTCATTGCAAGATAGCTCGGCGAAGGTGTCCGGATTTTCATTGGGAGAGTCCGGTTGATCATCATCAATACTAAGGAAATTAACAGAATGAACATGACATCCGTTCGTGCCATCATTGGTGCCAGCCTTCTTGCCGTAGCAAGCCTTGCTCAAGCGAATGCAACCCATGAGAGTTTTATTGACGTTGCAGGGTCCGTGTCCTTTGACGGCTGGAACCAACTGAATCGCAACCGCACCGATGCCAAGGGCAACCCCGACCCATTGACCTCCGCACAACTGGAAGCCGGTACCGCTGGCAATGTAGCAGGTTCAGGCGATGCACTACTGACACTGATTTCCGGCTCCTACTATCCTGCAGGTGCGGGCCTGTATGGTAATGCTTCCATCACCTTTAGCGACAACACCGTTGCCAGCAACATCTCCTCCCTCGCATTCCAAGGCATCATCAATGACTTTGATGGATCCTTTGGCGGCACCCCATTCTCCTTGAGCCTGAGCTACAATGGTGGCGATCAGGCCATTGCCGGCACATTGGTCAACTTCGTTGATACCGGCACCGCTGCCGACTATTACTATTTCACCTGGGATCTGAGCGGTATTTCCACGCCCATCACTTCCTACACCCTCAATTTCGACATCGGCTTCTCCCAGTCGCTGGCTTTCCAGATTGACCAAGTAGCCGCAGTACCTGAACCATCCACCTATGCCATGCTCATGCTGGGCCTGGGTGCAGTAGGCTTCGCAGCACGTCGTCGCAAGCAAGCCTAAGCTACTCAAGCGCTACTGCAAGCTATGCAGTAGCGCTCCCCTCTCATATTCATATTGAAAATCTTGGAATAATCATCTCGGCATTGAAGTAAGCATCTGGATTTGCCTTCGATCAAATGATCATTTGAGTGCGTTGATTAAAAAAATAACTCAAACACCAATGAAGAATTTTCTTATATTGCTGACTATAATTAGTCAGCACCTCCGGTTGCGCGTCTAGCCCAAGCAAGCACACTATTCACATATGCGATGAGCAAGGTTGCTCTGACCGTCACCGCAGCGGATCCACCTTTGCCCCCGAGTCCTCCACCTCTCCAGAAGAAAAGCTGAAGATCCAGCAACTTACCGCGCTGGCAGAAAAAGACCCGCGCGCAGCTTTTGATCTTGGACTGCGGTATTTCCGTGGCGATGGCATCACCAGCAACTCATATCAAGCATTGACCTGGATGCGTCATGCAGCAGAGCATGGCGATGTTGATGCCCAGCTCGCGGTCGGCCGTTTCTACCTGATGGGGCTGGAAGAAATGGGTTCCGACCCTGCCGAAGCTGAATCCTGGCTAAGCCAGGCCGCAGGCAAGGGTAATCAGGAAGCGCAAACACTGCTGGAACAAGCACAGTAAACCAAAAAAAATGAAGTGGAATACCGCCGGTGGCTGAATCTTTATCGGCCTTACTGGTACGGATATTGGCATAGCGGCTATAGCTACCGCAGCTATTGGCGCGGATCTTCCTGGCATTTTTATTGATACGCCAACGATTACCTCACCCCTCAACCCTAGCGAGAATTAAGCATGTTCAAGAAAAAACTTAACCTGGCAATGGTATTGTTGCCACTGGCATTGGTCGGTTGCGTCAGCACTGATGGTCCTGGCCTGGGCGGTATGCTTTCCACCGGCTCCTCACCAACCGTGGCCTCCGGTGCAGCAGGTAGTACCAGTGCAGATGCAAACTCCAACCTGGAGCGCTGCAAAGCCCCGCTTGGCACCATTGCCATGGATGACGGCCGCGACAAAGAATGGTTCACCACTTTCGGTTCCGCCACAAAAGTCACCAGCATTGAACCTCTATTGCGCTTGGCGGTGCAGCAATCAAACTGCTTTGTAATCACAGCTATCGGCAACAGTCATACCGATGGGCACATCTCGGCCATTACCGATAAGCAACGCAACTCCGTCGAATTTCGCGCTGGATCCAAACAGCAAAAAGGGCCGCGCGTGGCTGCCGATTACTTTCTTGAACCAGCCATCATCATCGACAACGACTCCACCGGTAAAATTGCGGGTGCCTTGGGCAGCCTGATTGGCAACGGCGTAGGTGCATTGGCTGGCTCCTTGGAATCCAAGGTATCCGTTGCAACATTATCTTTGTACGATATCCGCTCTTCCTTGCAAATCGGTATTGCGGAAGGCAATGCCACCGCCACTAATTATGGTGCCGCACTCGGTGCATTTGGCGGCGGGGCGGCAGGAGGGCTTGGCGGCTTTTCCCGCACGCCTGAAGGCAAGGCAACTGTTGCTGCATTCGTGGATGCTTACAACAAAATGGTAGTTTCACTACGCCACTACAAGGCGCAGGAAGTTGAAGGTGGCTTAGGCACAGGTGGCAAATTGAAGGTCGGCAAATAAGCCTCTTGCCCATCACGTCAAGGGAGGATGCCTATCGGCATTCTCCTTTTTCATTTCCATCTCCTATTTTCCAGACTGCGTCCTTAGTCACTTCAACTAAGGGCTGGCCCAGCATCACTTCGGGTTAAACTAATGTTTTCCCTGCATACAGAGGCATCAACAACTTAATGTGGTCTGATCTCTTCATGGGCTTAGGGGCGATCGGCCTCATGCTGCTAGGCATAGATTGGATGACGCGCGGCCTGAAAACCGCGGCGGGCCCCAGCTTCATGCAATTATTGCAACGTTGGACCGGCACGCCGCTACAAGGCATTTTCATCGGCAGCGTGAGCACGCTCGCCGTCCAGTCTTCCACCGCAGTCACCGTAGCAACCATCGGCTTCGCCAATGCCAACATCCTCTCACTTTCCGCCGCAGCCTTTATTATTTATGGCAGTAACCTGGGCAGCTCGCTGAGTGCATGGCTGGTGGCAGTCGTTGGCGGCGGCATCAAGCTGGACGATCTGGCGCTGCCCATCCTCGGCATCGCCGTCATGCTCAAGCTCCTCAGCAAGCACTCCCGCCGGCAGGGCATCGGCGAGGCATTGACCGGATTCGCACTGTTGTTTCTCGGACTGGGTTATCTCAAGACCAGCTTCGACTCGGCTTTTATCAATATCGATTTCGCCTTCCTCACCAGCCTGGGCGTCTGGGGCATCCTGCTTTCCATGCTGGCAGGCATCCTGCTCACGGTCGTCATGCAAGCCTCCTTAGCAGTCGTCGCCCTCGTCGTCACTGCAGTATCCACTGGCGCCGTCCCGCTGGAAATCGGCGCTGCAGTCGTCATCGGTGCCAATGTCGGCACGACCTCGACAGCACTGCTAGCAACCTTGGCGGCCACAGCAACCGCCAAGCGGGTCGCCAGCCTGCACGTGCTGTTCAACGTGCTCACCGCGATCGTCGCCTTACTACTATTAAAACCACTGCTTTGGGGCATCCAGGAAATCGCACAGCTGTTATTTCACGACACCCAGCCACAATTCATCCTGGCATTGTTCCATACCATGTTCAACGCCTTGGGTGTCGTGCTGATGTACCCCCTGACACCACCGCTACTCCGCTGGCTGGAAACCAAATTCAAGGCACCCACCTACCAAGGATCGTTTAGCCTCGACCAATCCAGTCTGGCCATTCCCAGTCTGGCGATCAAGGCCATGAGCCTGGAAGGCATGCGCGCCGGGCAATTGATCGCACGCCTCGCACTCACGATGGGGCGGCACCATGAACTGGATGCGCAACTGCTGGAGGATAACAAGCAAATCCTGCAAAACCTGCATCACTACATTGCGCAGTTAGCCCAGCAAAGCATGTCGGCAGAAGAAGCCGAACTGCTCAATCAGCTCGTGCAAAACCAGCTTCGCCTTTCCATGGCTCTGCAATTGCTGCCGGCCCTGGCTCGGCACCTGGATCAGGACCCGGCTGCCTTCGAGCTGGAAATCCCTTACTGGCAAGCCTTGAGCGACAGCCCCCTGCCTCCCGACTCGGCGGCGCTGCGCCATGCCTACCGGCAATTCATTCGTGAGCGCCAACAGAAAAAACAGCGCATTGTTCAGGATGTACTACATGAACGCAGGGGCCAGGAGTCCGGCGGCGACGACCTGCTCAAACTGGCAGAAACACGGCGCTTCAACCAGCAGCTGACCAAGGCTCTGCTTGCATTCGGCAAGCTGCAGTCTCGCTTCGATCAGCCGGAATCGATTGTCGAAGCACCGGAAGAAAGCTCTGGCCAGCCACAAACAGCGGCCTAGGCGGCCGTGAGCCGCCACAAGGAAGTCACTTCAGCCGACCTTGCCAGGTATAAAGGATCGGCTTGGTCGCTGGCCCGGCCATGCCGTGGCCGGATATCCATTTTATCAATGACCTTGAGTCCAGACTCCTCAAACATCCGCAGCAACACCTCGCGGGTGCGCAACTCCAAGTGCTCGGCAATATCGGACAAGATGAGCCAGGCTTCCCCGCCTGGTGTGAGGTGGGCTGAAACGCCACCAAGAAAGCCCTTGAGCATTGTGCTCGCAGGATCATAAATCGCATACTCGATGGGGGCATTAGCCTTTGCCGGTATCCAGGGCGGATTGCAGACAATCAGCGGTGCCTTGCCTGGCGGGAAGAGATTGCACGACAGCACTTCCACCTGCGCCTCCAGCCCCAGTCTTTGCATATTCTCTCGCGCGCATGCCAAGGCACGGGCATCCTGGTCGGTGGCAATGACTTTCTGCACCCCACGTTTTGCCAGTACCGCTGCCAGTACACCACTGCCCGTGCCGATGTCGAACGCCAGCATCTTATCTGGCAACGGTGCCTGGGCCACCAGGTCGACATATTCACCACGCACTGGCGAAAACACACCGTAATGCGGATGGATCCGCGCGCCTAGCGCTGCCACCTCCACCCCCTTCTTGCGCCACTCGTAAGCGCCGATGACGCCTTGCAGTTCACGCAGGGATATCAGGGAGGGCTGCACGGCATCACCATATGCCTGCTGGCAGGCTTCCCGTACATCGGGCGCGCGACGCAAGGCGATGCTGTAATCTTGGTCCAGCTCCACCAGCATCATGCCTAGCACGCGTGCCCGCTGCGCCTGGGCTTGTCGGTGCAAATGGAATGCCTCTGCAGGCTGGACAGAGGTTTTGGTCGGCTTGCGATCTATCCGTCTTGCCATGGCCTGCAACAGCTGGCGGGCATTCTGGAAATCCCCTCGCCACAGCAATGCCGTGCCTTCACAGGCCAGGCGGAAGGCATGGTCCGCCTTGATAGCGTCATCCACCACTTGCACCCTCGTTGGCGGCTTGCTATGGTTCTCGGATCGCCACAAGGCCTGGCGTGACTGTGCGGCCTCCTGCCAGAAGATCATCGTGTCGGGAAAGGCGGGCGTGCTCAAGTCAGAACTTTCTTGGTATGTAATGCGTCATTCAGTTGCAGAATCAAAATAAAACTATTTGCTCATTATAGAGCATGACCGCCCACTACCCGGATGCCACAAAGGACAACCACCATGCACCCAATTTTGTTTCCTGCCTTGATCGTACTATCTCTCGCCGCGTGCGGCGACGTTGCAAAACTTTCCGTCTCTGCGGGAACCGGCACCAAACCCGAGCTGCCTGAACCACGCAGCAGCCTGATTCCTACCGTGCATATTGCCCCTGCAGTAGGATGGGCTGAGGATGCAACGCCAATTCCCGCAGAAGGGACTATAGTCAATGCGTTTGCCAAACACCTGGACCACCCTCGCTGGCTCTACCAACTGCCCAACGGCGATATCCTCGTGGCGGAAACCAACGCCCCCCCGAAGGAGGAAGGTTTCAGCCTACGCAGCTGGGTTGCCTCCAAGGTCATGGCGCGGGCTGGCGCGGCCACTCCGAGCGCAAACCGCATTACCTTGCTGCGTGATACGGACGGTGACGGAGTAGCAGACCAACGCTCCGTCTTTCTGAAGGGCTTACATTCGCCTTTTGGCATGGCCCTGATCGGCAACACTTTTTATGTCGCCAATGCAGACGCAGTGGTCACGTTCCCCTACCAGGAAGGCGCCACGGAAATCAGCGTCCCGCCCACCAAGCTGGTCGACCTGCCTGGCCTTCCGCTCAATCACCACTGGACCAAGAACTTGATTGCCAGCCAGGACGGCAGCAAGCTGTATGTCACCGTGGGCTCCAACAGTAACATCGGGGAAAATGGCATGGACATCGAACAAGGCCGCGCCGCCATCTGGGAAGTGGACGCCAAGACGGGCGAGCACCGCATTTTTGCATCAGGCCTGCGCAACCCGAATGGCCTGGCTTGGGAACCGGACAGCGGGGCATTGTGGACTGCAGTCAACGAGCGGGACGAGATCGGCAGCGACCTGGTCCCCGACTACATTACCTCGGTACAGGATGGGGGATTCTATGGCTGGCCTTACAGTTACTATGGTGGCCATGTCGATACGCGCGTCAAGCCGCAACGCCCGGAGCTGGTCGCAAAGGCCATTGCCCCGGACTACGCTGTCGGACCTCACACTGCTTCACTGGGTCTGGCAGCAGCCAGAGGCAATACGCTGCCTGAGCAGTTTGCCAATGGCATGTTCATCGGCCAGCACGGTTCATGGAACCGCAAGCCCAGCAGCGGTTACAAGGTAGTGTTCGTGCCCTTTGCCGAGGGCAAGCCCTCCGGCTACCCTATCGACGTACTCACTGGCTTCCTGAACAGCCAGGGCGAGGCTCAAGGTCGACCCGTGGGCGTGCTGGTGGACCAGAAAGGTGCCTTGCTGGTAGCTGACGATGTGGGCAACACCATATGGCGTGTGACCTCGTCAGCAAATTAATGAGAAATAGCACGGATTTTTTCCTGATCTAGCGCAAAGGGTTGCCTGCGTTTTTTACGACATGTTTTAATGCGCCATCTTTGTCCATTGCAGACTGAACCCGGAGCCGCATGCATGATCAGGAAAATTTTCACCATCGCCCTGGGCTTTGGTGTGTTAAGCACTTTGTCGGTCAATGCGGCAACATCGGAAAAGGACGACGCGCGTGAAGCCGCCGTCCGCTTTTTTGACGACTACGCCACGCTGCGGAAAACCGATCAGATAGCTGGGTTGCCAAACATGCAACAGCTTGATGCGGTTTCCCGGCACTTTATCCCAAAGCTGCATCGTATTTTCTATATTTCGCTACGCGAGCAGCACCGTTGCCGGACAAGAAACAAGCCCATCCCCTGGTCTAGTGGCGACCTGTTCACTTCCAATGATGCCGGTTACACCAGCTTTACCATCGAACCTAGCATCCCGAACCAGTTCGGCCGCCAGTCAACTGTCCATTTCAGCCTGGAGCAAAACGGCAAGGTACAACGCTGGAGCGACGAGGTGATCCTGCACAAGGAAAATAGCCAATGGATGATTTACGATATCGAGTACCACGCCCCATTTGCTGGACAAAAAGCTGGAAAGAGCCTGCAATCCATCATCGACAAGAATCCCGCCTGCTGAACTTAGAGGTTTCAATCAACGGATGCCTATGTTAATGTACGCGCCTATTACTTAGGTCACGTATATTCAGTTTCAAACGGATGTAGATTGATAGTATTAGCAACACACCAGCAGGGAACCGGTTGTGGCATTTGATGCATCAACCGCAGTCGCGCCCTCTTCCTTCGAGTCTTACCTGGCTGCGTCCACACAAGCGTTGTTTATCGCCCTAGATGAACGCGATTCCTATACCCACCAGCATTGCGACCGGGTGTCGCTACTCGCCCACGAGATCGGCATCGCTTGCGGATTGAGCCAGAAAGAACTCGACCTGCTTGCCGTGGGTGCGCGATTCCATGACATCGGCAAAATCGGCATCCCGGACAACGTGCTACTCAAGCCTGGAGCATTGACCGCCGAAGAATGGGGCATCATGAAGATGCACCCTGTGAAGGGAGAGCGCCTGTTCCGCAACACGCTGCACCCCCAGGCTGACCAAATCGCTACCATCATCCGTCATCATCATGAATGTTTTGACGGCAGCGGCTACCCGGATGGTCTGGCAGGTGATGACATCCCGCTGGCGTCTCGCATCATGCTGATTGCCGATGCCTATGACGCAATGGCGACGACGCGCCCTTATCATCGCGCACGCGCCCATCGCGACATCATCGACATCCTGGCTGCAGAGGAAGGCATCAAGACCGACCCCGATGTCTTGGCCCGTTTTCTACGTGTGATCCCTCACAGTCAGGCGCGCGCAGACTAAGCATCATCGCTGAATACCTGCTGCCACAGACGCCGTACAGCAGACACCTCTCGTTCCACCTGGTCCAGCGGCACGCGCGCCTTCTGGTCCCCTTGCAGCCGGATGGCATGCTGGCGGCGCCGGTAATCGCGATATGCCTGCGCCACCTCGTGCGCCAATGCCGCATTCACCAGACCCAACCCACCCAGAATGTCGAGCAATGCAATATTGCCCAGATTACGCGTCAGCTCGGGATACTGCGACGCATGCGCCAATACCAGGTATTGCACGATGAACTCGACATCGACGATACCGCCACGATCATGCTTCAAGTCGAATAGCTCACCATGGTTGGGATGCGCCTGGTGCATCTTCTGACGCATCGCCACGACCTCTGCAGCCAGCGACTGCCTGTCACGCGGCTGGCGCAGCACGCTTTCCCGGATGCACTCGAAAGTAGCGCCGACCTGGGGATTACCTGCACAGAACCTGGCCCGCGTCAGCGCCTGATGCTCCCAGACCCAGGCCTTTTCCTGCTGATAAAGCTGAAAAGCCTGTACCGAACTCACAAGCAAGCCGCTGGCCCCATCCGGACGCAACTGCATGTCGGTCTCGTAGAGGGTGCCGGCCGAGGTAATGCTCCCGAGCCAGGTATTCACGCGCTGTCCAAGCTTGGCATACACTTCTCCGGCTTCTGGCGCCTCATCATCGTAAAGGAAAATGATGTCTAGGTCGGAAGCATACCCCAGCTCCTTGCCTCCCAGCTTGCCATAGCCAATGACGGCGAACAGCGGTTGCTCACGGTGACGGTGACGCAGGACTGACCAGACGGTTTTGATGACCACATCCAGAATGATGTCCGCCAATGCGCTCAGATAGTCCGAGAGCGTTTCCAATGCCAGCTCTCCGGCCACATCCTTGGCCGCAAAACGGAACACGGCGGCATGCTTGAAATGCCGCATCTCATCCATCTGCCGCTCCAGATCGCCGGTAAGTGACGTCATGCGCTGCTCAAGGTCAGCATGCATGGCGGCAAAATCGGGAGCCGCATACAGGTTGCGCGTATCGAGCAGTTCGTCCAGCAATATGGGATGCTGGGTCAGGTATTGCGCAAGCCATGGGCTGGCAGCCACAATACGCGTTACCAGCGTCAGGGCCGAGGGATATTCGGCCAGCAGAGCAAGATAACTCGCTCGACGGCAAATGCTGTCCAGCAGGTCGGCAACCCGTATCAGTGCCTGGTCGGGATTGACCTCCTGAGCAGCCTCCTTGATCGCCAGCGGCACCAATGCGTCGAAACGCTGGCGGCTGAGCTCGGGCAATTGCTTGTAACGCGGGCTGTCATGCAAACTTAGCAGCTTGCGCAGGGTTTCGGCCGGCTCCCGATAATTGAGCTGTGCCATGGCTTCGACCGCTTCCTCTCCCTGGAGCGCCCGCTTCCATAAAGCGACTTCACGCTGTCGCGGCACCTCTTGCTCGGTACACTCATCCGCAGGGTCGTTGAACACCTCTTCGAAATGCCGCTGCACTACAGTGCGATGCTGTTCCAGCACGTCGAGAAAGGCGTTCCAGTCATCATAGCCCATACCCAGCGCGATACGTCGCCGGCTCTCTTCGCTCACTGGCAAATCCTGCGTCTGCGTGTCTTCAAGGTACTGCAACCTGTGCTCCAGGTTGCGCAGGAAAATATAGGCCTGTCTCAATTCCCGCACGGCATGTGTGGGCAGCAAACCCTTTGCCTCCAGCAGCCCCAGGACCGACAAGGTCGGCTTGACTTGCAGGCTGGCGTCTCGGCCGCCGCGAATCAGCTGGAACACTTGGGCGATGAATTCCACCTCCCGGATGCCGCCGCGCCCCAGCTTGATGTTGTCGTGCATGTCGCGGCGGTTTACATCCTGTTGTATCTGCACCTTGAGGTCGCGCATGGAGGCAAATGCGCCAAAATCGAGATACTTGCGGAATACGAATGGTCGCAGCAGCTCGGTCAGGCCCTGATCCGGTCCCGCAACCACCCTGCCCTTGATCCAGGCATAACGCTCCCATTCGCGTCCCTGGTTCTGGTAATACTCCTCCAGCATGGCAAAACTGCAAGCCAGCGGGCCTTCCGAACCGTAAGGCCGCAACCGCATGTCCACACGGAAGACAAAGCCATCCTCGGTGATCTCATCAATCGCGGCAATCAGGCGCTTGGCCAGCCGGGTAAAGAACTCGAAATTGCTGATCGACTTCGCACCGTTGGTTTCGCCATCCTCCGCAAACGCAAAAATCAAATCGATGTCAGAAGAGACGTTGAGTTCACTCCCACCCAGCTTACCCATACCCACTACGGTAAACTGCTGGCGCTCGCCGCTTTCTTCGCCTATAGGGGTGCCATATTGCGATTCCAGCCACCCCGTGATGTGACGCAAGGCAAATTGCAGACTGATCTCCGCCAATGTGCTTACCACCTGCATCACTTCGTCCACCCCGCCAAGGCCATTGAGGTCGCGCACGATCAAACGCAGCATGACGCGTCGGCGCAATTGGCGCAGCGCACGTTTGAGGCCGGCATCGTCCACGACTTCGTGGCTGTCCAGCCATGACTGCATCTCTGCAGCAGTCCATGGTCGATGCAGGGTGGCGCCCAACTCGGTCAGCAACCCAGCATCGCTATTGATCAAGCGAGCAATAAAAGGACTGCACTTGACCGCATGCAACAAATATTGTTCATCCCGCGATAAGGGTGTATCTGCCTGTAAAATCTGTGATAGTGTGCGCATCTTGGATTTGTAAATGAAATGTTATAATTCGTTTCCTAACGGCACAGGTGCGCTAGCACCGATAGCATAGCCTCATTATAAAGTCTTGAAGGAGCATTTATGTCGTCCATTGAATCCGTGCTGACGGAAACGCGCGTTTTTGCGCCGCATGAAACATTCCGCCAGGCCGCCACCGTCTCGGGATTGCCTGGCTACCAGGCTTTATGCGATGCGGCTGAGCAGGATTACACCGGCTTTTGGGCCAACCTTGCCCGGCAGGAAATCTCGTGGCAGACCCCGTTCACCGAGGTACTGGATGAGTCGAATGCCCCTTTCTATCGCTGGTTTGCCGATGGCAAACTCAATGCTTCCTATAACTGTATAGACCGTCACCTGGAAAAACGGGCCAACAAGATCGCGCTGATTTTTGAGGCCGATAACGGCGATGTCGCCAACATTACCTATAGGGAACTTCACCAGCGCGTATGCCGCTTCGCCAATGCTTTGAAAAAGCAAGGGGTCGGCCTCGGCGACCGCGTCATCATCTACCTGCCCATGAGCATAGAAGCCATCGTTGCCATGCAGGCCTGTGCCCGCATCGGGGCAATCCACTCCGTGGTATTCGGCGGCTTTTCCGCCAAGAGCCTGCACGAGCGCATCGTCGATGTCGGCGCCAAGCTGGTCATCACTGCCGACGCCGGTATACGCGGAGGCAAACAGGTAGCATTGAAGGCTTCAGTGGACGAAGCGCTGGAGCTGGGCGGCTGCGAATCGGTCGAGAAAGTCATCGTCTACCAGCGTACAGGCGTGGATATTGCCTGGAATCCGCACCGCGACGCATGGTGGCATGAGGTTGAAGCCGCCGAGAACGACAATTGCGAGCCTGTCTGGGTGGATGCCGAACATCCTCTGTTCATTCTATACACTTCGGGCTCCACCGGCACGCCGAAAGGCGTACAGCATTCCACCGGAGGCTATCTGCTTGGCGCCATCATGAGCATGAAATGGGTGTTCGACCATAAAGCCACCGATATTTTCTGGTGTACGGCCGACGTTGGCTGGATCACCGGCCACAGCTACGTAGCTTACGGCCCATTGGCGCTCGGCAGTACGCAAGTGGTGTTCGAGGGCGTGCCAACTTATCCCGACGCCGGCCGCTTCTGGCAAATGATAGAACGCCACAAGGTCAGCATTTTCTACACCGCACCCACTGCCATCCGTTCGCTGATCAAGCTGGGCGGCGACCTACCCCACAAGTATGACCTCTCGAGCCTGAGGCTACTGGGCACCGTGGGTGAGCCGATCAACCCTGAAGCCTGGATGTGGTATTACAAAGTGGTCGGCAAGGAGCGCTGCCCGATTGCCGATACCTGGTGGCAGACCGAGACCGGGGCGCATATGATTGCGCCGCTGCCTGGCGCCATCGACCTCAAGCCAGGATCCTGCACCCGCCCCCTGCCCGGCATCATCATGGATATTGTCGAAGAGGACGGCACCCATATCGAAGGCACCGGCGGCGGCCTGTTGGTGGTGAAGAAGCCGTGGCCCTCGATGATACGCAACATCTGGGGCAATCCTGAACGATTCAGGAAAGCCTATTTCCCCGAAGAGCTCAACGGGCTGTACCTGGCAGGCGATTCGGCGCACCGTGATGAAGACGGTTATTTCTGGATCATGGGCCGCATCGATGATGTACTCAACGTTTCCGGCCACCGCTTGGGCACCATGGAGATCGAATCTGCCCTGGTTGCCAACCCCTTGGTGGCTGAAGCAGCCATTGTCGGTAAACCGCACGATATCAAGGGCGAATCCATTGTGGCCTATGTAGTGCTCAAGGGTGAGCGGCCTGAGGGCGAAGCCGCCAAAACCATTGCCGGTCAGTTGCGCGAGTGGGTAGGCAAGGAAATAGGCCCGATCGCCAAGCCAGACGAAATCCGCTTCGGCGAGAACCTGCCCAAGACGCGCTCCGGCAAGATCATGCGCCGCCTGCTGCGCTCGCTCGCCAAGGGAGAGGAAATCACATCGGACATTTCGACGCTGGACAATCCCGCCATTCTCGATCAGCTCAGACAGTCAGCGGGCTGAAACCCTGGCAGGCCTTAAACAAAGACGGCATCCTCAGGATGCCGTCTTTGTTTCTACGCCAGGGACGAATTGCGCATGAGTATCATGACTGCGGACTTCTGGCCAATGCCTGCTGGTAGATATTGACTGCACGCGTCCCAAGCTTGCAGAACCCCAGGATCGGCGTCGGCAGGCTGGGCAGCAGCGCGGCTAGCTCCTCCACTTGGGCAGGGGTCATCTGGCCTGGCACCACAGGAATGTGGACATACCGTAAACCATGGGCTTCCGCAGCCTGTCGGATGTCCTCGCTACGGGGCTGCTCGGCGCCGCCCTCTCCATCCGGGCGATTGTTGATGATGGTTTTGAATCCTGCAGCAGCAGCGTCAGCTACCTGCTCCACTGTCAATTGTGGGCAGCTGCTGAACTTGTCGCTGAAGGTGTTGGTCGTGAGTGTCATCTTTCCTCCTGTGAAGTCATGTCGAATATACCACAGTCGGCAAAGCCTCCTCGCTGTTGGCAGCCTGTCAGGATGCCAGCTCCTCGGCGTAGTTATAACTCAGCGGCCATTGCCAATGCGCCGAAGTTGGGTCGGTCAGCTGTCGCAAGTGCTCTGCAATGCGCTCGATCAATGCCGCATCCTGCTGCCGGTCGAGGCCAAGGTAGGGTTTGCCGTGATAGTCACCACTGAAGGCCAGCACGTCGGCCACGGCACCATTCTCCTCGAACAAGGCCTTGATGCGCTGGCACTCCTTGTCCTCTGGCGTGATGAGGCGCAGTGAATACAAAATCCCCAGTGCTGCACCGAACTCCAGCATAGGCGTCTGGATACCATGGCGGGCAGCCAGCTCAATGCTGCCCATGATACGCTCCTTGCGCTGTAGTTTGCGTAGGGGATCGCGCCCGATACGCCGACATGGGTCCTTGAAAGAAGCCTTGCAACGCGCAATGAAGCTGTTGACGAACGAGGTATTGATATATTCCGCCAGGGCCGGGTTTTCCTGCAGCATGGCAGGCTTGATCTCGTTATTGACCAGGCGCTTTACCAGCATGACCACACGCTCGTCCCCCATGCCTTGCCCGATGGTCTGGTAACCCAGCAAGCTGGCATACCATGCGATGATGGCGTGTGTACCGTTCAGCAGCCTGTTCTTGATCGCCTGGATCTCGGCAATGTTATCCACGGTCTGTACCTGGCGGAGGCGTTCGAGTATCTTGCCTCCCTTCTTGGCATACAGCACCATGTCCGGCCCGCTTTCAAACAAGGTCACTCCAAGCTGGTCCAAGGCCCGATTAAGATGCGAGGCATGCCGTAACTGGCTCACGATCTTGCCCAGCCCCGGCTCGGCCAGGAGGGCGGGTTCCTGATGCATGGGCGCCACGTTGCCTTCCCCGCTGCCCAGTGCCTTCTGGGTATGTTTCTCAAAACTAGCGAAATTAATCCTGACCTGCTTCAATAGAATTTCTTTCGGTATTTTTGACACCATGCGGTTGACGACCGTTTCGGTAAAGTATGCCATCGCCATGATCTGCTCTGCGCGCTGCTCATCAAGCATGCGTACCATGGCCTCCTTCACCTGCCGCCTGACAAATGCCGCTCCGCTCAACTTGTTGAGTATGACCAGAATGGTCAGGGGCCCGGCGCCGTTCTGGTAGCGTGCAACCAGTCCCTTGGCAATCATCGCCGCCTGCTGCTTGATGGCGGACTCCGGCAGGCACAGCCCGATGATCTCCGATACTGCGTACATCTCGCACACCGCTGCCTCGTCTGCCATGTCGATCAGGCGGATACGGTCTATGGTCTGATGGAAGGCCAGGTTCCCGTAGTGAACGTCATACTTGCCGAATGCATTGACCAGGCTGCGCAGGATCGCATTGTTGCTCGCGCCGATAATTTCATAGGGCCTGGTATATCCATCCCAGTGCGAGAATATCTGCGCCAGGTAACCGCCGCCCATCGCGCCGAAACCATGAATGCCCGCACGCATATTGTTGATGGTTTGCGGAAACGCATCTGTCAGCTTGGGCTTGGGCAGATTGGGTGTGAATCTGACCAGGTCGGCCAGGAAATCGGGCATGCTGTCGTAGGCCTGGTAGGCCAATTGTTTGATATCGGGCCTGGGCTCCTTGATGTCCTTGATCAAAATGGGCAGGCCGCCGGCTCCTGAGGCAGAGCGCAGGCCATTTTCAGAATCCTCGAACATAAGACAATGCTCGGGCAGGCAATTCAGCTCCTTGGCCGCGGTGCGGAATATCTCCGGGTGCGGTTTGCCCTGCTTCACCTCGTCGCCGCAGACCGTGATATCGAAATACTTCATGACGTTGGCGTTGATCAGGTACTCCTCCGCAATCGCGCGACGGCTGGAAGTGGCAACCGCCATCAACAGGCCATTGCGCTTGAGTCGCTCGAGGATCTCATACAGTCCTGGTTTGACCGGCACGCCATGCTTGCGCACATGCGCCAGCTCCAGCTCGTCCGCGCGCTTGCGAATAGCGGCATAGGGATAGTCTTCGCCATAGCGGCTCTTGGCAAGCTCTTCCGCCTTCTTGGCACTCAGGCCCAAGGAGCCGAGCAGGATCTCATCACTGATGGTTTCGCCGAAAAGTTCGGCAGAAGCTTGCTTGATGGTGGTAAATCGGAGACGTTCGGTATCGAACATGGTGCCATCCATATCGAATATGGCAGCATGGATGAGTCTTTCCTTGAAAATCATTAAAAATCCTTAACGCTGATTGATTATGCGGGTTCACCTCGGGTGTGAAATGAATGATGACTTTTTTACCATAACATATTTTTGCTACTGTTCGGCTATTTGGTCTTTGGATTCAATTTGATGCGATGAGGAATACTCATCATTCGGCAGGGCCCTAACGATCCTGAAAGCGGCTTACTTGTAGGACTGAGGCAACATTTTCGCCGGTAGCACAACATGGATCCATGGATTGCCTTTCCCTTGAATAAGGGCCGCTGCCAAGTCTTTAGTACAGACATGTAGCGGGGTGAAAGGTCTTGTGGGGCAATAGGTTAGGCAAAAAACGACCGTTGCATGTTTTGGGTTAAGTGCTACACAAGCGCTTCACAATAACAATCGTAGGGGCGTTCTGACAGGCTGGGACGCAGTATTGTCGTAACCTTCAACTTGTTCTATTCCCAAAAGGCGAAAGCGCGTGCACACAACGGCACTCGACGTCATCCTGGCCCGTGTGCTGGGAGTGCTTTTTGTCGAAGCTCTGCACTCGACGGCTGGAACAACCGTGTCTTCTGGCTTTCTGTGTGGACTTATGGATGAGAGTCTTTCAGCCGCAATACGACAGATGTATGAGATCCCGGAGCGATCATGGGAATGACTCCGATGGAATATTTGTTGGCTTGGCGCATAGGGCTGAGCAAGCATTTCCTGATACTCAGTGCGTGCGGTCTTGCTGAAGCAGAGCGCGATGGATACAGCTCAGTAAACAGGTTCCGTGTCGCGTACATCCGCTATGCGGGAGTGGCGCAAGGCGCTATGCTCTGCGGGGCATGACAGTGCCTTGCACGCAAGAAAAGTAATAGCGCACAAAGGTCTAAAGGGGACAGCTGGACGGCAGTGTATACACCGCCTCGCTGCCCTAACGGCTACTCTGCCAACGTCTACACGGTAATGTCGCGCAGTCGGTACAGATCGCGTTGGGTATGAAAGCTTCCCGACAACGATCCAATTATTTTATCGCCACAACCCCCTTGAGGCACTAGCATTCCCGGTGCGAACAGCACTACTCATATCATCATCTGTATCAAAACTCTCCCCTTCGCCTTCAATGTGATAGACCCTCGGCTCTTCTGAAAAGTATTTCTGCAAGCCTGTCATGAATGTCAGATGGTCTTCACTTGCTTCGAAGCCCGGGGTGTGATCTTCAAGTGACTCCCATCGTACGATCAGATTAAATAGCTCAGGTGTTTCGACCCCTCGTGCGAGCAGGTGACCGCCGTAGCCCTTGGCTCGACTGAGCAAGAGAGCGACCTCGGCAAATGCACAACTGAATCTTTCAACGTATTCCTTGTGAACAGGTAGCAAAGCGATTTCATAAATCATGGTGACTCTCCAAACTGATTTTGATGGCTAAAAATTATGCACTTTCGGTATGACTCGATGGCTCTACTGCAATCGCGATTTTTCCCCGGAGACCATTATTGGGAGTCTCCAATAGCGCATGGGCGAGTGGTATGTCGGCTAGCGAATAGACCGCGCCAATGTGTGGCCGTAGTTGACCGCGCTCTATCAGTGCGCTCAATTCATCAAGCTTGCCGCGATTCTGTCTTGTGAATACGAAGTGGTAACTTGCGTTCTTGCCCCAGGCCTGAACGAGGTTTTGTGGCAGTGAAGTGTCTACTATCGTGACAATGCGGCCAAGTTGGGCCAGCGTATCGGGGCTGCGCGACAACGTGTTACCGCCGATGGTGTCGAATACGACATCGACGCCATGACCACCCGTTTCCCGCATAATGGCATCAACATAGTCCTCCTTTTCATAGTCAATGACCACGTCAGCCCCCAAGGTTCGAGCGAACTCAAAATTTGCTTCACGCACAGTCGTAAACACCCTGGCCCCCATGGCTTTTGCGACTTGGATCGCTACATGGCCCACCCCGCCCACACCACCGTGTATCAGGATGCTTTCTCCCACTCGTAACGCGGCGCGCACGACCAGTGCTTCCCATACCGTTCCTCCTACCAGGGTCAGACTTGCCGCCTCAAGATGGCTCAATGAGCGCGGCTTCTTACGCCAGTCCCCGGTTACGCAGTGAGCCCAGCAGGTTGCGTGCTGCCCGGTAGTCCAGCGAAATGCGGTATTGAAGTTATCGGTGAAATGAAAAAACTTTGGTTCCGGATTTTTATCAATGCATTTATAACGGCAATAAATCCCAGCCAGGAACATAGTGCAGTCAACCGTTGTCTTTTACTGTGTCAACTCAAGATTGACATTTTTTCCCCGAGGACCAACCGATAAAAATCAAGAAAGGAGCCTCAATGATATTCAGGCAACTGTTTGATCAGGAATCCTCCACTTATACCTACCTGCTCGGTGATGAATCAAGCAAAGAAGCATTGCTAATCGACCCTGTCGATTCGGGACTCCAGCTTTACCTCACCCTGCTGGATCAATATGGCCTGGTGCTGAAATATTCACTGGATACCCATGTGCATGCTGACCACATCACCGCCAGTGGCTTGTTACGCCAGGAAACCAGCACGCTCACGGGCATTGGCAGCCGCTGCAACGCCTTGCTTGCAGACCTGCAATTACAGCATGGAGACCAGCTCAGCCTGGGCCAACATATCGTCGACGTGCTGGCGACACCCGGCCATACGGCAGGCAGCGTCAGCTACCTGATGAATGACAGGGTGTTCACAGGAGACTCATTAATGATCAATGGCTGCGGACGGACCGATTTCCAGGGCGGAGACCCGGGCACGCTTTATGACAGCATCACCGGCCAGCTCTTTACCTTGCCGGACGAAACGCTGGTCTACCCAGGTCATGATTACAAGGGATACCGCGTCAGCGCCATCGGCCAGGAAAAGGCCATCAACCCGCGGCTGGCAGGAAAATCGCGCGAGGAATTCATCGCCATCATGAACGCGCTGGATTTGCCGAAGCCGGATATGCTCGAGGTCGCGGTGCCAGCCAACAAAAGGCTGGGGATAGAAGCCTACCCCCATGGCTGAAAGCCAGCATGCACCGAGCAAACCCGACCCGCAGTTTGCCTGACTCAATAGAACCCAAGGAGACTTTATGGATGCACTCAGTGACTACCTGCGCCAGCAACCGGCCTTCAAACGCCACAAGCCAGAGGAAATCGCCTTCATCAATACATTCAAGCTACGCCAGCTCAACATGCCTGCGGGCAAGACGGTCGTAAAGGAAGGCGCCAGCTCCCCCCAGCTCTATACCCTGCTTGACGGCTGGGCTTATCGGTATCGCACACTCAAGAACGGCAACCGCCAGATCCTCAACTTTCTGCTGCCTGGCGACCTGATCGGGCTGCAGCAGAACCTGCTGGAAAACAGCGGCAGTAGCGTGCAATCGTTGACGCCCATCAGCCTGTGCGAGCTGGACAAGAGCAAGCTCTGGTCGCTCTATCAGCACCACCCGGCGCTGGCCTACGACATTACTTGGCTATGCGCTCAGGAAGAACAAATCGTCGATGAGAACCTGATCAATGTCGGCATGCGCAACGGCATGGAAAAAATTGCCATGCTGCTGCTGCACCTCTACAAGCGATACAAATCCATCTACCCTGCCACCAGCAAGACCATTCCCTTTCCCCTCACACAACAGGAAATTGCCGATGCGCTGGGATTGTCACTGGCCCATACCAACAAAACGCTGCACAAACTGGAGAAGCTCGGGCTGCATCACCTACGCAACAATCTGCTGACTATCTATGATGAGAAAATGCTGGCCAGCCTGGCGGATTACTTCCACACACCGTTGAAACCGCGCCCTCTACTTTGCTGAAAGCCGACGACTATATCCAGCTCAGGCGCATCCACCCTTCCCCAGAGGTTAGCTGTAAGCCGCTTGCGGCAGCCATCAATTCCAGCGCTGCCTGATCAATCAGGCGCACATGCGCAGTTGGCCTGGTTTTGTCCTGGTTGACGTCATATAAGGAATGTATGATCTCCACAGACACGGACTTGGGCTGCTTCTGCTCGATACGCAAGCTCACAGGCGCTTGCACACTATCCTCGACATGACATAGCAGTGCCAACCAAGCGTAGAGAAATGGCTGGTGGTGCACCTCTTCTACCTCCTGGATATCGCTGGGAACATAATCCAGCTTGATATCGCGCAAGGCCAGCGATGCCGTCATCAATGACATACCCTGGCGCAGCACCTCGGCAGGCGTCGCCAGCCCCTTGGCCCCAGGTTCCCATGCCTGCAGCGCGCGTATTCCCGTCACGGCCTCTGCCAGTTGCTGGTCTATGCGTTCAACCGGTTCGTTCAGCACTGCCTTGCCTGCATCCCCTTTGGATAATAGCCGCCGAACGATGGAAACGCTCATGCGTGCAATGGAGACGGGGCCAACCAGGCCATGTCGCAAGGCAGGGAAAACACGCATGAATATCTCATGCCTGATACCTGCAAGCACCCATTCCCGTTGTTGTACCGCTATTGGAGATTCCATGCATTCAACCTTGTCAAATGGACTGCAATATAGGCTCAAGCGAGGCAATATCTATCGGTTTTTCCAGATAGAAGTCAAATAGCTCGCAAGCTTCCTTTCCGAGGTCATTCTTGGCAAAACCGCTCACGGCAACGAACTTCGATGTTTTCTCCATAGGCAATGCGCGCAATTGCTTGACCAATGCCAGCCCTGAAGTGTCGGGAAGATTTAAGTCGATGAACACTGCATCATAGCCCCTTGTGGACATTGCATGCAGTGCATCGGTACCGGACATGACATAATCGGCCTGAAAACCGAGCATTTCCAGCAGCTCCTTGAAGGTTTCTGCCGCGGCTTGATAATCTTCGACGATCAACGCCTGTTGCGCCTGTTTCTCCAAGTCCCCTCCATTATTATTTTTAAGTGTCATGATCTGCATTATAGGAAAACCGACAGCTTAGTCATATGTCGTTTCACATATTCATCAAGTATTCGTCAGCCAGAGGTTACGGCGTTCATCATACCCTGAGCACAAAAACCGCGGCACATGGAAACAACAAGGTAAAATAGCCCCTTTGTCCAGCGTTCAAAATTTAAAACTCCCTATGTCCAGTTTCAGCTCAGAAGTCCAGCGCCGTCGCACTTTCGCGATTATTTCCCACCCGGATGCGGGTAAAACCACGTTGACCGAGAAGCTGCTCTGGTTCGGCGGCGCCATCCAGGTCGCAGGCGAAGTGCGCGGACGCAAGGCGGCACGCCATGCCACCTCGGACTGGATGGAACTGGAAAAGCAGCGCGGCATTTCCGTCACATCGTCAGTGATGCAGTTCCCCTACCGCGAGCACATGATCAACCTGCTCGACACGCCGGGCCACGACGATTTCTCGGAAGACACTTACCGTACGCTTACCGCAGTGGATTCTGCCGTGATGGTGATCGACTCTGTCAACGGCGTGGAGGCCCAGACCATCAAGCTGCTCAACGTCTGCCGCATGCGCGACACGCCCATCCTCACCTTCATCAACAAGCTGGACCGCGAATCGCGCGCGCCGATTGAATTATTGGACGAGATCGAATCCACGCTGGGCATGCAGTGCGCCCCGATGACCTGGCCGATCGGCATGGGCAAGAGCTTCCGCGGCGTCTACCATTTGTACAACGACACTATCAGCTTCTTCGATCCGCATGCTGAGAAGGGTACCGCCGAAATCATCCAGGGCCTGGACAATCCACGCCTGGACGAACTGATCGGCGCACAGGCCGATGACCTGCGCGTGGATGTGGAACTGGTGCGCGGCGCCTCCAATGCCTTCGACAAGCAAGCTTATCTCGACGGCAAGCAAACGCCGGTGTTCTTCGGCTCGGCTATCAACAACTTCGGGGTGCAGTCCCTGCTCGACGCCGTAGTAGAGCTTTCCCCGCCCCCGCTGCCGCGCAATACCGCCAGCCGCGTGGTTGAGCCGACGGAGGAAAAATTCTCCGGCTTCGTGTTCAAGATCCAGGCCAACATGGACCCCAAGCACCGCGACCGCATTGCTTTCCTGCGCATCTGCTCGGGCCGCTTCGAGCGCGGCATGAAGATCAAGCAGGTCGCGACAGGCAAGACACTGTCGGTGAACAACGCCATCACCTTCATGGCACAGGACCGCACGACCATGGACGAAGCCTATTCCGGCGACATCATCGGTATCCCCAACCATGGCACAGTCAAGCTGGGGGACACCTTTACTGAAGGCGAAAACCTCAAGTTCATCGGCATTCCGTCCTTTGCCCCTGAATATTTCCGCCGCGCACGCATCAAGAACCCGATGAAAATGAAGCAATTGCAGATCGGCCTCAAGCAACTAGCCGAGGAAGGCGCTTCGCAATTGTTCCGCCCGCTACTTTCCAATGACTTGATCCTCGGCGCCATCGGCTTGTTGCAGTTCGACGTAGTGGCACACCGCCTGGAACATGAATACGGCGTGGACGTCGCATTCGAGAATTACGATTGCGCCACCGCACGCTGGCTACGTGGATCTGATGCCGACCTCAAGGCAATTGCCGACAAATACGGCTTCAACGTCGCGCTGGACGGCAATGAGGAATACGTCTACCTCGCTCCCAACCGCGTCAACCTGCAAATGGCACAGGAACGCTATCCCGACATCGAGTTTCTCGAAACCCGCGAGATTTTCTGAACCCGATGAAGCACACGGTTCCCTGTCCTTGTGAAAGCGGCGACGCCTACGAGCAGTGCTGCAAGCGCTGGCACCTGGGAGAACCCGCGCCAGACGCCGCAGCGCTCATGCGCTCCCGCTACACAGCCTATGTGCTCGGGCTGACGGATTACCTGCTGCATACCTGGCACCCTTCGACGCGCCCTGCCTCGCTGCAGGATGAAGCGGGTAGTCAGCCGCTGAAATGGCTGGGCCTCAAGGTCGTGCAGCATGAGGCAACAGGCAGCAACCAAGCTATCGTCGAATTCATTGCCCGCTACAAGCTGAACGGTAAGGCGGAAAGGTTGCACGAGCACAGCCGCTTTGTGTGCGAACATGGACGCTGGTACTACGTGGACGGCGACTTCATCGGGGACTGAGCATGAATATCCTTTTCATCCACCAGAACTTCCCTGGGCAATTCCGCCATATTGCCCAATCCCTGATCGATGAAGGCGGACATCAAGTATTGAGCCTATGTGAAGCCCATGCCCCCGGCATGCAAGGCGTACAGCGCATGGAATACAAACCGGCTCGTGCCGCGACTCAAGGCGTTCACCCCTATCTCGCTCCCGTGGAAGAGCATGTGATCCGCGGCCAGAGCGTCGCGCGGGCGCTGCTGCACCTGAAAGAAAAGGGTTACCGGCCCGACATCATCGTCGCCCATATGGGCTGGGGCGAAGCGATCTACCCCAAGGACATCTACCCCGATGTGCCGCTGGTCACATTCTTTGAATTCTTTTACCAAACCACAGGCGCAGATGCCGGCTTCGACCCGGAATATCCCATGACACTGGATGACCACCTGCGCATCCGTACCAAGAACATCACCAACCTGCTCTCTCTGCATGCCGCCGACATCGGCATCAGCCCCACGGCTTGGCAACGCAGCCTGTACCCGCCGCAATACCAGCCCAAGCTGCGGCTGATCCATGAGGGCATCAACACCGAGGCTGCGCGTCCCGACCCTTCAGCCTGGATACAGCTAGGCTCAGGCTTAAAACTCACGCGCAAGGACGAAGTGATCACCTATGTATCGCGCAATCTCGAGCCCTACCGCGGCTTTCATGTCTTCATGCGCGCCTTGCCGGAAATCCTCAGGCGCAGGCCCAAGTGCCATGTCTTGATCGTGGGGGGTGACGAGGTCAGCTATGGCCGCAAGCTGCCGCCAGGCGAGACCTACCGGGCCAAATTGTTGCGGGAAGTGCCTGGCCTGGACCTCAGCCGCGTGCACTTCCTCGGCAAGCTACCCTACCAGCAATACCTGCGCGTGCTGCAGATATCCTCGGCACACGTCTATCTCACCGTGCCTTTCGTGCTGTCCTGGTCGATGCTGGAAGCCATGTCGGCCGGCTGCCTGGTGATAGGCTCGCGCACGGCACCGGTGGAGGAAGTCATTGAAGATGGCAAAAATGGCTTGTTAGTTGATTTTTTCTCAGGCAACGAGCTGACCAATGCCATAGACCGCGTATTTGCCTCATCAGACCAATTGCAAGCCATCCGCGAAACCGCACGCGCTACCATTATTGAACGCTACCCTTTGAGCCAAGGCATCTCGGCCTACCGGCAACTATTCGGCGAATTGATATAACAGTTGAGAACAGCACTTGGCGACTGCCTACGAAAAATAAAAAAAAACGATCAAGACTCAGTGTAACAAGACTCAGTGTAAAAAGAACCTGACAACATTGCTTGCACTACATCCGATGCTTACTTGACCAGCTTGGTGAGCAATGTTACTGACAACTACGAAGCAGCCTATACCAACTAGGCAAAACACTAGGGAGAAAACAGCATCAACCGGCAATCAGGCGGTTGATTACGGCTTATGACAGTAGTAACGATGCAGCGTGAGCAGTTCACTTAACTTGGCTGCTCGACGCCTAACTGGCGAGTCGGCAAAGGGACGGCAGGTTTTACCCCCATCCCAGCAAGCAAAATAAACGGCCTATAAAGTTGTTAGGTGCTTGTGTTGAGCTTTGGAAAACCTTTGTACCACTCAGTAAAATTACCAGTGACACTCTCGCCTTTCAATAGAACTCTAGGCTTCATCCAGCTCGTAATGAGTTTTTTAGGCTTTTCATGCCAGCTCAAATTAAATGAGCACATACCGCGACCATCAAAAAACTCAGCTTGACTATAGGGAAGATGATCATGAATCCAATATGCAAGTGACCGCCAGTCAGTGCCGCTGCTGTATTTATCCATAAACCAAGGAATGACAATACATGCAGTTGCCCCTATGCCATTATCATCGGGATAATCCCAGATATGATGGGAAAAATTTGCTTTATTGCTAGCGCAATTATGCCCTTTCTCATGTCCAATACTATTTATTTTCGGTGATCTATAAGCAGAACGTACTGTTATACGACCAAAGGTAGCATTTAGTGGCTCTAGTAACTCCTCACACAAATGCCTACCTGCCTCAACAGCCTTATCCGGATTTTCTGGAATATTTGGCACTCCGTAAAAATTCGATATTTCGCTATACAAAAAATCCCGCATAAAAAAATGCTTAGATAGACGAATGCGACCAAAGCGATCAAGTGCATCATAAGATTTAATGGTTCGCATCATATATCCTCAATCATCCAATATCTAAGCTCATCAAATGAGCTTACTGCGATGAATTATCAAAAAACCTCTGGCTGTCTATCCCAAGTACAATATTTCCAAGGAAGGACATCCTCAAGAACGGTTAGCCTTGGCTTAGGCATCCCTGGGTCAACAAACGCTCCAAGCGTAGCAAGCTTTCGTTCGTAAATGTACTGTCGACTCTCTGGTAAAAATACCCAAACAGATATATGCCAAGTAGGATCGATGCCAGAGTCTCGTTGCAAAGCAAGCTCCAATTCAGGCCAATGTGCCTTCCAGGCTTTAAGACGCTTTATCAGTGCAGATACGCTTGACGAATAAGTGACTTCACAAAGATATACCTCACGCTCTCGAAGGGAGACTGCCATTAGATCACAATACCAAAAGCGGCCTTTCTTTGGACTAGCTCCAAGTTCAAGTTGCAGCAATATTTCAGGATTAACAAATACCCCACGGTCAGCACGTAAAAACTCGGCCACAACACCTTGAAAAAAATCTGTCACAACCACTCCTCATCTCGAAATCATCGACTTGTTCCACTATGTAGGCAAGTCCAATATATGACAGTATTAGTGCAATCAATCATTCAGTAAATATGAAGTTTTCTGTACCGAAATGCAATTAGACTTTCTTCTTATAGGAGCAATTGATTTCCTTACAAATTGGGGCAACAACACTCCTTCGCTGTGCTCAAAGTTGGCAGCATGCAAAAATTCACTATTATTCTTCCTTATCTCTTCAACAACATCACACCTAAACCAGACTTTTGCATCGACTTCATTATCAAAAATTGTGTAAATATCTGGTCCTTTTATCATAGAAAACGAATACTCAATGACCCGTACCCGAAATTTAACAACTCGCTTTAGATCAATCTTTTTCGTCTGGTTTTCGGTGTAGTAGAGATACATCCAGAACGCTGCATTTTTATCATTTGGTAGAGTAGTTGGTTTAAACCATAGAAAAGGAAATGAAATCGCTCTGGTTCCCGAGCTTTTCCACCTCTCAAGAAGTTCTTCAAACCAGCCTGGAATTGTTGGATATAAATATGAATTCATCTGTTCCTTATTGATTACCAATGCCTGCATACACTGTATCGAGTAACCAGTTCGGTTTCGATGCTTAGCTTAGATACGCTTATTCATAGAGATGAGAGAAAGCTACCTGCCAGTTTAAGGCAATAAGAGCGCTATCAATAATAAGCGCAATAACTACATGAACCTTTTAAAAATCCACGCATATAATTCCTTGATGCTATTCACTCGCAAACGCCTCGCACAACATACTGAGCAAGGCCCCCAGCATTGGCACCAACTCTTCCTTGTCGAAAGGCGATTCTTCATCGGTTGCGGCGATCACGAACGCCATCAACACTTTCTCGATATCCTGGCGGTAATTCATCCAGTGTTCGGCTTCCGCATCGCCGATCAACTGGTATTTATGGCTGCCGGATTCGATGATTTCCGCCAGCTCCTCGTTTTCCAGTTCAGCAAACAATGACCTCGCAATGGTAATGGCGGCCGCCTTGTAATCCGGCTCTATTGCTTCGTCCCCCAACGGCAGCGTCAGGTAGGTATAGACCAGCATCGCGTATGCCTGGTATACGGCCAGCATATCGAAGTTTTCTACGCGCTCGTCCGCAGGCGAACGGCCGGCTTGCTGGATGGCACGGAAGGTGATGTAGCAGGCGAGGTAGGTCGAAGCCTCCAAGGGATCATAATCCTCCAGCCTGGTGCTGGGCGGCTCGCCGGCATTGGTACGTGCTTCATTGAGGCACAAAGCATAAGTCAGGCTTAATCTCTGTGAATAGCGTATTTCCATTGCTTTACTTTCCTTTTTCATTCTTGTGGCGGTGCGCCTGATTGATCGTGCTCAATGGATGTCGGGCAAGGCTTCCAGCTGTTCCTGCAAGGTCAGCCAGCGCTCTTCTGCCTGCGCCAGTTGCTGTTCCAGCTCTGCCTGGCGCTTCTGCAAGCTGTACAAGCGCGTCTTGTCCGCTTCCTGGTATAGCTCGGGTGCGGCCAAGGCTTGTTCCAATTGGTTTTTTTCTGGCTGCCAGACAGCCATTTTCTTTTCTATCTGCTCCAGTTCCTTCAGCAGGGGCCTGCGTTCCTGCAGCCGTGCATGGCGTTCTGCCTTGTTCTGCGCGCGGGCATTGGGCGCCGCTTCTGGTTTGTCTTTTTCTTCCTTCGCCTTGTCGCGCAGGCGCTGCTTGTTGAGCCAGTGGCGATAATCCTCCAGATCACCATCAAACTCCTGCACCTTGCCATCCGCGACCAGCAGGAAACGGTCACAGGTAGCACGCAACAGGGAACGGTCATGCGACACCAGCACCATGCCGCCCTGGTAATCCTGCAAGGCCATGGTCAGGGCATGGCGCATTTCCAGGTCGAGGTGGTTGGTCGGCTCGTCCAGCAGCAACAGATTGGGACGCTGCCAGATCAGTAATGCCAAGGCCAGCCTGGATTTTTCACCGCCGGAAAACGCGCCGACTGCGCTGGTGGCCATGTCGCCGCGGAAATCAAACCCGCCCAGGTAGTTGCGGTGTTCCTGCTCGCGCGTCTCGGGATCAAGGCGCAGCATGTGCTGCAAGGGAGACTCATCCGGACGCAATTGCTCCAATTGATGCTGGGCGAAATAGCCAAGCCGCAAATCCTTGCCTTCCACCCGTTTGCCTTGCAATGGCGGCATGGCATTGGCAAGCAGCTTGATGAGCGTGGATTTTCCCGCGCCGTTACGGCCAAGCAGGCCGACCCGTTCACCGGGACGCAAGGTCAGCATGATGCGCTGCAATATCAGCGTAGATGCATAACCCGCATCGGCCTGGTCCAATACCAGCAAGGGATCTGGCGCCGCTAACGGCTCGCGGAAGCTGAAGCTGAATGGGCTGTCCACATGCGCCGCGCTAATCAGCTCCATGCGCTCCAACATCTTGATGCGGCTTTGTGCCTGCCGTGCCTTGGTGGCCTGGGCACGGAAGCGGTCGATATATTTCTGCAAGTGCGTCACTTCGCGCTGCTGACGTTCATAGTTGGCTTGTTGCTGTGCCATGCGCTCGGCGCGCTGGCGCTCGAAATCAGAATAACCGCCGCGATAAAGCGTCAGTGTCTGCTGCTCGATATGTGCGATGTGGTTGACGATGGCATCGAGGAAATCGCGGTCATGCGAGATCAGCAGCAAGGTGCCGCGGTAATCCTTGAGCCAGTTTTCCAGCCAGATCACGGCATCAAGGTCGAGGTGGTTGGTCGGCTCGTCGAGCAGCAGCAAGTCGGAGCGGCACATCAGTGCGCGGGCCAGATTGAGTCGCACGCGCCATCCGCCGGAGAAATCGGAAACCGGCCTGCCCAGGTCCGCCGGTCCGAAACCCAGCCCATGCAACAGCTCCGCCGCGCGTGCTCGCGCGGAATAACCATCGATTTCTCCCAGGCGGGCATGCAGCTCACCAACCTTCTCCCCCTCTCCCGCAGCCTCGGCCTCGCGCAGCGCTGCCTCGATCTGCCTGAGCTCGACATCGCCGTCCAGGGTGAATTCGATCGCGGCATCGGCAAGCGCCGGAGTTTCCTGGGCGACATGGGCAATTGTCCAATGCGCGGGAATATCCAGCTCACCAGATTCAGGATGCAGCTCGCCGCGCAACATGGCGAATATGCTGGATTTTCCTGCGCCGTTTGCACCGGTCAGGCCGACTTTGTGACCGGGATGAAGCTGAAAGCTTGCGCCTTCGATCAGGCATTTAGCTCCCCGGAACAGTTTGATATTTTTTAGCTGAATCAAGAATTTCTACTCAAGTGATGGGCAAAGCGAGGAATAACGTTTGCCGGAACAATGTCAACAATTGTAATTGTAAGCCAATCCTAGCAACTTTCGCCTTTCAAGCGTTGACCAACGCACATGCCAATGAAATACTTTCAGCATATCGAATACCTTTATGTAGCTTAAACAGGCATGAATCGTGCGGACTCCGGCGACAACAGTGCAAACAGAATATGGTCAAAAAATCCCTGATATGGTGTTACCGCGCCGCCCTCGCCCTGCTGTGGTTCGCCATCATTGCATTCTCCATCATCGTCCTCAGCCTGCGCTACCTGGTGCTACCTAATATCGGCGACTATCGCGAACACATTGCAGGCAAAGTCAGCGAAGCCTTGGGGCAAACCGTGACCATCAAGCAATTGCACGCAAGCTGGAGCGGCCTCAACCCACACCTTTCCCTGCGCGACATCGACATTTACGATGCGGAGCAACGTGTTGCGCTTTCCTTTGAGCATATCGAGGCCAGCTTGTCATGGCTCAGCATCCTGCTGCTGGAGCCTCGCCTCAGCTCACTCGTCATCCATGATCCCGCATTGAGCATTCGCAGGGATACAGACGGCACGCTCTATATTGCCGGCATTGCAACCAACGGCCCTTCCAGGCCCGAGTTCGCCAATTGGCTGTTGCGCCAGGCCAGTATCGATGTCAGCAACGCCACCATCACCTGGCACGATGATTTGCGCCAGGCACCGCCGCTGCGTCTTGAAAAACTTCATCTGCACATCGAAAACCCCGCCTGGAGCAGCTTGGTTGGCCACCATCGCTTTGGCTTGCAGGCCATTCCCTCCGTGGCGGCGTCCGGGCTGATCGACATTCGCGGCAACCTCTACGGCAAGGATGTCAGCAAGCCGGATACCTGGCGAGGCACCTTGTATGCCCACGCCGACGGCACCGATATCGCTGCCTGGAACCAGTGGCTGCCTGAAAACGTAATTGATATACGCCGTGGCTACGGCGCCATGCGCGCATGGCTGGAATTTGCCCACGGAGAGCCAAAGAAGCTCGTCAGCGACATGATCCTCCACAACGTCATCAGCCACATCATCCAGGACCAGCCCGAAACCAGGCTGGAAAAGCTATCTGGCCGGCTGACGTGGATCAAGCACGCGGACGGGCAGGAGCTGATGGCTGAAAATCTCAAGATCGTCACGCCCAGCGGGCTGGATATGCAGCATGGCCAGATTGCGCTGCGCGAGCGGCATGACGGAGAAAAACAGTCGCTAGAAGGCAGTGTTGCGCTGGATGAAATATCACTGCCGTCGGCCCACCTGCTTGTCTCCCACCTGCCCTTGCCGGAAAAACTCAAGCACACCCTCGCAGAGATCAGGCCCAGGGGGGACTTGCACAAGCTGACCCTGGAGTGGGCCAGTCAGGGCGGGTTCCCGGAAAAATACAAGCTCCGTACGCAATTCACCGATCTGGGCATGCAGCCCTATATGAAGTTTCCCGGCTTCAAGCAGCTGAGTGGGACCGTCAGTGCGGATGAAACCGGCGGCAGCCTCACGCTCAACGCGCGCAACGCGGAACTTGAGTTCAAGGATATATTGCGTTGGCCGGTGCCGGTGGACAAGCTGAGCGGCCAGGTGAAATGGAAAACCAATGGCGACAGCCCTGAGCTGCGCATCAACAACCTCAATATCGCCAACCGGCACCTCGCAGGCGCCATCAATGCCAGCTTCCAGCACAACGCCGCCACGGGTGGCAGACTGGAGCTGATCGGCAAGCTCAACCGCGTGGATGGGCAGTATGCGCGCTTCTACTATCCCGTGATGCTGGGCGAGCACACCCTCTCGTGGCTGGATAACGCCATCCTCGCCGGAAAAAGCGAGGATGTCAGTATCATCGTCAAAGGCAACATGCGCGAATTCCCCTTCGCCGACAACAAGAACAGCCTGTTCCAGGTCAAAGCCAAGATTCATGACGGCGAACTCAGGTTCTCCCCGGAGTGGCCCAAGATCGAGAATATCGCCCTCGATATGCTTTTCGAAAGCAACCGCATGGAATTGAATGCCAGCAAGGGCAGCACGTTAGGTACCGACATCACCAAGAGCAAGGTTGTGATCACCAACCTAGCATCGCACCAGCCTGTCGTGAGCATCGCGAGCGAAGGCCAAGGCCCGGTCAGCCACGGCATCCAGTATCTCAACTCCAGCCCGCTGATCAAGATCACGGGCGGCTTCACCGAGGGACTGCAAGCCAGCGGTACCGGCAAGCTGGCATTGAATCTGCAGATTCCGCTGCATGACGCCAACGCGACCAAGGTCAAGGGCAGCTACACCATCACCAACGGTAGCCTCGCAAGCGAGGACATCCCGCCGTTAAGCCGCATCAACGGCAAACTGGACTTCACGGAACATGGCGTGAGCGGCCAGAACATAAGCACCTGGGTGTACGGCGGACCGGCGCAGGTCAGCCTCAGCACAGGCAAGGACAAGGCCATCCACATTACGGCCCACGGGCAGGTCAGTGATGCCGGGTTGCGCGCCAGTTTTGGCAATGGCATTTTCTCCCGCATCTTCGGCACCGCCGACTGGCAGGGCAATATCGTTGTCAGCCCGAACGGCGTCAATCTCGTCATCGACTCCAACCTGCAGGGCATGACATCCAGCCTGCCCTTCCCGCTCAACAAGGCCATGAACGACAATGTGCCCCTGCATATCGAGAAAAAACAGCCCACCCCCAGCCAGGACAACATCACCATCCAATATGGCAACAACCTTGGCGCCTTGTTTGTCCGTACCAAGCAAGGCGACGGCAGCTGGAAGTTGGAGCGTGGAGATATCGCCTTCAATGCTGCACCTTCGCTCCCCCAGCAAGCGGGCATCAGGATACATGGCAAGATAGACCATCTGGATATCGATGAATGGCGGGCGCTGGCCATCGCGACCAAGGAAAGCAGTCAGCAATCTGGTCATGGCGTGGATATCCGCAATATTGACCTGTACATCAGCAAGCTGGACGTATTCGACCGCCGCATCAATGACCTCAACCTCGCTGCCACCGCGATCAAGGATGGCTGGCAGGCGCAGGCACAAAGCAAGGAAATGATTGGCGATATCCAGTGGCTGAGTCATGGGAACGGCAAGGTGCTGGCCCGCCTCAAGCGCTTGAGCATCCCATCTTCGACACCAGACACAGCCATGCTGCGCACCCAGGGACAATTCAGCCAGCAAAGCAATGTCAATGAGTACCCCTCGCTGGATATCGTCGCCGACAGTTTCGAATATGGCCCGAAGCAGCTAGGGAAACTCGAGCTGCTCGCCAACGAGCACAACAATGACTGGAGCATAGAGAAACTGCGCATCTCATCCCCGGAAAGCGAGTTGAATGCCGAAGGCGAATGGCACAACTGGAAGCGCTCCCCCAACACCCGCCTCAATATCAACTGGAAAATCAGCAACGTAGGCAAGACGTTGGAACGATTCGGTTATCCCAACGCCATCAGGGATGGCTCGGCCAACCTCACGGGCCAGCTCAAGTGGCCGGGTAGCCCGCATGATTTCGAAACGACTAAACTGAGTGGCAATCTCCAGCTCGATGTCCGCAAGGGGCAGATACTCAAGATACAGCCCGGCGTAGGCCGTCTGTTCAGCGTGCTGACATTGCAGAACCTGCCGCGCCGCCTCACTTTCGATTTCCGCGATGTCTTCAGCAGCGGCTTTGCCTTCGACAAGATCAGCGCCAGCGTGCGCATCGATGAAGGCATCATGCGCAGCGACGATTTCCGCCTGGAAGGTCCCACCGCCCTGGTGCAAATGACCGGGGAAACCAACCTGCAGAAGGAAACCCAGCATATCAAGGTCAAGGTAACGCCCTATGTCAGCGACAGCCTCTCGATTGCCGCGCTGGCAGGCGGCCCTGTCGTGGGTGCAGCCACCTACCTCGCGCAGAAGCTGCTGAAAGACCCACTGAACCAGATCGCATCTTCGGAGTACGAGTTCGTCGGCACCTGGGACAACCCGGTGGAAGTCGAGGCGGGCAGCAGGCGCGAAAATGCCGACCAGACACCCATGCTGCCAGGGAGATGACAACCGGCACTTACAAATGCAACAAACCAAGCTGACAATTCATAGTCCGTCCGGAATCACGAACCATGGCCATCAAATCAAGAGAAAAAGTTGCCAAGAGCAAGAACAAGAACTCCATCCCTGGCATTCACCGCATTGCCGCCATCCAGATGGCCTCAGGGCCCTACGTCGCAGCCAATCTGAGCGAGGCGGAGCGCCTGATCGAAATTGCCGTCAACATGGGGGCCAGGTTAATCGCCTTGCCGGAATACTTTGCCATCATGGGTCTCAAGGATACCGACAAGGTCGCCGTCCGGGAAAAGGAAGGCAGCGGCCCCATCCAGCGCTTTCTTTCGAAGACGGCCAAGAAACACCAGGTCTGGATCATCGGCGGCTCGGTACCGCTGGAATGCGGGAACCCGGATAAGGTGCGCAACACCTGCCTGGTTTTCGACGACAGGGGCAAACAAGTGGCACGCTACGATAAAATCCACCTGTTCGGATTCGAGAAAGGCGACGAGCATTACCAGGAAAAGAAAACCATAGAGCCTGGAAACAAGGTAGTGACCGTAGACACGCCTTTTGGCAAGCTCGGGCTTTCCATTTGTTATGACCTGCGCTTTCCCGAGCTATACCGCGCCATGGGGGAAGTCGACATCATTGCCGTGCCATCGGCCTTTACCGAGACGACAGGCAAAGCGCATTGGGAAACGTTGGTGCGGGCGCGTGCAATCGAGAACCTCTGCTACGTCATTGCACCAGGCCAGGGCGGTTATCATGCATCCGGGCGTGAGACACATGGCAACAGCATGATCGTGGATCCGTGGGGCGTCGTGCAGGACAGGCTGCCGCGCGGCTCAGGCATCGTGATTTCCTCCATCAATACCGCCTACCTGAAAAGTCTGCGCAAGAGCCTGCCAGCATTAAAACACCGCAAGCTTTGAAAAGGCATGCGCTTCCGCCGTGGTCGCCTTGACTTCTTGAATCACTTGCAGGGACTGTGCACCGTCTCCCATGAGGATCTGCACGCGACATTCCTAAAACCAGGCTGTCGTGCTTGAAAAAGCAGCCAATCGCCGCCATTTACAGAAAATACTTATATTCCGCCATCTCAGCTGGCTGTTATGATGGCGTCAATGCAACCTTGAAGATGTAATGCCATGAAACCCGATACATTACCGACCGCCTCCAGTCCTGCCACCGACTCGCATTTCCATACCGCGACCGAAGCCTTGCTTCGTCCCAGCGGACTGGATATCGGACATTTGCAGGGCGTGATCGGCAACATCATGTCGCACCAGGTGGATTACGCCGACCTGTATTTTCAATACAGCCGGGCAGAAAGCTGGGGGCTGGAAGAAGGACAGGTCAAGTCGGGACATTTCAGCATCGACCAAGGCGTCGGCGTACGCGCAGTGAGCGGCGAGAAAACCGCGTTCGCCTACTCTGATGACATCAGCCTGCCCGCGCTGAAACAGGCAGCGAATGCCGCTCGCGCAATTGCAGCACTTGGCGAAGAAAGACAGGGCCAGGCCGTACAGCGCGTCAATGCTCCCCAACTCTATCTGCCGCAAGACCCGATTGCGTCGCTGGGCGCCGAAGCCAAGGTCAGGCTGCTGGAGCGCCTGGAACTGTACGCCCGCAAGGCGGATCCGCGCATCACCCAGGTCATGGCCTCGATTGCGGGCGAGTATGAGGTGGTCATGGTAGCGCGCCATGATGGCGTCATGGCGGCGGACGTGCGCCCGTTGGTACGTCTTTCCATCCAGGTAATCGCCGAGCAGAACGGCAGGCGTGAACAGGGCTCCGCCGGCGGCGGCGGGCGCTTCGACTATCGCTATTTCACTGACGAAGTACTACAGGACTACGCACAGAAAGCCGTACACCAGGCATTGGTGAACCTGGAAGCCCGTCCTGCTCCTGCTGGCAGCATGACTGTCGTGCTCGGGCCAGGCTGGCCCGGCATCCTGCTTCATGAGGCGATCGGACACGGGCTGGAGGGAGACTTCAACCGCAAGGGCAGTTCCGCCTTCAGCAATGCGATCGGCCAGCAGGTCGCCGCCAAGGGCCTTACCGTGGTGGATGACGGCACCATCATCAACCGCCGGGGCTCGCTCAACATCGACGATGAAGGGAACCCGACCCAGCGCACCGTGCTGATCGAGGATGGCATCCTGCGCGGCTACCTTCAGGACAGCCTCAATGCCCGTCTCATGAACATGCCGCTCACCGGCAACGCGCGTCGTGAATCCTACGCCCACATCCCCATGCCGCGCATGACCAACACCTACATGCTCAACGGCAACATGGCGCCCGAGGAAATCATCAAGTCGGTGAAGAGAGGCCTGTATGCCACCAACTTCGGCGGCGGCCAGGTGGATATCACCAGCGGCAAGTTCGTGTTTTCCGCAGCCGAAGCGTGGATGATCGAGGACGGCAAGCTCGCCTATCCGGTCAAGGGCGCGACCTTGATCGGTAATGGCCCGGACGTGCTCACGCGCGTATCCATGATCGGCAACGACATGGCCCTGGATAGCGGCGTCGGCACCTGTGGCAAGGAAGGCCAGAGCGTCCCGGTCGGCGTTGGCCAGCCCACCCTGCGCATTGACGGCTTGACGGTGGGTGGAACGGTTTAATATGATGGTGCCGAAGGTTACCGCCTTCTCCCCCTATTCCAAGCAGAACGGAAGTCCCGACCACGAGAAAGGAACCGAAATGGCTACACCCAAGAGCACCACTGCAAAGAAACCTGCCACTACCCGCGCCGCGGCGGCTAAACCAGCGGCAGCCCCCAAGAAGACCACGACCCCCAGAAAGAGCAGTTCAAGCAAAACTAAGGCCGTTGCGCCCTCCTCCCAGATCAGCGCGGAAGAGCGCTACCGCATGGTGGAAGTAGCCGCTTATTTTCTTGCCGAACGCAATGGCTTTGCGGGCAGCCCGGTAGAATACTGGACGGCAGCCGAGGCCCAGATCGACAAGCTGCTCAGCAAGTAGCACGCAATTTTGCACTTCAGGCCCCAGCTTGTCCGCGAGCGGACAGCCTGGCGTGCCACTTGTCATATCCCGCCATCATCACGCCAGACGCCAGTATTCGCGTACCTGGCAAGCGAAAAGGCTATAATAGGCCGTTTATCCAATCCCTCACGGCAAAGCAATGCAGTTTTCCCTGCCCATTCCGGCACCCGGCCAAACGAGCCGGATCAATCCCCTGACGCCCGGCACCGATAGCCTGGCACTCGCACAACTCGCCACCCACCGTGCAGAGACTTCTGCCAAGGCGCCTATCGTTGTGGTCACCTCCAACGCTTTCGATGCACAACGCCTACTGGAAGAAATTCCCTGGTATGCGCCGCAGCTACGCGTGCACCTGCTGCCGGACTGGGAAACCTTGCCCTACGACCACTTCTCGCCGCACCCGGACCTGATTTCCGAGCGGCTGGCAACCCTGTACCAGATCAGCCAGAACAGCTGCGACATCGTGCTCGTGCCGATATCGACAGCACTGTTGCGCTTACCGCCCAAGGCCTACCTGGCAGCCCATACTTTCATCTTGAAAAAGGGACAGACCCTGGACATTGAGGCCTTGCGCAACCAATGTGCCAATGCCGGCTACCACCATGTCAGCCAGGTCATGGGTCCCGGGGAGTTCAGCGTGCGTGGCGGGCTGATCGACCTGTTCCCGATGGGCAGCGCCCTGCCTTATCGTCTGGACCTGTTCGATGACGAGATCGAGACTATCCGTACGTTCGATGTCGATACCCAGCGCAGCCTGTATCCGGTTGCCGATATCCGCTTGCTGCCGGCCAAGGAATTTCCACTGGATGAAGCCGGTATCGCGCGCTTCCGCCAGAGTTTTCGTGAAATGTTCGAGGGAGATCCCTCGCGCAGCCGTATTTACAAGGATGTTTCCAAAGGCATCGCCAGTGGCGGTATCGAATGGTATCTACCCCTGTTTTTCGAACAGACCGCGACACTGCTGGATTATGTGCCTGCTGACGCCCTGTTGTGCCTGCACGGCAACCTCGACCTGGCATCGCAGGCCTTCTGGCATGATGCGCAATCACGTTACCGCCAGCTGGCGCATGACCCCGAGCGCCCCATCCTCAAGCCAGAAACCTTGCTGATCAAGGCTGAGGAGTTCTTCAGCCAAAGCCACGCCTGGGCCAGGATGCAGCTCAGCCTGGATAATGACAGCAAGCTTCCGGCGCTGGAGGTAGAGCGCCGCTCGGAGCAGCCCCTGCATAAACTGAAGGACTACATCCGCCGCTTCAAGGGCCGCATCCTCATTGCCGCAGAAAGCCTGGGACGCCGCGAAACCATGGCGCAGCTGTTTCACGACCACGGCATCTCCTATGAAACCTCCGAGGACTGGCAATCCTTCCAGGCAGGCACCGCTCCTGTCATGCTCGGCATCAGTCCCTTGCATGGCGGTTTCAGGGTCGACGACATCACCGTCATTACCGAAGCCGAGCTCTACGCCAACACTGTCCGCCAGCAGCGCCGCCGCGACAAGGAAAAGCAGCGCAATACGGAAGGCATGCTCAAGGATCTCTCCGAGCTTCGCGAGCACGACCCGGTCGTGCATGAACAGCACGGGGTAGGTCGCTACCGCGGCCTGGTCAATATCGACTTCGGCGAAGGCGAAACCGAATTCCTGTTGCTCGAATACGCCGGTGACGACAAGCTCTACGTCCCGGTCTCACAGTTGTTCCTGATCTCGCGCTACTCCGGCGGCCCGCCGGAATCCGCGCCGTTGCACCGCCTGGGCAGCGGCCATTGGGAAAAGGCCAAGAAGAAGGCCCTCAAGCAGGTACGCGACACCGCTGCCGAACTGCTCAACCTCTACGCCCAGCGTGCGGCGCGCAAAGGCCATGCCTTCAAACTCGGCCTGCATGACTACGAGGCATTTGCCGAGGGGTTTCCCTTCGAGGAAACCGCCGACCAGCTTGCCGCGATCGAAGCCGTCATCAGCGACATGCAGTCCGGTCGTCCCATGGACCGACTGGTCTGTGGTGATGTCGGCTTCGGCAAGACGGAAGTGGCCTTGCGCGCCGCCTTCGTCGCCGTCATGGGTGGCAGGCAGGTAGCCGTGCTGGTGCCGACAACGCTATTGGCGGAACAACATTTCCACAACTTCAGCGACCGCTTTGCCGACTGGCCGGTCAAGATCACCGAAATCTCCCGCTTCCGCACCGCCAAGGAACAGGCACAGGCATTGAAGGGCCTGGAGGATGGCAGTATCGATATCGTCATCGGTACCCACCGCCTAATCCAGAAAGACGTCAAGTTCAAGAACCTCGGCCTGGTCATTCTCGATGAAGAACACCGCTTCGGCGTTCGCCAGAAGGAACAACTCAAGGCCATGCGCGCCGAGGTGGATGTCCTGACGCTGACCGCCACACCGATCCCACGTACATTGTCCATGGCCATGGAAGGCCTGCGCGAATTCTCGGTCATCGCCACGCCACCGCAGAAGCGGCTGGCGATCAAGACCTTCGCCACCCATTATTCCGAAGGCATCATTCGCGAGGCTGCCATGCGCGAGTTCAAGCGCGGCGGACAAGTGTACTTCCTGCATAACGAAGTGGACACCATCTTCGTCATGAAGGAAAAGCTGGAGAAAATCCTGCCCGAGGCCCGCATCGGCATCGCCCATGGACAGCTGCGCGAGCGCGAGCTGGAACATGTGATGCGCGACTTCTACCAGCAGCGCTTCAACCTGCTGCTGTGCACCACCATCATCGAGACCGGCATCGACGTGCCAACGGCCAATACCATCATCATGAACCGCGCCGACATGTTCGGCCTGGCGCAGCTGCACCAATTGCGCGGACGCGTGGGACGCTCGCACCACCAGGCCTATGCCTACCTGCTGACCGACCCTGACCGCAATATCACGCCGCAGGCGCAAAAACGCCTGGATGCGATCCAGCTGCTCGAAGATCTGGGAGCGGGCTTCCATCTCGCCATGCACGACCTGGAAATCCGTGGCGCAGGCGAACTGTTGGGCGACAGCCAAAGCGGGGAAATGCAGGAAATCGGCTTCACCCTCTACTCCGAGATGCTCAGCCACGCCGTCAAACAGCTCAAGGCAGGCAAGGAGCCGGATCTTTCGGCCCCCCTCGGCGTCACCACTGAAATCAACCTTCATACGCCTGCATTATTGCCGAACGATTATTGCCCCGACGTGCATGAGCGCCTGGTGCTCTACAAGCGCCTAGCCAACTGCAGCGACGACGATGCGCTGGACGCCATGCAGGAAGAGCTGATTGACCGCTTCGGGCTGTTGCCAGAACAAGGCGAGGCCCTGATGGCCTGCCATCGCCTGCGCATTGCCGCCAAGGCCCTGGGAATCAATAAGATCGACGCCAGCGACTCCGCGATCCAGCTGCATTTTTCACCGAAAGCGGATCTCGATCCGACCAAGCTCATCGCGCTCCTGCAACGTGACCGCCGCTGCCGCATGAACGGGCCGGACAAGCTCAGGGTTACGGTACAATATCCCGGCATTGCGCAACGTGCCGACTTTATCAAGAACCTGTTAAAGGAACTCGCCTGACATGCTGGAAAAAATCATTGCAAGCGTCGCTGCCTGGATCATCGGGGTAATCTCGACCATGGGTTACGGCGGCATCGTATTGCTGATGGCAATCGAGTCTGCCTGCGTCCCCTTGCCCTCGGAAATCATCATGCCGTTTGCGGGCTATCTGGTATTTACGGGTGAGCTGACCTTATGGGGCGTGGCACTAGCTGGGGCCGTGGGCTGTGTGGTCGGCTCAATCCCCGCTTATTACCTGGGCATGTTCGGTGGCCGGCCCTTGGTGGAGAAATACGGCAAATGGGTGCTGATCTCCCATCACGACCTGCACTTGGCCGACCGCTGGTTCGAGAAATACGGCGACATCATCATCTTCGTCGGCCGCCTGCTGCCTGCAGTACGTACCTTCATCGCCTTCCCAGCCGGAGTGGCACGTATGCACATGGGCAAGTTTATTGCCTATACTTTCGTCGGCTCATTGATCTGGTGCTTCCTGCTGGCGTATGCCGGCATGAAATTCGGCCAGCATTGGGAGTCGCTCGAAGTCTATTTCCACCAGTTCCACATCGTGCTGGTCGTCGTCGGCGTCATCTTCGCCGTGTGGTACATCAGGCGCCACCTCAAAGCCATCCGCCGCGTACACCACCACGATCACCATTGATCCAGACTACATCCCGGCAGCACGGTTAGAGCAACGCAGACGCCAGAAAGGAAAAAAGCGTGGGTAATGCTACCCCACGCCTTTCTCCTCCTCTATCCCCCCCGGGATTCAGATGGTATGGCTTTACTTCCTAGCCAAAATCTTCCTGCGACGGGCGGTTGCCAGCCCAATCACACCCAACCCAGTCAATAACAAAGCATAATCATGTGGTTCCGGTACAGCAGCTGTTACACCAGCGAACAACGCAGTCTCGACAGTGTCGAACCCACCGTTGCCCAATGTCATGGCGTTATCCCATTGGTTGGCAATCACCGTCCCATATAGATTGCCAGAGCCAGTGATGGTGGCATTGACCGCCAGAATGTTCGCATTGATGGCCGCATTTTCCAGCTTGACGCTGGTGGCCTCGTAAAAGTTGAACAATACGTTGTAGTCATTGCTCAACGACTGCCATTGCCAGCCCAGGACTGCATCAGAACCTGCCACGTTGAAAACCAGTGTAGTACCAGCAGAAAATCCATTGAAGGTTAAATTATTAAAGCTTGCGAATTCGCTGGCATCAAGGTTGAAAAACTCGACACCGGATCCCGAGCCGGTAAACACCTTACTATTCTGGTTCCATTCATCCAATGGTGAGTAGCTGCCTGTCGCAGAGACATTGGAGAGGCCGCTTGATAATGCAGTCAGGTAACTCTCTGCCGCAGCAAAATCAACGGGAGCTGGCGCTGTCGATGGATTATCCAATGTGCCGCTTATTGTGTAGTTCCCGCCCTTGTTATTGGTGCCACCTACCCACAGATTACCATTCGCGCTACCGCCCCATGGGGTATCGCCCAGATTGCCACCGACCACGACGGCATAATCATTGCCATTGATATTGGAGACGCTATTGCCATTCAAGCTGGCATCGCCGCCGATAGCCAATGCGCCTGCCACCGAATTACCGTTGGCCGTATAATCCCCAAAGATAAATGCGTTGTAATCTCCAGCAACCCCGAGGTCAATCGTGCCCGCAGCGGCTGGAGCGGATATTGCCGCCAATACTGCCAACATACTCAATTTCGTTTTCATCGTTTCACTTTATCCTGTTGTAGGGGGATGTTTGCTTTACTATAAGCAACCCTTGTACCGATCTATACCAAGGGCATGCTCATCTATAAATATGACTCTTAAATATCCTTTAAATTCAATTTGGTACTAAAAAAACATTCCAGTTTTCCACGGATATCATCCGGCTTCCCATCCAGGCCAATACCACTTGGAGTGACAAAATTTCCACACATCCATCAAAATTCCGACAATCTTTGTCATGATGTTGTCCAGATTGGCGTGATGGATCAAGGCAATTCACACAGTTTGCCCAAGGCCATGAAGTAAATTGCCTTGCGAATTGGTCGTCCTTCCTCCGCAAATAGTGCCGCATATCCCGTCAATTGTGCTGCATGCACTGAAGCGGCATCCAGCATGATTTGGGCATCTGCGTTGACAGGCAGCCGTGTCGATTTGTAGTCGATGATCCAGCGCTCGCCATTCTCGATGAAGCATCGATCCACGACATGCTGCTTGAAGCCAGCGTCGCCGACATGCCCGAGAGCGAGTTCCGCCGCCGCTTGCGGCCTCGCCGACAGCACCCAGCGGCCATCCGGACTCTGCAAGGTGAGTGCCAGCAACTGCAGTACCTGCCCTGCTGCCTCCTGCGCAGCATCTTGATGGTGCCCTTGCCGCGCCAGCCACCTTACCATTGCAGGCCTCAGGCTGGGCAGGCGCGCCAGCCAGCCATCGAAGTCGGGATCGGCTGAGATCATTTCCACATATTTATGCGCAAGCGTACCGATGTGGGCTTCCAGCCCTGCCTGTCTGCCCAACACCGGTGTGTCCGCAGGCGCCTGTTCGTAAGAGACCACTTCATGCCTGTCATCGTTGTAAATTGACGGCATGTCGGCTTCTTCCACCCTGACCAGCTTGGGCACGAAGTCGGCCAGCAATGGCGGCTGACTTGCATCTTCCGCAGGCAGGACATGCTGCGCAGCCGCTTCCATGAAGCGGCCTGCCAAGTGTGGCCACAGCAAGTCAAGAAATGTGCCGCCGGACGGCCTGAGCTCCCCCTTGGCATTCGGAACGACGCTGCCGAGCAGGTGCAGGCAGCGTTCGGCTCGGGTTGCCGCGACATACAGCACGCGCGCGCTTTCATGGTCCGCGCGCTCCTTTTCCAGCATTTTCAGGTAGCTGTATGGGCTGGGTTCGTCCCGCCCCGCCGCCCCCTTGGGAATAAACGGCGCCGTGACCAGCTCGGTAGTGACGCCAGCCTCCGTGTCGATGGCAACTTCCTCCCACAGCAGCAGAGGCATTTCACCGTTGCGCGGCCGCCGCTCCAGTCCCGGGAGGATGACCGTATCGAATTCCAGTCCCTTGGACTTATGAATCGTCATGAACTGTAATTGCCCATTCGCCTCCAGATCTGGCGCGGCATAGAGTTTCTCCACCTCTTGCACCAAGCGCTCCAGGCTGAAGCGGCCTTGCTGGTCCAGCTGGTCCACCAAGGCAAAAAAGGCTTCCACATCGGCCACATCCCCCGGTTGCCACAGGCATTGCGCTCCGCCCAGCATCAGCCAGGCGCTCTCCAGCCAACGGCTCAAGGGCATGCGTCCCTGCTGTCCCAGGATTTCCGACAGCACCTGCACCACATGCTGGCTGCGCCGGCGGCCGTCTTCACTCATCCCAGCCAGCAGGGCGTTGTCATGCAACAATGACCAGATCGTGCGATAACGGTCACGCCCTGCCAGCACATGCAGATCGGCAAGGCGGAGGCCGCACCAGGGCGCACGCAATACGGCAAGCCAGTTGACGCGGTCAGCGCGCTGCAGCAAGGCATGTGTCAAGGCCAGGAGATCCTGCACACTCTGCCGCCCGGCAAGTGGCTCGATCTCCACTGCCTGGAAATGCAGGTCGGGGTGGTGGCGCCGAATTTCCGCCACCAGCGTCTCGAGATGCGCACGCGCACGCACCAATACCGCAATGCGCGCCTCAGGCCGACTTGCCCAGGTATGACGTATGATCCCAACCACCGTGCCGGCTTCGCGAATGCGCAGTGCATCGGCACCCTCGTCCGGATGAGCGATCAACGGGTGCACCATCACGTCGGCGCCGGCTTCATTCTCGCGGGTGGCCACGAATTCGCGGTAGCGGATCGCCCCCTGCACCACGCTGTCATGGGCAGGAAACACATGGCGGAACGTGGCGTTGATCCAATCCACCACCGGCGGTGCAGAACGGTTGTTGCGACAAAGCTGCAGGCGTTCCAGCTTCAACGCGCCAATGCCGTCTTCGGCAACCTCAAGGAACAGCCCCACATTGGCCTTGCGGAAGCGGTAAATCGACTGCATCGGGTCGCCCACGGCAAACAATGTCCGGCCATCGCCAGGCATCCATCCCTGCGTCAGCCGCTGCAACAGCTTGACCTGCCCGGGGCTGGTGTCCTGGAATTCATCCACCAATAGGTGGCTGATCTCATAATCCAGTTTCATGGCCAGTTCGCTGGGCGCATCGTCATCGTCGCCCAGTGCCAGCAATGCGCGTTGCGACACTTCGACGAAATCCACCTCCCCTGCCTGCTGGAACACCAGCCACAATTGAGCGACGGCAAGCTTCAATAACTGCGCCAGCGCTGCCACCATCTGCCAGCTATGTTCGTCCTGCCGTACCGGCAGGCTGCGCAAGCGCTGCAAGGTGGCCTCTGCACCTGCGGTCTGCTGCAAGGTTGCCACGATCTCGGCAAACCGCTCCTTGAAGGGCTTGGATTCCGGCGTGGCCGGGAAGCCATTCTTGACGTTGACCGTCTTGCGCAATGTCCCGGTGCCCGTCAGCAGCAGGTCACACACTGCCAGCCATACCGGCAATGCCTGGGACGAGGCGGGCAATGGCGTTTCCCAATCCAGCAACAATGCCTGGCGTACGTCGCAGGCCAGGTTCCCGGCAGCATATCGCGCCACCGGCATCAAGACGCGCTGCATGCGCTCCGGCAACACCTCGGCAGCGGCTTTCAGATCCTGGATGACCAAGTGTTCCAGCGCCCGCTCGGCAGCCTGTTGCAGGTTGCCATGGTTGGCGTAGTCCAGCCATTGGTCGCGCTTGCCCAGCATGTCCACCAGCAAGCCCGTGAGCTTCTGCACATCATTGTCGACATAGCGTAAGGCCAGGCGTACAGCTTCGCCCATGCTCTCTTCGTCCACCAGCGCGAGCGTGCGCTCAGCGGCAAGCCGATAATGCGCGCTGGCGTCCTCGCTGACGGCTGGCTGGCTGCCGAAGCGGCTCAGCAGCGGCATCTGCCGCGACAGGTGTCCGGACAAGGAATCGATCGTGAATATCCTCAATCGCGACGGATGGTCCAGCAACTCCCAACCCAGGCTGTCCGCATGCCGCAAAGCCTCCTTGCCCAGCCTGAAGGTCTGCTGCTTGTGCGCTTGCGGTGGCGGGCTGCCACTGGCGGCCATCAGCAAGCTGTCGAGAATGCGGGCACGCATCTCGGCTGCTGCCTTGTTGGTGAAGGTGATCGCAATGATCTGCTCAGGCGCCGAGACGGTTGTAAGCAAGCGCAGAAAGCGCTGGGTCAGCAGCTCGGTCTTGCCAGCCCCGGCAGGCGCTTCCACGATGAAAGATGCAAGCTCGAGCGCCCGCTCGCGGCTGACGCGATCCAACTTGAGCAAATCCGTTGCCTGCGCTGTTGTCATTGTGCGCCCCCCTGCTGCATGTGCTCGAACTGCAGCCGCCTTTCCGGCAGGCGCAGCAGGGGCAGCACCTCGCAATAGGCAAGTTCATTCTCATCCTGTACCAGGACTGCGGCTTCTCCGCGCTTCAATTCATCCACCACTGCGGTAATGCTGCTGCGCCAATGCGCAAGCACACTGTGCCAATCCGGAAACATCTCCTCAGAAAACACTTCCCGGGTTTTCTTGTCATCCAGCACCGGCATCGCTGGCAGCACGTTGCCATTGGCAAGCCCGGCAAATCCATGTTCCTCCAGCTTGACCATGGCGAAGGCGATCGCGGAAATCTCTGCGCCCTGGGAACCGGCCGTATCGGCCGGGTCGAGCGACGACAGCACAAAGGCGGCATATACCGGTAGCTGGGGCTCGGTAATGCGACTTTGCGCCCAGTTGCGCGTATCCGGCTTGCGGCCGGTCTTGTAATCGATGACGATGCGACTACCGTCTTCCAGCTGGTCGATGCGGTCTATGATCAAGGTGATCTCCACCCCTTCGATGAGTACTTTCTGCTGCTGCTCGCTGGCCAGGACGGTGAATGGCTGTTCGCGCATGCGCTCGAAGGCCAGCCAGCCCTTGAGCAAGCGGGTTAGGCGCAATGTCTCCAGCGCAACGAACGCCTCGCTCAATACTTCGCCGCAAGTGTCCGCATAAATACTCAGCCCGTCCTGCACGGCTTCTCCGAGTGCCTGTTCCAACTGCATCTCATCCATTGCCTGCAAGTCATGCAGGCCTCTTCCGCGCCAGAACCGTTCCAACACCAGATGGACCAGCGTCCCGCGACCGGCTGCATCCAGGCCATTCACCGGTGCCTTCAACGCGCGCGCATGCAAGCGATACTGGAAATAAGCCCAGGCGGGACAGACCGCCTGGGCCTTGAGCAGGCCGGTACCGCCCGAGATATGCTCGCCTTCCTCGACCGGCGGCGCCTGGTGGTCATCCAGCCATTGCAGCGGCTTGCCGTCACGTTCAGCGAGCGCCTGCGCCAGGCTAAGGCTAAGCTCGGGCATCGCATCGGCCAGGGGAATCGCCTGCAGCAGCGGGCTGGGGCGCAATTCGCGCTCGCCGTCCTTCAGCGCACTGGAAAATATGACTTGCTGCGCGCTATGCAGCAGGCGCTGATGAACCACCTGCGCAAACGCGGCCTGCACCGCGCTGTCGGCATTCGGCACGCCGTATTGGCGCTGCATTGCAGCGGGCAGCAGGGGATTGGGCCTGGGCGGCGGCGGCCATACATAGTCATTCATACCCATTACCCACAAGCCGTGCAGCGGCTGGCTGACGCTTTCCAGCATGCCCATGACCTGCAACCGGACCTCACCTTCCGCCTCCGGCTGGTGAATCTTCTCCTGCACCAGCTCGCGCAATCTTGCCAGTGCCTGGGAGAAAGGCAACGCTTGCTGCAGCACATCGAGCGAAGCCAGCGCCTGCAGCACCTCATCGAAAGCCTTGATGGCCTGGAATTCAAAACTGGACAGGCTGCGCTGCCTGCCCGGCCATTCAAGCGCGTCCAGCGTACGCTGCATGACGTCTGCCCATACCGAGGGCAGCTGCTGGCCGTGCTGCTCCTGCAGGATGGCCAGCGCGTCGGAGATATGTGCCTGCAAGCCGGCCAACACCAAAGGCGCTTTTTCACTGCCGGCCTCGCGCCGGATAAAGCGGACCAGGCGCGACATGCTCATGGACAATGGCAGCCGCTCACGCATCCGCGCATCGAGCTGCGCGCGGGCATCTGCCTCGGTAACGGCATGGGACCAATAGGGTTGCTGCAGCAAGTGAGAGAAATCCTGCTGCTCGATCTTGTCCTGTCGCCGCCACTGGCTGAAGAACTGGAGGAGCGCCAGCGCCGTATGCACGACTGGCTCTCGGTGCAAAGGCTGTCCCAGAGAAAAGTCGTATTGCCGTGGCGCCTCCACCATGGCAGGGCGCACCCACGAGGGATGCAAGGCGTCATCAAGCAAGCGTGCCAGCGTCCCGCGCAGCTTGGCCAGCTCTGGCACCACAATCCCGATACTGGCCCCGGGGTGTTCGGCCAGCTGCCGTTTCGCCCAAGCCACAGCGGCCCGGCACTCTGCCTGCTGGTCGGCGAGCAGCAGGCGCTGGGCACCCCCTGCTTCAGCAAGAGCGGTATCATGGCGCTGCACATCGACATGGCGTTGCTGCAAGATTTCCCACAGTCGCACCATCTGCGGTGTCATGCGGTCAAAACCCGCAAAGGCGATGCTGCCGGGCAGCCGCCCTACGCCCCGGGCCAGCATGTCGAGTTGCCAGTCGAAGTAACGCGCCGCCTCCATCCAGCCACTCTGCCGGCACCGGGCCACGAACTCTCGCCGCCAGGCGAGAAACTGGCGCGTTTCCTCGCTGTAGCCGGCATCAGGCGCAGGCAGGCGCCACTCCAGCAACAATTGGTTGGCCTCCTGCGCCATGCACGCCAACCCCTTGATATCGAACAGGTCGCCGGCCACCTCGGCTGCAAGCACCTCCTTGATGACGGTTTCCCACAACATACGCTCCTGCGCGCTGCTCAACACGCCTTGCGGGACCTCTTGCGCGTCCAGTTCACCCGTGAGTAGGGCTGCCTCGAACAAGGCGTCCAGCCACTGGCTGACGGTCATGACATCCAGTAACGTCCACTGCTTCAGGCCACGGGCCGACTGCGCCCTGGCATGGTCGAGCTGCAATGCGCGCGCCAGCCGGGCCGTGGCGCAGAGAATCAGGTGGTTTTCCATGGGCGGAATTCTACTTGATTCAGCACCGCTTGGCCCGGTATCTGTCCCCACTGCCATGCGGCTTTGACGGCAACGGCTTGACAGGCGGCGCCTTGCCGCCTACCTTGCCAGCCTATGGCAGACCAGAAAAACTACATTACGCCGGAAGGCTATGCTCGCCTCAAGGACGAGTTCGAGCAGCTATACAAAGTTGAGCGCCCCAAGGTCGTCAGTGATGTCGCCTGGGCAGCGAGCAATGGCGACCGCAGCGAAAATGGCGACTATATCTACGGCAAGAAGCGCCTGCGCCAGATAGACTCGCGGCTACGCTTCCTCATGAAGCGCATGGACATTGCCGTGGTCGTGGACCCGGCCCAGCAGCAGGACCTGGAGAAAATCTATTTCGGCGCCTGGGTCGAGCTTTATTCCATCGACAAGGACAGCGAACATCATTACCGCATCGTAGGCCAGGATGAACTCGATCCCGGCAAGGGGTACATCAGCTGGATATCGCCACTCGCACGCGCCCTGTTAGGTAAACAGCCGGGCGACGTGATCCGCGTGGAAACGCCAGCAGGTGAGGAGCGCTTCGAGATTGTCGACGTCAGTTACCACCCGCCGGGACAAGGCTGACTGACGCCATGCGCTGGGACATTTTCTGCCGCATTGTCGACAACTATGGGGATATCGGCGTGTGCTGGCGCCTGGCAAAACAGCTGGCACAAGCGCATGGGATACAGGTCAGGCTGTGGATAGACCAGCCCGGCATCGCGGCCAAACTGGTGCCAGAGCTGGATCCTGCACTGCCTGCACAGACAGTCTCGGGGGTGGAAATATGTCACTGGACGCTACCGTTCCCGCAAACCGCCGCTGCCGACGTCGTGATCGAGGCATTCGGCTGCGATCTGCCTCCAGCATACCTGCATGCAATGCAGGCATCCCGACCAGTATGGATCAACCTGGAATACCTGAGTGCCGAACGTTGGGTGGATGATTTCCACGCCCGCGCGTCTACACACCCCCAACTCGGCCTGACCAAGCATTTCTTCTTTCCTGGTTTCACCCCAGCCTCCGGCGGGCTACTCCGCGAAACCAACCTGCTGGCGGAACGCACCCGCTTCCAGCAAAGCCATGCCTTGCAGGCTGCATTCTGGGAGAGCCTTGGCATCATGCCGCAGCATGCCTATACCATCAGCCTGTTCTGCTACCCACATGCGCCGCTGGATTCGCTGCTGGATGCGATGATGCAGGTTGGGCAACCGGTCCTGTGCATCATCCCCAACGGCCCCATCGCCGAACACGCCATGGCGTGGCTCAGAAGCAGGAAAGGCCAGCACAAACTGAGGGTCGCCACTGTCCCCTTCCTTTCCCAGGAGCGTTACGACCACCTGCTCTGGGCTTGCGACCTCAACTTCGTTCGCGGAGAGGACAGCTGGATCAGGGCACTGTGGGCAGGCAAACCCTTGATCTGGCAGCCCTATCTTCAAGAGGGGGATGCCCATCTCGCCAAACTGGAGGCCTTCCTGCAACACTACTGTCAAGATAGTCCGCCAGACTTGTCCATCCACATCATGGCGGCCCATCGCGCATGGAACCGGAACGGCTTCACACCCTCTGCCTGGCAGGCATTGCTCGCCGCGCTGCCGGGCTGGCATAAGCAGTCGCAAGCCTATGCCAGGAAGCAGGCCGAAGAAAGCGACCTTGCCGCTAAGCTTGTGATTTACTGCAGGAAATTTTTCTGATTTTCGGTTATACTGCGACCCTTTTTCCTTTCAACCTTTTAAGCACATATTATGAAGACAGCTCAGGAACTTCGCGTAGGCAACGTAGTGATGATCGGCAACGACCCATTGGTCGTGCAAAAGACTGAATACAATAAATCCGGCCGCAACGCGGCTGTGGTCAAAATGAAGTTCAAGAACTTGCTGACCGAAGCCGCTAGCGAAGCCGTCTACAAGGCTGATGATAAATTCGACGTGGTCATCCTCGAAAAGAAGGAAGTGACTTACTCCTATTTTGCCGACCCTATGTATGTCTTCATGGATGCGGAATACAACCAGTACGAAGTCGAAGCCGACAACATGACCGATGCCCTTAACTTCCTTGAGGACGGCATGACGTGCGAAGTCGTGTTCTACAACGGCAAGGCAATCTCCGTGGACCTGCCAAATTCCGTGGTCCGCGAGATCACTTACACCGAGCCAGCAGTCAAGGGCGACACCTCCGGCAAGGTGATGAAGCCGGCGAAAATCGCCACTGGCTTCGAATTGGCCGTGCCGTTGTTCTGCGATATCGGCGACAAGATCGAAATCGACACCCGCACACTGGAATACAAGAACCGCGTGAAATAAGGTTCAAGCCACCGAGCGACAGGAGCCCTTAGCGGCTCCTTTTTTTATGCCGCCCGAGCCCAAGCCTCCAGGTTGTGTCGGCAGTGCGCCCAGCGCCATAGCATCCACACCCACAGAACAGCAGCCTACAGCAAGTCATGTACCCGGAATCCCAGGCGGGCGCCCTGGGCGTCTGCCTGGCGAATCGCCAGGGCCAGTACCTGATCGGCCTTGACCGGTCCAAGCGCTTCGCACATCGCCACATACGCCTGGTTGATCAAGTCCCGCAGCAATGCAAGACTGTAGCTTTGCGACAATTCAGTCCCATGCCCTGCCAACCAGTCACGCAATCCCTGCCCTTCGTCCGCCTTCAGGTGTGTCAGCAAGCGACCGCGTATCGTTCCCTCTGTCCTTGCATCCAGGTTCACCAGCATCGCCGCTAACAGCAGAGCAAACATGCGCGTCTGCTCATCGGGCTTCGTCGCGGCTGCCTGCGCTCCCAGGGAAATCGTGTCCCCTCCCAGGCTGCCAGGGTCTGGTAATAATTGCGCCTCCGGCAATTCCATGGCGCTGACAACGGCCCGCAGCATCTGCCCGCGCTGCACCTTGAGCTCTGCACGGAAACAACACCTGGAGATGAAGCTGCTCAATGCGAATGATGGCTGATGCGCATAATCGCGCTCCCATAAACTCACCGCGGACAAAAGCTCTTCATCGTCAAGAAAAGGCCTGAGCCCGGTCAATACGGCTCGGCGACGCAGTACGATATCCATGCTCACAATCTGCTCAGGTGTTGCACATGCTCAGGCTGGTAAGCCGCTTCGCGGTTGAATTCCGGATACCCGACCTCGCCGTGCTCCGTGATATCCAGCCCGCGCTGTTCATGCATGGTGCTGACGCGCAGCCCTATCGTGCGGGCAAGCAGTCCATACATCAGCAATGCGCTGAGGAAAACCCAGACAAAGGCCACGGCCACGCCGATCATCTGCACGAGCACCTGGTTGAGGTCGAACATATTGTCCTTTAGGAACAAACCGGCAGCCACTGTACCCCATACGCCGCTGAAACCGTGCACGGCAACCGCGCCCACGACGTCATCCAGCCTGAGTTTCTCCAGCGCCCACACTCCCAGCATCGTCACAATCCCGCCGATGAAACCGGTTAGGACCGCAAAAGGGACATCCATGCTGGCGCAACCCGCGGTAATCGCCACCAGCCCGCCCAGGCTACCGTTGACGACGTAAGCCATCAATATTGGCCTGCGCATGGCCAGCGCAACCAGCAGGGCTCCCACGGCCCCGGCGGCCCCGGCCATATGGGTATTCAAGAGGATAGGCCCGATCTCGACGCCCGCCGCCAGTGTACTGCCGCCATTGAAGCCGAACCAGCCGAACCAGAGCAGGAAGCCGCCCATCGCTACCAGGCTGAGGTTATGACCTGGGATCATGTGCACTTCGCCCTTGCTGCCGAAACGTCCCAGCCGGGGACCAAGCACCATGATGCCTGCCAATGCGCACCATGCCCCGACCGAATGCACCACGGTGGAGCCGGCAAAATCAATGAAACCCATCTGCTTGAGCCACCCATGCTCATTCCAGGCCCAACTGCCGAATACGGGGTAGATGAGTGCCATGATGCCGCAAGCGCCCAGCAAATAAGCAATGAAGTTCGTACGCTCGGCCATGGCGCCGCTGACGATGGTCGCCGCCGTCGCGGCGAACATTACCTGGAAGAACAGCATGCTGGCGCCCCAGTCATCGCCATGGGCCAGGGCGAAATGATCCGTGCCGATCCAGCCGCTGGGATTGCTGCCGAACATCAGGCCATAGCCCACCAGCCAGAACAGCAGCGCCCCCACGGCCAGGTCCATGTAGTTCTTCATCATTACGTTCACGGCATTCTTGGCACGTGTCATGCCGCTTTCCAGCATGGCGAACCCGGCCTGCATCATAAACACCAGCGCGCCAGAGATTGCCACCCATACGCTGTCGACTGCCAGCGCCTGGGGTGCGCCCTCGCCTGCAGATACAGGCAGGGGGACGATGCAAAGAGAGAAAAGAAGGGTTAACGGCAACAGAGATATGGGCATGGCAGCTTCTTATGATGATCGGCGGTCTCTCCGGACAAAAGCACGAAAAATGCCAGCGCTTGCCCCATACCCGACAATTTGCCACCCCCTCAAATGGGCATCCGGCCATTAGCAAGCCTGGCTTGCCTGCTTTCAGGCACCCGCCACTTCCTGGATATCGCTATGTCTTTCCATCGTCCGCATCTGGCCGGGGCACCTTCCGCCTGTAGCCAACAATCTTGCGCCTGGGCGCTTCGGGCACGCGTTCCAGCATCGCACGGGTGCGCATTCCGGCACTGGCAACCAATGCGGTGATCAGCTCGGCCTCGGGCAGGTTGCGCCAGTATTTTTTCGGCATTTCCTTTTGCATGGCCTTGAGCTTGAGACGGGCGGGATTGAAAATGTGCTGGTAGTAGCTCAGCCACAGCGCTTCGCCTGCATCCTCCTCCGGTAGCGCCTCGAGCTTGCCGCCCGGCAGGAAATGTAGCCTGCTGCCGTCCCAGCGCATCCCCAGACGCGGGCTCATGATGGTCCAGTCCATGGCGGCAAACCGCCCGATGAAGAAAGGCGCGATCGCGGCCATGATATGGTGCTCCGGCTCGAACCAGGCCAGGTAGCGCAACTGGCCCTGCACCACGGCCTCCCGGAACCGGACGAACGCCGTCATTTTGTGCATATCGCGCCGCACCGCCTTGGCCATGGCATTCAGCCCGGCAATATCGGCATCCCCTGCCAACTTCATCAACCCGCGCTCCTGCTGCAGGCGCCAGAGAACCCGGTACAGCAGGGCAAAGCGCTCCGGCGCCCGGTGCATGATCACCGGATGCACCAGCTCGGCAAATGCGCGCGGCACCATCAACGGCCTGCTGTCGGCTGACGTGACTGGCGGCGCATTATCGGCCCCACTTGCCTGGACTCTGACGGCAGATGGAGACTCCGCCGGGTACGCTGTCTTCCCTGTTCCTGCAAAGAAATCTTCCTGAACCACAGTCCCCGGGGCTGGCTTCACGTACCAGCTCACCTCCTGTGGGGCAACACCCTGGGCAAGCAGCCGACGCGCTGCATGGCGCCAGCCTTCCATGTCGGTTTCACTCTTGAGCTCAACGTTGTACATACGCAGCTTGCCAACAGGCCCCTATATGAACAAGCCCAACTGCTGCGGGGCTGTATGCGTGTCCTTGAGCCGGGCATGCAGGTTGGCAGCATCCAGGGTCGCACCCGGATGATGGTCCGGCAGCTGAATGAACGGCAGCATGCGATTGACCGGTGCGTGCATGCGCACCAGATCATCCAGGCGTACTGCGCGCACGCGCCTTGCTGCCAGGATGCGCTGCACGTTGCGTACCCCCAGTCCCGGCACGCGCAGCAGCATAGCCTTGGGCGCACGGTTGAGGTCGACGGGGAACATGGCGCGGTTCTGCAGCGCCCATGCCGTCTTGGGGTCGATATCCAGCGCCAGCATGCCCTGGTTGCCAGTCACGATTTCATGCGCCTCGAATCCATAGAAGCGCAGCAGCCAATCTGCCTGGTACAGCCTGTGCTCGCGCACCAGCGGTGGCGACTGCAATGGCAGTACCGGGCTCGCATCGGGAATCGGGCTGAACGCGGAATAATAGACGCGCCGCAGGCGGTAGCGTCCATAGAGGTCGGCACTGGTGCTGAGTATCGTCCTGTCATCCGTGGCATCCGCGCCGACGATCATTTGCGTACTTTGCCCGCCTGGGGAGAACTTCGGCGGACGCTTGCCGCTGATGCTTTTCTCCTTTCCCGCGTCAATGCGTTCGCGCAGTCTTGCCATCGAGATACGGATGGCCGCACCGTCCTTTTCCGGCGCCAGCGCGGAAAGACTGGCTGCCGTCGGCAGTTCGATATTGATGCTCAACCGGTCTGCATAGCGCCCTGCGCGCGCCAGCAAGTCCGGGCTCGCATCCGGAATGGTTTTCAGGTGGATATAGCCGCGGAAGCCATGCTCCTCGCGCAGGACGCGCGCCACCTCGACCACCTGCTCCATGGTGTAATCCGGGCTCTGGATGATGCCCGAGCTCAGGAACAGACCCTCGATATAGTTGCGACGGTAAAACGCCAGTGTCAGCTGCACCACTTCGTCTATGCTGAAGCGCGCGCGGGGAACATTGCTGCTTACCCGGTTGACGCAGTAAACGCAGTCGTACAGGCAAAAGTTGGTCAGCAATATCTTCAATAGTGAAATACAGCGGCCATCGGGCGCATAGCTGTGGCAAATCCCCGTGCCCGTGGTCGAGCCTATGCCCTTCCCGTCCCGCGAGTTGCGCCGCTCAGTGCCGCTGGATGCGCACGAGGCGTCATACTTGGCGGCATCGGCCAAGATTTCGAGTTTCCGTTTCACCTGCATTTCATTATTGTACGTTCGTACAGTAATTTTGCCTACCCTCTCCCTGCCCGGTTCAACCCTGCAAGGAAAAAATGTCGTCCCAGGAATAGGCACGATAATTGCTGGCAGGTTGCTGGCACTTCACCAGGAAAGCAAATCATGATGACCGCACATCACCTCCCAGCCATGATACAAAGCATGGGCAGCCTCCACCGTTATCGTGAATCGCTGCAGCAGCTGCAGAGCACCTGGGATAACCTCTCCCTGCTCAGCCAGCTTTCCGGCACAGGCACCGACATGAGCGAGACGCGCCAGGCATTCGGCAAGATCACGACCGACGTGCTGGACAGTCTGGCCCAGGAAACGCTGAACAAGACCATCAGCGCGATCACGGCAAAGGCTCAGGTAGCAGTGGACATCGTGGTGCGCAACCTGTTCGAGCGCACCGCAGACATCGGCTTTCTATCCACGGACGACAACCTCAGCAACTTCCTCGACAAGCACATCGCAGGCAGCGTCGACGAGACTGACTACCTGCTGCTGCGCGAGCGCTTCAGCGAGTATGTCCAGAAGTACTCGGTCTACTTCAACGTGATCCTGCTTGATGCAGGCGGCAACATTTTGGTGCAGCTGGATGATACCAACCCCACCAGGCAGTCGCACGACCCTCTGATCGAGGAAGCCCTGCATTCCGACGCACCCTACCTCGAAGTGTTTCGACACAGCGATTTATCGCCCGGGCGGGATGCCAGCCTGATCTATGCGCGCAAGGTATGCCATGACAATAGCGATACCGCGCTGGGCGTGCTCTGTCTTTGCTTCAAGTTCGAAGATGAAATGGACGGCATATTCAAGGACCTGATCCGACAGGACGAATGGTGCGTGGGCTTACTGTTGGACGAACAAAACCGGGTCGTTGCCAGCAGCGACCACTACCAGATCCCGCTGGGCGCCCCATTGGAACATGCCCTGGGCCAGGACTGGATACTTACGCGCTTTGCCGGCAGGCTGTATCTTGCCGTCACGCGCGAAACCAAGGGCTACCAGGGCTACATGGGCCCTGGCTGGCGCGGCCATGTGATGATTCCGCTCGAGCATGCCTTCGAGGACAATGTCGCCAGTATCATCGCCGGCATCGACCCGATGCTGCTGAAGAAAGTCATGCGCAGCCCGTTGCTGTTCTCGCCGACATTGCTGGGCATTCCCAAGCAGGCAGCCACCATCCAGAGTAAGCTCAACCAGTCGGTCTGGAATGGCAATATCTGGCAGAAGCGTGACGCCAGCCACAACGCGCAGCAGAACAATTTCTCCAAGATGTTGCTGTGGGAAATCAGCAACACCGGCTTCAAGACACAGAGCGTCGTGGAAAAGACGGTCGCCGACCTCTACCAGACCGTCGTGGCCGTCATGCTGGAGAACTCGCGCTTTTTCGCGTCGCTGGCTGTGGATATCATGGACCGCAACCTGTACGAACGTGCCAATGACTGCCGCTGGTGGGCATTGACCGCAACATTCCAGCGCCTGCTCTCCCAGCCGGAACTCGGCATGCAGGAAATGCATGCGATCACTAAGGTGCTGGCCTATATCAACCAGGCTTATACCGTGTATTCCAACCTGGTCGTCTTCGATCGCCATGGCCGTATCGTCGCGGTGTCCAATCCCACCTATGAGCGGCTGACAGGCGAAACCATCACAGCGGACTGGGCCAAGGCTGCACTGCAATTGCGCCGGTCGCAAGACTATGTCGTATCGGACTTCGAACCCACTCCCCTGTATGACAACCAGCCCACCTATATCTATGCCGCCGCCATCCGCCACCAGGAGCAGACCGTAGGCGGCATCGGCATCGTGTTCGACAGCGCACCGCAATTCTCCGCCATGCTCTCGGACGCCCTGCCTCGCAGCGCCGATAACGAAGTCATCCAGGGCAGCTTCACGCTCTATGTCGACGAAAAGCTGCGCGTGATCTCATCCACCTCCCAGGACTTTGCCGTCGGCAGCCACTTTACCGTGCATCCGGGGCTATGCAAGCTGGCGCCAGGAAGCACAGGCTTCGATATCGCGCTCTATCACGACAACTACTATGCCGTGGGCGCGCGCGCCTCGTCCGGATATCGTGAATACAAGGGGGCCGGCGACAATTACAAACACCATGTGACCGCGCTGATCTTCATCCCGCTGGGCAAGGCCGCTGACATCAACGCCATGATGGATTCAGAGAACTTGTTGCAGCAAAACCAGTTCAAGCCGGTAAGCAACCAGGCTGCGGCGGAAGACGCCGAGGAATACGCCACCTTCTACATCGGCAAGCACTGGCTCGGCCTACCGGCCTCACACATTGTCGAGGCTATCCAGGCCAACAGCATCAAGCCTTTGCCCGACACCTCATCGGTGCTGGAAGGCATGCTCAAGCACAAGGACAGCGTCGTGCCCGTCCTCAACCTCGCCCGACTCACCGGCATCGACTTTCAGCCCCCCGAACAGGACAAGCAGATTGTCATTGTCCAGGCCGGCCCCAAGCTGCCCAAGTTCGGCCTGCTGGTGAGCGCGCTGGGGGAAATCCCCGCCATCGCCCCCGACGCGATCGAGCCGCTCTCGGCCTTTTTCGCGACCATCAACATCCCGGCCGAGGGCATTGCCAAGGTCATGACGGACAAGGGTGAAAACCTGCTGATCCTGCTATCGGCCGTCAACCTGATCACGCGCATCAGCGAGGCGGCACGGCAGGCGTCCGTGCAAAATGCGGAAACGGAAGGTGGAGGCGACGTGCTGGAGCAGGTGGCCTGAGCCAAGGGTGGCGCTAGATTGTCTCCTCAACCCGCCTTGAGGTTGCGCAGCTTGCTGGTGGCGAGCGCTGCGGCGGCGGTGCGGGTTTCGACACCCAGCTTGGCAAAAACGTGCTCCATGTGCTTGTTGACGGTGCGTGGGCTAGTGCCGAGGATGTCGCCGATGTCGCGGTTGGTCTTACCCTTGATTGCCCAATAGAGTACTTCGGATTCGCGCTGGGTCAGGCCGAAGGTCTGCATCAGCGCTTCGATCTGGGCAGCATCGGATTCCTCCCTCAGGATGATGATCCATTGCTCCTCCGCATTGAGGTCCGCCAGCGAGAAGACGAGGCGGCCGCTGCCCTGCACAATGGTGAGCGGCATGCTTTCCTTCCCGTCCTCCCTCAAGTTGGCCAGCCACTTGAGTACCGCCAATGGGGTGAGCGTGACCGGATCGATATCACTGGCGCTGAAGTAGCGCTGCATCCAGTCCCGCGCCAACGGCGTCTGCCAGACGATGCGGCCGCTTTTGGGCATGACGGCAATGGCCGCCTGGCCGAAGGCGTCCAGCGCCCCGCGCGCCTGGTGCATCTGGCGCGATGCCTGCAGGTGCGTATTGATGCGGGCCAGTACTTCGGCAGTACGGATGGGCTTGGTGACGTAATCGGTGCCGCCTGCGGCAAACCCCGCCACCACGTGTTCTGATTCGGTCAGGCCGGTCATGAAGATCACCGGGATGTGCTGGGTGTTGAGGTTGGCCTTGAGCCTAGCACAGACTTCGAATCCGTCCAGGCCCGGCATGATCGCATCCAGCAGGATGATATCAGGGCGCGCTTCTTCCGCCCGCTTGAGCGCAGTCTCGCCGTTATTGGCCACCAGCACCATATAGCCGGATTCGTCCAAGGCATCGTGCAACACGGCCAGGTTGTCCGGCACGTCATCTACGATCAATACGACCGCGGTATCTTTCCTAACCTCCATCATTCACTTCTTCCAACATTTTCTGCATTGCTTCAAGTTCGAATTGACCTGCCAGCTGGCGCATGGCGGCAATAAAAGTCTCATACTGGCCATCCTGTCCGATCTCATCCAGCTTGCGGGTAATGCCTCGCATATAGCCCACCTTGATCAAGGCCATCAATTCGTCGCGCTGCTCGCGGGGAGGCGCTTCCAGCTCACCGGTCACAGGCCGGGAGACCGCATCTACATCCACAACATCACCGAGCGCGGTCACCCACTCCAGTTTGAGTTGTTCGCCAATCCAGCGCAGCAATTCCATCACGTTCACGGGCTTGACGATGAAGTCCGAAGCCGGGATGCCTGCGGTATTTTCCAACCCCTTGTCGAACGCGTTGGCGGAGACGATCGCGATCGGCACGTCGGACTGGTGCACCTTGCGTATCATGTAGCTCGCCTCCCAGCCATCCATGTCCGGCATGGCAAGATCCATGAGGATGACGTTGGGCTTGAACTTGACATAGGTCTGCAGACACTCGCGCCCGTTCGCCGCCTCTGCCACCTCGAAGCCCAGCGGCTGCAGGATGTTCTTGAGCAGCTCCCTGTCCACCTGCTCGTTGTCCACCACCAATATCCGCCGACGCTGTCCCTTGTAGGCCAGAGGCATGGGCATGGAAGCATTCTCGATCTCTTCGGGCACCCGCACCTGGGAAAGGAACAGGCGGATATTGAACTGGCTGCCCTGCCCCAGGGTACTGCGCACCGTGAGCTGGCCGCCCATCAACTCGGTGAGCATCTTGCTGATCGTCAGGCCGAGGCCAGTGCCGCCGATATTGCTCTTGGCGGCTGCCGAACCACGCGCGAATGGCTCAAACACCTTCTCGATTTCCTCGGGCGCTATACCGGGGCCGGTATCCTCAATGCTGATATGGAGCATCTCGCGCGCATAGCGCAATTTGAACGAGACCCCGCCATGGCGCGTAAACTTCACGGCATTGCCGAGGATATTGATGAGGATCTGGCTCAGGCGCTTCTGGTCGATGCGCACCACCTTGGGCAGCTCTCCCCGCAATTCATATTTGAAGTCGATACCCTTGTTGCGTGCCTGCAACTCGAACATGCTCACGAGTTGCTGAATGAATTCCGGGAAGCGTACCAGGCGCAGGTCGAAGGTAAGCTTGCCGCTCTCGATGCGTGCAATGTCCAGCGTGCCTTCGATCAGGGACAGCAGGTGCTCGCCGCTGCGACGGATTACGCGAATGGACTGGCGCCGGTTTTCCGGGATGCTGGGATCATTGTCCAACAATTGCGCGTAGCCGAGGATGCTGTTGAGCGGCGTGCGCAACTCATGACTGATGCCGGTGATGTAGCGGCTCTTGGCCTGGTTGGCCTGCTCAGCGACCTGACGCGCGCGCTGCAATTCAGCATCGGTCTGTTTGTGCAGCACGATTTCGCGTTGCAGCAGATTGGTCTGGCGGTTGGACTCTTCCTGCGCGACGCGGCGACTCTCCGACGTCAGCACGATCCACCAGGCGATGATGCCGCTCACGAACGCAAGCGCAGCGAATACCTTGAGATATCCCAGCCTAAGCTCGGGCAGCAGGGCTTCCTTCTCGCCCGTGAAGGTCAGCGACTCATGGAAATAAATCAGCCCGAACAAGGCGCTCAGGAATGCCAGCGTCACTGCCATGAGCAACAGGTAATGCCCCAACCCGCTCTGCATCACCTCAACCCAGCGATCGGGCAGCACCCGCCGCATGACGCGCTGCCATTGATACTCGATGCGGCCATGCGGCTTGCAGAGATCGTTGCAACGCGCATCCAGCGAGCAGCACAGCGAGCAGATCGCGCCCTGGTAGGCTGGGCAATGCGCCATGTCCTCGACCTCATACTGCTTCTCGCAGATGCTGCAGCGCTGTACGCCGCTCGCCGGCTGGTAGCTCACGGGACGACGCGCGATGTAGTACTTGCCCTTCGTCAGCCATGCAATCAAGGGGGACACCACCAAGGCGGTGCCCAGCGCGATCAGGGCCGAGAACGCCTCCGCCTCGACGCCGAACATGCCGAAGAACGCCGCCACCGACAACAGCGAGGCGATCACCATCGCCCCGACGCCGACGGGGTTGATGTCGTAGAGGTAAGCGCGGCGAAACTCGATCCCCTTGGGACTCAGACCCAGCGGCTTGTTGATGACGAGATCGGCCACCACTGCCGTAATCCAGGAAATCGCGATATTGGAATACAGGCCCAGCACCTGCTCCAGCGCCTGGAACACGTCCATCTCCATGAGAATGATCGCGATCATGGCATTGAACACCACCCACACCACGCGGCCCGGGTGGCTATGCGTGAGACGCGCGAAGAAATTGGACCAGGCGAGAGAGCCTGCATAGGCATTGGTCATATTGACCTTGATCTGCGAAATCACCACGAAGAACACCGTCACCGCCAGCACGACTTCCGGGTTCGAGAATACCTGGCTGAAGCCAGCCATGTACATCTGGTTGGGATTGACCGCCTGCTCGAACGACCTGGCGCCCTCCACCGCCAGATAGGCCAGCAAGGCGCCACCGAGCATCTTGAGCATGCCTAGGGATATCCAACCCGGCCCTGCCACCAGTACGCCAAGGTGCCAGCGGAAACGGTTCTTGCGCGTCTTCTCCGGCATGAAGCGCAAGAAGTCCACCTGCTCGCCGATCTGTGGGATCAGGGCCATGCCCACCGCCATCGCCGTGCCGAACATCAACAAGTTGAAGTCGCTGTCGTAGCCCGACTTACCTGCAAACTCGCCAAGCCTGCCCAGCACGCCCGGATCCTTGTAAATGATGAACACATAGGGCAAAGCCAGCAGGAACAGCCAGATCGGCTGGGTGATCATCTGGATGCGGCTGACCAGGGTGACGCCATGGGTCACCAGCGGCACAATCACCAGCGCACTCACCAGATAACCGATGTAGAGCGGCAGGTCGAAATACAGTTCCAGCGCATAGGCCATGATGGCCGCCTCGAGCGCGAACAGGATGAAGGTAAATGATGCATAGACAAACGAGGAAATCGTCGAACCAATGTAGCCGAAGCCTGCGCCGCGCGTGAGCAGGTCCATGTCAAGCCCGAACTTAGCCGCGTAGTAGCTAATGGGCAGGCCGGTCATGAAGATCACCAGTCCGATGGCAAGAATGGCCCAGAAAGCGTTGGTGAAGCCATAATTGACGGCCAGCGTGCCACCAATCGCCTCCAATACCAGGAAGGAAATTGCACCGAACGCGGTATTGGCGACACGGAAAATCGACCACTTGCGGAAAGAACGCGGCGTGAACCTGAGCGCGTAATCCTCCAGCGTTTCGTTGACCACCCAGGTATTGTAGTCGCGGCGCACCTTGACGATGCGCTGCGTGGGCTCCATGACCTCGCTGGTGCCCCCGCCTGCCCCCGCCTGATAGTCAATTGCAGTCATCCAGCCTTGATATTCCCATCAATGTCTACCATACCTGCAGCAATTTTCAAGCCAGGCGGACACCAGGCTGGAACTGCCCTGGACCTGCATGAATAATGGATGGCACCTGCTCAGCTTGCCAGCAGCCAGGCGCCAAGCACCACCATGGTGCACCCAAAAACAGAGTGCACCATCTCAGGAAGCTGCAAGCGGCGACTGGATACTGCCAGACCCAGGACATGCAGCAAGGCTGTTGCGGCCAGCATGCCGAGCATGACTGCCAGGCCTTGGCTTGCGGCCAACTCGCTACCGTGAGCAATGCCATGGAACAGGGCGAACAAGGCAACCAGCCCGGCTTGCAGGGTCCGAGGCAGGCGCAGGCTGACGACGAGCAATGCGCCCAGCGCCATCACGCTCGCGGCCAGCAATGTTTCAATCGCGGGCAGGCGGTAGCCCGCCATGCCGATGACGGCGCCCAGCGCCATCACTGCAACAAAGGTGGCCGGAAGCTGCCAGCGCGCCGCGCCACCGATGCGCCCTGCCCACATCCCGACGGCAAGCATGACCAGCAAGTGGTCCAGCCCGGTGAGCGGATGCATGAACCCAGCCACCAGGCCCTGTGATTCATGTCCAGGATGTGCGAAGGCCAATGGGGAAAATGCCAGCAGGCCCAACGCTGCGAAACGAATGATGTTCATGTGTATTTTCCTTGTACGATAACTGACTTCTAGAATACGGAAACAAAACCCAACGAAGCAATTCAGCGACCATCCGTACTGCGAGGCAGTACCGGTAGCGTTCTCGTTCCGCTGCCAGCCCTCAAAGCATCAGCCCCTGTTTTTCGATAAACCCGACAATGTCTTCCAGCCCCTGCCCGCGCTTGAGGTTGGTAAAGATGAAGGGCCGCTCGCCGCGCATCCTGCGCGCATCCTTCTCCATCACCTCCAGCGAGGCCCCCACCATGGGAGCGAGGTCGATCTTGTTGATCACCAGCAAATCCGACTTGGTAATGCCTGGCCCGCCCTTGCGCGGAATTTTCTCACCCGCCGCAACATCGATCACGTAAATGGTCAGGTCGGAAAGCTCTGGGCTGAACGTGGCAGCAAGGTTATCGCCGCCGCTTTCGACAAATACGATGTCCAGCGGGTTGAAGCGTTCGCTCAACTGCGCTACCGCTTCGAGGTTCATCGAGGCATCCTCGCGGATCGCCGTGTGCGGACAGCCGCCCGTCTCCACCCCGATGATGCGCTCTGGTGCCAATGCTTCGTTGCGTGTGAGAAACTCTGCATCTTCCCGCGTATAAATGTCATTGGTCACCACCGCAATGTTGTACACATTGCGCAAGCGCTGGCACAACGCCAGCGTCAATGCGGTCTTGCCCGACCCGACCGGGCCGCCGATGCCGACGCGTAAAGGTTCCTTAATCTGCATTACTTATCCAGTATTTAAAAATCACTCAAAAACAAAGCTCAACACGGTAACTATCTACAAGCAAAAGGCTGGCCAAGCTCCGGGACGCAGACAATCGGGGTCGCCTTTTGTTTGCTTCCTTTATTTTGCGTCGCCAAAATAAAGGAAGCAAACAAAAGGCGACCTCTCATTACCAACAATATTGCTGAGTCACTTACGACCTGAACAACCGACTGTACTGCGTCTCATGCCTACAACCCGCAATGGTCAATGCAGGACAAAAATTACTGATCTCATGATCCTGCATCTGTATCGCAGCTTCTACCAACACAGGAATTTTCCCTGCCACACCCAATAATATCTTCTGCCCTGCCACCTGCCCCAACGGCACCGCCTTCATCGCGGCGCTGGCCTGGTTTTCCAGCCAAGACCAAGCATATGCCTGCAAGGCATCCTGTTCCTCTATCTCCCAGGCCTGGCTGATGCCAGCGTACAGCGCCGGAAATGATGCATTGGGCAAGGCTTCCAGCATGGTCGCCCAGGCACCGGACAATTCCTCGAACTCCAGCAGCAAGCGCTTGAGCGAATACCCCATTTGCCTGCTCTCGGCCAAGGCTTCGGCGTTGTCGCGCCCGGCCAGGTAAAATGCATTCCATTCGTTCAAGGCCTCAACATCGCCACGCTGCCACGCACGGTAACACCGGCTCAGCACAGGCAGCTCGAAACCGCCCTGGTAAACCTGTAGTACGTCGCCGATCCATGCCTGGGCGCTTTCCAGGTCATGCACCTCGCCCGACTCGATGCCCCACTCCAGGCCTTGAGAGTAGCTATATGCTCCCACCGGCAGCATTGGGCTGGCCAGCTGCAGCAGACGCACCAGCGACCTGGATTTACTCATGTATCCTCAAGCGTGCCGGCTGGCGAATCGAAGGCGCGTCATCGTCGTGGTGATGGCGATGCCCGCCACCATAGGCGCCGGCCTCTGGCTCGAACGGGGCCATCTGCCCTTCCACCTGCACACCCAACCCGAGCAGCATTTCCTGCAACACATGGTCCTGTTCCAGGCGCAGCCAGCCATCGCCAACCTCAAGCGGCACATGGCGGTTGCCCAGATGGTAGGCCGCCCGCGCCAGCTCGCGCGGCGTCGCAGCCGTCACACGCAGCACAGGCTCATCCGCCGCAACCACCTGCACCACGCGTCCGTCCTCGGCCTGCAGCAAATCCCCGCCACGCAATACCGTGCCGCGCTCCAGCAATAAGGCCGCCTCGGTGCCCGATGCCAGCTCCACGCGCAACCGGCTCTTCTGCCTGCGGTCGAACGGCAGCACCAGTTGATCGTCAACCTGGCTGGCGGTTTCTATTTTCTTGCTGATACCTAACATTCAAATCCCATATCGGCGACATTCATTTCATCAATTTCTGTTTTCAATAAATACTGCCTAAGCGTGCAGACTAGCGTTCCTGGCAAGGCGCTTTGCCGCAGGCGGTACATTGAGTACGGCAAGGCAAAGCAACGCCGCCAGGGGCGCTAGTCTGCACGCGTCAAAACAGGAAGTAGCGTTGGGCTAGGGGAAGTATTTCTGCCGGTTCACAGCTCAGCACCATGCCATCCGCCCGCACTTCATAGGTTTCCGGGTCCACATCAATTTCCGGCATCCAGCCGTTATGCACCATATCCGCTTTCTTCACGCCGCGTGTGCCCTTGACCGCCACCAGCGGCTTTTTCAACTGCAATGCAGCGACTTCCGGGTTTTGCAATGCCGCTTGCGAGACGAACGTCACCGAAGTCTGCAACGCGCCGCCGTAGGAACCGAACATTGAGCGGTAATGTACAGGCTGCGGCGTCGGGATGGAGGCATTGGCATCGCCCATCACGGCAGCCGCGATCATGCCGCCCTTGAGGATGGTCGAAGGCTTGACGCCGAAGAATGCCGGGCGCCAGAGCACGAGGTCGGCCAGCTTGCCGACTTCGATAGAGCCGACGACGTGAGCAATGCCGTGCGTCAATGCGGGGTTGATGGTGTATTTGGCGATATAGCGCTTGATGCGGAAATTGTCGTTGCGTGCGCTGTCTTCAGGCAATGGTCCGCGCTGCACCTTCATCTTGTGCGCCGTCTGCCAGGTGCGGATCACGACTTCGCCCACGCGGCCCATGGCCTGCGAGTCGGAGGACATCATGGCGAATGCGCCGAGGTCGTGCAGGATATCCTCTGCCGCAATGGTTTCACGGCGGATGCGGCTCTCGGCGAATGCCACGTCCTCGGCGATTGCCGGGTCAAGGTGGTGGCAGACCATGAGCATGTCGAGATGCTCGTCTATGGTGTTGATGGTGAAAGGCCGGGTCGGGTTGGTCGAGGATGGCAATACATTGGGATACCCCGCCGCGCGGATGATGTCCGGCGCATGGCCGCCGCCTGCGCCTTCCGTATGGAAGGTATGGATGGTGCGACCCTTGAACGCACCCAGCGTGGTCTCGACGAAGCCGGATTCATTGAGGGTATCGGAATGGATCGCCACTTGCACGTCCATTTCCTCGGCGATGCTCAGGCAATTGTCGATCGCGGCTGGCGTTGTGCCCCAGTCCTCATGCAGCTTGAGCCCGACCACGCCCGCCTCGACCTGCTCGCGCAAAGGTTGCGGCAGGCTGGCGTTGCCCTTGCCGAGAAAACCCAGGTTCATCGGGAAAGCATCCGCCGATTGCAGCATGCGGTGGATATGCCAGGGGCCGGGCGTGCAGGTGGTGGCAAAAGTGCCGGTCGCCGGGCCGGTGCCGCCGCCTATCATGGTGGTGACGCCGGACATCAGCGCCTCTTCAATTTGCTGCGGACAGATGAAATGGATATGGGTATCGATGCCGCCCGCGGTGACGATCATGCCCTCGCCCGCGATCACCTCGGTGCCCGCGCCGATGGCAATCTCCACGCCGGGCTGGATGTCGGGATTGCCCGCCTTGCCGATGGCGGAAATATAACCGCCCTTGATGCCGATGTCGGCCTTGACGATGCCCCAGTGGTCGACGATCAACGCATTGGTAATTACCGTATCCGCCACTTCGCTCGCTACGCCCTGGCCTTGCCCCATGCCGTCGCGGATCACCTTGCCGCCGCCGAACTTCACCTCTTCGCCGTAGATGGTGTAATCCTTCTCCACCTCCAGCCACAGCTCGGTGTCAGCCAGGCGCATGCGGTCGCCCACCGTCGGGCCGAACATCTCGGCATAGGCGCGCTTGTCGATTTTCACACTCATTTCAGCGCTCCCATCACCTTACCGGCAAACCCATACACTTCACGCTTACCGCTCAACGCCACCAATTGCACCGTGCGGCTCTGTCCCGGCTCGAACCGCACCGCCGTACCTGCAGCAATATCGAGGCGGAAGCCATAAGCCAGTTGCCGCTCAAACGATAAGGCTTCATTGGTCTCATAAAAATGATAATGCGAACCCACCTGGATAGGCCGGTCACCCGTATTCGCCACCTCCAGCGTCACCGTCTCGCGCCCGTCGTTGAGCAGGATTTCGCCCGCGTCTATTTTCATTTCACCTGGGATCATGTGTATTGCTCCAGTCGCGCTCATTTACTTTTTCAATTTCACACTGCCCTGAGTGGCTCACAATCCATTGCTAGCAAGGCGCGCCGACGCAGACAGTACGAATGAGTACGGCAAGGAGGCGCAACGCCGCTAGCGATGGATTGTGGGCCACGACTCAAGGGATGGGTTGGTGGACGGTGACTAATTTCGTTCCATCCGGAAAAGTCGCCTCCACCTGTATCTCCGGGATCATCTCCGGCACGCCTTCCATCACATCGTCACGCGTCAGCAGCGTTGCGCCATATCCCATCAATTCCGCCACCGTCTTGCCGTCGCGGGCGCCTTCCATGATGGCGGCGGTGATGAACGCCACGGCTTCCGGGTAATTCAGCTTGAGACCGCGCGCCTTGCGGCGTTCTGCCAGCAGAGCCGCGGTGAAGATCAGCAGCTTGTCTTTTTCTCTAGGGCTTAATTCCATAGACCATTCTTTTCCAATTGACTCATGTTCATGCCAGGTTCACATGGCGGCGGTATCAGGTATTCCATATTCTCGGGCGGGTGGCAGGGCGGGCAGCATACCACGGCCTGAGCACCTGCCAAAGCCGTTCGAAATACTCCTTGGCAGCCTCGGAAGAAGCGCCGATATAGCGTGCAGACAATATCTCCGGTAAGGCTGTCACACCGTAATGCGCATCGCCGCGGGCTTCGATTGCCCGGCAAGCCTCAATAATTTCTACAGGCACTGTACCTGCGGCCACCACTAGGCTGCCATTGACCGGCATGCCTTTCAAGCCGATACCGGAACGCATCACCAGGCTATCCGGCTGGGCAAACAGGCGCTCATTCCAGATCAAGCGACCTTCACGCCGCACTTGCATCACTTGACGCAGCTCGCCCTCGCTCCATCGCTCGCCCCGCGCCTGGCGGCCAAAACACAGGATGTCCCAGCCGCAGAATACGGCGCCTTCGGCGAGGTCGATTTCGCTGCTGAAATGCACATTGCTGCCATCAAACAGGATGTTTTCCTGCGGCAGCCACTCCAGGCAGCTATTGGCCGCCAAGTGGAACCGTACCGCCTGGCTCGCGCTCAACTGGTTGGCCTTGTACCATTTACCGGCGCCCGGCGTGGTCAACAAGGCCCGGGCTGATGCCTCCAGCGTCGCCTGCAACTGCAACTGGTCGCCGCCTGCGACGCCGCCCGGCGGGTGAATAATGATGCCGTGGCAGACCTCGTCCCCTTCCGGGTAAAGCATTTTCTGCACCACCAGCGGCCCCTGGTGGCGCTTACCTATTAACGTCGTCCGCCCTGCCCGCGATGAAAAATCAAGCGCCAGCAATGCCTGCCAGCGCTTGTCCGCCCATGCCGCCGTTTTTGTATTGACATCATCCATTGGCAGCATCCTGCCATAAAAACGCCAGCATCTCGAAATCAATCACTCATTATTGAACCTTCTCTCACGTTCAAAACAATCAAAAAAGCCAGCACAGCGGTGCTGGCAAGGCGCGCGACACGCAGACAGTACGATAAGTACGGCAAGTAAGCGCAACGCCGCCAGCAGGCTGTTTTGTTTGTTTTCTTATACGGAGAGGTAGCCTTTGATTTTGGCCGCATCCACTTCGCTGCGCTTGTTCTCGTGGATGAAGTTGCCCTTGTCGATCACGATGATGCGGTCCGCAATTTCCATCGTGAAGCTCAGCACCTGCTCGGACACGATGATCGTGATTTCACGCATCTTGCGGATCTCATTGAGCACCTTGGCAATATCCTTGATGATGGACGGCTGGATACCCTCGGTCGGCTCATCCAGCAACAGCACCTTGGGGTTGGTCACCAACGCGCGGGCAATGGCCAGTTGTTGCTGCTGGCCGCCGGAAAGGTTGCCGCCCTTGCGACCACGCATGTCGTAAAGTACCGGGAACAAGGCATAAATGTCCTCGGGAATCTGGCGTGACTTGGATTTCTCCAGGCCGGTCTCGATGTTTTCCTGCACGGTCATAGTCGGGAAGATCATGCGGCCTTGCGGCACGTAGGCCAGTCCTTTGTGCACGCGCTGGAAAGTTTCGTTGCCGGCAATATCGACGCCGTCCACCGTGGCTTTCTTGCACTTGCTGGGAAGAATGCCCATGAGCGACTTGAACAGGGTGGTCTTGCCCATACCGTTGCGGCCCATGATCGCCAGAGTTTCGTTCTTGACGGCACTAAAGCTGATGCCGTGGATCACTTCACTTTGTCCGTAGCTGACTGTCAGGTCTTCAATTTCAATCATATTCCTATCCTTTCATTGTCCGGGCTGGCGGCACGAGGTTGAATGCATCGCACCGCCTCTCGCATGCGTTAATGGCCCAGATAGACCTCAATCACTTTTTCATTTGCCTGCACCTTATCCATGGGGCCCTCGGCAAGAATCTTGCCCTGGTGCAACACGGTGACCTTGTGGGCGATCTTCTTGACGAACTCCATGTCATGCTCGATCACGATGACAGAGCGGTTCTGGCAGATGCGGTTGAGCAGCTCGGCAGTCTGGTCGCGCTCCTTGGCGCTCATGCCCGCCACCGGCTCGTCCAGCATCAAGAGCTCGGGCTCCTGCATCAGCAGCATGCCGATTTCCAGCCATTGTTTCTGTCCATGGCTCAGCAGTGCGGCTTCCATGCCCAGGATGTCTTCCATCATGATTTCCTTGGCAATCTTGTGCACCTGCGTCACCACTTCATCGGTGCGCTTGAAGAACAGGCTGCCGAACACGCCGCGGCCCTTTGGGTAGGACACTTCCAGGTTCTGGTACACCGTGAGGTTCTCGTAGATCGATGGCGTCTGGAACTTGCGACCTACCCCGGCCCGGACAATTTCATGTTCCGAAAGCTTGGTAAGCTCGCGGTTCTTGAACTTGATCGAGCCGGCAGTGGACTTGGTCTTGCCGCAGATCAGGTCCAATACCGTGGTCTTGCCGGCGCCGTTGGGGCCGATCACCACGCGCAGCTCGTTCTTGTCGATGTACATGTTGAGCTTGTCGACCGCCTTGAAACCGTCGAACGATACGGTCAGGTCTTCGATAGCCAGTACGAAATCGGTATTGCTCATGCTTTCACCCCTGCTTCCTTGGTTTCAACTGGCGCGGTAGGCACAACGTCGGCCTCCTTGGCCTTGGGGGTTTCTTCGGACAATTTGCGCAGGAAAGGTATTTTCTTCGCATATTTGTCGTAGATGCCAGCCAGACCGTTGGGGAAGAACATCACCACGGCGATGAACAGGCCACCCATGAGGAACAGCCAAAGTTCTGGGTAGGTCTCCGAGAACATGGTCTTGCCGAAGTTGACCAGCAAGGTGCCATAGACTGCGCCGATCAGTGACATGCGCCCACCCACTGCAGCAAAAATCACCATTTCAATCGAGGGCACGATACCGATGAAGGTTGGCGACATGAAGCCGACCTGCAGAGTGAACATCGCCCCGCCGATCGCCGATATCAGGGCAGACAGGCAGAAGATGAAGATCTTGAAGTTGGACACATCGTAACCAGAGAAGCGCACACGCTCTTCCTTGTCGCGCATTGCCAGCAACAGCATGCCGAACTTGCTGCTGAGGACATAGCGCGAGAGCAGGATGCAGGCAATCAGCAAGCCGGCGTTCACGTAATACAGCACATATTTGGCGCTATCGGTGCGGATGTCCCAGCCCATCAACGTCTTCAGGTCGGTAATACCGTTGACGCCACCGGTGTAGCCCTGCTGACCAATGATCAGGATGCTCAGGATCAATGCAATGGCCTGGGTGATGATCGCAAAGTACACGCCACCGACACGCCGCTTGAACATGGCATACCCGATCAGGAAGGCAAAGAATGTCGGCACGATCAGAATGGCCAGGATGGTCAGCGGGAAGCTCTTGAACGGCTCCCAGAACCATGGCAAGGCCGTCAGCTGGTTCCAGTCCATGAAGTCAGGAATGCCAGGTGTCGACTGAATCGCCGTGCTTTCTGGGTCGGATGCCTCCAGCTTGAGAAACATCGCCATCGCATAACCGCCCAGCCCGAAGAAGATGCCCTGACCAAGGCTGAGGATACCGCCATTCCCCCACAGCAGCACCAGGCTCACCGCGACAAAGGCATAGGTCAGGTACTTACCTATTAGGCCCAGGCGGAAGGGTTCCAGCCCTAGCGGCAGCACCACCAGGATGAAGGCAGCTAGGATACCGAGGCCGATGGCCCCTTGTTTCCCGCCGAGTAGTTTGTTGAGTGTATCGCTCATATTGGTTCCCCTTACTTACGTACTTTGGATGCAAACAGGCCTTCGGGGCGCAGCATGAGGATGCCGACGATCACCATCAGGGTCGCGACCTTGCCCATGGAACTGGTCATGAAGAACTGCAGGATGGACTGTGCCTGGGCGATACCGAAGGCAGAAGCTATGGTGCCCAATACGCTGGCCGCACCGCCGAAGACCACGACCATGAAGCTATCGACGATGTAGAGCGAGCCTGTCGTCGGGCCGGTGGAGGCGATCGTCGTGAACGCAGCACCAGCAACACCAGCAATGCCACAGCCAAGCGCAAACGTGACGCGGTCAACCTTCTTGGTATTGATGCCAACAGCACCTGCCATCACACGGTTCTGCACCGTGGCACGCACACGCAGGCCCCAGCGGGAACGGAACATGAAGATGAAGACACCCAGTGTCACGACGGCAGCCAGGCCGAGGACGAACACGCCATTGATGGGGATATCAATGTCAGGCGTCGGTTGGAAGGAGCCCATGAGCCATTCTGGCAACACGGCGCTGACCTCCTTGGCGCCAAAGGTAGAGCGGAATATCTGCTGCATCACCAGGCTTAGCCCCCAGGTGGCAAGCAGGGTATCAAGCGGCCGCTTGTAAAGATGCCTTATGAGCACGAACTCAACGATATAGCCGATGATGAACGCCACGATGAATGAGGCAATAATCGCGAAAAGGAAATAGTAGTTGACGATTCCGTAAGTCTCGGCAATCCGGGAAAGAAACACAGTGGTATAGGCGCCAATGGCCATGAATTCGCCATGGGCCATATTGATCACGCCCATTTGGCCGAAGATGATCGCCAGGCCAAGTGCCATCAGGAGAAGAACGCTGAACAGGCTCAATCCGGAGAAAGCCTGCATGACAACGATATTGCCTATCTCTGCCATTGAATAATCAAACATAATCGGCCTCCAGCCTTTTACTTACGAAGATAAAACGTTTGGTACCCGGTACTCGCCACAACAACCCCAAGCGGGGCTGTCGTAGCGTCTTGCATTGTCAGCGCTAGCTGATTATTGATAACCCTTTGGGAACGGATCGGGCTTGATCAGCTCGGACTCGTACACCACATCGGCCTGGCCGTCAGCACGCCACTTGCCTACGCGCAGCCTGCTCACCAAGTGATGGTTGGGGTCAACCTTGACATAACCTTCTGGGGCTTCCTTGAACTCGTAGCCAGGCAATGCTGCTACAGCCTTGTCCACATCGAAGCTACCTGCACGCTCAACGGCAGCTTTCCACAGCCATGGGCCGAGATAGGCAGCTTGTGTCACATCACCGATTACGGACTTCTCGCCCCACATTTTCTTGAACTCGGCGACGAACTTCTCGTTGTTCGGGTTCTTCAGGGACTGGAAGTACTTCATTGCAGAGTAGAAGCCCTCAAGGTTTTCACCGCCGATACCCAGCACTTCATCCTCGGTCACGGAGATGGTCAGCATATTCTGCTTCTTGGAGTTCAAGCCTGCAGCATTCAACTGCTTGAACCATGCCACGTTACTGCCACCCACCACTGCTGCGTAGATCACATCGGGCTTCTTCAGCTTGATCTTGTTGATCACGGAACCGAACTGGGTATCACCCAACGCGATGTACTCTTCACCCACCACCTTGCCACCAAGCTTGTTCTCGATGTGCTTGCGGGCAATCTTCATGGAAGTGCGTGGCCAGATGTAATCGGACCCAATCAGGTAGAAAGTCTTGGCGTTCTTTTCCTTGGCGATCCAGTCCAGGCCTGCCAGGATTTGCTGAGTGGCTTCCTGGCCGGTGTAGAACACGTTCTTGGATTGCTCCAGGCCTTCATAGAAAGTTGGGTAGAACAGCAGGCCATTGTCTTTCTCGAACACTGGCAATACCGCCTTGCGGGAAGCAGAAGTCCAGCAACCGAATACGGCAGCTACCTTGTCCTTTTCAAGAAGTTTCTTGGATTTTTCAGCAAAAGTCGGCCAGTCACTGGCGCCATCTTCCTGTACCACTTCGATCTTGCGTCCCAGTACGCCGCCCATGGCATTGATCTGGGCAATCGCCAGTTTCTCAGCCTGGATGGAGCCGGTTTCACTAATCGCCATGGTGCCGGTGGAAGAGTGAAGGATACCGACCTTGACGGTCTTGTCGGTCACGGCCAACCCTGTCGTGTTGACCTTGGCAGTTGGAAAGTCGGCTGCATAAGCGCTGCCGGAAATAATGCCTGCTGCGAGCATTGCCCCCATCAGGGCGCCTGTCTTGGTGATGAACTGGCGTCGATTTGTCTTACTCATCAGATTTCTCCTGAAATTAAAACTAAAAAAGTGGGGTGTTCAACTTACAACTACTTGGGATGCCCAGCGTCATGTGAGGGTAAGGCGCAACGCCGCCATCACGCGATGCTGGAGTATTCAGTGCCCTAACATCCAGGGTCTGGCGGTTTTCTTCGTCTGCATCTGCAATAGGCTTCCTTTCTCTTTTCCCTCACCTCGCTTGCCTTGGGTGTCCTGGCCGGACTTTTTCGAAGCTGCTGATGAACCGCAAGTATGATTTCCCAGGCACCCGCAGCTTGAACGCCGCGTGGACCTGGGTTCATGGGCAGATTTTTCGTTGCGTTCATATGCGCTTCGCTGCGCCTTGCCCATGATGGCCAGACGCGGTGCCGAAAGAATGCGCTCGCTCAGTTCGCCGCAATCGGGACAGATCGTCGGCTCGCTGGATGTGCTCATTTTCCCCAGTGCGGCAAACACACCGCATTCATCACATCTGTATTCATACATAGGCATGGCTGTTTCCTCTACGCGTTAAATCAACTCAGGATGTCCGGGCAACGTCGGCACCCGTCACAATCTTCACTGGACCGTTGGCGTTCGGCTTCAGGTCGAAGTCAAAGATTTCGGTGGGCAGCCAGAGCGTGGCGCAAGCATTCGGATAATCCACAACGCCGCTGATATGGCCTTCCACTGGCGCAGTACCCAGGATGGCAACCGCCTGCTCGCCGCTATAGCCGAACTTCTTCAGGTATTCGATCGCATTCAGGCAGGCCTGGCGGTATGCGACATGCACATCCAGGTAGTGCTGCTTGCCTTGCTCATCCACGGAAATGCCCTCGAAAATCAGGTAATCACGGTAAGTAGGTGACAGTGGGCTTGGCTGGAATAGCGGATTCTTAATGCCGTACTTCTTCACGCCTTCCTTGATCAAGCCAACCTTTATATCCAGATAGCCGGCCATTTCGATTGCGCCACAGAAAGTGATTTCGCCGTCACCTTGGGAGAAATGCAGGTCACCCATGGACAAGCCACCGTCCTTGACGTAAACGGGGAAATAAATACGTGAGCCCTTGGTCAGGTTCTTGATGTCGCAGTTACCACCGTTATCGCGTGGAGGTACAGTACGCGCACCTTCATTGGCAGCGGCAACAGCCGCATCACCCTTCAACCTACCCATGACGGCAGACTTCGCGGTCGGAGGGCACGCTAGTGGCGGCACGCTGTCAGGGGCTGTCGCAATCAATTCGCCTTCGCGCTTGTTCCACTCATTCAGCAACTCGCGGGATGGCAAGCAGCCGATCAGGCCGGGATGCATGATGCCCGCAAACTTGACATTGGGCACATGGCGGGAAGTCGTATAGATGCCATGAAAGTCCCAGATCGTCTTGGAAGCCTCAGGATAGTGATCGGTCAGGAAGCCGCCGCCATTGGTCCTGGCAAACAAGCCATTGAACCCCCATTGCTGATCCTGCAAGGTACCCACATCCAGGATGTCCACCACCATCAGGTCACCGGGCTCGGCACCTTCTACACCGATCGGGCCGCTCAGGTAATGCACCTGCAGCAAGTCGACATCGCGAATATCGTTCGCACTATCGTTATTGCCGACCTGGCCGCCTGTCCAGTCCATACACTCGACGCGGAACTCATCGCCAGGCTTGACCATCGCCACCATCGGCAGATCAGGATGCCAACGGTTATGGATCTGGCCGTCCTGTTCCCAGGCTGGCTTGTCAAAATCCAGCTTAATCAAGGTCTTCATCTATACATCTCCTTTAACAACAACATTCACGACAGCCGCCACCGCATCAAGTGATGGCGGCCATCCCCCAACTAGAATTGCAACTGCAGACCGACGGTGAACTTGTCGATATCATCTGCACCCTGCGTTTTGGTCTTGGTGTAGACAGTACTGATACGGGCGTTATGGCCATCGATGATGTAGTTCAGGCCCAGGTCGTATTCCTTTACGTCCGGATTGAAAAGCGTTCCGCTAGATGCATCAAAACGTTGATAGCGAGCGTAAGGCTGGAATTTCCCCCAACCTACTGTGTCATTGAACATCCAGGAAACAAGCCCTAAATAGGCTTTGCCAGATTTATGTCCATTGGGATCTGCATTCACTGCAGTGGTGCTGAAATCGTACTTATAGGCTGCGCCTTCAAGGTTTAAAACACCTGCGGCAAATTTCTTTTCCAGCAAAGCATCAATGTTGTAAGCAAAATAATCGTCACTTGCACCTACAGCGCCTACAGCATCTTTTTGATACATACCAACTAACGCTACAGAGAGTACGTCTTTACCGTAGTAAGTACTGCTTGTGTAATAAGCAGGGTCATTCCCAGCATCCCAGAAGTCATATTGCAATCGACCACTGAACATCAAATCGTCAGAACGATTAGGATTCAATGCATTGTTACCATTGAAGGAAGATGCGCGATTACCTTCATAAGTACCAACGGAATACACCAGGCGCTTATCCATTAACTTACCCCAGACCGTGACACCGATATCACGACCAATGAACTTGTTCTGGTAACGCGAAACTACACCAGGATAAGACCAGGGGCATTGAGGAAGAAAGGGCCATCAAGATTGGCTCTGTCAGTTGGCGGAAGCAATTGACCAACCCAGATATTGAATTCATCCATGAACTCAAACTGCAGGTAAGCATCCAGTACTTCCATAGCACCATCGTCACCATATCCATCCACGGTACTGGTAAACAAGTTCAAGGTACCCTTGATATATTTGTTCAAGGAACCATTGATGTAGATACGCGCATCATGGACATCAAAATCCTTGGAATAGGAACTGCCGTTGGGAGCAGCATCATCTTGACTCGTGAACTGAGTACGGATCCCCATGCCGATGCTGATGGACTTGTCTTCACCAAAGGTGATCGTGCCAGCAGCCTGCGAACTCATGGACGGCAATGCGGCAGACGTTGCCAGCGCCACCATCAGCGCACACTTCTTCATCTTGAATTTCATCTTTACTTACCCCTTTATCAAGTTTCACCAAAAATCATCGGGCTGAACGGTGAACTACCCGCCAAATCTTTCGTGTTGCCAGATTAGCGATTGAGGGGTTAGGCTTAAATACGTCATATTGCGTACATGCGCAGATTCGTGAGGCGTGGTAATTTGACTGCGCGCTCGATCCAAACCCATATCCAACAAGGCATTGCAAGAATGAACGACCAGATGAAAAGCCAAGTAACACGTAAAGGAATACCTGCACTAATGATTGCCACACTCTTGTTGGCAGGCTGCGGCGGAGAGTTTGCCTACAAGCGAGGGGCCGGGGTCAATGACTTGAATTCGGCAAAATCCGCATGCCAATCGAAAGGACTGCAGGGCAATGCCTTTGCCCAGTGCATGGAGGAAAGTGGCTGGGTATTCCACAACCCGCTCGATGCAGCAGAAGATGACGACCCGGTCATCAAGGCTTCATTCAAGAAGGATTACCGCAATACCGCTTCCAGCACCGCGAGCGCCCATGCAGAGGAAGCATCAGAAACAGCGAGTCCAGGCGAGACCAAGCAAGAAACGGCAGCGAAACCCGCCGCCAAGAAGCCGGCAGACCCGATGGATATCTTTGTCGTCAACTCCTGGTGGAAAACAGGCCGTGGCGCCGACAGCCTGAAAAGCGACATTCAGCAATGCGTGGCTCAACTTGGCCCGGAACATAAGCCTGACATGTCGGGGAAGACTGCCAAGGCGACACGCGGCCTGTTGCTGTGCATGAGGGAGCTGGGCTGGAAAGCGCTGCAAGCCCACGAATGACCACAAAATCTGTGCATAACATTGTGGGCAGTCTGGGGATGGCGTCACTAAGCAATTGATGGTGCAAAAATAAACGCCATTGCCTTGAAAATAGGCAATGGCGTCGATGCTACGGTAATGGTGAGCACAATACGGCTCAGCCGTATTTGCGGAACTGCCCCACAACCACGCCGAATATCTCGAAATCCCCCTCTGGGCGGATGACAGGGAAATCCTTGTTGGCAGGAATCAATACGAACTGGTTGCCCTCCTTGCCCAAGGTCTTCAATGTAAATTCCTTGTTGAGGATGGCGACGACGATATCTCCGACATTGGCAAACGGGCGCTTTTCGACGATGACGACATCACCGTCGAATATGCCCGCGTCCTTCATGGAGTCGCCGCGAACCGTGATCAGGATAGTCTGCGATGGCTTCTCGATCAGATAGTCATCGATCCCCATTGTATCCAGGCTGTCGCCATAGGCAGGTGTGGCAAACCCGGCCTGCACCGTGCTCTCGGCAATGATGCGCTCAAAGAAGCGCCTGCCTGGTTTAAGCCGCTTATCCGGCGCATAGTCGATGAAGCCTTGCAGTTTCAGGCGTGCCACACACGAAGTCACGGCATTTTTCGACTTGAATCCAAGCAATTGCGCTACATGACTAAAGGTAGGCAATGTCTTGTGCTCGGCAAAATAGTCCTGGAGCTTGCCCAGGTATTCAATATCTTTGTCTTGTCCCATGAGTGGAAATCTACTGTACGAATGTACAAAAAGTCAAGCCTCTCAGTGAAAACTTCTCAACAGGCCTCTTAAATTCTGCAAACGCATTCTTCAATACTGGCTCAACATCACTCAACAGAAACTCTCATGCTTACCAATCGCGTCTTGCCTTGGGTAGCTGTAGCCGATGATCAAGGGTGAGGTTGGTCATCAAGAATTGACTCAGGTCATCGTCGAAAACACCGGGGTTTCCTTCATGATGCATTAACGAATGACAACCCGCGTCTATATTAATAACTATTAATCATATTAAATTATTGCAACGATGTGATAATTTAATAAGTGCATTATTCGCGCCTCTGGCAATCCTGTCGGGAATCTGTTCACAGAACACACAGCATTCATGGACTGGCTACCCACATTGCTCGCTGCTGCGGGCACGCAGCCCGACGCCCGCTACCAACCTGACGGCGAAAATGTGCTGCCAGTCATTCTTGGCGAAGCAGCCGTGCGCCCGCGCACACTTTTCTGGCGCTACAAGGGGCAGGAACAGGCCGCCGTGCGCTCAGCCGACTGGAAATACCTGAAAATCAACGGCAACGAGTTCCTGTTCGACCTGAGCAAGGACCAGCGCGAACGTGCCAACCTGGCGGAGAAATATCCACAGGTGCTGGCCGAGCTCAAGGAAAAATGGCAACACTGGAACAGCAGCATGTTGCCGATTACCCCGGATGTACGCTCACACAGCGTCAATGGCAAGATGCAGGCAGACAGGTATGGCGTGCCTGCCCCCTGAGGGCCTCAACCAACCCATCACGTTGCCGCCCTGCCCTGCATTGCCTTGCTGAATTGGCGATCAGTGTGCTGAATCACCACGCAAGGGCTGTCATTTCAGCCCTTCTCCCTACTAGCAAAGGCGTCAGACTGAGAGCAGCAATACTGATATGCCAGCCACCAAAGCCAGTGCGATGACAGGATAAGTACGCAATGCCAGCTCCCGCCCGCCTATCAACCCGACCAGAACCGCCTTGAAGATGCTATTGCTGACCACCGCGAGGACAATGCCCAGCACCGCGACATGGCTGGCAAGCTCCTGATGCGCACTGCGCGACAGGGACAAGGTGATTGCATCCACATCGGCGATCCCGGCCATCAGAGAAACCAGGTAGACGCCGGTATCTCCCCAATAGCGCCGGCCCGCTTCCACCAGGAACAAAATGAGCGTCAGCAACAAGGCAAACCGCAGCGCAGGTCTCAATTCGAATGGATTGCGCAATGGAGTTTCAGCGTTTGCAGGCTCTTGATGGACAGCCCGCCGCCAGAAAACAGCCGCACCGACCATGTAGACCAGAAACATGGTGCCCAGCGACCAGGCAATGGGCGGCAATAGGGAGGCATTCACGACAGCGACTTCCAGCAACACGCGCGGGAACATCAAACCCGAGGTCGCCAGCAGGCCCGCTGCCAGCAAACTATGCAGGTTCTTGGCAGACAGGCGCGACAGGGTCAATGTCATTGCGGTAGAGGAAACCAGGCTGCCGAGAATGGCCGTGAGCATCAGGCCATAGCGCGTGCCGGTCAAACGCACGGCGATATAGGCAATGAAGCTGAGGGCTGCGATCAGCACCACCATCCACCAGGTGGTGTAGGGATTGAACACCTGCCAGGAATCGTAGGACTCGTTGGGCAGCACCGGCAGCATGACCACAGAGATGAATAGCAGCTTCAACGCACCGGAAAGCTCCGCCTCGCTCATGCGCTTCAAGAGGGTATGCAGAACATTCTTCAAGCTGAGCAGCAAGGCCACCACTACCGCCCCGGCACTGGCCAGCATGACATTGTCCGAGAGCGCCAGGCTGCCCAACAGGAAAGTAATCAGCAGCGCCAGCTCGCTGGTAATGCCCTGGTCGCCATTGCGGCGCAAGTCGCCCACATAGGCAATGCTGACGACCAGCATCAGTGCCACCAGCACCGTCACCCAGACCGCAATGCCGAGATGCTGGCTGAGCAGGGCGCTCAGTCCCCCGAGCAGGCCGGTCAGGGCGAAAGTGCGTATCCCTGCACTCTGGCGGGACTCTGTCTCGTCACGCTCCTGCCAGCCACGCTCGGCCCCGATCAATAACCCTGCCCCCAAGGCAATGAGCAGGTGAAGCATTACATCTACAGAGACGGACTCAGGCATCAAGCGGCTTTCTCAACAATGGTTTAGGGCCTGTTCCAGGCGCTCACATCATACATGACGGCGCGATATCCAAGATAGGACCCGGCGCGGGACAAGGAAGAGCCAGGCTACTGTCTCCCAGGCCGCGCTAGGCCCAGGTGGCCGCGCAATGTCGTGTGCTCGTAATCCTCGCGGAACAAGCCGCGCCGTTGCAGGATGGGAATCACATGGTCGACGAAATCCTGAACGCTGTCAGGCTGCACAGGTGGCATCAGGTTAAACCCATCGGCGCCGCCATTGCGGAACCAATGCTCCATCTGGTCTGCCACCTGCTCGGGAGTGCCAACCATGGTGCAATGCCCTCCTCCGGCCGCCAGGCGGCCCAATAGCTGGCGTACCGTGGGCCGCTCGGTTTCAATGATGCGCAACACGGTGGCGTAGCGCCCCTTGGGGCCGGTGAAGGCTTCCAACGGCGGTAATGGCGGCACCGGGGCATCCAGCTCCCAGCCCATGCAATCCTGGTCGATGAACAACTGCAATTGCCGCAACGAGGTTTCCGCAGGCAGCAGTTCATCCAGTGCGCGCTGCTTGGCACGCGCCTCAGCCTCAGTTGAGCCGATGAAGGTCACCAGGCCGGGCAGGATGGGCACATCCACCTGCCGTCCGGCAGCCTTGACCCTGGCCTTGACGTCACGGTAATAGGCCTGGGCCGATGGCAGGTCGTAGGCCACCGCATAGATCGCCTCAGCGTGTTTTGCCGCCAGCGCGCGACCATGCTCGGAAGCGCCGGCCTGGAACAGCACGGGATGTCCCTGCGGCGGGCGCGGCACGGTCAACGGCCCGTCGACGAGAAAATGCTTGCCCCGGTGGTTGATCTGGCGCACCCGGCTTTCGTCGACGTAATCGCCAGCGCGGTCGTTGAGCAGCGCACCATCGTCCCAGCTATCCCACAACTGCAGCACCGCCTGGATGAACTCTTCTGCCCGGGCATAGCGCTCAGCATGGCCAGGCATGGCTTCATAGCCGTGATTTCGGGCCTCGACGTCGAACATGGACGTCACCACGTTCCAGCCCGCGCGCCCACCGGAAATATGGTCAAGCGAAGCCATCAGCCGTGCGGCATGGAATGGTGTGAAGAAGGTGCTGGAAATCGTGCTCACCAAGCCGATGTGCCGGGTGGCGCGGCTGATGGCCGTAAGCATGGTCACCGGTTCGAGAAACCAGCGTGGACCATCGGTGATGTTGTTGGTGGCATGGCCGTCGGCAAAGAACACGGCGTCCAGCTTGCCACGCTCGGCCAGCTGCGCCATTTCCTCGTAATAGCGGATATCACCAAGCCGCTCGACCTGGGAATCCGGGTGGCGCCAGGCCGCATTGTGGTGGCCGCAGCCGAACAGGAACAAGTTGATGTGCATCATGGCAGAACAAAAGCCTCTTTAGTGAATTCGATCATGACAGGCGCTGAGTCAGCGGATAGCATATTGACGCGAGCAAGAATGGCTGGAAAAAAGCTTAGCAGCGATCCTGGCTAGACGACTTGCCGCAGGCAGCGCAAGAAATAACGCCAGAGCTGGGCAACAACGCCAGAAAAATGGCGTCAGCCATCCTAATTCTTGACCAGCCCGCCATCCACCACCAGGTTCTGCCCCGTCACCGCGCGCGACCAGGGCGAAGCGAAGAACAGCACCGCGTCGGCGAACTCTTCCGGCGTAGTAACGCGGCGCAAGGGTGTGCTCGCGGCAATCAGGTCAAATACGGCATCCGGTGTGGCAGCAGAGGCGTCAGTCGTGCGCAGCAGGCCGCCCGACACCATGTTGACCGTGATGCCATCAGGCCCCAGATCCTGCGCCAGGGTGCGCGTGAGGGAAAGCAGCGCTGCCTTGGCGGCGGTGTAATCATGGTAAGGCACTACCGGGTTCTGGAACAGGTTGGTGCCGATATTGATCACCCGGCCGCCGCCCTGCGCACGCATGCCAGGCAAACAGGCCTGGACGGTATTAAGGGCACCGCGCACCACACCCTCAAATTGCTGCTGCAACTCTTCCCATGCCAGCTCATGCGCATGCGACCGCGCATCGCCGTTGAACTTGAAGTCAGGCAGGGCGTTGTTCACGATGGTGGTTACGGTCTTGCCGAAATGCGCCTGCGCCTGCTCCACCATCGCCCGCACGGCAACGGCATCACTCACGTCCGCCCGGATCGCCAAGGCCCGCCCCGGCGCTTCATCTGCCAAGGCCTCGGCGGCTTCCGCACTGTGAAGATAGTTGACGACCACACTTGCCCCCTGACCAAGGAAGGCGCGAGCGATATGCCGCCCCAGCCCACGGCCTGCGCCGGTGACGAGCACGAGTTGTTCTTGAATCGGGAGTAGCGATGAAGATGGATTGCCCATGTAATTCCTTTGCAATGGTCCATGGCAAGGGAATACATGGCAGCGCAAACTGCGACAGGCATTCCTCCGCCAGTATGATCTGGATCAGGTATACGGGTGTGTTCTCAGCCCTGACTGAATTGAATCATTCAAACAAGGCACCCCGTGCCGAAGAGTGGCTAACAAAACTCTCCTGACGTTGTTGTGCTCTGCCTTGCCGTACTATTTGTACGGTCTGCGGCAGAGCGCCCAGTCAGGATCGCTTGGCTGAGTTTTATTTAGCCACTCTGAGGCCGAACCATACCATGAAACATGAATTATCCGCATGTCTTCATCGCACACTGGAAGAATATCGCTATAATTCCAGACCTAACCTAGGGGAGCCGCTTGCGGCTGAGAAATGACAACCGTCATGACCCTTAATACTTGATCCAGACCATGCTGGCGAAAGGAAGGAAACAACGCATTCGATGTGCGTGCTCCTTGTCGTTCGCCGATTACCAGGAGTCACCACGCAATGCTCAGTACACAAGCCGTTTTCACCTGGCTGGTCTTTTTCGCCGCCATTTTCGCCATCGCTGGCATAGCTTATTCACGCAGGTTCCGCGGCAATCTTGAGGAATACATCGTCGCGCGTAATAGCCAGGGTACGCTGGCCAGTATCATGACCCTGCTGGCCTCGTCGCTGGGCGCATGGATATTGTTCTCGCCTGCGCAGGCAGCGACCTGGGGCGGCCTGACTGCCGTGATCGGCTATGCTATTGGCGCCATGTCGCCCCGACTTGCCATGATCCCGCTCGGCAAGCGCATGCGCGAGCTGATGCCCAGCGGTCACTCGCTGACTGAATTCCTCATCGCCCGCTACGGCAAGCCCATGTACCTGCTTGCGCTGACCATCATGCTGTTCTACCTGTTCATCGCCATGAGCGCCGAGATCACCGCCATCGCCAAGATGGTCACGCTGCTCGCGCCGGTGCCGCTCTGGGCCACTGCTGCCATCGTGCTCGGCTTCACGCTGCTCTACACCACCTACGGCGGCCTCCGTGCCTCCATCTTCACCGACAAGGTGCAGATCGTCATCATCATCCCGCTGTTGGCCGCGCTGGTCTTCATCGGATGGCAGGCGACCGGCGGCATTGCCCCGATCGCGGAAAAGCTGCAGCACACCGCGCCGCAGTTGATCGACCTGGAGGATATCGGCGGCATCAAGGCCGGGCTCACCTTCTTTGTCGCCATCCTGCTCACCGGCATCTTCCACCAAGGCAACTGGCAGCGCATCTACTCCGCCAAGGACATCCCTACCATGCGCAACGGCTTCCTGCTCGGCGGCATTCTCGTCGTGCCCTTCATCTTCATCATGGGCTTGTTCGGACTGGCCTTCATGGCAATGACACCGGACGGCGACAGCTCAGTGGCGTTGTTCAGCGTGATCATGCCCAATATCCCGCTCTGGTTGGCCGTCGCCCTGATTCCGCTGGGCATCTCGCTGGTCATGTGCAGCGTGGACACGGCCATCAGCGCCATCTCCAGCATCGTGGCGGTTGATATCGGCCGCGTCATGCCCAGAAGTAGCGCAGCCAGCCTGATGCGCCTGTCGCGCTGGCTGGTCCTGCTGGTTGCGATTCCCGTGCTGGTCGTCGCCGCGCAAGGCTACAGCGTGCTCTACCTGTTCCTGCTGGCAGACCTGCTCTGCGCAGCGGCAGCGTTTCCGGTGTTCTTTGGCCTGTTCAGCCGCTCCCACACCGGCCGCGAAGCCGTCACAGGCACCGTGGCAGGACTCGCCGCAGGCCTGTTCATGTTTCCGATGCCTTACCAGCCGGTGACACATTTGCTGGAGTCCTTCCTGCTTGCTGCCCTGGCCCCGGTTGTCGTGATTACCCTCATGCGCTTGCTCAAGCGCCGAAAACAGCATTTCGACCTGACCACGCTCAACGGCAGCGTCCGTAAACTGGATGGGGGACAGCTTTAAGGTAGCAAGGACTTGTTGACAAACCCTTCCCAGCACAGCCATCATCAAACCATTGAATACCGAATATTGTCATTGAAAACAATCGAATAGTGTCATCTATACGAAAATAGGAGGTTCGCATGAATACACAATGGAACAATGTGTGGAGCACGGTGCAAGCCGGACTCGGCGACAATATGCTCCAGTTGCTGGGCGCGCTGGCCATCCTCGTATTGGGCTGGCTGTTCGCCGTACTGGTACGAGCCGGCGTGCGACGCGGTCTCGGCATGGCAGATCTGAACCGCCGCTTTGCGCAGATGACCGGTCAGACCGGGAAAATTGTGGATATCGAAAAAGGCGTCGCCATCAGCCTGTTCTGGATAGTATTGCTGTTTACCTTTGTCGCGGTGCTCAATTCGCTCGACTTGGCGATGGTATCCGACCCGTTCGCCGCACTGCTCACCGAAATGTTCGCCTATGCGCCGCGCATCCTTGCAGCGCTGGTGCTGGCATTGATCGGCTGGCTGCTGGCCAGCTTGGTACGCGCCATCATCACGCGCGTGCTGGCGAAAACCACGCTGGATGAAAGGCTGGCCGAGCATGCAGGCATGGCACCTATCAGTGACAGCCTGGCACAGGCCCTATTCTGGCTGGTGATCCTGCTGTTCGTGCCAGCCGTGCTGGGCGCGCTGCAGTTGCAGGGCCTGCTCGATCCGCTGCGCGACATGGTAGGCCGGGTACTCGACATCCTGCCCAATGCAGTCGCCGCACTGGTGATCGGTAGCGTTGGCTGGATCGTCGCCACGGTGCTGCGCAACCTTGTCAGCAACCTGCTGCGCACCGCTGGCGCCGACAATCTCGGCCAACGCGCCGGCATAGCGGAAACTCTGCGCCTGTCGCACGTGGGCGGATTGATAGTGTTCATTGCAGTCTTCCTGCCCTCACTGATCGCCGCACTCGACGCTCTGCGCATCGAGGCGATTTCCCGCCCGGCCACCGAGATGCTGAGCATGTTCCTCGCCGCCGTGCCACACATCATCGCCGCTGGCCTGATCCTGGGACTCACCTGGCTGGTGGGCTCATTCGCAGCGCGCTTGCTGGCCAGCCTGCTGCATACCCTCGGCTTCGACGCCCTGCCTGCACGCATCGGCCTCGGCCATGCCTTTGAAGGGAAATCTGCCTCGGGCCTCGTTGGCAAGATCGCGTTGTTCTTTGCCATGCTGTTCGCCACGGTGGAAGCGGCCAACCAGCTTGGCTTCCTCCAGGTCAGCGACATCATCGCCACCTTCATACGCTTTGGTGGTGATGTGCTGCTCGGCTCGGTGATTCTGGTGGTCGGCTTCTGGCTGGCAGGGCTGGCACATGAAGCCATCGACCGCGCTACCGGCCCCAACAGCCGCGGCCTGGCACGCATTGCCCGTTTCGCCATCCTCGGCCTGGTAGTGGCCATGGGCCTACGCGCCATGGGCATTGCCGACGACATCGTCAACTTGGCATTCGGGCTGACACTGGGCGCCATCGCAGTGGCCGTTGCCCTCTCCTTCGGCCTGGGGGGACGTGAGGCGGCTGGCAAGCTCATGGATCATTGGCTGTCGAAATTCATCGACGACGACAAGCAGAATTAAGTCCATCTGGATCACCGCCTTACCTATTCAGGCAGAAGCCGTTCAGCAAAGCTGGGCGGCTTTTTTTGCACATTCCCAGCCGATGTTGCGCCCTTGTCCCTGCCAGATAGCGAGAGGATAGGCTAGACCATATGGCGTGTATCGTTTCTCTGTTGTCGAAAGTAAGAATGTCAAACGAGAAGTTTGCGGCAAGTGCGATCAATCCCACACTTGGCTGCGCCATTCCGCATCATTGGGGCGATCAGGCGCGGTCAGACATTCACTCGTGGAAAAAGCTTGAATCAAGAACTACACGATAGCATCGAACACCCGGCCTTGTGCCTGGCCCAATCCGGTCTCAGGGCAGCAAAACGCTCCTTGCCCGGCTGCTCATCATAAGGCTTTCGCAGCACGTCCATCAACGCTTCTATCATGCTGGTATCGCCGGTGTCGGCCAGGTCTATGGCCTGCTGGGCAAGATAATTGCGCAGCACGTAACGCGGATTGACCCGGTTCATCGCCTCACGCCGCTCCGCTGGGTCGCGCCCGTCCGCCAGAGTCGCCTGCGCGTATTGCCCCAGCCAGTCGCTGAACCTGGGCTTGAATGTTTCCCACAATGCGGGACTGTAAGCCGCGCTCTGCAGTATGCCCAAGTCGGGCTGAGCGGCATCTACCAATGCCAGCTTGCGGAAAAATTCAGTCATGTCGATTTCGGCCTGGGTCATGAGGCCGAATACTTCATTGAGCAAAGGCTCATACTCGTCGCGCCATGCACTGAAACCGAACTTGGCAGCCAGCACGGCGCCCCATTCGTTGTTGTAGGCCTGGTCATACAGCATGAGACCTTCGTCGTAGATTTCGCGCTCCGGCTTCAAGGTATAGAGCGCCTGCGCCAGGCGCTCCAGGTTCCAGCGCGCAATGTCGGGCTGGCGGCCGAAGCAATAGCGGCGGCCCGCCGCATCGGTGGTATTGGGGGTCCAGCCCGGGTCGAAATTGTCCACCCATCCGTAGGGGCCGTAATCGATGGTCAGGCCGAGGATGGACATATTGTCGGTGTTCATCACGCCATGCACGAAACCCACGCGCATCCATTGCGCGATCAGGCGCGCCGTGCGTACGCAGATGATCGCAAACCATTCAGCCAACCGTTCCTCTTCCGGGTAATTCCTCAGTTCGGGAAAATCGCGGTCAATGGTGAAGTCCACCAGCTTTTGCAGGGTTTGCTTGTCATCACGCATGGCAAATATCTCGAAATTGCCGAAACGGATGAACGAGGGCGAGACCCGGCAAACAATCGCGCCTTTTTCTGCCTGGGGATGGCCGTCGTAGAACATGTCGCGGATCACGACATCGCCGGTCTGCACCAAGCTCAGGGCGCGTGTCGTCGGGATTCCCAAGTGGTGCATGGCCTCGCTGCAGAGGAATTCGCGCACCGAGGAGCGCAGCACTGCGCGCCCGTCCGCCATACGGGAATATGGCGTGACGCCTGCCCCCTTGAGCTGCAGCTCCCAACGCTGCCCTTGGCGGTTGACCACCTCGCCCAGGCTGATGGCCCGGCCATCTCCCAGCTGCCCTGCCCAATGGCCGAACTGGTGCCCGCCATAGCAAGCCGCATAAGGCTCCATGCCGGGCATCAGGCCATTGCCTGCCAATGCGTCAACCCATGCCGGGGAGCGGATCTCTTCCTCGCTCAGCTCCAGCGCCTCCAGCATTTCGTGGGAATACGCCAACAACTTGGGCGATGATACCGAGGTCGGCATCACGCGGGACCAGCAAGCGCCATATACCTGACGCAACTGGTTACTGGTTTCCGGGTCTCCCGGCAGTTCCCGCAGGAAACGGTTATCAAAAGTGAGCATAGTCAAATCATCAATTCAGGGGGCAGAAGAAAAAGAAAAGCTTATGAGGATGACAGTTTTCAGCATTGTATGTTCTCCTGCTGCAGAAGTTAATCTGGAAACTTGCCTGGGGAAACAGGCCAAATGAGTTCATGCATGGCGCAACAGCCGCTGGGAACAACCGGCACGATCCAGCCTAGCCGGCCCGGGCCCGGAGCGTTGTCTTGACACAAAGCGCGTTTTCTAGCCAATCCCTGGGCTCTCTTACGAACTTCCCCCAGGCATCGTTATTGCCGGTGCATAATCAGGCTTGCAAAGAACCTCAGGCACACATGCCTGTCTTCCACAATAATCCCACGACACTTGCACATGATGATTCCATTTTCCATCCTTGACCTCTGCCCCATCGTTCAAGGCAGCACGCCTGCGCAGGCGTTCAGCAACTCCGTCGAGCTGGCGCAGCTCGGCGAAACGCTGGGTTATCGTCGCTTCTGGCTGGCGGAACACCACAACATGCCCGGCATCGCCAGCGCTGCGACGGCTGTCGTCATTGGCCATGTCGCCGGCCATACCCAGACAATCCGCGTCGGTGCCGGCGGCATCATGCTGCCCAACCATGCTCCGCTGGCGATTGCTGAGCAATTCGGCACGCTGGAATCGCTCTATCCCGGACGCATTGACCTCGGACTGGGCCGGGCGCCCGGTAGCGACATGGCCACCGCCCGCGCCTTGCGGCGCAACTTGCATGCGCATGGCGAAGACTTCCCCGAGCTAGTGGCAGAACTGCAGGGCTACTTTGACTTGCCCCAGCCAGGGCAAAGCATCAGGGCGGTGCCCGGGGCCGGGCTAGCCATTCCCATCTGGGTACTGGGTTCCAGCCTGTATGGCGCCCAATTTGCCGCTGCACATGGCTTGCCGTTCGCCTTTGCCTCGCATTTTGCGCCTACCTTCCTGTTGCAGGCGCTGGACACCTACCGCCGCAACTTCCAGCCTTCCACCTCGCTGGACAGGCCTTATTTCATGGTGACGGCCAATATCCTGGTCGCTGACACCGATGAAGAAGCACGCTACTGGTTCAGCTCCCAGCAACAGGCGTTTACCAATCTCCATCGCGGCATACCGGGACAATTGCCGCCGCCGGTGGACGATATCGAGCAATACTGGACGCCAGCCGAGAAAATCAGCGTGGAGCGCATGCTGGCCTGTTCGCTGGTCGGCTCTTCCACCACCGTGGAGGCCGGCCTGAGAAAACTGCTCAACGATCTCGCCCCTGATGAGTTGATGGTGACCGGCCATGTGTTCGACCAAGACATCAGATTGCAATCGTACCGTGCCGTCGCCACTATCCGCGACAGGCTGACCGCGGAATGAACAAGGCCGGACATGCGTCCGGCACCTGGGGAACGAATATCTTTCATTGAGTCGATGATGGCGTTGATGCCTGCTGATCAGGGTCAGCACCTGGAGCTGGGCCGGGGAGCCATGACCACCACGCGATTGATCAAAGCATGAAGCGAGGATACATCCTGCGCTCTTACTACATAGCTCAGTTCAAAGTGATGAGATTGTGGCAGGCCAAGAACGGTCACACTTCAGAACACCGCCTCGGCGACATTATTGCGATCGATGATCCCGCGCATCGTGTTGCCCTGCTCGCATTGAGCAAAGCGACATTCATTCTCGACCATGTCGCTGCTGCATCCGCCCAGCAAGGGGCAGCTGCCGAACAACTCCGCAATCCAGTCCACGAAAGCCCTGACCTTTGGAGACAAGTGCCGGTTATGTAAATAGACCACCGAAATCGGGTGGCTTGAAGGCTGCCATTGCGGCAAAACCTCGACCAGCTCACCGGATTCGAGCTGCGGCAACACCATGTAACGCGGCGCCTGGATAAGCCCAAACCCCTGCAATGCGCAAGCCACATAGACCTCGGAATCATTGACCGCGACCCTGCCCGCCATCTTGACCTCAGTAACCTTTCCCTCGATGACGAAATCCCAATCCATATTGCGCCCGGTGCGGCTGGAAAAATAATGCACGGCATGATGGTGCTGCAAATCGTCCAAGGTGCCGGGCATGCCATATTCCGCCAGGTAACGCGGGGCGGCGCAGGTAACAATATGGAACGTGCCGATGCGCCGTGCCACCATGCTGGAATCCTGCAAATCGCCGACGCGCACCACGCAGTCGACCGCCTCCTGCACCATGTCCACCGGGCGGTCGCTCATGCCGATCACCAGCTCCACATCCGGGTAGCGGGTATAAAAATCGCATAGTTTGGGAATGATGATAAGACGACCGATCGAGGGCGGTACGTCGATGCGCAGCCGTCCGCTCGGGCCGCGCGTCACATCGCGGAACAAGGCCTCCGTCTCATCCACTTCGGCCAGGATGCGCATGCAACGCTCGTAATAGGCCGCGCCGTCCGGCGTCAGGCTCAAGCGCCGCGTAGTGCGGTTGAGCAGGCGTACGTTGAGCAGGCCTTCCAGCGCCTGGATGGTAGTCGTCACCGTAGTGCGTGGTAGACCTAGACTATCCGCCGCCCGCGTGAAGCTGTTGGCATCCACCACCCTGGTGAAGACCTGCATTGCCTGCAACCTGTCCATCATGAATTCCCGTCAAACTGAATGATTGTGAGGAATTCTACTAACAATATTGAAAAATTTAACCAATTATTTACAAAAAACCTATAAAAAGCATACCGACACTCCTTCAGAACCAAGTCACTTGGGCAATAACTAGCCTGGATGGTGTGCGTTACTCCATTAGACCAACACTATTGTTTGCCAATTAGCAATAGTGTTTCCACATTTCGACAGATTATTAATACAGAAACAACGATCACAATGTGTCGCATCGCTACCACGACTGCAGACCAATTGTGAACGAACTACACGTTTCGCGTGAAAATTTCATCATCCCCGGGCCGGAGGGAACAATCCCCGTCCGGCTGTACCGTCGCGCGCAGGCAGGCGGCGATGTGCCACTAGTGCTGTATTTCCACGGCGGCGGATTCAACGCAGGCTGCCTAGACGATGCGGACTTTCCCGCCGGCTTCATCGCATACCATTGCCCTGCCGTCGTCCTTTCCGTCGGCTATGCCTTGGCGCCACAGCACCCGTTTCCCGCTGCGCCAGAAGATGCCTACGCCGCGACACGATGGGCGGCACGCAATACGTGTCGCCTGAACGTGACTGCCAAGCTGCTGGTGGTCGCAGGCGATGATGCCGGAGGCAGTATCGCCGCGGGCCTGAGCATGATGGCGCGCGACCGCGGGGAATTCAGCATTGCCGCGCAAGTGCTGATCGCGCCGATGCTGGACCCCAGCATGACCCTGCTGGGCGACGCCGCCGGGCTCAAGTCCGAGCTCACCGCGGCGCAATGCGCGCAACGCTATCGTCAATATCTGCCCAAGTGCACGCAACGCATGCATCCCTATGCCGCACCGCTGGAATCGCTACGCCTTGCCGGCCTGCCCGCTGCCATGATCGCCACTGCCGAATGCGACGTGCTGCATATCGAAGCGGAAAAATACGCCAATGTCCTGATCCAGGCTGGCGTCCCCACCCAGGTTTCACGTTTTTCCGGCGTCCAGCATGCCGAATTGCTCGCGCACCAGCCCATGCTGCGCGAGGTAGTCGAGTTCCTGCGCCGCCAGGCCATGCACGCCGGCTTACCTATTGACAGCGGCTAGCAGCACTCCGCCAGGCGGCCCGGGCTACGCGCCCTGCCACAGACTGTACAAGCAGCACGACAAGACAGGGCAACACATGAGCGTTTTGTTAGCTGCGCTAATTTCGATTTCAACATTAAAGATGAGGGACATCATGTCTGCACCACTCCAACAAAAGAAATTCGCCGCCCTGCTGGCGGCAACCCTGGCCATCTCGGGTGGCGTCATCTTGTGGTCGCCAGCGAGCCACGAGGCCCAGGCCGACACTGCCGCCGTATCAAATATCGCTAGCGTGGACGTTGCGGTTGTCGCGCAGCAGGACATCACCGACTGGCAGGATTATTCCGGCCGCCTGGAAGCAGTCGAGCGCGTGGAAATCCGCCCCCTGGTTTCCGGCACACTGACCAAGATCCACTTCAAGGACGGCGACCTGGTGAGGAAAGGCGATCTGCTGTTCACCATAGACCCGCGGCCATTCGAAGCGGAGGTAGCACGCGCCCAGGCCCAGTTGAGCGGCGCCGAGGCGCGGTTGGACTACACCAGCCACGACCTGGAACGCGCAGAGCGCCTGATCGGTGACAACGCCATTGCCCGGCGCGACTTCGAGGAAAAGCGCAATGCGGCATTGGAGGCGAAAGCCGCATTGCTGGCAGCCCAGGCTGCATTGCAGACCGCCCGCCTCAATCTGGAATATAGCCGCATCACGGCCCCGGTTTCCGGCCGGATTTCCCGCGCCGAGGTGACACTGGGCAATATCGTTTCCGCGGGCGCTAGCTCCACGCCGCTCACTACGCTGGTATCTACCGACAACATCTACGCGGCGCTTGAAGTAGACGAGCAAAGCTACCTGAAATTCATCCAGCCCGGGCATACCAGCCGGCTCAAGGTATTGCTGGGCCTGGCGAACGAGGACGGCTACAGCCGCGAAGGCCGCATCGGATCGGTCGATAACCGCCTCGACACCGCATCGGGCACCATCCGCGTGCGCGCCGTGTTCGACAACCACAAGGGCGAGTTGCTGCCGGGGCTGTATGCGCGCGTCAGGCTGGGCAGTGGCAGCACCCGTCCGGCGTTACTGATAGACGAGAAAGCCGTGGGCACCGACCAGGACAAGCGCTACGTGCTGGTGGTTGATGCGCAGAACCAGGCCAATTACCGCGAGATACAGCTAGGCGCGGCCCATGGCGAACTGCGTGTGGTGGAAAGCGGGCTGCAGCCTGGCGAACGCATCGTGGTCAATGGCCTGCAACGCGTGCGCCCCGGCAGCCAGGTCAGCCCGCACTTGGTCGCCATGCCTGGCAGCGATTCGCCATTGGCACAGGTCAGGGCAGAGGAAGCCATCCACACCATCCGCAGCCTCCCCAATCAACAACAAAAGACCGTCAAAGCCTAAGAACCTTCTTAGGGAGAACTTATAAATGAACATCTCAAAATTCTTCATCGACCGCCCGATCTTTGCGGGCGTACTGTCGATGCTCATCTTGCTGGGCGGAGCGCTGGCCATGTTCCAGCTGCCCATCTCGGAATATCCCGAAGTCGTGCCGCCCTCCGTGGTGGTACGCGCACAATACCCCGGCGCCAACCCCAAGGTGATCGCCGAGGCGGTGGCTTCGCCGCTGGAGGAATCCATCAACGGCGTGGAAGACATGATCTACATGCAGTCGCAGGCCAACAGCGACGGCAACCTCACCATCACCGTCAACTTCAAGCTTGGCGTGGACCCGGACAAGGCACAGCAACTGGTGCAGAACCGTGTCAACCAAGCATTGCCCAGGCTGCCGCCCGACGTGCAGCGGCTGGGCCTCACCACGCTGAAAAGCTCGCCCACCCTCACCATGGTGGTGCACCTGGCCTCGCCGGACAACCGCTATGACATGACTTACCTGCGCAACTATGCCGTGATCAACGTCAAGGATAGGCTGGCGCGCATCCAGGGCGTGGGCGAGGTCGGCCTGTTCGGCTCCGGCAACTACGCCATGCGCGTCTGGCTCGATCCGCAGAAAGTCGCCCAGCGCGGCATGACTGCATCCGACGTGGTGCAGGCAATCCGCGAGCAGAACGTGCAGGTGGCGGCCGGCGTGATCGGCGCGTCGCCCAACAATGTGCCGTTGCAGCTGTCAGTCAATGCCCAGGGTCGCCTCAAGACCGAGGAGGAATTTGCTGCGATTATCCTCAAGACTTCCGCCGACGGCGCCATCACGCGCCTGTCCGACGTGGCGCGCATCGAGCTCGCCGCCTCCGAATACGGCCTGCGCTCCTTGCTGGACAACAAGCCTGCGGTCGCCATTCCGATCTTCCAGGCACCCGGCGCCAACGCGCTGGCGATTTCTGATGCCGTGCGCGCCACCATGAAGGAGTTGGCCGCCGATTTCCCCGAATCGGTGGAATACCATATTGTCTACGACCCGACGCAGTTCGTGCGCTCCAGCATCCGCGCCGTGGTGACCACGCTGCTGGAAGCGATCGCCCTGGTGGTGCTGGTGGTGATCCTGTTCCTGCAAACCTGGCGCGCATCCATCATCCCATTGCTGGCGGTCCCGGTCTCCATCATCGGCACTTTCTCGCTGATGCTGGCGTTCGGCTACTCTATCAACGCGCTGTCGCTGTTCGGCATGGTGCTGGCGATCGGCATCGTGGTGGATGACGCCATCGTCGTCGTGGAAAACGTCGAGCGCAACATCGAATCGGGCCTGAGTCCGCGCGATGCCACCTACCAGGCCATGCGCGAGGTGAGCGGGCCCATCATCGCCATCGCGCTGACCCTGATTGCGGTGTTCGTCCCATTGGCGTTCATGACCGGCCTCACCGGGCAGTTCTACAAGCAGTTCGCCATGACCATCGCCATTTCCACCGTGATCTCGGCGTTCAACTCCCTGACCTTGTCCCCCGCCCTGTCCGCCATGCTGCTCAAGGGCCACGGCGACAAGAAGGACTGGCTCACGCGCTTCATGGACCGTTGGCTGGGCGGCTTCTTTGCCAGGTTCAACCGCATGTTCAGCCGTGCCTCCGACAGCTACGGCAAGGGCATCAAGGGCATCATCAACCATAAGGGCGCAGCCATGGGCGTCTATGCCGTGCTGCTCGGCCTGACCGTGGGCGTGTCGCTCGCCGTGCCCGGCGGCTTCGTACCGGCGCAGGACAAGCAATACCTGGTGGGCTTCGCCCAGCTGCCCAGTGGCGCCTCGCTGGAACGCACGGAGGAAGTCATCCGCCGCATGAGCGAGATCGCATTGCAGCAGCCCGGCGTGGAAAATGCGGTCGCCTTCCCTGGCCTCTCCATCAACGGCTTCACCAACAGTTCCAGCGCCGGTATCGTCTTCACCCCGCTCAAGCCGTTCAGCGAACGTAAAGACAAGGCACTGTCGGCTGCTGCGATTGCACAATCGCTGAACGAGAAATTCGGCCAGATACAGGACGCCTATATCGCCGTGTTCCCGCCGCCCCCGGTCATGGGCCTGGGCACCATCGGCGGCTTCAAGCTGCAGATCGAGGACCGGGGGGCGCTGGGCTATGCCGAGCTGGACAAGGCGGTAAACGCCTTCGTTGCCGGGGCTTCCAAGGCGCAGGAACTCGGCCCGATGTTCACCAATTACCAGATCAACGTGCCGCAGCTGAACGTGGACCTGGACCGCGCCAAGGCCAAGCAATTGGGCGTACCGGTGACCGAAGTGTTCGACACCATGCAGATCTACCTCGGCTCACTTTACATCAACGACTTCAACCGCTTCGGTCGCGTGTTCCAGGTGCGCGCGCAAGCCGATGCACCCTACCGCGCCAAGGCCGAGGACATCCTGCAGCTGAAAACGCGCAATATGGCGGGCGACATGGTGCCACTGTCCTCGCTGGTCAGGGTGACACCCACCTACGGCCCGGAAATGGTGGTGCGCTACAACGGTTATACCGCTGCCGACATCAACGGCGGGGCAGCGCCAGGTTATTCCACCGGGCAGGCCCAGGCGGCAGTGGAAAGGATAGCCGCGCAGACCCTGCCGCCCGGCATCAAGTTCGAGTGGACCGACCTGACCTACCAGCAGATCCTCGCGGGCAATGCCGGTATCTGGGTGTTCCCGATCAGCGTTCTGCTCGTGTTCCTGGTACTGGCCGCACTGTACGAGAGCCTGACCTTGCCGCTAGCGGTGATCCTCATCGTGCCGATGAGCATCCTGGCGGCGCTCACGGGCGTGTGGCTGACCAAGGGGGACAACAACATCTTCACCCAGATCGGGCTGATGGTGCTGGTCGGGCTGTCTGCGAAGAACGCCATCCTCATCGTCGAGTTCGCACGCGAACTGGAGCTGCAAGGCAGCAGCATCGTCAAGGCGGCCATCGAGGCCAGCCGCTTGCGTTTACGCCCCATCCTCATGACCTCCATCGCCTTCATCATGGGCGTGGTACCGCTGGTGACTTCCAGCGGCGCGGGCTCGGAAATGCGCTATGCCATGGGTATCGCCGTGTTCTTCGGCATGCTGGGCGTGACCCTGTTCGGCCTGTTCCTCACGCCCGTGTTCTACGTGCTGTTGCGCAAGCTGAGCGGAGGCCGCCGGCTGCACTCGGCCACCAAGCACGAACCCCATGTTGTCGGCCCAGCCGCCAGCCATTTGATATAGGACGCAACACATGAAACCGACCAAGACATTATCGCTATTGACCGCCACGCTGCTGCTGGCAGCATGCTCGGTGGCCCCGGTCTATGAAAAGCCCCAGGTGGTAACGCCGGTGCAATTCAAGGAAGCCAGTCTCAGCGCGACAGGCGAACAGTCCGGCCAATGGAAGACTGCCGAGCCGGCGGAATTGAACCACCGCGGTCAGTGGTGGCAGGTCTTCAACGACCTCACCCTGGACAACCTGGAGGACGAGGCCCTGGCCGCCAACCAGAACCTGCAGGCCGCCACCGCCAGGCTGGCACAATCCCGCGCCTTGTTCAAGGACGAGCGTTCCAACCGCTATCCGCAACTGAGCGGCGGCATCAGCCCCGGGCATCAACGGATATCGCCGGACGCACAGCGCACCGGGAACGGCAGCGAACAGACATTGTGGCGTGCGCAGGCGCAGTTCGCCTACGAGGCCGACCTGTTCGGTCGCGTATCCTCGCTGGTCAATGCCGCCCAGGCCGATGCGGAACAGAGTGTTGCCCTGCTGCGCTCGGTCCTGCTTTCCCTGCAGGCGGATGTGGCGCAACAATACTTCACCATCCGAGAGCTGGATGCCGAGCGTGTCATCTACCAGCACACCGTCAAGCTCCGCGAGCAGACTGTGCAATTGACGCAACACCGCTACGACGCCGGCGACATCAGTGAACTGGAACTGGCCCGCGCCAAGTCCGAGCTGGCGGCTGCACGCTCGGAGGAACTGGGCGTGACGCGCCGCCGCGCGATTGCCGAACATGCCCTCGCCATCCTGCTGGGTAAATCCCCTACGGAATTCAGCCTGGCAGCACTGCCACTGCAACGCATCAGTATCAATGTACCGGCCGGCTTGCCCTCCTCATTGCTGGAGCGCCGGTCAGACATCGCCGCCGCTGAACGCGCGATGGCGGCAGCGAATGCGCGCATCGGTGTCGCCAAGGCGGCCTACTTCCCACGCCTCAACATTACCGGCGCACTCGGTTATGAATCCTCCGAGCTGGGCAGCTTGTTCGAGTGGTCCAACCGCACCTTCCTGCTTGGCCCCTTGATCGGCACCATGCTCTCAATGCCGATCTTTGACGGCGGCCGCCGTGAAGCCGGGCTGGAACGCGCACGCGCCGTCTATGAGGAAGACGTCGCCAAATACCGGCAGACCGTGCTCAACGCCTTTGGCGAGGTCGAAGACAACTTGGCCAGCCTGCGCATCCTCGACAACCAGTCCGAAGTGCAGGACACGGCCGTTGCCTCGTCGCAACGCGCCAGCCACCTCGCCCAGAGCCGCTACCGCGAAGGGCTGGTGAGCTATCTCGAGGTAATCGATGCGGATCGCACCTTGCTGCAGCAAAAGCGTGTCACTGTGCAATTGGACGGAGAACGCGCCCGCGCCACGGTCAACCTGATCCGCGCGCTGGGCGGCAGCTGGGAGGGTGCGCCACTCGTTGCATCAAAATGACGCCAGCGGCCTTGGCTGGACCATGGCAGCCAGGCACGGCCTTGTACAACCATCCTGGGCAAAGTGATACTCTGGCTGGCAAGGATGATGTTGCGATAATGCGCAGCATCCATTCAACAATCCTTGTGGCAGATTACCCGCCGGGCAGCTTATGATGGCGAACAAACTCAGCCAGGTGGCTCTGGCCAAGCACATTGACCCAGGTACAGACATATTTAAGCGGACGACAATGACTGGCAACAGCACCTGGAGAGTTTATTAGCCCGTTTTAAAGGAGATCAGCATGGTTTCAATCGATACGGCGCTGCAGTTTATCGCAGTATCCGCGGTACTTGCTGTGGTGCCTGGCCCCGACAACCTGTTCGTCCTGATGCAGTCAGCTGCCGGCGGCGCGCGCAAGGGCATCGCCGTGACGCTGGGCCTGTGCACCGGCCTGGTCGTGCACACGGCGGCTGTCGCATTTGGCGTCGCTGCTATTTTCCAGGCATCGGCCGCCGCCTTCACCGCACTCAAGATTCTTGGGGCCACCTACCTGCTTTACCTTGCATATGGTGCACTCACGTCGGGCATGGACACCCCGGTCGCCAGCGAAGGACCGGCCGGCGCTGGCCGTGATAACCTGACAGGACTTTACAGGCGCGGCATCCTCATGAACATCACCAACCCCAAAGTCGCGCTGTTCTTCCTGGCTTTCCTCCCTCAATTCGCCAAGGCAGGCGCCGGGCCAGCGGCGCTCCAGATATTGCAGCTCGGCGGGCTGTTCATGATGACCGCCTTGATGATCTTCAGCCTGATTGCCTATACCGCAGGACGACTCAGCCATTGGCTGCGACGCTCGCCCAAAGCCATCAAGACCATGAATAGGGTCGCAGGGATCGTATTCATCGGGCTTGCTGCCAAGCTGGCAGCCGCACAGCGCTGACTCATCGACCATGCGCAGCATCACGGCAAGTGGTTAGTGCGCCCAATCTATATCGGCAGAGTCACACTGGGTCAATGACGGCTCATCGGCCTGCATGCAGGCTTACTGCCTTATTCACGGCACTAACCCGCACATTCTAACCCCGAATGGTACTGGCCACCGCTACTTCCGCTTGGGGTCATCAGGGCTGTCGATCACGATATCATTCTGTACCGACACCACCCCACTGACGCTGCGTGCCACGAGGGTCGCCTGGCTCACCTCGGCTTGCGACCTTGCGGTGCCGCTCAAGTGCACGGCGCCTAGGTCATCCGACCGCACCTTGATATCAAGCGCCGCCAGCACCTGATCGCGAGCGAGCGCGGCCTTCACCTTGCCAGTGGTGGCTGACTCTTCCGCATAGGTAGTCAGGGATGCGCTATCCTCGGCGTGACCGTGCAACGGCAAGGACAATGCCAGTATCAGCAACGAATATGTGCATAAGCGCATGTCTTATCCTCAAACTTGATTTGATCCCATCATCCTAAACTTGGCTCTCCCGGGAATAAGAGTCTTCCTATTCCGAAGCGCATGTAGGAATTCGCAAACACGCGTGATGAATCGCGTTCGGCTGGGCATTCTGCGGCAGTCAGTACAAGCCATATGGCAAGGCGCCACATCGACACCAGGGGAATTTGGCTCGCCGCTTTAAGCGCAAATCGCTTGGCACAGGCGGGGCAGCGCCATGTAAGATGAAAAACTGTTTCCGTCATCAAAACTTGAACCGGAAGAGTCCAACCAGGAGTAGAAGGATAAGCGATGCCCTCGTTATACAAGAGCCGCGAAGAGCGTGTGCAAGATGTCGTCAAAGCCTATATGAATGAGAACAACACCGTGCGCCATTCCCTGACGTTTGGCGGCCAGTTCCTGCCCCATAGCGAGCAGGAAAGGGAACAGATGCGCGAGGAACGCGCTTGGGCACTGGCCCGTCTCGCCATTGACAAGATCATGCGGCTCCCCCATATCCCCATCAACCGCATGTCGGCGATGTGATGCCTCCTGCATCATGAGCAATGAAGCGCACCCAACACCACGTCCCTAACGTTGCTGCCTTGCTTCACCAACCGCTTGCACTGCGTGCGGTAGAGACCCCTAGCCGTCTGCCTCCCTGAGCTTTGTTAACTGCGCTAACTCTTCTGCTCCGGCATAAGATAAGGAGTTATGCTTTGCTTGGATGTTTCAGCATCTCGTGTGCCTGGTAGCATTTATTTATTCCAGCACTCAAATTAAACTCCGGAATACCCCAACTGATAAGGAGCTCCCATGCTATCCCGACGCAGTTTCCTCTCAGGTCTTGCAGCGGCTAGCGCAGGCATTGTCCTCGCCCGCCATGTATTTGCCAATCCGTTATCCCCAACCCAATCGGGGATCATGCAAACTCGCGTTGTTCCGTCCAGCGGCGAGCGTTTGCCCGTGATCGGCATGGGTAGTTCCGGCAGCTTCGAAGTTGGCAATAGCGCCGCCGAACTCGACCCCTTGCGTGAAGTACTGCGGCGGTTCTTCGCGGGCGGCGCCACTGTGATCGATACCGCCCCCTCCTATGGCACAGCAGAGAAAGTCATCGGGCAATTGCTTGAAGAGCTGGGACTGCGCTCCAGCGCCTTCCTCGCCACCAAGATCGGCACTTCTGGCCGTGAGGCCGGGCTGGCGCAGTTCCAGGATTCGCTCAAGCGGTTGCGCACGGACAAGGTGGAGCTGCTTCAGGTGCACAACCTGCGGGACTGGCGTACCCAGTTCGAAGTGATCAAGGAACTCAAGGCCCAGGGCAAGACCCGCTACACCGGGCTCACCCATTATCTGGACAGCAGTCATGACGAGCTTGCCGAGGTAGTGCGCAAGGTGAAGCCGGACTTCCTGCAGGTGAATTACTCCGTCGTCTCGCGCAACGCAGAGCAAACAGTCTTCCCAGTGGCGCGGGAGCTAGGCGTGGCGGTACTGGTCAACCGCGCTTTTGAGGACGGACGCCTGTTTTCCAGGGTGCAGGGCAAAGCGCTACCGCCATGGGCCGCCGAAGTCGGGATTACCTCATGGGCGCAAGCTTTCCTCAGGTTTGCCCTGAGCCACCCTGCCGTCACCACCGTAATCCCTGCCACCGGCAAGCCGGAGCGCCAGAGCGACAACCTCAAGGCTGGCAGCGGGCCCATCCTGACCGAAGCGCAGCGGCAATCCCTGATCGACACGGTCGGCTGAGGCAGCGCACCATATGCGCATCTCCTCGCTAGCCAGCCGGCTGTTCAACGTGGAAAAACAGGAGGCGCCAGCAGTGCTGGCTGGCCTGCTCATGTTCTTCCTGCTATTCGCAGGCTATTTCATGCTGCGCCCGGTACGCGAGACCATGGGCATTGCAGGCGGCGTGCGCAACCTGCAATGGCTGTTCACTGGCACATTCATCGCCACACTTGCCGTGCTGCCGCTGTTCGGCTGGATTGCCTCCAAGGCACAGCGTCGGAACATTCTGCCTTGGACTTACGGCTTCTTCACCGTCAATCTGCTTGCATTTGCCGCAGGCATGGCATGGCGGCCTGACGATCCATGGCTGGCGAGGGCATTCTATATCTGGCTGTCGGTATTCAATATGTTGACCATCTCGCTGGCCTGGAGCGTCCTGGCCGACGTCTTTTCCAGCGCCCAGGCCAAGCGCCTGTTTGCGCTGATGGCGGCAGGCGCCAGCCTTGGCGGCCTTGCCGGGCCGCTACTGGGAACAATCCTGGTCGGGATGCTCGGCCATGCCGGGTTGCTGGCGCTATCGGCATTGATGCTCGGGGGCAGCGCAGTGGCGGGCAGCGTCCTGCAGCGCTGGCGCGACTACCTCCCGCTCGCGCCGGACGAGGGACTCCTCCGCTCGCAGCCATTGGGAGGCAATCCGCTATCAGGTGCAGTTGCAGTATTCCGCTCGCCATACCTGCTTGGCATCGCCGCTTTCGTCATCTTGTTGGCGACAGCCAATACGTTCCTCTATTTTGAGCAGGCACGCCTAGTGGAATCAACCTTTCCGGACCGCATCCAGCAAACCCAGGTGTTCGGCATCATCGACATCGTTGTGCAGTCGCTGGCGCTGCTGACCCAGCTCTTCCTCACCGGCCGCATCGCCCAACGCCTTGGCATAGGCGTGCTGCTGGTGGCGGTGCCTGTAGCAATCGCCGCCGGATTTCTCTGGCTGGCACTGGCACCCGTGTTCGCAGTACTTGCCGTCATCATGGTGGTACGCCGCGCCGGTGAATATGCATTCGTGCGCCCAGGCCGTGAGATGTTATATACCTCGGTTTCCCCCGAGCAAAAATACAAGGCCAAGAACTTCATCGACACCGTTGTATACCGCGCTGGCGATGCCGTCAGCGGTTGGGTCAAGCACGGTATTGATTTATTGGCAGGCCAGCCTGCTGTGGCGATGCTGCTTGGGAGCGTTCTTGCCCTGATATGGGCAGGCAATGGGCTGTTGCTGGGACGGACACAAAAACGCCTGGAAGCAAAAGAAGGCGTGAGTGCACAATAGCAAGTCGCCTGTGCAATCGGTGTCTGCACGACAGGCACCCTAATGACTAGAATGACGGCCCTTCAGCCACATCTTCACACAACAGGAGATGCTGCAGCACGTGGCTACGGTACGGGCTCTACTGAACCTGCTCCCGCAAAGCCTGCCGTTGCTTGCGTGACCGACAGATAGCCTCGTGATTGTCCTCCGCCCACTGGATCAGCTTCTGCATGGGTTCAAGAAAGGATCTGCCAAGTCCGGTCAGCGCATACTCGACGCGGGGTGGCACTTCGGCATACACCGTGCGGCTGATATAACCATCGTTTTCCAACCGCTTTAGTGTGCGCGAGAGCACTTGGCGCGACACATCGCCGATCTCACGGTGAAGCTCGTTGAAACGCAGGGTGCGCAGGGCCAGCGCTTCAAGTATCAATAAGCTCCATTGATCACCTATCCTATCCAGCACATCGCGGATAGGGCATGGCTGCTCAAGCTCAATAGGATCTTCGGTATGACTCGATGACATGATATCCCTACAGTAAAGGTCACCTCAGAGTGACTCAGTCGCAATAAACTGACTTCTTGTTTCAGGTTAATGACGAATGTACCATCCCAGCTCTGAACAGTCTATTTTTGTTACTTAGTTTCACTCATCAAAAGGAATCCATAATGGCACGCATTGCACTCATTGGCGCATCCGGACAGGCCGGCTCGCGCATCCTCAAGGAACTCTCTGACCGCGGCCATACCATCACCGCGATCGCCCGCCATCCGGAGAAAATCCCCGCACTACCCAATGTAACCGCCAAAACCGGAGACGCCAACGACAGGGAAGGCCTGGCCAAGTTGCTGACTGCCCATGATGCGGTGATCAGCGCAGTCAAGTTCACCGCCACTGACCCGCGCACGCTCATCGAGGCCGTACGCGCATCCGGTGTCAAACGCTATCTAGTAGTGGGTGGCGCCGGCAGTCTTGAGGTCGCTCCCGGCCAACGGCTGATCGACCAGCCAGGCTTTCCCGACGCCTATCGCCCCGAGGCCAGTAAAGGTGGAGAATTCCTCGACATACTACGCAAGGAAAAAGAGCTGGACTGGACCTTTTTATCTCCTTCGGCAGAGTTTGTACCGGGTGAACGCACTGGCAAGTTCCGCCTTGGCGGCGACCAGTTGCTGTCGAATGAGCAAGGCAGCCGCATCTCTTTTGAGGATTTCGCCGTCGCCCTGGTGGATGAAATCGAAAACCCTGCACATTCGCGCCAGCGCTTCACGGTAGGCTACTGACTGAGGTCATGAGGCGCAAACTCGGCAGGCACTGCTTACCCTCGCGTCCATCCTGATGGCAATTGATTCCATGCAGGACGAACAATCATGAGGCTTGCATACCACCCTTCACCGAGCTGCAACCTCGGGGCCACCAGGGCTCGATGAACATCACCCTCTTCCCTTACCCGCATGACACGATATGACGCCTGTACATGGTGTTATAGGCAAGACTGTCGTCAAGCAGACTCGCGGATGGACAAGAATGCGCCGCAACCGCATTTAAGTTAAATACAGGAGAAAATCATGATCATCGACCTTACGGGCAAGACCGCTATCGTCACAGGTTCGACAGCCGGTATCGGCTTCGCCATCGCCGACGGCCTGGCCAAGGCAGGTGCGCGGGTAGTCGTGACCGGGCGCACTCAGGCTGCGGTAGATAAAGCCGTTGCAGCAATCAAGGCCGGAACCACGGCAGGAAGCGTTGAAGGCATTGCCGCTGACTTGGCCTCGCCAGAAGGAGCCGCGGCGCTCGTGCGTGCCGTGCCGCAGGCAGACATCCTGGTCAACAATCTGGGTATCTATGGCGCAAAACCGCTGTTCGATCTGGAAGATGATGACTGGCTGAAGCTGTTCGACGTCAATGTCTTAAGCGCCGCACGCCTTTCCCGCCACTACGCACCCGGCATGAAGGACAGAGGCTGGGGCCGTTTGATCTTCATTTCCAGCGAATCGGCACAGAACATCCCGGTGGAAATGGTGCATTACGGCGTTTCCAAAGCCGCAATGCAAGCGCTTTCACGTGGCTACGCCAAGGCGCTTGCCGGCACGGGAGTCACCTCCAACGCTGTCTTGCCCGGGCCCACCCGCACTGACAACGTTGGTCAATTCCTTGCGGATTTTGCCAGGGAGCGCGGCATCCCCGCCGAGGATGCCGAGGCACGATTCCTGACCGAGAACCGTCCATCCACACTGATCCGCCGCTTCGCGACAGCAGAGGAAGTCGCCAACCTGTGTGTCTACGTAGCCTCACCGCTATCAAGTGCCACCACGGGCGCTGCCCTGCGGGTCGAGGGTGGGATTGTGGAAGGAATAGGCTGATCCGAACCCGAGCTATGCCATTATCGGATAGCTACAAAGTGCGTGCTGTTCATGCAAAACACTCACTGCAAGCAAGTGGGAATAGCATTCTGGAATAAAAAAGGACCTTAATAAAAGGTCCTTTTTTATTCTGGAGCGGGAAACGAGTCTCGAACTCGCGACCTCAACCTTGGCAAGGTTGCGCTCTACCAACTGAGCTATTCCCGCATTGCTTCACAGCTAAATCATTTACCTGGAGGCGCGAGCCGGAGTCGAACCGGCCTAAACGGCTTTGCAGGCCGCGGCATAACCGCTTTGCTATCGCGCCATAAACAGTATCAGGCCACTCTTCAGGACACCTGATAAAAAAAGAAAGCGCTTGCAGCCACTTTCCTTTTAAAATCCTGGAGCGGGAAACGAGTCTCGAACTCGCGACCTCAACCTTGGCAAGGTTGCGCTCTACCAACTGAGCTATTCCCGCATCGAAAGAAGGCGCTATTCTAAGGATTTTCAGACCTGTGTCAAGCGTATTTCAGCCCGCTCAGCCGGCCTTCATGCGCGGCCACGCGGCCTTCAGATAATAAGCCATTGACACCAATGTCAAAAATGCAGCAATGTAAATCAGTACCTCACCATAAAAACTGACATGCAATGGTCCCAGGGGATCGTAATACAGCAGCAACAGGATGGCGGCCATCTGCACCGCGGTCTTGACCTTGCCGATGAACGCCACAGCAACACTGCCGCGCTCGCCCAGGCCGGCCATCCATTCCCGCAGGGCGCTGATCGCGATTTCACGCCCAATGATGATCAATGCCACCACCGCCCCCACGCGATCGAGCTCTATCAGCAGTATCAAAGCTGCCGCGACCATCAGCTTGTCCGCGACCGGATCAAGAAAGGCGCCGAACGCGGAAGTCTGGTTGAGTGCGCGTGCAAGGTAGCCATCGAACCAGTCGGTAATGGCGGCAAAGGCAAAAATAAACGTCGCCAGCACGTTTTTATCATGCATGGGCAAGGTCGTTTCCGGGAGATAGAATATCCCGATGAAAACCGGGATGCTCAGGATACGCATCACCGTCAGGCTATTGGGGACATTCCAGACCATCAGTGCAACTCCTCATAAATTTTCTGCGCCAGTGCATGGCTGATGCCATCCACTTGGGCAATCTCGTCCACGCTGGCATTCTTGACGCCATCAAGGCCGCCAAACCGCGTCAGCAGGCTCTTGCGGCGCTTGGCGCCTATGCCGCTGATATCTTCCAGGCTGGAATGCATGCGCGCCTTGCCACGTTTTGCACGATGGCCGGTGATGGCAAAACGGTGGGCTTCATCGCGGATTTGTTGCAATAGGTGCAACCCGGGATGATCCTTCTTGAGGCTCACCGGCTCTTCCCTCTCGGGAAAGAACATCTGCTCCAGCCCCGGCTTGCGCTCCTCGCCTTTGGCGATGCCGACCAGCTGGATATCCGGCAAGCCGACTTCATTCAGGACCTCGACCGCCACGCCCAATTGCCCCTTGCCACCGTCGATAAATACTAGGTCGGGACGCTTGCCTTCCCCGGCGGCCACTTTGCGGTAGCGCCGGGTCAGCACATCGCGCATCGCGGCATAATCATCTCCTGGCGTGATGCCGGTGATATTGTACCGGCGATACTCCGAGCTCTGCATGGCGCCCTTGTCGAATACCACGCAGGAGGCCACCGTCGCTTCTCCCATGGTATGGCTGATGTCAAAGCATTCAATGCGCTCCGTGCTCTCGGGCAGGCCCAGGGCTTCGCGCAGGGCATTCAGCCTGGATTGCTGGTTGGCCTGTTGCGCAATGCGCTGACTCAGCGCAAGTTGCGCATTGGTATGCGCCATCTTGAGCCAGACACGCTTGTCGCCGATGGGATGAGTATTGATCCTGATTCTGCGGCCGGCCTGCTCACTGAACACCTCTTCCAGTGCAGCGGTTTCCAGGGAGGCTCCCACAATCAGCAGCGGAGGGATCGCGCCCGCCATGTAATGCTGCTCGAGAAAGGCTTCCATCGTCGTTTCCAAGTCGGCACCGTCAGCATTTTTGGGAAAGAAGCTTTTGTCACCCAGGTGATGACCGCCGCGGATCATGACCAGATTCACGCACCACTGTCCTTCCAGTTCGGCGCAGGCAATCACATCGGCATCACTGACGTTGAAGTCGCTGACGAATTGCTTGGCCTGCACCTGGCGCAGGCTCTGGATGCGGTCACGGTAAACGGCGGCAAGCTCATACTCCATTTTTTCGGCGGCTTCGTTCATTTTCTCGCCAAGCTCGTCCATCACCTGCTGCTCCTTACCTTGCAGGAACAGGCTGGCATGCATCACGTCCCGGCGGTAATCCTCTTCGCTGATGAAACCCACGCAAGGCGCAGTGCAACGCTCGATCTGGTGCAACAGGCAAGGCCGTGAGCGGTTGGCGAACACGGTATTCTCGCAAGTGCGCAGACGGAACACTTTCTGCAGGAGCTGAATACTTTCGCGCACCGCCACCGCGTTGGGGAATGGGCCAAAATAGCTGCTGCCCTTGCGCTGGGCGCCACGATGGAAAGCCAAGCGCGGGAAGGTATCTCCAGTCAGCGCGATATAAGGGTAGGACTTGTCGTCGCGAAACAACACGTTGTAGCGCGGCATGAAGCCCTTGATCAGATTGTTCTCCAGCAAGAGCGCTTCCGCTTCCGACCGCGTCACCGTGGTTTCGATGCGCGCGATATTGGACACCATGAGCCGGGTGCGCGCAGACGGCAGGTTTTTCTGGAAATAGGATGAGACTCGCTTTTTGAGGTCGCGCGCCTTGCCCACATAGATCACTTCATCCTGAGCGTTGATCATTCGATATACGCCAGGCAGGTTGGGCAGATTTTTCAGTACCGGTTTGGGGTCGAACATAAGATTTGGTGGCCGTCACGCAGCCAGCAGCATCCACTCAATGAAACAAGGCAGCAGGGTTCAATCGCTGTCCAGCAGCTCGCCTGCCACAGCCCAGTTCTCCCCTGCCACCTCATGGAAGGTAATATAGGTATAGGATTTGGGCTTCTTGGCGATACGCTCCAGCGTATCGGTGATTTCTTCCGCAATCTTGGCCTTTTGTTCGCGAGTCAATGTTCCCGCGACCTTGATATCGACATAGGGCATATGCTTCTCTCCTGGCTTGGGTTGTCAGATTCACCAATCATTCAGTGCGCATGACCAGGCTGGCCATGGAGGTGGTCAGACGCATCATCATGGTCATGCCGATGATTGGTGCTGGTCAGCCAGCAATTGGCGCTGGCATCGCTGTGCAAGTTGCCGATCTCCGGCTGCAGTGTGACATGCTCGATATTGAACCGCTCATGGAGCATATGCCGCAGGTTGTTCAATACCTCATGCCAATCCAGTATATTCTCCAACACGATATGGGCAGAAAGTGCAGTTTTCTCGGAAGAAAGTGACCAGATATGCAAATGGTGCACGCCCTGCACCTTGTCGCTCGCGCTCATGGCATGCTCAACTGCCTGGATATCGAGATGCAGCGGCACACCCTCCATCAGCACATGCAGCACTTCGCCCAACAGGCGCAGGGTGGATACCAGGATCAGTACCGAGATGAAGATCGACAAGATGGGGTCAATCGGCATCCAGCCTGTGAAATAAATCACTGCACCGGCCAGGATCGCCGCCACTGAGCCAAGCAAGTCTCCCAGCACATGCAGCAAGGCAGCACGGCTGTTCAGGCTGCTGTGTCCCTTATGTAACATCAAAGCCACGACGATATTCACCAGCATGCCGATAAACGCGATCAGCATCACTTCCCCGCCCTGCACCGGGCGCGGATCGGCGATGCGCTGCACGGCTTCATAGGCAATACCGCCGATCACTGCCAGCATCAGCAGGGCATTCACCAGCGCTACAATGACTTCGGCACGCACCAGACCGAAATTATGCTTGCGCGTGGCAGGCTTGCGGGCGATCCAGCTGCCCAGCCAAGCAAGCGCAAGGGCGAAAGCGTCCGACACCATATGGCCGGCATCGCTGAGCAAAGCCAGCGAGCCCGTCCACCAGCCGCCCACCGCCTCGACCACGGCAAATCCCGCAATCAATAGCAAGGGAAGCAACAGGGAGGGCTGGCCGCCACCATGTGCATGAGAATGATCGTGATGATGATGAGCACTCATAGGAGTGTAATGCTAGCAGGCATGACCACAATTAAAAAGCCGCAGCTATAAATATCTGCCTGCATGCCTTTACCGGCGTCTCATGATGAGCAGGGAAAGAAATTTCATGGATAAAACACGATAGAGCCCTGCCCGTCCTTTATAATGTGGCCAGTTCTTGCCAACCCTTACCCATGCTCAGTTATCGTCACGCATTCCATGCCGGCAACCATGCCGATGTCCTCAAGCATTTCATATTGCACCAGGTGCTGGCTTACACCAACCAAAAGGACAAGCCATATTGGTACATCGATACGCATGCCGGTGCCGGGATATACGCCCTGGATCATGGCTATGCCACCCAGAATGCGGAGTTCGAGCATGGCATCGCGCAATTGTGGGAATGTCATGACCTGCCTGTCCCGCTGCAATCCTTCGTTGACCTGATCAAACACATCAACCGTGGCAAGACGCTCAAGCATTATCCAGGCTCTCCCGCCATTGCACAGGCGCTGTTACGCAGCGGCGACCGCGCGCGCTTGTTCGAATTGCATCCAAGCGACACCAAACTGCTCAGGCAGCACTTCAAGACGGCTGGCCGCCAAGTACTGATCGAACAACAGGATGGATTTGCAGGCCTGAAAGCCTTGTTGCCGCCACCACCGCGCCGAGCTGTGGTACTGATCGACCCGCCCTATGAGGAAAAGCACGATTACCAGCGCGTGATCGACGCATTGAAGGATAGCCTGCAACGCTTTGCCACTGGCACCTATTTGCTGTGGTATCCGCTATTACAGCGCTCCGAGGTTGATCAGCTGACAGGGCGCCTGGCAAAACTGGGCGTTGGCAGCTGGCTGCATGCCACGTTGACTGTCCATCGCCCGGCTGCAGATGGATTCGGCATGCACGGCAGCGGCATGTTCGTGATCAATCCGCCGTGGACATTGCCCGGCCTCCTGGCGCAAACCCTGCCATACCTGGCGGAAAAGCTGGCTTTGGATGATGGTGCCGGATATACACTGCAGCACCATATTCCCTGAGCATTCCTTCCCCAGGCTACTGAATTATTTTATCCAGCAAGAAAGGAAACAAGCATGCAACCCCAGCCCAAACCCAAAATGAGTCCGTTGAGCGCTATTCTGTTCGGCAGCCGCTGGCTGCAATTGCCGCTCTATCTGGGCCTGATCGCGGCACAGGTGATCTACGTCATCCATTTCATGAAAGAGCTGGCACACCTGATCGAACGCCTGCCGCAACTGCAAGAAGCCGACATCATGCTCATGGTGTTGGGCCTGATCGATGTGGTGATGATTTCCAATCTGTTGATCATGGTCATCATTGGCGGTTACGAAACCTTCGTCTCACGCCTCAACATCAAGGGCCATCCTGACGAGCCGGACTGGTTGTCACATGTCAATGCCAACCTGCTCAAGGTAAAACTGGCGATGTCCATCATTGGCATTTCCTCCATCCACCTGCTCAAGACTTTCATTAATGTCGAAAACCTGGACGAAAAAACCCTGATTTGGCAAACCATTATCCACATGGCTTTCATTGCCTCAGCCGTCTCCATCGCCTGGATAGACCGCATCATGTCGCACTCGGGTGCCCCAAAAGCTCACTGATCCCCTCTTGCCCTCCAGAACTGGAGGGCTGTTCACTTCAGGAGATTGCCCTCATCATCATCGCCATCGCCACGGCAGCAGCGACAAAGGCAAAGCTTCTTTTCAACGATGCGGGAGCAAGATAACCAGCCAGCCTCCGCCCAGCCGCCATCCCTAACACGGATCCAGCGACGAAAGGCAGGGCAAGCCAGGCATCGAAGCTTCCCCACAACAATGCGCTGCCCAGGCTAGAGAGCGAAACCAGAGCGATCACCGCCAACGAGGTGGGAATGACGGAGTGCATGTCCAGATTGGACAGCCTATTCAGTGCCGGCACAATCACAAAACCTCCCCCCACTCCAACCAGGCCCGACAGGAAACCAGCAAGGCTTCCTGCGCTCATCAGCCAGAACGAGCATCGACTGGTCCAGCGAAAGCGGCCAGTGGCTGGATCAATCATGCACGCCGGATCGCCGGGACGGTTGCGTTGTTTTTTCTGCACCAGGTTTTCCGCTGCCACGAACGCCAAGACGCATGCAAACGCGAAGGTCAGTGTACGATTGTCAAGGTGATGCGCCAGCCACAACCCCAAGGGGGCCATCAGGATACCTAGCCCCGCCATCACGCATGCAGAGCGATAGCGTACTACGCCTTTTTTCCAGCCAGCAACCGCTCCCACCCCAGCAGCTACCGTGATGGCGGTGAGCGCCACGGGCGCAGCAGCCGTCAAGGAAATGTCCGTAAAAAACACCAGCAATGGCACGGCAAGAATACCACCGCCAGCACCGGTTGCTCCCATAAGCAGTCCGACGGCTGCGCCCAACAGACAAAGGGTCAGCACGGCCCTCCCCATTTCCTATCAAACAGGTGGTGCAGCAGCATGCCCGCCATCATGGCCAGAGAAAAAATCACAGGACCATCCAGCCCACTCATCAGGCTGGCCAATGCAGGTCCGGGACAATAGCCTGCCAAGCCCCACCCCACACCGAATATAGCCGCCCCAGCCACCAGGCTGGCATCGATTTTCCGCTTGGCTGGGATAAGCACATCCTGTTGCAAACAGGTCTGCTGCCGTAACCGCATAAGTCGATATGCCAGTGCCATCACCGGAATGGCGCCCAGCATGACGAATGCCAGAGAAGGATCCCACGCCCCCGTGACATCGAGAAAGGCAAGCACTTTTTGAGGGTTGGTCATGCCGGAGGTGATCAAGCCGATGCCGAACACCAGCCCAGCCAGCAATGCTGTTATCAGATGCATAGCTACCTCACCAAGGGGGATAAATTGACACAGTCAGCATCGCAGCTGCCATGAAAACCAAGGTGGCAATCATAGAGCGTGGTGACAGTCTTGCCATGCCACATACACCGTGACCACTGGTGCAGCCGGAACCAAGCCGGGTACCAAACCCGACCAGTATGCCAGCCAGAACCAGTACATGGATATCCCGGGGAGCAGTGGCCTCAGGCATGGCCGACCATAGAGAATACAGCCAGGGAGACCCCACCAAGCCAGCAAGAAAGCAAAGCCGCCAGGCATTGGCTGACCATGATGCGTTGAGCAGTCCGCCGAGAATGCCGCTGATACCGGCGATACGCCCGTTCATGATCAATAGCAGCGCTGCCGCCAGTCCGATCAATACACCGCCCGCCAGCGATTCCAAAGGGGTAATATGCGCCCAGGTAACCATCACTCTCACTTTCCTTTGGAGGTTGCAATGCCAAACACAGCATATGCCGGACACCACCGTACCAGCCCGGTCAGTAAAGGCAAGATGCCAACATATGCCCAGGACGGCCCTTGAAAAAACGCCGACCAACCAATCAATGCCAAGCCAACCAATATGCGTAATACCCGGTCGACGCTCCCTATATTGATATTCATCTCGACTCCTACTCGTTTATCGACCCAATGACCGCGTTATTCAGCGATCCTGCCTTGCCGGGCTAGCCAGCCACTCGCGCCCCTTGAGCATGGCCTTCCAGTACACGGGTGGCAATATCCTTTCCTTGAGCCACCATGCCAGCCGCGACGGGCGCTGCCCGTTAATGAACCAGCGCGGAAAACTCGGCAGCAGTTTGCCGCCATAGCCAAACTCTGCCAGCACGATCTTGCCGCGCTCCACCGTCAGCGGGCATGAACCATAGCCATCGTAAACTGCCTGCATTTCATGACCAGACAGCACTGCCAGCACATTTTCCGCCACAACCGGCGCCTGCTTGCGCGCAGCGGCGGCTGTCTTGGCATTCGGAGCGTTGGTGACATCACCGAGGCCGAATACATTGGCGAACTGCCTGTGGCGCAAGGTGTACTGGTCGACATCCAGCCATCCGGACGCGTCCACCAGAGGACTCGCACGCACAAAATCCGGTGCTTGTTGAGGCGGCACCACGTGAAGCATGTCGAACTCCACCTCCAGGCTGCCCTGCCCCCCCTCGGAGTCCGTCACCGCGAACCAGGCCCGCTTGGCCTTGCCGTCAACCTTGGTCAACCGGTGACCAAAATGAAGCTGTGCACCATAGTGTTTGACATACTCCATCAGAGCCGGAACATATTCCTTTACCCCAAACAGCACGGGGCCGCTGTTATAGAACTCAATGCTGATATCGTGCAGACAGCCCGCACGCCGCCAATGGTCGGCAGATAGGTACATTGCCTTTTGCGGTGCGCCAGCACACTTGATCGGCATAGGCGGCTGAGTAAACACAGCTTTGCCGCGCCTCATCTGGCTCACGAGCTGCCAAGTATAGGGTGCAAGGTCATAGCGGTAGTTCGATGTCACCCCATTCTCGCCAAGCGTATCCACCAACCCCTCCACTCCATGCCAGTTCAGCTTGATACCGGGACATACCACCAGCACGTCATAAGCAATAAGCTTGCAGCCTTCAAAAAGGACACGACTATGCTCTGGCTCAAAAGCTGCCACCGCCGCCTTGATCCACTTGGCCTGAGCGGGGATGACTGAAGCCATCGTGCGCACAGTGGTTTCTGGACGAAATATGCCACCACCCACCATGGTCCAGCCTGGCTGGTAATAATGGATTTCCGCCGGATCTATGATGGCAATATCAATCCCGGGATGACGCGACAGCAGGCTGGAGGCGACAGCAATGCCCGCCGCGCCAGCCCCGACAATCAATACTTGGTGATGGCTGACATGGGCCGGTACTTCATTGCCGCCAGCTAGGCGGTAGGTAATGCCACTCAAATCATAACCGGCAGACTTGGCTGCGGAAAGCACTGCAGGCAAGCCCTGGACTGGCGCCTGGCTCAATGCCCATAATGTGACTGCGCGCATGCCTGAACGACAATACGCCATTACGGGTTTGGACATTCCGGCATAGGTGCTGGCAAAAGCCCGCACATCATCATCCGAGACCTTGCCGCTTTCCACGGGCAGGTAAGCCATCTCGATACCGGCCTGCCTTGCGAGCGCCTCCAATTCGTTGAATGTAGGCTGGTCCGTCCCCTCGCCATCAGGACGGTGACACAATATCGTCCTGAATCCGGCGGCGGCCAGCCTGGGGATATCCTGAGGGAAAATCTGCCCGCTGACGCTGAATCCTGCTTCAATTTTTTCTATTTTCATGCTCGCTCTAATGGGGTCCAAATAACGTTGAAATGCTTTAATGATCAGGATAGTCTGCCGCACGCCTGGTTGGCAGGTAAAGCGATATCAATCTTTCCGGGATAGGACAGCTTGAGCTCGGACATTAATGCAATGAAGTCCTCTCGACTGCGGCCTCTGCCTAGGCGTTGATTGTGCAGACGCTCCTGCCCCACTGTCGAATGCAACCTACCGTGATAGTCATGCCCGGGATACACTTTGGTATCATCCGGCAGGGTAAAAATCTTCTGGTGAATACTGTCATATAGCTGCCCAGCGTTGCCCATCTGAAAATCCGTGCGGCCGCAGCCATCAATCAGCAGCGCATCTCCAGTGAACACCTTGTCCCCACAGACATAGCTGACGCAACCGTTGGTATGCCCTGGAGTATGCCGCACTTCGATATCCAGGGTTCCCACGATCAAGTGCACGCCATCCGTGACCAGCAAATCCGCACACATGGCGCCTGCATCGCGGTGCACTACGCTCTTGCTGCCCAGTCTTTGCCTCAGTAGATCGGCACCGGTCACATGGTCGGCGTGCACATGTGTTTCCATGGTATACACCAGCTTGCAACCAGTTGACTCCAGCTCGGCAATATAAGTATCCACTTCAGAGGCCACGGGATCAATCAGCACAGCCAGTCTGGTCTTGTCGCACCCCAGCAAGTACGTATACGTTGAGCTCTCGGGCTCGAAAAATTGCTTGAACATAACTTACCCCTCGAGAAACAATGGATTTCATATTGTCAGCAAAAAAGGGGCCACGCGGACACTCAAAATTTTTACCTTATAAATCAATAACCAATATATCCACCAATGCCACCATATGTTTCAAAAGTAAAAATGAAACAAGTTCATCCTGTTTCATGATATAAGAATGAAACACCACATAAAATCATACCCGCCATGCCTTTATCCCTAGCACAGCAGATTGCCAAACTCATGCCGGATGCCGCCGTGATCATGGTCAACCGGGATTGCACCATTCATTACTGGAGCCCGGGCGCCGAGAGGCTGCTGGGCTTCCCTGCGGTTGACGCCATAAGCCAGGCAGGGCTGGCTGGAAGTCACTGTGAAAGCTGCCAAGCTGCCTATGAAGTCACACCGCACGACAGGCTGGTCGGCCACATCCTGACGTTACAAACTGCAGGTGGCCAATCCCGTGTTGTGAAGAAATACACTATGCCCCTGTTCGACGACCATGGGGAGTTCAATGGTAGCATTGCCGTACTAATCGCCTACCCTACATTGCCGGGTCCCGGTGACTCCCAGCCAGTGCCCGGCAAACCCTACCATGGCATGATCAGCCATAATCCGGTCATGCAACATGTATTCACCATGATCGGCCGAGTAGCCAAAACCGATCTGCCTGTACTCGTCCGTGGCGAATCCGGAACCGGCAAGGAGCTGGTGGCACGCGCCATTCACGAGGAGAGTACGCGCAAGGGACAGCCCTTCATTGCCATCAACTGTGCCGCCCTAAACCCCAATATTCTGGAGAGCGAGCTCTTCGGTCATGTGAAAGGAGCATTCACCGGCGCCATACGCCAGCACGTGGGTGTTTTCGAGCAAGCGCGGGGCGGCACACTGTTCCTGGATGAAATTGCCGAGATTCCGCTGGACCTGCAGGCGAAGCTGCTGCGCGTGCTGGAAACCGGTGAATTCACTCCGCTGGGCAGCGAACGCAGATATATCGCAGATGTACGCATCATTACCGCCACCCACCGGGCACTGCGCGAAGAGGCGAAATCAGGTCGTTTCAGGCATGATCTGCTTTACCGGCTGCGCGTCATTCCGATCTTCCTGCCGCCGCTGCGCGAAAGGCGGCACGACATTCCACTGCTGGCGAAACATCTATTGCACGAGCAAGCAGGCGACGTACTAGTGCCGCAGCTTACTCAAGCCGCTGTTGAGCACCTGATGCAATATGACTGGCCAGGGAATGTGCGGGAGCTGCGCAATGCACTGAGTTATGCCTGGGTGATGTCTGACGGCGCCGTGATAGACATGCAGCATCTTCCAGCGGAAATACTGGGCCTGAAAAACACAGGCAGGGCAGCCTCCAAAAATACGGCGACACGCAGACAATTAGACCGTCATGAAATCCAGGCGGCCATCGAGCGTCACCACGGAAATCTATCGCAAGCCGCCCACTCCTTGGGCATCAGCCGGACAACATTATGGCGGAAACTCAAGACTCTGGATTGAGCCCTTTCCTGGTCGCACGGCCAGAGAAGGTACTTGCCAGCCAATCGTCCAGCAACGCCTTCTCATAGCGCATGGTATCCTGGCTGTTCTGTACGGAGCGCATTTGGTAATTCGGCTCAGTCAACCGCACCTGCCCCTCCTTGAGCACATTGCCTTCAGCATCCTTGAGCTGATAATGCAATTCGACGCGTGGTGGATAGATATGCCGGATCATGCGAATATCGTTACCTGGGGTATTCCAGGGCTCAAACTCCCCCGCCATGTCGATGTCCTTGATCTTAATGCTCAATTGCTCGCCTAGTGCAAGATAAACAGCCGCTTTTTTCATCACGTGTCTGCGGAGCTGCTCGAGATAATTCTGATTGGGCGGCCCATGGTCGGTGCTGGAACATCTGTAAACTTCTCTGGCGAGACGTACTCGACGACAACCGGCGGCCGTGACGCTTCTCCGGCGTGAACTGCAAACACCACCCATCCTACTATCCAGCATGCTAGCATTCTTATGCTCACCTTACCGTCCCCTTTTCTACCTGCTCTTAACCAAGAGACAGTGCGCCGGCGAAACAATTCTCACCATACGCAAGTACCGTCTAAAGACAATAAGCCGCATGAAGCGGCTTATTGTCTATGCATTCGAGGCCAAATGCCGGTGGCGACCTAGCTTGCCACTTCGGAAATCGGAATCACTTTCTTCGTATATTCCGGCATCTGGTCGAAATTGAGGTACTTGTAGATATTGTCGGCATGCTTAGTGAGCTTGTCGCCTATGATCTCAAGATACTCGGCTTGTGTCGGAATGCGTCCTAAGCGTGCGCATACGGCCGCCAGTTCAGCAGAACCGAGATAGACGCGCGCATCCTTGCCCATACGGTTGTCGAAGTTACGGGTAGAGGTCGAGAACACTGTCGCCTTGTCCGCCACGCGGGCCTGGTTCCCCATGCACAACGAGCAACCTGGCACTTCGGTACGCGCCCCCGCCACGCCGAACACCGAATAGACACCTTCATCGCGCAACTGGCTTTCGTCCATGCGGGTAGGCGGCGCGATCCATAACCGGGTCGGAATGTTGCCAGCCCCCTCGAGTACCTTGGCGGCAGCACGATAGTGGCCAATGTTGGTCATGCAGCTGCCGATGAAAACTTCGTCGATCTTGTCTCCCACCACGGCAGATAGCGGCTTGATGTCGTCCGGGTCGTTCGGGCAGGCCACCAGGGGCTCTTTGATGTCGTTGAGGTCGATCTCGAGTACATAAGCATACTCCGCATCCTTGTCGGCCTCGAGCAACTGTGGGTCGGCCAGCCAGGCCTCCATTGCCTCGATGCGGCGCTGCAGGGTGCGCGCATCCTGGTAGCCGTTGTCTATCATGTTCTGCATCAGCACGATATTGGACTTGAGGAACTCGATCACCGGCTCCTTGTTCAGGTGCACGGTACAGCCATTGGCGGAACGCTCGGCGGAGGCATCGGCAAACTCGAACGCCTGCTCGACCTTGAGGTCCGGCAGTCCCTCGATTTCGAGAATGCGCCCGTTGAAGACATTCTTCTTACCCTGCTTGCCTACGGTCAGCTCGCCCCGCTGGATCGCGGCGTAGGGAATCGCATTTACCAGGTCGCGCAAGGTGATGCCAGGCTGCATCTCTCCCTTGAAACGCACCAGCACAGATTCCGGCATGTCCAGCGGCATAGCGCCCATGGCGGCGGCAAACGCCACCAGGCCGGAACCCGCGGGGAAGGAAATGCCGATCGGGAAGCGGGTGTGCGAATCGCCGCCGGTGCCGACGGTATCGGGCAGGATCATGCGGTTGAGCCAGGAGTGGATCACGCCGTCACCGGGCCGCAGGCTGACGCCGCCGCGGCTGGAGATGAATTCCGGCAGGCTGTGCTGCAACTTGATGTCCACGGGTTTGGGGTAGGCGGCAGTATGGCAGAAGCTCTGTATGACGAGGTCGGCAGAGAAGCCTAGGCAGGCCAGCTCCTTGAGTTCGTCACGCGTCATCGCCCCCGTCGTATCCTGTGAGCCGACAGTGGTGATCTTGGGCTCACAGTAAGTGCCCGGACGCACGCCCTTTCCTTCGGGCAGCCCGCAGGCGCGCCCCACCATCTTCTGTGCCAGGGTGTAACCCTTGCCGGTATCTTGCGGCATGATGGGCTGGATAAACAAATCAGAAGGCGGCAGGCCGAGAAGCTGGCGGGCATTGTTGGTGAGGCCGCGGCCCACAATCAGCGGGATGCGTCCGCCGGCGCGCACCTCGTCCGGCATGGTCAAAGGCGCCAGCTCGAATCGGGCGATTTCCTCGCCTGCAGCATTCAGCACCTTGCCATCGTAGGGCCGCACTGCGATCACATCGCCTGTGGACATGGCGCTCACATCGCATTGGATGGGCAAGGCGCCGGAGTCTTCCGCCGTATTGAAGAAGATAGGCGCAATCTTGCCGCCCAGCACTATCCCGCCCGTGCGCTTGTTTGGAATGTAGGGAATGTCGTTGCCCATGTGCCACTGCACCGAGTTGATCGCAGACTTGCGCGAAGAGCCAGTGCCCACGACATCGCCGACATAGGCCAACGGCAAACCCTGAGATTTCAATTGCTCCAGGGTTTGCAACGCCCCTGGCATTTTGTTGATGAGCATGGCCTTGGCATGCAGCGGGATATCAGGACGCGACCAGGCTTCCTGCGCAGGAGACAGGTCATCGGTATTGGTTTCACCATCGACCTTGAATACCACCAGCCTCAACTCTTCTGGCAACTTGGGACGGCTGGTGAACCATTCCCCGGCAGCCCATGATTCGACCAATGCCTTGGCATAGGTGTTGCCTGCCTTCATTTTTTCGGCTACGTCATGGAAGGCATCGAACATGAGGATAGTGTGCGACAGCGCCTTGACGACTTGCTCAGCCAATGGGCTGTCCAGCAAGGCCACCAGGGCTTGCACATTGTAGCCGCCCAGCATGGTGCCCAATAGTTTGACGGCATGCTCGGGAGTGAGCAGAGGGGAATGCGCTTCGCCTTTGGCGATATCTGCCAGGAAGGCTGCCTTGACATAGGCGGCCTGGTCCACGCCGGCCGGGATACGGTTTTCCAACAGGTTGAGAAGAAATGGCTCTTCACCAGCGGGAGGGTTCTTCAACAGCTCAACCAGGGCAGCGGTTTGCTCTGCATCCAGTGGCAAAGGGGGAAGGCCAGCGGAGGCGCGTTCTTCTACATGTTTACGATAGGCAATTAGCATGGTTTTCCATTAACTTCGTGATAGCGGTAGGCGGCAACATACGTGACGATGGCTGCAGACATGCTGGAGATGTTCCCATGGCAGCGCCAGGCCTGTTGCCCGCATGATCTGCGTGGCCTGAATGAGTGAATTATACAGTGTTGCGGCCGGCTTATAAAACGCCGGCAATGTCCTGCATGCAATGAACATGCCTGTTTTGACAGGATTTTTCAGAGAATGAATCTTGTTTGCACTTGTGGCACCCAATGACGCACGAGGCCACACCTTTCGACCTTGCATGCAGAAATCTCCAGGCAGATGAGGATAAATCCGGATGCAAAATGCCTGTCGCCATTCCGCTGCCAGCCCATCCATGCACCACTTTGGCGCAACCATGGACGACAACATGGAAATGGCGGGAAGGCGGACCATGCAGAGCGAAAGAAGCCAACGATTTTGTCAATCGCAGATGTCAGGTAAAATCACGGTTTTCCAACGCTGGCAGAACAGCTTGTATGAAGGCTGTCCATTGCGCCCGCGCTCACTACCATGCAAAAAGGTTTACCGATGGAGCTCACACCTCTTAACGCACTTTCCCCCCTCGATGGCCGCTACCAATCCAAGCTCGATCCTTTGCGCCCCTATTTCAGCGAATATGCCCTGATCCGTTTCCGCGCGCTGATCGAGGTCGAGTGGCTCAAGGCACTTTCCGCCGAAGCGGAGCTCAAGGAGGTCGCCCCGTTCAGTACCGAGACCATACACGAGCTCGACAAGGTCATTGCGGCATTCGGTGAGGTGGAAGCCGCACAGGTCAAGGCAATAGAATCCCGTACCAATCACGACGTCAAAGCTTTGGAATACTGGCTCAAGGAACATTTCGACGGCAACCACGAAATCCGCGCCGTCAGCGAGTTCATCCACTTCGCCTGCACTTCGGAAGACATCAATAACTTGTCGCATGGCCTGATGCTGAAACATGCGCGTGACGAAGTGATTATCCCCATGGTAGACAAGCTCATTGCCCGCCTGACCGAGCTTGCCCACGAGTTGGCCGAGATACCGATGCTGTCTCGCACGCATGGGCAGACCGCCTCCCCTACCACGCTGGGCAAGGAACTCGCCAACGTGGTCTACCGGCTGCGTCGCCAACGCGAACAACTCGCAGATAACGAGATCCTAGGCAAGATCAATGGCGCGGTAGGCAATTTCAATGCCCACCTTTCCGCCTACCCCGATTTCGACTGGGAAAGTTTTGCCCGCAAATTCGTCGAGAGCTTGGGCCTGACCTACAATCCCTACACCATCCAGATCGAGCCACACGACTACATGGCTGAGCTATACGATACGGTGGCCCGCATCAATACCATCCTGATCGACATCGACCGCGACATCTGGGGCTATATCTCCCAGGGCTACTTCAAGCAGAAAGTAAAGGAAGGCGAAGTCGGCTCCTCCACCATGCCGCACAAGGTCAACCCGATCGACTTCGAGAACTCGGAAGGCAACCTGGGCCTGGCCAATGCCTTGCTGCGCCACTTGGCGGAAAAGCTGCCGATCTCCCGCTGGCAGCGCGACTTGACCGACTCCACCGTGCTGCGCAACATGGGGGTCGCGCTGGGCTACGCCCTGCTTGGCTATGACTCCTGCCTCAAGGGTCTGGGCAAGCTTGAGGTCAACCGCCAGCGCCTGGAAGAAGACCTCGACAGCAACTGGGAAGTGCTCGCGGAGCCCATCCAGACCGTCATGCGCCGCTACGGTGTACCGAACCCGTACGAGCAGCTCAAGGCGCTTACGCGCGGTAAGGGCGGCATCAACAAGGAATCTCTGCATGCCTTCATCCACGATCTCAAGATACCGGCGGAAGCCAAGCAGGCGCTGCTGGAGCTGACCCCTGCCAATTACACAGGAAAAGCCGCGGCACTTGCAAAAGCCATTTAGCCAGCCTGCCATGATGGCCTTTGCGGCCATTGACTACTTTTTCAAGGCACCGGGCCTGCACAGATGCTTCCCGATGATACAGGCCTGGCTGCTGCTCATCCTGCTGTCATGGCAGGGCCAGGCCGTTGCTGATACCCGCTATAGCGTCGATATCGACGCCCCCTCCGCAGTAGAAGATCTGCTGGAGAAGCACATGGAGATCATGCGTTGGCTTGATAACCCGCGCATGAACAATGCCGAATGGCACCGCTTGTTGCAGGCAGCGCCCCGCAATATAGAGGACCTGCTAGCAACCGAAGGCTACTTCTCGCCAGAGATCAAGCAACAACTCGAAACCAGCCGCGAAGGCGAGAATGTCCGCCATCGCGCCACATTCACCATCGTGCCGGGCAATCCGGTCACCGTGGACATCGTCGATATCCGCTTCACAGGCGACGTCACGCAGCAAGACGCCGGTGCAGAGCCTGCCCCGGACAAGCTGATTGAGGGTTGGCCGCTCAAGCGGGATATGCGCTTCAGCCAGGATGCTTGGGCTAGTGCCAAGCGCAGCCTGCTAAGAGGACTGATGCTGCAGCGCTACCCGAACGCCAGGATCACCAGCAGCAAGGCCGAAATCGATGCTGCCAGCAACAAGGCCAGATTGCGGGTGGAGATCGACAGCGGCGCACCTTTCCGCTTTGGCGGCCTGGAGGTCAACGGCCTGCAGCGCTACCCGCGAAGCCTGGTCGAGAACATGAATCCAATCAAGCCAGGCGAAACCTATAGCCAGGCCCGCTTGCTGTTCTTTCAGTCATTGTTGCAAGCCAGCGGCTATTTCGGCAACGTCGAAGTCACATCGCACACCGAGGACGCTGACCCGGAAGCGGCACCAATCGTCGTCACCGTCACCGAGTTGCAATCCGTGCAAGTGGGGGTCGGCGTCGGCGCCAGCACCAACACAGGGGCTCGTACGACACTATCCTACCAAGACCTCAACCTGTTCAACCGCGGTTGGCGCTTCACCAACACCTTGAAGATCGAGCAAAAAGCGCAGTCACTCAACTCCCTGGTCCGATTGCCTACGGACAAGAACGGCTACCGCGATAGTTTCAATGCCGATCTCAACCGCATTGATATCGAGGGCCAGACCATTTCCACCTTGGGCAGCGGGGTGAAACGCGCATGGGGCCCGCGCAGCTTCGAACAAACCATTGGGGCAGCCTATCTGCTAGAACACCTGGCCATCGATGGCAGCGATTCCGAGAACAACTACGCCGCTACCGTCTCCTACGGCATCACCCTGCGCCGCACGGACAATGAGCTCAACCCGACGCGAGGCTACTTGCTCAATGCCTTGTTCACTAGCGCCCCACTCGATGTCATGGCCACCGGCAAGTTTCTGCAAAGTTATGTCAAGACGCAAATCTATTATCCGCTGACGCGCAGGACGCAGCTCATCACCCGATTCGAAGGCGGCATTGTCAGCGGCGCCAACAACGCACCTGCCACCTATCTGTTCCGCGCCGGTGGCGATCAATCGGTGCGAGGCTATGCCTACCAAAGCCTTGGTGTCGCCGATGGCGACGCCGTGATCGGTGGACGCTACCTAGCCACCGGCAGTATCGAGATCATCCAGTGGCTGACGGAGTCATGGGGCGCGGCTGCATTCGTGGATTTCGGCAATGCGGCAAACAGCACGCGCGACCTCAAGCCTGTATATGGTTATGGCCTGGGGGCCCGCTTCAAGAGTCCCGCAGGGCCGATCGGCATCGATATCGCCCGCGGCCAGGAAACCGGCGAATACCGGTTACACTTTAACCTGGGGGTCACCTTCTGATGGCAAAACGGCTACTGCTCATCCTGCTGCTGTGGTTCCTGCCCTGCATCGCGCCGGCATATGCCTTGATCCAGCTCAGCTCCAGCCTGCAGGACCTGCATTACGATGCGGGCAGCATGGAGATCGACCTACTGCAGTTCGAGGGCCACCTCAGGCTACTGCCCACACGCGAAGGACGCCTGCGCGTGGATCGGCTGCATGCGCAGCGGCTGGTCATCACCATGAAGCAGGCTGCGCCTGAAGATGCGCCCGATACCCCCACCGGCAGCCTGCCCGAATTGCCCGACGCCATCCAACTGCCATTCCCGATCGAACTGGAACAGGCGTCCATAGATGAAATCGAGATCGTGTCCGGCAACAGCCGCCAGGTGCTGCAGCATGTCACGCTCAACATGGCGGCGGACAGCAACACCATCCGCCTGCAGCTGTCGCGCGCGGAAACGCCCTGGGGCGACATCACGGCCGAGGTCGTCCTGCGGAACAGCAAGCCATTTCCCTTGTCGGGCAACATCCACATCCGCCAGGCGCAAGGCAACATGCCGTATGACCTCAACACCACCCTTTCCGGTGACCTCCAGGCATTGCGCTTTGACATGCGCAACCTGTTTGCAATGCAGAACGAGCTGCCTGCCATGGTCGCGATCGATAGTCCGCTGCCTGCGGCTGGCAGGCTGGATATTACGGGAGAAGTTGCCCTGGAGGGCGACCTGCCGCTCAAGCTCGACATCCGGTTACGCGACTTGAACCCGAACGCGTTGGGCCAGGCGACCGACGCTCACCTGAGCGCCGACCTCAGCGTCAGCGGCAAGCTGCTGCCCGCTGCCGACTTCACCGTGGCATTTAGCAGCCTGGACAGCCAATGGCGCGGCCATCCTCTGCGAGCCACAGCCAGCATACGCCTGCTGGATAACATCCTGGACAGCATCCAGGTCGATGCCACACTCGGCGACAACCGCATCAGCGCTCGAGGTAGCCTTGGCCAGCCCGGCGGCACCCTCGCCTGGCAAGCGGCCTTTCCCGTATTGGCTGCACTAGGGCCGGCGTTTGCTGGCAAGGCCGAAGCCAGCGGCACAGTAGCTGGCGAGTTCGACGATCTGCGCGCGCAATTCCAGCTGCTCGCGGAAAACCTGCGCCTTCCAGGCAATATCACGGCCCATCAGCTCAGCGGCAACGGCAGCCTGCACACCCAGGGCGAACTCAATGCAGCGCTCAATGCTTCAGGCCTGCGCATCCACCAAGGCAGCTTCATGGATGGCAAAATCGCTCTGACCGGCAACCGCGCGCGCCATACGCTCAGAATGGAAGCCACCGGTCCTGGCCTCAACCTGCAATCCACCCTTGATGGCGGCATCGATGACACCGGTGCCTGGACAGGCGTCCTGCACCAGTTCGAATACCAATCACAGGCACCGGTCAAACTGCAAGCGCCCGCCCCCATCCGCTACGATGCGGCCGGGCTTGCAATCGACGACCTGACCTTGCAGTTCAAGCAGGGCATCATCCGCCTGGACACCTTGCGCCAAGGTCCCAATGGCTTGCAGACGCAAGGCCAGATTGAGCGGTTGGCCTTGCAGGACATTCCGCCGCTGTTATTCTCATTGCCTGCCAATCTCAAGGGCAATCCGGTATTTTCAGGGGAATGGGATATCAATGCCGGGGAACTGCTCAACGGTAAAGTCATGCTGCAGCGCGAGTCCGGCGATATCGCCGTGGTACGCGAAGGCCAGCCCGAACAACCGCTAGGCCTCAGCGAAGTTAAATTACTGCTGGCGATGCGTGACAATCAGGTCGGCCTGACGGCCAGCATTCGGGGTAGCGGGCTCGGCAATATTGCCGGAAGCCTCAATACCAGTGTCACCAGCGCAGATGGCAGCCTCAGCCTCGTCAGCAGTGCACCGTTGCAAGCCAGCCTGATCGCGGAAGTGAACAGCCTTGCCTGGCTGCCCTCTCCCGACATCCAGGCGGATGGTACCCTCCATATCGATATCCATGCCGATGGCAGCATCGGCAACCCCAACCTGGACGGCAATATCCGCGGCCGCAACCTCAGCGCCAGCCTGCCGGCCGAAGGCGTGAACCTCACCAATGGCCAGCTCGACGCATCTCTGTCAGGCAACAGGCTGATTCTGGATACGCTGCGCTTCACAGGAGGCCAGGGTACCATCAATGCCAGTGGCAACATCAGCCTGGTAGCAGGCAAACCGGCAATGGAGCTCGACTGGATCCTCGACGACTTCACGGCGGCCGAACGCACTGACCGCACATTGGTATTGAAAGGCAGCGCAAAAACCACACTACAGAACAATGAACTCATCCTGGACGGCGACCTGCGCATCGTGCGTGGCTTGATCGAACTGGCGTCCGAAGGTGCCCCGCAGCTAGACAACGACGTCGTCGTGGTAGGACGTGAGCGCGCGGAAGAGCCGGCCCCATTGCAATTCACGATTGGCCAGCTCAGGATCAACCTCGGTGACGAAGTCATTGGCATCGTCGATCCGGGCAAGCAGTTCCTGCTGCGCGGTTTCGGCCTGGATGGCTACCTCACCGGCATTCTCACCCTGTCAGGAAGCGTACCCAACGGCCTGCGTGCGGAAGGTTCGATCAGGGTTGGCGGCACCTATATGGCCTATGGTCAGCTGCTCAACATCAAGCAGGGCATCGTCAACTTCAGCGGCCCGGTGGATAATCCCGGCCTCAACATTACCGCCATGCGCGAGAACCAGACCGTACAGGCCGGCGTCGAAATCACCGGCAATGCCCAGATGCCCATGGTCAAGCTGGTTTCCAACCCCAGTGTGCCGGACAGCGAAAAACTCTCCTGGCTGGTGCTCGGCCATGGCCTGGACCAGGCAGGCAAGAACGAATTCGCCATGCTCTCGCTCGCCGCCGGCGTCCTGCTCTCTCAGGGAGACTCCGTTCCGCTACAGACCAGGATGGCCCGCGCCGCAGGCCTCGACAGCTTCAGCATAGGCGGCAGTGATATGGAAAGCACTACCGTCAACTTCGGCAAGCGCCTGTCTTCCAGGCTCTACCTCAGCTACGAAAAGAGCCTGACCGGCCTGCTCAACGTCGCCAAGCTTACCTACACCATCAGTCGCAACTGGTCGGTCGTCTCGCAAGCTGGGTCGGAAAGCGCGGTGGATGTGCTTTATACTTTCCGCTTTCAATAACCCATTCCACAGAGAATCGCATCATGCATTACACCGAGACTGGCAGCCCCCGCCTGGCAATATTGATTGATGCCGACAATACTTTCAGATTCATCAACGTGATAGATGAGTTACTGGAAGAAATCTCGAAATACGGGGATGTGAGCATTCGACGAATTTATGGCGACTGGACCGAAACCAAGATGCAGCGCTGGAAAGAAATCCTGCCCAAATATGCGATTCAGCCTATCCAGCAATATGCCAATACAAAAGGGAAAAACTCGACCGATAGCGCCCTGATTATCGATGCCATGGATTTACTATACACAGCCCCACTCGATGGTTTCTGCATCGTTTCCAGCGATAGCGACTTTACCAGGTTAGCCACCCGGCTGCGCGAATCGGGCAAGCAGGTGTATGGCTTCGGAGAGCAAAAAACGCCAGACTCATTGATCGCGGCATGCAACAAATTCATCTATATTGAAATTCTGTCAAAAGAAAAATTATCCGATCCTCCCGAACCTACACCCATATCAACATCAGAGACCTCTGCAAGCGTAGAATCTAAACCTCCAGCCGCCCCATCGACTCCCTTGTCCCCAGCCGCATTGGCTCCGGGCATCCGCAAGAGCAGTCGCGAGCTGGCCATGGATACACGGCTCATTTCCCTCATCCGCTCAGCCATCAGTGCATTGTCCGATGACGATGGCTATGCCCATATCGGGGAAATAAAAAAATATATGATCAAGAACTTCCCTGCCTTTGATTCGCGCAATTATGGTTACAGCAAATTTAGCGAGCTGATCAAGGCCACGGGGCTTTTTGACATCGATAAGGATAAGCAGCGTATTAAGGACAAGCGGAAAAAATGATCCCCATTCTTATACTCTACTATTCTCAAGGCGGCGCTACCCGCGACATGGCCAAGCTCGTCGCGCGCGGCATTGCTTCGGTCGAAGGCACGCAACCCAGGTTGCGCACGGTACCCAAAGTATCCGCCAACCATGAAGCAACCGAGCCCGAGATTCCGCAAAGCGGCGATCCTTATGTCGAGCTTGCCGACCTAGAGGAATGTGCTGGACTGGCATTGGGCAGTCCGACCCGTTTCGGCAACATGGCCGCGCCGATGAAGTATTTCCTCGATGGCACCAGCGTGCTCTGGCTCAAGGGTGCTCTGATCGGCAAACCGGCTGCAGTGTTCACTTCCACATCCTCCATGCATGGCGGCCAGGAGAGCACGCTGCTCTCCATGATGATCCCCTTGCTGCACCACGGTATGCTGGTGCTGGGCCTGCCTTATTCCGAACCTGAGCTCGCGGCCACCAGCACGGGCGGCACGCCATATGGCGCCAGCCATCTTGCTGGCGTGATGAACAACAAGCCAGTCAGCGCGGAGGAGAAAGCGCTATGCATTGCACTGGGAAAACGCCTGGCAGAAACGGCCATCAAGCTCAAGCGTGGCGAGTGAAAACTGCCAGCCGTATTTTTTACGCGATTGTTCCCGGATAGGCATGAAAAGCGCTTCATGACTCGGTTATAATAAAAAAATGCGTATTCTTCTTTCCAATGACGACGGTTATTTTGCCCCCGGGCTCAATATCCTGGCCCAACACCTTGCAAAGGTGGCAGACATTGTCGTTGTCGCTCCCGAGCGTGACCGCAGCGGCGCGAGCAACTCCCTGACACTGGATCGCCCGCTGTCGGTGCATCGAGCCAACAATGGTTTTTATTATGTCAACGGCACCCCGACCGACTGCGTGCACCTTGCCGTGACCGGTCTGCTCGACGAATTGCCCGACATGGTGATATCGGGCATCAACGACGGCGCCAACATGGGGGATGACACCATCTATTCCGGCACCGTCGCTGCCGCTACCGAGGGTTTCCTGCTCGGTGTACCGTCGTTTGCCGTTTCCATGTCGCGCCATGGCGTACAGCATTTCGAGACTGCGGCAAAATTCATGGTGAGCCTGGTCAAGCGTTACCAGAAAGACCGCTTTCCGCCGCCAGTGCTGCTGAATATCAACGTGCCGGACGTGCCGTTCGATCAGATCAAGGGCACGGAAGTCACGCGTCTAGGTAAGCGCCACAAGGCGGAGCCTGTGATCAAGTCCACTACGCCTCGCGGCCAGACCGTGTACTGGATCGGGGCGGCTGGCAGCGCGCAGGATGCCGGCGATGGTACGGATTTCCATGCCGTGAGCCAGAACCGCATTTCCATTACGCCCCTGCAAATCGACCTCACGCAATACAGCCAGCGTGAACAAGTCAAGAACTGGCTTGCGTTGTAAAGTATGAGCAGCGCGGCATTAAGCGGCATTGGCATGACCTCGCAGCGCACGCGCGAGCGTATGCTGAGGCGCCTGAGCGAGAAAGGCATCAAGGACGAAGTGGTGCTGGCGGCGCTGGGCGCCATCCCCCGTCATATCTTCGTCGACGAGGCGCTGTCCTCACGCGCCTATGAAGACGGCTCGCTGCCGATCGGGTTCGGACAGACCATTTCCCAGCCCTATATCGTGGCCCGCATGACCGAGATCTTGCGCAACGGCGGCCCGCTCGGAAAAGTACTGGAAATCGGCACCGGCTGCGGTTACCAGACTGCCGTACTTTCCAAAGTGTCCAAGGAGGTCTACTCGGTAGAGCGTATCCGCCCGCTGTTGATGAAGGCACGTGGCCATTTGCGGGAATTGCGCCTCGCCAATATTAAGCTCAAGCATGCCGATGGCACCATGGGCTTGCCGGAACTGGCACCTTTTGACGGCATCATGGTCACAGCGGCTGCACGTCATATCCCGCAAGAGCTGCTAGAGCAGCTTGCCGTCGGGGGACGCATGGTCATCCCTGTCGGCACTGAAGAACAAATCCTGTACCTGGTCGAGCATCTCAAGACTGCATCAGGCTCGGAATACAGACAAAGTAAACTGGAAGCGGTGAAATTCGTACCGCTGCTAGGTGGAACCAACTAATGCAATGGACTAAGCAATTCAACACATCCAGGATGATATGCCTGCTCCTGATCGGCCTGGGAGGCTGCAGCACGACCGAGCACGCCCCGGTGATAGATCGCGCGCCCGCAACCAAGCCGTCACAGGGTAAACCAGCGGCAGGCCAGCATGCCAGTGACTGGCGGCCCAACACGCATATCGTCAAAAAGGGCGACACCCTGTACAGCATTGGCCTGGAATATGGGTTCGATTACAAGGAAATCGCCCAGCTCAATAATATCGCGCCACCGGCCTATACCATACACATCGGACAGCAGCTCAACCTGCCTGCCCGTTCGGCAGACATCTCTACCGCAGCCAGCCCTGTGGCGGGACAACCGGCCAGCACCACCGACGGCGATGTCATTGTCACGCCACTCAACCTGGACGGGGGAAGCGATCCTGCCACCCTAGCAGGGCAGGCGGAAACCGCCCCACTGTCGGCGGGCCAACCACTGCTGTTGATTGAGCCCAAGGCACTACGCCAGCCTTACAGCGAAGCAGCCATGAATGCGCCCGCCCCAGCGCCGCAACCTCAGCCCGTGGCAGCCCCAGCAACGGCTACTCCGGCTCCGGCAGCAGTTTCATCCGCCACCAAAAGCATTGAAGGCATCGAATGGGCATGGCCGACCAACGGCAAAGTCATCGCGGGCTTCAATGATTCCGCCAGTACCAAGGGCCTGGATATTGGCGGCACCATGGGACAGCCGGTATATGCCGCGGCACCCGGCAAGGTAATTTACAGCGGGTCTGACCTGCGAGGGTACGGCAAGCTGGTCATCATCAAGCACAACAATACTTTCCTCTCGGTCTATGCCCACAACAGCAACATCCTGGTCAAGGAAGGCCAGCAAGTCACCCGGGGCCAGAAGATTGCGGAAATGGGCGACACCGATACCGACAAGGTCAAGCTGCATTTCGAGATTCGCCGCCAAGGCAAATCAGTAGACCCAAGCAAATACCTGCCTGCATCCCCGAGCTAGATACCGACCCCAAGGAGCCCGCCTATATGAGCAAGCCTGTGCGCAACCCCGATGCCAAGCCAGAATCCTTGCTCGCCACGCTGCTAGCAGGTCTCCGGTTGGGGTTGATGCTGCTCGGCATTATCGGTATTGCCGTCCACCTGTTCAGCGATGAGGGTTGGCTGGACCGCGCGATGGCCTGGATATTTTCTGGCACCTGGACGCTGCTGGCCGTTCCTACTGCGGTCTTGGGCGCTTATCTTGCCAATCGCTGGCTCACGGCCCCCAAACGCGGGGAATTGAGCAAACGCGGCGACCTGCCGCTTTACCTCATGATGGGGGTAGGCGCGTTTTTCCTATTTCGCCTACTCAGCACGGGTGGCTTCTGAACTGCTGAAATCCTGTGCTTTGCTGAATTGACACTGCCCTGCCAGTGCTGCGACCTCATGCGCCAAACCCATGGCAGCCAATAAAAATGCCGCCCCCTTTCAAGGGGCGGCATTCATTCAACGACTTCATTATCCCGCGAGCTACTTGGCGGCCGCTGCTTCCTGCTGGGCGTAATATTCGCGCACCTGGGTCATGTCATAGGCCCTGGCCCACTCAATGATCTTGTCGAGCGCAGGAGCGCCTATTTCACCGACCTGGGCATGAATGCCGGCCTGCTCGCGGATCACCAGGATGCCCGGAATCTTCTCCACCTCGAAATACTCGCTGATTTCCGGGTCATCTTCGGTATTCACCATACCGAACACGATATCCGGATTCTGCTCGGAGGCCGCTTCAAAAACAGGCGTGAAAGCAACGCAGGGCTGACACCATGGTGCCCAGAAATCAACAATCACAAAGTCATTGCTCTCGATGGTGTGCTTGAAGTTGGCTTTGGTAAGCTGCAAAACAGGCATGATGAAATCCCAGCTGATGGAAGAAGCGTTGCATTATAACAGACCTGTATACCACCTACTCAGACAATAGGTTTACCCCAGGCGCTGTCGAAGAACAGCTCTCCCAGCTCGCGACGGCTGCGTGCAGCCAGCTCTCCCTCCTTGACTTCACCCTCCAGCGTGGCAGGGTCAGCGGCATAACCCACCGCTACCATGGCAATGATTTCGATCTGCTCGGGAATGGCAAAGGCATCCCGCAACTTGCCCGCATCGAAACCTGCCATCTGGTGCGCCATGAGTCCTGATGCAGTTGCCTGCAAGCAAAGGTTTTCTGCCGCGGCACCAGCATCATAAGCTGCAAACGGATTGGGTTTTCCATTATGGTGAAACTTGGTGTCAGCCGCGACCAAGATCAAGAGCGGTGAGTTCTTGACCCAGCCCTGGTTGAATTCTACCAAGGTATCGAAAGCTTTCTGCCATGCCGCAGCATCCTTGTTCTTATCCCAGACAATGAATCTCCACGGCTGATCGCCATAGCAGGAAGGCGCCCAACGGGCTGCCTCCAGCAGTGCAATGGTCTGCTCACGCGTGACCGGCTTGCTGGCGTCATATGCGCGACCGCTCCAACGACCGGCAATGGTGGAATCAATAGGAACACTGGTAACTGCTGGTTTTTTTGACATATTGTTATCCTTGTAAAGTTGGGTAATCGGTATAGCCCTTGGCATCCCCGCCATAGAACGTCGCCTGGTCAGGCGTATTCAATGGCGCATCCTGCTGGAATCGCTCCACCAGGTCAGGATTGGCAATGTACAAGCTGCCGTAGGCCACTGCATCGGCATGGCCCGAGGCAATGGCGGCATTGCCCTTGGCCTTGTCGTAGCCAAGGTTGGCAATATAGCCGCCCTTGAAGTGTCGACGCAAAGCGGAGAAATCGAATGGCGGTATATCCCCGCCGCCCATTCCGCCCTCGACGACATGAAGATAAGCCAGTCCAAACGGACTGAGGCTGTCAGCCACATGGTTGAACAAGGCCTGCGGATTGGAATCGCTGATGTCATTGAATGGATTCAGCGGCGAAATGCGCACCCCAACACGGTCCGCACCAGCCACATCGACCACGGCCTGGGTCACTTCCAACAACAGACGGGTGCGGTTCTCGATACTGCCACCATACTCATCGGTACGGCGGTTGGTGCTGTCGCGCAGGAACTGGTCTAGCAGGTAGCCATTAGCAGCATGAATCTCGACCCCGTCGAAACCGGCTTCGAGTGCGTTGCGCGTAGCCTGCGCATAATCTGCAACGATGCCCGGCAGCTCCTCAATCGCCAATGCACGCGGCGTGACGAAATCCTGCAAGCCCTCGTAGGTAAAGGCCTGCCCTGCCGGCTTGATGGCCGAAGGTGCTACGGGCAGGGCATTGCCAGGCTGCAGGGACGGGTGCGAGATACGGCCTACATGCCAGAGCTGCAGCACGATCTTGCCCCCCTTGTCATGGACGGCCTTCGTCACCAGCTTCCAGCCCTCCACTTGCTCGGGCTCGTGTATGCCTGGCGTGGCGGGATAGCCATGTGCAGTGGGAGAAATCGGTGTCGCCTCGGTGATGATCAGCCCGGCGGAAGCGCGCTGGGCATAATACTCGGCATTGATAGGCTGTGGCACATTGCCCTTGCCGGCACGGTTGCGGGTCAGTGGCGCCATCACGATGCGGTTCTTGAGTGCGATGCTGCCCAATTTGGTTGGGCTGAATAAATCAGCAGGCATGACATTCCTCCGTAATTGAACAACGAAACACCGCGCAAGTCGAGACTTGCGCGGCTTATCGGACGTTAAGACATAACATGCAGGATTTACTTCTTGATACCTTCGATCAGCAAGGTGACTTCGATATCATCGCCCACCGGGGAACCAGGCTTGCCCCAGGTATAGCCATAATCGGAAGCCTTGATGATGGTCTTGGCTTCGATACCGGTGCGTACGTTACCCCAGGGGTCGTTGCCGAAACCGAGAATGGCAAATGGGAAGGTCACTTCCTTGGTCACACCGTTGATGGTGAGCTTGCCCGTGACATTGCCCTGAGTGGCAGAAGTCGGCTCAACCTTAGTACTGACGAAGCGCATTTCGCCGAACTTTCCTGCATTGAGATATTCTTCTTTCTTAATGTGGTCGTCGCGCTTTGCGTTGCTGGTGTTGACGCTCAGCACGTTGATCCTCGCATCCACGCTGGAATTGGCCAAGTTGTCCTTGTCGATGGCCAGTTTGCCCGTGATGTCACTGAAAGTACCAGAGGTCTTGGACACGACGTGGCGGATCGCAAAGTTGGCAAAGCTGTGCGTATTGTCGATCTCGTAAGTCTCGACGGCAGCAAATGCCAGGCTGCTTGCTGCAAACAGGCCGGCAACCAAGCCCAGTTTAGCGATGGAGTGTTTCATTGCATTTCCTCTCTGCGTTTCAAAAATCGTTTTAGTTTAACTGCGTAACTTCTTGGTGATGCTGGCAACCCGCTCACCCAGGTGTTCGGCTGTCAGCAAGTCACTCTGCAATGGCGCAACGTCTGGGCCTTGATCACTGTTCGCCTGGGCCAATGCGCCCAAGAAACCACCCAGGCGGTTCAAGTCATTGACTGAACCTGAGCTGCTGTTGTTCCCTGGCAGCAAATCATTTCCCACCCAGATCATGCCGTGCTGGGCGGCAAAAATAGCAAGCTGCACAATAGTGTTGAGCTTATCTCCGCTCTGGCTGGCTGAAGTCGTGAAGCCTGCAGCCACCTTGTCCTTCCACCCCCTGTTATACCAGATGCCGGAGCTGGCATCCATGAATGCCTTGAATTGGGCAGAAGCCGAGCCCATGTAGGTCGGGCTGCCGAAGATGATGGCGTCAGCGGCGTTCAGCGCATCCCAGTTTTGCTGTGCATCCTCCGAGTTGAACAGTTGCACCTCGGTGCCGTCGACTTTCTCAGCCCCGCGCGCGACTGCTTTTGCCTGGACTTCAGTATGGCCATAGCCGCTGTGATACACCACTACCACTTTCGTCATGATATTTCCTTTCATTACACAAGATTAACGGAATGATGAGATGGCAGATCGAACAACAGCACCTCTGCTGCTTCCCCCGCCGTGATTTCAATGTGCTGCTGGGCATCGACCTTGGCAGCATCGCCCGCCTCCAGCAATAATCCATCCACAATGAGGCTTCCGCGTACCACATGCAGGTATACGCTGCGTCCTCGCTGCATGCTGTATTCGATTCGCTGGTTTTCGGACAGCACTGTTGCATACAGGGCAACATCCTGGTGAATGCGCAATGAACCCTCACGGCCATCGCGTGACGCAACCAGGCACCAGCGGTCGCGCTTCTCCTCGGCGGCAAAGTGCTTCTCCTCGTACCCAGGCGATATCCCGCCCTCTTCGGGCAACAGCCATATCTGCAACAAATGTGCCTGGCTACGGTCAGAAGCGTTGAATTCGCTGTGCACGATGCCGGTACCAGCGCTCATGCGCTGTACGTCGCCCGCGCGAATCACCGAGCCGTTGCCCAGGCTATCCTCATGGCGCAACTCGCCTTTGAGCATGTAGGTGATGATTTCCATATCGCGGTGCGGGTGCATGCCGAACCCCATGCCGGGCGCGATCACATCCTCATTGATCACACGCAGTACCGAGTAATGCATGTGCTCGGGATCCTGGTAGCTGGAAAAGGAAAATGAATGATAGCTGTCGAGCCAACCATGGTTGGCATGGCCGCGCTCCTGGGCTTTACGCAAACTGATCATGGTGTGCCTTTCTTGACCTTCAATAATATTGAACTGAATAGGCATGGTAGATAAACGACTGCAGTATGAATAGCAAAGAATTTTGTATATATTGTTCAAAAATTATGAACATGTTGCGGTGCACCCACCCAGAGACTGCATGACCACCATCATCCAACCCAACGCTGTGTCAGGGCCACAGTATTTATGGCAAGGCCTGAAACTGGTATTGAGCCCAGGACTACGCCTGTTTGTGCTCTTGCCCCTGCTTGCCAACCTCGCGCTGTTTATCGGCATGGTCTATTACGCCATCAGGCAGTTCGACCGCTGGCTGGCAGGATTGCTGGCGACCTTTCCCCAATGGCTGGAATTCCTTTCTTACCTGGCATGGCCTTTCTTCGCCATTCTGCTTATGCTGATCATCTTTTTCACCTTCAGCCTGTTTGCCAACCTGATTGCCGCGCCATTCAATGGTCTGCTGGCGGAAAAAGCGGAAGTCATGATCCGCGGCCAGGACGACTTTCCCGCCTTCAGCCTACAGGAGCTATTGGCCATCATCCCCCGCACTTTAGGCCGCGAGCTGCGCAAGTTGTTGTACTTCCTGCCGCGCGCGCTGGGCCTCATGCTCCTGTCGCTGATCCCCGGACTCAACTTGCTCGCCCCACCCTTGTGGCTGCTGTTTGGCATCTGGATGATGTGCGTGCAATACCTCGACTATCCTGCGGACAACCACAAACTAGACTGGCAGGATATGCTGGCCTGGCTGAGACAGAAGCGCTTGAAAAGCCTGGGATTTGGCGCCAGCGTCTATGCTGCGCTGTGGATTCCCGGACTCAATGTCCTGATGATGCCGGCGGCAATCGCAGGCGCCACGCTGTTCTGGGTGCGTGAGCGTAACACGCTCCCGAAAGCCTCCGCATGAGCATCAGGCTCTCCATCGAAGCGCTTGAGGTGCTGGATGCGATTGACCGTGAGGGAAGCTTCTCCGCCGCCGCCGAAAGCCTTCACCGCGTTCCTTCGGCCATCACCTATACCATCCGCACGCTGGAAGACGACCTCGACATCAAGCTTTTCGACCGCAGCGGGCACAAGGCAAAGCTCACCGCTGCCGGGCTCGAGCTCTTGCGCGAAGGCCGCCACCTGCTCAAGGCGGCTGGGGAATTGGAACGTAGGGTGCGTCGCGTCGCCACTGGCATAGAAACCGATATCCGCATTGCCATCAGCGACCTCCTCAGGCTGGAACCACTGTATGACATCCTGGATCGCTTTTACCGTCAAGCATTCGGTACTCGCGTATATCTGCAGCGCGAAGTCTACGGCGGCAGCTGGGATGCCTTGATCAGCAACCGGGCGGATATCTCGATAGGCGCGCCAGGCGAAGGTCCATCCGGCGGCGGCTATACCACGCGCCTGCTCGGCACGCTGGAATTCGTATTCGCCATCGCGCCCCACCATCCTTTGGCTGACCTGCCAGAACCACTGTCCAACCACGACATCCAGCAGCACCGTTCCATTTCGGCGGCAGACAGCTCACGCCACCTCCCGCCGAAAACATCCGGTATCCTGGACGGACAGGATGTGCTGTCTGTTCCAGACATTCCGAGCAAGGCACTGGCACAGATCAAGGGGCTCGGGGTGGGTTATTTACCGCGCAAACTCGCTGAATACCATGCTGCACGCGGCGAATTACTGATCCGCGAGGTGGCAGAGCCGAAGCCGGAAGTGGTGGCCTATGTCGCCTGGCGCAGCGGCGGCAAGGCGCAGCAATGGCTGCTGCAGGAATTGCAGAAAGTTGGTATGGAGGCCTTCCTGCCTGGGTGAGACAAGCTGGCATGTAGTTCCGGGAAATTTGGTATATTGGCGCAGAAGGGCATCCTACTTCAACAATCACACAATGATGCCGTTGGATATGACACGCCACCAAGACAAACATTAAGAAGGGGAGACAGGAAACCACCATGGCACAAAACCACTTTCCACGCGAGTTCAACGCCATCAATCGCTATACCATTCGCGCCATGCTCTGGCTCAATGGTTTCGCGCATATCACCATCGGATTGGCGCTCGCTGTCTCCGTGGCGATGTTCACCTGGCTGTTTTTCCTCGACGTGCGCATCGCCTTTGCCGCCAATAATCTCGTTCATGGCTTCCTCAACGCGCTGGGTACCCTGATGTTACTGTGGTCGATTTCAGCATTGATTTCCGCCGAGATCCGCTACCTCATGGGCGCCAAGCTGGAAGTGGAAACCTTTATCGAAGTCGCCATGGTGCTGGTGCTGCGCAAACTCATCATCATGCCGGTACAGGAAGTCACGCCTGACCCGATGGAGGTAGTGCTCTGGGTCGGCGCAGGCCTCATGCTCGGGCTGACTTTCGTGCTGGTGCGCTGGGGCCAGAAGCAGCAAACCGATTAACACAACACACATGAAGGAAAGAGCATGCAGGCCCAGATCCAGGCCATCATCCAGAACACCAGCCGCATCATTCTAGGCAAGGACCAGCAAATCAAGCTGGCCCTGGCTGCCATCCTCGCTCGCGGGCACCTGCTGATCGAGGACCTGCCCGGCATGGGCAAAACCACCTTGTCCTACACGCTGGCCCAGGTGCTGGGCTTGCAGTTCAATCGCGTGCAATTCACCAGCGATCTGCTGCCAGGCGATATCCTCGGCGTATCGGTCTATGACCGCAATGCGGCTGATTTCAAATTCCATCCCGGCCCGGTGTTTACCCAAGTGCTGCTGGCGGATGAAGTCAACCGCGCCACGCCCAAAACCCAGAGCGCGCTACTGGAGGTCATGGAAGAAGGCCAGGTGACGCTCGAAGGCGAAACGCGCGCGCTACCAGCGCCGTTTTTCGTGATCGCTACCCAGAACCCGTCCCAACACGTCGGCACATTTATCCTGCCAGAATCGCAATTGGATCGTTTCCTCATGCGCATCAAACTGGGCTATCCCGACCCTCGCGCAGAACGCGCCCTGCTCCGGAACGATGGTGGGCGCCACGGCGTTCATGCGCCGGAGCAGGCGATTGACGCAAGCGGGCTGATCGCCCTGCAACAGGCAGTCGACCGCGTCCATCTTTCCGATGCGCTGTTGGACTACCTGCAGGCCCTGTTGCAATATAGCCGCAACTGCAACCAGTTCAAGGCTGGTCTGTCGCCTCGCGCCGGGCTGGCGTTGCGGCAGTGCGCGCAAGCCTGGGCATTGATTCACGGGCGCGACTTTGCCATCCCCGACGACATCCAGGCAGTGCTACCTGGTGTGGCAGGCCACCGCCTCCAACCCATCTCCGGCAGTACCGTCAGCGACACCGCTGAGCACCTGCTGAATGCCGTTGCCATCCCTTGACACCCAGTCAGCGAGGTTGTGGAGGCGCCACAGTGCGACACTCCCCGCCAAGCTGACGCTCCAGCGCATCTATATCATGCCCAGCCGCGCAGGCTGGGGCCTTGCCATCCTATTGCTTGCCATGCTTACAGGTGCCATCAATTACACCCTGAATCTGGGGTTCATTCTCACCTTCCTGCTCGCGGGCATGGCACTGGTCTCCCTGCTGCACACCTGGCGCAACCTAGCATGGCTGCAAGTCGAAGCAGCCCCGCCATCCCCCGTCTTTGCTGGCCAGGATGCCATGCTCCATGTTTCCCTGTCGGAAGACCGCGGATGCGAACGCTTTGCCATTGCCGCCAGCCTGGGCAGCCAAGCCGCGTTATTCGTCGATGTGCCAGCCAACGGCACTGCCACGCTAGTGATCGGCAGTCCAACACTCAAGCGCGGCTGGCACGACATGGGGATTCTCACCCTCTCGACCGGGTTCCTGGGCGGCCTATTCCGCGCCTGGAGCCGGCTTGAAACCGGAACCCGCTGTCTAGTGTACCCACGCCCTGCTGCCACGTCCCTGCCCCTGCCGCAAGCGAATGGGCCGACCCATAGCGGCAGCCTCTCCCCGCAAGCAGGGGATGAGGATTTCGCGGGCTTGCGGCTTTACCAGCGCGGGGACTCTCCTCGCCGGATAGACTGGAAGGCATCCTCACGCGAGCAAGGCATGTACAGCCGCGACTTTCATGCCGAATCGCAGCAGCAGGTCTGGCTGGACCTAGGGCAGACGCCTGGCAGCGACCTCGAGCAACGCTTGAGCCAGCTGACCAGCTGGGTCATGCAGGCGCACGAAACCAATCAGCGTTACGGCTTGCGCCTGCCGGGTAGGGATCTCGCACCGGCACACAGTCAAGCCCACTATGAAGCCTGCCTGCGCGCCCTGGCCCTGCTGGAGGTGGAGTGAGCATCGCCAGCCAGCCTGGCAAGGCCGACCTCCATTGGCTGCTGGGAGCCATGTTGCTCGCCATGGCGCTACATTTCAGCCACTTCCCGCTATGGGCCAGTGCATTGATCCTGCTATTCATGGTCTGGCGCCTGTTACTGCAGCTGAAGCAGTGGACCATGCCCAAGTTATGGTTGCTGTTGCCCATCACCCTGCTGGGCGTCGCCGGGATATACCTGCAATACCGTACCCTGTTTGGTCGCGATGCCAGCGTGACGCTGCTTGCGCTGATGCTGTCGCTCAAACTCATGGAGTCCGGCACCCGACGCGACTATATCATCCTGATCTTTGCTGGGTATTTTCTCACGATCACTGCCTTTCTGTTCGACCAGTCGCTATGGGTCGGCGCTTACCTGCTGCTCCCGGTATTCGGCCTGACAGCATGTCTAATCGGCATCAGTTATCCGCACGGCATCCTGCCCCACCGCGTGCGCACTCGCTTGAGTATGATGCTGCTCTTGCAGGCAGTACCGCTGATGCTGGTGCTTTTTATGCTGTTCCCGCGCATTCCCGGCCCGCTCTGGGGCGTGCCGCAGGATGCCTACCGTGCCATGAGCGGTCTGAATGACCATATGCAACCTGGCGACATCAGTGAGCTCAGCCTGTCCGGTTCAGTGGCCTTCCGAGCGCAGTTCCAGGGCAAAATCCCAGCGCAGCAGCACCTTTATTGGCGCGGACCAGTACTCTGGCAATTCGATGGTCGCAACTGGCATATGGGAGGGCATGAACGCTACCAGGAAACGCTGGAGGGATTGGCGGAACCAGTCGACTATGCCGTCACGCTGGAACCGCATAACCGCCGCTGGCTGCTGATGCTGGATGTGCCGCACGCCCAACCGGCGGGCACCTCTTTTACCAGCGACCGGCAGGCGCTTGCGCAGATGCCCGTTCGGACAAGAATGCGCTATACCGGTAGCTCCCACGTACAATACCACCTAGCCGCCGACATCTCCGACAAGACACTTGCCCAGGCCTTGCAGCTGCCATCGGGCGGCAATCCGCGCAGCCGTGCACTGGCGCAAGCCTGGCACCGGGAGCTGCAAGCGCCGGAGCGCATTATCGATGCCGCGTTGTCGATGTTCCGCAGCCAGGCATTTTTCTACACCCTGACGCCCCCGCGCCTGGGCGACCAAGCTATTGATGACTTTCTCTTCAACAGCAGGCGCGGCTTCTGCGAGCACTATGCCAGCAGCTTTGCCTACCTCATGCGGGCTGCCGGCATTCCTGCACGCATCGTCACAGGCTATCAGGGCGGCGAGACCAATCCCGTGGGCCAATACCTGATCGTACGCCAATCCGATGCCCATGCTTGGGTGGAAGTCTGGCTCGAAGGCCGGGGCTGGGTCAGGGTGGACCCCACGGCGGCAGTCGCCCCATCCCGGGTGGAGAGCGGGATCAGCACAGCATTGTCGGACAATAGCCCATTGCCTATCCTGGCGCGGCAGGATCGCACCTGGCTGCGCGATCTATACCTGAACTGGGATGCCATTAACAACGGTTGGAACCAGTGGGTGCTGGGCTATGACCAGCAACGCCAGCTTGCGCTGCTGTCACGCATGACGGGTACATCCGCCAACTGGCAGCAGCTCATGCTATGGCTCACTGGCAGTCTGCTGTTGATGTCGGTACTGCTGTGCGCCTGGTTACTCCGCCGCAGGCATATACCAACCGACCCCATAAAAGCGCTTTACCTGCGCTACCTGGCGAAACTGTCGCGCAGGGGGATTCACCATAGTCCCGGAGAAGGGCCGCTCAGCGTCCAGCGACGTGCCAGCACAGCGTTACCTCAGCATGCGACAGACATTGCCCGTATCACCCGGCTTTATCTCGCGCTTCGTTACGGACCACTTGAAGAACTGCCTAATGAGCACAAAACCATGGCAGAATTACGGTTACTAATAGAAGGACTAGATGGCTAATGCCAGCATCTCAAGAAGAAAACACCGCCGCTGACGAAGATTTCATGCGCATTGCCCTGCAGCTGGCACAGGAGGCCGCTCTTGCGGGCGAAGTACCCGTGGGTGCTGTCGTGGTGAAAGACGGGGTGGTGATTGGCCGCGGCAGCAATGCGCCGATCGCATACCACGACCCCAGCGCACATGCCGAAATACGTGCCATGCGCGATGCCGCGGCCAGGCTGGGCAACTACCGTCTGACCGGCTGCGCGTTGTATGTCACGCTGGAACCCTGCGCCATGTGTGCAGGCGCCATCCAGCATGCCCGCATTGCACGCCTGGTATTTGGCGCCCATGATTACAAGACCGGCGCTTGTGGAAGCGTCATCGACCTCATGGCCGAAGAGAGACTCAACCACCATACCCTGGTAAAAAGCGGCGTATTGGTGCAGGAATGCAGCGCCACCCTTACGCAATTCTTTGCCGAACGGCGGCGGCAGCAAAAGGTAGAAAAGTCTGGCAGCAATTAAGATTTACACCTGAATGACAGGCGGGAGAACCGAGGAGACAATCATGATTCCAGAAGAGTATATCGTGGTGTATTTCATATCGCTTGGGCTTTGCCTGCTTTCCACCATCTACAAGACAGCCTGCTTCAAATCCATGCTCTGCAGGCAGATTCTTGGCAGCGTATTCTGGAGTCTGGTGCCGGTCATGAACACGTTCAAGGCCATGCTCTGGCTACTATCCCTGCTCGTGACATGGCTGGATAGGCGCAAAACCATGTAGGCCAAATGCTCAGGGCGCAGGTTTAGACGGCTTTCTGCCCTGCTTGAGCTCCTCGGCCAAAGCCCGCGAAGCATCGCGCTTCTGCTTGGTGTATTGCAGTATGTTCTCTAGCTTGGCGGCAGACGGTAGATTAGGATCATAGGGCAGTTGCGACAAGGCCTCATAGCGTTCCTGATAGCGGTCGGTGATATCGTTCTCGATCTGCTCGCCCAGCTCAAAATATGTCACATTGCCCTGCTTGCTCTCATGCATGATATGCAGCCAAGAACGGTTGATCGCCTGATCTTCCTGAATGAAAGCATTGATTTCCTTTTGCAGCAGCAGCTCATCGCCCCAGCTGTATTTAGGCGCTGGAAGCTTGTATAGCATGATGGCAATAGCAGCTACCAGCAGGCTGCCGCCGATCAGCCGGGGCAAACGTGGCACTACCTCTTGCGGCCTCAAGCCGCGCATCAGCAGCAATCCAGCCAGCATGCCCGCGACAAAGCCGCCAATATGTGCGGCATTGTCAATCGCGGGAATCATGAAGCCCAGCGCAATGGTGGCGGTTGCGAATACGCAGGCGCCCCCGAACAGCCAACGGAACTCGCGTCGGTCTAGCAACGCCCGTTCTTGCCAGAGAAATACGATCAAGGCGCCATAAATGCCGAAAATCGCGCCAGATGCCCCACCAGATACCGCCTGGTTGCCCTGCCACACCAGCGAAAGCAGGTTACCGACCAAGCCGCTGACCAGATAGATGACCAGGTAGCGCCAATGGCCATACATGCGCTCCACGAGCTGCCCGCCATCCCAGAATGCAATCATGTTCAATGCCAGGTGCACAGCGCCGAAATGCAAGAACAAGGCGGTGAACAAACGCCACCATTCCCCATCCTGCGTCGCAGGACCGAAGTTGGCACCCCATGCAAGCTGCAGCTGCACATTGTTGGGGGAGTGCCAGAAACCAGCACCATTGAACAGCATCAGCACAAATACCAGCAAGTTGGCCGCGATGAGGCACTTGGTCACCGGGATGCCTGGCGTGCGCTGCTTGATTGCAGCACCTAGGGAAGGCCAGCTATCGGTTAGGTCAGTCATATCGTTGGATGGAGGATACAAAAAGAATGTGCCGAAACAAAAAACCCGCCACAAGGACGGGTTCTTGACTTAGCGATGGGAGATCAGTCACGCTCGCCCATGAACGCCATCAGCAACTGCAGCAAATTGACGAACAGCTGATAAATGCTGATGTACAGTGACAGGGTAGCCATAATGTAATTGGTTTCCCCTCCACGCACGATGCGGTTCACATCGTACAGGATGAAGCCGGAGAACAGCAGCACTGCCACTGCAGAGATCGCCAGCGAAGCAGCAGGCACCTGGAAGAACAGGTTAGCCAGTGACGCAACGATCAGCAGGATCAGGCCAGTGCCGCCTGCAGCCAAGCCAACCAGCTGACCACCATTACGCAGGTTCAATGCCACCTGCAGGATAGGGCCAAGCATCAGGCCCATGAAGAATGTCAGGCCAAACAGCAGCACGACTCCAAAGCTATTGTTACGGTTTGCAGAAATGGCAAAGAACAGCCCGAACATCACGGCCAGCATGATGAGGGAGGACATGATCGGGCTGGCAGCCATCCACGAGAAATTCATGGACATGCCAATCAGCGCGCCGATCACGGTCGGCACCATGGTCAGGCCCAGCATCATGTAAGTGTTACGCAATACTTTATGCGCGCCCGCCGGCAACGCTTGCGTATTGGCGACTTGATAATTCGTTTGCATCTGGATATACCCCCTAAGAAAAAACCGAAACTACTCCTAAGACTAGCCAATAAGCCCGAAAGTTTCAACCTTATTCAACGACAGGCTGTGGACTCACATTCAAATACCGATCATACCAGCAATCCGCCAGTTAATTCTGAGTATGTATTCAGTTCACAAGTCACAATCATCATTTACCTGCGCACGTCATTAGTCTCTTCGGGCTATTGCGATGATTTCAGCGTGCCCCTATGCTGGCCCTGTCAATTCGAAATTACCAACATCTAATAAATATTGACATCGCGTTACTGACGCTTTTCTTTCCTTTCAACTCAATTTATAGGGGTAACATCGCATGAAAGCAATGAATCTCAAGGCAATTCTGCTGGCTGTTTCTCTGATTGGCGCATCTGCTGGTGCTTACGCCAATCCAGTTCTGGGTCCTGATCAAAATGCATCTCCAGATATAGAAGTCTATAACTTCGTTCATGAAGGTTTTATTGGGGCTGGCACCTTTACTCACTGGCTTGCATTTGATATTGAGGGATACCGCTCTGTCAACGCAACTATCAGCGCCAGCACTCCACTCGGCACCATTTCTTTCGAAGACTTCGATCTCTACACTGCTATTGATGGCACGCTGTTACAGGAAGGTGACACTTCTACCCCACTTCCAGTACTGTCTTTCGGTTACCTGACTGGTAATGTAGATGGTCCTGCAACATACTGGTTGAAGATCACAGGGTCAGCCGATTTTCCTGATGGCTTCAATGCAACCTATGCTGGTACCATCACTGCTGCCGTTCCCGAGCCAAGCACCTACGGCATGCTGGCACTGGGCCTGGGCCTGATCGGCTTCGCAGCACGCGGCCGTTCCAAGTTCTCCGCCTAATCTTTGGCACGGAACTGATCAAAACCCGCTGCGGCGGGTTTTTTTATTGTCTTTTTGAGATTGAATATCCAAGGGTTTTTCGGCAAACCCTGCGCCATTTCCTGCCAACCCCATTCATCACGCAAACGGCAAATCCCCATCTGCCTTGCCCACCTGTCCGACCCGGTGCACCGCGTGCATGAAGTCAGGATCTTCATGCAAGGCCACCATGCTGGAAGGGTGCCGCCCGCCATGCATGCGGGCAAGCCGTGCCAGGCTTTGCGCCTGGATGTCCCATTTCAGATTGGCAAGCAGTTCGTCCGCCTTGTCGGGCTGGTTGCACAGCAGCACCATGTCGCAGCCCGCGTTGAGCGCCGCCAGCGCACGCTGGGTCACGTCTCCCACCACGCCTGCGCCTTCCATGGAAAGGTCGTCGCTGAAGATCACGCCGTTGAAACCCAGCCTCTGGCGCAGGACTTTTTGCAGCCAGCGCTCGGAAAAACCTGCGGGCTTGTTGTCCACCTTGGGATAGATGACATGGGCAGGCATGATGGCCTGGATGCCGTCGTCGATGAGCTGGCGGAAGGTTTGCATATCCGTTGAAGCGATCTGGTCGAAATCGCGCTCGTCCACGGGAATCGCTACATGAGAATCCGCCACCACATAGCCATGGCCGGGGAAATGTTTGCCCACGGCCGCCATGCCGCCGCGCTTGAGGCCCTGCATCAGGGAAAACGCCAGTTCGTTGATGGCTTGCCTGTCGCCATGGAAGGCGCGGTCGCCGATCACCTGGCTTTCGCCATAATCCATATCGAGCACGGGCGTGAAGCTGAAATCAATACCATGGGCGCGTAGCTCTGCCGCAATAATCCAGCCCGCCTCCTCCGCCAGTTGCCTCGCCTTGCGCGGGTGCTCGTCCCAGATCTTGCCGAACTCTCGCATGGGCGGGATTCGCGTGAAACCCTCGCGGAAACGCTGCACGCGCCCTCCTTCATGATCGACCGCAATCAGCAAGGGGGGCTGGCGCACGGCATGGATGCTGTCCGTCAGCGCCTTGAGCTGGGCTGGCGACTCGAAATTGCGCGCGAAAAGAATGACGCCACCTACCAGGGGATGGCGGATGCGGCGAATGTCTTCCTGGGTAAGCTCGGTGCCGACGACATCGAGCATGATGGGGCCTAGTGTCATGTTGATTCAGTCTAGTCAGTATAAAAGCCCGCTATTGCAGGCGGAATGGATTGAAATCGGTATGCCTGTCGTAGTAGTCCTCGTTCTCGGCACGCTTGAGGAATGCCACCACGCGGTAGGTCACCGGCGTCAATACTACCTCAACCCCGGTCTTGGCGAGAAATTGCGCCAGCATCACCAACGGCAATTTGTCGTCCGGGATGATGCCGCTGCCATAGAAAGCCAGCGGATAGAACAACAGCGAATCCACGCCTTCGCCGGTGATGGTGGAACCTATGGTGCGCATCCAGAGCCAGCGCCCTTCGGTCCAGACCTTCATTTTTGCCAGCACCATGGCATTGACGAACTCGCCGCAGGCAAAGGCGATCAAGCCGGCCAGTGAGATGCGCCACGCCGACCCAAACGCGATTTCATAGGCGCGTTGATTCTCCCAGAATGGGGCCGGCGGCAAGGCGACGATGATCCAGGCCATTGCAGAAGCGAATGCCAGTGCGGCAAACCCCGTCCAGATCACGCGGCGCGAGCGGGCGTAACCGTAGACTTCGGTCAACACATCACCAAACACGTAGGAAATCGGGAAAAACAGCACACCGGCGCCGAAAGTGAGGGTGCCGACCAGCGGAAAATCGAGCTGGGCAACCTTGGCCGGGCCGATGAGGTTGTAGCAGACCAGTACCACCACAAACGCCACCATGACGACATCATAGTACCGGTAAGCGCGCTGCGGCATGGCCCCTCCTCTCAATCCCCGGCACGCCTGACATCCCAGGCATCACGTAGCTGGTCTCCCAGCACATTGACCGCCAGCACCACCGACATCAGGCTGATGCCAACCACCAGTATGTAATGTGGCGCGACCAGTAAATAGCGCACCCCATCCCTGAGCATGGCACCCCAGGATGCATGTGGTGCCTGGATACCCAGCCCGAGGAAAGAGAGGCTGGCTTCGGCAATCACCAGGCCGGCGATGCTATAGGTCGCCTCCACCACCAATGGCGCCGCCAACAGGGGCAGCATGTGCTTGCGCATGATGCGGCCTGCCGATGCTCCCAGCGATTGCGCCGCCTGCACATGCTGGCGCTGGCGCAGGCTCAGCGCTTGCGCGCGCGTCAGGCGGGCATAACCCACCCAGGAAGTCAGGCACAATGCCAGCAGCAGGTTGTCGAGGCCAGGCCCCAGCACGGCGGCAAATGCAATCGCCAGCAGGATGCCGGGGAAAGCCAGGAATACGTCGGTCACCTGCATCAGTGCCCGGTCCACCCAGCCGCCGCAATAACCGGCCAGCAATCCAATTGCGGTACCTACGCTCAGTGTCACAGCCGTCACCAGCAATGCCACCAGCATAGAGACACCCGCCCCGGCGGCAATCCGTGCGGCGATATCGCGGCCCAGGTCGTCAGTACCGAGGACGTGATGTGTGCCTGGTGCAAGCAGTACTTGTGTCAAGTCGATATCATCCGGCTTCAGGTCGAACAATAGCGAGCATGCCACGGCCACGAGCCAGAAGACCAACACCCAAGAGGGCCAGCGCTTCACGAGGCGAACCTCACCCTGGGATCAAGCCGGGCATACAGAATATCTGTCATGAGGTTGACCACGACGTAAGTCAGCGCAATGACCACGACGCAGGCTTGCGTCACCGGATAATCGCGCTTTTCGATCGACTCCACCAGCAACCGTCCTATGCCTTCCCAACCAAACACGGTCTCGGTAATCACGGTACCCGCCAGCAGGCTGCCCAATTGCAAGCCGACCACGGTGACGATAGGCAACAACGCCGCGCGCAAGGCATGCCGCAGGATTACCTTGCGTTCGCTGATGCCTTTTGCGCGTGCAGTACGGACAAAATCCTCGCTCAATACTTCCAGGAGGCTGGCGCGGGTCATGCGCGTCAGAATCGCTGCGAGGCCGAAGCCTAAGGTCAGCGCAGGCAGCACAATGGCACCCGGTTCGCTCATGCCGCTGACCGGCAACAGGCCCAGCCACAACGCCAGCAGCAGCATCAGCAAGGGACCAAGCCAGAAATGCGGCATGGCGGACAAGGCCAGGCTCAGCAATGTCGCCAGGCTATCCTGCCATTTGCCCTGCCTCAAGGCTGCCACTATCCCCAGCGGCAAACCCAGGCCGATGGCAATCAACAAGGCGCACAACGCCAGGCAGGCAGTGGCAGGCAGGCGCTCCAGCAGGGTGTCCGCAATCGGTTTGCGGCTGTGGATGGAGCGGCCGAAATCCCCGTGTGCAAGCGCTGCCAGGTAATGAGCGAATTGCACCGGCAAAGGCTGGTCCAGCCCAAGGTCCGCACGCAGCTTGTCGCGATCGGCCATGGGAGCAGACTCTCCCAGCATCACTTCGACAGGGTCGCCCGGGACCAGATGCACCAACAGAAATGTGAGCAACAGGACGCCAAAGACCACCGGCACAATGCCCAGCACGCGTTTAAGCATCCAGCACCATCACCTGTGTATTGACGGGCACCAGATCAAACAGCTCGCGCACATCGGCATTGCGCATGCGGATGCAGCCGTGGGAATGCGCTTCGCCCATGGGCTCGCATTCCGGGGTGCCGTGGATGTAGATATAGCGCTGCATGCTGTCGACATTCCCCAGGCGGTTGAAACCGGGTTCGCAGCCGGATAGCCAGAGGATGCGCGTCAGTATCCAGTCACGGCCTGGATGCTGGGCATGCAATGCAGGTGTCCAGACCTCACCCGTAGGCCTGCGGCCACGGAAAACTGCGCCCAGCGGTTGTCCGGCACCGATCTTGGCGCGCACGATGTGCCGGCCGCGCGGCGTGCAATAACTGTCTTTTTGCTCGCCGGGGCCATTAAGCGCCGTGGAGACAGGATATTCCTTCAGCAAATGCCCGGCATCGTCGGACAGACGCAGTATTTGCAAGGGGATGGAAACTTCAATCTTCATCTACATTCCTGCCGACTGGTTCCTGCCCGGAAAGACGGACTTCAGCTTGCTGCGCTTGACATCCACCAGGCCATCCCAGCTCCCGTCCGGCTGCAAGGAGTAGCCTTTGATATGATCCCGGGTGGCAGCAAACTGCCCCTCATACCAGAGCGGGATATACGGCAATTGTGCATGTACACGTTCGGCGACGCTGGCCCAATCGCTCACGGCAATCAACTCGTCCGTTTTCGGATCGGCATAATGTCCACGATTGGCACCCTTGGGCGGTACCGAGGAGGAGTGGAACGCATGATGGTAGATCTCAGGTGTCTTGATCCCCACCCACATCAGTCCGTATAGCTGGAAATTGCCGCGCTTGATGTCGTCGAAGAATGTGCCCCAGTCCAGGCTGCGGATCTCGAGCTGGATGCCGGCATCGCGCATCTGCGCCTGCATCATGGTAGCCAGCCTGACCCGCTGGGCATCGGTAGAGGTCTTGTAGACCAGCTTCAAGGGCAGGCTGACCCCGGCACGCAACAACAGCTCACGTGCCAGCACCGGATTATATTCGTACGGTTTCAGGTTTCCGTTGCCAGCCCAATGCTCTGGCGGGAGAATGCTTTCCGCAAGTCGGCTGTGCCCAACCAGCGCATGCTTGATGATGGATTCCCGGTCGATCGCATGGGCCAAGGCCTGACGCACCAGGGGGTTCCGCAGGACATCATCCTGCAGGTTCAGGCCGATATAGGCAAAATTGGACCCTTCGGACTCCTGTACATCAATGCCGGGCTGCTGCTTCAGGTAGTTCACCAGCTCCGGCGGCAAGTCGCCCTGCAGGATATCCGCTTCACCGCGCACCAGCTTGAGCACACGCACCGTCGGATCCCGAACCTCCTCGAAAACGAAGCGCTTCTTGTCGGAACGGCGCTCAAGCTTGAGCGAACGCTGCCAGGAAACGAACTTGAACGGTCCGCTGCCTACCGGCTCCCTCGAAAAATCATGCTGCCGCGCAATCAGCTCAGCGGGAAGTATTCCCAGTATCAGGCGCGCGGGAAAGTTGCTGTCTGCATCGTGGAGAAAGAAATCCAGGGTATTCTCGTCGCGCACCTCGATCTTGCTGATGTTGGCGAACTCGGCCGCGTGCGGCGAATCTGCCAGCTCGATGACAGACTGGTAGGTAGCGGCAACATCTTCTGCAGTCAGGTAGCGCCCATCATGGAAATCTCGTCCATGCCGTCCCAAGGTGAAACGAAACAGGCGCGGAGACAGCACACGCCAGCTAGCCAACGAGGGAGCCGGGCGTGCATGGACGTCAAAATCCACAAGCGAGCGATAAATCAACCGATTGACCCGCGCAGAAGCGGCATCGGTGGCATAGCGCGGATCCAGGGTTTGGGGCAGTTGGCTGACCGCGCTGCGGATTTGCACCGGTGCTTTATCACGGCTGCAGGCATCCAGCAATAGCAGCGATGCCACCATGGTGATGGCCAGGCCGCCGAGACGCCATACCTGCCACGTCATGGACTCGCCTTCTCGAACAATGCGATGGACTCCACGTGCGAGGTGTGGGGGAACATATTGATCACGCCGCTGGCAAGCAAGCGGTATCCCTTGGTATGCACCAATATCCCAGCATCGCGTGCCAACGTCGCCGGATTGCAGGACACATACACGATACGTTGCGGGACATGCGACGTATCGGCATCCGCATCCTCGATATCAGGCAAGGCTTTCACCAGCTCGATCGCGCCGTCGCGCGGCGGGTCAATCAGCCACTTATCGAAACGGCCCAAGGACTGCAATAGTGCCGGCGTCATCTTGAACAAGTCCGCCTCCTGAAACTCCACCTGGCCAGCCAGGCTATTGAGGGCCGCGCTCTCATTGGCACGCGCCACCAGCGCGGCCGAGCCTTCCATGCCAAACACCGAGGCGCCGCTGCGTGCGATAGGCAGCGTGAAATTGCCCAGGCCGCAGAAGAAATCGGCAATGCGCTCCCCAGGCTGCGGCTGCAGCAGCTGCATGGCGCGGCGCAGCATCACCCGGTTAATGTACGGGTTGACCTGCGTGAACTCCGTCGGCTTGAACGGATAGGTCAGGTTGAACTCAGGCAGGGAATAGCTCAGTCCCGGGCCTTGCAGCGGATAGAACGGCTGCACGGTATCCGGCCCCTTGCTCTGCGTCCAGACCTCCACGCCGTAGCGGTCGGCAAATGCCTTGATGGGAGCGGCGTCCTGCGGTTGCAAGGGCTCGAGTATGCGCAACACCAGTACCGTGGCCAGCTCCCCTACCGCCACCTCGATCTGCGGCAGGCGGTCGCGTATGCTGAGCTGGCCCACCAGCTCCTTCATCGGCACGATCAGGTTGGACACATGGGGCGGCAACACCCTGCAACTGTCCATGTCCGCAACAAAGCTGCTGGATTTCTCATTGAAACCGACCAGAACGCCGCCTTTTTTCGCCACATGGCGCACACGCAGACGGGCCTTGTGGCGGTATCCCCAGGCCGGGCCGTAGATCGGCGGCAACATGCGCTCGGAACGGGTCTTGCCGATATGCCAGAGGTTGCTCTCGAGCATGCGCTGCTTGGCAGCTACCTGCCCGGAAAACTCCAGGTGTTGGATGGCACAGCCCCCACAGACACCGAAATGCTCGCAGCCAGGCTGGGTGCGCAGATGAGAAGCCTGCAGGACATCCAGCACATCGGCAACTTCGTACCTTTCCTTGCGGCGGCGCACTTTGTAGGTCACCTGTTCGCCTGGCAGCGCGCCGTCGATAAAAATGGTCTTGCCTTCGACGTGGGCGACGCCCCGCCCTTCCTGATCCAGGGATTCAACTAATGCAATAGGAGTACTCATGAATGGTTTCTAGTCATGCAGGGCGAGCAGTGGACTACTGCCGCCAGTGGTTTAAGAATTCCTGCCAGTGCTCGCCCTGATAGCCGGCCAGGGTATCGCGCACCAATGTGATTTCACGCTCATATGCGGCCCGGTCCAGCACGCCGCGCATCAATTGGAAGCGCAGATAGACAAGATAAGTGTTTGCCACGTCGGTTTCGCAATAATCGCGAATCGCATCGATCTCGCCCTTGACGAAGGCTTCCCATACCTTGCTGCCATCCATGCCCAGCTTGCCGGGAAAACCGCACAATTGCGCAATCTCGTCCAGGGGCGCATTGGCCCTGCCGTTGTACAGCGCCATCAGGTCCATCAGGTCCATGTGGCGGGTATGGTAGCGACTGATGTAATTATTCCACTTGAACTCGCGGTCATCGTCGCCCATGTCCCAGTAGCGGGGCGCGACGATACCATGCACCAGCCCGCGATAGTGCAGCACCGGCAAGTCGAACCCGCCCCCGTTCCAGGAAACCAGGTTCGGGCTATATTTCTCTATACCATCGAAAAACCGCTGGATGATCTCCTGCTCCGGCGCATCCGGGCTGCCCAGCGTCCAGACGCGGAAACTCTCGCCCTCACGCAGCGCGCAGGAAATTGCCACGACCCTGTGCTGGTGCAAGGGCAGGAACTCGCCGCCATTTTGCTGGCGGCGCTTGTGAAACGCCACACGGGCAACATCCTCATCGGTGGTATCATGCGGCAAGCTATAGAGAGTGCGCAGACCTTCGGTATCCGGAATGGTCTCAATATCAAATATCAGCGTAGGTGTCATGTCGTGGCCTTGTTGTATCCATGCCTATTTCTTCACCCAGCCGTTGCCGTCCTGGTAGTACCAACCACTCCGGGCCTTTTGTATCCAGCGCTGGGCAAAGGTACTGCGCACTTCGCTCTCCCATTCGGGGTGACTGTTGGCATTGGCAATTTCCCTGTACAACGCATTGCGGTCATTGTTTTCCGCCGCCACCAGCGCATTGAGGCCCTGGCGCTGCGCCAGCGGCACAGCATTGGCATCCCGTACGGCCACCAGCCCGTCGCGCGTAAAACCGACCGCCCCGCTGGCGTAGAACCCGGCCAGCTGCGCATGTCTCGCCTGCATGCTGCGCTTGATCGCTGTGATTGCGGGGGTATTGATTTCCAGGTCCGCCGCCGCATGCGCCAGCGCAAAGGTCAATACCCCGACCAGCAGCAGGCACGTCGTGATGAAACGTTTCATTGATTTTCCTCCTGTTCCGGGCTAGACGGTAATGTCTTGTCCTTCAATTGCCAGACATCGTCGATGATGCGGTCTGCTGCCTTTTCCGCTGCGGCTGCCGGGAAATAGATGTTGATGGTGACGCAGGCTGTCAGTATGAGTAGCGCTGCCAGTGGCACTGCCCAGAGCCATGTTCTTAGCATTCAATTACCTCTTAAAGCCTTGATTGAAGGTGATCAATGAGTGCAATGGTGCACAAACCCTTGATTGCATTTCTGGATTCAGGCATTCATTGTAACCTACGGCAGCCCAGCCTGGCAGGCTGCGGCATTGGTTCGGCATAGCGCCTGGCGGTTACGCCTTCCTGCCTTTTGAGGGCATGGGGTGTAAAGGTGGAATCATGGCAGCCATCAATTGCAACCTGCCTGTCGTCACGCCTCGCAGCGCAATCAACTCATCCGCAATTTTCTGCACATCCTGGGCGGGTCCCTGTACCAGGATCACCTCCATGGTTTGGTTGTCGGTCAAGTGCACATGCAATGAACTGATGACCTCATCCACATGTTGATATTGCAGGTCCGCGATGGTCTTTTGCAGGCCGCGGGTTGCATTGTTGTAAAGGAGCGTAATGGTGCCGACCATGACTTCATTGCCTTTTTCGCGCTGATGCTCCGCCAAATACTGGCGAAGCATGTCATTGATGGCCTGAGAACGGCTCTCGAAGCCACGCTCGGCTACCATGATGTCCAGCTCTGCATGCAATTCGTCCGGCAGCGAGATACTGATGCGATTGACTGGCCGGCTGCGCTTTTTCTGGGCCTCCATGAAACACCTCATTTATCCAATAGTGCGGAAGTATAAAGCGATGTCAGGCAAGTTTCGAGCACAGCATGCCACGATTGACTGTGAATAGAGGCCCGCCTCGCTTGCCGAGACGAGCCAACATTTTTTAGAACATATAGCTGTAGCGCTCTACTTCCCACTGACTGATGCTCAGGTGGTAGGCATCCCACTCCTGGCTCTTGTAAGTAATGAACTCATCCCGCAGCTCCTTGCCGAGGGTTTTTTCCATCAACCCATCGGCAGCAAAGCAGGCAACGGCCTCCTGCAAGGTTTGCGGCAGAAAGTGGATACCACGCTTCTCCCGCTCTTCATCGTTGATGGCGTAGAGATTGTCCTCATTGGGCGCCCCTGGGTCGAGCTTCTCGCGAATGCCCTCCAGGCCTGCAGCCAGCACCAGCGCAGCAGCCAGGTAAGGATTGACCGCGCCATCGGCATTGCGTGATTCACAACGTCCCCCACCCTGCGGCACCCGCACGGAATTGGTCCGGTTATTGGAACCATACGAATTGAATACCGGTGCCCAGCTGAAATAGCTCATTGCCCCACGACGCACCAAGCGCTTATAGCTGTTGACCGTAGGCGCGAATACAGCGCATAGCGCTGCTCCATGCTTGAGGATGCCTGCAATGAAGTGATAACCGAGCGGGGTCAAGCCCAGGCCGCGTGGATCATCCTTGGGATCGCAGGCGAACAGGTTCTTGCCAGTGTCCAGATCGTACAAGGACATGTTGAAATGCGCGCCGGTTCCGGTCTTGTCCGCAAACGGCTTGGGCATCATGGTCGCCAACAGGCCTTCTTCCTTGGCGTAATGCTTGGCCATGTAGCGGAAGAAGGTAAAGCGATCGCACATGGTGAGCACATCACTGTAGTTGAAGTCGAACTCGAACTGGCTGTTGCCGTCTTCATGGTCAAAGGAGTACAGATCCCAGCCCAGGCTGTTGATCGCGGTTGCCATCTTGTCCAGCCAGCCGAAATTGTCCATGAAGCCGCGCACGTCATAGCAAGGCTTGACCAATTTATCGTCGGGGTTGGGAATGGCGAGCTTGCCGTCGGCTTCCTGCTTCAACAGGTAGATCTCGCATTCAATCCCCAAATTCATGCCGAAGCCCATGGCCGCAGCCTGTGCCAGCACGTTCTTCAAAGCCACGCGCGTGTTCAGAGCATAAGGCTGGCCCTGAAAGCCGTTGTCTGCAGGCATCCAGGCCACTTTAGGCTCCCATGGCAATTGGATGATGTGGTCGAGATCGGGAATGGAGGTCAGCTCATCGTCGCTGGGTGCCTGGCCCAAGCCATCCAGTGCATAACCGGTATAGCGCTCGGAGCCGGCTGCCATCTGCGGCAAATGGTCGATCGGCACCACCTTGGCCTTGGGCACGCCGTGGATATCGACATAAGCACCGATGCAATACTTGATGCCTTTATCCTTCATTGCATTCTGGATGCTGGTTACTTCTGCGGGGGATTTCATGATCACTACCTTTATAAAAAAACGACTGGGATAAAATTGTCACGCGGCCCCAGGCTCAAGCCTGGGCCTCGTCATCAATGGGGTATCAGTGGCGGCGTCTGGCGCCCTCGATAAATGCAACATGCTCGCCATATTCATTCCACGTTATCGTTGACGTTCACCAGCCTGATCATATGAGGATGGACGAGCTGTTCAGCCTCTGACTGCGGCGGGTGAATCAAGGCTTCCAGCCTGGCCTTGGTCGCAATAAATTCGGGACTGTTGAACTGCTCTGCCGAACGGGGACGCGGCACCGGCACCTCGATCAGTTCCTGTACCTCGCCTGGATGCGCCTTCAGGACCAGGATGCGATCGGCGAGGTGAATCGCCTCATCCAGGTCGTGCGTGATGAAGAGGATGGTGATGTCAATGTTGCGCCAGATGTCGATCAGGTGCGACTGCATGCGGGCACGGGTTTGGGCATCCAGCGCCCCGAATGGCTCATCCATTAACAGGATGCGCGGCTGGTTTACCAGTGCCCTGGCAATCGCCACACGCTGTTTCATGCCTCCAGAAAGTTCATGAGGATAGGCATCGGCAAACTTCTCCAGCCCGACCAGTTCCAGCCACATATCTACTTCGCGAGCGGCTTCCGAGCGCGAAACATTGTTCATTTCAAGCCCGAACATGACATTGCTCTTGACGGTGCGCCACGGGAACAAGGTATATCCCTGGAACACCATGCCTCTGTCGCGGCCCGGCCCGTTGACCGGCTTGCCGTCGACCAGCACCTGGCCGCTGCTGTAGCTCTCCAGCCCTGCGAGGATGCGGATCAACGTAGACTTGCCGCAGCCCGAGGGACCGATCACACACACGAACTCTCGCCTGTGGGTTTTAAAACTTACATCCTTGAGCGCCAGGGTCTTGCCCTTACTGCCTTCATAGATTTTATGCAGTCCCCGCACCTCCAGGACCACTTCGCGTTGCTTCAATCTCTCAAAGCGCGACTTCACGGCCGGCTGTTGATCTAGGTAGCTAGGCAGGCTATCTTGCTGAATGTGTTGGCTCATTCGCTTACTCCTTGTTTGCTGGCTTGTCCCAGGGGAACAAGCGCTTGCCCAGCCAGGCCAACAACATGTCCGTGCTGAGCCCGATTACGCCTATGATGAAAATGGCGGCATATACATTATCAAAATGTTCATAGCGCGCTTGCTGGGTAATGAACCAAGTAATGCCCGACGAGGTGCCGATCAGCTCGGCCACGATGAGGTAAGTCCAGGCCCAGCCGAGCAGGATGCGCTGGTCACGATATAACTGTGGCAAGACGCCCGGAATCACCACGTGCCGCAACAGCTTCCAGCGGCTGGTCCCCAGTGTCATGGCGGCTTCCAGCAACGCATAGTCCAACTGGCGTGTGGTATTGGAGATGATCAGCACTTGCTGGAAGAAGGTACCGATGACAATGATGGCAATTTTGGGCCCTTCGTAGATACCGAGCACCGCAACTGCCAAGGCCCCAAAAGCGGGTGCGGGCAAGTAGCGGAAAAACTCGATGAACGGCAAGCACAACCGGCCTGCGACACTCCAAGTTCCCGCCAATATGCCCAGCGGTACACCTACCAGCGACGAAATCAAAAATGCATAGGCAATCAACTGAATGCTCTGCCACAGGCTCTGGTGTAGCCACAGGCCATCGCGCTGGACAGGCGGGGTAGTGAAAGCGCTATACAGCGCTTCGATCACCTGATGCGGCGGCGGCAGGTAGATAGGGTTGGCAGGCTCGCCAAGCGGCAACTCCTTGCCCGCTTGCTGCATCGCCAGCACCTCCTGGTGGAATACCTGCTTCTTCACCAGCATATCGACCTGGAAATAATCCACGTCCCCGGGCGCAGCTATCTTCACCATCGGGTGCCAAATGACGGGCACATAGCTGACCACGGCCCAAACCAGCAGCGGCAGCAGGAAGGAAGCAATCGTCAGCAGCCTGCGCCGCCGTGGCGACAGCTCCTGCCTGACTGCGAACCAGCTTGACAAACCCATGACCAATCCTCCCGCGCCTATTACTGGTTGACCAGGGTCGGATCGATCGCACGCTCAATATCTTGGGGCTTCTTGTAAATGCCTGATTTGACGTTGAAATCATCTACGATCTTGGAAGAACCATACAGGGACTTGAAACCTTCTCCCTTCACCATGACGGCCTTGCTCTCTTCCAGCGTCAACAGCCGGGTTCCCTTGAGCAAAGGCATATAAGCCTCGGGCTTGAGGCCAACACGGGCAGCCATGATCTTGACCGCATCCGGCTGCGTCTTGGGATCATTAATGTAGCTCACGACCCGGTCCCATACCTTGACCACCTTTTCCCAGTCGGCACGGCGAGCGGACAAGCTGACGGGGTTGACGGTCAACACGTCGTAAATCAGCCCGGGCTCATCGGCAGAGGTATAAATAGGCCTGGCGCCCGGGACGCGCTTCATGGCCTCCCCTGAATTGGGCTGCCATGCACCGATGGCATCCAAATCACCGGAAGCCAGCGCCTGTGGAGTTTCATTGGTCAGTGTATTGACCAGGGTGACGTCGCTTTCCTTGAGCCCGGCTTTTTCCAGGCCGTTGAGCAATAGCAAGTGGATGACAAAGCCGGTTTCCAGCCCGATTTTCTTGCCCTTGAGCTCGGCCAGGCTCTTGATGCCAGGCTTGGCCACGATCATGTCATTGCCATTGGAGTAATCCGTGACAATGATCATCACATTCTTGGCGCCGCTGGCACCCGTCACCAGCGCGTCGCCGTTGGTCACGGTTACCGCGTCGATCTTGCCCGCAGTGAAGGCATTCATTGAAGCAGAATAATCAAACCAGTCGAATTTCACATCAACGCCGGCTTCCTTGAACCAGCCTTTCTCGACCGCCACCTGCCAGGCTACCCACCCCGGCCAATCACTATGCCCAATTCGCAGGGGAGCCGCTTCAGCAACTGCGGCAAATAAAAGACTGGCACCCAGCAAAGTAGCACCAACGACCTGCTTTAACTTAGAAATATCGAATACAGCTGCCACGACAACCTCCAATTAGTATTACTAAAAATAAAATCAGTAATACTAAAGCAGGTTATGTGCCAATCTTGAAAATAAAAAATAATCAATAAAAATCAATGCAATAATAAAAAATTCTCAACTACACCCAAGATACAGTGTTCTGGAGACGCGCCAATTGAGTGCTTAGGCACCTAATTGAACATGCCATCACGCACCAATCTAAGGATGCCTCGCAAAAAACTGGCCAACCCACCACGGGGAAAGTGAGCATGCAACATCACAACCATTACCAGGAGACGGGGATGACGATCAATTCGTCAGGATTGCGGGAGGGTTACTGGAGCAGGATGACGATGACAAGATGGCTGGGTTAATCGATCACCGGCTTGGGGTTGTTTTCCGTCACATGCCGCAGGCGCGCGAGGAGATCGCTCCATCCCACGTGGTGGTTATAGCCCATCACGGTGATGGCCGGGATGCCGCTGCCCTCGACGATCACATAGCCTTGCGGGGTATTTTCCACACCGCCCATCTGGCAGATGTCGTTGCGCAGCTGGCAATGCCAGCCTATGCGTTTATAGTTGAACTCACTGAAGAAGCGCAGCAAGCTGCGCTGTATCGCTGCCGCAGCCCCTGCGCCGCCCAGCGCAGTAATATTCTCCACCGCACGCTGGGAAATCTTCTTGCGATAACTGCCGGGGCTGCTATAAAGACGGGCATCGAAACCCACAGGCTGCCAGTTGGACAGCTCCAGGCCACGTACATCGCCATCCAGCTTGCCCTCGATCGCCCCGAACGAGAAAGTGCGCGTGATATCGCCCAGGTCCAGCTGGCGCACCTCCAGGTCGGCATGCAGCCTCGAGGCTGCCTCCAGCGGCGTCTGCATGTGGAGATTGCGCACGACCACATTCCCATTGAACATCTGGAACAATAAATCGCCATTGGCCGTGAGACTGCCTGCGCTGTAGGTCACCATCGGGATCGCCGCAGCCACCTTCCCCTCCATGCGCGGCCAGCCCAGTGCGTGGCTCAATGCCGGCATGGAGATCGGCACCAGGTTGGCCCGCAAGTGCCAGTGCCAATGCCCGGCAGCACGCGTGGCGGAAACATCCGTCAGGCTAAGCGCACCGTCGAGGATAGGCAGGTAGAGTTGCGGCATGGTGACCGCATATCGGTTGAGGTCAGCCAGCACACTCGCCTCCCCCAGGGGAATCTTGAGGAAATGACCGCCGCCATAGGCGAGCTGGGCCACATGCGACTCGTCATAGGACCATGGAATACGACTGTTGAGCCCGTGCAGCGCGAAACGGCCATCCAAGTCTTCAAGATCGACATCGTTGAGCACAAGCAACGCAGAGACGGGATCGCCTTGGCGCATCTCGAACCTCACGCTGGCCTGGCCGGCGATATCGAGCTTGTTCAAGGCACTGTCCACCAGTAAAGGCTGCAATAACAAGGAATAAAACGCGGACAGTTCCAATCGGTCTGCGTCCAGGAACAAATCCTTCAGGCTCCCTGCCTTCCAGCGTGCGCGCAGCGCAGCCTTGCCCACCTTGGCGAGCGTGACATTGGCCGCCTCCACCGCCAGCTCATCCCCGGCATAATGCCCATTGGCCACCAGCTGATGTCCGCCCTCGGCAAAATACCAGGGTTGCCAAAACAGCTCGCCACCCTGCCAATCCAGCATGGCCTGCCACTGCCAGCCATCGGCCTGCTGACGCAGGTCCAACACGACATCGGCGTTGAGCTTCTCCGCCGCCTGGGTCCCCGCCTGATTGCTGAACGAAGCATCCCGCACACTGGCAACCACCTGGTATTGCGGAACATCCGCCTTGATCTGCTTGAACAAAAGATTGAAAGGTAGCCTTACATTGGCAGACCTGAACTCCCCACGCTCGCAACGCCACTCATCCGCAGCCGGATGCCCCGCCTGCGCACAGCCCAATGCCAGCGCCTGCCAATCAGCGTCCTCTTTCTGCCGCAGCTCTGCCTGTAAATCCATATGACCATCAAGCCCCAACTCAGCCTTGACCTTGCGCAAACTGACCGAGGGAGATACAACCGTGTCTGCCTCTATGCTGATAGTGCTGATTGCCAAGGCAGGCGAAATCCATGCAAATATGCCGCAGGTCACCCAGACCAAGACAATGGGACGCCAATAGACAAACTTTGCATTCATTAAGCTATCCAATGGACGCAGCATGCTACGTCCGGCTTTGTTCAATATATGTATCATCGTCATGACCCTCCGCTACTTGCCCCTGCGTGTGTCTATCGGATAACACCGAATTGGAAACACATACTGCCAGGCCCACGCCTGCGCCTCGCGCTGCGAAAGCGCTATAGACTCAACCTAAGCGGTTGTTTGGCCGCCACGACTTCAGAAGGCCACGGCAAGTCCTGCTGCAACACCTGCTGATATCAAGAACAGCAAAGCGGCCTTGATCGGGTTGTTTGTTGAAGCGGACACCTGCCGATTGACAGCCAAGTCACTCATGAAAAAGCAATCTCATCAACCCCTCTCTCTGCAGGATGACGCTGGCCATGAAGGAAAATTTAGCGCTGAATCCAGTCCACATCGGCATCTTTCGCGGGAATTAAATCATGTCGCACACATATGGCAGCACCTACCCTGTCAAGCAATCATAGCAATGAGCCATCTTCATGATGGCTGCCTGGACATGGCGACATTCCCAAAGCAAAGTGATCAGCCAAATCTTAGGCGGCCTAAACGATTATGTATAGCTTGGTGCCATTGAAATCATAGGAGGGCGCATCAAGTGAGATATTTCCCCATCTCATACGACGAGTCTATCTAAATATAATGTAGGCACAGTGGGGGTTTCTGCATGACCAAGTCGTTGAAGTTCGCCGCAGGGCGAAATATTGCAATGAAGACTCGGCCTCATGCCTACGATGACACGGTACGCTTCTACCGTGATGTGATTGGCTTTCGCCGGATTCTAGAATATCAACCGGCAGTGGCCTTTGAGTTTGGAGGCAATCACCCCACCTTTGGATAGATCGTATGCCGGGCTTGAGTCAAGCTGAAACTTGGCTTGAAGTACGTACCAATGATTTGGCCGCTGCGAAGGCTCATCTGGCATCTGCACAGGTAGTGCGCTGACGAGATAGAGCCTTTGCCAGACGGTTTCAATGTGCTCTGGATAGCTGGTCCTGCGTCTATTGTTCACCTAGTGCGCCAAGAAGAAGAATAATGCGGTGGGTCCCACCTGACAATTCATTGAAGCAAACGCCTCTTCGCGGCGCAGCTTAATTCAGGTTGGAGCTATAGGAAAGTCGTCAGTCAATCCGAGAATTCGTTACGGTGACGGGAGAGCTGCGCTCCTCGATGTGGAAGGTACTGTGGTCGGTGGTGTTGTCTTCATTCTTAACTTTGCAACACCAACCCGACCCCGAAATCAACACTCTCCGGTACGTAGGCCAGGAAGATCAACGCCGCTTGCTCGCATTGCGGGTAGCATTTATGCGCTGAAAATACGTGAGTCTATGGTACTGAATGCCGGACGCTTCCTCTCCGATATAGCCAAGCCGGCATTTCTACAGATAGCTATAGTTCTACTGTAACTGCGATACCGATACGGATTATTCCCTCGTTGCTCGTGTAGCGCCTTTCTTCAATCTCTTCAGGCCGATCTTGAATAACACTCACAACGTGGGCACGAGGGCATCGCTACATCAATGCGATTAAGATGGAAACACGCCGGTGGAAAGATACCGATCACCCCGATCACACACAATCGTCACGATCACGGCATTCTCCACACGCTTTGAGAGTTGCAATGCCGCATACAAGGCGCCGCCAGAGGAAATGCCGGCAAAGATGCCTTCTTCCTGCGCCAGCCTGCGCGTGGTTTTTTCCGCATTTTCCTGGTTGACGTACACCAGCTCGTCGATGCGCTTGGCATCATAAATTTTGGGCAGGTATTCTTCTGGCCATTTGCGGATGCCAGGAATCTGCGCGCCTTCTTCAGGCTGCACGCCGACGATGCGGATATCGCGGTTCTGCTCCTTGAGGTAGCGCGAGGTACCCATGATGGTGCCAGTCGTCCCCATGCTGGAGACGAAATGCGTGATCTTGCCTGCTGTGTCGCGCCAGATTTCCGGGCCAGTGCCTTCGTAATGCGCCAGCGGGTTGTCCTGGTTGGCGAACTGGTCAAGCACGATGCCCTCACCCTCCGCCTGCAGCTTGGTCGCCACGTCGCGCGCCAGTTCCATGCCGCCGTCGCGTGGCGTCAAGACTAGTTCGGCGCCGTAGGCCTTCATGCTTTGGCGGCGCTCCACGCTCTGGTTGTCCGGCATGACCAGCACCATTTTGTAACCACGCATCGCCGCCACCATGGCCAGTGCGATCCCGGTATTGCCGGACGTGGCCTCGATCAGGGTATCGCCGGGCTTGATGTCGCCGCGCGCTTCCGCGCGCTTGATCATGGAAAGCGCTGGCCGATCCTTGACCGAACCTGCCGGGTTGTTGCCTTCGAGCTTGAGCAAGATGGTGTTGCTGGTCTTGCCCGCCATGCGCTGCAGCTTGACCAGTGGGGTGTTGCCTACGAAATCATCCAGGGTTTTGTACATGTGGTTTCAATCAGTTGCTGGGCATGCCTGGCTGGCCTGCCCGGAATTCCAAATCAGGCTTTCTTGTGAAAAGCCAACAAGACGGCGAATAGGCCCAGGCCGACAAACGCGATCAGGGAAAGCTGCGGAATGGTCAGACCGAACAAGGTCCAGTCTATTGCCGAACATTCGCCGGTGCCCTTGAATATCAAGTCCAGGGCCTTTTTCAGCGGGAAGGTTTCCATGATGTAGTCAAAGCCCGCGCCGCACTCGGCCATCACCTTGTCCGGGTTGGCCTGGATCCAGATATGGCGTGCCGCGATGCCTATGCCGGTCGCGGCGGCGATGACGTGCAACAGGCCATACACCTTGCGCCCCACCCTGCCGGGGTTGTGCAGCGCGGCCAACAGGAACAATATCCCCAGCGCCATGAATGCAATCCGCTGGGAGATGCACAGTGGACAAGGCTCCAGGTTGTATTTCTGTTGCAGGAACAAGGCCAGGCCCACCAGCCCGAAACTGGCGACGAAACCAAGGAAATACCCGCGGCGCCCAGCAAACAGCTTATTGCACATAAACAAAGCCCCAGCACTTATAATGAAAGTCCCGCAATTGTAACGGATACATCCCGGTTAGCACCAATCCATGCTGCGATACCCGGGCCCGGCCGCCAAACAATCTTAATAGACATAAACCTATATAGCACAACCCCGATATGGTAGACCCTCAACGCATCCTCAGCGTCAGCGAACTCAACCGCATGGCGCGCGAACTACTGGAAACCAGCTTCCCCTTGTTCTGGATCAGTGGCGAAATCTCCAACCTGACCCGGGCGGCCTCGGGGCATTGGTATTTCTCGCTCAAAGATCAGGGTGCCCAGGTGCGCTGCGTGATGTTCCGCAGCCGCAATGCCTACCTGGACTGGTCGCCACGCGAGGGCGACAAGGTTGAGGCGCGGGCCGTGGTCACGCTTTACGAAGCCAGGGGCGACTTCCAGCTTACCATCGAGTTCCTGCAGCGCGCAGGCCTGGGCAACCTGTTCGAAGCCTACGAGAAGCTCAAGAACCAGCTCGCCGCCGAAGGCCTGTTCGCCGCAGAGCATAAGATTGCCATTCCCGCACACCCACGCCAGATCGGCATTGTCACCTCGCCCGACGCTGCCGCCTTGCGCGATGTGCTCACCACCCTGCGCCGCCGCATGCCTGCGGTCAATGTCATCATCTACCCCACGCCAGTGCAGGGTAAGGGCGCGGCCAAACTGATTGCCGACGCCATCCGCACCGCCGACCAGCGCGCGGAATGCGACGTGCTCATCGTGTGCCGGGGCGGCGGTAGCATCGAAGACTTATGGCAGTTCAACGAGGAAATCGTCGCGCGCGCCATCCATGTCTGCACCTTGCCGGTCATCAGCGCCGTCGGCCATGAGACCGACTTCACGATCGCGGACTTCGTCGCCGACGTGCGTGCGCCCACCCCCACTGCCGCTGCTGAATTGACTACCCCTGACCGCAGCAGCCTGCTCAATACCCTGTTACAACACCGCAATCGCCTGGCACGCAGTATGCAAAACCTGCTCCAGCAACGCAGCCAGCATCTCGATTACTTGAGTCGCAGGCTGTTGTCCCCCATGCAGCAGGCCGAGCACAAGCGGCAACACCTGTCCCAATTGCGCCTGCGCCTGACCCAGGCCATGGCCAGGCAGTTGCAGAGGCAACACCAGCATTTGCAAGCAGTGCAGCAAAGTCTGGCGCACTTGAACCCAAGAGCGGTATTGCAGCGCGGCTACGCACTGGTGGAGAAATTAAACGGCGAACTGGTGCAAGACAGCAATCAACTGGCGCCGGGCGACCAGGTCAAGCTCACCCTGAGCAAGGGTAGCGCCCAAGCTGAAATCCGCGACAAAGGCACTTGAGAATGGCTAACAAAACGCTCCTGCCGTTGTTGCTCTATATGCTAGTAGCGCTTGCTGGCCAGGAATGCTTGTGCTTCACTACACTAAATTAACCGCACTTAGCCCCCCAACCCAGCGATATGAATGAACTCATCACCCATCTGGAGGAATTGCTGCAGGGCTTCGGCCCCATCCGTGCCAAGCGCATGTTCGGCGGTTATGGCATTTACCATGACGGCCTGATGTTCGCGCTGATCGCCGACGATACACTCTACCTCAAGGCTGACGCAGAGAGCCGCAAGGAATTCGACAGCCTCGGCTTGCCTGCCTTCCGCTACGCTAAGCAGGGAAAGGAAGTCACCATGTCCTATTTCCAGGCGCCGGCGGATATGCTCGAAGCGCCGGAACAAGCGGTCTATTGGGCGCGCCTCGCCTATGCCGCCGCATTGCGTGCGGCACACAGGTAGATATATCCGGTCAAGGATTGTCGGCCTAGAGCAGCACGGACTAAAATAAGCGCTCGATTGAGGTTCGAGATCTTCCTCAAATATCAAGGTTGAGAATATGAAATCCATCAGACTGATATTAATGACGCTGGCATTGCTCCAGCTTGCAAGCTGCACGACGATCAGCACGACCAGCAGCGGCAATGTGGGCGTCAACCGCAAGCAGTATGTGGGACTGGTTACCGAAGAGGAAGCAGTACAGCAATCTGCCCTGGCCTACCAGCAAACCGTCAAGGATGCTCAAGCCAAGAAGCTGTTGAATACTGATAGCGCCGAAACCAGGCGCGTGCGCAACATCGCCAACAAACTGATTGCCCATGTCGGCGTATTCCGGCCCGATGCCCCAAACTGGAAATGGGAAGTCAATGTGCAGGAAAGCAAGGAAATCAATGCCTACTGCATGGCAGGCGGCAAGATCATGGTCTATACCGGCCTGCTCGACCAGATCAAGCCCACCGATGACGAGCTTGCCGCTGTGATGGGCCACGAAATCGCCCATGCCCTGCGCGAGCACGTGCGCGAGCGCATGTCCCGCGCCAAGGCGCAACAGTATGGGTTGCTTGGCCTGGCTGCCGTGGTCGGCCTCAGCTCCAAGAATGCTGACAATGCACTTCAGACATTGGCACTCGGCGGCACAGTGGCAGCCTTGGCACTCACGCTCCCTAACAGCCGTACCGCGGAACATGAGGCAGACCAGATCGGCCTCGAGCTTGCGGCGCGTGCAGGCTATGACCCGAATGCAGCACTCAGCCTCTGGCAGAAAATGAGTGCAGTAGGAGGCGAGAAACCACCTGAAATCCTCAGCACCCATCCTTCGGATGAATCCCGCATGGCAGATATCAAGCGCCTGATTCCTGCCGTCATGCCGCTTTACGAGCAAGCCAAGAAGCAGCGTCAATGAGCTTGTTTTTCCCCTTGCCCGCAGCGCTCCGGCTCTAGCCTAACGATGGGATGGTTTTCAGGTAAAATAGCGGTTTTACCCGAAGCGATCCCTAGGAATCTTAGATGAGCAATTTGCAAACCATTATCGAAGACGCGTTCGAGCGTCGTGCCGAGATTACTCCGTCCACTGCCAGCGCAGAAATCAAGGATGCTGTGTTCAGCGTGCTTGCCGACCTCGATAGCGGCAAACTGCGCGTGGCAGAGCGCACCGACGGCCAGAACTGGGTCACCCACCAATGGATCAAGAAGGCCGTATTGCTCTCCTTCCGCCTCGAAGACAATGTCCTGCTCGATGACGGCGTCACCAAGTATTTCGACAAGGTTCCGCCCAAGTTCGCCAACTATACTGAAGCAGACTTCAAGGCCGGCGGCTTCCGCGTCGTACCTAACGCAATCGTGCGCCGCGGTTCTTTCATTGCCAAGAACGCTGTGTTAATGCCTTCCTATGTCAATATCGGCGCTTACGTCGGTGAAGGCACCATGGTGGACACATGGGCCACCGTCGGCTCCTGCGCCCAGATCGGCAAGAACGTCCACCTTTCCGGCGGCGTGGGCATCGGCGGTGTGCTGGAGCCCGTACAGGCCGGCCCCACCATCATCGGTGACAACTGCTTCATCGGCGCACGATCCGAAGTGGTCGAAGGCGTCATCGTCGAGGACAACTGCGTGATTTCCATGGGCGTCTACATCGGCCAGAGCACCAAGATCTATGACCGCGAAACGGGCGAGATCCATTATGGCCGCGTCCCGACCGGTTCGGTCGTCGTCTCCGGCAACCTCCCTTCCAAGGATGGCAGCTACAGCCTGTATTGCGCCGTCATCGTCAAGAAAGTCGATGAAAAAACGCTTGGCAAGGTTGGCATCAACGAGTTGCTCCGCGGCATTTAAGCACTGTAAAAACGATCGCAGCACCAAGCGTTTTTCGGTGAAGCCTCACTTGGGCATCTGCCCAAGTGAGGCACGAGCCGTGTCAGAGCCAAAAATTTGAGTGATCAAATACAGTGCCCAGGTTCAGGCAATCTCTCATTTCACGTTGGCATCAATAATCTATTCTTAAAAGTTGAAGCAAAACATTAAGCTGATCTGTCAACATTCTGACACTGGCGTCGAAACCCCAACACAAACCTGCCTATGGCAGGTTTTTTTATCTTTTTCTACAGCACATCACCACGCCACCACCACTCACGCAACAAATTGTTTTATATAGAAAAATTTATTACCCTGCTTTTCTGACGTCTGAACCCTTAATAACGGCACAAAAGTTGCCGTAGGGGTTATAGAGTCCACAATTCTTGCTGGACATTGAGGATCATCATGACAGGCAATTACGATTACACGCTGGTGCTGCTTTCGGTTGGGATTGCGTTCATCTCATCGATGGCTGCATTCATGTTCACTGATCGTGTTGTCCGCAATCAGGGGCGCTTAGCCAAGGCATGGATGGCGCTGGGAGCCATCGCCCTGGGATCAGGGGTCTGGGCCATGCATTTCACCAGCATGCTCGCATGGTCGCTGCCTACCCCCATGGAGTCCATGCTCGACCATACCGTACTTTCCTGGCTGATCGCGGTCAGTGCCTCCTGGCTGGCGCTTGATATCGCCAGCAGGCCTGGCTATTCTCTGCAGGCGTTGATCATTGCCGGCTCGGTGATGGGGCTGGGCATTAGCGGCATGCACTATACAGGGATGCATGCCCTGCAAATGTTCCCTGACATCACCTATAACAGAACTTTGCTGGTCCTATCCCTTAGCGTTGCCGTCGCCGTCTCGATACTGGCGATGGCCTGCATGTTCCATGCCGGTCATCAATCCAGAAACAACAGCCTCCGGGCCCGTCTTTACGCTGCCCTGGCGATGACCGGCGGCATTGCCTGCACACATTTCACCGCCATGGCCGCGATCGAGATTCCTGCCCATATCGCTCTTACTGCGACTCCCACATCGCAACCTGGCTTGCTTTCGGTCATTATCGCGTTAGGCACCTGCCTCCTGGCTCTGCTTGCCGCCATACTGGCCACGGTGGATTCACGCCACCGCGACAGGGATAATTGGCTGCATGCAGACACGCAGGACAAACTCAGCCGCATGCACATGCTGGATGATCTCACCCAACTGCCGAACCACAGTTATTTCCAGCACCACCTCAACATTGGCATCCGCCGTACCGCCCGGCTCGGCAGCGCATTGGCCGTCGCCGTCATCAAGCTCGATAACCTGAGACAGATCCGGCAGGAGCTGGGCCAGCATATCAGCAATGAAGTCCTTCGCCTGGCAGCAAAACGCATCAAGGAAACAATTCGCGGCTGCGACATGGCAGCCTATAACACGTCGGAAACCTTCCTGATCCTGTTTGAAGATATCCAGCACGAGCAGGACATTGTGCCTGTCATGGAAAGAATCATGCAGTCACTGAACGCCACCCTCCGCATCGACCATCATGAGATTCCATTGGAAGCCAGGGCCGGACTTGCTTTGTATCCCAAGCACGGCACCGCCGACCGATTGCTCACTTATGCCGAGGCCGCCATGCACCGTGTGGCACCTGATGACAACCGTGGTTTCCGCCTGTTTGATGACCGCCTGGAGCCTGCGTCTTTCGACCTGCTCGAAACCCGGCAGGAACTGCGCAAGGCAATCGAAAACGGGGAAATGGCACTTTACTTCGAGCCGCGCATGGACATGGCGGGAGGCACAATCACAGGACTGGAGGTATTGCCTCGCTGGCTGCACCCGACCAAAGGCGCCATTCCCGCCGCCACCTTTGCCCCGATGGCGGAAAACATGGGCCTCATCAACGACATTAATACCTGGGTGCTGGAACAAAGTTGCCGTATCATCAAAGACTTGCAAGGACATCTGATCCATGTGCCAGTCTATTTGCCACTGACATCGGCACAATTGCATACGCCCGGTATTCAGCAACATGTCGCGGACACGCTAAACCGGTTCAAGCTGCCATCCGATGCGCTGGTACTGGAAGTAGCCGAACTGGATTTCATGCAGCAGCCAGAGCATCATACCGATCTGCTCAAGCAGCTGCCTGCCATCAGCCTCAAGATCAGCCTGGAGAATTTCGGCACCCGCTTTTCCAGCCTTCCCTATATACAACACCTAGGCCTCAAAATACTCAAGCTCGACCATAGTTTCACCCGGGAGCTCCTCAGTAACCCGAAAGCCCGGGCCATTGCCGGGGCGATCATTGAGCTAGCGCATGCCCAGCATCTCAAGGTGGTGGCGGAACATGTAAGCAATGAGGCTGAACGCAATACCCTCCTGTCTCTGGAGTGCAATGAAATCCAGGGTTATTTCTGTGCCAATCCGGTGCACGAAGCTCAACTGTCCGAGTTCCTAATGTCCAGCAAGCTTTCATCCCTGCAGAAAACTCCTTTGCCCGAGCACAACGCACAACCAGCATATTCGGTGACAGCAGACAGCCTTGCCTCGGCACGCTAGTGTAAAATGCTATGATCTACAGTCACCCATATGCTCATACATGAAGCTTTACGGCATCCCCAACTGCAATACAGTGAAGAAGGCGCGCGCCTGGCTGGAAGAGCGCGGCATTGCTTACGAATTCCATGATTTCAAAAAGTCGGGCATCAGCGAAGACACGCTCAAGGAATGGCTAAGTCAGGTCGAATGGGAAAAACTGGTGAACCGGGCTGGGATGACGTGGCGCGGCCTCAGTGAAGCAGAAAAGGCTGCGGTCACCGATGATGCCTCGGCAATCAGGCTGATGCAGGAAAAAACCTCTGTCATCAAGCGTCCCGTGCTGGTCAAAGACAACCAGGTCATCTGCCTGGGCTTCACCGAGGCAGCTTATGCCAAGCTGTTCGATGCATGAGCAGAACACTTGAACTGGCCAAGGACTTGATTGCACGGAAGTCCGTCACCCCCGACGACGCAGGCTGCCAGGAACTGCTGATCTCCCGGCTCGAACCTTTGGGCTTCTCCATTGAACGCCTACGTTTCGGCGATGTGGACAACTTCTATGCCCGCCGCGGCAATACTGGCCCCTTGCTCGTGTTTGCCGGGCACACCGATGTCGTCCCCACCGGCCCGGTGGCGCAATGGCATACTCCCCCATTCACCCCCACCGTCAAGGACGGCATGCTGTATGGCCGGGGCGCTGCCGACATGAAGACATCTTTGGCGGCCTTCATCACCGCGATCGAGGCCTTCGTGGCAGACCATCCCGACCATCCCGGATCGATCGGCCTCATCATCACTTCGGACGAAGAGGGTGTAGCAATCAACGGCACTGTCAAAGTGGTCGAAACCCTCAAGGCACGCAATGAGCTGATCGATTACTGCATCGTCGGCGAGCCGACCTCCAGCAAGGTCGTTGGCGACATGATCAAGAACGGGCGGCGCGGCTCACTGTCGGGCAAATTGACTGTCAAGGGAATACAAGGCCACATAGCCTACCCTCACCTGGTGAAGAACCCCATCCACATGGCAGCGCCCGCGATCAAGGAGTTGTCAGAAACCATATGGGATGAAGGCAATGAATATTTCCCTCCTACCTCCTGGCAGATATCGAATATCCATGGCGGCACAGGAGCAACCAATGTCGTGCCTGGCGAAGTGGAAATCCTGTTCAACTTCAGGTTCTCCACAGCCAGCACGGCTGAAAACCTCAAGCAACGCGTCCATGCCATCCTCGACCGCCACCAGTTGGAATACGACCTGGCTTGGGAGCTTTCCGGCAAGCCGTTTCTGACCCCCAGGGGTTCCCTGGTCACGGCTATCTCATCCGCAATTGACCAGGCGTTCGGCGTCACGCCGGCACTCTCCACCAGCGGAGGCACATCAGACGGCCGCTTCATTGCCGACATTGCCGGGCAAATCGTCGAATTCGGCCCACTCAATGCGACTATCCACAAACTCAACGAATGCGTTGCCGTTGCAGACATAGAGCCCTTGCGGCGCACATACCAACTTACACTGGAAGCCCTATTGAAATGACGAGATTTCCCGGCATGACCGAAGAACTCCACACCATCCGCGATTGGCTGCGCTTTGCCGTCAGCCGCTTCGAAGAATCCGGCATCTTTTTCGGGCACGGTACCGACAATGCCTATGACGAAGCCGTATGGCTGATTATGTCGTCCTTGCACTTGCCACACGACACCCTGGACAACTTCCTGGATGCGCGCTTGCTGCCGCCGGAACGCACCCGCCTGAAAGAACTGATCCGCCGCCGCATCACCGACCGTACCCCAACCGCCTACCTGGTGAATGAGGCCTGGCTCAAGGGCTTCAAGTTCTATGTGGACGAACGTGTCATCGTGCCACGCTCCTTCATTGCCGAGTTGCTGGAAGACAGCCTCAGCCCCTGGATCGAATATCCGGAAATGGTCGAAAGCGCTGCCGACATCTGTACCGGCAGCGGATGTCTCGGCGTATTGCTCGCCAATGCCTTCCCCAACGCGCATATCGATGTCGTGGACATCTCCCCGGATGCACTTGCCGTCGCCAGCATCAACATCCGCAACTACGGCCTGGAAGACCAGATCACCGCCATTGAATCCGATATGTTCAGCAACCTGCAAGGCAGGACTTATGACATCATCATCAGCAACCCACCGTATGTGGACGCATCCTCCATGGCACTGTTGCCGCAGGAATACCGGAACGAGCCGGAAATCGCACTGGGTAGTGGACCGACGGGATTAGATCACACCCACGTTCTACTGAATGAAGCAAAGAAACACTTGAATGACAATGGCCTGCTGGTCGTCGAAATCGGCCACAACCGTGATGCGTTGCTGGAAGTATATCCCCACCTGCCGTTTACCTGGCTGGAGGTGGACTCAGGGAATGAATTCGTTTTCCTGCTGACCAAAGAACAATTGCCTTAAACAGGATAATACGTGTCAGACCCAAGAGTATTCTTCGCCGCAGAACGCACCCTGCTGGCATGGCTGCGTTCCGGCCTGACGCTCATGGCGCTGGGGTTCGTCGTGGCGCGCTTCGGCCTGTTCCTGACCCTGCTGGCGCCCGGCCAGGTGGAACACCTCCACTCGCATCGCTGGCTCTCTGACCTGCTTGGCCTGATACTCGTCCTCAGCGGCGCGGCCGTGATTCTCTGCGCACAGTACAACCATCGCCACTACGTCCAATCATTGCCGCCCGAAGATGTGCCGCAATTGGCCCTGCCCTGGCTGTCCTCGGTGCTGGCCATCACAGTGGCATTGGCCGGCAGCTTGCTGGCAATCGACCTGATCCTGTTCTGAGTCAATTCAGCGCTTCACGCGCTTATTCGCTGACGGATGCTTTGCCGCTGGAATATCGGCCTGCTGACGGATACGGCGATTCACCGGCTTGCGTGCAGGCTTGGCACCCTGCCTAGATGGGCGTTGCGCCTCTTCAGTTTCGGCACCATGGCGCGACCTGCGGCCTGCTTGCTGCTTGCCCAGTTCCTGCCGCATGCCCTCTTCACGCGCCTTGGTGACACGCCGCGGTCCCCTGCTTTCAAGATGGGCCTCCGGATCAAAGCGCGATTTTCTGGCCTTGGGGGTGAATACCTTGCCCAGCTTTTCCTTCTCGCGCGGGCTCAGCTGGCGCGGGACAGCCTTGGGCACCGCAAGCTCCGCCCATTCCAGCAGCGCAGTAACCTCCTTGGCACCCAGGTGTATCATCTGCCCACGCTTGAGCCTAGGCGGCAGGTTGACCGGACCAAAACGTACGCGGATCAGTCGGCTCACGGGTTTTTGGAACGCCTCGAACAAACGACGGACTTCGCGGTTGCGGCCCTCACGCAGGATCACTTCGTACCAGTGGTTGGCACCCTCGCCGCCCTGCGGACGGATGCTGTCGAAATTGGCCGGACCGTCGTCGAGCTCAATGCCGTAAGTCAATTGGGCCATTTCACCTTCCGTCAGTTCGCCGAAAATGCGCACGGCATACTCGCGCTCCACTTCATAGCGCGGATGCATGAACCGGTTGGCCAGCTCACCGGAAGTCGTGAAGATCAGTAATCCGGAAGTATTCATGTCCAACCGCCCGATGGCGATCCACTTGCCGTTACGAATACGCGGCAACTTGTCGAAAACGCTGGCCCGGTTCTCCGGGTCATCATGGCTCACGATTTCGCCCTCCGGCTTGTGGTATAGCAATACCTGCGGCAGCTCCGGCTCGAACGGCAGACGCAGTGGCCGGCTGTCAAGGCGCACCACGTCGCTGGGCACGACACTGGCACCCACCTCCGCAGTCTTGCCATTGATGGTGATACGGCCGCTGGCAATCAGGGTTTCCATCTCGCGGCGCGAGCCGAATCCAGCCAGTGCAAGAAGCTTGTGCAGCCTTTGCGGCACGGCATCGGGATCTGCCGCGACAGGCTTGGCAGGAGAAGTATTGCGGGGGTTGCGTTGTTGCTTGAACGGACGGGCCATGGAGTCAACCTTGAGAATATTGCGCGTATTATAAGCCAGAGCGCACCGATTCCACCGTACGCGTTCCGATTATCCGATATCGAGCGGAATTTCCTGCTGGGTGAAATGCTGGATGGGCGGCAATTCGGACAGGGAGCGCAAGCCGAGATCGTCGAGAAAAGTCTTGGTGGTCGCATACAGGGAGGGCCGGCCCGGCACGTCGCGCTGCCCGACGATGTCGATCCAGTTGCGCTCGAGGAATTGGCGCATGATGTTGGGGTTGACCGCCACGCCGCGGATTTCCTCGATATCGCCACGCGTCACCGGCTGGCGGTAGGCAATGATCGCCAGCGTTTCCAATGCCGCGCGCGAATAGCGCATCGGTCGCTCGGGATTGAGACGGGCAATGAATGGGGCCAAGTCGGCACGCGCCTGGAAACGCCAGCCGCTCGCCACCTGCACCAGCTCCATGCTGCGGCCCTGCCACTCTTGACGCAGCTCGTCCAGCAGCATACGCAACGTGGCACGCTCCATGCGCCCTTCGAATGGACGCAGCAACATCTCCAGCGACAGAGGTTCTCCCGCCGTCAGCAACACAGCCTCGAGCACTTGCTTCACTTCACTGACGCTTTGCCCTGTACTCATGGCTCAGTTGACGTTCGCCAGCGGCATGTCCGCCGCCTGCAGGTAAATCGGGCTGAAGGGCGCCTGCTGGGTGATGCGCACCAGACCCTCGCGCGCCAGCTCGAGGATAGCGAGGAAATACACCACCAGCTTGGGTAGCCCCTCGTACACCACGTCGAACAAGGCAGTGAACTCTACCAGCGATTCCTGCTGCAAGCGGCGCAATACCAAGCTCATATGCTCGCGGACCGAAAGTTCTGCACGCCCCACCCTGTGGTGCTGGAAATGGCTCGCGCGCTTGAGCACCGACTGCCATGCCGCGACCAGTTCGTCAAAGCTCACCTCGGGCCAGCGCGTCTCGGCCATATGCTCATAATAGGCGCGCGCGACCTGGATTTCCCGGCCAGCCACCGGCAAGGCGTCCAAACGCTCTGCCGCCAGCTTGATCGCCTCGTATTCCATGAGTCGGCGCACCAGCTCGGCACGCGGGTCTTCTTCCTGTTCTATGCTCTCCGGCTTGGGCAGCAACATGCGCGACTTGATCTCGATCAGCATCGCCGACATCAGCAGGTATTCCGCCGCCAGCTCCAACTTGCTTTCGCGCATTTTCTCGACATAGTCCATGTATTGGCGGGTCAGTTGCGCCATGGGGATATCGAGGATATCGAGGTTGTGCTTGCGGATCAGGTACAGCAGCAGGTCCAGCGGGCCCTCGAACGCGTCCAGATAGACTTCAAGCGCATCCGGCGGGATATAGAGATCCTGCGGAATGGTATCCAGCTGTTCGCCATAGATCCGGACATCGAATGCGAGTTGCGCCACCATTGGTCAGGATGCTTTCAATGCCTGGCCTGCAGGGAAGCCAGACACGTTGCCGACAAGCGCAAGGCGCTCATCTGCATTGCAAAATTGCTTTCTTGAAAGCCCCGAGTGGATCATGTTCAGCTAAAAATTCCGGCAAACATTGCCAGCAAGATCATGATGAAAGGCATCATGATCTTGGACAAGATGCCTGTGAACATCAACACCAGCAAGATGATGAAGCCGTAACGTTCTACCTGGGCAAATTTGTATGCCATGTGGTTGGGCATCAGGCTGACCGCTATCCTGCCACCGTCCAACGGCGGTAGCGGCAGCAGATTGAGTACCATCAGCACCACATTGACGAGGATGCCTGCCTGCCCCATCAGGCTGAGCGGCATGGCAAAATCCCCCGACATGGACGCGCCAAGCTTGTAGACCATCGCCCAGAAAATCGCCATGAGGAAATTGGATGCAGGGCCTGCGGCCGCCACCCAGCGCATGTCATGCTTGGGATTGCGCAGACGCGCATAATCGACAGGCACAGGCTTGGCCCAGCCGAACAGAAACCCGGTGCCGGAAAACACCAGCAGCGCCGGGACCAAGATGGTGCCGATCGGATCGATATGCTTGATGGGGTTGAGCGTAATACGGCCCAGACTTTCCGCAGTGGTATCGCCGAAATAGCGGGCGATGTAGCCATGTGCAGCTTCGTGCACGGTGATGGCAAAGACTACCGGTAAGGCGTAGATGGCGATTTTCTGGATCAGGGTGAGCTCCATCATGCCTCCAGGCCGAATGGCGCCGGGTCGCCCGCACCCAGGCGGACCAGGCTGGGACTTTCCCCGGTCAGGTCGATCACCGTCGTCGGCTTGAATGCGCATGCGCCAGCATCGATGACGAGATCCACCTGATGTTCTAGCTGGTCGCGGATTTCCCAGGCTTCGTTGAGCGGCGCATCATCTCCAGGCAATTGCAGCGTCATGCTCAGCATAGGCTCGTTCAATTCTTCCAGCAATGCCAGCGTGACAGCATGCTGCGGCACCCGCAAGCCCACGGTGCTGCGTTTGGGATGCTGCAATCGGCGCGGGACTTCGCGCGTGGCCTTGAGAATGAAAGTGTATTGTCCCGGCGTATTGGCTTTCAGCAACCGGAACTGGCTGTTGTCTACCTGAGCATAGGTGGAAAGCTCGGCCAGATTACGGCAGATCAGCGTAAAATGATGGCTGTCGTCCACACCGCGGATGGCACGAATGCGGTCCTGTGCCTCCTTGTTTCCCAGCATGCACCCCAGCGCATAGCTGGAATCGGTGGGATAGGCGATCACGCCACCATCGCGCAGGATGGCAACCGCCTGGTTGATCAGGCGTGGCTGCGGGTTTTCAGGATGAATCACGAAATATTGCGCCAAATTGACTCCAATTTAATTGTTAAGTGATCGGATTTCCGGCCAATCCTGCCACACCGGGATGCAACCGCGCGGCAAATCCGGCAGCCGGCCCATTTCGATATTGCCATGACCCGGGCCGTGGTAGTCGGACCCCATGGAAGACTTGAGGCCGAACATGTGCGCGAGCTTCGCATATTCCTGGAACTGGTCTGCGTTATGGCTGCCGGTGACGACCTCGATCGCCGTACCGCCCAGGTTGCGAAACTCTTCCAACAATAGCAGCATATTGCTGCGCCCGATATCATAGCGGCCAGGATGGGCAAGCACCGCCACGCCGCCGCTACCATTGATCCAGGCAACCACCTCTTCCAGCGTGGCCCAGTGATGCTCGACATAGCCAGGCTTGCCCTTGACAAGGTAACGCTTGAATATAGCCTTCATATTGGAGGCATATCCCTGATCGATCAGGTAGCGCGCAAAATGCGCTCGGCCGATGATGCCCTGCCTGGCGTGGGCATAGGCGCCTTCCAGGCTGCCCTTGATGCCGAACTTCTCCAGGCTGGCGGCGATATTTTCTGCACGTAGATGGCGGCCCGCGCGGATTTTTTCAAGCCCTTCGCGTAATGGGCCGTGATCCGGATCTACCCGCAAGCCCACGACATGAATGGTTTTCCTGCGCCAGGTCACGGAAATCTCCACGCCGTTGATGAACTCCATGCCGTGCCCTGCTGCAGCGCTGGCCGCTGGCGCAAGACCGGAAGTATCGTCATGATCCGTCAAGGACAACACCTTCACGCCCTGCTCCGCGGCATGCGCCACCAGAGCCTCCGGCGCGAGCAGTCCATCAGATACCGTGGAGTGACTGTGCAAGTCGATAGGGGATGGCATGAAGGCAGGTTGGCAGTACAGCTTGTTAGTCTTGCCGAATCATAGCAAAATACCGCATCAACTTAAACTTAATCCCGATGCCTCCAAGCGCACGGCCTGCGGACGACACATGAAGTTTCTTTACGATCTATTCCCGGTGATCCTGTTTTTCATCGTTTACAAGCTGTTCGGCATTTACGAAGCCACTGCCGCTGCAATTGCCGCGACCATTGCCCAGATTGCCTGGGCCAAGATCACGACCGGCAAGGTGGACAATGCGCTCATCATGAGCGGCGTCATCATCGTGGTGTTTGGCGGCGCCACCTTGTGGCTACAGGATGAAAGCTTCATCAAGTGGAAGCCCACCATTCTCTACTGGGTGTTCACCGTCGGCCTGCTGGGCAGCCAATGGCTGTTCAAGCGCAACCTGATCCGCGGCCTCATGGAAAAGCAGATTACCATGCCAGATCCGATCTGGAGCCGCCTCAACCTGGCATGGGCGATATTCTTCCTGCTGCTGGGATTCCTCAACCTGTATGTCGCCTACAACTACTCCACTGACCTATGGGTCGATTTCAAGTTGTTTGGCACCATGGGGCTGATGTTCGTGTTCGTGATCGGCCAGACGTTGTTGCTCAACAAACACATCACCGAACAGGACAAGAAATAATGTGGTATACCATCATTGCAGAAGACGTTCCCGGCAGCCTGGAAAAACGCCTGGCTGCCCGCCCTCCCCACCTTGAGCGCCTGAAGGCTCTTCAGGATGCAGGTCGCCTCCTGCTGGCTGGCCCCTTTCCCGCGATCGACAGCAATGATCCGGGTCCTGCAGGATTCACCGGCAGCCTGATTGTGGCCGAGTTTGACAGTCTGGAATCGGCGCAGGCCTGGGCCAATGAGGATCCATTTGTGAACGCAGGGGTATATTCCGCTGTCACAGTCAAACCTTTTCGCAAAACCTTGCCTGCATGACCCTGATAGAAGAAATCCGCAACCGACTCTCGGCACTCTCGCCTACCATGCTGGAAATCCGTGACGATAGCGCCCTGCACAAGGGCCACGCAGGCAACAACGGCGGCGGGCATTTTTTCCTGACCATTGCCAGCGCGGAATTTTCCGGCAAGTCGCAGGTCATGCGGCATCGCCAGGTCTATGCCATGCTGGGCGACCTGATACCGCACAAAATACACGCGCTCAGTATCCAGGCAATTGCAACAGATGATCCTCCTGTTGTCACAATCGACTGATACTTTATCACCCTCAACTTTATGACATCCATTTTAACCAGCCAAGGAATTCTCATGAAACTTACAACCAGCGCCCTGATTGCCACGGTCGCATTTGGTATGCTACAACCCGCTTTTGCTGCCGGCACAAACGGCAGTGTTGCCACAGTCAATGGCAAGCCCATCAAGCAATCTCTGTATGACTACATTGCCAAGGAAGCCTCTTCCCGCGGTCAAACGGTAGACGACAATGTCAAAAATGTCATCATCAACAAGCTGATCGGCAGTGAACTGATCTACCAGGAAGCGCAGCGCACTGGCCTGGACAAGCAGCCGGACTACCTAGCCAAGGAAGAGCTAACCCGTCGTGAACTGCTGGTCAACACCTTCCTGCAGGATTACATCAAGAAAAACCCTGTGAGCGAGGCTGACATCAAGCTCGCGTACGAAAAATACAAACAGGAGCTGGGCGACAAGGAATACAGCGCACGCCACATCCTGGTATCGACCGAAGCCGAGGCCAAGGATATCATTGCCCAGCTCGGCAAGGGCGGTGACTTCGCTAAGCTGGCCAAGGAAAAATCCAAGGATCCCGGCTCTCAGGAAAAAGGCGGCGATCTGGGCTGGTTTTCCGCAGCAGGCATGGTGAAACCTTTCAGCGATGCAGTCGTCAAGTTGCAGAAAGGCAAGTACACCACGACACCGGTGCAGACCCAGTTCGGCTGGCATGTCATCAAGCTGGAAGACACCCGCGCCACACAGCCGCCATCCTATGACGATGTCAAGGACGGCCTGCAGAAACAGCTGCAGCAGCGCAACCTGGAAAAACTCCTGACCGACCTGCGCAGCAAGGCCAAGATCGAGGCGCCAGCCGGCGCCACGGCTGCAAAGTAATCACCGCCGATTCTTGCCCGGCATACAAAAGCCCGCCGCGCTGCGGGCTTTTTCCATCTGCAAGACTGACCTGACTGAGCTTACTGCCCATGAAGCAACACAAAATCCACTATGACGTGCGTTTCGAGACGCCGCAAAGCCACTTGTTCGAACTGGAGTGCCATATTGCCCACCCGGCAGCCGAAGGCCAGCGCCTGTCGTTGCCAGCCTGGCTACCTGGCAGCTACTTGATCCGGGATTTCGCACGTCACATCGTCGGGATCAGTGCCAGCAGCCATGGGCAAGATATCAGGCTGCAGAAGATCGACAAAAACACCTGGATCGCAGCACCCTGCAAGCACCCGCTCGTTGTCCGTTACCAAGTGTATGCCTACGACCTCTCGGTACGCACTGCCTACCTCGACCACACCCGCGCCTACTTCAACGGCAGCAGTTTATTCCTGCAAGTCGCAGGACAAGAGCAGGAACCCTGCAGCGTCGAGATCCACCACCCGGGCAAGGCCTATGCAGGCTGGTCCATCGCCACCACGCTGCCAGCCCGCAAAACCGATACGAATGGCTTCGGCCTGTATGAGGCCAACGACTACCAGGCACTGATAGATTATCCGGTCGAAATCGGCGACTTGGCCATTGCGGAGTTCAAGGCCATGGGCGTACCGCATCGACTGGTCGTCTCGGGCAGGCACGAAGCGGATATCAAGACCATCAGCCGCGACCTCAAGAAAATCTGCGAGCACCATATCCGCTTTTTTGGCGAAGCGCCGTTCAAGCGTTACGATTTCCTGCTCTATGCTGCGGCCGACAACCAGTATGGCGGCCTGGAGCATCGCGACTCCACGAGCCTGATCTGCCCGCGCAGCTGGCTGCCAGTGAAGCATGAACAGCACGACAGGCAGCAATACCAGGATTTTCTCGGTCTATGCAGCCATGAATACTTCCATGCCTGGCACGTCAAGCGCATCCGCCCTGCCGCGTTTGCCAATCCGGATCTCGGCCGCGAGTCGTATACCCGACTCCTATGGGTATTCGAAGGGTTCACCGCCTATTACGATACCCTGGCGCTGGTGCGCAGCGGCCTCATGAGCGAGCAGGAATACCTCGCCGCGTTGAGCAAGGATATCACGCGCTACCTGCGCACGCCGGGGCGCCGGGTGCAGGCGTTAGAGGAATCCAGCTTTGATGCCTGGATCAAGCTATACAAGCCGGATGAAAACACGCCCAACAGCCAGATCAGCTATTACCTCAAGGGATCGCTGGTGGCGCTGGCAATGGACCTCAGCCTGCGGCTGAAAGGCCATTCGCTCGACGAAGTCATGCTGGCATTATGGAAAGGCTTCAAGCAAGGCATGTTTGTGGCCGAGGGCAGCATACAGGGCTTGATCCAGGAAACCTGTGGCGAAAAGCTGACCGCGCTTTTCCGCGACTGTGTACAGGGCTGCGAGGATCCTCCACTGGAAAAGCTGTTGTTGAAATTCGGCATCAGGCTCACTGGCCCCAGCCTTTCCGATGCCGACCTAGTGCGCCAATGGCTGGGCATGCAGCTCGCAAGCGATGACACCCGCATCAGCCATGTGCTCAGCGGCAGCGCAGCAGAACTGGCAGGGCTGGCCGCAGGCGATGTCATCATCGCTCATGACAACCTCAAGGCCAGCGCCAATAGCCTCCAGCGGATACTCAAGCGCGGCCGTCAACAGATCAGCCTGCATTTCTTCCGTCGTGACGAACTAATGGTGACCGCCATCAAGCCGCACGACCATGCGCTGGCCAACATCACGCTTGCCCTGAACGACAAGCGCAACGCGCAACAGGATCAACTACGCCAGGACTGGCTAGGCATAAATTGATAGAATACGGAGTTTTCCGCACCCGCATTACACAAGGTTAGCACTCATGACGTCCACTCCCCTGACCCGCTTGCTGTCCTCCTTGCAGATGCTTGTACTCGGCAGCATGATCTGGCTGGTCGGCTGCCCTCATGCCCACGCCGTCACCGATGAGGAAAAAGCACAGACGGCAGTCCATATGCTGGATTATGTGAGTGTGGACTACCCTGAATTCGTGCAAGACGGCAAGATACTCAATCCCGAGGAGTATGAAGAACAGCTCGAATTCGCTACCCAGTCTGCCAACTTGATTTCGGAACTGCCCGCCGTAGCCCAGCAGGCGGAGCTACTTGAGCAAGCGGCAACACTGCGCGAACAAATTCTGGCAAAAGCGGAAGGCGATGCCGTCTCGGCGACAGCCAATCGCCTGCGCCTTGCCGTCATCCAGGCATACAAGGTCACCGTTGCGCCCAAGGATATCCCGGACCTCAACCGCGGCGCGCAATTGTTCGGCGAAACCTGCGCAGCATGCCATGGTGCCAACGGCCACGGCGATGGCCCGCTGGCAAAGGGGCTGGAGCCAGAACCCAGCAACTTCCACGATCAGGACCGCATGCGCATGCGCAGCATTTACGGCTTGTACAATACCATCACCCTAGGCGTCAACGGCACCCCGATGCAATCCTATGCGCAGTTGCCCGAGGCCGACCGGTGGAGCCTGGCATTCTATGTAAGCAGCCTGCGTGCGACCGATGCACAAAAGGCCGCTGGCAAAGCCGCATGGCAGCAAGGGCGAGGCAAGGCTGAACTGGGTAACCTGAAGCAATTGGTGATGCAGGCTCCCGCCGAACTTGAACAGGCCGGCCTCAGCGATGTGCAGGCATATCTCACCGCTCAGCCGTCTGCGCTGCAGGCAGTTGCTGTCAACCCGCTCAATATCTCGCGTGACAAGCTCGAAGCCACGCTGAGCGCTTATCGCAAAGGGGATGAGTCCAGTGCACGCCAGCACGCCATCAGCGCCTATCTCGAAGGCTTCGAGCTGGTGGAAAACAGCCTGGACAACATCGACAAGCCGCTCCGCCTCGATATCGAGCGCCACATGATGGACCTGCGCAGCGCCATTGCAGGCAAAGCCAGTGCTGAAGACGTCGAAACTCTCATCAACCAGATCAATGACCTGCTGGACGAAGCCGATGAAAGATTGGCATCTGGCAGCCTCATCGGCGCCACCGCATTTGTCAGCTCGCTATTGATCCTGCTGCGCGAAGGTCTGGAAGCCATCCTGATCCTGGCGGCATTGAGCGCATTCATCAGCAAGACCGGCAGGCGCGACGCCCTACCCTATTTCCACCTTGGCTGGATATTGGCCATTGTTCTGGGCGGCATCACCTGGTTCGTTGCAAGCTACCTGCTCACCATCTCCGGCGCAGGCCGTGAAATGACCGAAGGTATCACCGCGCTGGTTGCGGCTGCCATGCTACTGTACGTGGGCTACTGGCTGCATAGCAAATCACACGCCCACGCCTGGCAGCAATTTATCAGCGATCATGTTAACGCAGCCCTCAACAAACGCACCTGGTGGGCTATTGCCGGGGTTTCGTTCCTCGCGGTGTATCGAGAGCTGTTTGAGGTCATCCTGTTCTACCAGGCGTTGTGGACACAGGCCGGAACGGAAGGCCAGGGCGCTGTGGTAGCCGGCATCGTCGCTGCCGCCGTCCTGCTGGCGCTGTTATCTTGGGCCATCCTCAAATTCAGCGTCCGCCTGCCGCTGGGCAAGTTCTTTGCTGCCACGGCAGGCTTGCTGGCCCTGATGGCCGTTGTGTTCGCGGGCAATGGCTTCGCCGCCCTGCAAGAAGCTGGCATCGTGGCAGCAGACCGCCTACACTTCATCAGCCTACCGTTGCTGGGCATACACCCCACCATCCAGACATTGGCTGCACAAGGCATCGTACTGGCGCTGATCGTGGCCGGCATGCTGATCAGCCGTAAACAAGAAAAACATTAGCATTCCGCAAATAAAAAGCCTGACGACGCCAGGCTTTTTATTTGCGCTCGACAACAGCAGCCAGCTCTGCGCCTGGCTAGTCAAGCATGATGAATACCCTGATCAATCCATCTTGACTGCAGAGAATTCCAGCGCATTGCCATCGGGATCACGACAGAACAATGCCGCCCGCCCGGACATGCTCATGGTGTACGCCACACCCGCCTGGTCCAGTACCTGCTTGACTTCCATCACGTCATCCACGGCAAAGGCCACATGGTAATCTCGGCCACCATGGGCGGGAAGCTCCGCACCGGCATAGGGGTTTGGCACCACCATCAGGTGCAACTGGTTGATGCCGATGTCGTACCAGGCCCCATCAAAGCTCAATGGGGGACGCTTGTCGCTGGGCTTCAGGCCGAGCAGGCCCTCATAGAAAGCGCGGGAACGCTCCATATCGGACACGATAATGCCGGTATGCAGCATTTGCTTGATCTTGATCATGCAGGTTCACCCTCCACTCGCGGCAGCTTACAGGCCAATGAAATAGCGTTTAGATGGCTGCCTCATCGGTCTCCCCGGTACGGATACGGATAATCTGCTCCACGGGAGTCACGAAAATCTTGCCGTCGCCAATCTTGCCGGTACGTGCTGCCTTGATGATGGACTCCACTGCTGCATCCACGACATCGTCGGTCACCACCAGCTCGACCTTGATCTTGGGCAGGAAGTCCACCACATACTCCGCACCGCGGTAGAGTTCGGTATGCCCTTTCTGGCGGCCGAATCCCTTCACCTCGGTCACCGTCAACCCGTTTGCCCCGATCTCGGATAGCGCTTCGCGCACCTCGTCGAGCTTGAATGGCTTGATTACTGCTTCAATTTTTTTCATCGCTTGTTCCTTTTCCTGGTTGTTTCCGTCTTGAAGCTATCTATTGAACACGAATTTGTTGGTCAATGGGTAGCGCCTGTCCTTGCCAAAACCTCGCTTGGTCACCCTGACACCGATAGGTGCCTGGCGCCGCTTGTATTCGTTACGGTCAACCAAGCGGGTCACGCGGAGCACATCCTGCTCCCGGTAGCCCAGCGCCAGGATTTCCTCCCAACTGTAATCATTTTCGACATATGCCTCCATGATACCGTCCAGTACCGCATAATCCGGGAGACTGTCCTGGTCTGTCTGCCCATGGCGCAATTCCGCCGACGGCGGCCTCAGGATGATACGCTCGGGAATCACCTGGCTGATCGTATTCCGGTATTTGGCCAGCTGATAGACCAATGTCTTGGAAACATCCTTGAGCAAGGCAAAACCGCCCGCCATATCCCCATACAATGTCGAATATCCTACCGCAGTCTCGCTCTTGTTGCCGGTGGTCACCACCATGCTGCCGAACTTGTTCGAAAGCGCCATCAGCAAGGTACCGCGAATGCGTGCCTGCAGGTTTTCCTCCGCAGTGTCGAAGGGCCTGCCGGCGAACTCCGGCGCCAAAGCTGCGCAGAATGACTCGAATACGGGACCGATCGCAATCTCGCTATACCGCACATTGAGTCCTGCTGCCATTGCCTGGGCATCTTCCAGGCTGATGGAAGCCGTGAATGCCGATGGCATCATCACCGCCTGCACCTTGCCAGCGCCCAGCGCATCCACGGCAATCGCCAGCGTCAAGGCGGAGTCGATGCCGCCAGACAAGCCAAGCAGTACGCCCGGGAAATTGTTCTTCAATACATAGTCGCGGAACCCCAGGCTCAACGCTTGGTAAACCGCTGGCTCCAGCCCGGGCAGAGGATGAATCTCCGCGGGCTCAGGCGCCCCATCGCTGAAGGATACGATGCCCAATGCCTCATCAAAGGACGGCAGTTGCTGAGTCAATGCCCCCTCATCATTCATGACGAAGGAAGCGCCGTCGAAAACCAGCTCATCCTGGCCGCCAACCAGGTTGGCATAGACCACGGGCAACCCGGTTTCCTTGATGCGGTCACGCACTACTGCATAGCGTTCCTGTTGCTTGCCGATATGATAGGGCGAGGCATTGAGCACCAGCAACACGGTCGCGCCCGCATCGCGAGCACGGCGGGCCGGTTCGGGCGCCCAGACATCGGCACAGATCACGATACCAAGCTTGCAGCCCAGGTGATTGATAACCAGGGCTTCGCTACCTTCGCTGAAGTAGCGTACTTCGTCGAAGACGCTGTCGTTGGGCAGTAATGCTTTGTGATAGGTATGGCAGATTCGCCCCGCTTCGAGCACCGAAGCTGCGTTATAGCGGTTGCCGAGATATTTGCGTGGATGGCCGACAACCACGGTCAATGTGGCGGGAAGCTCCTGTGCCAAGGCATACAGCGCGCGTTCGCAGGCGTGGTAAAAATCATCTCGCAACAACAAGTCTTCGGGTGAATACCCCGACAATGCCAGCTCGGGACAGAGCAGCAAAGTCGCCCCGGCCGCTTCGGCACGCCGGGCCTGTTCGACGATCTTGGCGGCGTTGCCTGTCAGGTCGCCGGCCGTGGCATTGATTTGAGCGATCGCGATTTTCATCGTCTCGAGCCTGCAGGTTGCAGAATACTGCCGTCCACGGCAATACCGCTACCAGTGTAGCGTCGCTTCTTAATAGCTACCACCTGCATCCTTGATCAACTGCACGATTTCGGGTTTCTTGCCTTTCATGGCATACACCAGTGCGGTCAGGCCATACTGGTCCTTGACCTTGACGTCGGCACCGTTGGCCAGCAACAGCTTGACCAGCTCCACATTGCCTTCGCTCACTGCATATTGCAGGATGGGCGTGCCTTCGGAGTCCTTGTGGTTGACGTTGGCACCCCTCTCGATCAATAGCCTGGCGGTACCTTCCTGCGACTTCTTGACAGCCCAGGACAGCGCAGTCCATTTGGTCTTGTCCTGTGCATCCACCTTGGCTCCCTTGTCGATCAACAGTGCGGTAGCCTCCACATTGCCCTCTCGTGCCGCATACATGAGCGCAGTCAGGCCAAAACGGTCGCGTGCGGCAATGTCTGCACCCTGCGCCAGCAGGGTATTGATAGTATCAATGTCACCATTTCTGGCGGCATACATGAGAATGCTCTTGCCATCGTCGCTCTTGCTGCTGGGATCTATACCCCGCTGCACCAGCAAGCCTACCATTTCACTATAACCGGACGTTGCCGCCATGCCCAGCGCGCTCCAACCGGATTCGTCGCGTACCTTGGCATCCGCGCCATACTCGAGTAACACCTTGGCGGTATCAATGAAGTTCTTCTTGGCGGCAAACATCAAGGCCGTCCACCCGCCAGCATCCGTGGCATTCACGTCAGCGCCCTTTTCGAGCAAGACCCGTGCGACATCTGCCTTATCCTTGCGCGCTGCGTACATCAGGGCGGTAATGCCTTCTGCATCCCTGGTATTGGGATCGGCCCCGCTATTGAGCAACGATTTTACGGTGGCGAGATCACCCTTGGACGAGACAGTCAGGAGATAAGGCACTTGCTCCTTTCCAAGGGCGGGCAATGCCACCACGCCCAGCAGCACGCTGCAAAACAGAGCAACAGTTAATCGACGCAACATAGAGATTTCCATGGCTGATGAATTGAAACCAAATAACCCGCTTGATATCTCATTGCTTGGCCTGGATTGCAACCTGGACCGCTTCACCCAGCCCCGCCGGCGAGCTGGCCACCACGACCCCGGCTTGCTCCAATGCCCTGATCTTGTCCTCGGCCTTACCGCTACCTCCGGAAATAATCGCACCGGCATGTCCCATGCGCTTGCCTGCTGGTGCCGTCTGACCGGCAATATAGCCCGCTACTGGCTTGGTCACGTATTGCTTAATATATTCCGCCGCTGCTTCCTCATCACTGCCCCCGATCTCGCCCACCATGATGATCGCCTCGGTTTCCGGATCAGCCTCGAACAGCTCCAGGCAATCGATGAAGTTCATGCCGCGGATTGGGTCGCCGCCTATGCCCACGCAGGTGGACTGTCCCAGGCCCAGCGCCGTCGTCTGGTGCACGGCCTCATAGGTCAAGGTGCCCGAGCGCGATACGATGCCGACCTTGCCGCGCAGGTGGATGCTGCCGGGCATGATGCCGATCTTGCATTCATCCGGCGTGATCACGCCAGGACAGTTGGGACCAACCAGCCGGGCGCCGTTGGCCTGGAGTGCCGCCTTGACGTTGAGCATATCCAGCACCGGGATACCCTCGGTAATGCAGACGATCAGCTCGATGCCGGCATCGCAGGCTTCCAGGATGGAATCCGCGGCAAATGCGGGAGGCACGTAGATCACCGACGCATTGGCACCTGTTTCACGTACTGCAGAACGCATGGTATTGAAAACGGGCAGGTCGAGATGGCGTTGACCGCCCTTGCCGGGCGTGACCCCGCCTACCATCTGGGTGCCATAAGCCAATGCCTGCTCGGAATGGAATGTGCCCTGCTTGCCGGTAAAGCCCTGGCAGAGAACCTTGGTTTGCTTGTTGACCAGGATTGCCATCTTGTTTACACCTTCACTGCTGCTACTGCCTGCTGCGCGGCATCTGTCAGGCCTGCGGCAGAAATAATGGATAAGCCGCTTTCGCTCAGCATCTTGCGGCCAAGCTCAACGTTGGTCCCTTCCAGACGCACCACCACGGGAATCTCGATCCCCACCTCCTTGACAGCAGTGATGATGCCTTCGGCAATGATGTCGCAGCGCATGATGCCGCCAAAGATGTTGACGAGAATGGCCTTGACGTTGGGGTCGGCGAGAATGATCTTGAACGCACGCGCCACCGTGGTCGCAGTTGCGCCACCGCCAACATCGAGGAAGTTGGCGGGCGCGCCACCGTGCAGCTTGATCAGGTCCATGGTCGCCATGGCCAGGCCGGCGCCATTCACCATACAGCCAATATTGCCATTCAATGCAATATAGTTGAGCCCAGCATTGTGCGCCTCGGCCTCCTTGGCGTCGTCTTGGCTCCAGTCGCGCTGCTCCGCAAGCTCGCGGCGCCGGTAGAGCGCATTATCATCAACGCTCATCTTGCAATCCAGCGCTACCAGGGCACCTTCCGCAGTGACGATCAGCGGATTGATCTCGAGCAAGGCCAGGTCGTTTTCCTTGAACAGGCGGTACAAGCCCTTGGCCAGCCGCGTGAACGCCGCAACCTGGTCACCAACCAGGCCTAGTGCAAATGCGATATTGCGTGCCTGGTAATCGACCAGCCCGTTCAGCGGATCACAGACTTCCTGCAGGATTTTTTCCGGACTATCCTTGGCGATTTCCTCGATTTCCATACCACCTGCCGCCGACGCTACCAATACGACACGCTCCAGAGAACGGTCCACGAGCATGGAGACATACAATTCACGGGCGATTGGCAGGGTTGCCTCGACCAGCACCTTTTCCACCGGCTGCCCATCCGGTGCATTCTGGTAGGTGACCAGACGCTTGCCAAGCAGGCTGACGGCAATATCCTGCACCTCGTCCAGAGTGCGCACCAGCTTGACGCCCCCGGCCTTGCCGCGACCGCCGGCATGCACCTGCGCCTTCACCACCCAGGCATCGCCTTCGAGGGCCCGCGCGGCTTCCACTGCTGCCTGTGCCGTCTCGGCCACCTGACTGCGCGGCACATTCACGCCATAACGCTGCAGCAGCGCCTTGGCCTGATACTCATGCAAATTCATGTTTTTACTTTTGTAATGGGCTAATAGCGTATTTTCGCGCAAATCCCCGCATTGCGCCAGTACGGAGACCTACGGCTGCAACGATAGGCATCATCGAGATGGAATCCAGCAACAGTGCCAGCCATGTATAATGAAGCCCAGTGTTCACCTTATAGTGTTTTTGCATATGCGCCTCGTCATCCAGGGCCCGGGAATCGGTTTCCAACAGTTGGCCCATATCCACCAGCTACTCGGCGCCAGCCACCAGCAGTTCATCCAGGTCGGGGAACATGCCTACCAACTGGCCGGCCAGTCAGAAATGCCTCCTACACTATGTGCGTTCTGCCAGGAGCAGCACATTGACGTCGCATTAGTCGATGATCAGCATCAGCTGAACAATCTGGGTTTGGCCGTCATGGATATGGATTCCACCCTGATCACCATCGAGTGTATAGACGAGATTGCCGACATGCAGGGCCTCAAGCCCCAGGTAGCGGCAATCACGGAGAGTGCGATGCGCGGCGAGATCGAGTTTGCGGAAAGCCTGCGCCGCCGCGTAGCGCTGCTTCAGGGACTAGAGGCTTCAGCTTTGCAGCGCGTGATCGACGAGCGACTGCAATTGACGCCGGGCGCGCAAGCCTGGATCTCCGCATGCAAGCGGCACAATATCAAGACCATGCTGGTATCGGGTGGTTTCGATTTCTTTGCTGACCGGGTCAAGGCCATGCTGGACCTGGATGTCGCCAAGGCCAACTCGCTGGAAATCATCGATGGCAGACTGACTGGCCGCTTGCTTGGCCCAATCGTCGATGCCCAGGCCAAGGCCGATTACCTCGAACGCTTCCGCCAGGAGCTGGGTTTGCGGCAAGACCAGGTGGTCGCGATCGGAGACGGTGCCAACGACCTCAAGATGATGTCTGCCGCCGGCTGTGGCATCGCCTACCATGCCAAACCCGTTGTGCAGCAGCAAGCCACCTATGCGCTCAACCACGTCGATCTGGAAGGCCTGGTGTATTTGTTTGCCCCGCTGTCCGTATCTTCAGTCCAAACTTGTCATTGAGGAATTGCTCCATGCTGTCCAAACTTCTGCATCTGCCTATCATTTTGAGCCTGATTGCCATGCCGGCCATGGCACAGCCGCTGGCTGAAATCCAGACCAGTGAGGGGTTGATCGTGGTCGACCTCAATAGTGAAAAAGCCCCCAACACTGTGGCCAACTTCATCCGCTATGCCAAGGAAGGCCATTACGCAGGCACGATCTTCCACCGCGTGATCGCAGGCTTCATGATTCAGGGCGGCGGGCTGGACGTCAATTTCGAACCCAAGCCCACGCATCCTCCAATCAGAAACGAGGCTGACAACGGCTTGACCAACGCGACGGGCACCATCGCCATGGCACGCACCAGCGACCCTCATTCCGCCACCGACCAGTTCTTCATCAACCTCGCCAACAATACCTCGCTGAACTTCAGCGAGCGCTCCGAAACTGGCTGGGGCTATACCGTTTTCGGCAGGGTGATCAAGGGCATGGATGTGGTGCAGCGCATCGCCATCATGCCCACCGACGGTGGCGATGCGCCATTCCAGAACATCGTGATCGAGTCCGTCACGATCAAGGAATAAGACGGCGACCTGAAAGGCAATTGCATCTAGTGGCCCGGCGCTGCTGCCTCAATCGAACTCATCAGGCGCCCCAGGGTCTTGAATGCCTGCTCCACCTCGGCATCCACCGGCTTGCTGTAATTGATGCGAATGCAATTGCAGCATTGATGCCTGGCTGAGAAAATCGGCCCAGGCGCAACACTCACCCCCTGCTCCAGCGCGCGTTGGAACAAGACCAGGGCATCGACTCTTTCCGGCAGGTCCACCCAGAGAAAATATCCGCCATGGGGGCGTGTGACCTGCGTCTCCGCAGGGAAGTACCGAGCAATCAAGTGCAAGTATTGATGCTGCTGCAACTCGAACTTTGTGCGAAGCCTGCGCAGATGACGGTCATAGCCGCCATGCTGCAGAAAATCCGCTATCGCCGCCTGGGCAATCGTACTGGTGGATAAGGAGGTGATGACTTTGAGCCGCTCGACTTTGCGCTCGAACCGCTTGGGCAACAGTGCCCAGCCAATGCGATATCCTGGCGCCAGGGTCTTGGAGAACGAACTGCAATGCATGACGTAACCTTCGCTATCATAAGCCTTGGCCGGCCTGTGCTCCTGCATGCCGAAATAGAGCTCGCCGTATACGTCATCCTCGATCAAGGGAATCCGGTACCGGGTCAGTAGCTCAACCAATACCTGCTTGCGTTCTGCCGGCATGGAAACGCCCATTGGATTCTGAAAGCTGGTCATGCTCCAGCATGCGCGTACCGGGCACTTCTCCAGCACGCTTTCCAGATAGTCCAGATCCATGCCCAATACCGGGTCTACCGGGATCTCAACGGCCTTCAGCTGCAGTCGTTCTAGCGCCTGCAAACACCCGTGGAATGTCGGCGACTCAATGGCGACAAGATCGCCGGGCTGGGTCACCGCCTCAAGGCAAAGATTCAAAGCCTCAAAGGCACCATTGGTGATCAGGATGTTATCGACATCTGCTTCGACACCCTGCATAAGGTAACGGCGCGCAATCTGCCGGCGCAGGTCGTGATTGCCAGGTGGCAGCGACTCGACGATGGCTGCCGGTCCCATGTCACGCGTGGCATGGGCCAGTGAGCGTGACAGGCGCGCCAACGGGAACAGGTCAGGCCAGGGGAAAGCCGACCCGAGCGGCACCGTTTCCGGGTCCTTGATCGAGCTAAGGATGGAAAAGACCATATCGGAGATACTGACCACAGTGCTTGCCTGCTCAGGAACTGGCGTAGTCTTGGAAGCCAGCTGTTTGATGGCATGATTGCTGACGTAATAGCCGGATTTGGGCTGGGCACGGATCAAGCCCAGGTTCTCTAGTTCGTAATAGGCACGGAAGACGGTGGCCGGGCTCAGCTTGTGATTGAGGCAGGCCTGACGTACTGAAGGCAGTTTCTCGCCTGGAGCGAGCACGCCGGAGCGGATGGCGGTTGCGATGTCGTGCACCAGCTTTTCATAGCGTTTCATACCTACAGCCCTTGATACACATTCCAGACGCCGACATGACAACGGGGCCAGCGGCCCCGTTCGATCAGATCAGGCAAGCTGCCTGCGCGAAAACGTCAGGGTGGCATTGGTACCGCCGAAACCGAAGCTGTTCGACACCGCGGTCTGTATATTGGCGTTATCGATGCGCTCGCGCACGATATTCAGGCCTTCTGCGGCTGGGTCGAGGTTGTCGATATTGGCCGAAGCGGCGATGAATTGATGTTCCATCATCAGCAGAGTATAGATCGCCTCATTGACGCCTGCCGCACCCAGCGCATGACCGGACAGCGACTTGGTGGAGGCAATCGCGACACCGCTGTCGCCGAACACGGCGCGAATCGCCTCCAGCTCCTTCACATCGCCCACCGGCGTGCTGGTGCCGTGGGTGTTGATGTAATCCACCGGCCCTTCAACGCCTTGCAAGGCCAGGCGCATGCAACGCTCGGCACCCTCGCCGCTCGGGGCCACCATGTCGTAGCCATCGGAAGTCGCGCCGTAACCGACGATCTCGGCATAGATCTTCGCACCGCGTGCCTTGGCATGCTCGTATTCTTCCACCACCAGGATGCCACCGCCACCGGAAATCACGAAGCCGTCGCGATCGACGTCATACGTGCGCGACGCCTTTTCTGGTGTCGCATTGTATTTGCTGGACAATGCACCCATGGCATCGAACATGAAGGACAACGTCCAGTGCTCTTCCTCGCCCCCGCCAGCGAACACGATATCCTGCTTGCCCAGCTGGATCTGCTCCACGGCTGCACCGATACAATGGGCACTAGTGGCACAAGCAGAGCTGATGCCGTAATTGATGCCCTTGATCTCGGCGCCTGTTGCCAGGCACGCGGAAACCCCGCTCGCCATGGCCTTGGTTACCATGTAAGGCCCGACGCGCCGCACACCCTTGGCACGCAGGGTGTCGACTCCGGACAGGATACTCTCGTGCGAGGCGCCACCCTGACCCACGATCAGGCCAGTGCGGATATTGGACACCAGTTGGGGCGGCAGGCCAGCATCGGCAATCGCTTCCTGCATGGCCAGCCAGGCATAGGCATGCCCTTTGCCCATGAAACGCATCAGCTTCCGGTCGATCAGTGCTTCCAGATCGAGGTTCTCGATCGACCCCGCAACATGGGAGCGCAATCCCTGATCAACGTACTCCTGCTGAAAGCGAATGCCAGAACGGCCTGCCTTCAAACTGTCCAGAACTTCAGATTTGTTGTTACCGAGACTGGAAATGATGCCCATCCCGGTGACCACGACACGACGCATTGCGTGTTCTCCTACATTAATTCAATCAAGTGATAGGCGATTGCAGCAGAAGCTTAATCTGCTAGAAATTATCGGTGCGTGTGAACAGGCCTACACGCAAATCGCTGGCGACATATATTTCACGACCATCAATTTCCATGTGGGCATCAGCAATGCCCATGACCAGCTTGCGCATGATGACGCGCTTCAAGTCAATGCGATAAGTAATCAGTTTACCAGTAGGCAGCACCTGGCCGGTAAACTTCACATCGCCTGCGCCCAATGCACGACCACGGCCTTTGCCACCCATCCAGCCAAGATAGAACCCCACCAACTGCCACATGGCATCCAGGCCAAGACAACCTGGCATCACGGGATCACCCGCGAAATGACAATTGAAGAACCAGAGGTCGGGCCTGACATCCAGCTCCGCCACGATCTGCCCGTTGCCATACTGCCCGCCCTCCTCGGTGATGGAGACGATCCGGTCAAACATCAGCATCGGCGGCAGGGGCAATTGCGCATTGCCTTCCCCGAACATTTCGCCGCGACCACAAGAAAGCAATTCTTCAAAGGTAAAACTATTCTGTTTTTGCATTTAATTATTCTGTACTGGTAATCCCATTATTTTCGCCTGAAATGCCTTTTAACAAAAGCCCTAAGCAGAGAAAGTATTAATAAATCTGCTCGAACTCAGCCCTAAGGCCCTGTTCACGATCTTTATCATATGGCACGTTGCACCAGCAGGATAATCGATGCAAGGCGTAAACCGCATCCGCAAACACCAGGCCGCACTTCCGCCAGGACTATACAGATCTGTTTACACCACGAATTAAAAACCCTACCATACGGGAAAAATTCCCCATCCACCCACTTCCCGAGGACTGGAATACACCACATGAGTGACAGCCAATTAGCCGACTGGCGTGCACAGGCACTGCAACTTGAAAAGCATGTCAACGAGGTCGTGGTCGGCCAGGCCAGGGCAATACGCCTGATCACCACCGCCATCTTTGCCCGTGGTCACGTACTGCTCGAGGGCGATGTCGGCGTCGGCAAGACAACCTTGCTGCGCGCCTTCACACGCGGCATCGGCGGCGGCTATCAACGTATCGAGGGCACTATAGACTTGATGCCCAATGACCTGGTGTACCATACCTACCTCGGCGATGACGGCCGACCACACGTGAGCCCGGGTCCGTTGCTATCCCATGGAACCAACCTATCTGTATTCTTCTTCAACGAAATCAACAGGGCCAGACCTCAAGTACACTCGTTATTGTTACGCGTGATGGCAGAACGCACCTTGTCCGCCTTCAACCGCGAGCATCATTTCCCCCATATGCTGGTATTTGCCGACCGCAACCAGGTGGAAAAAGAAGAGACATTCGAGATACCCTCAGCAGCCCGCGACCGCTTCATGATGGAAATCCCCATCACGATCCCGGCAGATACCGATATCATGGAGGCATTGATTTTCGAGACGCGCTTCCACGATGTCGACGCCCTGGTCGATAACGTTCCGCCGGACATCCTGCAATTCGACGGGCTCAACCAGATCGCATCCCTGGTCCAGTCCAGCGTGCAGGCCAGCCCGGCGCTGCGTCGCTATACGCTGGACCTCTGGCTGGCAACCCGCGACCCGGTCGCCTATGGCCTGGCGATCCCAGGTGTGGACATCAAGCGTCTGGTGGTGGCCGGCGCCAGTCCGCGCGGCATTGCCATGATGATGCGCGCCGCCCGCGTCAATGCCTGGCTCAACGACCGGGAATCGGTGCTGCCCGAGGACATACATGCCGTGTTCCATGAAACCGTCGCGCACCGCCTGGTCTTCAACCCGATTTACGAAATGCGCCGCACCGAGATTGCACGCACACTGCTCAGCCAGGCCATTCGTACCATCAGCGCCACCTGATCCCCATGCATGAGCTAGCCAAGGAGTTCAGTTACCAGATCGCCTGGCGTTCCCGCGGTCGCCATCCCGGCCGCCATGCCAGCGCACAGCGCGGACTAGGGATGGACTTCGTCGGACATGCGCCCCTGATCTCGTACCCCGATCCGCGCCGTATCGACCTGCGCCTCAGCCTGCGCGATCCGATGGAGCAGATCCATGTGCGCATCTTCAACCAGCGCAGCGCGGTACCCGTGTTCGTCGCCTGCGACCTATCCGGCTCCATGGGGTTTCCCGGCCATTTCAACAAGCTCAGGATTGCAGCGGAAATCACCGCCTCCGCCGCGCAATCGGCATCGCGCATCAACGACCCGTTCGGCTTCATCGGCTTCGACGAGGAAGTCAACGAGGCCTGGATGATTCCTGCTAGCACACGGGTGCAGGCGGCTTACCTACTGGCTGAATCCTTGCAAGACTACCGCCCTCCCCATGTCGGCGGCGCAGGCATCCTGCAGGTCAACCGCTACCTGCCGCGAGAACGTGCGCTGGTCCTGCTGGTCTCGGACTTCCACATGCCGCTGGAAATGCTCGAGGAAGCACTGGTTTCCATGCAACGGCACCATATCGTGCCCATCGTGCTTTGGGATGCCGCCGAATACAGCGCGATCCCCGAATTCGGGCTGACGCATGTCACCGACAGTGAAACGGGAGAAAAACGCACACTGATGCTGCGCAAATCCACCCACGCCCGCATCCAGGCTGCATTTGCAGAGCGCCGTGCCGCACTCGACGCCTTGTTCATGCGCTACGACATCCCGCCTTTCTTCATCGAGCAAGGCTTCGATGCAGACGCCTTGACGGAATACTTCTACCAGTTTGTGACGGCATGAACATGATCGCACTCCACAAATTCAACATTTTCCTCTTGCTTGCCCTCCTGCCGGCCATCATACCGGCCTGGGCGGCTGAGGCACCTGCCGCAAAAGCCGACGATCCGCCTGTCAAGATCATCGAGAAAAACCCGGCGCGCGAAGTGGGCTACCACGTGGGCGATGTCCTCAGCCGCACCATCACGCTCAAGGTCAACGACCAGTACACGCTACTGCCGACCTCGCTGCCCATTCCCGGCAACCAGAAACGCTACCGCAACAAGGAGCAAGGCATCGAGCTCTACGCCAGCAACCTCAGTGAATCGCACAAGAACGGCCAGAACGTCTACACGCTGGAACTCAGCTACCAGGTATTCACCTCCAGCATCGTCGCCAAACCGGCGGCACTGCCGCCCGAGTTCGTCAAGTTCACCGGCAACGGCAAGCTGTTCCAGGTGCGCATCCCCAGCTGGAATTTCCGCATTTCGCCACTGGCCGTCTATGGCTCAGTCAACATCAGCAAGGACATGAGCCCGCTGCGCGGTCCGTTACTGATCAGCGATCATAGGCAGCACCAGGTTCTTTACGGCGCATTCGCCATCTTGGGCCTGAGCCTGCTAGGGCTGTTGTACATCCTCGGCAACCACGCCTGGCTGCCCCGCATGGGCGGGCCATTCTCCAAGGCCTATCGCCAATTGAGAAAAGCCAGGCCTGATGCGAATAAACTGGAGGCAGCCGTCAACCACCTGCACCAAGCCTTCAAGCAAGCGTGCGGGCAAAGCGTCTTCAGCGCCGAAGAGATTCTCCAGATCAAACCCGCGTTCGCCCCGCTGGCGGACGATATAGCACGCTTCTTCTTATTGTCTCGCGCAATATTCTTCGACCACGCCAAACAGAATGTCCCGCCCAACCCGCATGCATGGCTACGCCAGCTCGCCCGCCGCTGCCGCGACATCGAGCGGGGGATGAAGTAAGTGAATTTCAACCATGCCTGGCTGCTCATGCTGCTGCCGCTCAGCCTGGTACCCTTGTTGCTGGACCGCCAGCATAGCCGCAGCTATTCATGGCTGAGCCTGCTGCCGCGCGACCGTCTCTCGGATCTGCTGGGCATATTGCTGAAAATACTCGCCGCGCTGGCGCTGTGCTTCATGCTGTTGGGAGCTGCCGGGCCAGTGACCGATGCGCAATATATCGAGCGCATCGGCCAGGGCGCGCAACTGGTGCTGGTGATCGACCGCAGCGCGAGCATGGACGAAGCCTTCTCGGGCGCAGAAACCAGCGGCGTCGCCGGGGAATCCAAGGCCGCGGCGGCCGAGCGCCTCATCACGCATTTCGTCAATGAACGCAGCAACGACATGTTCGGCATGGTCACCTTCAGCAACTCAGCCATGCACGCCCTGCCGCTCACCGATAGTCGCGAAGCCATCCTGGCCGCCATCCGGGCCGCAGGCGGTGCCGCCCTGTTCCAGACCAATATCGGCAGCGGACTCACTGCCGCCCTCGCCCAATTCGACAAGACGCCGGATTCCGGTTCACGCGCCATCATCCTGCTGTCAGATGGCGGCGGCCGCATGGGCGCCAACACCCAACAGAAAATCCGCGACTGGCTGGAGCGCATGAACGTGACCTTGTACTGGATCGTGCTGCGTCAGCCGGGCGCCACCAGCATCTTCGATACCAGCTACGTCCCGCCAGAAGACAACCCATTGCCCCCTGCACTTGAGCTTCATGATTTCTTCAAGACCTTGCGCACTGGTTACCAGGCCTACGAGGCCGAAGACCCGACATCGCTGGCCGCCGCGATCGAGGATATCAACCGCAAGGAAAAGAAACCCATCCGCTACCAGGAAGAAATTCCCGGCCGCGATTTTGCGCCCTATTGTTACCTGCTCGCAGCCGCGATGCTGTCGCTGCTGCTGCTGGCTAAATTCATCGAGGTCAGAACATGGCAGTAAGCGCCAGACAACTTACCTGGGGCTTCGCCCTTCTCACCATTGCCTCTCTCGGCGTGGCCGGATGGCAGCTCTACCAGATCCAGGAAATCCGCGCCTTCAACCAGGCCATCCAGCAAGGCAAATCCCCGAGTACGCGCCATGACAGCTATGAGGCCAAGTTCGCCGTGGCTTACTGGCAAGCGCATAACGGGCGCTACCAGGAAGCCACACAACTATTCGGACAATTGCTGGAAAAAGGCGACGACACGCAAAAGTCCGCAGTGCAATACAATACGGGCAACATCTTCTTCCTGCGCGCCCTGGCGGTGAATGGGCGGGACATCACAGTGCGTGACGAGACGGAATACCTGCTCAACCAGGCCCGTACCGCCTATGAGCAATCCCTGCGTCTCGACCACAGCTTCTGGGATGCGCGCCATAACCTCGACCGCGTGCTCAGCATGCTGCCCTCGAACCCCACGCCGGGCTCGGGCGAGTCAGACTCCCCCGGCCTCATCATGGGCAACATCCCGGTAGGGCTGCCATAACAAGACCATGCTGCCTGCCCGCCTCAAGCCCTATTTGCACCGTGATACCCTGCTGCCGCTGCTGGCCCTGCTGTTGCTATTGGTCGCTGCACTCAAGCCCACCATCCCGGTACCGCACAACATCTACAGCACCATGCTGGTAATCGACATCAGCCAGAGCATGAACACCAAGGGCATGAGCTGGCGCGGCGAAGATATTTCACGCCTGGAATACACCAAGTACCTCGCGCACAACCTGGTCGCCAGCATGCCGTGCGGCAGCCGTGTCAGCCTGGCCCTTTTCTCCGGCCTCAGCGTCGCCGCGCTTTACACGCCGATTGAAGTCTGCGAGAACTACGCCGCCATCCAGGACACCATCGCCCGCCTGGAATGGCGCCAGGCCTGGTCAGGCAACACCCGCCTACGCGAAGGTATCGATTCACTGGCGCGCCTGCTGCGCACCATGCCCGAACCCACCCAGGCCATCTTCTTCACCGACGGCGAAGAAGCTCCGCGTCTGCATGCCTTCAACACCCGTGACCTCAGCAACTTCCAGAAAGACGGCGACTGGCTGCTGGTCGGCATAGGCAGCAAGGAGCCGCAACCCATCCCCAAGTTCGACGAAAACAACAAGCTGCTGGGCTACTGGTCGGCAGAAAATTTTGTATTGCAACCCGGCGTCGCCCAGATTTCACAGCAAAACCTGGGCACGCGCGACAAGGGCACGGCCACTAGCGAAGACGACCGCTACCAATCGAGACTAGATGAGGAATACCTGATCAAACTCAGCGAGGAGATCGGCGCTGCCTACGTCAACGGAGATAGCATGGAGGATGTCAAAGCGGCAATGCACCAGCTCAAGCCCAGCAGACGTGACTTTGCACCTATGCATATTGATTGGCTGCTTGCGATTGCGGCTGGGGGATTGGTGCTTGTCTCGTATACGCCGCAACGGTTGAAGAGACTGCTCAAGCGGGTTTTGCGCAGAAGGTAGACTAGCAGCCGCTTTCTGGAAAAGAAAGCACAGCATTTGTGTTGCCTCAGTCAAAAATCAGTTAGCATTCGGAACCATAGTCGCTAATTATTAGCAACATGTGAGCTGAGAAAAACGGAGATAACAAATGCAAATTAAAATCTATGCTCTAATCCAAGCTATCCGAAATCTCTCTTTTGTTTTTACCCTATCGTACAGTACTACTGTATACGCTTATGACCCCGTTGACTGTCTAGGCGACATATCGAAAGTTGATCCTGAGATTACTGTGGGTTTGGCTGCAAGACTTTGCTCAGGATCATGGATATCAGAGCCTGTTAAGTACTATCAAAACGTATCTGAAGTTGATGACAGCATTCCTCGCGGAATTGCTATTGATCTTTGCGCTGGCACAGAGGATTCGGAAAAAACTATTGCCTGCTATGCCAAGGCAGCTACATAACTGAATCGCGGTCTTGCGACGACTCTCTGTGGAGCAAAAAAAATCGAGAAATAGTCTTTTCAGCTGGCGTAGGCAGAATGTGTACCATAACCATACCTCACACTGATCAAACACCCTGAGTTGAGACATTCATCAATGCATGATAAGTCTGCAAAAGAGAAAGATGCCATGCAATTCATAGCCTGCACCGAAGAGATACACGCAGAGGCTATTGTCTCCATACTCAACGAAACGATTACAACATCTACCACACTATAAGAACCTCCCTCCGGCCCAATCAAAGATATATGCCTTGCTCGACTAATCGTTGGACAGCGAATATGGCCAATCTTTTACGCTGGTCTTCAAGCCATGCTTAACCGGTGCAATAAGTTAACGGTAAGTGAAGTGTGTGCCGCCTTTATGCCATACACGCCTATCGTCCATTCGAGAAGTATATGAAATTGCCGTCATTCGCGATGCGATGAAAAACGATGCAATATCAATCCACCTGGTCAATCCATTGCAATCAAAGGTTTGGGGATTTAATGAGAAGTGGTATGAAGTTATTTTCAATCCTCCTCTCTGCCTGGATATTGGTATTTCATTGCCAAGCCTGCGCAATCATCCTTTATCTTGACAAAAAACGTTCGAAGAGTCTGCCAATCAGGAGATGTTGGAAAGAAAATCCAGCCGTGAAAACATGCAATTCCGTGGGCTGAGCGTGACAAAGTTCGACGATAGCCTGAACTTGTGTGGTGAGGTCAATCAATCGCCCGATGAGCCAGTATGGATGCGTTTCATCAAGATTTTCGATAATGATGAGGGCTTTGTTCTTTCATGCCCTTACCCAGCAATTTTAAAAACTAATCCCCAGCGTCGTGGCCAGCACATGATTATCGCGATTAACGGCTTGGGTATGGATGAATTGATTCAGGTAACCGGCCTCTATGCTGGAGGACTGGTTGAATTTCCAGTTCAGTCCAACAAACAGACGGTTTTGGTCAAAGCCGCGTTCGCCGCTCCATTCGGTCTGATTCAGGTTGATAAACAGCTCATCGGAAGCGACCAAGGAAAGATGATGCTCACTCGACAATGGCGTGCTGGCCTTGACCATTTGCCGCAGCCGATATCCCAGGCCATGATAGCCTTCACGATGGCGTTGCTCTATGCGGGTACGATTGGTAAATGTCACCTCGGAGACCGGGTCAAATTGATACTGGAATTGCTGCCACAAGCGATATTCGTGAGATGGTGATTTACCTGCGGAATGTCGGACAATATTGTCATGCCCTAACCAGAGACTGGTTTTTGGATTGACCTTGTAAAACACGGATGGCCGCAGATATAGCTGGTCCAGATGACCGCCCTCATCCCGCCAGCGCGGGTTGGTGTCCATGCTCCAATGCAAATGCTCAGCAGGCAAATCGCCCTGCATATGCACATTGAACCAGATGGCACCGTCCTCTTCTACTCCAGCGGCATTCCCAATCTGTGTAGCCAACAATGAAAATAAGGCCAACAGCCATTTGTAACGCGATAGCGCCATGTTGGTCATATGCGTAACTCCAATAAAACACCCTGCTGGGATCAGTTGACGGCGAACTAGGTTCCATTGAGACATTATCGAGCATCATCAGTCGTTTCCCGCCACCAGCATAGCCACACGCGCAAACGCCGGAAGGCTTCGGCATCTACGGCGTCCGGCAAGATGACGCATGAAACCCTCCCATGTTCCAGCTTGAGGTTGAGCACGACCAGACCTGCCATCACCAAAGTACTGCCCAGCACTTGGGCGGGATAACGCATGCCGTTGCGCGTGACGAGCCAGAGCTTGCCTGCATGATCCAGCTCGATCATTGCAGGCGAGGCCGGATGCCTGCGCCAGGCATCACGCCAGACCTGCCGGGCAACGACAGCAGCAATGCCTGCGAGGCAAATGGCTTTCAGCCACCATGCCCATGGCAGCAGGATGATGGAAATACCGGCGAGAACACCCATCGACAGGAACAGGAAAGCAAGCCATCGCGACAGCCCCAGGGTCAGGGCCAGCGGCTTCACGCTATAATGGTGCGGTGTTTTCTGCAGTTTATTCATTCAGAGGGTGATTCATGACTTCATGGCAGCAATTCCTGTCCGGACAAGGCGCTACAGTGCAGGACGGCATTATTCGACTCCCCGGCCGGGCCAAGGCTGACGACAGCATCATCGCCGACCTGTCGCATTATGGCCTGTTGTCGCTGGAGGGTGAAGATGCGGTCACATTCCTGCAGGGCCAGGTGACCAACGATGTCAAGAAACTGGATGGCAATATTAGCCATTACAGCGGCTATTGCTCGCCCAAGGGCCGCTTGCTGGCCCTATTCCTCGCCTTTGCCCAGGATGGCAGATTGTACCTGCAATTCGATCGCGGCCTGCTCGAGCCCATCGCCAAGCGGCTGCGCATGTACGTGTTGCGCTCCAAGGTGGTGATTGCGGACCGCAGCGATGACACCGTGCGCATCGGCATTGCTGGCAATGCCGCGGAGGCGGCATTGAACACCCGTTTCAGCCATATTCCCGAAACCGAATATGCCCAGGTGAGCCAGGACGGCATCATCATCATCCGCCTTCCCGGCACGTTGCCGCGTTATGAGCTGCTCAGCCCGGCCGCGCAGGCTGCCGAACTCTGGACCGCATTGCGCGAGCACCTTGTCCCAGCGGACAAGGCGGACTGGGACTGGCGCGAAATCCAGGCAGGCATCCCCGAGATCGTCGGCGCCACGCAAGAGGCATTCGTGCCGCAGATGGTCAATCTCGACCTGCTGAACGGCATCAGTTTCAAGAAAGGCTGCTACACCGGGCAGGAGATCGTCGCCCGCACGCACTACCTGGGCAAGGTCAAGCGCCGCACGCATCTTGCCCATATCGCCGTGGACGCCGCGCCAGCGGCAGGTGAGGAAATCGTGGACGCCGATGGCATTGCCGCGGGCCAGATCGTGCGCAGCGCGCCCAATCCCACTGGTGGGCAGGATGTGCTTGCCGAATTACGGCTCGAGAGCGTGGAAGCTGGCGGCTTGACCTGGCAGGGGCAGGAACTCGCCCTATTGCCCTTGCCTTATGCCCTGGAAAAATAATTCACTTTCAGGGCTGCGCCAAAGCCATGTCGCCAAAAAGGGATTGCATTATCAAATGATAATGATTACCATTATCATAAATATCACTTCCCAAGAGATCCTATGATGACGCCCACTAAACTCTTTACCGCATGGCTGGCTTTATTTTCCCTGGGATTGCTACCCCTTTCCAGCACGCGCGCCGAAGAGGACACTTCCCAGATACAGCTCCCGTCAATCACCATCAAGAGCCGCACCAACCAGGGCTCGACCAGGCCCGGCGCGTTGCGCGACGATATCGTCAAGACGGAATCCATCAGCGAGCGCCGCATCGAGCAATCTGGCGCTGTCAACCTGACAGAGGCGCTGGAGAAGCAGCCCGGCATTGCCGTGCAGGTGGAATGCTCGATCTGCAATGTGCGCAACGTGCTGCTCAATAACCTGCCCGGCCGCTATACCACGTTGATGATCGACGGCATTCCCATCTACTCGTCCGTCTCTTCGGCCTATGGCCTCGACAGCGTCAGCGTCTGGGGCATAGAGCGCATCGATATCGCACGCGGTGCTGGCGCCAGCCTGATCGCGCCGGAAGCACTGGCCGGCTCGGTCAATATCGTCAGCAAGCGTCCACAGCACGATACCGCCAAGCTGCGCATTCAGGGCGGCCACTTCGGCTCGCGGCTGTATGAGGGCTATCTGGCAAAGACCCTGGACACCGGCGCATTGACTGCAACGTTCAGCGAGAACCGCCACGATGCGGTGGATGCAAGCGGCGAAGGCGTTTCTGAATACACTGGCTACGACCGCAAGATGCTGGGCGTAGGCTGGTTCGCCGATGACCTGGGCGGATTCACTGTACGCGGCCGTCTGGACATCGTGGACGAAAAACGCAACGGCGGCGCGCTCGGCAAGCGTTACAGCGCCATCAAGGCGGATCAGTCGGGCAATCCTTTCGATTTCAGCCGTGGACGGCATGGCTCGCCTGTAGGCAACGGTTGGTTCGCACCAGACGGCAGCGGATTCCTCCCCTGGAATCTGGGCCGGGCGGGCCTGTCGGAAATCATCTTTACCGATCGGGTACAGCTCACCACCTCGGCGGAAAAACAACTGGGCGACGGTAAGCTACGCTTTGCTGTCGGGGCCGCCCAGCACAAGCAGGACAGCTTCTACGAAATCACCACCTACAAGGCCAAGCAGCAGCAATATTACCTGGAGGCATCCTACCAGTTCCCACTGGCGGACTGGCTGCTGACTGCGGGGCTGAATTACCGCTACGAGGACCTGCGCAGCCACGGCTATTCTGCAGCGCAGGATGAGTTCGTGCGCGGCGTGGATAATTACCGCTACCGCACTCCCGCCATGTTCCTGCAGGCCTACCGCACTTTCCTCGAGGACAAGCTGGAACTCAATGCCTCGGTGCGCGCGGACGATCATAATGTATTCGGCACCATCACCTCGCCGCGACTCAACCTGCTCTACCATCACACAGAGGAGATCGCCAGCCGTTTCAGCGTGGGGCGCGGCTTTCGCGCGCCGACCAGCTTCTTCGAGCAAGATCACGGCATCCTCGACGATATCCGCATCATCCGACTGTTGAGCAAGCCGGAAAAGTCCGACAACCTCAGCTATGCCTTGAGCTACGCCGACGAGAGGCTGGCAGTGGTTGGCTCCTACAATTACAACCGCATCCACGACATGGCGATCCTGACGCCGGGAGTAGCCGATCCCGCTGGCGGCACCGGCACGGTGACGCTGTTCGAGAGCTCGCCCGACAAGGTCGTGGTGCAAGGCGTGGACTTCAATCTCTCCTACCAGCTCACGCCCAGCACCGTGGTCAGCATCGGCGGTGAGCGTTTCCATTATCAGTTCACACCAGGAACGTTGGTATTCTCCCGCCCCAAGGCGCGCGCCTTCTTCACATTGGATTACGAGCAAGGCCCCTGGACCGCCTACCTGCGCGTCAACTGGACCGGACCGCACGACCTTGCCAAGTTTTACGACTATGCCAACAACCCGCGCTACAACTTCGACGGCAGCCGCAAGCGCGACCAGAGCCCTTCCTACGCCACCACTGATGTACGCGCGGAATACCAGGTCAACAAGACTGTGGCGCTCTATGCCGGGGCCGACAACCTGTTCGACTACCAGCAAGTCAACAAGGAGAACTTTCTCTGGATTGATGGCGCGGGCAATATAGACTTTACGCACTTATGGGGCCCTGGGCGCGGCCGCTATCTCTATGCCGGGCTCAAGCTGAATTTCTAGCCGAATTTCTGACCAATGCGCAGATTGCTTTTTATATCACTGCTGATGGCAAGCAACCATGTCGCTGCGGAAACAGACTTGGATTTCAAGCTGCCGACACTGGACGGCACGCGCTTTGTCGAACTTCGCCAGGTTGCCAAGCCGGTGCTGGTCAATTTCTGGGGCGTGGATTGTCCGCCGTGCGTGGCGGAACTCCCGATGCTGGATCAGTTTGCAGTCGAACGCCCGGATTGGAGCGTTCTGCTGGTCAATACAGATGGCGCCGCCATGGCACAGCGCTTCCTTGAACAGCACCCGGTGAAATCCACCGTGCTGCGGCCTGGCATGAACGTCACAGGACTGATGCGCAAGGCGGGGAACAAGATCGGCGCCCTGCCCTTTACCGTGGTGCTGGATAGCAGGCAGGCGATCTGTTTCCGCAAGACCGGGGCATTGAGCCCGGAAGATATGGCGCGGATTGCGGCATTATGCCACTGATGCCACCATGCTAAGCGCTGTCGCCTAGCTGGACCTGGTTGCGCCCGGCTGCCTTGGCCGCATACATGGCCTTGTCGGCACGCTCCAACACAGGCTCCAGCTTCTCCCCGGCACGGGCCACGCCCACGCCCACGCCTAGGCTGGCCGTGATGGCAACCTGGCTGCCTTGGTAGGCAATCAGCTCGTTCTCGATGGCGCTGCGGATTTTCTCTGCCAACAGCAATGCGTTGTGCTCATCGCAATCCTTGATGGCGATGAGAAATTCCTCGCCACCCCAGCGGCAGATGAAATCAGCGGCTCGAGTGTTGCCCTTGATGATGCGCGCCACTACGGTCAATACATAGTCGCCGCCCAGATGCCCCAACCTATCGTTGATGGACTTGAAATGATCCACGTCCAGCAAGATGAATGCCAGTGTGCTGCGTGCTCGCTCGTTTTCATTGAGGAACACGTCGATTACCACATCGAATGCACGGCGGTTGGGCAAGCCGGTCAGCGTGTCTGTGGTCGCCATGGTTTCCAGCTTGTCCTGATAGCGCCGCAGCGCAACATGGGTGAGCGCGACGACGATCGCGGTCACGACCAGGCACAGCAGCAAGTTGAGCTGCAGCGCCTGACGGATATCGCTGGTTGCCTCCAGTTCATCCTGCCCGACGAATAGATACCATTGCAGTTCCGGGATATAGCGGATATTGATGAGCTGCTTTGTCTCGGCATCTTCGTACTGGAAGCTGCCGCCGTGAATATCGTCCTTTGCTGTATTGAGCACTTGCTGGAAAATGCCGGCCAGCGCAGGCTGCTGGTTGATGTTCTGGCCCACCACCTGGTGCTTGCTACCCGATAGACGGATCAGGCCGGACGAATCGACAAAATAGACATCGCGCCTGAAGCGATCCTGATAGTGGCTAATCAGTTTCTGCACCGAATCCACGGTCAGGCCGACGCCAACGGCACCCAGGTATTGGTTGTCGTAATCCAGCACACGGTAGTTGATAAAGATGGTCAAGGCGTCGGCATGCGCCATATCCCGATCCACATTGATCTCATAAGGGACCTGCATATCGCGTACCCGGTAGTACCAGGCATCGCGCTCCTCATTGGGTCGCACCTGTTTCAGCACGCCTTTGCCATAGTAATAGTTGCTCGTGCGCCCCGACACCAGGAAACTGATGAATGCACCATACTGGTCCTGCACCTCCTGCAAGTAACGGCTGATTTTGTCGATATTTTGCTCGCCGTCGAGCATCCAGTCCCGCAGGAAGGTGTCGGATGCCATCTTGGACGATACGAAAATCGGCCGGATGAGGTCCTTCTGGATTTCGGAATAGATGTTGTCGGAGCTGAGGGGCAGCGTGCTGTCGACGATCGCATTGTGGATGGACATTCGCGATACTTGGTAGCTCACTACCGAGGTGGCGATGAAACCGCTTGCCAGGATGGCAATGATAAGGAAAATCAGCTTATGTCTGCTCATGGGAGCCGGCCCGGACTGCAGTTCATTGTGCACCGGTCAGCGCGGCAGGTGGTGAAGCCGGTTGGCCAGGCATCTGGTCTATTACCTGGTAGAAGACTTCGTCCTGCTTGATCATGCCCAGCTCGCTGCGCGCACGCTCCTCGATAGCGGCATTGCCCTGCTTGAGGTCACGCACTTCAGCATCCAGGGTATCGTTGCGCAGCTTCAATTCGGCATTGACGGCCTTCTGCGCAACGATTTTCTGGTTCAGGTCCCACACCCTCAGCCAGCTGCCCTTACCCAGCCACAGCGGATACTGCAGCAAGGCGATCAGGGCGACGAAGATGAGGGTGAGCAGTCTCACTTCAGATTATAAAACGCTTCTTTGCCTGCGTAGCTGGTGGCATCACCAAGCTCTTCCTCGATACGCAGCAGTTGGTTGTACTTGGCGATACGCTCGGAACGCGACAAGGAGCCAGTCTTGATCTGCAAGGCATTGGTCGCAACCGAGATATCCGCAATCGTGGTGTCCTCGGTCTCGCCGGAGCGGTGCGAGATCACGGCGGTATAGCCGGCGCGCTTGGCAGTCTCGATGGTGGTGAAGGTCTCGGTCAGGGTACCGATCTGGTTGACCTTGATGAGCACGGAGTTACCCACGCCCTTCTGGATGCCTTCACGCAGTATCTTGGCATTGGTCACGAACAGATCATCACCCACCAGCTGTACTTTCTTGCCGATGCGGTCGGTCAGCAACTTCCAGCCGTCCCAGTCATGCTCGGACATACCGTCCTCAATGCTGACAATGGGATACTTGTCGACCCAGGTCGCCAGGTAGTCGGCAAACTGTGCTGAAGTCAGCTGCAGGCCTTCGGATTCCAGGTGGTAGAGGCCGTCCTTGTAGAACTCGGAGCTGGCGCAATCCAGGCCCAGCAGGATGTCGCGACCCGGCTCATAGCCGGCTGCGGTGATCGCCTGCAGGATGTACTGGATCGCGGCTTCGTTGGATGGCAGGTCCGGCGCAAAACCGCCTTCATCACCCACGGTAGTCGCCAGGCCTTCGCTGTGCAGGATTTTCTTCAGGGCGTGGAACACTTCAGCGCCTGCGCGCAGGGCTTCGCGGAATGTCGGCAGGCCAGCAGGGATGATCATGAACTCCTGCATATCCACACTGTTTTCAGCATGCGCGCCGCCGTTGATGATATTCATCATCGGTGTAGGCAATTGCATGAAGCCGGAACCACCGAGGTAGCGGTAGAGCGGCAGGCCGGACTCTTCAGCGGCGGCACGGGCGCAGGCCATGGAAACCGCGAGGATCGCATTCGCACCCAGGCGGCTCTTGTTCTCGGTGCCGTCGAGGTCGATCAGGGTCTGGTCGATGAAGCTCTGTTCTTCAACGTCGAGGCCGATGATGGCTTCAGTGATTTCGGTATTGACGTTCTCGACTGCCTGCAACACGCCCTTGCCGAGGTAGCGCGCAGCGTCGCCGTCGCGCAGTTCGACCGCTTCCTTGGTGCCGGTGGAGGCACCGGAAGGCACGGCCGCACGGCCGATCACGCCGGACTCGAGCAGGACATCAACCTCGACAGTGGGGTTACCGCGGGAATCAATGATCTCGCGGGCAATAATATCAACAATGGCACTCATGCTTTATTTCCTCAATGTAGATTTGGATTTTTGTTCCGGCTTACACCGTATGTTCGATGAAGCCGGCTTTTTTCACCACGCGGTCGAGGTCGACCAACACTTCCAGCAATGCCTTCATCTTGGACAAAGGCCAGGCGTTCGGGCCGTCGGACAAGGCCTGGGCAGGATCGGGATGGGTTTCCATGAACACCCCAGCCACGCCGCTGGCAACCGCGGCGCGCGCCAACACAGGCACGAACTCGCGCTGGCCGCCGCTCTTGTCCCCCTGGCCACCAGGCTGCTGGACTGAATGCGTGGCATCGAACACCACCGGGCAATTCGTCTCGCGCATGATGGCGAGTCCACGCATGTCAGAGATTAAAGTATTGTAGCCAAAAGAAGCGCCACGCTCGCACACCATGATGGTATCCGCGCCGCCGTTGGCTTCTTTCGCTTTCTGCACTACCTGCTTCATGTCGCCGGGCGCCAGGAACTGGCCCTTCTTGATATTCACCGGCTTGCCGGACTGGGCGCAGGCGGTGATGAAGTCAGTCTGGCGGCACAGAAAGGCTGGTGTCTGCAATACATCCACGACTGCCGCTACATGTGGCACCTGTGCTTCAGTATGCACGTCGGTGAGAATGGGCACGCCGACCTGTCGGCGCACTTCGTCTAGGATCTTCAACCCCTCGTCCATGCCGAAACCACGGAAAGTCTTGTTGGAACTGCGGTTGGCCTTGTCGTAAGAGGATTTGTAGATGAAGTTGATACCCAGCGCTGTCGTGATTTCCTTGAGCTGTCCAGCCGTCTCGATCGCCATTTCCTGAGACTCGATCACGCATGGGCCGGCAATCAGGAACAAGGGCTGGTCTATGCCAACCTCAAAACCGCAAAGCTGCATGTTGGTTACGCCTTTCTATTGGCCAGGGCCGCTGCAATATAGGCATTAAACAAGGGATGCCCGGTACGTGGATTGGAAGTGAATTCAGGGTGGAACTGGCAGGCGACGAACCAAGGATGTACCTCGCTGGGCAGCTCAACCATTTCACAGAGCTGCTCGGTCGGCGTGCGCGCTGATACCACCAGGCCGGCCTTTTCCAGCTTGTCCACATAGTGGTTGTTGACTTCGTAGCGGTGGCGGTGGCGTTCGTTGACTTCCGCACCGTAGATGGTAAACGCCTTGGTATCCGGCACGATGGGACATTTCTGCGCACCCAGGCGCATCGTGCCACCGAGGTCGGAATCCTCGCTGCGCTGCTCCACCTTGCCGTCGGCATTCTTCCATTCGGTAATCAGGCCAACAAGCGGATGAGGAGTATGGGGGTCGAATTCGGTGCTATTGGCGTCCTTGAGCCCTGCCACGTTGCGCGCAAACTCGATGACGGCCAGCTGCATCCCCAAGCAGATTCCCAGGTAGGGTGTCTTGCTTTCACGCGCATAGCGGATCGCGGCAATCTTGCCTTCCGTCCCGCGCTTGCCGAAACCGCCTGGCACCAGGATGGCATCCATTTTCTCCAGTTCGCCGGTGCCGTGTTTTTCCACCTCCTCGGAATCGATGTAGTGGATATTGACTTTGGACTCGTTATGAATCCCGGCATGAATCAGCGCCTCGGTCAGGGATTTGTAGGACTCGGTCAGGTCCACATACTTGCCGACGAAGGCGACATTGACCTCATGCTTGGGGTTCTTCAATGCATGTACGATGCGGTTCCAGCTCGACAGGTCTGCCGCGCGCGCGAGCAGGTTGAGCTTGTGGCAGACGATCTCGTCCAGCATCTGGTCGTGCAGCATGCGAGGAATGCTGTAAATACTGTCTGCATCGACTACCGAAATGACAGCCTCGTGAGGCACATTAGTAAATAATGCGATCTTGCGCTTTTCGTCCTCGGGAATGGCACGGTCCGCACGGCAGAGCAGGATGTCTGGCTGGATGCCGATTTCGCGCAACTCCTTCACGGAATGCTGGGTAGGTTTGGTCTTGAGCTCGCCTGCGGTGGGAATCCACGGCAGCAGCGTCAGATGCATGAAACAGGTATTGCTGCGCCCCTCCTCGATGCCCATCTGACGGATGGCTTCGAGGAAAGGCAGGGACTCGATATCGCCCACTGTGCCGCCCACTTCGACAATCGCCACATCGGCCCCTTCGGCGCCGCGCTTCACATGCGCCTTGATCTCGTCGGTAATGTGCGGAATCACCTGCACGGTCTTGCCCAGGTATTCACCGCGGCGCTCCTTCTTGATCACGGTTTCGTAGATCTGGCCGGTAGTGAAGTTATTGCGCTTACCCATGCGGGCGCTGATGAAGCGCTCGTAATGGCCGAGGTCGAGGTCGGTTTCGGCGCCGTCGTCGGTGACGAACACCTCGCCATGCTGGAACGGGCTCATGGTGCCCGGGTCGACGTTAATATAAGGATCCAGCTTGAGCATGGTCACCTTGATGCCACGCGACTCAAGAATTGCGCCTAAGCTGGCGGCTGCAATGCCTTTACCTAAAGAGGAAACAACCCCGCCGGTAACGAATACGAATTTGGTCATGGAATAAACACTTTGGACATTGCGGACGGGGCTAGATTTTACTGCAAACGCCTATGCCCGACAAATGGGAAAATCCGTCATTATAACGCCCTGCAAGCCCGAGTGATTAATATTCAAGCAGTAAGGCCCTATACTTGAATGATCGCTTCAGCAGCTATCTTGACAGCCGCTGAGGCAGAGCGTCACGTCTTAGCATAGACCCAAGCATTGAGCAGATCCCTCGCAGCCCATGCCACTTCTCCGGCAGTCAGCCCGATCGGGCCGATACCGCGCTCGACCAGGGCATCGGCAGCGGCACCATGCAGATACACCCCGAGCAATAACGCCTGTTCCATGCCCATGGACTGCGCCAGCAAGGCAGCGATGATGCCGCACAAGGTATCGCCCATGCCGGCGCTCGCCATGCCGGGATTACCGCTCCGGTTGACGAACCAGCGCCCGTCCGGCAAGGCAATGATGCTACCGCACCCCTTGAGCACCACGGCGGCCTGGTATGTACGGGCGAGCTTCAGGGCGCTGGCAATGCGATCGGCCTGCACTTCGTCATTGCGACATCCCAGCAGGCGGGCGGCCTCGCCGGGATGTGGAGTCAGCACGGTACTTGCCAAAGGACGTCCCTTCAATGCCTGCTGCAGAGAATGATGGGCTGCAACAAGGTTGAGCGCATCCGCATCGAGCACCAGAGACTGCGACTGCCCAAGCACCTCATGCAACACAGCCATCGCCGCACTCGAGGTTCCCATGCCAGGGCCGACTGCCAACACACTGGACAACGCCGGCACGGTGGCGGCATCGTGTAGCATCAGTTCCGCCTGTGCCGTATCCAGTACCCATGGTTGATGTGCGAGCAGGCCACAATACACCCGCCCCGCCCCCAGCAGCAGCGCCGCCCGGGCAGCGAGGATTGCAGCCCCTGTCATATGCTCGGCGCCGCCGATCACGCCTACGCTGCCGTGACTGCCCTTGTGGCTGTTGCGCGTTCTCGGCAAGGGTAGCGCTGGAGGTTGGTCGACCAGCATGCCAGTAGCGATGGTATTCGCTTGCGCTAATCCCAGGGTTTCAAGGTGAACCTCGCCCGCATGGTCCGGGCCATCCAAGGTAAACAAGCCAGGCTTGAGGCCAATGAAGCTCAATGTGTGACTGGCCTTGACGGCAGCCCCCAGCACACGTCCTGTCGACATGCATAATCCGCTGGGGATATCCAGCGCCAGTACCGGCAATCCGAGTGCGTTCACCTGCCTGATCAGCTCACAGTACCGGGCATCCAGCTCGCGGGACAAGCCGATCCCGAATAAGCCATCGATCACCAATTGCCAACGCCCGTGCGGCGGAATTTCATTAAGCAACTCGCCACCTGCGGCAATCCATGCCTCATAGGCAGCAGCTGCATCGGCAGGCAGCCTGGTGCTGTCGCCGACAAATACCACGGTCACCTGGTACCAGGCCGCCCTGAGATGGCGCGCGGCAACCAATGCGTCGCCACCGTTGTTCCCCGGCCCAGCCAGCACCAGCACGCTATATTCATGCTCTTGTAGCAGTTTTCTCGCCATGCTGGCAGCCGCCAGTCCAGCTTTTTCCATCAGCCCCTCGGCAGCATGCCGCTGCTCGATTTCCCGCAGTTGAGCTAGATCATATAAAGGTTTCATGGGCTCGCGTCATGTTTGCATGGTTACCGGATGGATTGCTGGATCAACAAGCTGCAGGATATCGCTCAACCGGCCTGGTGCATAGCAGCCATGCTCGGTAATGATGGAAGTCACCAGCCGCGCAGGCGTCACATCGAAAGCGGGATTGGCTGCCGCGCTGCCTTCCGGCGTCACGCGCACGCTGGTCATGCATCCGTTTTCCGCCCGCCCGGCCACTATGTGGACTTCATCGACATCCCGCTCTTCGATCGGGATATCCTTCGCATCGGCGATCTGCCAGTCTATCGTCGGCGTCGGCACTGCCGCGTAGAACGGCACCCCATTGTCTGCCGCAGCCAGTGCCTTGAGATAGGTGCCGATCTTATTGCAGATATCCCCGGCGCAGGTAGCACGATCCGCCCCCACGATCACGCAATCGACCTTGCCATGCTGCATCAGGTGCCCGCCTGCATTGTCGCACACTATGGTATAGGGCACGCCGTGCTGCTGCAGCTCCCAAGCCGTCAGGCTGGCGCCCTGGTTGCGCGGCCGGGTTTCATCGACCCAAACGTGCACATCCATGCCTGCATCGAAGGCGGCATAAACAGGGGCCAGCGCCGTTCCCCAATCCACGGTCGCCAGCCAGCCGGCATTGCAGTGCGTGAGGACGTTGAGGCGGCCCGGCTTGCCCACCGCCAACCTCTGTAGCAAGGCCAGGCCATGCTGGCCAATCGCCTGATTGATCCGGACATCCTCGTCGGCGATGCAGTCAGCTTCCCGCCAGGCATACTCACAACGCTGGGCTTCAGGCACCACAAGCAATGTACGCATCATGCGCTCCACTGCCCAACGCAAATTCACGGCTGTCGGACGGCTGGCCAGCAAACGCGAAGCTGCTGCCTGCAAATGCTGCTCGCTAGGGGATTCCTGGCTTGCCAAGGCCATCCCGTAGGCAGCGGCCGCGCCGATCAAAGGGGCGCCACGCACCTGCATCCGACGAATGGCATCCACCATTTGCTCCACAGAATCTAGGGTAATGATCCGCCACTCATGCGGCAGCACCGTCTGGTCGATGATCGCCACGCAATACGCGGTGTGCTCGCCCTTCTCCCGGACAAGCGGCCAAATGGTGCGAAATAGTTGTTGACCTATGTTCATTTTTCTATCTGGACACAAGAAATATGACTATCCACAAATTCTGTGGATAATTTTGTGAATAGAGGTGACTTAAAATTGTAACTATTGTAATTAAAAGGAATTTTTGGTTTGCCCATTTTTTGGGCTATATCATAACTAAATGATTTTAAAGTAATTTTTATATATCTTTGGATTTAATGGAGTTCCGGCAAAAACCTTAAGTAGTCCTTGAGCATGTGTGCACAACTTGCAGGAAATGATTGGTCAGAAATCAGGCAAAGAAAGAAATTCGGCAAAAATGAAATTCAATATGTCACACCATGTTCATATTTACACGATAAATACGGTTCCTGTTTTCAATTTTCCTGCCTTATCACTGCCTTCTGCATCGGCCCTCACATTAGGCAAGGTGCAGATTGCTCCCTAACGCGGCTATCCACAAATTCTGTGGATAATTTTGTGGATACCTGTGACTTAAAAGTGTAACTTCCCAATTCATAATGCTTTTTTCGAATCGCCCAAAAAATGAACTTATTTATTAATCCTTACAAATCATACAGTTACCATAAGCCATTGGATTGTTAACATTTTTTAACAGCCCTTAAAGTGTTACTTGAGGTGATGTGCATAAATTCCCCAGCCCAGGCAAAATGTCAAGCGCATTCTGGCTTGTTTTTTCCATGACCAACGCTACATCCTCGCCCCGGATTTCTGCCAATGTTGCAGCAATCTGGACCAGTTGTCCCGGCTCGTTGCGTCCGCGATGTCCCAGCCATGCGGGAGGGATGTCGGGCGCATCGGTTTCCAGCACGATAGTGTCCAGCGGCAATGCCTGGGCAAGATGGCGTATTTTGAGCGCACGCTCATAGGTCATGGCACCGCCGAAGCCCAGCTTGAAGCCCAGCCTGATGAATTCCTGGGCCTGTTGCAGGCTGCCATTGAATGCATGGGCAATTCCCCGCACCTTGAAACGCCGCACCTGCTTGAGAACCTGATCCACGGAACGCCTGACATGCAGCAGCACGGGCAGGTCGAAATCACGCGCAAGCTTGAGTTGCTCGACGAAGTAAAACTCCTGTCGCGCACGGTCATAATGCTCGACAAAGAAATCCAGACCGATTTCCCCTACGGCGACGACATCACCACGATAACGTGCAATTTCCGTGGCCAGCATCTCCAAATCTTGAGGCTGGGACTGGTCGACGAATAGCGGGTGTATGCCAAGCGCCATGGCACAGCCCCGATAACGCCCTGCAAGTGCCTGTACCGCCGCGAAATTGCCGCGCACGACCGCGGGGACCACAATGATGCCGACGCCCGCTTGCCAAGCCGCCTGCGCCACCTCATCCCGGTCGTGGTCGAACTCCGGTGCGTCGAGGTGGCAATGGGTATCGATCAGCCAGGCCATTCTGCCGTCACTTCACCGGCTTGGCGCGCACAAACCAGTCAGCACCCACCTGGCGGAAATCCAGCGCATGCAGTTGAATTTTCTGCTGCATCTCCTGCAAGGCGGGCATGGTGAACATATCACGCGCCCCACCTCCCAGCAGTACTGGTGCGTAATACAACAGCAATTCGTCCACCAGTCCGCCGTACAGCAGGCTGCCATTCAATCTCGCACCAGCTTCCACCATGACATCGTTGATCTGCCGCTGGGCCAGCGCGTGCAACAGGGCTTCCAGATCGACCCGTCCTGAGGGGCCGGGCATGGCGATCAATTCGGCACCGGCATCCCGCAAGGCTTTTTCCTGTACAGGTAGGCTGGCTGCATGGGCGATCAGCACGCGGCCGGCCTGCAGCGTCGCAGCTGCAGGCGGAGTGCGCAATTGGCTATCGACGATCACGCGCCAAGGCTGGACGCCATGCCGCTGCTGCAGAAGCGTGACATCCCGTACGGTCAGCATAGGATCGTCGGCGAGCACAGTGCCGACACCGGTGAGTATCGCGCAGGATTGCGCGCGCCATTGTTGTACATGCTGACGGGCCGACGGGCCGGTGATCCACTTGCTCTGCCCATTGTTCAGGCCGGTCTTGCCATCCAGGCTGGCGGCAATCTTGCTGCGCACCCAGGGGCGTTGCCTGGTCATGCGTGAAATGAACCCGGCATTCAGCTCCCTGGCTTCATGTTCCAACAAACCGTAGGCGACTTCGATGCCATGTGTGGACAGCCGCTTCAACCCGCTGCCTGATACCAGCGGATTGGGATCCTGCATGGCGGCAACTACGCGCCTGACGCCCGCCTTGACTAGGGCATCGGCACACGGCGGCGTACGCCCGAAATGACTGCACGGCTCCAGGGTAACGTAAGCATCCGCGCCCGCCGCCTGCCCTCCGGCCATTCTCAAGGCATGCACCTCCGCATGCGGCTCGCCCGCCCTGAGATGCGCGCCACGCCCCACCACCTTGCCATCCTTGACGATCACGCAGCCGACGCGCGGATTGGGACTGGTGCTGTACAAACCACGAGCCGCTTCACGCAGCGCAAGATTCATATAGTGGTGGTCGCTGGCGGAGAATTCTGGGGAGGTAAAGGTATTCATGCCTGCCATGATAAGTGCTGGCAAGGCTAGGAGACAAGCAGAGAGCAGCGGTGTGAAGTCCTCAACCAACCAGCTAAGAAGGCCTTGACTCCACCCCTCGTTCCATCCTAATAAAAAAACACCGCCCCAGATCACTGGCAGCGGTACTTTTCACTCCGGATACCGGCTTGTCACCGATCCTTAAATCAATCCAAGTCGCGAATCACGTCGTTGAAGTCATCGACGTCCTGAAAGCTGCGATAGACTGATGCAAAACGGATGTAAGCTACCTTATCGATGGCCTTCAGCTCCTGCATGACAATTTCGCCAAGATCGCGCGCCATGATCTCGCGCTCACCCTTGGCGAGAATTTTCTGCACGATATGCTCGAGCGCTCTGTCCACATATTCGGTCGGCACCGGGCGCTTGTGCAGAGGACGTGTGAAGGAAAGCCGCAGCTTGTCCCGGTTGAATTCCTCGCGTTTGCCATTCTGTTTCACGACCTGCGGCAAATGCAATTCCGCTGTCTCATAGGTGGTGAAACGCTTGTCGCAGGCGTTGCACCGGCGGCGGCGGCGAATGGAATCCCCTTCCTCGTTGACACGGGAATCGATCACTTGCGTATCGTCAGCACCGCAGAATGGACATTTCATTGCGTAATTTTGCCCTGCAATTCCTGCAATTTAAATAAGAAACTCCACCGACTACAAGGCGTGCTCTGTATGGATGATATGTCTAGATGCAGCCAACAGAGCTCATCTGTAGCGGTCCTGGCTAGGGGCTCTGCTGCAGGCACAAGGCAGAGCAACAACGCCAGGAGAGCTTTGTTAGCCGCACTAAGCGCCGTACACCGGGAAGCGCGAGGTCAAGGCATGCACCTTGGCCTTGGTCGCAGCGATGACGGACTCGTCAGTCGGGTTATCAAGGATGTCGGCAATCAAGTTGGCCACTTCTGCAGCTTCGGCCTCCTTGAACCCGCGCGTGGTAATCGCGGGCGAACCGATGCGTATGCCGGAAGTGACGAATGGGCTCTCGGGGTCGTTTGGGATGGCGTTCTTGTTCACGGTGATATGCGCCTGCCCAAGATAGGCGTCAGCCGCCTTGCCAGTCAGCCCCTTGGGACGCAGGTCGACCAGGAACACATGCGACTGCGTGCCGCCGGAGATGATGCGCAAGCCTCGAGAAGCCAAGGTCTTGGCCATGGTGTCGGCGTTCTTTAATACTTGTTCCTGGTAGGCCTTGAATTCTGGCTGGGCGGCCTCGAGGAAGGCAACCGCCTTAGCAGCGATGACATGCATCAATGGACCACCTTGCAGGCTGGGGAATACGCTGGAGTTCAGCGACTTCTCGAACTCTGCCTTGGCCATGATCAGGCCGCCGCGCGGGCCACGCAAGGTCTTGTGCGTCGTGGAGGTGACAAAATCGGCATGCGGCACGGGGTTGGGATAGACGCCAGCCGCGATGAGGCCGGCATAATGCGCCATATCGACCATGAAATAGGCGCCTACTTTCTTGGCGATGTCTGCCATGCGCGCCCAGTCGAAACGCAAGGCGTAAGCAGAAGCCCCGCCGATCAGCAGCTTAGGTTTGCATTCCAGCGCAATGCGTTCCATCTCGTCGTAGTCGATCTCTTCCTTGTCATTCAGGCCGTAAGGCACGATGTTGAACAGCTTGCCGGACAGGTTGGCTGGTGAGCCGTGGGTCAAGTGCCCGCCATGGCCCAGATTCATCCCCATGACGGTGTCGCCGGGCTTGAGGACGGAGAAATATACGGCCTGATTGGCCTGGGAGCCGGAGTGTGGCTGTACGTTGGCATACTCGGCGCCAAACAGCTTCTTCAGGCGGTCGATCGCCAGCTGCTCGACACCATCAACGAATTCACAGCCGCCATAGAATCGCTTGCCTGGATAGCCCTCTGCATACTTGTTGGTCAGTTGCGAACCTTGCGCCTGCATCACGGCAGGACTGGTGTAATTCTCGGAGGCAATCAGTTCAATGTGTTCGTCCTGGCGATGGCGCTCTGCTTCCACATATTTCCAAAGATCAGGATCAACAACGCTCAGGTTTTTGGCCGTGCTAAACATGGTTCGATATCTCGGGTATGAAATGAATAGGCGGGATTTTAGCATGTTCACCGCACGACAGCTTTGAAACAGATGCAGAGGCAATGAAAATGATGCATTGCCCGCCTGCGGCCAATAGCCACCACCACCTGCCTCCACACAGCCAAACGACTTAGCGGCAAAGTCGTATCCGGTTGAGAAGCAAGCTGATGATCATTGGCATGTCGATTGCCAGGATGTTCTCTAGATGCACCCCCATCCCAAATCTCTCGGTCAGGTATAATCTCGACTTATACCATCTCGAATTCCCCATCATGGCCTTCATCCGCCAAGAAGATTTTATCGACAGCATCCACCAGGCATTGCAATACATTGCCTGCTACCATTCGCCGGACTTCCTCGCTGCCATGCACGATGCATGGCAGCGTGAGCCGTCTCCGGCAGCGCGGGATGCGATCGGTCAAATCCTCATCAACTCTTATCTCTGCGCACAAGGACAACGCCCGCTCTGCCAAGACACCGGGATTGTCGTGGCCTTCGTTTCCGTCGGCATGAACGTGCAGTGGCAGGCCAGCATGAGCCTGCAGGAGATGGTGGACGAAGGTGTACGCCGCGCCTACCTCGACCCGGACAACCGCCTGCGCGCCTCCATCGTGCGCGACCCCGCGGGCAAGCGCCTCAATACCCGCGACAACACGCCGTCTGTCGTACATGTGGACATGGTGCCCGGCGATACGGTGGAAATCCATATCGCCGCCAAAGGTGGTGGATCGGAAAACAAATCCAAACTCGCCATGCTGGAACCTTCCGACGACCTCATCGAATGGGTGCTGAAAACAGTACCGGAAATGGGTGCCGGCTGGTGCCCACCTGGGGTACTCGGCATCGGCATCGGCGGCACGGCGGAAAAAGCCGTACTGCTCGCCAAGCAATCCTTGTTTGCTCCCATCGACATCCAGGCATTGAGAGCCAGGGGACCTCAGACACGGGCAGAGGAGCTACGCCTGGAAATCTACGAGAAAGTCAACCGGCTCGGCATCGGCGCTCAAGGCCTGGGCGGACTCACAACGGTACTGGATGTGAAGATCCTGGAGGCCCCGACCCATGCGACTTCGCTACCAGTCGCCATCATTCCCAATTGCGCAGCCACACGCCATGTGCATTTCACATTGGATGGCACTGGGCCAGCACGCCTGCCTGCGCCCCGGCTGGAAGATTGGCCACGAGTTGCGCTGGATGCCAGCACCCCCATGCGCCGGGTCGATCTCGGCAAGGTAACACGAGAAGACGTGATCAGCTGGCAGCCAGGAGAAAAACTGCTGCTCTCGGGCAAACTGCTCACCGGGCGCGATGCCGCCCATAAGCGCATCGTCGACCTGATCGCCCGCGGTGAGCCGATGCCGGAGGGCCTGGACTTCACCAACCGCTTCATCTATTACGTCGGGCCGGTCGACCCGGTAGGCGATGAAATCATTGGCCCAGCGGGCCCCACCACCGCCACACGTATGGACCGCTTCACGGAGACCATGCTGACCCAAACCGGCCTGCTCGGCATGATAGGCAAGGCCGAGCGCGGCGAAGCCACCGTACAGTCCATCAAGCGGCATCAATCGGTCTACCTGATCGCGATCGGCGGCGCAGCCTACCTGATCTCGCAGGCCATCAAGGCATCTCGTATCGTGGCATTTGCCGACCTGGGCATGGAAGCCATCTACGAATTCACGGTGGAGGATATGCCCGTGACGGTGGCCGTGGATAGCCGAGGCCACGCTGTGCATGATACCGGCCCGGCCGAGTGGCGTCCCAGAATTGCTAACATCCCCATTTTCAGCGAATAGACAGGATTTATCCATGGCTAAATTGTTTACCCCGATCCGTTTCCGCGACACTGAAATCAAGAACCGTATTTTCGTCTCGCCCATGTGCCAGTATTCCGCCGAGGAAGGTATCGCCAATCACTGGCACCTGGTGCATCTCGGTGGCCTGGCTGTGGGCGGCGCAGGCCTGATCATCGTCGAGGCGACAGCGGTAGCGCCCGAAGGCCGCATTACGCCTTTCTGCCTGGGGCTATGGTCAGACGCCCACACCCAGGCATTCAAGCCCATCGTGGATTTCATCAAACAACAGGGCGCCATCCCTGCCATCCAGATCGCTCATGCAGGGCGCAAAGCCTCTTGCGATGCCCCTTGGCGTGACGGCAAATTCCTGCCTCCGGAACAAGGCGGCTGGCAGACCTTCGCTCCCTCCGCCATTCCCGTCACGCCCGAGCATGGCACGCCCCATGCCCTCAGCCGTGAGGAAATCCAGCAGGTCGCGGCGCAATTCCATGCCGCGGCCAAGCGCGCGCTAGATGCGGGCTTCGAGGTGCTGGAACTGCATTGCGCCCACGGCTATCTATTGCACGAATTTCTTTCTCCCCTATCCAACCGCCGTGAAGACGAATACGGCGGTAGCCTGGAGAACCGCTGCCGCCTAGCACTGGATATTGCCCGCGATCTGCGCACATTGTGGCCGCAGGACAAACCTGTTTTCGTGCGCATTTCCGCGACCGACTGGGTGGAAGGCGGCTGGGACATCGACCAATCGATACAATTCGCCAAATGGCTCAAGGAGGCAGGAATAGATTTGATAGACTGCTCCAGCGGCGGCTTGATCCTGGATGCCAAGATTCCTGCCGGGCCCGGGTACCAGACCGAGTTCGCACAACGCATCCGCCACGAGACTGGCATCGCGACTGGCGCGGTGGGGTTGATCACATCGGCCGTACAAGCTGAGCATATCCTCGTCTCTGGACAGGCCGATGTCGTCATGCTCGCGCGCAAGCTGCTGAGTGACCCGCACTGGCCGCTGCATGCCGCCAAGGAATTGCGTACGGATGTCACATGGCCAGCGCAATATGTGCGCGCCAAGCATATTGAATAATCGCAGGAGCCGGCTTGGACTGGCGCCGCTCAGAAAGGAAACATGATGAAATGGACTGATAGCCAGCGAATCGCTGAAGCACTATACGACAAATATCCTGACGTGGATCCGAAAACAATACGATTCACCGACCTCTATGACTGGATACTAGCGCTGGAAGACTTCGACGACGAACCGGAAAAATGCGGCGAACGCATCCTGGAAGCCATCCAGATGGCATGGATAAAAGAAGCGGAATAACCTAGATTCAAGCATTTTCAGCATCAATTTAAGGGAGCGCCATGACAGCACCAAAAGAAATCTTCAAAGCTTACGATATCCGCGGCATCGTCGGTAAAACCCTGACCCCGGAAATCGTGGAGTCCATCGGCCATGCGATCGGCAGCGAAGCTGCGCTGCGTGACCAGAAAACTATCTGTATCGGCTATGACGGCCGCCTATCCGGCCCCGAGCTTGCCGCAGCGCTTTCGCGCGGTATCCGCAAGAGCGGCCTGGATGTGATCAATCTCGGGCTAGTAGCGACTCCTATGGTATATTTCGCCGCCTACCATCTTCAGACCGGTTCCGGCGTCATGGTGACCGGCAGCCATAACCCGCCCGAATACAACGGCTTGAAAATGGTCTTGGCAGGCGAAACCTTGTCCGGCGACACCATACAACGGCTGCGCGCGCGTATCGACAACAACGACTTCGTTCATGGCAACGGCACGGAAAGCAGCCACGACATTGCCCCTGCCTATATTGAACGCATAGCCTCCGACATCAAGCTCAAGCGTCCCATCAAGCTGACAGTGGATTGCGGCAACGGCGTCCCCGGCGCTTTTGCAGGCAAGCTTTACCGCGCGCTCGGCTGCGAGGTGGAGGAATTGTTCTGCGAAGTGGATGGGCATTTCCCCAACCATCACCCTGATCCTTCAGTCCCGGAAAATCTCAAGGACCTGATCGAAAACCTGCTGGCAGGTCAATCCGAAATCGGGTTCGCTTTCGATGGCGACGGCGACCGTCTCGGCGTGGTCACCAAGGATGGCAGCATCATCTACCCGGATCGACAACTACTGCTGTTCGCCGAGGATGTGCTCAAGCGCAGCCCCAAGGCTACCATCATTTACGACGTCAAATCCACGCGCAACCTTTCCCCCTGGATCAAGCAGCGCGGCGGCGAGCCATTGATGTGGAAAACCGGACACTCCCTGGTCAAGGCCAAGATGAAGGAAACCGGCGCTGCGTTGGCTGGTGAGATGAGCGGGCATATATTTTTCAAGGAACGCTGGTACGGCTTCGACGACGGCTTGTATTCCGGCGCGCGCCTGCTGGAAATCCTCAGCCAGTTCGACGATCCTTCCGCCGTGCTCAATGCGTTGCCCGACAGCGTCAGCACCCCTGAGCAGCATATCCACATGCGGGAAGGAGAGCCGCACCGCTTAATCAGCGAGCTGCAGGCCAGCGCCAAGTTCGAAGGGGCAAACGAAGTCATCACTATCGACGGCTTGCGTGTCGAATACAGTGATGGTTTCGGCCTGATGCGCCCTTCCAACACTACGCCCGTGATCGTCTTGCGCTTCGAAGCGGACAATGCCGAGGCGCTCAAGCGTATTCAGGAACAATTCCGCAGCGTCATCCTGGCTGCCGCGCCTAACGCCAAGCTACCTTTCTGAGCATGCGCAACTCGCGGCTGCTATGGTGGGTCATCTGGCTGGCATTGGCAGGCGCGGTCTACCACTTGGCGGATCGTGCATTAAACCCCAACCGCATCGGTATTCTGGGGGATGCTCCCAGCGTCACGCTGCAGCGCGGGCTTGACGGGCATTATCGCGCCGAGGCGCTCATCAATGGTGTCAAGGTCAACGTGCTGGTGGATACCGGCGCAACCGGCGTCGCCATATCGCCGCGCATTGCAGAGCGCCTGCAATTGAAAAGCAACCAGGCAGTTCGTACCTCCACCGCCAATGGCGAGACTGTGGCCTACATGACCCGGCTGCAGTCCGTACAGCTGGGCGGCGTCAAGGCGGACAATGTCGCTGCCGTGATTGCTCCTGGACTAGATGGCGACGTACTGCTGGGAATGTCGTTCCTGGCACGCATGGATGTCCGCCTATTCCAAGGCAAGATGACGATTACGCAGGTTGAGGAATAGCCGGCGCTCCTTGCGCCTGCCGCCATCGGTGAAGCCTCAGGCGGTATAGCACATGAGGTCTTAACCTCGGAATATCGGCAACGGCGGGATGATCGAAACTTCCTGCGATATCCTGCCGCATGGAGAGCCGCTCCATCAACGCTATGGAGCGGCGATTTTCCGCAGTGGCAAATGCCACAATCTCCTCCAGCCCCAACTCTTCAAACCCTATACGCAAGGCAGCCTAGCCTCGAAGGCGTACCCTTGTCCCCAATACGTCCGGCCAGGCGCCAACCAATTTCGACACAAGGTTGAAAAGGTAAATCATGGGCAGGGATATGCAAGCCCACAAAACCGATAAAACGATGGCTGAGCCTCTCCTCCACTGCCCATAGGCCTCAGCCGCGCTGCTCGATCAAACTGGCACAACGCCTTGCCATGGCGTCACTCTGCTGACTATCCAGAGTGTCAGGGAAATACGCCATGACTTCAGGGTCGGCATTGAGTAAAGCAAATGGCGCGAGATCCGCCTCACGCCATTGCCTCAACACCAACCTCTCAGTCGGGACCCCGAGGTATTGCATCAGGTGATGACGGTAGGCTGGTCGCGCCCGGTACGTTGCTTTAGCTCGGAAATTTGATGCGCAATCGCGATCAAGTCCGCCAAGGCATCCTGCGCATCCTGGTCATGCTTGGAAATATCCGGCTCGAAAGACTCCAGATAGATACGCAGCGTTGCACCGGCTGTGCCCGTACCAGAAAGGCGGAATACAATACGCGAGCCGTCTTCGAACAGAATGCGTATCCCCTGCTTCTGACTCACGCTGCCGTCGACAGGATCGGTATAACTGAAGTCGTCGCACGTCTTCACGGTGTAGCGCCCAAAATCCCGGCCCGGTAATGACGCAAACTGGGCACGAACATGCTCGATCAAGCCATTGGCGGCATCGCTAGGTAGCTCCTCGTAATCATGGCGCGAATAGACATTGCGGCCAAACCTTGCCCAGTGGCGCTTGACAATGGTTTCCACCGGCTGACGCTTGATCGCGAGAATATTGAGCCAAAACAGTACCGCCCACAAGCCGTCTTTCTCGCGCACATGGTCCGATCCGGTGCCAAAGCTTTCCTCCCCGCACAATGTCACCTTGCCCGCATCCATCAGGTTACCGAAGAACTTCCATCCAGTCGGCGTCTCAAAACATGGAATATCCAGCTCCTGCGCCACCCGGTCCACCGCCGCACTGGTCGGCATCGAGCGCGCCACCCCGGCGATCCCCTGTGCATAACCCGGCACAAGGCGCGCATTCGCCGCAATCAGGGCCAAGCTATCTGAAGGCGTGACAAAGAAGCGCTTGCCAAGGATCATATTGCGGTCCCCGTCTCCATCCGATGCCGCTCCGAAGTCCGGTGCATCGTCTCCATACATAATCTCGACTAAATCATGCGCATAAGTCAGATTGGGATCAGGGTGCCCGCCGCCAAAATCAGGCAGTGGATCAGCATTCATCACCGCATCAGGATCCGCACCGAGGCAGTCAACCAAAATAGCGCGCGCGTAAGGCCCTGTCACGGCGTGCATCGCATCAAAGCGCAAACGGAATCCGCTTGCCAGCAACTGGCGAATGGCTTCGAAGTCGAACAGTTTCGCCATCAAGTCAACATAATCACTGACAGCATCAATGATTTCTACCGTCATTCCAGCCAGTTCGATCTCTCCTACAATATCTAGCGCCACATCCGGTGCATCGACGATTTTGTACTGCGTCATTTCCTGGCTACGTGCAAAAATCTCCTCCGTCACTTTTTCCGGCGCAGGCCCACCATTAGCTGAGTTAAACTTGATGCCGAAGTCACCTGTAGGCCCTCCCGGGTTATGGCTTGCCGACAGGATGATGCCGCCGAATGTCTTGTATTTGCGGATCACACAGGAAGCCGCTGGCGTAGACAATATCCCATTCTTCCCGACCAACACCCGTCCTATTCCATTGGCAGCCGCCATTTTGAGGATGGTCTGTATGGCCTCAAGGTTGTAGAAACGCCCATCCCCGCCGACGACCAATGTCGCCCCAGCAGGCACCTGGACTGCGTCGAAAATGCTCTGCACAAAGTTTTCAAGATAATGTGGCTGCTGAAAAACCGAGACACGCTTTCGCAGGCCAGATGTTCCCGGCCGCTGGTCGTCGAACGGCTGGGTGCTAATAATATGAATTGCCATGCATATACTTTCGGGATGGTTTTAGGTTCAAATGCAGAAGCTAACTTACTTGATTAACAGCCCACTTTCAAGTTGACAAAAGTGTGAAACCTCAGGATAATCTCGCTTCTCGATTGGGGCATTAGCTCAGTTGGTAGAGCAGCGGACTCTTAATCCGTTTGTCGTAGGTTCGACCCCTACATGCCCCACCAATCGCATCAAGGCTTGCAGCATTGCAGGCCTTTTTCGTTTTTCGCAATGATTTCCCAACTGTTTACCTCCTTGCTCTACATATGGGCGGATATCCCGAGTATTGGCAGTCCTAAAGATATCTTTCGAGCCTGGGGAAACTCTTCGAAGCCCATACGCATTCATCAGCGCGATGAGAGTTGACATGACCGCCTGAATGAGCAGAGAGCAGACGTATGCCAATATCTAAGTGGCCTCGTGAACTGGAGAGGAAAATAATAACAATCCGCCAAGGGCAAACATCATTTTCTAGGACCTCACTCGCAAATATTGCTCTTTACTGCCCCTGTACCCCTTTGGAAAATTTGTGAATCTGGCAATTTGACTTGGCTTTTTCGAACACTCGGACCTCAAGCCCCACTCAGTATTGGTGATTTTGACTATAAATTTAAAAATATATAGGTAAGCAATATTTCATGGTATGAATGTAGCGTTGGAGCATCTTAAAGAGGCGGACAAGCCGTCGATTGCACATGACCTGAACTTGATGCTGTCATGTCAGATATGACGGTGGAAAGACGGGCGCAGTAAGTGGATGGCCAGGTCAGATCAACTCACCCAGGGTTTTGGGGAGAATCCTGTCATAGCTTTCACGAAACCTTGCAGTGAGCAATTGCAACAGCCTGATCAGCACCTTGTTGCCTAGCTTGGGCATATTGGCCAGCAATTGATATAGCGCATCCCTGCTCAGCACGGCAAAGTCAGTGGGCAAGCTGGCAACACAGCTGGCAGAGCGCGGCATGCCATCAATCATTGACATTTCACCAATGATGGCGCCAGCCCCGACCTTGGCAATGGTCTGTATTCCCTTGTTCGGAATATCCTTGATGACGTTCACTTCTCCCGTCAGGATCAGGAGCAAGTAATCTCCTGGATCGCCCTCCGTCAGCAGCTGACAGTCCCTGGGTGCAGCATAGCACTGCATATAGGAGCACAAATAACGCACTTCCTCGTTGGAAAAGTCCCCGAACAGCTTGATTTTATTTACAATCTCGAGGATTTCCTCGAAATATTTATCCGCACCGCCCAGATGCACCAGATCAGGATACATGTAAATTCAGCCCTTAAATTAAAGGAATTTATGGATTAACCGTAAAGTATTTAGGGTAAAAAAGATAAAAGCTCTCATTACTCAAGTTATTTGCGTCATAATAATGCAAGAGTATCTGAACGACATATAAAAAGTTAGACCTGAATTGCTTAGTAAATTATAACCGAGCACATGTCCTTAAATAAAAACTTAAACGATATTGAGAAAAGCCAGTTAATTGAGCTAATGCATGAATCTTTGAGAATTCGCTCGCACTTTGAGCTTTTTCTCTGGATGCAGGGAAAACTTCAGGTTTTCCTGCCGCATGAAATCATGATAACGGCTTGGGGAGACTTTTCACTTGGAGTCATATACTTCAACATTGTTTCCCCCCTGCCAGGCATCCGCTCCGACAAGATTGCCAGTCATGAAATCAATCAGTTCCTGCAAAACCTGTTCAACTATTGGCTGAACCATGCCAAGGCCCCTTTCACGCTCGCAGCAGCCGACAACATCCTGCATGACTGCGAATTCTCTAACAAAGAATCAAGCTATTACTTAAAAAACATGAAATCGGCATTGGTGCATGCCATCAAGGATCACCGTGGCAGGCATGATTGCCTTTATGTATTGCTTAGCTCCAACCTGAGCTTCCCCCCAGCCTCTCGTCCCATGCTGGAAGCGCTTCTACCCTATATCGATAGCGCATTGCGGCAGATAGAACACTTGCCGGAGCAGCAACCGACACTGATCAAGGCAGAACCCGAGCCCAAGGATGAAAGCCTGAATATCCTTTCCGGCCGCGAGCTGGAGATCATGGACTGGGTCACCAAAGGCAAAACCAACCAGGAAATTGGCATGATTCTTGATATCAGCGCCTTTACTGTCAAAAATCATTTACAGCGCATTTTCAAAAAACTCAATGTTATGAATCGTGCACAAGCCGTCGCCAAATTCCGCAAATAACCATTGTTTCAATTCCGGCAGCTAAAAAGGCCATGACATTTACAGCCTTTCCACCTTTCGATTTTCATTCACCCATGGTTGCGTAACTTGTCGCAGTTATGCGATAACGCTGACATTCCCCTGAAAAATGTGGTGTACTGCGTGCTTTTTGCACATTTTATTTTGCCCTGCTCTTGGGATGAATAGTCTCTTATCCCAGACTGGACAACAATAGGCCAATCGGACTAGCCACGTAGAGGCAAGTGCTCAGAACCCGAGGCTGTCCAGCAAATCGTCCACCTGCTCCTGACTCGCGACTACGTCGACGGCGGCATCCGGATTGATCTGCGGGCCATTCAACAAGGTGTTGTCCTCCTTCTTGACTGCGGTGCCGGGAGAGAAATCGATCAGCACCTGTACCAGTTGCTGTTCTATTTCCTGTGCCAGTTCGGTAATCTTCTTGATCACTTGCCCGGTCAGGTCCTGGAAGTCCTGTGCCATCATGATGTCGAGCAACTGAGCCTTGGTCGCGTCAGTATGATTGACCGTCCTGGAGAGAAATGCCAGCGTCTCGTCAGCCAATTGGTCATAATCGCGCTTGAGCGAGGGAGCGGCCAAGATACTCTTCCAACGTTCTTCGAGGCTGACGGCCTGTTGATTCAATTCATCCTGCAGGGGAGTCGCAATGTCGGTCGCGTTCAATACCCGCTCCGCTGCCTGTTCGGTCATACGTGCCACGTAATTCAATCTGTCACGCGCATCGGGAATACCTTGTGCCGCCTGCTCCAGCAATTTGTCGAAACCGAGACCTCGCAGGCTTTCATGCAAATTCCTGGTCAGCAATCCAATGCGGTGCAACATTTCGTCATGCGAGGTTTGAATGCTGCTCACATTCTCAGGGACAATCTCTGCATTTTGAAGTGGATTCGTCATGATCATCCCCCTGCTTTTTCAAGCTTTTCGAAGATTTTACTGAGCTTTTCGTCCAAGGTTGCTGCAGTGAATGGCTTCACCACATAGCCGCTGGCACCTGCCTGGGCAGCGGCTATGATATTTTCCTTCTTCGCCTCAGCAGTCACCATCAGTACCGGCAATGACGACAACGCCGGATCGGCACGTATCTGCTGCAACATGGTCAAGCCATCCATATTGGGCATATTCCAGTCGGATACGACAAAATCAAAGCTTCCACTCCTCAATTTGGCCAAAGCCATGACGCCATCTTCTGCTTCATCGACATTGTTGTATCCCAACTCTTTGAGCAGATTACGCACAATACGCCGCATCGTGGAGAAGTCATCGACCACCAGAAATTTGGTATTGGGGTTTGCCATTTGTTACTCCATTTCAGATTTTATTAGTATTGCCGGGAATGCCTGGCAGTAGCGCACAAGCACTTCCATTCTAAACACGCAGCGCCCGTCCACTATTGGCGGCCAGGTACTGCAAAACCCTACCGGGCATGTCATTTAATGAGCTCACGTCATCCACGCCACCCATGGCAATTGCTTCCTTCGGCATGCCGAATACAACACAGCTCGCTTCGTCCTGTGCAAAGTTGTATGCGCCTGCCTGCTTCATTTTCAACATTCCTTCAGCGCCGTCTTTGCCCATGCCGGTGAGAATAACACCGATCGCATTCTTGCCCGCATTGTTCGCGGCTGAGCTGAACAGGACATCCACCGATGGGCGGTGACGGCTGACAGGTGGGCCGTCATCCAGCTGGGTCACATAGTTGGCTCCGCTGCGCGCCAGCAATAGGTGCGAATGCCCTGGCGCAATATACGCATGGCCGGGCAGGACACGCTCACCCCCTTTCGCCTCCTGCACTGAGATTTTGCACAGGGCATTCAGCCGGTTTGCAAAGGATTGCGTAAAGCCTGCAGGCATATGCTGCGTAATCAGGATGCCAGGACAGTCCGACGGCATTTGCATCAGAAAGGACTTGATTGCCTCTGTGCCCCCCGTGGAGGCGCCGATGATAATGAGTTTTTCGCTACTGATCAGCGGATTGCCTACCAAAGGCAAACCCGCGCCGCCTGCCACAGGGGTCAATGGTTTCCTCGCAATCAATCGTGCCCTGGAGGCTGCGCGTATCTTGTCTGCGATCATTTCGCTATATTCATGCATGCCATTGGCAATCGAAATTTTCGGCTTGGTAACGAAATCCACTGCACCCAGCTCCATCGCGCGCATCGTGATTTCCGAGCCGCGCTCAGTCAGTGAGGAAATCATCACGACCGGCATCGGGCGCAAGCGCATGAGGCGCTCAAGAAAATCCAGCCCGTCCATCTTGGGCATTTCCACATCCAGAGTCAGCACATCAGGATTCTTTTGCTTGATCATTTCGCGGGCGATCAGGGGGTCGGGAGCCGTCCCGACAACCTCGAGGTCAGGCTGCTGGTTGATGATTTCGGTCAGCAGGCTGCGAATCAGCGCTGAATCGTCGATGATAAGAACTTTTATAGTCATGTCATTGCCTTTTTATTGATCGATCGCCTGGCCCCTGGCTTCCTCCCAGCCACCATGCATGCTCCGGAGCCTGCATTCAAAACAATTCCACCTCGCCAGCCACCTTGTTCGCCTTCAACCTCTTGGCATAGCTCTCTTCACGTGAAATCAAGGTGTTGTTGTGCATTTGCTTCAGCTTCTTGACCAATACGCGTCCGGTTCTGGGGAAGAAATACACTTTCCTGGGATAGATATCGTTCAGGTCCTCGCCCACCACGCGGATATTCTCGTCGCGCAAATACTTACGCACAAAGGCCGCATTCTTCTCGCCGATATTGATCGCCGTAAAACCGCTCAGCACATTGCCTCCACCAAAAATCTTGGCTTCCAGGTTCTCTCTGCGCGCGCCATTCTTCAATAGCTGGTTGATCAATACTTCCATGGCGTAAGTCCCATAACGGGCTGATTCCGACACTGGGTTGTTGGCATCAGCAGGGTTGCCTTCCGGCAACATGAAATGATTCATGCCACCGATGCCGGAAACCTTGTCGCGGATGCAGGCGGATACGCATGAGCCCAGCACCGTCACGATGACGATATCCTGATTGGTCGTGTAATACTCCCCGGGCAGAATCTTGGCAGCTTCGCAATTGAAGGTTTTGTCGAAATACAAGTTGGTCGCCAACTGCTCTTCTATCGGATTGGCCATGTTCAGCCTCCACGCCGATTGAGGGTATACACCGTCTTGCCCAGCAGCCTGAATGCGTCAGTGGCATAAAGGAAATTTTCAGAATGTCCGGCAAACAGCAACCCATCGGGCTTCAGCAGCGGAACGAAGCGCTTGAGAATCGACGATTGCGTCGGCTTGTCGAAATAGATCATGACATTTCGGCAGAAAATAGCATCAAATGGCCCGCTGATCGGCCAACTGCTACTCAGCAGGTTCAACGGCATGAAACTGACCAGTTTGCGCAAATCATCGCGTACCCGCACCAAACCCTGCTGCTTCCCTGTCCCACGCAAAAAGAATTTCTTCTTCTGTTCGATCGACAATTTCTCAATACGGTCATAGGCATATATGCCCGCAGCAGCCGTTGCCAGCACATTGGTATCAATATCGGTGGCAATGATCTCGACGGGAGGACGCAGTGTACCAAATGCCTCACAAGCGGTTATCGCGAGACTATAGGGCTCCTCCCCAGTGGAGCTTGCACAGCACCAAATGGAAATAGGATGGGCCGCCTTGCTGATATGCTCCGCGAGAATGGGAAAATGGTGGTGCTCACGAAAAAATGATGTCAGGTTGGTAGTAAGCGCATTGGTAAAGGCTTCCCATTCCTCCGACCCAGTCCCGCTTTCCAGCGTATCAAGATAATGCTGGAAGCTGGACATGCCGGTCGCCCGCAAGCGCCTCGCCAGGCGGCTGTAAACCATCTCATGCTTGGAATCCGACAGCGAAATGCCGGCCGCCTGGTAGATCAGCTTGCGTACGCGGGCAAAATCCGCTTCTGTAAAATCAAACTCCTTGCCGACATTCGATTGGCTGACTATGCGCGAATTCAATTATCCATTCCTCTGCCTATGCATAATGGTCAAAATTCTTCCCATTCGTCGCTGGAAAGGTCCGACCCGACGACCTTCTTATGGATACCTGATCTGGATGGCGTTGCATTGGGAATCGCGGCGGGCTTGGCATTCACTTTTGCCACAGATACCCTTTGTTTTGCAGAGGCGCTCGATACAACGTCTGCCTTGACTTTGGAAGGGGGAGTTTCAGGCGCAGACTCTTTCGCTTGAGCCCTAGGGTCTCGCTCCAGCGGGGTATCCCTGCCATTGCCAAGCTTGAATACACTTGCCGCACGCTCGAGCTGCAATACATCCTGCCGCAGCGCATCGGCCGCTGCAGCGGACTCCTCGACCAGGGCAGCATTGCGCTGCGTGACTTCATCCATATCATTGACAGCATGGTTCACTTGGTCGATACCTGCGCTCTGCTCGATCGAGGCGGCGGATATTTCCGCCATGATATCGGTGACATTACGCACTGAAGCCACAATTTCCGTCATCGTGGTGCCGGCCTGGTCAACGAACTCGACACCGGCCTCAACCCGTTCGACTGAATCAGAAATCAATCCCTTGATTTCTTTGGCCGCCGCCGCAGAACGATGTGCCAAATTGCGCACTTCGCTCGCCACGACCGCGAACCCACGCCCCTGCTCGCCAGCACGTGCTGCCTCAACGGCTGCATTCAATGCCAGGATATTGGTCTGAAAAGCAATGCCGTCAATCACGCCGATGATGTCTGAAATCTTGTTGGCCGACTCGCTGATCAAGCGCATCCGATCCCTGACTTCCCCGATCACTTCTCCACCCCGGGCAGCCACGCTGGAAGCGGATATCACCAACTGATTGGCCTGCCGTGCATTGTCGGCATTCTGTTTCACCGTCGAAGCAAGCTCTTCCATGGAACTGGCCGTTTCCTCCAGCGAGCTGGCCTGAGACTCGGTGCGCGCCGACAGGTCGTTATTGCCGTTGGCAATTTCGTTTACCCCGGTATTGATGCGCTGCATATTGGTACGAATGTCGGTGATCATGGCCACAATGTTGACATTCATCTGGTTGAGAGCCCGCAACAGCATGCCTGTCTCATCCGTCTTGCTCGCACTGAACTTGTGCGAAAGATCGCCGCTGGCAAGCGCATTCGCAATGTCAGTCGCTTCACGGAGCGGCTTGATCACTGAGTTGGATAGTGAAACCGCTAGACTGAGCATCGCGACCATGGCCACCAGGGCGCCACCAACAACGAAACTGATATCCAGCCCATTGAATGTTGCAGCGATGACAACCACCATGGCCAGAAGAATGGCGATGGTAGTCACCGCAACTTGTGTTTTCAATGTCATTTGCATTGCTCTTCTTACTCGCGATATGAAGTCTGTTTTCAGAATCTCGCCACGATGCAACTTGAGTCCATGATGTTTGTTTTCACGCAAACGGGCATAAATCTGAGAAGCTTGCTCGACCTGCTGACGCGACGGCTTGACGCGTACAGACATATATCCCACGACATTGCCGTTCTGCCGCATTGGAGTTGCGTTTGCCAATACCCAGTAATAGTCACCGTTCTTACGTCGGTTCTTGACCATTCCTGTCCAAGGCAATCCGGCTTTCAGCGTTGCCCACATGTCGGCAAAGGCTTCGGGAGGCATGTCCGGATGGCGCACCAGATTATGTGGTGAGCCAATCAGTTCATCTTCGGTAAAACCACTCACCTCAATGAAATCCTGGTTGATGTAAGTGATCTTTCCTTGGAGGTCAGTCGTCGACAAAATCGACTGACCATCCTGCAGAAAATACTCGTTGTTGGTCACAGGCATATTGATACGCATGCTATTTTTCTCCTAATCTTCAGTATGGAATTCCACGTGCATCCTTCTGCCTTTTGTTCGAAACAAGTATTTTATTTTTATAGCTATTTTTTTAATTTATTTTAAACACGCCGACCGTAGAGGACAGTTTCTGCGCCTGCTCCTCGAGACTTTCTGCCGCTGCCGCTGCCTGTTCAACCAAAGCCGCATTCTGCTGGGTCATTTCATCCATTTGCCCGATCGCGATGTTCACCTGCTCGATACCAGCGCTTTGTTCCTGACTGGCAGAAGTAATTTCACCCATGATGTCGGCCACGCGCTGCACTGAGCTCACGATTTCGCTCATCGTGGTACCGGCTTGGTCCACCAGCTTGTTGCCGATGTCAACCTTCTCAACGGAGTCGCCGATCAGGCCCTTGATTTCTTTCGCTGCAGCAGCAGAGCGCTGCGCCAAATTGCGCACTTCGCTCGCCACGACCGCAAACCCACGTCCCTGCTCGCCAGCACGTGCTGCCTCAACGGCTGCATTCAATGCCAGGATATTGGTCTGAAAGGCAATGCCGTCAATCACGCCGATGATATCCACGATCTTTCGTGAACTCTCCTTGATCGATCCCATGGTGCTGACCACCTGGTCGACCACATGTCCGCCCCGTACCGCAGACTCCGACGCCGTAATCACCAGCTGGTTCGCCTGTCTTGCATTGTCGGCATTCTGCCGTACGGTCGAAGTCAGCTCTTCCATGGAACTAGCGGTCTGCTCCAAGCTGGATGCCTGGCTTTCCGTGCGGGAGGAAAGGTCTGCATTGCCAGAGGAAATTTCGCTGGTCGCGACCAGCATGGTATCCGTACTGCCGCGTACCTCAGTCACCAGCCTGCGTAGCTCCTGGATCATGAAACGAATGCCGACCAGCAGCTTGCCAGGCTCATCAGAAGCATTCTCGTCGATCATATCGAGCAAATCATTCTGGCGCGGCGCCAGGTCGCCCTTGGAAACACGTCCGATCACGCGGATACCATAGTTGATGGGCTCGATGATCGACACCGTGATCACTCTGGCAAATACCACACCGAGCACAAGGGCCAGCACCCCCAGACCAACCACCAGAATACGCCCCTGGACACTGGCACTTTTATTGGCTGCGGCCAGCGCCAACGTCTTGTCACGCTCATACTGCAAAAGCTCATCCATTGCATTCTGGTAGATATCACGGGCAGCCTGGAAGCTGCTGTCCACAGTTTCGTAATATGCCTTCTCGTCCGAGATGAGCTTATTACTGACATTGCGCTTTTCTTCCAGGCTCACTTGTTCATTAGTCAGCCAGTTTTCCAGCGCAGCGGCACGCACGTTTAACCCTACCCGCACCTTGAAGGCCTCGCTACGTGCTTGGTCGAACGCTTCCCGTGCCTTGTTGACCTTCTGCAACAAAGGCTGGTATTCATCTCCCTGCATGGATTCCACAACCTGGGCCTGAAGCTTGTCGGTTTCTTGTGAGTATTGGTTCACCCTGTCAAGGAAGTAGGCTTCTTGGCTCTGACTGCGATTCCTGATATATGCCACGGCATTGGTAATATTCATATTGGTATGCAGCTTCCAATCATTCAGCAGCGCCTGCCTGCTCGCGGATTGCGTGACAATCTCATCCGTACGGTGACTCATGGATGTCATCAGCACCAGGCTAAGAATGACGATCACCGCGAGCAGAAGCAGCAACGATCCAAAACCTATCATCAGGCGCTTGGTGATCTGCAGGCTATACATGTAATTCATCAATGGATTCAGTAGCTTCATCATTTCTCATCTCCGCCCTTAGAATTGAATATTTATTTTTTTTAAGGTTATGTTGTAATTAAGCTTCCACAGCGATCTGGTCGACCAAGCCCATTTCCGAACTACTCATCAATTTGTCGATATCAACCAGTATCAGCATGCGATCATCCAGCGTGCCCAAGCCAATCAGGTAGTCGGTGCTCAGAATGGCCCCCATTTCCGGCGCGGGCTTGATCTGTTGCGCACTCAGGGTCGTGACGTCGGAAACACTGTCCACCACGATCCCGGTCACGCGACCATTGATATTGAGGATAATGACGACCGTGAACTGGTCATAGGTTGGCGTCCCCAGGTTGAACCTGATGCGCATGTCTACGATCGGGACGATAATGCCGCGCAGATTGATCACGCCCTTGATAAATTCCGGCGCATTGACGATCCTGGTCACGCTTTCGTAACCGCGGATTTCCTGCACCTTGAGGATATCGATCCCGTACTCCTCGTTGCCCAGCGTAAAAGCGAGAAACTCACTGTTCTCGCCTTGCGCCATTTCTGAAGCATGCGGCGGTTGGCCCTCTGCTTTATGACTTGTTAGTTCTAACATGACACACCTCTTAATGAATGGAAGTTTCAGTGATCAACTGCCTGCTGGAGCGCAGCAAATTGGCAACATCCAGAATCAGTGCAACGCCGCCATCGCCGAGGATGGTAGCGCCGGAAATTCCTGCCACCTTGCGGTAATTGGATTCCAGATTCTTCACCACAACCTGCTGCTGCCCTACCAGCTCATCCACGAACAGAGCGGCTTTCTTGCCATCTGCCTGCAAAACCACGAGGATGCCATCCTCGGGGGCGCGATAAAGTGGCTCGATACCAAACATCTGGTATAGGGGAATCAGTGGTAAGTAATCTTCACGCACCTTGACCAGACGGCCTTGGCCAGTCACCTCCTTGACGTCGTCCGCGGATGGCTGCAACGACTCCATGACAAAGCTCAGCGGCAGGATATAGACCTCCTCCCCCACCCGGATAGACATGCCGTCAAGGATCGCCAGGGTCAACGGCAGCGAAATCGAAATGGTCGTGCCGTATCCCGCAGCCGAGCGTATGTCGACTACGCCCCCCATGGCAGTGATGTTGCGCTTGACCACGTCCATGCCCACCCCACGACCAGAAACATCGGTCACCTGCTCAGCGGTTGAAAAGCCGGGAGCAAAGATCAATTGCCATACATCGCTGTCGGGCATGGTGTCGGAAACGCTCAGGCCTGAGGACTTCGCCTTGTTGAGAATACGCTCACGGTTCAAGCCGCCACCATCATCGCTCACCTCAATGATGATATTGCCGCCCTGGTGCCCCGCTGACAGGGACAAGCGCCCAACCGGGCTTTTGCCTGCCGCAGTACGCACTTCGGGCGGCTCGATACCATGGTCGATACTGTTGCGTACCAGGTGGGTCAGCGGATCGACAATGCGCTCGATCAGCCCCTTATCCAGCTCTGTGGCCGCGCCGTTGGTGACGAACTCGACCTTTTTGCCAAGCTTGCTTGCAAGATCGCGCACCATGCGCGGGAAACGGGAGAACACATAATCCATGGGCATCATGCGGATCGACATGACAGCCTCCTGCAAGTCCCGGGTATTGCGTGTCAGCTGGCCCACGCTGTTGAGCAACCGCTCGTGCACCATGGGATCCAGCGTGCTGGTGCGTTGCTCTATCATCGCCTGGGTGATCACCAGCTCCCCGACCAGGTTGATCAATTGGTCCACCTTCTCGATCCCGACACGGATGGACGTGGTTTCCTGGCTCACTGCCACCTTGTCGGCTTCGCGGCGCGGCGCAACCCGCTTGTTTTCCAGCGGCTCACCAGTCGTCTTGGCCCCCTCGATGGGAGCTGGCTGATTCCCTGCCTCCGGCTTGGCGACACTCGCATCGAATAGGCCGAAATCGCCTTCATCCAGCGGCTTTTCCGCGGCCTGTGTCGATGATGGCTGTACGCTTTCTGTTCCGGGGGGGATGTTTGCCTCTGCCACCTTGAGCTTGTCGACATCAACGACAAAGGAACTCACGGCCAGGATGCTGTCGCGCTTTTCCTCGGTTTCCAGCCACAGCGAGCGCAGTTTGCCAGCCATCGGCTGCACCACAACCTTGCCGAGCAACTCCAGCTCCGACACCAGCGTGCTCCAATCCTTGTCCGTGATATCCGGGATTTCGATGAGAAACCCTTGCCCGCCCTTAGATGATGGCTTGGCTGAGCTCATATCCTGCGCTCCGCCACTTTGCTCCGTAATGACCAGATCGTCGGGGTCGAGGACAAAAGAACAGATGGCGATGATGTTTTCCAGGGTTTCGTCTGTCTCAAGCTGGATCACATGTCGGTCGCCAACCGGGGGCAATGCTTCCACCGTGCCCAGCAATGCCAGCTCCTCGGACAATGCCTTCACATCCTTGTCCGGCAATACAGGCAGCTGTACTTGGTAACGTCTAATGGCCTGCGCATCGGGCTTGGCATTCGTAGCCTCTGGCGTTTTCTCGGCCTGGGCCAATGTTTCTCGCAAAGCGGGGACGCTCTTTCCATCTTCTTGGGCGAGGACATGCAACGTGGCCTTGACCTCGCTGACGGCTTCCTGGTCCACCAGACTGCCATTACGATGTCCATCCAACTGCATCTTGAGGATATCCTTGGCGGCAAGGAACACATCCACATGCTCCGCCTGCAGCTTCATCTCGTTCTTGCGGATACGATCCAGCAAGTTCTCAAGCACATGGGTGATCTCGGTCATGTCCGCCATGCCGAAAGTCGCGGCTCCGCCCTTGATGGAGTGTACCGCCCGGAAAATGGCATTGAGATCCTCTGCACTCGGGCTCTCGATATCAAGTTCGAGCAACAAACGCTCAGCTTCCGCCAGCAGTTCATCGGACTCATCGAAGAACACCTGGTAAAACTGGCTCATGTCAATTGTCATTATTCAACTCCACATTGGTTCATGCTTGTCCATCGCAAAAAACGGAGCGAAGGCGGTGCCATGCACGGGCATCATCCGATGACACGCTGAACAACATCCAATAAGCGTTTGGGATCAAATGGCTTGACCAGCCACCCTGTCGCTCCAGCAGCACGGCCCAATGCCTTCATCTCGTCACTGGACTCTGTCGTCAACATTAATATCGGCACTTTCTGGTAGGAACTGAGGTTGCGCAGTGATTTAATCAACGTCAATCCATCCATGTTTGGCATGTTCTGATCCGTCAACACCAAATCCACGACCTGGGTCTGCGCCTTGTTCAACGCATCCTCACCATCCACCGCCTCGATGACCTGGTAGCCGGCAGCATTCAGACTGAACACCACCATCTGCCTCAATGACCCGGAGTCATCCACAGCCAGTATTGTTTTTCCCATATCTTTTAATCCCCGTTCCTGCACGCCTGTACGCTCCAGCACGTACCTGACATTGTTAAAAGAGAAACCTAGAAAAGCTCAATATCTCCAACCCCCATGTGTTGCTGATTCACCGACGACTGCAAATCGCGGTGCATGGAAGTGCGTTTTTCGTTGAGCGACTCGCTCATCTTTTGCAAAATGGCCGCAATATCCTCGCGCGAGTGCTCTGCCACCAGGGACTCATGCTGGTCTGCCATCGCCAGCAGCAACAGCTTGAGCCCGCTGACTCGTGCAAGTGCGCGAGTCAGCAATTGGTTGGTCATGTCCTCGAACTGCATGCCAGTCACGACACGGTTCACTTCGCTCTCGATCTGGCGGCTATACATCGCCACCTCGGCAATATGCTGCTGCGACAATTGCGTGCTGGTGCTCAGGCTCAAGAGTATCTGCTGCTGTGCCTGAGCAGCCCGGTTGATGGCCATGAAGCCATCCACCAGCATGCCGATTGCTTCGCGTAACAAGGCATTGGCCCGGTCAAGGTCAGTCTCCACATGCTCGAGGTGTTCCTCTCCCCAGCCGCCGAGGCTGACCAATAGCTCTCTTAATTCATTTATTGGTATAGTCTGACTTGTCATATCACTATCCTGTCCAGACCGCATTCCATCTGTAAAAAACGAGAGAAAAGTCCTGCTTGGCTCACATCATGACTTGCTAAAACTCTCTGCCACAGCAGGCACATCCTCAGCCGACTCCACCTCTGCCGATCCATAATCGTTAATCGTTTCCTCCTCCGCCTTCTTGTTCATGATGATGATGCTGATGCGGCGGTTGATGGGATTGAGCGGGTTATCCTTATCGAACAACACGGCAGAGGACAGCCCCACCACCCGCAATAGTTTTTCCTCCTTCATGCCACCGGAAACCAGTTCCCGGCGCGAGGCATTCGCACGGTCCGACGACAACTCCCAGTTACTGTAGTAACGCTCTCCACTGGGATAAGGCGCTGCGTCGGTATGCCCGGAAAGACTGATTTTGTTTGGCACGTCATTGAGCAACTGACCGATCTCGTGCAGGATCTGGCGGGCATAAGGCTGAAGTTCGGCCTTGGAAGAAGCGAACATCGGACGGTTCTGCTCATCGACGATCTGGATACGCAACCCTTCCGTCGTAATATCCAGCAGCAGCTGCTTCTTGAACTGGCGCAATGTCTCGCTGGCATCAATCGCCTCCTCGATCCGCCTCTTCAGCTCCTTGAGCTTTTCCAGCTCTGCCTTGGCAACTTCTTCCTGGGCTGTTTTCAGATCAGGCTTTTTCCGGGCGTCAATGTCTTCGGCCCGCCTGATCTGCCCCTGCTTCTTGGTCATATCATTGCCGCCCCCCTTGAGGACACTATCGCTGGCGCCGGCTCCCGACCCGCCCTGCATCGCCACCTTGAGCGGTGTCTTGAAATACTCGGAGATTCCCTGCAGGTCCGCCTTGGTTGTGGATCCCAGCAACCACATCAGCAGGAAAAATGCCATCATGGCCGTCACAAAATCGGCATAAGCGATTTTCCAGGCGCCCCCATGGTGCCCGCCAGCATGCTTATTGATGCGTTTGACGACGATTCTGACGTTTTCCTTAGCCATCATGCTCTCCGTACACTAACGCGCCCGGGCCTGTTTCACATGCGCCTCAAGCTCGGCGAACTCAGGACGCTCTGTCGAATACAGCACCTTGCGACCAAACTCCACTGCGATGGCAGGCGCATAACTGTTATGACTGGCAAGCAAAGTAACCTTGGCACACTGAAGCATTTTGGAAGATTCATCAGCCTTGCGCTCCAGCAGGCTGGCCAAGGGTCCGACGAATCCATAGGCAAGGAGGATGCCGAGAAAAGTACCGACCAGCGCATGGGCAATCAACATACCAAGCTCGCCCGGGGGCAATCCCACGGATTCCATGGTATGCACCACTCCCATCACCGCCGCCACGATACCGAATGCAGGCATTCCCTCGCCTAAGCGGGCAATACAGTGGGAAGGCACCATGCTTTCATGGTGATGTGTCTCGATTTCGTTATCCATGAGGTTTTCGATCTGGAACGCATCCATGTTTCCAGACGTCATCAGGCGCAGGTAATCGCAGATAAAATCCATCAGATGATGGTCGGCAAGAATGTCCGGGTACTTGGAGAAAATCTGGCTGGCTTCGGGATTATCGATGTCACTCTCGATCGCCATCATCCCGTCGCGGCGGATTTTGGTGAGGATTTCAAACAGCAGCGCCAATAGGTCCATATAGCGTGCCTTGGTATATTTCGACCCTTTGAATACACTGGGCAACGCCTTCAAGGTAGCCTTGATCGCTTTTGCATCGTTACCGACGAGAAAGGCGCCAATGGCCGCCCCGCCGATCATCAGCAACTCTATTGGCTGGAACAAGGCGGCCAGATGTCCGCCCGCCATGGCGAATCCGCCAAAGACACTTCCCAGTACTACCAGATACCCCGCTATCACCAGCATATCAGCAAGCTCCGCCCGGGTTGCACAGACCCGATTTCTTAAGTTGTTTTCAGCATAGCAATCAAGCTGATGTTCTGATCGCGGTAATTGAAGTGCAATAACCCTTTATATCTGAATCATCGGGACCTGAATGCCTCCTGATGCGCCATGTCCCGCATCAAAGCTCCCAAACGAAAATACTCGGGGCACCGGGCCTATCCTGAATTTGCAATTTGGGAACCACTCCCGGAATCTCAAACTCGTAACTGATAAGCAAACTACCTGCCTGCATTTCCTTCTTGGCCTTGCGCCAGACATCAGGCATCGCCGCCGGGGAGAGATACGCGAACACTACGTCATACTCAGAAAGATTAACGGCCTGGTAGTCGCCATACTTGAATGAGACGGGAGATTTTTTTAAGTAGGTCAACAAGACGCTTACCAGCCATGGCAAAGGCGCGAGCTCAACTCCGGCACAGCTGGCATTCAGGCGCTCACGTGCCAGATAGAGGACAAGCCCTCCCGTGCCGCTGCCGATATCGAGCACACTGACCTTCCTGTCAGCAGGAACAAGCGCCTTCACCTGACGCCAGGTTGCAGGCAGAGATGGATAGAAAGGCACCTGGGTGCGATACGTGCTCCAGAACACGGCCAGGGTAAAACAAAACGCCAGCAGATATATCCATGCAGGTAACTGCCACTGCAGCATGAGCAGGACAGCCACGGGGAATAGCAAGTGTATCCACCGCCACCAAACGGCCATTGCCAGCAGGATGGACAAGATAGAGGCAACCACACCTTGCAGCAGGAACAGCATCCAAACCGGCAACCCACCCCAGCCAGACCGCCATAGCGCCTGGCTAACCCCCCACACTGCCACAAGCGCCGCCAGCTGGATAAAAAAAGCCAGGATAGCGGGGGGAAGCCGCCTCCTGGCATCACTCAACTCCGGCGCTTGCTCCTGCTTACCCAACATGGGCAGGAACCATTAAACACTGTAGAAACCTCATATCGATTGGTTACGCCGTCAATGCCGCAGCACGCTCCTTGGCCTTTCTGGTCTTGCCGGCACGTGAAGGCACATGGCAAAGGTTGCATTGGTAGCTGTCATGCAGATCATAGGCATTGACGACAAACTCTCCGCCACAGCAACTGCAACGCTGCATTTTTAACATGTTGCTGTCGAGAAAACGGATTAGGGTCCAGGCACGCGTCAATGACAGCACCACGTCATCATCATGTGGTTCGCTCCCCACTTGCTGCAGATAGAGCTTGTAAGCCTTCATGACCGCCGTGATGCCTGTTACCCCGGCATGCTGAATCAGGAAATGATAAATGTTGGCAAAAATCGAAGAGTGGATATTCGGTTGCCACGTCAGGAACCAATCGGTGGAAAAGGGTAGCATGCCCTTAGGTGGCGATACCCCCTTGATTTCCTTGTACAGCTTGATCAGGCGCTCGCGAGACAATGTGGTCTGGGACTCCAGAAGCTGCAGCCTTGCGCCAAGATGAATCATCTGGATGGCCAACTGGATTTGCTCTGCTTCGTTGATGACACTCTTACTCATGATACCCCCCGATACCCAATGAAGTACTGATCCTTCTGCCTGAATGTTGTTTGGTTCAGGCCATTATTCTATTGGCTTTAATGCTCAGGCAATTTCCTCAACACCCTGTCCCGCCATCAAGATAGCGGCGTGGGCCTGGGCCTGCATACGATCCTTGGTATAGCTTGTCAGCATGCCGAGAATTGCCGTGTCATCGAAGCGGAAACGCGTCAGCATCATGTTGAAGCTACTCAGTTTCAACAATTGCGCATTGCTCAGACCCTCCAGCAAATCTGCAATCTCCTGACTCAAACCAAGACGGAAAATCGCACTCGCCTTATCCGCACGGATCATTTGCTGCGCCAGCATCAGATAACTCAGGTTTGCGTCTTTGATTTCTGCCATGATTTCTTGCTCGTTCATTTTCCAGCTCCCTTGCTTGAGAAAAGTCAGCGCTGCATATGCAGTGCAGGTGAGACGTACTTTGAACTGTTTGGGATCAGGCAAATACTGGGGTCTGTCGGTTTTTCACGTAAGACAAACGAACACAGCCGATACAGTGTTTGTCTTACAAACACTGTATCGGCCTTGGGAGACAAGGCTTTCCAGAGGAGGAGCAACACTTTTTTTATAAAGCTAGTGCAATCTAACGATGCATATCTTTCACAATATTTTCAGCAATACATGTTTAACGACAGCAACTAATCAATCTTTAGGGGAAATTCAAAAAAAATTTCTAAAAATTTATAAGTTATTGTTTTATAACTAAATAATAAAATTAATTTCCTGTATTCATTCTATCTATCGGCAGATGGGCACCAGACTTTAGGCATTCTTTAAAAAAAATTTCATTCCTTTGGCAGGAATAACCGGTTTTCCCCCCTCTATTCTTCGATTCCATTCCTGTCTGCGTGGCAAATAATGCAGTCATCATGAAGGGCAACATGGACAAGACATATATGTTGCCTCCATCAGGAAACCGACGCACATGGCACAAGATAGTGATTTGGAAAAAACGGAACAGCCCACGCCCCGGCGCATCGAAAAAGCCCGGGAGGATGGCGATGTCCCGCGTTCGCGCGAGTTTTCCACTTGCGTCGTACTGATGGCGGGCGGGCTTGGTCTCATGATGCTAGGAAGCAGGCTCAACCAGGCGATGCTGAGTAACATGATCAGCAGCCTGCGTATCAGCCGCGAGGCTGCCTTCGACTTCAGCTTACTGCTCAGCAAGATTGCGAGCGGCGTCCTGGATTTGCTGATCGCATTTGCGCCTTTGATCCTGTTGCTGCTGGTCGTGATTGTGGGCGCCCCGGTACTGGTGGGCGGTTGGAATTTCAGCAACAAGGCGTTCCTCCCCAAGTTCAGCAAACTCAACCCGCTCAACGGTATCAAGAACCTGTTTTCGAAGAATTCACTGGTAGAGCTGATCAAGGCCATCTTGAAGGCCGCCTTGGTAGGCACTGTTTCCTACATGGTAATGGCGCACGATTTCGACACCCTGCTCTCGCTGCCGACACAGCCCCTAGAAACTGGTATTGCCCAAGTGGACGATATCTTGATCAAGGGATTCCTTTTCATTGTGTCGGCACTGGTGCTGGTCGCACTGATTGACGTGCCCTACCAGCGCTGGAGCTACACCAATAAGCTCAAGATGACCAAGGAAGAGGTCAAGCAGGAAGCCAAGGAAAGCGACGGCAATCCACAGATCAAGGGGCGTATCCGCCAGCAGCAACGTGAAATGGCTCGCCGCCGCATGATGGCCGAGATCCCCAAGGCAGACGTGGTGATCACCAACCCGACTCACTATGCCGTGGCCATCAAGTATGACGACCAATCCATGGCGGCTCCTCGCGTGATCGCCAAGGGCGCCGATGATATCGCCCTCAAGATCCGGGAAATCGCCGGCGAACATAACGTTGCCATCCTGGAATCCCCTAAGCTGGCACGGGCCCTTTTCGCCCATACCGAACTGGGCGATGAAATCCCGCAAGCGCTCTATGCCGCTGTCGCCGAAATCCTGGCGTATGTCTTCCAGCTGCGCAGCTACAAGACGCACGGCGGCTATTATCCCGACATGCCAACCGTATTGGACGTGCCGGACGCGATGGACCCTCATATGAAAGGAGACAGCTAAGTCATGAATGCTTTCAAACTCCCTTCATGGTTGAACGGCGGAAGCTCAATGGCGGCTCCCATCATTATCATCATGCTGCTTGCCATGATGATCTTGCCATTGCCAGCCATCGCACTGGACGCCTTGTTCAGTTTCAACATTGCGCTTTCCATCCTGGTATTGCTGGTCGGCCTGCAAACCTCCAAGCCGTTGGACTTCATTGCCTTCCCGACCGTATTGCTAGTCACCACCATGCTGCGCCTTTCACTCAACGTAGCCTCGACCCGTGTCGTCTTGACGGAGGGCCATACCGGCCCGGATGCCGCCGGCAAAGTGATTGAAGCATTCGGCCATTTCCTTATCGGTGGCAACTACACCGTGGGGATCGTCGTATTCGTCATCCTGACCATCATCAATTTCGTCGTCGTTACCAAGGGTGCTGGCCGGATTGCGGAAGTCGGCGCCCGGTTCACCCTGGATGCCATGCCCGGTAAGCAGATGGCAATTGATGCGGACCTGAACGCTGGGCTGATTGGTGAGGAAGAAGCACGTAGCCGCCGCAAGGAAATTGGTCAGGAAGCCGAGTTCTACGGTGCTATGGACGGTGCCAGCAAGTATGTGCGTGGCGATGCAGTGGCGGGAATACTGGTCATTGTCATCAACATCCTCGGGGGATTGATCGTTGGCATGGTCCAGCACGACCTCAGCTTTGCCGATGCAGTCAAGAACTATACCCTGCTGGCGATCGGAGACGGTTTGGTGGCACAGATTCCAGCCCTCATCATCTCGGTAGCAGCCGGTGTCGTCGTTTCCCGCGTCGCCGATGACCGTAACATCAGCAATCAATTGACAGAACAACTACTGTCCAATCCCCGTGCCATTTACATCACAGCCGCGATCATTGCCGGCTTGGGCCTGATTCCAGGCATGCCTCATTTTGCCTTCCTGGTGCTTGCAGGATTGCTCGCTGGTGTTGCCTTCACGGCCGAGAAAAAACAGCAAGTCAAGGAGGCCGAGCCTGAAACAGCTCCTGCCGAGGTCAATGATTCTCCGGAAGCCAGTTGGGATGACGTCATGCCTGTAGATGTCATCGGCCTGGAAGTCGGCTACCGCTTGATTCCATTAGTCGATGTCGCACAAGGTGGTGATTTGCTGAAGCGCATCAAGGGACTGCGGAAGAAGTTTGCGCAGGAAGTCGGCTTCTTGCCGCCTCCCATCCACATCCGCGACAACCTTGAGCTGCGCCCTGCAGGCTACCGGATTACCTTGAAAGGTGTTGAAGTCGGCAGCGGCGAGTCCTTTCCTGGGCAATATCTGGCCATCGACCCCGGCAATGTCACCGGCCCACTCAGCGGCACAACCACGACCGACCCGGCATTCGGGCTGCCGGCCGTATGGATAGAAGCCAATACCCGCGACCAGGCCCAAGCCATGGGATACACCGTGGTCGATACCAGCACCGTCATCGCCACCCATCTCAATCATATGATCACATCCCATGCTGCAGAACTGCTGGGGCGCCAGGAGGTACAACAGCTGCTGGATCATATTGGCAAGGAGTCTCCCAAGCTGGTTGAAGACTTGGTACCCAAGGCACTCAGCCTGTCCAGCGTGCAGAAAGTGCTGCAGAACCTGTTGATGGAAGGCGTGCATATCCGCGACATGCGCACCATCATCGAGACCCTCTCAGAACATGGGCCACGCACCCAGGATACCGACGAACTCACCTCGCTGGTCCGCATCCAGCTCGGGCGTGCCATCGTGCAGCAGCTGTTTCCCACCGGCAATGAGGTGCCGGTCATGACATTGGACCACAACCTGGAACGCTTGCTGATGCAGGCATTGCAGGCCAGCGCCAATGGCGGCGCGGCCATCGAGCCGGGACTGGCAGAAACACTTTCAACCCAGGCGGCAAATGCCGCCAAGCAACAGGAACAAATGGGGCTAGCCCCGGTATTGCTGGTTCCTGGCTCGCTGCGCACCGCATTATCCAGATTCCTGCGCCGCGCAGCGCCGCGCCTGCGGGTGCTCTCGCATGAAGAACTTCCTGATACCAAAACCATACGCGTTACCAGCCTGATCGGAGGCCAAGCATGAACATCAAACGTTACTTCGGAAAAAACTCCCGCGAAGCCTTGAACATGGTCAAGCAAGAACTGGGAGCCAATGCCGTCATCCTCTCCAACCGTGCCGTCGAAGGCGGCAATGAAGTACTGGCGTTCCGCGAGGAAGACATGGCGGCATTGGTGGCACGCGACAAGCCGACGCCAAGCCCGGCCAAGGTGCGTCATTCACCAGCCGATACAGAAGAAACCCTGGTGTCGATGCTGAACCGCAACCAGCGCATCCTGAAACCAGCGGAACCGTTGAACCAGCAGCAACTGCTGCAACAACGCTCACTCGCGACAGGAAGCAAGGGCACGCACAGTGAGCCCCATGCGACTGCCGCCGCCCAGGTTGCCAAGCCCTTGGTCAGAAGCAGAGAGCACGCAGGGAGCGAACAGCCCGGGCAGGACCGCCTGGCCCAGCGCGAATTAGCTCATATGATGCAAGAGCTGCGCTCCATGCGCGGCGCCATCGAGTCACAGCTGACGGAAATCACCTGGGCCAACATCCAGCAGCGCGATCCGGTCAAGTCCAATATACTCGGCAAGATGATCTCGGCAGGATTCAGTGCCGGGCTCGCGCGCCAGATCGCGGAGAAGGTCCCTGCTGACCACAGCGAAACAAATGCCATGAAATGGCTGCAGAATGTGATCAGCAACAATATCCACACCATTAGCGACGAGCAGCAGATTCTGGACCAGGGCGGCATATATGCCTTGGTCGGCCCGACTGGCGTCGGCAAGACCACGACGACGGCCAAGCTGGCAGCCCGCTTCGTGATGAAGCACGGTCCGCGCAAGCTAGCCCTCATCACGACCGACTCCTACCGCATTGGCGGGCACGAGCAACTGCGGATCTACGGCAAGATCCTCGGCGTCATGGTGCATGCCGTCAAGGACGAAGCCGACCTACGCATTGCCCTGAACGAACTCAAGGGCAAGCACACCATCCTGATCGACACGGTCGGCGTCAGCCAACGTGACCGTATGGTGGCGGAGCAAATTGCCATGCTGTCCAAGACAGGCCTGCCCATCAAAAAGATCCTGTGCATGAACGCCACCAGCTCTGGCGAAACCCTGGTCGACGTCATGGACGTATACAAACGCTACGGCCTGGATGGCGGTATCATCACCAAACTGGACGAGGCCGCATCGATCGGCAGCGTCCTCGATATCATCATCCGAGAACGCCTCAAGCTATATTACGTCGCGAATGGTCAACGCGTGCCGGAAGATATCCATCTCGCCAACAATCACTTCCTCGCACACCATGCCTTCAAGATGACACGCCAAAAAGCGGAGCAATTCCAGTTTCGCGAGGCCGAAATGCCCTTCCTGATGGCGAATGTCGCTACCAGTGGCAGAATCCTGGAGGCGCCGCATGAATCATCAGTACAAAGACCAAGCGGCCGGCTTGCGCCGCCTGATGGCGGGCCCCAAGCCAAGAATCATCTCCGTCCTGTCGGCAGCTGGAAAACCCGAACATACGCGCTTCATGACCAATCTTGCCGCTCCGCTGCATCGGCAGGGCAATACAGTGCTGGTCGTCGAGGCAACCAGCACCCCGGTGCACGAGGCGAGGCACTACGGCATAGATAGCAACCAAGCCACATTACTGGAGGCCCTGCTGCGCCCAGAACTGCTCCAGCCGTTAATCACCGATGACAGCCGTGGTTATTCTGTTGCAAAATTACTGCCAGGCAATACTGCCAGCCGCTTTCTGCAACAAGACAACATCAAGCAGCAACTCGAGCGTTTATTCTTGACCATGGCAGGTCAGCACGACATCGTACTGGTGGATGCTGCGCTCACCGTTGAAGACACCATGCCGCTGGACGTACTACACCATGGGGAGATACTGATACACATGACGCGGGATACCGGTTCCATTACCCAGGCCTATACCTTGATCAAGCGGCTATGCAGCCAGGTAGGCAGGCGTACCCTGGATATTGTGGTGTCGCATGCAAGTGAGGCGCAGGCCCATGTGGTGTTCAATAATATCGCCGCGGTCGCGCACCGGCATCTTGATATCAAGCTCGACTTTGCTGGCCTCATCCCGTCAGATGAGCATCTGAATATCGCAGCAAAACTTGGGCGCAATGTCATCGAAGCCTTTCCCAAGACCAAGGCTGCGGCAGCATTTAAGGCATTAGCAGGCAAAATAGACCATAATCATGGTTTATTGGAAACGTCGCTCAGCTAAGAGGACCCAAGTGATGTATACCTTGCATGGAAAAACCAGCCCGAAGGAAGAACTGCTGAAGCAGCATGCAAGCCTGGTCAAAAAGATTGCGTACCAGCTCAAGGCCAAGCTGCCTGCCAGTGTCGACATCGATGACTTGATACAGGCTGGCATGATGGGACTGCTCGATGCCAGCAATCGCTATGAAGATAACCATGGCGCGCAATTCGAGACCTATGCGGCCCAGCGTATCCGTGGCTCCATGATTGATGAACTGCGCCGGGCCGACTGGCTTCCACGCAGCGTGCGCAAGAATATGCGCGATGTGGAAAGCGCCGTGCACCTGCTGGAACAGAAACTCGGTCGGCCTCCCACCGAAGGCGAGCTTGCCCGAGAACTCAACCTGTCCATGGATGATTTCCAGGGGATGCTGGACGACTGCAGTGGGCACCAGCTCATCTACTACGAAGATTTCAGTGAACAGGACAGTGGAGACCACTTCCTCGACCGCTATCAATCCGATGATTCGGGAGACCCGCTGAAGGCCCTACTTTCCAGTGACTTCCGGGAAGCGTTGATCGAAGCCATAGAAGCGTTGCCTGAGCGCGAAAAAATCCTCATGGGCCTCTACTACGAGCAGGAAATGAACCTCAAAGACATCGGCGCCATCATGAGCGTATCCGAATCCCGGGTTTGCCAATTGCACACCCAGGCCGTCGCGCGGCTGCGCGCCAAACTGAAAGAGAAATTGTGGACTGGAGCAGTCTAGGCGGCATACTCCTTGCCCTCGCCGGCATCCTGATAGGGCAGGCGCTTGAGGGAGGGAAGTTCAGTTCCCTCATTCAGCCTGCCGCATTCATGATCGTACTGTTCGGTACCATAGGTGCCGTGCTGTTGCAGACCCGACCCGTATTTTTCATCCAGGGGATAAGGTTATTGCAATGGGTCGTGTTTCCCCCGCAGGACGACAGGGAAAAACTGGCGCGCCGTATCACCAGCTGGAGCCAAATTGCGCGCAAGGACGGCATCCTGCTGCTGGAGAACCATATGTACTCGGAACAGGATCCCTTCGTGAAAACGGCATTGCGCCTGGTGATCGATGGAACGCCTCCCGAAAAGATCCGCGATATCTGCAACGTGGATATCAACCGCTATGAGGCAGCGCAGCGCAATGCGGTCAAGATATGGGAAGCCGCTGGCGGCTATGCTCCAACGATTGGCATCCTGGGTGCTGTGCTCGGCCTGATCCATGTCATGGAGAACCTTTCCGACCCAGGCAAGCTGGGCAGCGGCATCGCAATTGCCTTTGTGGCGACTATTTACGGCGTAGGTTTTGCCAACCTGCTCTTCCTGCCGATCGCCAATAAGCTCAAGGCACTCGTGCAATTGCAGACCACCCGGCGTGAAATGGTGGTCGAAGGCGTGGTGGGGATCGCAAATGGCGAGAATCACAAGATTATCGAAGAACGCTTGAATGCTTACTTACGCTGAATCTGGGTGGATATGGGAAGAAGAAGAAAATTTGAGGATGAGCCAGACAACAATGACCGTTGGCTGGTCTCCTATGCAGACTTCATTACCCTGCTGTTCGCTTTTTTCGTCGTCATGTATGGCATCTCATCAGTCAACGACCAGAAATACAAGGAACTCACCTCTGCCCTGGGCAGCGCATTTAGCGGCAACACCAACGACAATACCTCCAGCCCCTCGCCTGATACTCCTCCCGCTGCGGATAGACATGTCCTGAAGACAACGCCCACCAGCAGCCTGATCCATGCCCTGCCGCTATCGCGGCTGCAGAAGGAGAGGCAGCGCAAGGAACAAGAAAGCATTAGCGCCATGATTGCCACACTCAACCGCGCGCTAGGCAATTTGGCCACCAACGGCAAAATCAGCATCAGCAAAACCAGCTTGGGCGTACGCATCGATATTGCCGACGGTGTATTGTTTCAGGCAGGCTCGGCAGCCATCAAGGCGGAGGCAGACGCTCCTATCAGTGAAATTACACAGATACTGGCTGACCAGCAATATGCCATCCAGGTAGAGGGCCACACCGACAATGTCCCGATCAGCAACGCCCAGTTCCCTTCCAATTGGGAGCTCTCTTCGATGCGGGCCACGAGTGTCGTCCGCAAAATGATAGAAAACGGCATTGATGCCGCACGGCTCAGTGCCGTCGGTTATAGCGACACACAGCCCATCGCTGATAATCAAACGGCGGAAGGGCGCGCGCAGAACCGTCGCGTCTCTATCATGGTGCTTTACCACAAGCCTGAAAAACTTCAGGGCGCAGCCAATCAGCAATAAATAAAAAAGCCGGGAAACCTCCCGGCTTTCTACTGTTCTGTCGTAACCTGCTCAAGCATGGGCATTGTAGCGCGTTGAACCGGTACTAGCCTGGCCATTGGGCCCGTAGAACTGCTCCAGTGAAGGTGGCCTGCCCAAGGTATCCAGTACCTGCTGGTTACGCCGGAACTGCTTACTGATCAAAATCCCGTTCACGCGATTGAGCTCCTTGGCTTGATCTATCAGGCTTTGGAACCTACCCCAGGATTTCTGTATGACAGCATCCTGAACTGCTATCCAGGCAGCAAGGCCGCGCTCGTCAGGGCCGAATCCCAAGCCAGTAATTGCCTGGTAGCGGGCCTGGGTACTAGCGTTGATGTCCTGCAAGACACGAGCCTTGTCATTCAGCAAACCTTCCATGGCGTCCACATCCACCTTGACCAGGCTAGCCTGCTCACGCTTCAGGAGCTCCAACAGGTTTTCGGTCAATGCAATTTCATGCTCAAAGCTGGCTGTGGTCATGTCAGGTCACCTTTTATTCCTGCGCAGCTTCAACGTTGAGCTGTCAACAGGTCTTTCACTGTATTGATCAGGCCATCTGCGACTTTTTCAGAGTCAACCCTAAACTGGCCGCTGGAAATGGCAGATTTGATCGCGTTGACTTTGTCCGCGTCATACACTTGCTCACTGGCCCCGGCTGCTTCAATAGATTGCAATTGCGCGGCTAGGGGAGACAAGGTGACGCTTTCACCGGCAACAGGCGCCTTGTTTTCGCTGGCGCGAGGAGCAGGCCTGTTCTCCGTCTTGTCATTGTTAAGCGCAACTGCTTTCTGAAGTGCGTCATCGATTTTCATGGCAATTCCTTAAGCTGGTTTCATCGCGGCAAAACCGCATACCGATATATTGCTCTTATCGGCAGCATTTTTGTCAACTTTAATGAAAAAGTTTAAATCCTTTTGCCTGCAGTCACAAAGCCTGTCGCCGTGTTATATCCATTACGCCGTCAATATTGCTAGAAAATGACCTCGATCAGGCCGCCCCGGCGGGCCAAGCCACTCACCACCCGGCCATTGCCCACTTTCACCTTCACGCGCTGGCCGTCTCCTGCGCTAGTGAGGGCCGTCCCTTCCGCTGACACCTTGAATCCCTCGCCCATGGTGTTGAGTATGACTTTCTGCCCCTGTTGCACCACCGGCAATACGCGTAACATCTCCTGCCGCAATACCGTGCCTGCGCTCAACGGCACATATACCGCCCGTCCTATTGCCTGGCTGGCATCGGTAAATACGCCCGGCGGCAGCTTGGCAAGGTCGCCATGGCTCTTGGCCAGGTCCTGCTCGGTAATGATATGCCCTTGCGCCAGCGGCGCGGCGGCAACCAAGTATTCCGCCATGACCTGCACATTGGCCTGTACATAAATCGTCCAGACTTGCGGTGCACTGCAGCGAACCCCTACGCTGGTCCGTCCCCATATCCTGCTGCCGGCAGCAAGCGACATCTGGAGTTGGTCGCAACTGGCAAGCTTGAGGCGCGGGTCGATGGCGAGTGCGGAGACCGACACCTTGCCGGGCAGGCCTGTACTCTGGCTCAGCAGGAACTGCTCCACCTGAACCCGCAACTGCGTCAGGTCCTGGTGGCTGGAGGCGGCATCAACCGGCGCGCCCCACAAGCCGACAATCAACCAGGCTGCGATCCGTCCGGTGATAGATACTCGCTTCATGTCTCACCCCTCAGTTATATATTGGCGCTATCTTTACTGACAGTGCGCGGGAATTCAGATCAAGTTGCATTTTACTGAGACGCGCAAGCGCATAAACGGAAAACAAAAGGGGAAATTCCGCGTTATTCACGCAATGAGATTGGCATGACAAGTCCTAGACTCACAATCATCTGAAATAACGGCAGTCGCATGCATTTCTTGACCGCCGCCGTTAGCAAAGGAGGTTGTTACGATGAACAAGCTGGACGCCGCACTCAATTTCCACCAAACCGCATTGCGCGTACGCGGACAACGCCAGGAGCTGTTGGCCGCCAATATCGCCAATGCCGACACGCCCGGCTACAAGGCGCGCGACATCAATTTTGCCGATACATTCAAGCAGGCCCTCACTGGTGCATCTGGCGGACTGAAAGCCGATACAACGCATCCTGGTCATATTCCAGCCACCGCCAGCCACCAGAACGGCGTGCTGTACCGCTCCATTATCCAAGGCAGCGTCGACGGCAACACCGTGGACATGGATGTGGAGCGCACCCAGTTTGCCGACAACGCATTGCGCTATGAAGCCAGCGCCACCATGATCAGCGGGCAGATCAAGAAACTATTGTCTGCGATACAGGGCCAATAATGGCAACTGACCTCAATCTTGAAGGAGGCACGCATGTCACTTTTTAATGTATTCAATATTTCCGGGTCAGCCATGAGTGCGCAGGGACAGCGCCTGAATGTCGTGGCCAGCAACCTGGCCAACGCCGACAGCGTCACCAGCTCCAATGGCCAGCCCTACCGCACCAAGCACATCGTGTTTTCCGCTGTGCCGGTGAATGCCAAGGGTGATGCACAAGGCGTCAAGGTGCAGCAGATCGTGGAGGACCAGGCACCTCCACAACTCAAATATGATCCCAAGCATCCCCTGGCCGACGCAAACGGCTATGTCGCCATGCCCAATGTCAATGTCACCGAAGAAATGGTCAATATGATCTCGGCCTCGAGGTCGTACCAGAACAATGTTGAGACCATGAATGCAGCCAAATCCATGCTGCTCAAGACGCTGACCATCGGCCAATAAACCTCAGTCCCTGAAAGCGAGTAAAGACCATGACAAGCACGCCAGGCATCTCCGATTCTCTGCTCTCCAGCATGAATGGCAGCGGCGCCAACAACAATACCAGCGCCATTTCCGAAACCCAGGATAGATTCATGAAGCTGCTGATTGCACAAATGAAGAACCAGGACCCCCTCAACCCAATGGACAACGCCGAGGTGACGAGCCAGATGGCGCAGCTGTCTACCGTGACCGGCATTGAGAAAATGAACGCCTCGCTGTCCACATTCATCAGCAGCATGCAGGCGACACAGGCCCTGCAGGCTTCCAGCCTGATCGGCAACACTGTCCTGGTGGAAGGTAACAGTACCTACCTTGCCCCCGCAGAGACCGAAGGCGAATCCGCTGCCTATTTAGGTGTCGAGTTACCCATTGGCGCCGATAAGCTCACGGTCAACATCAAGAATGGCGCAGGCAATGTTGTGAAGACCATCACCGTCACCAACCAGCCGGCGGGTATTTCCTCCCTGGGGTGGAATGGTTATGGCGATGACGGCACAAAACTGCCAGATGGCCGCTACACGATAGAGGCGACCGCAACCACGGGTAACAGCAGCGTGGCATCTACCCCACTGAGCTATGAGCAAGTCATGAGCGTGTCCACCGGCAGCGATGGGGTCAAGCTCAACCTGAGCAATTTGGCAGCGATCACCACAGACCAGATCAAGCAGATTTTCTAACCACCACCCAGGATTTCACCACCAGGAGAACAACATGGCTTTCCAACAGGGTTTGAGCGGACTCAACGCCGCATCCAAGAACATTGAAGTCATCGGCAACAACGTTGCCAATGCCAGCACCGTGGGATTCAAGCAATCACGCACGGAGTTTGCCGATGTATATGCCAACTCCCTGGGCGGCGGCAACGCTTCCAAGATCGGCATCGGCACCAAGATCGCCGCGATTACGCAGCAGTTCACGCAGGGCAACATCTCCAACTCCCAGAACCCGCTGGATGTCGCCATCAATGGCAATGGGTTCTTCCGCATGAGCGACAATGGCGCCATCACCTACAGCCGCAATGGTCAGTTTCAGCTGGACAAGGACGGCTACATCCAGAATGCCGCCGGCCAGCGGCTGACCGGATATGCCCTGGCAAATGGGCAGATCCAGACCGGCGCATTGACTGAGCTGAGAATCGATGCCGCTGATATGCCCCCGCGCACCACGACATCCATCACAGGCCCTTTGAACCTGGATTCCCGCGCCGAGATCCTGGACCCGGCCAATTTCGACATCGACGATCCATCAAGCTATAACCACTCTACCCCGATCGAAGTGTTCGACTCACTGGGAAACTCCCATTCCGTACAGCTTTATTATCTGAAGAGCGGCATTACCACCGCGCCCAATGCCACTACGACGTGGACTGTCATGGCCAGCGCCAATGGCAGCCAGCTGATGCCCAACCCGATTGGCACCATGGTATTTGATGGCTCTGGCATCGACCCGGCCATTACCCTTGCGCCACTCAGCATCCCGTTGAGTAGTGGAGGCCTGACTCCCATGTCGGTAACCTTGAACTTGACTGGCAGCACGCAGTTTGCCAATACCTTCAATGAAAGCGACCTCGGGCAAGATGGTTATGGAGCAGGCCGCCTTTCCAGCTTCAGTATTGGTGCAGACGGCTCCATCCTCGGACGCTACTCCAACGGCAGAAGCTCCGTGCTTGGTCAGGTTGCACTCGCCAACTTTCGTAACCTCAACGGATTGCAGCCACTGGGGGACAATCAATGGGCTGAAACCTCCGAGTCCGGCCCGCCCATCGTCGGCGTTGCCAACTCCGGCGGGCTGGGCGTCCTGCAATCCTACCGCCTGGAAGACTCCAACGTCGACCTGACCGCAGAGCTGGTCAACATGATCACTGCGCAGCGCGTCTACCAGGCCAATGCGCAAACCATCAAGACGGAAGACCAGATCATGCAGACGCTGGTCAACCTGCGTTAATGCGATGAAGCATGAGAGGCGGCTCACAATACTCAGCTACAGATACAACCATGTCAGAAGCGTGTTGTGAGTCGCGATTGAATAAAAGAAAGGAACCACCATGGACCGCCTGATCTATACCGCCATGACTGGCCTGAAGCACATCATGGAGCAGCAATCGACCACGGCCAACAATCTGGCAAACGCCACGACCACCGGCTTTCGTGCCCAGATAGACAGTTTCCGTGCGGTTCCGGTATTGAGCGACGGCCTGCCCACGCGGGCATTCGTTGTCGATGCCACAGTGGGCACCAACTTCAACAGCGGCGTCATTAATACGACCGGACGAGAGCTCGACCTCGCCATCCGTGACCAAGGCTGGTTTGCCGTGCAAAGACCAGACGGCACCGAGGCCTACACCCGCAACGGCAATTTCAAGTTGAACGAGAATGGCGTCCTGCAGACCCAGGACGGCATGATGGTACTCGGCGACAACGGTCCCATTACGATCCCGCTCGAAGCCAAGGTGGCTTTCGCCAACGATGGCATGGTATCGGCAGTGGCTACCAATGTCGTTCCTCTATTCACGAACATGATAGGCCGGCTCAAATTGGTCAACCCAGGCGATGACAACCTGGTGCGTGGTCCTGACGGCCTGTTCGAGACAAGAAACCGCGAGCCGGTGCCAGCAAGCGCAAACGTCACCATTGTGAGTGGCGCGCTGGAAGGCAGCAATGTGAACGTGGTGGAGGAAATGGTCAACATGATTTCCCAGGCACGCCAGTTCGACCTGCAAACCAAGCTGATCCAGAATGCGGAGAATAACGCCACAAAAGCAGGTCAGATCTTCAGTTTAAGTTGAGCAATGCTGGAGTAGCATAGGCTTACATTCAAGAATCCCGGCAGCCCCAGGCTGCCATTGCAAAGGAGCAGACCATGATACGCTCGCTATGGATCGCCAAAACTGGCCTTGACGCCCAACAGATGCAAATGGACGTGATTGCCAACAACCTGGCCAACGTCAGCACCAACGGCTTCAAGAAAACCCGCGCCGTATTCGAGGATCTGCTCTACCAGAACATCCGCCAGCCCGGTGCACAATCCTCCCAGCAAACCCAGTTGCCTTCGGGCCTGCAACTGGGGACTGGCGTGCGTCCCGTGGCGACCGAACGCATCCATATTCAGGGCAACCTGCAGCAAACCGGTAACAACAAGGATGTTGCCATCAGCGGTGAGGGATTCTTCCAGGTGCTTCTGCCAGACGGCTCCACGGCCTACACCCGCGACGGCGCCTTCCAGCTTGACAACCAGGGCCAGCTGGTGACCGCCAGCGGCTTTACTGTGCAGCCTGCCATCATCGTGCCACCCAATGCACTGAGCCTGACCGTAGGACGCGACGGCACGGTATCGGTGGTGTTGCCGGACAATCCCAACAATGCCGTGCAGATCGGCACCTTCCAACTGGCGACGTTCATCAACCCCGCCGGGTTGCAGTCGCGTGGTGAGAACCTGTATATCGAGACAGCCGCCTCGGGACCCGCCAATATCAACCAGCCTGGGCTCAATGGCACCGGCTTGCTGGTGCACCAGTATCTGGAAACTTCCAATGTCAACGTCGCGGAAGAGCTGGTCAGCATGATCCAGACGCAGCGCGCCTATGAAATCAACAGCAAGGCGATTTCCACTTCCGATCAAATGCTGCAGCGCTTGTCGCAACTATAAGCCTGGCAAAATCGTCGGCGGCAAAGGACAACATATGCAAACGTTTCTCTATCCAAGAACCTGGCTTATCTTGGGCCTGCTGCTGCTCGGCAGCGGCTGTGCCGTCACGCCCAAGACCATCACCCAGGTCCCCAACACCGCGCGCCCGGCGGCTCCCAGCCAGGCAGTCTACAACAGCGGCGGCATCTACAGTCCAGCCACCTACCGGCCGCTGCTTGAAGACAAGCGCGCACGCCTGGTGGGTGACACCATCGTCATCAATATCACCGAGAACACCTCAGCCACCAAGTCCGGCTCCAACTCTGCCAGCAAGTCTGGAGCCGTCAACGCCGGCATTACCGGACTGTTTGGCCACAATGTGCCCAAGGCCAGCTTCAACGCCGCCTCGGATAACGCTTATGACGATGCTGCCGCCTCCAACTCCCGCAACGTATTTACTGGCACCATCAGTGCCACTGTGACGGAAGTCTTGCCCAATGGTCACCTGGTCGTCAGCGGCGAGAAGCAGGTAGCATTCGACCGTGGCACGGAATTCGTGCGCTTTTCAGGCGTAGTGGACCCGATGTATGTCGCTGCGGGCAACAGCGTCCCTTCCAGCCGGGTTGCTGATGCCCGCATTGAATACCGTACCAACAGCAATCTTGACACAGCCCAGGTGATGTCCATCCTTACCCGCTTCTTCCTGAGCTTCGCGCCTTTGTAAAGTTGACATCATGACACTCACACGCCCTCTCGCCCTGATCTCCGCACTCGCTGCGCTAATACTCGCCCTTCCAGCCGATGCAGAGCGCATCAAGGACCTCACCACCATTCAGGGCGTGCGTTCCAACCAGTTGATAGGCTATGGCCTGGTCGTCGGGCTGGACGGCACAGGCGACCAGACCACACAAACCCCGTTTACGGTGCAAAGCATCGTCAGCATGATGCAACAAATGGGTATCAACCTGCCCAGCGGCACCAACCTGCAATTGCGCAACGTGGCCGCCGTCATGGTGACCGGCAACCTGCCGCCCTTCGCCCAGCCCGGTCAGCCCATGGACGTCACGGTGTCATCCATGGGTAACGCGCGCAGCCTGCGCGGCGGCACCCTGCTCATGACACCGCTCAAGGGTGCCGACAACCAGGTATATGCCATGGCGCAGGGCAACCTCGTCATTGGCGGCGCGGGGGCTGGCGCCAGCGGCACCAGCACGCAGATCAACCACCTTGGCGCGGGGCGCATTTCAGCAGGCGCCATCGTGGAGCGCGCCGTGCCTAGCCAGCTGACTGAAACCAGCACCATCAGACTGGAGCTCAAGGAGGCCGATTTCTCCACCGCCAGCATGGTGGTCGACGCCATCAACAAGCGCTTCGGCAATGGCACCGCCACGCCACTCGACGGGCGCGTGATCCAGGTGCAGCCGCCAATGGATATCAACAGGATTGCCTTCATCGGCAACCTGGAAAACCTGGACGTGAAACCTTCCCAGGGGCCAGCCAAGGTGATCCTCAATGCCCGTACCGGCTCCGTGGTCATGAACCAGGCTGTGACGCTGGATGACTGCGCCATCTCTCATGGCAACCTCTCCGTCGTCATCAACACCGCGCCCGCCATCAGCCAGCCCGGCCCATTTTCCGGCGGGCAGACGGTCGCTACCCAGGTTTCCCAAGTGGAAATCAACAAGGAACCTGGCCAGGTCATCAAGCTGGATAAAGGCACTTCGCTTGCCGATGTAGTGAAGGCCCTGAATGCCATCGGCGCTACGCCGCAAGACCTGGTGGCCATCCTGCAGGCCATGAAGGCTGCAGGATCGCTGCGCGCCGACCTGGAAATCATATAGGAGCACACACCATGGCTTCTTACGCGCTCAATACCGACATCAATGGCAAGATTGCAGCCGATGCCAACAGCCTGAATAACCTGAAGTACGCTGCACGCGACAATAGCCCGGAATCGATCAAGGCAGCGGCGGTACAGTTCGAGGCCTTGATGATCAACATGATGCTGAAAAGCATGCGTGACGCCACCCCCAAGGAAAGCATGTTCGACAGTGAACAAAGCCGCACCTTCCTGTCCATGCTCGACCAACAGCTCAGCCAGCAGATGGCCGCACGTGGCACCGGGCTTGCGGATATGCTGGCCCGCCAGTTGCAAGGCCGCCTGACCAGCGTACCGCCGGAAGCATTGGACTCCCTTGCCGGCTCACCGGAACACCCGCCCTTGAATCCGGGCCTGGCAGCAGGCAATACCAGCCAGCCTCTGCCAACAAATGCACATGAATTCGTGCAGCAGATGCGCCGGCATGCGGAAGCCGCCAGCCAAGACAGCGGTATCCCCGCCCACCTGATGCTGGGCCAGGCAGCGCTGGAAACAGGATGGGGCAAGCGACAGATCACCGGTACCGACGGTACTGCAAGCCACAACCTGTTTGGCATCAAGGCCGGCCCGAGCTGGAAAGGCAAGACGGTAGAAGCGCTCACTACCGAATATATCAACGGCATGCCGCAAAAGCGCATCGAGACATTCCGCGCCTACGACTCCTATGCAGACTCCTTCCGTGATTTTGCCAATATGATGCGCAACAACCCGCGGTATGGAAATGTCATGGAAAACACCGGCAGCGCCGCTAGCTATGCCCAGGCGATGCAAGAAGCAGGCTATGCCACCGATCCCCAGTATGCCAGCAAGCTGCGGCGGGTGATCGAGAACATCTCGGCCGCTTAAAGTTTCCCAATTTTATGCCGTTCACCCACTTAGGCCACCTTGATCGATACGCCCCATGTCCAATATATTCAACATCGGAAAAACTGCACTTAATGCAGCCCAGGTAGGCATCAGCACCACAGGCCACAATATTGCCAATGCGAATACCGAAGGCTATTCGCGCCAGGTGATTGTGCAGTCTGCCGGACAGGCCCAAGCCTGGGGCTTCGGCTACCTAGGCAACGGGACACAGGTCGACACGGTCAAGCGTGTTTACAACGAGCTGCTTTCGCGCCAGATCAGCAATAGCCAATCGATTGCCAGCGGCATCAACACCCAGCTTTCCAACATCAACCATATCAACAACATGCTGGCCGATGCAGAAGCAGGCCTGTCTCCCGCCATACAGGATTTCTTCGCCTCGATCAACGACCTGTCCTCTGCTCCCAACGACCCGGCATCGCGCCAGGCCATGCTGTCTACCGCAGAAGCCCTGTCAAGCCGCTTCAACGGCCTGGGAAGCCGGCTGCTGGAAATGCAGGGCTCAGTCAATGCGCAACTCAACGCCAGCGTCAACACCGTCAACCACTATGCCAAGGAAATCGCGCGGCTCAACGAAGTCATCGATGTGGCAACGACCAGCACCGGCCAGCCACCCAATGACCTGCTGGATCAGCGCGACCAATTGGTGCTTGCGCTGAACAAGGAGATCAAGGGCACCGTCATCGTGCAAGATGGCAACCGCTACAATGTCTCCATCGGCAATGGCATTCCACTGGTCAATGGCTTGAAATCGTACTCGCTGACGACGGTAGACTCGCCCACCAACCCGGGCAGGCTGGAAGTCGCCTACCAGGCCGGCGCGACCACCTCCATTCTGGCAGAGCAGAGTCTACAGGGCGGCGTCATTGGCGGCCTGATCGAGTATCGCCGTGAATCCCTGGACAAAGCTCAGAATACATTGGGGCAGATTGCCGTCGCGCTGGCGCAGTCATTCAACATCCAGCATCAGCAGGGGCTCACCAATGGCGATGTGCAAGGGGGTAATTTCTTCAACATCCCCTCACCGCAGGTAAATGCCAGCAGCCACAATACCGGCAGCGCTGATCTTGCGAGCAGCATTGTCGATGCCAGCCTGCTGACGGCAAGCGACTACCGCCTGCGTTATGATGGGTCCAACTACAGCATCACCCGCCTCAGCGACAACACGGTGCAAACCTTCAGCAGCCTGCCGCAGACCGTAGACGGCGTCAGCTTCTCACTGGCAGGCGGCTCGATGAGTGCAGGCGATCAATTCATGATCAGGCCGACTGCCAATGCGGCGGCCGATCTCTCCGTCGCCGTCAAGCAGATCGAGGACATTGCAGCCGGCGCGCCCACGATCACGACGACCGCAGCCGGCAGCAATACAGGCAGCGGTGTGATCAGCGGAGCCAGGGTAAGCGCTAGCTATGCCAGCTCCCCCCTGGCAAGCCCCTTTACCCTGAGCTACAACAGTGGCAGCCTGGGTGGGTTTCCCGCCGGCGAACCCATCACCGTCACCACCAGCGCTGGCACAACCACGACCTACCCAGCAGGCAGCACCATCCCCTACAGTGCCGGGGCCGCCATCAGCGTGGCAGGCATCAGCTTCAGCCTGAGCGGCGCCCCCGCAGATGGCGACCAGTTCACTATCGCAGCCACGACATCCAACGCGGCGGGTGATAATCGCAACGCGCTGCAACTGGCTGCACTGCAAAATACCAAGACCATGCTCGGCGGCACTGCCTCTTATCAGGGTACCTTCAACCAACTGGTCAGTTACGTGGGCAATCGCACCCGGGAACTCCAGGTCACGGGCGCAGCGGAAAATACGCTACTGGCACAATCGATCACCGCCCAGCAAGGCGAATCGGGAGTCAACCTGGATGAAGAGGCGGTCAACCTGATCCGTTACCAGCAAGCCTACCAGGCCGCAGGCAAAGTCATGCAGATTGCCAGCACACTGTTTGAAACAGTGCTGTCGATCAGATAAAAGATAAACGAGGAACGTGCCATGCGTATCAGCACCAACACCCTATACCAGAATGGCCTGAGCAGGCTCTCCCAGCTGCAGGTCGATCAAGACCGCCTGATGCAGCAGATTTCGAGCAAAAAACGCATCCTGACGCCCGCGGATGATCCCGTAGGCGCTGCTCGCTCGCTGGAATTGCAGAACTCGCAGCGCGTCAATACCCAGTTCGAGCGCAACCGCATGTTTGCCGAAAACAGCATGAACGCAATCGAAGGCAACCTGCAAGGCGTGACCGATCTGCTGATTGCAGCAAAAGCCAGGCTTGCCGAGGCAGGCAACGCTTCCTACGACGACGTCCAGCGCAGCTATATCGCCATTGACCTGCAAAACGACCTCGAGGCGCTGGTTGCCCTGGCAAACGCACAGGATGGCAGCGGCAACTATCTCTATGCCGGCTACAGTACCGACACTGCGCCCTACACCCTCAATGCCGGGGGTGCGACCTACAACGGCGACAACCAGGTCCGCCAACTGCAGGTTTCCGCCAATCGCCAATTACCGGTGGCGGAAAACGGCCCCAGCGTATTCCAGGCGAATGGCAATGATGTATTTGCCGCATTGGCCACCATCACCGACTTGCTGCAGACGCCCGTCACCAGCCCCGCAGACGCCCAGGCGCTGCAGGATGGCCTGGCAGCCGCCAGCGATGCCTTGCAAGGAACGCTGGACAATGTACTTACCGTACGCGCCCGCAATGGCTCCGCCCTCAAGGAAATTGAGGCACTCAACAGCGATGGCAGCAGCCGTGACCTGCAATATGCCAAATCGCTATCGGAACTGCAGGATCTAGATTATGCCAAGGCCTTGTCAGACCTGGCCAAGCAGCAGACGGTGCTCGAGGCCGCTCAGAAAGCTTTCGTTGCCACGACCAGCCTATCCCTGTTCAATCTGATTTAGGCCACTACTTCGATGAAGTGGCCGCGATAACGCGCAAATAAAAAGCCGGATGCATGCTCCGGCTTTTTATTTTTCTGCCCTGCCAGGCACCTATACCCCCAGCGCCTCCACCCAGGCCAGAGCTGCGACATGGGCATCATTGACCTTGTTCGGGTCAAGCTGCAGACTATCCGCCAACGCAATGATGCGGCTGCTGTCCTGGCTCTCGCAGGCCTCGGCCAGCTGCAGAAATGGCCCGTAAATACCCTGCCGATGCAGCAAGGCATCCTGAATCGCTTCAGGCAAGTCTATCTTTTCCAGCACCCGTTCCATCGGCATTTCCAGCATCAGGTCCAGCATGGAGAACACGCCTGTCACAAACAGGTTGTCGCGCCCGGTCTTGTCGAAATAACCATCGCCCAGGAGTTCGGTCAGGCGGCCCCGGGTGATCGAGGTTTTCATGAGTGCCGGCGCTGCGGCATTTTCCCCGGCGGTCACCATCAACAAGGTTAGCCAGCGATACAGCTGCTTGGTGCCGATGATCGTGAGCGCATGGCGCAGGGATTGTATTTCGCAGGACAAGCCAAACCCCACGGAATTGATATAGCGCAGCAATTTGAACGACAATGCCGCATCGCGCTTGAAGCCGTTCTCGATATCGCGCAGGTCGGCATCGCGGCTGATCATGTTCAACAAATCCAGCACGACGGCAAAGGCCGGGTTGATCACCTTGGCCGTGAAGGTCTCGGTATGGGCGAAATAAAACCCCTGGATCAGGTGGAAGCCGATCTGGCGGCACGCCTCGTAGTGGTGATGATGCTCGACCTTTTCTGCCACCACCGTGACGCCGAGTATCTGGTATTCCAGGAAACGCCGCGCCACTTCGTCCATGGTGTAGGCCAGGATATCGATCTTGACATAGTCGGCATCATCGATCAGCGCAGACCCGACCAATGAAGCCCCCTTGTCCTTGAGCGCAATCCGGTAGCCGCGCCGACGCAGGAAGCGGCAGCGCTCCAGTACCTCAGGGCTTGGTGCCACCAGCGCTTCCAGCTCCAGCACCGTCTTTGCAGGCGGCAATAATTCCAGAAGCTCGCTGTGCAGCATTTCTTCACTGATATTGAGAAACGCCAGCTTGTCGCCCAGCAGCCACTGCGTACCCATGTCGTTGAGGGTATTGACCAGCACACGGTTGCAAGCCTGAAGGCTGTTCTCATATATCGCACTCGTCGCCTCGGCGCTATGCCGGAAGAACAGCTCGTAAGCCACGATTTCCTGCAACGGGTTCATGATGGGTTGACGACCGATATAGGCTTGATCTTGTGTCATGCAAACATACTTTCCAGATAACATTCTTGTTTAAGCGGTCAACAACAACAAAACTTGATACAACGTCGCCATCAAGTTCATGTGACCCTTTTACTCTCCCCGCGGCACATCGACGACAGAATATGCCAGTGTCTGCATGAAGCTCATGCTCTCGTGCATCAACCGTTGTACAGGCTGCATCATGTAAGGCAGTGCCAGCATCAGCAAGAGGAAACCCAGCGATATTGTAATCGGGAAACCGATCCCGAACAGATTGAGCTGCGGCGCAGCCCTCGTCAGCACGCCCAGCGCCAGGTTTGCAAGCAGCAACGCCGCGATGATGGGCAACGACATCAACAGTCCGGCGCTGAATATCTTGCCCCCCCACAAGGCGATTTTATAGGGATCCAGGCCAAAATTCGGTTCCGCCGTGACAGGGAAGCTGGAAAAACTCTCGGCCAACGTGGAAATGACCACCAGGTGTCCATCGATACTCAGGAAAAGCAGCATGGACAGCACCACCAGAAACTGTCCGATCGAAGTGCTCTGTCCCTGCGTCTGTGGATCATAGAACATGGCAAACCCCAATCCCATGGTCATCCCTGCGGTATGTCCTGCCAGCTCTACCGCCGAAAAAATGATGCGCAGGCTGAATCCCATTGCCGCACCAATGATGACCTGCTGGCAAAGGATCAGCAAGCCGTTCATGGAAAACACCGACACCGGGGGAATATCTGGAATCGACGGCATCACAGCCACAGTCAATACCAGGCCGAGCCCCAGCTTGACGTTGTTGGGCAGCGCGCGATGGTTGAAGAGCGGCGCCACCGCAATAAAGGCGAGTATGCGGGTGAGTGGCCACATCAGGGTTGCCACCCACACCTGCAGGAACTCTTCAGGCACCGTCACCATGCGGACTCATTCACCCCGCCAGCACAGGAATACTCGTGAATACCGCCCTGAGGTAATCGGTGAATACTGACAACATCCAGGGCCCGGCAATCAGCAAAGTGGCAAATACGCCCAGCAGCTTGGGAATGAATGTCAGGGTGGCTTCGTTGATCTGCGTTGCAGCCTGGAAAATACTGACCAGCAAGCCGATGGCCAACACCACCAGCAACATGGGCCCTGCCACCATCAGCAATATCTCCGCCGCCTGGCGCCCCATGGTCATGACGTGTTCGGGACTCATATGCTCACCCTCTTACACTCTCAATAGAAACTCTGCGCGAGCGAACCCAGCAGCAATTGCCAGCCATCCACCAGCACGAACAGCATCAGCTTGAACGGCAACGCTACGATCGCCGGCGACACCATCATCATCCCCATCGACATCAGGATGCTTGCCACCACCATATCGATGATGAGAAAAGGAATGAAGATCGCAAACCCGATCTGGAAAGCCGTCTTCAACTCACTGGTCACGAAAGCCGGGACCAACACACGCAATGGCACCTCTTCCGGGGTAGCGACGGCATCCGCGCGCGACATCTTGAAAAACAAGGCCAGGTCGGATTCGCGCGTCTGCTTTAGCATGAACTCCTTGAGCGGAATGGAGCCACGGACCATGGCCTCCTGCATGGTGATGCGTTCTTCGTCGAACGGCTGGTAGGCCTCGGTGTAGATGCGTTCGAACACCGGCCCCATGACAAAGAAGGTCAGGAACAGCGCCAATCCCACCAGCACCTGGTTGGGCGGGGAGGACTGTGTACCCAGCGCCTGGCGCAGCAATGAGAGCACAATGATGATGCGGGTAAACCCGGTCATCATGAGCAAGGCGGCGGGCAGGAAAGTCAGGGAGGTGAGCAGGATCAGCGTCTGGATGCTCAGCGAGTAATTCTGTCCCCCGCCCGGTGCGGGCTGGCTATTGATCAGTCCCAGGCCGCCAGGCTCTGCCGCATGCCCCAGCAATGGCAAGCAGAGCAAGGCCAGGGGGAATAAAGCAGTGAAACAACGTGGATGCATGGCGATTCAGGGCTTTCTTTGCAGAGACTTGTTCAGCCAGGAGGAAAATGGGGTTGGCACCGGCTCGGCTGCCGAGGGTGTCAGTGGGATTTCCTCTCCTGGTTCCAGGTCAGCCAGGCTGGTGACCTGGCCGGGCGCAACGCCCAGCACCAGCCAACGACCAGCGACCGCGACCACCACCACCCGCTCGCGGCTGCCAACGCTGACACCGCCGACAATGCGCGCCACGGATTGCTGCTTGAGCCCCGGCGTCATCCGCTTCATCAGCCAGGCAATCGTCACCATCACGCCCAGTACCAATGCCAGGCCCAATACCATGCGCAGCAGACTGCCCGTGGCAGACACCTCATCGCCGGCAGCGCCAGCCAATGCGGGTTGGAGCATCCCACCTGCCAGGGCCAGCCGATACAGGGCCGAATGTAGTGTATGCTTCATGAGAACCGGCTCTGTTACTTGTTGATTTTACGGATACGCTCGGCCGGGGTGATGATGTCGGTCAGGCGGATGCCGAACTTGTCATTCACCACCACGACTTCACCCTGGGCAATCAGGCACCCGTTCACCAACACATCCATCGGCTCTCCAGCCAGGCCATCCAGCTCGACCACAGATCCCTGGGCCAGCTGCAGCAGATTCTTGATGGCAATCTTGGTGCGGCCCAGCTCCACAGTGAGCTGTACGGGAATATCCAGGATGAAGTCGATGTCATTCTGGGTCTCATGCAATTTATTCTTGGACGAAAACTCAGTGAACACCGGCGCCTGCTCTGCCTTGTTGTCCTGCAACGCCGAGGCCTCGGCTTGCTCCGCCTGGCTCTGCTCCGCCATGGCGGCGCCCCAGTCGTCCATTAATTGCTCATCATTGGGATCAATCGCCATCGGGCACCTCTCCTTTTACATATTCGCTGGAATTCGATCGCAGCAATTTCTCTACGCGCAATGCATATTGGCCATTGAAGACACCATATTTGCACTGCATGACAGGCACATTGTCCACCTTGGCCTCGATTTCCTCGGAAATCGACAGCGGTATCACGTCGCCCACCTTCATGTTGAGGATATCCCCCAGCGTCATTTCCGCCTTTGCAAGGTCAGCGATGAGCATCACTTCCGCACTCTGTATCTGCTGCGTCATGAGACGCACCCAACGCTTGTCCACACCCAGCGCCTCGCCCTGGAGTGGTGAGGTCAGCAGATCGCGGATAGGCTCGATCATCGAATAGGGAAAACAGAAATGGATCTCGCCGCTGGCGGAACCCAGTTCGATATTGAAGGTGGTGGACACTACAACTTCATTGGGAGTCGCGATATTGGCAAACTGCGTGTTCATTTCGGAACGTATATATTCGAACTCCAGCTTATATACCGGTTCCCAGGATTTGGCATAGGTCTCGAACACGATCGCCAGCACCCGCTGGATGATGCGCTGTTCGGTCTGTGTGAAGTCCCTGCCTTCGACGCGCGTATGAAATCGCCCGTCGCCACCGAAGAGGTTATCCACGATCAAGAAGACCAGCGTCGGGTCAAACACCATCAGCGCCGTACCCCGCAGCGGCTTCATCTGTACCAGGTTGAGGTTGGTCGGCACCACCAGGTTACGAATGAACTCGCTATATTTTGAAATCTTCACCGGCCCGACCGATACCTCCGTGGTACGGCGCAGGAAATTGAACAGCCCAATACGCAGCAAACGGGCAAACCGCTCATTGATGATTTCCAATGTCGGCATACGCCCGCGGACAATACGCTCCTGGGTCGCCAGGTTGTATTCGCGCACCCCGGCCGGGTCAAGGGCAGGCGTATCATCCTCCTGCTCATTGGTCACCCCCCTGAGCAGAGCATCGACTTCTTCCTGTGAGAGAAAATTATCCGCCATGGTCGTCTGGGCCAGGATTGGCTACTGGATCACAAATGAAGTGAAGAACACATCGCTCACCGCCTGGGGCTTGGCGCCTGGGGAGAACGGCTCGGAAAGCTGGGCAATGATTTCGCTGGCCAGGGCCTTTTTGCCGTCAATGTTCAGCAGCTCGGAAGATTTCTTGCTGCTCAATAGGATCAGGATACGGTTGCGTACACTGGGCATGTGCTTCTTGATGATATCCGCCTGCGCCTGGTCTTCCACCTGCACCGTCAGGTCTACCTGCAGATACTGATCGTCCGGATCCGGCTGCAGATTGACGGTGAATGTATCCAGGGTGACGAACACCGGCTCCTTGGCGACGACCTTTTCCTCCCTAGGCTTATCCTGCTGATTGCCGTCATGTTGCTTGAGATACCAATAGGCGCCACCGGCACCGAGTACTGCCACCAGCAAGCCCCCAATCAAGGCCAGGATCAAGCCCTTCTTTGATCCCTTTTGCTGAGTATCCTTCGCCGCCCCTTGTTTTGCCGCCTGCTGTGCCATGTTGCATCCTTCGCCGTTTTGCTATCTGTTGGGAAACATTATGAAAGAATCGCCAAAATAGTATGCGGGAAACAGAAGGAGGAAAGTACGCCAAATCCATGAATCGCCGCCATGATGAGCAGGGGCTGAGATAATCAGTGGAGGAGCACTTCCTGACATTGCCGCCATTGCGTCGGGAAGCACATGGTCAACACTCGTCAGGCAAACGTGTCTACCAGGCCCATCACCTTCGCGGCCTTGGTTAGGACCTCGCTGGTGTCATCGCCGTGACTTGCCACATCACCGCCGGACATGCCAGCTGCCTGCTGTTGTGCTTCATGTTGCCCCGACCGCACATTGGCTTGCCCCAGCTGCAATCCGGATTCGCTCATCATCTGGCGCAAGTTGTCCATGCCATCCTCAAGCGCCCTGCGTACATCCGCCTGTTCCGAGAGAAAGGTGGCATCCGCCTGGTTGTTGTGCACATGGATCACCACCTGCAATGGTCCGAGATCCGGTGGATTCAATGTCAGTGAGGCGGTCTGTTCTCCGCCGGCTACCATCCATACCACTTTTTGTCCAATCGCCTGGTTCCAGCCGGGATGCCCAAAGGGGACAGGCACCTGGCTGCTGCGCACATCCATCGCCGCCGTCACCTGTTGTGTTTGCTGCACCTGCGGCGAAGATGTCGTCACAGCTGGCTGAACTTGCTGTCCCTGCTCCAGCGCATCAGCAAACAGCGAGTTGTCACCGCCCGATGCAGGCTTGACTGATGCAGCCGCTGCTGCCGGCAGTTCAGCCTTGTCCCACTCGGGCTCCGGCTCATCCAGCTGACCCCCACCAATCCATGCTACAGGCTCCCGCTTCACATCGAGACTGTCCGCCTCTTGCGACTCCACTGCGGGGCGGCGCTGCACATCGGCACTGACCACGGCCAAGGCCGACTCTACATCAGCAGATACAGGTAATTGCTCAGCAATCGCCAATTCGGCCTCTTCTCCCAGCAATACTTGATCTTCAGTCATGGCCGACAACCCAGTTTCAGGGGAGAATCCTTGCTCAGCATTGAGCTCAGGCGCAATCAGTCCAAGGGTTTCTGGACTGACGCCCTGCTGTCTCTCATCGCCCAGCCTGAGCTGCAATTGCAGACGTTGACGCTGCAATGCTTGCTCTGGACCTCCTCCCTGCCTGGCTTCGGTTTGCACCTGCTTGGCAAGTACATCCTTGAAAGCCGGTCCATCATGGGTAGCATTCGCCTGCTTTGCCGTCTTGGCGGCAGCAGCGCTTGCTGCGGTATTCGTGAGAATGGCAGCCTGGTTGGGCATGGGAATATTCTGCATGGTCGCTCCTGCTCATTGCCTTGTTTGGTTACGGCTCACACGCATGGCATGTTCATCCATCATTTTCTGGTCCCGCTTGAGCTCGATGGCGTTTTCACGCTTGTCGGCACGGTCGATCAAGACGTCGTAGGACATTTTCTTCTTCTGGCATTCCTGCCACTCCTGCTTGCGCAGATGGTGCACTTGGCGCAAACGCTCGACATTCTCAGTCTGGCTGGTGATAGCCTGCGACAGCTTGCCGAGAAAGCTCTGGTAGTTCTGGTAAATTTCCGCCGTCATGCCATTCGCCATGGCATGATCCCGTTGGCTGACATAATCGGCACGGTATTGCAGCAACAGGTTCAGGCTGTTTTCCGCTTCCGCCAATTGCCGGCTGGCCTCGCCCAGCCGATTGACAGCGACATCCACCGCCTTCCCCGCCAAGTCCTGCAATGTCGTCAATACCACCTTTTTATGGGTAGGCATGCCATTTTCCCCTTGACCTGTTCATCAATTCGCTCCCGCCGTCCCCACCAGGCTGGCCAGCGCATCAACGCTGTCAGTCCAGCTTGCGGACTCTTTGATATCCTGTTGCAGAAATGCCTCGATGGCTTCGTGCCGCATGATGGCTTCATCCAGTACCGGGTCGCTACCGCTTTCATAAGCGCCTACATTGATCAGATCCTGGTTGCGTGTATAGCGAGAGTTGAGCTGCTTGAGCTTGCGTGCATTTTTCTGGTGCTCAGGCGAGGTGATATTGTGCATCGCCCGGCTGATCGACTGCTCGATATCAATGGCAGGGTAATGACCGCTCTCTGCCAGGCTGCGGCTCAGCACGATATGGCCGTCGAGAATCGCCCGCGCGGAATCGGCAATCGGGTCCTGCTGGTCGTCGCCCTCCGTCAACACCGTATAAAACGCCGTGATCGACCCTTCGCCAGGCTTGCCGTTACCCGCCCGCTCCACCAGTGCAGGCAGCTTGGCAAACACCGAAGGCGGATAGCCTTTGGTGGCCGGCGGCTCACCGATCGCCAGAGCGATCTCGCGCTGTGCCATCGCATAGCGCGTCAGGGAGTCCATGATCAGCAAGACATCCTTGCCCTGGTTGCGGAAATACTCGGCGATCGCCGTGGCATAGCTTGCACCCTGCAACCTCATGAGCGCAGGCACATCCGCAGGTGCCGCCACCACGACAGCGCGCGCAAGGCCTTCAGGGCCAAGAATCTGCTCAATGAATTCCTTCACTTCCCGGCCACGCTCGCCGATCAGGCCAACGACAATGACTTCTGCAGTCGTATACCGCGCCATCATGCCCAGCAACACGCTCTTGCCCACACCGGAACCGGCAAACAAGCCCATGCGCTGCCCACGCCCGACGGTGAGCATGCTGTTGATGGCGCGCACCCCGACATCCAGCACCTCTTCGATAGGCGCGCGCGACAACGGGTTGAGAGGCCGCGTGTTGAGCGGCACGCTATGCTCGCTATTGAGAGGCCCCAATTCATCCAGGGGGCGCCCTGCAGCGTCGATGACGCGGCCGAGCAAGGCCTCGCCCACCGGCAAGTGCCGTGCGCGGTCAATGGCCCGGCGGCGCGGATGCTTGGCCTGATTGGGCTTGGGCAATGCATCCGCCACTTCCAGCGCAAAAACCTTGGCACCTGGCACAACTCCCTCGACACCGCTCTGCGGCATCAGCAGCATGCGCCCACCATCAAAACCAACCACTTCGGCCTCGACGCGGCGGCCCTCCGCCAAGGGCACATAGCAGGCGCTGCCGATCGGCAGCTTGATGCCGACCGCTTCCATCACCAGGCCGGTCAGCTTGGTGATGCGGCCGGAGACCTCCAGCGACTCGACGATCTCAAGTATCTCGCTGCAATCCTTGAGATAGTCCTTCCAGCCTTGCTGATGAGCCTGTGCCCTATTCATTTGGCGCAATCCAGTCATTGTGTTGTGACAAGGCATCGCAGATGCGCTTCCAACGGGTACCATTGCTGGCATCGATCTGATTATCTCCCGTTTCCACCATGCAACCGCCACGCTCTATGCTGCTGTCTTCATGAATGTGCCAGTGGCTGTCTGCCATTTCTTCCTGCAAGTATTTCTTGACGATGATCGCATCATCAGGATGGACAACTAGCCTGGCAGGTTTCTGCACTGCAGGCAGATAATGAATTGATTCCTGCACAATCGGCAGGATAATGGCAGGATTCACCTTCAGCCTGTCCTTGACCATGGCCTTGGCAATATCCAGGGCCAGGACGAGCAATTGTTCTGATATTGCCTCATCGGCGGTCTTCAGCGCCTTTTCCATGCTGCCAAGCAACTCAAGCAGTCGCTGGCGATCCTGCTCCACCTGCGCTGCGGCATCGGCAATACCGGTGTCAAATCCCTGCTGCAACCCGATCTTATAACCTTCGCGCCTGGCCTGCTCCAACTCTGCCTCCAGGAGCGCCTTTCTGTCCTCCTCACTCTCCTGGACCACTTGCGGTGCTGCAGGCGTTGGCGCGGCGGCGGCCGGCGACGGTTCTTCGGCAAAGGAAGCCATCTCCCAGCGCTGATACGCCGTTTGCTTCTCCTTGGGAATCACCACATTAGACATAGGCATCCTCACCCTTGCCGCCCAGGACGATCTGGCCTTCGTCGGCCAGCCTGCGGACTATCTGCAATATTTGTTTCTGCTGCGTTTCCACCTCGGACAACCTGACGGGGCCCTTGCTTTCAAGGTCCTCCTTCATCATTTCTGCGGCGCGGCTCGACATATTGCGGAAGATCTTTTCGCGCAACTCTTCGGTCGTGCCTTTCAACGCCACAATCAATGTTTCGGACTGCACTTCGCGCAGCATGATCTGGATACCCTTGTCGTCGATCTCGAGCAGGTTATCAAACACGAACATTTCATCCATGATGCGTTGTGCCATCTCGCCATCATAGCTCTTGAAGCCATCCATCAGGCTGGCTTCATTTTCGCTATTCATGTAGTTCATGATTTCCGCGGCGGCCTTCACGCCCCCGATCTGCTGCTTCTTGATGCTTTCATTGCCACTCAGCAGCTTGGTCAGCACATCATTGAGCTCACGCAACGCGGTCGGCTTGATACCATCCAGGGTAGCAATCCTCAGCATGACATCCTGCCGCAGGCGTTCACCGAAATACCCGAGGATTTCCGCAGACTGATCCGGCTCCAGGTGCACCAGGATGGTGGCGATGATCTGCGGGTGCTCGTTCTTGATGAACTCCGCCACAGTCTGCGCATCCATCCACTTGAGACTTTCGATACCGCTGGAATCCCGCGTCTGCAGGATACGGTTCAATAGCCCCGACGCTTTATCGTCACCCAGCGCCTTGGTGAGCACCGAGCGGATGTATTCGTCGGAATCCAGGCCAATCGCTGTATTCTTTTCCGCTTCTTCCATGAAGGAAGCCAGTACAGCCTCGACCTGGTCATGCCCGATCGACTTCATCGATGCCATGGCCGTCCCCAGTTTCTGCACTTCACGCGGCCCCAGATATTTCATCACCTCGGCGGCCTCGTCCTCGCCCAGCGCGAGCATCAATACCGCACTCTTGACTACGCCATTATCACTCATTGCTGTTCACCCAATTTGTCACAATGCTGGCCACTACCTTGGGGTTTTCCTTGGCTAGCTTGCGCGCGGATTCCAGATTCTTCTGATAGGTACGCTCTGCCGGAGCTCCGCCTTCCTCTTCCCCGGCCTCCTCCCCTGTCATGCCACCTTCCCCCTCGGAGAGGCTGACGATGGCATCCTGATCTTCTTCATCCAGCTCGGCGAGTTCGCCCTTCTTTTCTTCTTCCGGCGAGAGCTTGCGCAGCAATGGGCGCAGGAAGCGGCGGTATAGCATATACAGTACCAGCAGAACCAGGCCATTCTTCAGCCACTCCTTGGCCATCTCGATATTGTCCGGGTCTTTCCATAGCGGCACCTCAGGGAATGCTTCCGCGATCTCCGGCATGAAAGAGCCGTTGACCACGCTCAGCGAATCGCCGCGCTCTTCATTGAATCCCATAGCCTGCTTGGCAAGGTCGCTGATCTGGGTTTTCTCGTCGTCGGTCAGCGGGCGCGTGATCACTTTACCTTGCGCATCCACTTCCTGCTTATGATTCACCACCACGGCCACGGTCAGCCGCTTGATACCGCCCATGGGCTGCTGCTGGTAGCGGATGGTCTTGTCCACTTCATAATTGGTGGTGGTATTGCGCTCCGAGTTCATGACTGGCGTCGTCACTGTCGTACCAGGCGGCGTTGTCGTCGTGGTCGTCACCACGTTGGCATTGGTCGTGGTGGTGGGCTCAGTACCAGGCGCCACGATGGGGGCAGTCGCTGGTGCCGGCGGCTGGTTGGTCAAGGCACCGGGCACCCCGCCCACTCCCTGCCCTGGCAATGTCTGCGATTCATTGGTCTGGCTGCTGCGAATAGCGGCGCTGTCTGGCGCCTGGTTGGGTTTGTAGATTTCGGCAGCCTGCTCCACCATGGAAAAATCCACTTCGGCACTGGCTTCCGCATGTACGTTCTTGGCGCCAACCAGCGGTGCAATGATGGACTCAACCCGGCGCGCGATGTTTTGCTGCAATTCATCGACATACTTCAGCTGCGTGGGATCTAGTTGATAATGATTGCCCGCATCCTTGCCATTGTCGGAGAGCAGGTTGCCATTCTGGTCAACTACCGTCACATTGGAGGTCGGCAGCTCGGGAACACTACTGGCCACCAGGTGCACGATAGCGCTCACCTGGCGCTGATCCAGGGCGCGACCAGGATGCAGGTTGAGCATCACGGATGCCGTTGGCTTTTGCTGGTCACGCGTGAACACGGTAGGCTTCGGCATGGCCAGGTGGATGCGAGCCGCCTGCACCGCGCCAATTGACTGGATAGTGCGTTCCAGCTCACCCTCCAGGCCGCGCTGGAAATTCACTTGCTCCACAAACTGGGAAACGCCGAATTTCTGGTTCTCCAACAACTCGAAACCGATATTTCCGCCCTTGGGCAGGCCTTGCGATGCCAGCCTTAGTCTGACGTCATGGACATGATTGGCCGGAACCAGAATGGCGCTACCACCATCGGCAATCCTGTACGGTACATTCATCTGTTCCAATGCAGCCACAATGGCACCACCATCCTTGTCGGAATAGCTGGAGAACAATACGCGGTATTCCGGCTTCTGGCTCCAGAGCCAGAACACCACCATCAATGCAATGACAGCAGCAGCGCCCAAGGCCAGCAGCAGCTTGTTCTCCAAGAGGGACTTGAAGTTGAATGAGCCGGGGGCTGGTGCTTCGGTCGTGGTATCGGCGGCCAGGGCCGCTTCATTGGCTGCTGCCATGTTACTTCTCCCATGCGATGGCAAAATCACTTGATGTGTAGCAATGACGGTCCGAGGAGAGCTGTTCACTTTATCCGCCGCATCAGCCCCGCCCCCTAGGCTGAAGGTGGAACAAATAACGCGGCAAGATCAGAGCAACACCCCAACGACCCCATGCAGGGTTTTATTCTCACCCTTCTTCATTACTGCGCTGCCATTATCTCGAGCCGCCAGCAAATTTGATCAGGCAAATAAAGCGGGTTTTACCAGCCTATTCCCATCAAGGAAGCATATTGACGAGTGATAAGCTGCTGCCATGTTGAAACTCAGTCCATCAAGGGCGGCCGTTTTCAGGAGAACGTCATGAAAACTTCAGCGATAGACTCTGGCAGGATAGAAGCCATGCTGGCGCAGCTCAAGGCTGCAGCGCAGAAACCAGCCACCGACACAGCTATGCACGGGATCAGCGGGAACAGCCCTGCCCAGAAGCCTCAAGCCTCGAACCGCGTTGATTTTGCCGATGTACTGAAATCGTCGATCAGCCAGGTCAACCAAGCACAAGTGAAAGCAGAAGAGCTGGGCCAAAGTTTTGCAATGGGCGATGACAAGGTCAGCCTGTCAGACGTCATGGTGGCAGGGCAAAAAGCCAATATCTCACTGCAAGCCACCATCCAGGTGCGCAACCGGCTAGTATCCGCCTACCAGGACATTATGAACATGCAGGTATGACGACACTGGCAATCCCCCTCACGCTTCTAGCGCACCTTTATCTTCATCCAGCGAACATGGCTTCCAGAGCAGCTTTCCCCTGGGCATACTCCGGTCCCTGACCTTCATGTCAGCATTGGTTTGTACAGGCGACTGGGCTGATCAAAGCTCTACCCGGTCTCAGTAGGTATCGAGGGCGTGGGCGGGGAAGCATCCTCGCCATGCTCCAGCCGGTATAGCCAAGCCAATATCTCCGCAATCGCCTGGTACAGAGCTGGCGGAATATGATCATCCAGATCCACCTGCATCAGCAGTGCCAATAACTCCCTGGATTCATGGACGAATACGCCATGCTCCTTGGCTTTGGCAATGATCTGCTCGGCAATGACGCCCCTGCCCTTGGCCACCACCCGCGGCGCAAAATCTCCAGATTCATAGGCAAGCGCTATCGCCTGCTGTTGCAATACGGGGTCATTCATCTCGCGCCACCGTCAAGGCATCCAGGGATTGCCCACGACTGGTCAGCGCCGTTGCCAGCGCAGGTAGACTCGACTGCAGACGTTGGATGGCCGCCTGGTCTGCCGCGGCGATGCGCACCCGCAACCGCCCTCCCTCCAAGGTGATATTCGCGGTAATCGTGCCCAGGCTTGGCAGCTCCAGTCGTATACTGCTCGATACTTTCCTGTCCTCACCCAAATCGGCATTAGTGCCATGCTCATCAGGGTTGACCTCTCTTTCGTGCATCTGCACCTGCCAATCCATTTTCTGTCCAGGCCACACCTCTCCCTGCCAATGGATGCGCTGGTTCTCTAACACGGCAATCTGCTTGTTGATCATGGACTCTGCTGCCCCAGGCAACTGGTTTTGCGGTTCCTGCAGTAAATGAGCCAGCGGCATCTTGCCCATCGTGAACTTTTCGAGATGTGACTCGTAGAACAGGCCGGAAGTAGTCAATGCCCGCTGCATGTCCTGCGCCACAACACGCGGAGATTGCGGTGCATGCGTCAAGACTTGGAGACTAGTCAATGTCTTGGAATTCTCGCCATGAGGCGACTGCGCCAGCTGCTGGCTCAAGATGCGGGCACCGCTGCTCAGCGCGGCAGAAACACCGCTATCCCCTGTCGGCGCAGTGGCAGGCATTGCTGGCAGCATCGTAGCCTGCAGCTTTGCCGCTTCCAGCTGTCCGGTCTGCCGACTCAGCAAACGAAAAGTAGGGACAGGATCATTACCCATGAAGCGGAGCAGCATCTGCTGACCAACGGCTGCTTGCTGGCCAAGTTCCATCCTGAAAGTATTGCCTTGCACATTGACCTGGAAGACACCAGGCTGCAACCGACTCACCACCTGGCCAAAGTAACTTTGTCCCTTGACCAGTTGGGCGATGCGGAAATTAAGATCCTGGACATTGCTGGCAATCTCCTCTACCGCCTGCGCCGGCGAGACCCTGGCAAGCGGGGCAACAGCAGCAGATGGGTCGGGAGATTGCTTGATCATTATCTGCCAGGCCGTATCAACTGCTTGTAGGTATCGAACATCTGCCGGTTGGCAGTGTTGTTGGTGAGAATATCGGAAAGACGCACCATCCAGGGATCGATGATATTGCGGATTTCTCGATCAGAATCCAGGATGCGCTTGAGATGGGAATACTTGATCTTCTGCTCCGGCTCGCGCAAGGGCTCGTCGCATTTATTCTCATCGGCCCGCTTGATGCGCTCGGCACATTCAACCTCAAGCATGGCCAACCTCTCCCAATCATGCTGCTTGGCAGCCGCCAGCATTTGATCGGTGATATCCGCCAAGGCTGCATACAACGACAAGGTTTGCTGAATGCTCATGAATATGCCTTTTCCAGCTGACGCTGGCTGTGTTGTTGGGGTTCCTGACGCGGTACTGCGCCAGCCGACTGGCTTGCGAGAGCAGACCAGGCCTCGTTCAACTCATTGAGCAATCTTACCACCTCCTCCACTGCCGCAATATCGCTTTGGCTATTCGCAAGATAAAGGCGCTTGCTCATGTAGACATACAAAGCATCCAGGCTTTCGGCAATCTCGCCGCCCCCTTTGCTATCGAGGCTGGCGCGCAAACCATTTTCTATGATCGAAATAGCCTTGGTAAGGTCAGCGCTCTTCCCCGCATAATCCCGCTCACGGATATGCTTGATCGCGAGATTGCACGCGGCAATGGCGCCTTCATACAACATGACGATCAAGCGGGCGGGACTGGCAGCCACCACGCCAGTTTCCACGCCAACCTTGGCATAAGCATTGACACCTGCGTTTAACCCGAACATGAAAGCTCCTTAATTAACTGTTGGCACTAATCGCTGCTAGTTGCTGTGTGAGATAAGATTGGGTCGTCTGCATCTGGGTCATCAGGACATCCAGCGCAACAAACTGAGCGCGGTAACGCGCCTCTACTGCCGCCAGCCTGACCTGTATCGCCTCTTCCTGCTTGGTCACGCGCTTGATGGAATCCTGCAGGCCGTCGGTCCTGCTGGCCAGCAGGCCAGTATCGCTGACGAATCCTTTTACCAGCTCGTTCAGTTGCGCGGCATAGCCCAGGCTCAAGGAAATACTGCCCCTGTCACCTGTTGCCGTGCCGCGTACCGAGACCACCAGGCCCTCTGCCGGATTGCCGACGGCAGTGCTCGTCAACACTTGCCCCTTGCCCGTTGCCTCAGCCCCATTGATGGTGCCGGCGACATCCAACCCCTCGACGGAGACCGGATCGCTGCCAAACAGGCTGCTCGCCGCTGTTCCGCCGGTAACTTCCACGGTTGAACCGCTACCGTATTCCGGAGAAATGATTTTCAGCATCCCGCCTTCGACAGCCACCTCAGCAGAGGACTTGGCATTGGCAAGCTGCGTCCGCAGCTGTTGAGCAAGCTCGTCCACCGATGCATAGCTGCCGGCGGCAAGCGTGAGGTTGTAGCTTGAACCGTTGATTTTGACCGCCAGCGTGTCGTTTACGCCGGCGACGATATTCAGGTCAGGCGCGGCACTTCCGGTCAATGCGCCGCGTGTGGCGGCCTGGGTGATGTTGATAGCGTAATTGCCAGGCTGGGTCTTGCTTCCCTGGGTCACGAACCGTGTCTCGACATCCGACGCGCTCCCCACGGCGGCGAACAGCTTGGCGACGTCGTCCAAGTTAGTTTCGATGGCTTTTTCCAGCTTGCTGGAATCCAGGGCCAAGGAGCCATCGCGCTGTATCGCGACGCCGATCTGGCTGAGCGAACTGAAGTTATCCGTACCGCCCACGGACTTGGTGAGCGCCATCTTGATCTGGGAGGAAATCGAGCGCGCTGTCGCGTCCCCGAGCAATGCGCCGTTTTTTCTATCGGCGGCCGTTGTCGTGCTGTCGTCGAACTTGGTCAGGTTGCGCAGCGTGGTATTCACTGCATTGAAGGCATTGACAAAGGCGGTGACCGAATCCTTGATCGCGGTCACGTTCTTGGTTACGTTCAAGGAAACGGCCGTATCGGGGCTGGCCTTGAATAAATTCAGCGTAATGCCGCTCAAGACGCCGGTCACGACATTGCTGGCGCTTTCGACATCGATGCCGTCGATATTGAGCTTGGCGTTGCGTGCCTCCTGCAATTCAACCAGGTTCTTGCCGGCACCGGAAGCGGCCGCGGGATCGTAAGCAAGGCGGGACAGCCCGTCGCTGTCCGTATTGTCACCATCGGCATCGGCAATACTCACCTTGATGCTGTTGACCTCACCGGACTCCTTTGAAGTCAATACCAGGCGGCCACCGCCGCTCTGGCCGTCGTTGACAATGGTCGCCGTCACTCCCATGTCGCCTGCATTGATGGCATCCCGGATGCCCGCCAAGCTATTGTTGGAAGCGGAGATGGTCACACTTTTTGCTGCCTTGTCCGGATTGGCGGTAAAGGTGTTAGTTGCCTCGTCATATGTGCCCAGGGCGATCGTGATCGTGCCCGTGCCGACAGCGGCACTGGTGTTGGAAAAATTCGAAGTGGCAACTTTATGGGATTGCGCGAGTTGGCCGACCTTGATCGCATAATTACTGACGGTTGCACTGCCGCTGGAGGTTGCGGTAAACACCGCGCTGTCGCCCGAAGTGGCAGACTGCACATTGAACTTGCTGCTGGTGGAAAGGTTGGCTAACGCCGTCTGGAAACTGGAAAGCGAGCTTTGCAAGGTCGCATAGGCAGATATCTTCGATTGATAGGACGTCTTCTGCTGGCTCAGCAATGTCAAAGGCTTTTGCTCGACCGCCATCAAGCTGCTGACGATTGAATCGATATCAAAATTGGTACTGGCAGAAATCCCGCTAGTGCTTGCCATGACAATACCTCGCTTCCCTGAATACTTGAAATTAAAAGTCAGGCCGTCTGCCTGATGATCAACCCTTGGAGCTTGTCCAGAGTTTTTGAAATCGCCAATACTTCTTCATTCGGGATTTGTCGCAATACTTTTTGCGTCTCGGAATCCACCACCTTGACCACTACCCGGCCAGAATCGGCATCCGTGGAAAACTGGATCGACTGCATGATGGGCGAGATAAACTCGTTGATCTGTTCCACCGCGGACTGGACATCGGCATCACTTGCCACAGACGCCTGTTGCTCCGCTTCTTTTGATCCAGCACCCGGCAAAGGTACGGCAGGCCCCGCATTGCGTACTGTAGAAGCCAGGCTACCTGCCTGACTGTATGCTTCTATATTCGTGATCGCCATGTTGAGTTCCTCAAGCAAAACCCGCAGCTTCCTTATTCAAGAAGACTGCGGGACTTTCATACTAACCTGCCACCTGCTTAGCCACGTAACAGGGTCAGCACATTGTTAGGGACAGAGTTGGCTTGTGCCAGCATCGCAGTACCCGCCTGTTGCAGAATTTGCGCCCGGGTCAGGTTGGCCGTTTCCGCAGCGAAGTCGGCATCCAGGATACGGGACTTGGCAGCAGACTGGTTCTCGACCGATACCTGCAAGCTGCTGATCACGGACTCGAAGCGGTTTTGCACGGCACCCAAGGTGGCGCGGCTGGTGTTCACTTGATCCAAGGCCGTATCAATCGCAGTAATCGCTGCAGTCGCATTGTCAGCAGCCGTACCACTGATCGCAATACCGGTTGCAGCCGCAGTAGCCACGCCAGCGGCAGTAGAGCTACCGGAAGTCAAATCAATCTCGTCTACAGTGATGGTATCTTGAGCACCTGTACCGGCACCTACCTGGAATGTCAATGAACCAGCAGTACCAGCAAACAACGCCTTGTTATTGAACTTGGTACCGTCCGTCAGGCGGGTGATTTCATCTTGCAATTGCTTGAATTCAGCTTGCAGGTTGTCGCGGTCGCCGGACTCGTTGGTCGCATTGGCGGACTGCACAGCCAGTTCACGCATACGCTGCAAGGCGTCGGTAATCTTGCCGAGCGCGCCTTCTGCAGTCTGTGCCAGGGAAATCGCATCATTGGCGTTACGGATTGCCACTGTCTGGCCGCGAATTTGCGCATCCATGCGCGTCGCAATGGAAAGGCCGGCAGCGTCGTCCTTGGCGCTGTTGACGCGCAGGCCGGAAGACAAGCGTTGCAGGGATGAATTCAGACTGGATTGCGAAGTCGTCAGGTTACGTTGCGCATTCAGCGAAGCCAGGTTGGTGTTGATAACTGCAGCCATGTTGGTTCTCCTTCGATTTAGTTAATTTCCATCAAACACTTTGTTGCATTTGGTATCGCTTTACAGTCTTGAATCACATCACTGTTAAGACTGTTATCGGTCGCTTCGGGAGAAAATTTAGGAGCTTTACTGCACTTGTTTTTCTCTCGAGTAGCATCTGATTGCAATGCCATGCCCCTGATGTCGGATTGATTAAAAAAATCTTTAGAGGACGCTCCTTTCTACAATGATCGACTGCCAGAAAATTTATATTTTTCAGATAATTAACAAATAATATGAAAAAAAAATTATTTTTGACCCTAAAGTTTTCCGGGTCTAATGAATGCATACTTGGCCCAGGGAAAGCTGGTGCTCGAGGCATGACAACATCGTACCGGACGACAGGGCACTGCAATTTGGATAACAAGAGGGGTAAAAAGCGCCAGATCTGCGCTTGGAATCAGTCGATCAGGTTGTTCTTGATCGCATAGTGCGTCAGCTCGGCATTATGGCGCAGGTTCAGCTTCTCGAGCAGCCGTGCACGGTACATGCTGACGGTTTTGACCGAAAGTGAGAGATTTTCGGCAATTTCACTCACTGACAGACCCGAGGCAATCATGGTCAACGTCTGGAACTCGCGATTGGAGAGCGTATCGTGGATAGGTTTCTCCAGGCCACCACTCACTTGGTCGGCCAGCGCCAATGCCACCTCGGCACTGATATATTTCTTGCCTTTGGCAACAGTGCGGATTGCTGTCACCAACTGGTCCGATGCACTCTGCTTGCTCAAATACCCGACTGCGCCTGCACGCAGGGCACGGATCGCATAGGCATCCTCCCGGTGCATGGACAGCATCAGGACGGCCACTCCGGGATGTTCTTTCTTGATGATATTGCACGCTTCAATACCGCTTCTATCCGGCAGAGAAATGTCGAGCACAACGACATCCAGGCCCTTGGTGCCTGCAAGTTTGATGGCTTCGGCTGCGTTCTTCGCATCAGCAACCACTTCGATATCTTCGGTTTCAGCAAGAATCTGCTTCAAACCCTCACGCAGGATCGCATGATCGTCAGCAATAACAACTTTGATAGTGGAAGTGAATGACATGACCAACGCAATGAGTTAGATAATTTTTATTATCCACCGGCAGCCTCGATTTTTACGGGATGCAACGGCAAAGTAACGCTGACTATTGTACCCCCTTGCCTGCCGGCTTGCACCTTGCATTGCCCGGCAAGTGCCACGGCTCGCTCAGACATGCCGCTGATGCCAAATGCATTGGCTTTCAGCCTATCTACCGGCGCAATGCCGATACCGTCGTCAATCACCTGCATCATGATTTCCTCGGCCGAAGCCTCCAGCGTCACCTCGACATGGCTGGCCTTCGCATACTTGGCGATGTTGGACATGGCCTCCTGGCAAATCCGGAACAAGGTAATGGCGTGATCGGTGGAAATATCGACCTCGGCAACGTTGCACACAAACTCGCAGGGAATGCCAATCTTGTCGACAAACTGGGTAGCTTGCCACTCCAATGCAGCCACAATGCCCAACTCGAGCACATTGGGGCGCAAGTCGCTCGCAATCCGGTGCGCGGCCTCGAATGTATCATCGACGATCGCCTCAAGCTGCCTGGCTTTGGCAAGCAATACCTCCTGCTCGGGCCCCAGCCGCTTGATCATGGAAGACAACCCAAGCCGGATCGCCGTCAAATTGCCGCCCAGATCATCATGCACCTCCTGGGCGATTTTCAAGCGCTCCTTCTCCTTGATCTGGGCAAGCTGTGCCGAAAGCCTGGCAAGCTTCTCATGCGACTCCCGGATCGCCTGCTGCTCCCGCCTGCTCTGCGTGATATTCGTCATGATGCCTTCCCACATCACGGTGCCGTCAGGCATCTTGCGCGGCGTGGCCCGCAGGTTGATCCACTTGGTATCCTGCCATGCCTGCATCCAGAAACGCCCGGTCCAGTTCAATACACTCAGTCCATGGGCAGACTGGCTGATGTTCTTCTCGTATGCGCCGCGATCCTCCTCATCAATCAAAGAGAGAAAAATGTCCGGGTTGGCAATCAATGCCTCGGCCTCCTCGCCCAGCAAGGGCTTGCAAGCATCACTGAGGTAAAGAAACCTCATGGCGCCATCACGACTCATATGCGCCTGATAAACCACGCCAGGCGCATTGGAAATCAGAGCACTCAAATTCGCGCCTTCATTCAGCACATGCAGGATATGTCGGCTGAACGCCTGGCTGTCCCGCATCACCAATAGCACCCGCCCGCTGCCACGGCCGACCATGAGCAGGCGAAACTCGCCAAAATAACGGTTGATCGCATGCAGCTCATGGCTGATATCCACCATCGCCGCTTCGGTCGGCACAGCATCCAGCAGATCTCTGACAGACGGCTCGCGTAACGCTTGCAGCAAGTCGTCCAGGGGATGATCGGCAATCGGCGCCTCTGCACCATCCACCAGCACCCCCATCAGCTGCAGTCGTTCAGGGTCGATCGCATAGATATCATCCCGCGAGCTCTGCGCGGCGGATTCGAGATACTTGCGGATTTCTGATAGCGGCGACAAAACAATACCTATTGAAAAGTTTCAGGAAAGCCTACCAGAACAATTGATTAATTCAAGCTGCGCAAGGTTTCCCGCCAGGGCTTCTCCCCGAACCCTGTCATCTATGCATGCGCATCTTCAAGATTCATCAAAATAATATTCGTTATATATTTACAAATATATTGAATTAATATTTAATCCCTCCTTTGTTTCAACTACTTAGCATCGGGGAGATCAGTGTCTAATTACCTAAAACCGCTCAAGCTGGCAGTGATTGCCGCGCTAGCAGTCAATACTCAAGTCGTTTTGGCAGAAGTTACGCCTTACGCCTTGGGTGAAATCAATGTCATCACAACCAAGCAACCAGAAAATACAAGGCTCTATGACAGCACCATCACACAAGAGGATATGCGTTTATTCAACCGCGAGACAGTAGGCACGGCTTTAAATATGTTGCCTGGTATCAGCATGACTCAAGGTGGGCAGCGCAATGAACAATTGGTGCAATTGCGTGGATTTGACTTGCGTCAAGTGCCTGTATTCGTAGACGGTATTCCGGTTTATGTCACTTACGATGGCTATGTGGACCTTGGCCGTTTCAACACTTTTGACCTCTCCAAGATTCAATTATCGAAAGGGTTCAGTTCCGTTCTATACGGCCCTAATACTTTGGGCGGTGCAATCAACCTAGTTAGCCGCAAACCAACAAAGGAGTTTGAAGGCAGCATTACTGCAGGCATTAAAACTGACCGCAATCTTAAGTTCAATGGCTATGCTACCGATGTCAATATGGGCGGTAATTACGAAACATGGTATTGGCAAGCCAATACCTCATATGTGGACAATGAGCGCTCCCGTATGTCTAGCGATTACAAGCCTAATGCATATGAGGACGGTGGGGACAGGGAGCGTGCTTATAATCGGGATGGCAAAATCAACCTGAAAATCGGCTTGACCCCCAGTGAAGGTAACGAATACAGCTTGAACTATATCAATCAGCAAGGCACGAAAGGCAGCCCAGTATATGCTGGCAGAGACAGCGACAGAAGAGCCAATTACTGGGATTGGCCCAAATGGGATAAGGAGAGCTTGTACTTCATATCACGTACCACCTTTGGTAATAGCGCTTACTTGAAAGTGCGGGCTTTCTATGACAAGTTCAGAAATGTATTGGAAAGCTACGACGATGCCCGTTATGCCACGATGACTAGACCTAGTTCATTCACTAGTATTTATAACGATGACACCTATGGTGCCAGCGCCGAGCTTGGTTTCGATATTGCCAAAAGCAATACATTGAAGTTTGCTGCACATTACAAACACGACAAGCATGAAGAACACAACAAGGGAAACCCGGTTCAAACCTTTAAAGATCGCACCATTTCATTTGGTATTGAAGATACCCATCATTTCAATGAGAAACTTAGCCTGGTAACAGGCATCAGTTATGATAAACGTGACACTATTAAGGCTGAAGGATTAAACAACTCAAATCAGATTTACGATTTCCCGAATGGAGATGCTCATGCTTGGAACCCCCAAGCTGGTCTTTTCTATAAGCCAACAGAGGATAGCGACATTCACTTTACAGTCGCCAGAAAAAGCCGCTTTGCGACCATGAAGGACCGTTTTTCTGGTCGTTTCGGTCGCGCAGTGCCTAACCCTGGCTTAGACACAGAAAGGGCAACCCATTATGAACTGGGTGCCGGTGCTTTTGTGTTGCCAGAATTGAAGCTCCAAGGTGCAGTCTTCTTTATTGATACCAAAGACATGATCCAGTCTGTCAGCTTGCCAAACTCTGCTTGTTCCGCCGGTGGAGGCGAGTGCTTCCAGTTCCGCAATATTGGTAAAGTCGAAAGTCATGGCATCGAATTGAGTGCAACCTGGTTTGCGACTAATAATATTGAGCTGGGTGGTAACTACACCTTTATCAACCGTGACAACCTCAGCAATGACCAGCGCTTGACCGATGTACCTCGCCAGAAACTGTTTGCATATGGCAAATGGAAAGTAAACAGTGCATTGCAAGTGCTGGCCAGTGTCGAAGCGGCGTCATCACGTTATTCTCGTCAGAATGCCACAGTCACGGATTGGCTGTCAGCCAAAGGTTATGCCACGGGTAACATTAAGGCCATGTATGCCGTTAATACCGATTGGTTTGCCGAGGCGGGGATCAACAATATTCTCGACAAAAACTATGCATATACTGAAGGCTTCTATATGGAAGGCCGCAACATATTCGTCAACGTCACGCGCAAGTTCTAAGCAACTCATTCATTAGATAGGAAACCCATGGCCCGCTCTCTTACTATCAAGGCTGCATTGAGCTGGCCAATCCGCACTCTCATCCTCTGGCTGATGTGTTTCAGCCAGTGGTCACTGGCAGACCCGACCAAGGTCGTGGTGATGACCAGCTATCCGCAAGAAGTCGTCTCGCAATTCGAAGCAGCATTTGAGCAGCAATATCCGCAATACAAGCTGGAAGTGCTCTGGCGGCAGTCCCGCGATGCCATGGCCTATATCCAGGATACTTCTCATCGTGTCGATGTGTACTGGTCGCCCGCCCAACGCAACTTTGCACAGCTTGAAAAAATGCAGGCGTTCCAGCCGCTGAATATCGACCTCGATGGCTTGCCTGCGGCAGTCAACGGCTTTGCCTTGCGCGAAGGCAATCATATTGCCACGGAAATTGCGGGGTACGGCATCGTGAGCAACCCACAGGCGCTGGCGAGTGCCGGGTTGGCTGCACCAAGGAGCTGGACCGATCTCGCAGACCCTGCATTCAACGGCAAGATCGCATTGCCCGTGCCTTCCAAGGTAGGCTATGCTCCCCCTCTCATCGATATCCTGCTGCAGGGCTATGGCTGGCAGGATGGATGGAACCTGTTGCAGGCCATTGCCGCCAATGCCGAACTGGTGACTTCTGGTGCTACGTTCGTCAGTGATGATGTAGCCAGCGGTCGCTTGCTGGCCGGGCTTACCATCGATTTCTTCACGGCTTCGGCCATTGCGAATGGCGCCCCCTTGCAGTTTGTTTACCCGGAGCTGACCGGCTATTCCCCTGCCCATCTTGCCATCCTGAAAAATGCCGGCAACCCCGCCGGTGCTCAGGCATTCAGCCGATTCGTGCTCTCCGAGAAGGGCCAGAAGCTGCTGTTCCATCCCGATATCCGCAAGTTGCCGGTGAGGCCATCGGTCTATGCAGACAAGCCCGCAGACTACTTCAACCCTTTCGAGAACAATCCCGTGTTCGTATATGACACCCGGCGGGGACTTGCGCGCCAGGACATCATCAATGCCTTGTTTGATGCCATCATCACACGTAACCATGCCTCGCTGCAGCATGCCCTCAGCGCCATCCGGGAGGCCAGCAGGCAGCTCGGGGCAGACGCACTGAATGTGGTGAAAGCCAGGCAATTGCTGAATACCCTGCCGATTGATGAAGCTGGGGCAGAATCGATCACGTCACTGGATCCGGTCGAGGCCGATCATTGGCGGCACATCATGCATGACCGCTATGAAGAAGCTGCACGCATTGCGACAACCTATTGAGTGCAATGCGCAACGCCCTGTCATTCCCGCTCGTTTTCATTGCCCTGTTTTCCAGCCTGACCCTCGGCACCGAGCAGGCGCAGGTCATGACGAATGACATCAGCCGGGAAGCCTATACACGCGCCATCGGCCCGCTGTCTGATGAGCAGAGGCAGCAATTCCTGCAAGGCCGCAGCCTGGTCAGGCAAAGCTGGATCATTTCACCTGCCGTGGACAATGAGATTGCCGGCCTAGGGCCTTTATACAACCGTAATTCCTGCATTGCCTGTCATGCCAAGAATGGCCGGGGCTTTGCACCCGGCTCGCCTGAAGAGTCCATGCGCGCCATGCTCGTGCGCCTGAGCCTGCCGGGAAAAACACACACGGGCGCGCCCCTGCCACATCCAGCCTATGGCGACCAATTACAGGAGTTCGGCGCCCCTGGTATCGAAGCTGAAGGCCGAGCCCGCTTGCATTACGAAGATATCATCGTGGTGCTGAATGGAGGTGAGGCCATCCGCCTGCGCAAGCCAGTATTGAGCTTCAGCAGCTTAGCCTACGGCCCACTTCCTCATGACATTCAAACCTCGGCCCGCATTGCGCCTGCCATCTATGGCATGGGCCTGCTCGAGGCGATTGCGGACAACAGCTTGCTTGCATTGCAGAACACCCCCAAGCCCGGGCGGATCAAAGGGCGGGTAAACCGCGTTTGGAGCGTGGAACGACAGCAGCAGGTCATCGGGCGTTTTGGCTGGAAAGCCAATGTCGCCACGCTGCGAGAGCAAACGGCCAGCGCCTTGGCAGGAGACATGGGCTTAAGCTCGCACCTGTTCCCGCAAGGCAACTGCGCCGAGCGTCAGACAGCCTGCAGGCAAGCTCCCACCCCAGGCCATCCGGAAATTTCGACCACCCAGCTCGCACACATGGAATTCTACCAATTGGCGCTAGCCGCACCCTCCCCGCGCCGCCAAGAGGATCCCCGCGTGCAACAGGGCGCAATGCTGTTCCGCCAGGCCCAGTGTGCAGCCTGCCACCTGCCCGCAATCAAGACTGGTGAATTTCCCAGGCTGGCGCCGCTGGGCAACCTGACCATTGCCCCTTACACAGACTTGCTGTTACATGATATGGGGCCAGGGCTGGCAGACCATCGGCCTGATTTTTCCGCCAGCGGCAGCGAGTGGCGCACCCCTCCGCTCTGGGGAATCGGCCTGGCAAAAAAGGTGGAGCCGAATGCAGGCTTCCTGCACGATGGCCGTGCCAGGACGATATTGGAAGCCATCCTGTGGCATGGTGGTGAAGCGCAGGAGGCCCGCGACATGGTGCAACAGATGTCTCCCGAGGACAGGCAATCGCTGCTCGACTTCATCGAGTCGCTTTAACAAGTTCGACGCAACGCCCCTGACTAAGCGCTCTGCCGCAGTGAGTACGAGCTCGTCCAAGCGACCAGGTTTTGTCAGCGGTCCTTAATCTCCGGTATAGGCTTGCTGCGAAAGGATTATCATATGTTTGTCCGCAGATTTCTTTACACGCACTGATATCATGATCGCCATTCTCGAAGCCAAGCACGCCGGCCTGCTCTCTCGTCAATATTGGTCCCGCAACATCATGTCCGGATTGATCGTCGGCGTTGTGGCCCTTCCGCTGGCCATGGCCTTTGCGATCGCCTCCGGCGCCAAGCCTGAACAAGGGTTATATACGGCGATAGTGGCAGGCACACTCGCCTCCCTGTTCGGCGGCAGCCGGCTGCAGATTACCGGGCCGACGGGGGCATTCATCGTCATTCTCTCCGGCATTACAGCGAAATATGGCATTGCCGGCCTGCAGATCGCCACCCTGATGGCAGGCGCAATGCTGTTGCTCATGGGGCTGGCACGCATGGGAAGCGTGATTCGGTATATCCCGGAACCTGTGATCATCGGCTTTACCAGCGGAATCGCCGTCATTATTTTCGTAGGGCAGTGGCAGGATTTTTTTGGCCTTGCTCCACAAGCATCGCATCATTTTCATGAAAAGCTGTTGCACCTGGTCGAAGCGCTGCCGCAGCTGCAATGGCAGACTTCATTACTTGGCGCGTTCACGCTGGCAGTGCTGGTCCTGTCCAACCGGTACTTGAAAAAGATTCCTGGTCCCCTGGTCGCCATCGTGGCAGCCACTGTCGTGCAGTCCGTCTTCCAATTTCAGCAAGTTGCTACCATTGGCAGCGCATTCGGCGGCATTCCGCAGGCATTACCGCATTTTTCCCTCCCCGAAGGCATCGGCCCCGCTGTCATGATCGAGCTGATCGGCCCAGCGTTCACTATTGCATTGTTGGGCGCCATCGAATCACTGCTGTCAGCCGTCGTGGCGGACAATATGGCAGGAACACGCCACCAGCCGAACCAGGAGCTGATTGGACAAGGCATTGCCAATATCGCCTCGCCATTGTTTGGCGGCTTTGCCGCCACCGGCGCGCTGGCGCGTACCGCCACCAACATCCGCAACGGAGCCAACAGCCCGTTGTCCGGCATCGTACATGCCGTCACTCTGGTGTTGATCGTGGTCTTGCTGGCCCCATTGGCCGTGAATGCTCCCCTGGCGGCGCTGGCGGCCATCTTGTTCGTGGTGGCCTATAACATGAGCGAAGTCCATCGCTTCCTGCATATTGCCAGGACTGCGCCGCGGGCGGATGTCGCCGTGCTGCTGATCACTTTCCTGCTTACCGTATTCAGCGACCTGGTCATTGCCGTCAATATCGGCGTCGTACTTGCCGCACTGCTGTTCATGAAACGCATGGCGGACACGGTGAATGTGACGCAGCTGAGTGATGACGACTTGCAGCAGGAATATGGCCCGCATGCATGGCACCTGCCGCCGGGCACACTGGTATACCGCCTGGAAGGACCTTTTTTCTTTGGAGCGGCCGAGCACCTGCAGCGCCGCCTGCAAACCATAGGCGAGAACACCGACACCATCGTGCTGCGTATGGCGCGCGTGCCGATCATGGATGCTACCGGTCTGCAGGCGTTGTGGAACCTGCTGGATACATGCAAGCAACACAATATTCGACTAGTGATTGTGGAAGCCAGGCCCAATATTCTGGAGAAGCTGCGCCGCTCGGGGATTATCGGCCAGATAGGCCCGCATCATGTGCTGCCCCACCTGCACTTACTATGGCAGGAGGCACCTTCCTCGCCCTTGCCTGGTTGACACAGTCTGCGATGGTATCCAGCCCGCCCCATCCCAGGCTGTCGCTGGACATAAAAAAATTGGCGCTATCTTCATCATCTTTGTTAAGATAGCCGCCACGCTAGGGGTCCTGAAGAGCCAATCTTCTGGTGAGATATACCCTTGAACCTGAACTGGATAATGCCAGCGTAGGAAAGCGCAAAGCCACTAAGGTCCATTCTGCCTATCTGGGGCTTTTCGTCCGTTCCTGCGCGTGCCTGTCCCTAACGCGAGTGAACGCACACCATGCCTGCCTCTACTTTCCGTCCACACATCAACATGCTGGCTATCGCCTGCGTATTTTCACCGGCAGCCCAAGCCCAGGATGCCAGCAAGGCCGATCACCCATCACTACCTGAGACCGTCGTCACCTCCGCGCCTGCCGGCAGCCCGGCACGCCGCGCCAGTGTCGGCAGCTTTCCCGAAGCATCCTTGCTGGACACGCCAGCTTCCATCAACGTGATCACCCATGAGCAAATGCAGGATCGCAGCATACGCTCCGCCACTGATGCGGTGAAATGGGATGCCAGCGTACAGAACTCCTACAATGCGGTCGGGCTGGCAGACTGGTTTGCCATCCGTGGATTTGTGCTTAATCAAGGCGCCAACTACCGCAAGGATGGCATGGTGATTCTTGCGCAAGCCATGGTGCCCATGGAAAACAAGGAGCGCATCGAGATTCTCAAGGGCCTTGCAGGAATGCAGGCAGGGATTGCTTCATCAGGCGGTATAATCAACTATGTGACCAAGCGCCCTACCGACGTCCCATTGCGTTCGGCAACATTCGAAGTTCGCGAACGCGGTACGGTATACGGCGCCGTCGACCTGAGTGGCCGCTCAGAAGATGGTATCTTCGGTTATCGCATCAATGCCGCAGCGGAAGACATCAAATCTTATGTCGATGGCTCGACCGGCAACCGCAACTTCATTTCTGGGGCATTCGATTTTCACCTCAGTCCCCGGGCATTGCTGCAGCTTGATCTCGACTACCAGCACAAGTCACAGCTGACCGTGCCGGGATTTCAGCTGCTGGGGCCGGAGCAAAGAATCCCGACCGGTGTCAGTGCCAAACAAATGCTCAACGATCAATCCTGGAGCCGGCCAGTGGTGGATGATAGCTACAATATCGGGCTGAAGTTCAATTATGAGTTGAATGACCACTGGCATACCACCCTGCAGGCCAACCAATCGACCCTGCATCGCGATGATGCCGTGACCTTGCCTTCAGGCTGCCAGACGCAAGGACTGATAGTCGGTTTCTGCAGCGACGGCAGCTATTCGATGTATGACTTGCGCCGCAAGAACGACAAGCGCTCGATCACCGCCACCCAGGCTCTGCTGCAAGGCAACTTCACGACAGCCAGCGTACACCATGAGCTCATTGCCGGCCTGTCGACGCTGAACCGTCGCGATCATTTTGCCGACTATGTGTACAACTATGTGGGTGAAAGCAATATCTACGCGCCCGTCTACTATGACAACTTCCCACTTGCCGACGTCAACCCCGTGCGTTTGCGTCGTAAGGATGAAGAGCGCGCACTGTTCGTGCAGGATGTAATGTCCCTGACCAACCAGCTCAAGCTGCATGCCGGCGTGCGTTATGTACAGTTCAAGCGTGATCAGTTCAACTCATCAGGGGTGTTGACGCACCGCACGGATGACGATTTTGTCTTGCCCAACCTCGCGCTGGTTTACAAGCTGCAGCCGGAACTGGCGGTGTATGGTGCCTACTCACAAGGCCTGGAGCCAGGCGGTACGGCACCCACAGGCACGACTAACGCAGAAGTCATCATGGATCCCAACAAGTCCAGGCAAGTCGAGTTCGGCGTGAAAGCGGAAGTGACACCGAGCGTCAGTGTATCTGCCGCCGTATTCGAGATCAAGCGCAAGAATGAATATGTGGATGCCACACCCACCTACGTCGTCAATGGCACGCAGGTCAACCGTGGCCTTGAATTTGCCGCCCAAGGACGCGTCACTCGCAACTGGGCGCTGAGCGCCAGCGTCACCGCCTTGCAGGCAAGGGCCGAAGGCACGGGCGATGACCGTATCGAAGACAAACAAGCCGGCAATGTACCGAGGTTCAGGTCTGCGCTGTACAGCGAATATACCTGGCCTGGCTTGCCTGCGCTCAAGCTGAACGCGGCATGGATTTATTCAAGTAGCAAGGCCTTCGCGCCAAGCAACGAGATTGCGGCATTGAACAGAAAAGTGGAGGGCTACCATGTCCTGAACCTGGGCGGCGCCTATACTACCAAGCTCGGCAATACAGCAACCACCTTCCGCTTTGGCGTAGACAACGTATTCAACAAGTTCTATTGGGGAGATGCGTCCAGCGCATTCGGCGGCTACCTGATTCCCGGTGCACCGCGCATCTTCCGCCTGTCCGCGCAAATCGATTTCTAACCCGCGCAGCAGATTGTTCCTTGGAGCAGCATCTCTAGGAGCATGCGGTTCATGTCAATCCAACCTGTTGCAGAAAAATAGTTGCGACGTGATGGCGGCCAGAGCTACCGTCAACGGTGCCCCGAGCCGGGCCGCCATCACCCACACTGCTCCACAGGCTCCAGATCCTGCAACTCCTCATCCGTGAACAACCGGGAATGGATGAGGAAATGCTTCCCTGTCGCCTGCTCCAGTGAAAACATGCCACCGTGACCGGCAATGGCATCCAGCGTCAAATGTGTATGCTGCCAATATTCAAACTGGGTCTTGTTCATGTAGAACGGCACACCATGCACCGTTCCCACCTTGACATCTGATGCCCCCAGCAAGAACTCTCCCTCCTGCAGGCACATGGGTGCACTGCCTTCACAGCAGCCACCTGACTGATGGAACATCAAGCTGCCATGCCTGGCCTTCAACTCATCGATCAATGCGGCTGCCGCTGGGGTGGCCACTATCCGGCTCGCGCTCATATTCATCCTCCAGACCAAGAGATGCAGAAAGAAAAACGCCTGGGTTAGACCAGCCAACCCAGGCGTCCATTCCCTTAACCTCGGGCTATCCTAGAAAAAGCCCAATGCATTGGGGCTGTAACTGACCAGGAGATTCTTGGTTTGCTGGTAATGATCCAGCATCATGCGGTGGTTCTCGCGGCCAATGCCGGACTGCTTATAACCGCCGAATGCAGCGTGCGCTGGATACAAGTGGTAGCAATTGGTCCAGACGCGGCCGGCCTGGATCCCGCGACCAACACGGTAAGCACGGCTGCCGTCACGGGTCCATAAACCTGCACCCAGGCCGTACATGGTGTCATTGGCGATTTCCAGCGCTTCCTTCTCGTCCTTGAAAGTCGTAACAGACAAAACCGGCCCGAAGATTTCTTCCTGGAAAATGCGCATCTTGTTGTGGCCCTTGAACACGGTTGGCTCGATATAGTAGCCTTCGCTCAGGTCGCCTGGCAGCTTGGTTGCATTTCCGCCGGTCAGCAACTGTGCGCCCTCTTCCAGTCCCAACTTGATATAGGACATGATGATCTCTACCTGCTCGCTGGAAGCCTGCGCCCCGATCATTGTGGACTTGTCCAGTGGACTGCCCTGTTTGATCGCCTTGACACGCTTGATCGCACGCTCGATGAACTGTTCGTAGATGGACTCCTGGATCAGTGCACGGCTAGGACAGGTGCAGATTTCGCCTTGGTTCAATGCGAACAGGGTAAAACCTTCCAGTGCCTTATCGAAATAGGCATCGTCCTTATCCATCACATCTTCAAAGAAGATATTGGGAGACTTGCCGCCAAGCTCGAGTGTCACCGGAATCAAGTTCTGGCTCGCGTATTGCATGATCAGTCGGCCAACGGAGGTGGAGCCGGTGAAGGCAATCTTGGCGATACGCGGACTGGTTGCAAGCGCCTTTCCCGCCTCGACGCCATGGCCATTCACCACATTCAGCACGCCGGGAGGCAATAGATCGCCTATCAGCTCCATGACAACCAAAATCGACGCCGGCGTCTGCTCAGCAGGTTTCATGACGATACAATTGCCCGCAGCCAGCGCTGGGGCCAGCTTCCATGCTGCCATCAAAATAGGGAAGTTCCATGGAATGATCTGGCCGACCACACCCAGCGGCTCATGGAAGTGATAAGCCACAGTCTCATGATCGATTTCGCTGATACCGCCTTCCTGGGTACGGATGCAACTAGCGAAATAACGGAAATGGTCGATCGCCAGCGGAATGTCGGCAGCCATGGTTTCACGGATGGGCTTTCCGTTATCGATGGTCTCCGCAATCGCGATAGTTTCCAGGTTGGCTTCCATCACATCGGCAATCTTGAGGAGGATATTGGCACGTCCGGTCCCTGAAGTCCTGGCCCAGGCCTCCTTGGCCGCATGTGCGGCATCCAAGGCCAGGTTGATATCCTTTTCATTCGATCGCGGCACCTGGCAGAATACCTTGCCAGTCACCGGGCTGATGTTGTCGAAGTACTCGCCATCCACCGGCGCAACCCATTGCCCTCCAATATAATTGTCATACTTATTTTTGTACGGAACCTTAATACCTAGGCCTTTCAAGCTATCCAGACTCATTACTACACTCCTCCACGAGTTATTAACGATTGCACAGGACTGCCACGATCTGATGTCGGAATACAACATCCCGCGCCTACGTTTCGTTAATATACTACCTAGTCTAGTTTTTGTCTTACATTGAGCCTGTTTTTTGAAGGAAAAACGGAAAAATCCCCGTACCGTGCAGTTTCACCTGGCTACCTGAACTGAAAGGATCAAGTGTTGGCAAAATGGATATCGTTGAGCAACAAATACTGACGCTCTAAAGTGAAAAGCCAGTTACTCACTTCTGGAATAACTGGCTTAATGGATTGTTGTTGGTCGGGACGGTGTGATTCGAACACACGACCCCTTGCACCCCATGCAAGTACGCTACCAGGCTGCGCTACGCCCCGAACCTTCGTTTCCGGCAGGCCAGAAACAAGAAAGAGATTATATCGAAAATACTCACTTTAGCACAGTGAGAAACCGCATTTTTGTTAACGCTGCCCCAGCAAATTCAGGACTTCGCGCAGTTCTGAGCGCAATGCAGCGAGATCGATGCCCGATATTGCCCCTTTTTCAGTCGCTGCACCGGACTGGGCATTTCCACCCAGACCCTCGCTGGATTCCAGCTCGCGATTCAGCCCGCCAGCACCAGCCTCATCCAGGCGATTGCGCGCGCCGCTGATCGTGAAGCCCTGTTCATAAAGCAACTCGCGTATACGCCTGATGAGCAGCACCTCATGGTGTTGGTAATACCGGCGATTGCCGCGGCGCTTGACTGGCTTGAGCTGGGTGAATTCCTGCTCCCAGTAGCGCAACACATGAGGCTTGACCCCGCACAGCTCGCTGACTTCACCAATGGTGAAATAACGCTTGGCAGGAATCGGCGGGAGCTGAACCTTAGGTGCTTGCTCCGGCATATGCCTCCTCTACCTTGCTCTTGAGTTTCTGGCTGGCATGGAAAGTCACGACTCGGCGGGCAGTAATGGGGATCTCTTCGCCGGTCTTGGGGTTGCGGCCTGGCCGCTCGGATTTCTGACGCAACTCGAAATTACCGAAACCAGAAAGTTTGACACTGTCTCCAGCCTCCAGCGCCATGCGGATTTCCTCGAAGAATGCTTCCACCATATCTTTGGCTTCGCGCTTATTCAACCCTACCTGTTCAAACAGTAAATCAGCCAAATCAGCTTTAGTTAATGTCATGCAAAACCTTTCCCTACTACTTTTTCTAATTTCTTAATGCTGCGCCATGTCGCTGAACCAATAAATCCAGCAACTCGGCCATCACTGCATCGGCTTCTGCATCGGTCAAAGTTTTTTGAGTATCTTGCATAAGCACTAGAAATGCAAGGCTTTTTTTCCCTTCAGGCACCCCTTTTCCTTGATAGACGTCGAACAGTGCAATGTCATTGATCAGTGCGTTTTTACTGCTACGCATGGTGTCCAGCAATGACTGGATCGGAGTCGCCTCATCAACCAAGACGGCAATATCTCGTCGCACCGGAGGGAACTTGCCCACCTGGACATAGGATGGCACCTGGGCATGGAGCAAGGGCTCCACGTCCAGCTCGAACAGGACAGCACCACGTGGCAATTGGTAATGCTGCTGCCACTTGGGGTGTAGTTTCCCAATCCAGCCGATAGGCTGTCCTTGCAGCAATATCTGCGCTGTCTGTCCCGGATGCAATGCAGGATGTTGTGCAGCGACATATTGCACACGACCGCCAGCCAGACGATCCACCTCAGCCTTTACGTCGAAGAAATCGACCTCACGCGCCTCGGAGGCCCATTGTTCAGGCTTGGCGCTACCATAGGCCAGGCCGGAAATACGGCCAATCTCGCGGTACGCTGAATCTTCAGCAAAATACGCCGATCCGATTTCAAACAAGCGTACCCGCTCCTGCTTGCGGTTGAGGTTATAGATCAGGCTCTCCATCAATCCTGCCCACAAGCTGGTGCGCATCACGCTCAGGTTGCTCGCAATCGGGTTTTTCAAGCCAATGGGGTTGGCGTTTCCAAGGAAATCACGCTCCCAGCTTTCATCAACGAAACTGTAGCTGACAATTTCCTGGTAGCCGCTGGCAGCTAATGTATCACGCAGCCAGTTCCGGTGTCGTTTTGATTCCGGCACCGGAAGCATGTGTTGTTCGTCATGCGGTGCCAATGCCGGAATATGGTCATAGCCATGCAGACGAGCGACTTCCTCGATCAGATCTTCTTCGATCTCGATATCAAAGCGATAGCTGGGGGGAGTCACTTCAAAACCGCCATCCATGGCAGCAAACTTGAAATTCAAGCGCTCAAGCAATGCACCAATCACTGTCGCATCCAAGGCAATCCCCAATACGGAATTCAGGCGCGCCAAGCGCAAGCGCACCGGCTGGCGTTCAGGCAATGGGTGCAATACTTCGGTAACCGGCCCAGCCTGACCACCGCAAATCTCCAATACTAGCTGGCTGGCACGCTCCAGGGCGATCAATGTGTTGCCAAAGTCGACCCCACGCTCGAAACGATAAGAGGAATCGGTAGAAAAATTCAGGCGCCGCGCCTTGCCCACAATCACAGCAGGCGCAAAGAAAGCGCTTTCGAGGAAGATATTGCGGGTGGTATCACCCACTGCGCTTGCCTCTCCCCCCATAATGCCAGCCAAAGCCAGAGGACCCTGGTCATCGGCAATCACCAGCATGTCATCGCTCAACGTGACCTGCTGGCCATTGAGCAGTAGCAAGTCCTCGCCACTTCGCGCATAACGCACTTGAATGCCACCCTGGAGCTTATCCGCATCAAAAGCATGCAAGGGCTGGCCCTGCTCGAGCAGCACATAGTTGGTGATATCGACAATAGCACTGATGCTGCGAATGCCACTACGCTCCAACCGGCGCACCATCCATTCCGGCGTTGCGGCGGCAGCATCCACACCCTCAATCAGGCGGCCTGCATAGCGCGGACAGGCCGCCGGCTCGCTGACGCTGACCGCCAGCTGGCGCGCATGTTCAACTGGAACAGGATCGACCATGGGCAGTTCCAGCGGTGCACCTGTCAGGGCCGCCACATCCCGGGCAATTCCGGTAATACTGAGGCAGTCAGCACGGTTAGGCGTGAGCTTGAGCGTAAACAGCTGGTCATCCAGGTCGAACAGCTCCCGGATATCCTGGCCGACGTGCGCATCCGCGCCAAGCTCCAACAAGCCATCGCTCCCCTCTGCCAAGCCCAGCTCCTTGGCGGAACACATCATGCCGGAGGACGCCACACCTCGCACCTTGGCCTGCTTGATCTTGAAGCCAGGCAGCTCCGCCCCCACCAGCGCACAAGGGGCTCTGAGCCCTGCACGCGCATTGGGAGCGCCACATACGATCTGCAGCGGCTCTACAGCCCCCACATCGACCTTGCACACCTGCAGGCGGTCGGCATCCGGATGCTTCTCGGCACTGATGATTTCAGCCACCACTACTTTGCTGAATGCGGGAGCGACAGGCTCCAGGGCCTCGACTTCCAGCCCTGCCATGGTCAGGGCGTGGCTCAAGCCCTGGCTGTCGAGGGCCGGATCTACATATTGGCGTAGCCAGTGTTCGGAAAATTGCATAGTGTTGATCTGTCCAGAAGTAAGGGCTAGGCGAATTGCTTGAGGAAGCGCAAATCGTTTTCAAAGAACAGGCGCAGGTCATTGACGCCATAGCGCAGCATGGTCAGGCGCTCCACACCCAGACCGAAGGCAAAGCCACGGTACTGTTCGCTATCAATGCCGACATGGCGGAACACCTCGGGATGGACCATGCCGCAGCCGCCGATTTCCAACCAGCCGCCGTTCCAGCTCATATCCATTTCCGCTGAAGGCTCGGTGAACGGGAAAAAGGATGGGCGGAAGCGCACCTGCAAGTCATCGCGCTCGAAAAACCGCTGCAGGAAATCCTGTACCACGCCCTTGAGGTTGGCGAAGCTGATGTGCTCATCCACCCACAAGCCTTCCACCTGATGGAACATGGGGGAATGCGTGGCATCGGAGTCAACGCGATATACGCGGCCAGGAGCAATGATCTTGAGCGGCGGTGCCTTGTCCTGCATGTAGTGCACTTGCACGGGGGAAGTGTGGGTGCGCAACACATGCTTGTCGTCCACGTAGAACGTGTCATGCATCGCCCGCGCAGGGTGGTCTTCCGGGATATTGAGCGCGGTGAAATTGTAGAAATCGGACTCGATCTCGGGGCCTTCCGCCACCTCGAAACCAATGGAGCGGAACAGTTCTTCCACCCGCCTCAATGTCAGCGATACCGGGTGCAGTCCGCCTGTGCCACGAGTACGGGCTGGCAAAGTAACGTCAATTGTCTCGCTTGCCAATTGACGCTCCTGCTCTGCCTGCAGAATGGCATCACGCCGCTGTTTGAGCGCCGCCTCGACTTGCTGCTTGACGACATTGATGGCCGCGCCTGCCGCAGGACGTTCTTCTGCCGACAATTTCCCCAGCCCCTTGAGAGCCTCTGTCAGGCTGCCACTCTTGCCAAGGTAACGTGCCTTGGCCTGCTCAAGGTCAGCGATGCTGGCACAACTAGCGAAATCCTGCTGCGCCTCGCTGATGATGTGATCTAGATTTTGCATGTTATGGTGTTGCCCTCACGGATGCTTTCAAAAACAGCCTTTATCCATTGATGCCATATGCCATCCACTGACATGGCCGCTTGTGGAAAAACCCGGAAAAAAAAGGAGGCACGAGGCCTCCTTTTCTTGTTGCTGTTGCTTAGGCAGCGGCGAGACCGGATTTAGCGAGTTCGGCAAACTTGGCAAACGCCTGCTTGTCGAACACGGCCAGATCAGCCAACACCTTGCGATCGACTTCAACCGCAGACTTCTTCAGGCCGTTGATGAAACGGCTGTAGGTCAAGCCATATTCACGGGCACCGGCATTGATACGTGCGATCCACAGGGCGCGGAACTGACGCTTTCTCTGACGGCGGTCACGGTAAGCATACTGACCAGCCTTCATCACCGCCTGCTTGGCGATACGGTAGACGTTCTTACGACGACCACGATACCCCTTGGCAGCGTTCAGAACCTTCTTGTGACGTGCACGGGCAATAACACCACGCTTTACTCTAGGCATCTTTCATATCTCCTTATTGAGTCGGCATCATGGCGCGTACGCGCTTGACATCGGTTGAGGAAATAATGGCCGTGCCGCGCAGGTTACGCTTCTGCTTGGTGGTCTTCTTGGTCAGGATATGGCGCAGGTGAGAGTGGGTACGCTTCACCTTGCCATTTCCCAAGAACTTGAAGCGCTTCTTGGCGCTGCTCTTGGTCTTCATCTTTGGCATTTTGTTCTCCTAAAAGGGATATTGAAAAAAGAGCGATCGGGCATGCCTTTGGCCGCGTCGCCACTTCCTTACTACTTACTACTCACAAACCTTGCCGCACTCAGGCATCAAGGTTTTGCTTTCTTTTGTGGTGACAACACCATCACCATCTGCCGGCCTTCCATCTTGGGAAACTGCTCTACCACGGCATATTCTGCCAAATCAGCCTCGACCCTTCTCAGCAAGGCCAAGCCGATTTCCTGGTGAGTGATTTCACGACCACGGAAGCGCAAGGTTACCTTTGCCTTGTCGCCTTCCTGCAGGAATCGGATCAGGTTGCGCAGCTTGACTTGATAGTCACCTTCGTCCGTACCAGGGCGGAACTTGACTTCCTTCACCTGCACCTGCTTTTGCTTGAGACGCGCCTCATGTTGCCGCTTACTCTCGGCATACTTGTATTTGCCGTAATCCATCAAGCGGCATACAGGCGGGCTCGCCTGCGGCGCAATCTCGACCAAGTCGGTATCCGCCTCCTCGGCCTTGGCAAATGCCTCGTTCAGAGTAACGATGCCTAGCGGCTCGTTATCCACCCCAACCAGACGAACCTGTGGCGCAGTAATATCGCCATTGATCCGTAATTCCTTTTCCTGAGCTATCGCAAAATCTCCCGTTATTTAATATTGAAGGTCAAAATAATAGACCGCGCTACTCGAGGACATTCTAGACCTTGTCGGCTACGTCGCTTTTCAAGCGCTCAATGAAAGCACTCAGCGGCATTGAACCTAGGTCTTCGCCCTTACGGGTACGCACGGCCACTTGACCAGTTTGCATTTCGCGCTCACCTGCAATCAGGAGGTAAGGCAGCTTCTGCAAGCTATGCTCGCGGATTTTATAGGTTATCTTCTCATTTCTCAAGTCCGAATCGACGCGGAAGCCATTTTTCCGCAACTCTGCAACCACAGAACTGACGTAATCAGCCTGCCCATCGCTGATATTGAGCACCATGGCCTGCACCGGCGCGAGCCAGGCCGGCATGGCGCCCGCATAGTTTTCGATCAAGATGCCGAGAAAACGCTCCATCGAGCCCACGATCGCGCGGTGCAGCATGACAGGATGCTTGCGCGAGTTATCTTCGTCGACATATTCCGCGCCCAGGCGCTCCGGCAAGTTGAAGTCGAGCTGGATGGTGCCACATTGCCAGAGGCGGCCCAGGCTATCCTTCAGAGTGAATTCGATCTTGGGGCCATAGAACGCCCCCTCACCTGGCTGCAACTCAAAGTCCAGGTTGTTCTGTCGGAGCGCCACGGCAAGCGCTTCTTCGGCCTTATCCCAGGCCTCGTCGGTCCCCACACGCTTTTCTGGACGCGTGGACAGCTTGACCAACACCTCGTTGAAACCGAAATCCTTGTAGGCCTTGTAGAGCATGACGATAAAATCGGCCACCTCGTCCTTGACCTGATCCTCGGTACAGAAGATATGCGCGTCATCCTGAGTAAAGCCGCGCACGCGCATCAAGCCATGCAGGGCGCCAGATGGCTCGTTACGATGACAGGAACCGAATTCGGCCAGGCGCAACGGCAGGTCACGGTAACTATGCAGGGTGCTATTGAATATCTGGATATGCCCAGGACAGTTCATTGGCTTGACGGCATAATCGCGGTTTTCCGAGGCAGTGGTGAACATGTTGTCATGGTAGTTCTGCCAATGTCCCGATTTTTCCCACATGACCCGGTCCATGATGGTCGGGGTGCGCACTTCCTGATAGCCGAACTCGCGGAACATGTTGCGCATGTATTGCTCGACTTCCTGCCAGATCACCCAGCCGCGTGGATGCCAGAACACCATACCAGGCGCCTCGTCCTGCATATGGAAGAAATCCAGCTGGCGTCCCAGCTTACGATGATCGCGCTTCTCCGCCTCTTCCAGCATGTGCAAATAGGCATCCAGATCTTCCTTTTTGGCCCAGGCTGTGCCGTAGATGCGCTGCAGCATTTCGTTATTGGAATCCCCGCGCCAGTAGGCGCCTGCCACCTTCATGAGCTTGAACGCCTTGAGCTTGCCGGTGGAAGGCACATGAGTACCGCGGCACAGGTCGGTGAAATCGTCCTGGGTATACAGAGAAATCTCCTGGTCGGCGGGAATGGACCCTATAATCTCGGCCTTGTATTGTTCCCCGATTGACTGGAAGTAAGCCACCGCCTCGTCACGCTCCATCACGGTGCGGACAATGGGAATATCGCGCTTGGCAAGCTCCTGCATCCGCGCCTCGATCTTCTGCAAATCCTCCGGCGTGAACGGGCGCTTATAGGAGAAATCATAGTAGAAGCCGTTTTCGATCACCGGGCCAATGGTCACTTGCGCATCGGGGAACAATTGCTTGACCGCCTGCGCCAGCAAATGAGCGGTGGAATGGCGAATGATGGCGAGACCTTCGGCATCCCGGTCGGTAATGATCGACAGATCGGCATCGTCCGTGATCAGGTACGAGGTATCGACGGCCTTGCCATTGACCTTGCCGCCCAATGCAGCACGTGCCAAGCCGGCACCGATGTTCATCGCAACTTCTGCGACAGTCACTGGCCCATCAAACTTGCGTTCGGAACCGTCTGGCAAACGAATAACTGGCATATATCCCCACCCAATAAACAACAAAAGCCGTCAAACGGCTTTTGTTTGCGCAATCAAATCAGGTGCCGATTATCGCATACAGGCGAGTAGCACCACAACTCGCGCGCACTGGGACGGCTAACAAGCTTTAGCGAAGTGATCCTGGCCAGGCGCTCCCGGCAATACAAGCAGTGCGACCAGGCAGAGCAACGACGCCAAGAGAGGTTTGCAGCCACTCCTTAGCGCTTGTAAGGGGAGGCCAATGGTTCGCCGATAAAAACCCCTTGCACCGGCCAGGCCACACTTTTCCAATAAGCTTCAATTGCCGAGGCACCCATCAGGTAATGCTTGAGCAATACCGCGGGATTGGGGAATTTCTGCCAATAATTGCATGGCTCGGAAACCGTACCGTAACTTGCCGTCGCGCCAGCCTCCAGCCAGCGCAAGCTGCTCATCTGGCTGGTACCCAGCAGGTCGCCACCCGCCGAAGTCAGGTGATCGGCCAGCGCCCCAGGGAAAAACTGCAATGTTTCGAGATAAGGCACACTGACCAGCCCGGTCTGATAGATCATGACATCCTGCACGTCGCGGATGCTGTCGGCCTTGAGGTTCTTGATTTCGAGGTAACGCTGCGCCACCCGGCCTGAAGGTGGGAAGAACTGGGCACGGCTGCTGCGGTTCTTGTCAGAGGTGGTCAGGTAGTAAGCCGTTGCCGCCGGCGCACTGTAGTCACTGGCAAAGCCACGATCGATCAATGCCTTGGCCTCCTCGAACGACTGTACGGGCAACAGCATGGACAAGCGGTAGCCCATATCGGTGAAAGGCTGGAACGAACGCGAATTGAAATAGCGATTGGGGTGCTTGGCAGGCGCGCAGGTGTTGGCACACTGCTCAGGATCGAAGCCCATGGTGATGGCGGAAGTAATCGAGTTGCACTCCACCGCATAGGGCGCTGTCCACATCATGACGATGACTTGGTGCCTGGGCTGCAGCTGTGCGTCAATCTCTTGCTTGAGCTGAGCGAAATACTGCGCGCTAAGCTTCTTCGGACTGCCCGGAATACTGACCTTGACCAGATTGCCATCCGGGATCTGGCGCACATTGAGATAGTACTCCCCGGCCTGCACGCTCTCAGGTTGATCGGTATTCACCACCACCGCCACATTTTCAGGCTGCAGGTTATAGCCACTGCCACTAAAAGTACGCAGGGAAATGGCTTCTCCCGCTAGCGCACCCATGCCTTGCAGCATCAGGCAGATCATCAGTAAATATCGCACGCCAGTCTTCACCTCGTCCATCAATCAGGCCATATCAAACAAAAAGGGAGCCTAAGCTCCCCTGAATCTTACAATGACTGGATGTCAGACGCTATGACACTTTACGCCTGCGCCGCGCGACGAAAGTCACCAAACCCAGGCCAGCCAACAGCATGGCAGCCATTTCTGGCTCAGGAATAGCCGCAATCACCAGGTTAACAGGGCCAACTCCCCCCTGGGCAAACAGCAATGCAGTATAGATGCCGGTATCGGCAATGGAAAAGCTCAATATCCCTTCATCCACATCGCCCAATAGATTCAAGCTGCCAAATTGCGCAGCTCCCTGCCCGATGGTCACGCCCAGCCAGGAAAAGCTACTGTCAACATCTTCAAGTGTCAGGGTGTAATCCCCAGCCAGCAAGGCTACGTTATATTTGTATATGCCAGGAATCGTAGTAGCGGCATCAACTTCAAATACCGGCGCGGCCTGTGCTGCCATCGTACCAGAGAAAGTCAACGCCACCAGCAGGTATTTGACTGCATTCAACAATTTTTTCATGATCCTATCCTTTATCAGAAATAGCAGGGGTTCTGCGACGCGAGGTATACGCCACCAAGAGGCCTATCCCGACGCACAGCAATGCCCAGGTATCAGCTTCAGGCACCAGTGAAACGGTAAATCCGAAGGAGCCTACACCCACACCATTATTTGCATCGCCAAAGACACTGAAAAGATAAGAGCCGGTAGTAAGCTCAGGCAAAAGGTAAGTACCTGAACCATAAAATGTACTGATCAGCGTAGCCCCGCTGAATACATTGATACCAAAGCTTCCATCCACAAAAGCCGCCGGGAACTCGTAATCCAGCAAGGACAGCTCATAAAGACCCGCATCAAGGCTGAGAGAAAAGACAGCATCACTAGGCAAGCTGCTATCGGCATAAAGATAGCCGACCTCATCAACCTTGGTGGCTGCATTGGCTGCTGTCATCATGACCAGCATCATCGCACCCACCAACCACTTTATAACAAAGTGTTTCATCATCACATCTCCCATCAAGGTCCAGACATGATATAGAAAGCAATAAGTAGGCCAGAATCAATATAAATTTATTTCACATATAATCAAGGCGTTATAAAAACCATCATCAGCATGGCAATCAGCCCCTGCACCATTCCCATCATATTTGCTCGAAATGAATGCATCATCACATGAAGTATCAGCCTCTCTGGGCAAGGTTTTGCTGCCAATGCCAACTATCCTTGCACATCTGCTCGATGCCACGCGTCGCTTTCCAACCCAATGCCTGCTCGGCATAAGCAGGATCGGTATAACTGGCCGCCACATCACCCGGCCGGCGTGCCACCAGCTGATAGGGAACAGCCTGGCCACTGGCGTCTTCAAATGCCTTGACCATTTCCAGCACGCTATATCCTTGGCCCGTGCCAAGATTGCATGTGAACACACCAGCTTCCTTATCCAGCCGCTCCAGGGCACGCAAATGGCCAACCACCAGGTCGACCACATGGATGTAGTCGCGCACGCCCGTACCATCCACGGTTGGATAGTCACTGCCAAACACAGAAAGAGATTCACGCTGCCCCTGGGCTACCTGGGTGATGTATGGCATGAGGTTATTGGGCATACCATTCGGGTTCTCACCAATGAGGCCGCTCTCATGCGCGCCCACAGGATTGAAATAACGCAGGATGGCAATACGCCACTCTGGATCGGAGACTGCCAAGTCGCGCAGGATATCCTCCACCATCAGCTTGCTTGCCCCATAAGGATTGGTCGCAGACAACGGGAAATCCTCGCGAATCGGCACACTGGCTGGATCGCCATACACAGTAGCGGACGAACTGAAGACTAATCGTTTGACGTCATGCGCCTGCATGACGCGCAGCAAGGTAACACTACCCGCCACATTGTTATCGTAATAACGCAAAGGCTGCGCGACCGACTCCCCCACCGCCTTGAGCCCGGCAAAATGCATGACTGCCTGGAATGGGTACCTAGAAAATAAATCACTCAGTAGTGCTTCATCCCGCACATCCCCTTCCACCAATACGGGTGCCTTGCCCGTGATCTGCTTGATGCGGTCAACGATATGCGCCTGGCTATTGCTGAAATTATCCAGCACCACCACCTCATAGCCCGCATTAATCAGTTCCACACATGCGTGGGAACCTATGTAGCCTGTACCGCCTGTTACTAATAACATTAAAAACTTTTCCTTTAGTCCAATAGCCCTATTGAAGCGCCACACATATTTATAGTAGCTTTATAAACATAGAAAACTTTTAAAAAAATCTGAATTAGAAAGTTAAGCTACCATTCTGTGATAGCCTTCTTGTAATATAAACCAGTAAATAATAATTTCACCACACCCGCAAATAATCCAGATATTAAGTGAGTTAATAGATTGACGACATTAAATAACACTATCATTGTCACTGGTGGCGCAGGCTTCATCGGTGGCAACTTCGTACTCGACTGGGTCAAGGCAGGACTAGGCACCGTCATCAACCTGGACAAATTGACCTATGCCGGAAATCTTGAAAACCTGGCAGACATTGAAGGCAACCCCAACCACATCTTCGTACATGGCGATATTGGTGACCGCGCCTTGGTCGCCAAGTTGCTGGCAGAACACAAACCCCGTGCAGTCATCAACTTTGCCGCCGAAAGCCATGTTGACCGTTCCATCCATGGCCCGGAAGACTTCATTCAGACCAATGTAGTCGGCACCTTCCACTTACTGGAAGAAGTACGCGCCTACTGGAATAGCGTGGTGAAAACCCACCCAGAGGAAAAAGAAAATCCTCAGTTCCGCTTCCTGCACGTCTCTACAGATGAGGTGTATGGCACACTGGGCCCCAAGGACCAAGCGTTTACGGAAACCACCCCTTACGCCCCCAATAGTCCATACTCGGCTTCCAAGGCAGCCTCGGATCATCTAGTGCGTGCCTACCACCACACTTATGGCTTGCCGGTATTGACCACCAACTGCTCCAATAACTATGGGCCTTACCATTTCCCTGAAAAATTGATTCCACTATGCCTGCTCAATGCGCTTGCTGGTAAACCATTGCCTATTTACGGTGACGGCCAGCAAATCCGCGACTGGCTATTCGTCAAGGATCATTGCAGCGCCATCCGCCGCGTACTGGAAGCAGGCCAGCTCGGGGAAACCTACAATGTGGGCGGTTGGAACGAAAAGGCCAATCTCGATGTAGTACAGACCTTATGCAGCATCCTGGATGAACTCAGCCCCAAGGCAGATGGCTCAAGCTACAAAGACCAAATCACATTCGTCAAGGACCGTCCAGGCCATGACCGGCGCTACGCAATCGATGCAAGCAAACTGGAGCGCGAGTTGGGCTGGAAGCCTGCGGAAACCTTCGAGTCAGGCATCAGAAAAACCGTGGAATGGTATCTGCAAAACCAGGCATGGGTGCACAACGTCACCAGTGGAGAATACCGCAACTGGGTCAGCAAGCAATATAGCGGGAGCGCAGCATGAGAAAAGGCATCATCCTCGCCGGTGGATCGGGCACCCGGCTTTACCCTGTCACCCAGGCAGTCTCCAAGCAACTGCTGCCCGTGTATGACAAGCCCATGATCTACTATCCCTTGTCCACGCTCATGCTGGCTGGGATACGCGACATCCTCCTGATCTCAACTCCGCAGGACACACCACGCTTTGAACAGCTATTGGGTGATGGCAGTCAATGGGGACTCAATATTGCCTATGCAGTACAGCCCTCCCCAGATGGATTGGCCCAAGCCTTTATCATCGGCAAGAAATTTATTGGCAATGATCCAAGTGCCCTGGTGCTTGGCGACAACATCTTCTATGGTCATGACCTGGCACATGACCTGGCACATGCCGATCAACGGCAGCATGGCGCCACTGTATTTGCCTACCCTGTTCACGACCCTGAACGTTATGGCGTGGTCGAGTTCAACGATGCTGGCCAGGCTATCAGCCTGGAAGAAAAGCCCAAAGAGCCAAAATCCCGCTATGCCGTTACTGGACTGTATTTCTATGACAACCAGGTCGTTGACATTGCCGCCAGCCTCAAACCATCTCCTCGAGGCGAACTTGAAATTACCGATGTCAACAAAATTTACCTGGAAAGGCGCTCCCTCAATGTGGAATTGATGGGGCGCGGTCATGCCTGGTTGGATACAGGAACGCATGAATCCCTGCTAGAAGCCTCACTATTCATCGAAACCATAGAAAAGCGACAAGGCCTGAAAGTCGCCTGCCCCGAAGAAATCGCTTACCGCAAAGGTTACATCGATGCAGAACAAGTAGAAAAAATTGCCCAGCCATACCTCAAGAATGGTTACGGCCAATATTTGATCCGGATGCTGAAAGAAAAGGTCTTTTAATGAATGTCACGCCCACCCATATTCCTGATGTGATCGTATTCGAACCCAAGATATTCGGTGATGCCCGGGGATTCTTTTTTGAAAGCTTCAATCAGAAAGCCTTTGAGGAAGCCGTCGGCAGGAAATATGATTTTGTACAAGACAACCACTCAAAATCCTCAAAAGGAGTATTGAGAGGGCTACATTATCAGATCCAGCAAGCCCAAGGAAAATTGGTTAGAGTAGTAGCAGGTGAAGTTTTTGACGTTGCCGTGGATATCCGCAAATCTTCTCCAACCTTTGGTCAATGGGTAGGGCAACATCTGTCAGCAGAAAACAAGAAACAAATGTGGGTACCACCAGGTTTTGCCCACGGCTTCCTCGTGCTGTCCGAAACTGCAGAGTTTCTCTATAAGACCACAGACTTCTACGCGCCTGCGCATGAACGTTGCCTAAGCTGGAACGATCCCGTTGTTGGTATTGAATGGCCAGATATTGGCACGCCCCCGCTCCTCTCAAGTAAAGATCAACAAGGCTTAGGCCTCCACCAGACAGAGTTATTCGCATAATGGCAACTTTCAACAAGATCCTGCTTACCGGCATCAACGGCCAGGTAGGCCATGCTCTCTATCCGAAACTACAAAGCTTGGGAGAAGTCGTTGCACTTGACCGCAGCCAACTTGACCTATCCAAACCTGACCATATCCGGGACGTAGTGCGACAGACCAAACCAGACCTCATAATCAACCCTGCAGCTTATACTGCTGTGGATAAAGCGGAATCTGAGCCGGAGCTGGCCTACGCCATCAATGGCACTGCTCCCGGCATTCTGGCTGAAGAAGCAGCAAAGCTAAATGCATTGCTTGTGCATTATTCTACGGATTATGTATTTGATGGCACCAAAACTACCCCTTACACAGAATTGGATGAAACAAATCCACTTAGCGTTTATGGAGCCAGCAAGTTAGCAGGAGAAAAAGCCATTCAAGAAGTCGGAGCAAATCATCTAATCTTCAGGACCAGCTGGGTTTATGGTGCATATGGAAAAAATTTCATGCGCACCATATTGAGATTAGCTGCCGAGCGTGACTCATTGAATATAGTCGCAGACCAGTTTGGCGCACCAACTTCTACCGAAAGCATTGCAGATGCAACTATTACTGCGCTGCACGCATGGGATGGGACTCAAAGAGGTGTCTATCACTTAGTCAATACTGGGGAGACGAGCTGGCATGGCTTTGCACTGGAAATCATTCGCCAGTATGGAGAAATAGCCCAAAAGAAAAATTTAGCGAAATTAAAATCCACTGTAGAAAATGTTGTCGGTATTACAACTGCAGAATACCCCACACCAGCTCATCGCCCCGCCAACTCCAAGATGAGCACTGAAAAATTCATGAGCACTTTCAAAACTGAATTAGCACCATGGGAATTGGCTTTGCGATCTACAGTAACCCACTTAGCAACATTCTCGGTCGAAAATCATTAGCATTATTACTAATTAATCATTAAAACTGACTTCAGTCAGACCAAGGGAAATTATTCATGAACGTCCATATTGATCATTGAAGCGAACAATATCATCTTCACCCAAATAAGCCCCAGACTGAACCTCTATCATTTCTAAAGGAAGCTTTCCTGGATTAGCCAGCATATGCGTCACACCTAAAGGAATATAAGTAGACTGGTTTTCAGAAACAAGGAACTCCTCATCTCCTCTTGTTACCTTCGCTGTACCGGTCACCACAATCCAGTGCTCGGCTCTATGGTGATGCATTTGAAGAGATAACGTAGCACCTGGATTCACTACAATACGTTTTACTTGGAACCGTGCCCCCATATCAATACTGTCATACCAGCCCCAGGGGCGGTGAACCTTGCGGTGAGTCTTGGCCTCGGGCCTTTTCTGGACCTTAAGCTGCTCCACGATTTTTTTCACATCCTGAGTTTTACTTTTATCTATAACTAGCACCGCATCTGCTGTCTCAATCACCGCGATGTTTTGCAGACCCACACATGCAAGCAGCCTACCTGAAGACACAGCTAGAGTATTCGAGCAATCATTGAACAGCACATCTCCTAAATGGGAGTTACCCGCGTTATCCTGCGGCAAAATTTTCCCGAATGAATCCCAGGCCCCAACATCTGACCAGCCGGCATTCAGGGGGATGACTATGCCTGCAGGCAGATTATCGGCACCACGAGCGACATGCTCCATCACCGCATAGTCTATAGAATCGCTAGGTACCTGTTGAAATTTAAGCTTGTCCACCCGAACAAAATCGCCATCGCGTTGTTGACCATCCCAAGCCTGCTTACATGAAGATAAGATATCTGGACGAGTCTTAGCAATCGCATTCAGCCATACCGTGGCACGCATCATGAACAGACCGCTGTTCCAGAAATAATTCCCACTTACTACATATTGCTGAGCAGTAGCCTCATCAGGCTTCTCAACAAACTGCTCAATACTGAAAGCAGAACCGAAACCTTCCAGCACTGCGCCTGACTTGATATAACCATAGCCAGTTTCTGCCCTATCGGGCACGATACCGAAGGTGACGATCTTACCAGCAGCGGCATGTTCAGCCCCTGTCCTCACGGTATCCTGAAAGTCTTGCACATTGATAATAGCGTGATCGGCGGGCATGACAAGTAAGATTGGATCCTGGCCGTGGCTGGCAGCCTCTAAGGCAGCCAAGGTGAGCGCAGGGGCAGTGTTCTTGCCTACAGGCTCAAGGAGAATAGATCCACGCCTTCCCATCATCCGCAATTGCTCAGCGATAACAAAGCGATATTCTTCATTACATACCAGAATTGGAGAACACTCGGTTCCAATGAGTGGATCGACCCTGCGTAATGTCGACTGAAGTAAAGAATCATTATCAAGCAATGTCAGCAATTGCTTGGGATAGTTTTCTCGAGAAAGAGGCCACAACCTTGTGCCAGAGCCACCTGATAAAATCACGGCTTGAATCTGCATAATTTTCTCACTGGATAGAAATATAAAGGGAAAGAAATAGGCACAGTATCTAATTACTTATTTGGCAAAAACCTTGTCAGCAAGGCCTCATATTGCTGCAACACTGAGTCCCAGGTAAATAAGGTATCGTATTGAGCCAAGCTACCGGCTCTCATCTCACGTAACCGAACTTCATCATTAAGAAGCTCATCAAGAGTGATTTCGCAGTCCTTTTCACCAGAAAAGTAGGCCGCCTTATCTCCAGCGACCCAGCGGTTAAAACGGTTATCGTGCGCCAATACTGCATTACCAGCCCCTAGTGCCTCCACCAAAGAAGGATTGGTGCCGCCAACTTGGTGGCCGTGAATATATAATCTTGAGAAATACCGTAAAGATTCGACCACGTGTTTATCATAAATTGCGCCAGGAAAAAGCACCTCGTCTGAGCCGGCAGCTTTAACCGCGACCTGATAAGCATGGTCAGGGTTATATTTTCCTAGCACTACAAGCCTCATGCCTCGAGGTTTAGCGGACCAGGCTTTCACCACCTCTAAAATAGAATTTTCAGGCTCTGCACGAGCAATTAAGATCGCATAACTGAAAGGCTTAAGTCCATATTCCTCCAAAACGGCCTGATTCGCCTCAATCACTTTATCTGCGCCGTATGGAATCATTGTGATCTTGCTAGGCCTGACTCTTGTTTCCAGATGACGCGCAATTTGCGGATGATCAGCAATCAGATGATTGCCTAAAATTGAACCAGCCCAATCATTAATCCAGAACCAGAGTTTAGCAACTGCCCCCCATTTTTTCCGATGCCACTCGATTCCATCCATATTAATTAGATTAGTTATTCCTTTAGTTCTATAGAGCCCACAGAATAAAGCAGTGTTATACCCAAGAGTTAAAATAAGATGATAAGTATTTGAAGCATGAATCGTTGACTTCCAATCAAAAAGAATAGTGCCTAAAGAACCCTGGATAGATATCGGAATATTTACTCGCTTTATACCATTCCACATATCCTCATACATAGGCCCATTACCATCTACTTGGCAATAAACTGTTACTTTCCACCCTTTTCTTTCAAGATAAATAGCCAAATGCTCTGCAAATGTTTCAAAGCCACCATGCGCAGCCGGAATTCCTCTGGTTCCTAATATTGCTATTTTCTTATGCATACAAATACAAACTCATGTTAAATGTGATTCTAATATTTCTTATTTTTATTAAAATTTTTCATCAAAAGCTGAAGTACAGGAACATTGTTTTGACGTTCGACAATAGCATCATTCTTGAATATACTATCTGGCATTTCCGCATCCCATCCGCTATATTCTCTATAGCTATGATATGTCCATGACCATTTCTCTTGCTCAAAGCGCTCAACTACATCTGTCAAGTAACGTAACCTCGAACCAGACGGAGCCCACCGAATAATGCTAAATTCACCGATATAAAGAGGAACATTATATTTATTAGCCCAATTACGAGCAATGTCTAGTCGATTATTTAGGTATTCTTTATCCCACTTTTCACTGGGATATATATATGCATGTGGGTATGCCGCCAATCCTTGATGAGTAAGTTCTTGGGGAGAATAAAAATGAAAGCTGTAAACTATATTATTAAATGGAACAGGAGTAAACTGCTCCAAACTAGAAGCCAGCCCCCAAGGACTAGGTTCCAGAAAAATTATATGATTTTCATCTACTTTACGTATGGCAGTAATCAATTCAGTAGCATACTTTTCCCATACTGATCCAGGCCTAACAACAGGCTCATTAATCAGGTCAAACCCTGCCACCACAGTCTCATTTTTGTATCTTTTAGCAATAGTTACCCAGTTATTCTTAATGCTTTCTCGTAATTGTTGATTATTCCAGTAGATCGCCTGATCTCCAGCAGGTTTAGGATCAAAAGCAAAAATTACATAAAATCCCAACTTACGACCTGCCTCCACAAGAAAATCCATTTGCGACAACTCAACTGGAGAAATTTCATAATCATTACATTTTTTACATTTTTCCAAATGAATAACGCTTCGAATTAAATTGACGTTAAACTTTTCAAGATCTTCCATGTCAGCAGAACTTAATTTCCGCCCAAGAACATTAAACCCTCGATAAGAATTTTCTTTAAAATCGTCTGAATTAAGAAAAGCTTTCGGTCCTTGCAAAGCCGCAGAAACCTTATCGACCGAAGCAGCTGTAGTTGTTTCAGAAGAAGAGCCACCAGCAGAAGAAGAGCCACCAGCAGAAGAAGAGCCACCAGCAGAAGAAGAGCCACCAGCAGAAGAAGAGCCACCAGCAGAAGAAGAGCCACCAGCAGAAGAAGAGCCACCAGCAGAAGAAGAGCCACCAGCAGAAGAAGAGCCACCAGCAGCAGAAGGATTGCTTGAATTGATAGATTTATTAGATGTTGAATGCTTTATAGTTACATTAGAATCACTACTAGACTCATCAATAGGAGCTTCTGTAACATTAGCAGCAGAAATAGAATTACTTCTGGATTTATTAGCTGCAGCCTCAGATTTAACATTCTTCTTATAATCAGAAGGAAAAACCTTTATCTTTTGTGAATTAGCTTGAGGGGTATCAGAATAAGTGGTACTCCCGTCTACATCTGTAGATTTATAAACTTCAGCAATACCAACCAAAGGCATAAGGGAAAACAAACTAAGTAAAACAATCCTTCGAGAGTTAATTAATTGCATAGTTATGGACCTCCAGGCTAGATACGATCAAATCACGCCACTTCAAAAAAACACTGTAAATAAAAATCCACACCTATTATTAACGGCAAAATAATCTAATTATTTAGCTAATTTTATTATTAGCTTTAAAATTTATTTTTTACAATTGACACCTATAAAAATTAATATATAAAGATTACTCCCGAAGTTAAATTAAAAAACTCATACCTTATTAAAGTCAAAGATAATCACTATCAAGCTATAGCAATGGAAAATAATCCAAATAAATATAACATACAAAAGAGCCTATTTACTGACATCACAATTCAGAAGATGAAAAAATCAAGAATCCTAACCCCATTAAGAATTTTACTAAACATCACCGCAAAATATTTTTAGATCAAACCCGTTTACCATAATCTTAGCAAATACACATTACGATATACTTTTCTGATAAACACTGATAGTTTTTATCGCAATCTCATCCCAACTGAAGCGAGTTCTCATATCGTTTTCTGCTTGCAAAGTAATCCTAGATAAGTCATGGTAAGAAAAAATTTTTACAAGCTTTTCAGCAAGATCAATATAATTTCCAGCAGAAAACAAAAATCCGTTTTCCCCATCATTTATAATTTGCGCCATACCCGGAAGGTCTGAAGCTAACACTGGAGTTCCATAACTCATTGCCATTAATAAAACACCACTTTGATATATTTTTCTATAAGGCAGAACAATCAAGTCTGCCGCACTATAAAACATTGATATCTCTTGATCTGGTATGTATCTAATATCCAATTTACAAAAATCATTTAGCCCGTTTTTACTTATTAATTCTTGATACTTAGAGAAATTATCTTTCCACACTTTTCCAGCAATGACTAGCTTAAATGGTTTTAGTTTATCTTTAACCAAACCTAACGCTTCAATCAACAAATCCAAACCTTTTACTTCTTTGATTTGACCAAAAAATAAAATTACCTTTTCATCTGATGATACATTAAGAGCTTGACGAGCATCTGCTTTTGGCATCGAGGGTGCAACCAGACCAATATAACTTCCGTGAGGAATTACATGTATTTTATTTATAGAAACATTACTTCTATTAATCAACTCATCCTTACTAACTTGATTGTGCACAATTAATTGATTACAGAGAAAGTAAGTCCATTTTAACAAGATAGAGAAGGTTAGACCCGGCTTAAAAGACTCAACATCGTGCACTGTAGCAACAACCTTAAATCCAAATAAGCGAAAAAATAATACACTTAAAAATTCTAAAACACCCACATGAAAAAAATGAAAATGGGCAATATTTGAATAATTTTTTTTAGCATGCTTTATGCTCCTACAAAGCCCTAAGATATACCTAGCCCCTCTTCTCCACGTAGCATCCTTTCCCCAAATATTTACAAAAGTAAGTTGCATGAAAATAGGTCTATTACCACAAGGTTTAGAAATGTCACAGGTATACCAAGTTGCAGATACTCCCTGATGTAACAAACCGGCACACAGTCCAGAATCATAATAGTCCATACCACCGTGACTACCAACTGGCTCCACAAAGGCGACGTTAATTTCTTTCACATAACACCCAATCTGAATAATTATTTTTTACCTGATACATATGTGTATTTAACAAAATCTTTAATGCCCAAAAATAAAGCATTATATGCATCAAGTCTCTTATATCTGACCCATTCAAAAGAGTTTCGAAACACCCATAACATAAAACCTATTAAAAATAGACCTTTCTTAAGCACAGTTCCATGAGTAAAAACAGTTAAAAATCTATTTTTCGCAGTTTGATAAACAAAAAAAGGAAGCTTAGGATTCCTTCCTTTAAACATACCAACAGCCTCTACCTCTTTGCCCTGGCTACCCTGAGCCAGATGGCGAACAACAGCTTTTGGCATATAATAAATTTTATATCCATAAGAAATTACTCTTAAAGATAATTCGACGTCTTCTTCGTACATAAAATAGCGTGGATCGAACCCGCCACACTCTTCTAAAACTGAACGTCTAATCATAAAAGCGCAACCACTGGCAAACTCTACAAATCGATCTTCTAGAGCTATTTTTGATACAGCACTTAATCCACAACCTGGTACGCGTGCCGAACCAGTTAACCAGTTCATATACCCCCCACCATACCAAAGTATATCCAACCCATCACCCATCATAGTAATTCTTGGGGTAACCAATCCAACTTCAGGGCTAAAAAATCCATCATGCAGTAATTGTAATAATCCAGGTTCAACTAGTGTGTCTGGATTAAGAAAAAATATATATTCACAATCTGTATTAACTATAACCCAATCTTTTCCAATATTGCATCCCTCACCAAAGCCAAGATTTTTTTCACTTTTAATAAGTACAACATCTGGAAACTCTTCTACGATGCACTCAGGACAATCATCCGGAGATGCATTATCCACAACAATAATCTTTGAATATCTCTCTTCCCTAAGAGAGTAAATACAAGAAATAATTTGGTCACTAGTATTATAATTAACAAAAACTATTGCAACACTTAAGTCTAACTTTTTTTTTGAACTAAAATCCGTCATCAATAAGCACCAATAAAAATTGCAACCATGAATAAAGAATCGTTAACATATTTTTAAATCCGTTTTGAAGAAACAAAACTCCATAATACTTTAAAGAACTCTGGTATTGTTTTATAAATAGCAAAGAACGGGCTTATATACCACGGGAGAAATTTAAACGCATATTTTGCCCAAACAAATTGAAAAAAACGAATCAATCGCATTTTTCTAGAACTTGAAAACTGCGTTCTAAATGTTCGATAATTTAAACATGCTTGCTTGATAAATATTACTGGGCCCAATTTAGCAGCTTGCAGGAATAGTTGTATGTCATATAACCCTGGATTATTTTTAACGAAAGAAGACCTCAAAACCACACACCCTTGCTTTAAAGGGTATACTGGTAAAATAAAGATTCCGAATAAAGTAAATAGTGATGACAGTACGCAATCATCTGATACAAAAGGAAAACGTGATTCTTTATAAATCCTCCCAGACTCATCCATATATGCCACAGCACCAAATGCAGCCAAAGCATTGGGATTTGATTCCAGTAAGTCAAGCCGCTTTGACAAAGATCCCAATGGAATAGTGTCATCGTGATCTAAAATTAGCAAATATTTACCGGTCGCCAATTCAATACCAGTTCTATATGAGTCTTCAATACCAGCATTAATACTTTTAAAATGCAATTTTATATTTGGATGATCAATTTCTTGTAAATATTTCCGCGTTCCATCAGTGGATCCATCATCAACGATAATCCACTCAAAGTCTTCAACATCTCCTTCAAGGACACTTTTTTTAGTATCCTCAAAATATTTCATTGAATTATATGTTGCCGTAATAATACTAATTAATGGAGATGTTTTAACATTCATCTTTAAGTTCTCATATTATTTTATATAATTATGACTATATATATATTCCAATTTACACTTTAAGAAGTTAGCTTTCCTTTTGTAAGATTTTTTTGATTAAGATAATTAGCCGCGCACATAAGACCAGCAAGAGTAGCCAAAAAAGCAATTCCCGGGGTTTGCATTAATTCTGGCTGAGTAATGCAGGCCAAAAAATACTCTATCATTGCAGCAAAAGAAGCTATGGCAACACTTGATATAAATAAATCATTAGACCGCGTTTGAATGTAAGTTAAATGAAGTATTTTGAATATAAGAAAAATGACTGACATGAATACAATAATGCCTGTTTTTAAGGTTAAATAGATATAAGCACTATGAACATATCTCACTTGCTCTGCTGTCACATCAGATTTAGCAGGCGGCCTATAAGGGGCACCAAGCCCAATGCCTAATAAAGGTGACCGCTGAATTGCCGCCCATGCCATTTTATTTTCATAAAACCTCCAGCCGAGAGAAGATCCATGAGAAACCTCCTCCTCCACACTAAACAATCTCTGCATCGCGCCTTCAATAGCGCCCGGCTTAATAGCTAGCATAGCACTTAAACCAAATACAGCAACAATTGCAATTAGTCCTACACTTCTAAGCATTTTTTTTGTCCCTAGCTTCCAGCATAAGAACAAAACAGCTAAGAAAGTCCCCCCCCAAACAGCACGACCATAGGTTAAGAAAATTCCAGCGCCTGTAAATATACACAATATAATAAGAGTCTTTGAAAAACCTATTCGGTTAGCAAACAAAGCCAGTACAAACAAAAATCCCCAAACAATAATGTGAGTTCCTGACGTCATGCTTCGTGTAACATCACTATTAATGCTTCCCAAAGTTTCAAGGCTAGTAAGCTCGCGCCCGAACACATTTACACCTAGAAAACCTTGCAAAATCTGGCCAATTGAAAATAAAAAAGCTACAAAAAGAAAGCCAAAAACAATAAATTTAAATCTTTGTCTATCTGAGCATGTTAAAGCTATTAAGGGAATCAATAGCCAATAAAGGAAATGCCTTGACTCCCCTAAAATATCTTTCAATGGCAATCTAATTTCAAACACCGCCCGAAATACAGAAAAAAGCAACAGTAAAAGTACAACAAATAAAGGAATAGCCAAAGGTGACAATGCTTGCTTTGTAAAGCTAAATTCTGAATTGTATTTAAAAAAACAAAAAATGAATGTTGCAAACAAGGCCATATCTGAAGATGGTATTGTGCCTCCCAGCAGTCTTATTGAAGGCAAAAATGTATCTGGAATTAATCTAGAAGAAATTGCTATAACAGCTATTAAAGCTACTAAAGGATATGTAAAACCAATAAAAATAAATAATATAGAAAGAATAATGGCTACTATCCACCACCATGGAAAAATAGCACTGACAAAACCAAATATCAAAGCCACTATTGCAGCCATTATTACAAAAAATATACTCCCTATCTTTAAACTAACGAAATTAGCATCCCTACGGTTAAAAGATAAGAGAGAAGAATTGTTCTTCATAATGACGCATTAGCCTTGTGAAATTTTAATGGTACCTTCTACCTAATATTTAATATATATTAAATATAACTCAAGACTTCACCTAAAGGTTTTCGGTATGATTGCGGAACAACAAATGATTCCCTTAAATATCCAGCGGCAACAAACATGATAATTAATTCGTTTTCTGGTATACGAAGGTGATTCCTCATTTCTATATCTTGTTTCCTAGTTTTACTCCAGTTAAGAGCGCAACTTCCTAGGCCTTGCAAATGTAAGCCATATATAAAACTCATTGCAAACATTCCCCCATCAATCCAACCTTGATAACGTTCCGCCCCATTAAAATTTGACAAATCCACTGTTATACAAAATAAAGCCTGAACCTCTTCATAAAACCCTCGTGCGCCCCCTTGAATTTGTAAAGTACTCCTAATTAATTCTGGATTAAGAATTGCCCGGACCTTTCCAGACTGTCGATTACAAACTGCTGGACTTTTTTGAGCAATACGTACGGCCTTTTCAATTACACTATGCTCTATAGGATCTTTAGTGAACTGCCTTACACTATGGCGCATAAGAAAAAAATCTTCTTTAACCCCAGATATTGCGTCTAAAACCTCAGCTTTAGAGCGCAAAATAACCCCGCCATCATTAATCCTTAATAAAGTGCTCTGATTATTTTTCTTTAACCGATCAACGATTACTTCTAATTGAGAATCTGGCTGACCAAGACTTCTATTAAATTGACAATAACGCGCCAGTACATTTATCGGAACATCTAGCTGTGGATCAGGCCCAAAATTAAGATGAAAATTATCGACTGATCCAACTAATTGTCCAATCACTACCCTTCCAAATAACGGCCTGGGATTAGGTAAAGACATTCCTTTCTCGATGTTGTGATAAGTAGCAGTAATAACCGCAAGAATCTTTTCACGATCTTTCTCGAAAGAAATTACAGATGACCATTTAATATATCGTTTAGCATCGTAACAAAAGTCTCTCAATAAACTCGGGCCTCGAAGACAAAATCTCAGAAGCCATTTAATAGAAAGCGGCAAGAAACCAATTATGTATTTTTTCATCTTACAACTATACATTCTCTAAAATATGTGTTCAACTTAGTAAATTTGACTTTTAACTTATAAAACAATCTTTTTATTTGAAATTCTAGTTAATAATTCTGCTATGTACTGCTCATAACGCAATAGTTTTTTTTCTGCAATTTTATTACCTTCTTCTACTGCAAACTTCAACTGCTCCCGACTGTTAAAACAATCCATAACCAAACCAACTATTTGCTCGTTAGTATTAACCTTACAATCCCCAAGATAAGGATAATCCAAGGCAGAAAAAAGCCCATTAAACTTCCTACTATACGCTAATGGCACAACAGGCACTCCACTTGAAAATGCTGCGATACAAGCATGCATGCGAGCTCCAAGAAAAAAATCCATCCCTGAAATAAAAGATTTAGCTTGGCTAGGAGAAGAAAAAGATGGTGCAAGCTTAGCAGCTGGATAAAGCTCTTGTAATTGAACACACACGTTCACATCGTCTTCTATAGGAAATGAGGTCGTTAGCACATGAGGAACAAGCCATACTTCACAACCTTCTATTCGAGTAAACTGATCTAATAGTGATCTAGTAAGTTCAGGATAATTAACACTAAGACCGAATTGATTCTTCCCAGTATACCCACCGTTATAAAGTAATCCTGATACATTTAGTCCAATTTTTACTTTACTTGAATCCCGGGAAGGGCGTTGAAATGGCAATCTAAAAGCAACGTCAATTACCTCCTCTGCATTTACAGATAAATTATTCTTTTGCAAGTATCCAAATGACAATCCATCCCTTACAAATATTTTAGTGCACCGCTGCATTACATTATTGGCCACCTTTAAATTAAACCTACTTTCGAATGGCCCTATAGTTTGCGGGCTTAAAATAAGAGGTTTACGTTGAAACAAGACAACCAACTTAGACACAATCTGTATTAGGAATCGTGAAAAACCATAAATATCAGCAAAACTATCACCTTCACCTATATCAAACACCACATCGCATTCCCGGATTTTCTTGGGATAATCAGAAGCCCCGATCAAAATTCTTTTGAGTGATACATTTGTCCCTCGCTCAATTAAAGGGTTGCCCTCAAAGTAATCTTTGTTTCCATTAGTGCCGAAAATTCGATATTCAACCTCAACCCCCGCCTGCACCGCAGCTTTATTAATAATAGAAATTTGTGCTTCAGTTAAAGCGCCAACACCAAGATTATCTGAAGTAGTAGAATGCCAAAGTAAGCCTATTTTCAACATGACTAATATACCAAAAGAAAAATGGAAAGACTAAATACTATTACAGTCAAAGTAAAATTAACTCCCCCAAACCCAGTAGGTATTTTTCTAAGCCGTAATGCACTGAAAAATATCAAAAACAAGGTTAATAATGTGATGATTAAAGCAATGACCATACCTTTTAGTCCAATCACTTTCATCAGAAGTGGTGCTGAAATTAGCAAAATAATAAGTGCAAAAATTTGTGCCCAGACACGTATTGTCTGAGATCCAGAAGCAGTCAATAGAACACCTTGAGGCGCAGCAAGATATCTTGTAAAAACTAACAAACCAATATAGGGCCAAATTGAATTTAACTCTACATATTCATCACCAAAAACAAATTCGGTAATATGCATACCGGCAAACCAGAAAATAGCCCAGCACACAGTACCAACAGCAAGCATCTGAAGATTAAGTTTTTTAGCTAGCTCAACAAACTCTCTAGTATTAGTGTGCTTGGCAGCAATTACAGGTAAAAATACATTTCCGAGTACAGGTGCAAATTGCATTGCACCATTTAGAAATCTCATACCTGCTTGGTAAATACCAACTCCAGTGGCTCCCAGATAATATTTCACAAGCATGGTGTCAACTTGGTAGAAAAAGTTAGTGAAACCCGCATCAACGGCATATGGAAATCCTGCTTTTAATGCTTTTAGAACAGCAACTGGAGAGGCTGACAGAGTATTTAAATCACCAACCACTCGCTTATATGCCCGCCACGACAAAATAAAATAAACAAAACGAGATAAAACAAAACCTAAACTAATTAATAATAACTCAGCCCCATTAATTACCATTAAAACTATTAAGCCGAAATGCAACAAAGAGCCAATTGTTGCAACTTTTGTTTCTTCATGAAATTTTCCGATACCTCTGAATGCAATATTAAAAAAATCCCCAAAAGAAGTGAGCAAACAAGATAACAGTAAAATCCAAAATATTGCTCTATCTAAGTCATTTGTATAGAATAAGTAATGTCCAGCAAGGCAACAGACCCCCATCACTACTGTGAGATATAGTTTTGCAAGAAAAACCCTCCCCATTAACTGATTAATATTATCAGGGTATCTTCCTATATCTCTTAACAACTGATTTGAAAATCCATATTCCACTAAAAGCACAGCTATTGACGCAAGAGTAAAATTGTACATCAATATGCCAAAGTCTCTCGGACCAAGGAATCTTGCAAGAATAATGAAAAGTACAACCGCTGATAGCAACCGTGAAAAAGTCGAAAGAGCCATAAATGCGGTATGTTTAATCATAAATTGCTACATTTTTATTATTAAAGTTAGGTTAAAAAAACATTGAATTTTATGAAAATGTACCTATAAGTTTTTTTCTACTTTTACTATCTACATTTTTCAGTAAAGATTTAACAAATTCTTCTTGCAGTGTAAAAGCAGAGATATTATCTCTGCTAATACTTGAAACTCTAAAAAGCAGTCCATCAGGAATATATCCCTGCAAACCTAATTCAAACCTTTTTATAGTTTGACCCAATCCACCATAAACTGTAGTTTCACCAACACGCATCCAATAAAGTATTGGCTCATATCGTGCCCCATGCTGGGCTAATAAATGTCTAACTTTAATTTCATATCCATCAAAATTTAAAATGGCATTACCCAACAAATCAACATTAAATCCTTGAGCTGTATAGCAGGTTTCAGGCTTATGTGCTTGCAAGCCGCGACTTTGGTCTCCCCCATAAGCAATCGAAAGCATTATTCGCATTCCTTGCTTATTAATATAGGTCCGAGAAAGAGTTTGATCATAAACTTTATTGAGGTTTTGCTGCACCTCAGGGCTCACTTGTATAGGAGTAATCGTAGGATCGATTTTCCACTCATCGAACTCCTTAGGAATCATTGCTTCTAAATTTATATCTTCTGCTGCATTAACAAACTTAGTAGGTTTAAGAATTACTCCTCCTAAAGTAGCTACCAATAACAGTAAAAATATAATTAAATTTCGCAGTGTAAATCCATCCATTAGACAGGCCTTATTAAGAGTTTAGGCTTTTAACTGCCATTTTTTAACCAAATATTGTAGGAGCGTATCAACACTAATTATCAAAATTAGAGCCACTACAAAAAGTAACATTCCAGCAAAACCATGAACAAAACCCTGACCAGCAGCATCTCCAAAATGATAAGTAACTAAAGTTAATACCATAACTCTAATCACATTAGCGGTAAAAGAAATTGGAATAATCAATATCCCAAGAATTACATTACGAATAAATGAATCGTGCTTTACAACATTTAAATAAAGTAAACCCAGCGCCTCCAAAGATATTAAAGTGTGCAAACCAGCACATGCATCCGCAACAAGTAATTGATATTGTCCGATTTGGAGGATCACCCCACTTCTTGAAATCGGATATCCTATCCAATAAAGTATATTTTCTGCTACATATGAGACCGCAATCTTCATTGGTAATGTCACAGCATCAAGAAAAACTCCAGGAAGAGGCACCATAAAAATCAAGAAGAATAACGGAAACCACAATGCTCGAAGCCCAGAATAACCACGGAAAATTAGCAACAATCCAGCAAAAACAGGAATTTGAGATGCAATATCTAACGGTGCAATATCTTGAGAACGGCCAAGAATGTAGAGTAAAAGACCAAAAACTAAAACTATCCCGCCAATTACTGGCCTGCCTATAATATTATTTTCGGCCTTAAACAATTGGTGTCTCTGTACCCATACTAAATACAAGACAACGCCAACAATTAATGGTCCATGAGCTTGATCTTCAGATTGCCATACAGTATTTAATAAGTTCAAATATGTAGGCGTATACATAATGAACAAACCTAATAATAGCATCCAATTCCGATTGATTACCTCCCAGATACCAGGATTATCTTGCTCGATTACCTCGACAGTGTTCATATCTACAAATCAACCAATATTGACCCAATTACCTTAGTACCATTATTCTTGCATTGTTCTACAGCAATAGATAAATCATTCACTCGAGTATGATTTTGTCTTGCAACTAATACAATTCCTCCAACAGTAAAAGCAATTGCATAACCATCTGAATAATTACTAAGTTCGGGAGTATCCAATAAAATTACATCATAAACACAAGCCAACTCTTTAATTAAATTTCCGAATGTTGGCTTGCTAACAAGCTCTTGAGGATTAGGAGGTAATGTACCGGCAGTTAATACAGATAAGTTTTCAAAAAAATTTATTTTTGAAATTACATCATACCCCGCTCTTCCTGCTAAGATATCAGATAACCCACGTTTGTTACTCAGATTGTATATCTCATGCTGGCGTGGGTAGCGTAAATTAGCGTCAATCAATAATGTATTTTCACCCAATTGCGCAAAAACAACTGCAAGATTTGCAACAAAAGAGCTTGCATTATCGCTGCTGCTTACTGAAGAAACAGCTAGTGCTTTTCGTTCCGGTGAAAACCAATGCAGCATTAATTGACTGCGTACTGCTCTCAAAACCTCAGCTTTGTTACTAAAAGGCTGATATGCAGCAACGAGCTCATTAAGATATGAGTTTTGGTCAGGTGATAAATAAGGATAGTTAAATTGCCTCGATAAAACCTGTTGAATATCATCTTCAGTTATCAACCCTAATGCTTGAGCAGCTTCTCCAAAGCGCAAACCCTTCTCTTTATGTAACCGCATAATTCTTTCAGCATCTTCGGGTGTAATTTTCCCCATCCGCAATAATAAACTACCAATTGTAAATTCTGAAAATTCGTTTACCAATGGTGCATTTTCTACTTTTTCAGAGTTTGAATTAGAAGGTGTAAATGAAATCATAATTCAGCCTTCCCTAAAGTTATCAGGTTTGAAGTATTTTTAAAAAATCTCAGTTTTCTTTTTTCTTTACTAATAGTCCCAAGAAGTGGGGCTTGTAATACTTCAATTAAGTCATCAGCAGTCCGTACTCTTCGATCAACAAACTCAGCTAAAACTCCAAACCCTATTCCTAAAAACATACCCAAGAGGATTGACAATATAATATTCAGCAATAAATTTGGGCTAGTGGGAGTAAGAGGTGCCACGGCAGGATTCAATAAAGAAATATCAGATTGATTTGACTGACCTTCAATATTCGTTTGAGTATACCTTTGCATAGCCATGTCGTATGCTTTTTGAGCATTTTCAACCTCTCTTGTCAAAACAGATAAAATATCCCTATCTCGATTAAGTTGTAATACTTTTTCTTTTTGATTATTTAAAGCCAAACGTATTTCCGCTTCACGTTGTTGCAGAATTCTTGAATTACTTGCCACATTACTTGAAACCGATTTGATCTGTCTATCTAGCTCAGACTTAAGATTTTCAATTTCTGCTTTAGCTCCTAGATAAAAAGGATGGTTTCTTTCAAATTTCTGCGAAACATCTGCAAACCTTGATTCTGCTCTAGCAATTTCAGTTTTAAGATTTTGGATAATTGGATTAGCTGCTACATCAGGAGACTCATAAGCTTCTTTTCCACTTGAATTTTTTTCCCGAGATCTCGCTTCCATAACTTGTGCTTGTGCAATAACCAATTGAGATGAAAGCTCATTTAATCTGGCTCTTTCCACATCCAATCTTTCATCAACACTTACAATCCCTTTCTCTTGCTGATACTCTGAAAGCTTCGATTGCGCTTGAGCTAGATCTTCTCTCAGTTCTTTCAATTGCTCAACGAAATACAAAGCAGCTTTTTGAGAAGGCTCAACTTTAAGTTGTATTGAAGTTTGCATATAAGACTCAGCAAATTCGTTTGCGATTGTAGCTGCAAACTGGGGATTTACCCCAAAAAAGCTAATATCAATAATACTACTCTCTCGAGATGGTTTAACTTGAAGTTTTTTTAGCAATAAATCTGCAAGCCATTCTTTAATTTCACCTTTACCTGAAGTTGCTTGATAAAAGTCCTCTTTTACGGCTGGAACATCTGCCAGACCTAGTTTATCAATTACCTTTTTTGCAACGTTTTTACTTGAAATAATATCCACTTGCGTTGCCATATAACCTGGCATTAACTGCGCAGGAAGCATTACACCTGTTACAGGATCAGCGCCTTTATAATTAACAAGCACTGAAGCTGTTGCTTTATAATTTTTTGGCAACAATATTGTAACAATAGCGGTAGTTAATACCGTTATAAATAAAGTAAAAATAATAATTTTATATCTAGCTTTAATGATAGAAATAAATCTGATAAAACTCATCTTAGATTACCTTTTTGATTATTCAGCTGTTATTCAAAAAACAAACTAAAATACACTCTCTTGTACATATACAACATCATTAGGCTGAATAAAATCATCATGCTTTACTTTAATTATCTTAACACCACCTTCATCATCTAACCGTTTCACCTTAATACCTTTTTCCGTTCCCCTGAGACTAAGGCCACCACCAACAGCGAGTGCTTGCAGCACTGTCATATGATACTCAAGACGATATTGTCCTGGCCGCTGAACCTCACCATATATATAGAATCTAGGAGCTCGATCTACATAAATAATATCTCCTGCCGTAAGTAAGATATTTTTATTTAAGTCGCCATCCCGCATCATTTCAGCAAAATCAATTATCTCTCTAACACTTTTCCCCTCAATCTTGCGAACCAAGCTAATCAAATCTCCCCCATCAGGTGCAACTCCACCGGCCAACGCCAGTACGTCTGCAAGAGATTTTGCACTATCCAGTGGGTAGCGACCTGGCCTGTTAACCTGACCTAGCACAGAAACCTGCTGACTCTGCAACTGAGCAACAATGATATTCACGTGAGGGTTTTTCAAGAATCCACCGCTTTCCAGCATGCTGGCAATTTTGCGTTCAGCAGCTGCAGGTGTTTCTCCACCGACTCTGACTTCGCCTATCAACGGGTAGGTGATAGTGCCAGACTCACTCACTCTTACTTCCAAGGAAAGATCAGGCTGTTCAAATACAGATATCCTTAGAACATCCCCCGGCCCAAGAACAATATCCGAATCCGCTGCGTTAACATTGAATACAACAATCGTCAGGACTACCGTTACAAACCATTTGATCAATTTAGTCATGGCACTACACCTATACACGTTTTATAGAATTACTACTTTAGTCCGCTTACTCCGCGAGCAATATCATCATCGACACTAGAGGGTTTTGACTGTTCGGCTTTTTCTGGTTGTTGTGGTACTTCGGCCGATTTGTCTAAATATTCAATTTTTGCTTCAGCCCGTAGTCGCTTGATTTCAGCCTCACCCGCTTCCTTACGCTTTTTATTCAAGAGCATTTGCTCAATTTGCGGTGTCGCATCTGCCAGTGATACCGGGCTCTCCTTTACGCTATCCATGAGCACCAGCATCGTCCTCGGTCCCATGCCGATCACAAACAGCTGGCCACGCCTTGCATCCTTCAGGCGCTCAGAAATCTGTGGAGGCAGCTCTGCCACACTGCGGGCAACTTCTCCACGGTCATATTGGATTCCCTTAGCATCCAACCACGCAGCGACTTCCTGCAGGGTTTTGAAGCTACCGAGCGCAGACTTGAATTCGTCATTGACATAACGTGAATCAATCAATATTTGTTCCATTTCCACCAGCTTGCGCTCGGAAAATAGTTGAGGGTTTTGCTTATAGAAATTCTCAACTTCTGTTTTGTCCGGCTTGCCTATGTTAGCCACCCTAGACTGGAGGTATGCCTGGGCAATCATTTGGGATTTTGCGCGCTCAATGGCTTGCATGACGTTCGGGTCCCGGTCTACTTTTGCTTTCAAGGCAGCCTGCTCCAACAGTTGACGGTCAATCAATGATTGCAATATCTGCTTGGTAGCAGCTTCTTTCTGCGCTGGCTGGACATTGGCCCGAGCAAGCTCTTCATTGAGTTGATGGACGGTTATTTCCTTGCCGTTCACTCTCGCCAGCGATTGGCTAGCCTTTGTTTCATTAGATTTATCTCCACAGCCCGACAGCCCGATACTAATCATCAAGGCGACCAACGCCCCTTTCGTCATTTTCGACCATTGCATTATTGTGCTTCCATATTCAGTATTCAAAATCCAGTCTCCTCAAAATTCAGCCAACACCATCAATACGCATTATCTTTTTTAAACACTACCAGCACCGTCCGGATGATGATCCAGAGATCGAACGCCAGCGACCAATGCCTGAGATAATCCAAATCATATTCAATCCGCGCTTCCATTTTTTCGAGGGTATCGGTTTCACCCCTCAATCCATTCACCTGGGCCCAGCCAGTAATTCCCGGCTTCACCTTGTGGCGCAACATATAGCCACGTATGAGCTTGCGGTATTGTTCATTATGCGCCACGGCGTGAGGCCTCGGGCCTACGATACTCATTCGCCCCTGCAACACATTGATAAACTGTGGCAACTCATCAAGGGAATTTCTCCTGAGAAAACCACCAATCGGTGTTAGGCGCTGGTCACGCTTTTGTGCCTGCACCACTTTGTCACCATCTTCCATCACTGTCATGGAGCGGAATTTGTAAACAATGATTTCCTCACCATTCAACCCATACCTACGCTGCTTGAATATTACCGGGCCTTTAGAAGTCAGCTTCACAGCCAAAGCCAGTGTCAGCATGATCGGTGAAAGCAACAACAGGATAAGGGATGCAAGAATAATGTCACTAGTCCGTTTGATTAAGCTATTAAACCCTGTAAACGGCGTTTCACAAATCGCCACCACAGGCACACCCGCCACATCATCAAACCTTGCCTGCACCAGATCAAAAATATAGATATCGGGCACAAAATAGACAGATGCTGTCGTGTCTTGCAGCTCCTCAAACAACTGTCTGATGCGCGGTTGCGCGGACATCGGCAGACTGATGAAAATGATCTGGGTATTGTTGGCACGCACATAAGCCGCCACGTCCGCCATTGTGCCTAGCAACGGTACATGACGCATTCCCTTGGGATGCCGGGATATCTCGCGATCATCAAAAAGACCTTTCACCTCCATGAACAGGTAAGGGTCTTCATTGATGCGATTCACCAACCGGACACCGATATCATTAGCGCCTACTATGACAACAGAACGAACTTCGCCATTTTTATGCAAATCCGAGGCAATTTTGCGGATGAGCAAATGCGCAACAGTAAAGATGATCGGCACCGCCACAAACCAGGTATACACCATTTCCTCATGGTACTGATCAGTAAGGTCTGCGGCATATCCGATAAATGCCAATATGGTGACAACAATTGCCCATCCGAACAAAATATCACGAATATAGCCCAACACTTTTCCACTACGCCATGTGCGGTAAAGATCCAGGCGCTCATAGACATTTGAAGATACAAAGTATGCAAGCAACGCAAGGATTAAGTAGTAGCCATTGAATGGCTCACCATAAAGAAGCGTAAAGCCATACAAAGTCCCCAGAATAATTAAAGGATCTAACAGCTGCTTGAAAAAAGCGACTAAAGGTATGTCATTTACCGTCATTTATAGCTCTTCAAAACTCATATTGCCCTGTTACTGAGACACTATTTGACCTAAATTCAAACATATCAGATGTTGACTCTCGATCACTATGAATAAATGAAGTAGTTATCCTAAAAGATGTTACTGGGTTATACATAAGTGACAGCATAAAACTCTTATCTTTATCTGACCTAAATTGACCAAAAATTTGATCCCCCTCAAAATCTCTTTTTTCATATTTCAATACGCCTTGAACAGCTATCTTACCAGTTGCCTGCAAATTAGCCGTTAATGATGTTCCACGATTCAGCGTATAACTTGTTGTAACAAATGACTGAGCGTTATTTTCTCTCCAAACTGCAGCATTCAAATTGGTTTTTCCAGAAGTCATCCAATTAAAGTTTCCCCGAGCATTAACCCCCCTAAAGTCCCGTTGAGACAGTTGCTCATGCTGCCTATCTACCAAACCACCAAGAAACTGCAACCTTGACTTTCCGGTAACAGCCCAATCGACATTCAACTTTAATTCATTCTGGTCATAATCATTGCTTATAAAAGATCCCTGAAAAGCTTGCTGCGGCTTTGATCCTTTAGTATTTCTGTACAGAACACCGATGATACTTTTAGTAGGAGATAGATAGTCAAATCCGATCTCCTGTATATCTTCCTTTAGATTAGCGGCCCTTTGAGCCTCAGCCCCGTACTCCATTTCAGAGTAAATAAAAGCCCCTCTAACACGCCATCTAGGATGCAGCATCCAACGCGCCTCCAATAAGCGGCGGTCCTGAGTTCTTGTGTTTAACGATAACATGGTTCCTTGCAGAGGTTGGAATTCTGAAAAAGGAACCAAAGCTTTTTTATGAAAAAACTCAACCTTGCCTTCCAATCGATTTCCCAACTCCCAATCCCACCTGGCAATAACGTCACGACCATCATTATCTAACTCTGAGTTTTTATTAAATGTGGACTTGTTTAATCTAAAATCCACATACATTTTTTGACGACTAATAGTATGATCCAGCACAATACCAGCGCTTTTGACAAGCATTGTATCTGAGGTATCTGAACTCCCAGTACTCATTTGAGCTAATTGCTTACTAGCGAATCTTCTTAAATTATCATCATATGAATATGTAAGACTGGCATACGGCTTTAAAACATCCCCCTCTAATGCACAAGCAGGGACTACAAATCCAGCAAGCTCGATACCTAGCCCAGCGACCAAAGCAATTTTTATTAGGTTAGTTGATTGAGATAACCGCAAAGAAGTGTTTCCCCAATGATTACCAGTAATGCCAGTTACCGGTATATATGATCCAAAGTCCCAATATGCCATTTGTCACCGCATGAGCGATGATCGGCAACCATATTTTTCCGCTACGAATATAAAGCAAGCCGTATGCCAAGCCAGCCACTAAACCGGCAAACCATTCGGTATGTTCTATTGCAAACAATGCGGATGAAACTAGTAAGGCCAGGACGCTTACCTGCCGAGGGTCGACATTGAGGAAATGTTGGTTGTGAATCCAGCGCATCAAGAATGAACGCCAGAACAGCTCTTCCATCAAGGGCACGACCAATGCGGCCCCCATCACTCTTGTCGCCATCAGCAGACGGGCATCCGGTCCGCTTCCCGGATCGAACCCTTCGGATTGATCGCCAATCAACATCCATGGCGCATCCAGATTGATCCAGGCGATAAATACTAGCATACCAACGGCGATTGCGCTCAACCACGACCTGGCTCCCAGCGCGGCTAGCCCCTGGAGCTCGACATACTGCTTGCGTAGATACCAAAGCAATAGGGCGACCAGCCCGACCTTGATGCCATAGAGCCAACGCGTATCGGCGTCCACCAAGCCGATCCGGACTACCAAGTCCACCACTGCCATGAAGAGCATATACAATGCAAATGGCGCTACACGGCTCAGGATCGGCGTATGTAAACGGGATAAAAACATATGTTGCAAATTGAATTCAATTGGTCATCATACAAAACTTTGGTCACAAATGACACAAATTCTCATTTAGGTAGTCTGTTCGGACTAAAAAAAATAAGTCGGCATCAAGCCGACTTATCGAATGCTACTGAGCTACTGCGATAGATTTATGACAAATCCCTGCTTTTACGGCGGCGCGCCACCAATCCCATCAACCCCATGCCGATCAGCATCAATGCATATTCGGATGGCTCAGGCACAGCAGCCACACGGAAACCGCTTAGCCAGATTTCCTGAAACTGGCGGCCGCCTTCGTTGCTGGAAGCGCCCTGGATGATGCCTATGGCATTGCTGCCAAGTTCAAACGTGTAGCGGGAGGCATCCACGCTCAGGAAATAGATACCTGAGTTAGGGTTATCCTCGCCAATGCTGACATCGGTACGGATCGCCACCTTGTCCAGGTCGAGATACTCGCCAGCCGCTGCGTCTGCCGCGTTATATGAAGGGACATAGCCTGAGCGGGACGGATCTCGCAGACGGTAGCCACCTTCAGCGCCGCTGTAAATGCCGTCAGCAAAATACCAGGCGGCAGAAATCGTCTCGACATCCGCCAGCCGTCCTCCTCGAAATGGTTATAGGCGGTAAACAACCCCAAAACCCCGTTGTTGATGCCGTTGGACACCTGCACCTGCTGCCTTCCCCAGGCGCCGCCAATCACTTCGCCGCGGGCGTGATGATCGGTAAAGCCGCTCTTGGTGCGAATCGCCAATGCGCCGCCCAAGGTGTTCAGGCCAAACAATGGGCTGGAGCCCGGCAGCAAATCCAGGGAGGCAATCGCGTTCATGGGCAGTAAATCCCAGTTCACCACATCGCCGAAAGCTTCATTGACCCGTACACTATCCAGGTAGACGGATATGCCCTGCGGCGTGCCTATCATCGGCGAGGCGGTGAAGCCGCGGAAATTGAGGTCCTGCTGGAAAGGGTTGCCTGCATAGTCGTTGATGCTCACCGATTGCATGTTGTTGTTCATGAACTCGGTGATGTTGATCGCGCGCGATTCGGAGATTTCCTTTGCAGTTGCACTTTGGATATTGGTTGCGGCCTGCTCCCGGTCTATGCCTACGCCAGGCAATGGGCTGACGATGCGCACACGCGGCGCGCGGATGACAATTTCCTCCACCCGGATGGCTGGCTGCGGCACTGCGTTTCCGTCACTTGTCGCAGTATTTGCGCCGTCACCTTCAGCAGCGAGGACCGGTACTGCCAGCATTCCCAATAGCAGTGATGCATAAACGACTACCCTACGCTGGCAAATGCTTTCCAGCCTGACTCGTGCCAACACACGCGCTCCTTCTCCATATTCATCATCTTATTGTTCTAGTGACTACCGGCTTCACAGCCAGCCTGGAGAGCAGTGCAGCAAAAGTTGCGCCACTATATCTTAGAAACCTAATAGATTGTTTTTACTTGATATTCATTAGCATTAAGGCATACATGAATCCATGCGTGGTTGTATGCAACCTGCCATGGCTACAGCCAATTGGCTGCATTTAGCCAGTTACGGAGAGAATCTAATGGGGAATGGAAAAGCAAAAAGCCACCAGATACGGTGGCTTTGGAATATTTGGTAGACCCGAATGGACTCGAACCATCGACCTCTGCCATGTCAAGGCAGCGCTCTAACCAGCTGAGCTACGGGTCTATTTGCTCTCGAGTGCGAGAGAGCTGCGCATTTTAGCGCAATGCCATTGGCTCCGCAATCCTGATTGTCAAAAATGTGGCCTGCATACACTGGTCACACGCCGCTATAATAACGGTTGAGTTCAGATCAAGGTTTTTCATGCCCCCCTTTGAGACAGTCAGCCAATATTTCGACCTGATCACGGACAATATTGCCAATCAAGGCTACGTGATCGTTCCCGGGTTCCTGCCTGACGACTTTATTCACGCCCTGCGCGATGAAGCGCTGGCATTGCATGAGGCCGGCAGGTTGAAGCGGGCCACCGTAGGCAAGGCTGAAAACAATCAGTTGGACAACAAGGTACGCGGCGACTTGATTCATTGGCTGGAACATACCCAGGCCAGTCCGGTACAACGGGAGTTTTCCGCCATCATGGAAACCCTGCGTGAATCCCTCAACCGCCACCTGTTCCTCGGACTATTCGAGCTTGAAAACCACTTTGCCATCTATCCCCCGGGCGCGATTTACAACAAGCACCTGGACCAGTTTCGCGGCAACGAAGAGCGACAGGTCACCTGCATCCTCTACCTGAACGAAGACTGGAAAGCGGAGTACGGCGGTCAATTGCGCCTCTACCTGGATGGAAAAGAGCCCGAGCCTTATATCGACACCGTACCGCTTGGCGGCACGCTGGTCGCATTCCTCTCCGGCAGGTTCTGGCATGAGGTGCTGCCGGCGTCCCAGCCGCGCATCAGCCTGACCGGATGGTTCAGGAAGCGTGGGCCCAGCCTGCCATGACCTTGTCGGGGGTGGACCAGCTGTTTGACCCGGAACAATTCCGCGCCAGTGGCCATGCATTGATCGATATGCTGACCGACCGCCTTGCGCAGGAGCTGAATGGCGATGCTAACCTCATCGAATGGCAGCCGCCGCTCGAGGCGGAGCAGGCATGGCAGCAAACCATGCCGGAGCACCCCGACCTCTCCCCAGAGGCGTTCACCCGCTGGATCCAACAGGCAATACTCCCCCGCAACCTTGCCATGCACCACCCTCACAGCATGGCGCATCAGGCAGCGCCACCCTTGCCCATGGCGGCACTTTCCGAGCTGGTGTCCGCCTTGTGCAACCAGGCGATGGCGGTTTACGAGACGGGGCCTGGAGCCACACTTATAGAGCGGCAGGTCATCCGCTGGCTCAATATCTTCATCGGCTGGCCTCAAGGCGCTGGCCTGCTGACGTCCGGCGGCAGCCTGGCCAACCTGACGGCCCTGCTTGCGGCCAGGCAGCAGATGGGAGCAGGTATCTGGCACCAGGGCGTCGGTGCTGCACCACGGATGCGAGTGCTGGCATCCGCGCTTTCCCATTATTCGATCAGCCGTGCCGCAGGCATCATGGGGCTGGGGGCAGACGCGGTCATCCCGGTTGCAGTGGATGGAGAAGGCCGCATGTCGATCGACGCCCTGATTCAGGCACACGACGGCTGTACCGCAAGGCAGGAGCAGGTCATGGCAGTGGTGGCGACTGCAGGCTGCACAGCGACTGGCAGTATCGACCCATTGCAGGCAATAGGAGAATTCTGCCGCGCGCGCGGCCTCTGGATGCATGTCGATGCCGCTCATGGCGCTTCGGCACTCCTTTCTAAAACGCACCGGACCAAACTGAACGGCATGGCAATGGCCGATTCGGTGACCTGGGACACGCACAAGCTGTTGTATATGCCTGCGGCGGCATCCGCGCTGCTGTTCCGCGATGATGCAAGCAGCTACCAGGCATTCTCCCAGCGCGCTTCATATTTGTTTCACGAGGAGGACGACGCTGAGACACTGAGCTTCAATACCAGCTATCGTACCTTGGAGTGCACGAAGCGCATGATGGGGCTGAAACTGCTCACGGCATTCAAGCTTTACGGCAGGCAGGGGATGGCGGCCCTGGTTGAACATGTATTTTCACTGGCGGAAGAGTTTGCTGGCCTTGTCGCCGACGCTCCAGACTTTGAGTTGTTGATGCTGCCACAAACCAATATCGTCTGTTTCCGCTATCTGGGCAATGCTGCATTGGATGCCACCGCACTGGATACCTTGCAAACAAATATCCGGACAACTTTGCTCGAACAGGGATTATTTCATTTGAGCCAAGCCAATGTCGGTGGTAAAACCTGGCTACGGTGCACACTCATGAATCCATATACCCGGGCACCACATCAGGAGGCCTTGCTGGACAATATCCGGCTTGCCGGTAATCGCCTGCTTGCTTCATCGACAACCTGAATCAACCACTGTCGCTAAAAAGGGGCAAGGAATGCGACCTTGCCCCTTTTCACCTCTGCAAGGCATATAACCTTACTTACTTGCTAGACTCCAGACCTGCGAGCCCAGCCTTGATGAAGCTGTCTACTGCATTTTGTGCCGTTTCATCATCCTGGCCTTCGGGCGGCTCGTTGCCGGTATCGAAACGGTAGTAACGCGCCATCCAGCTTACCTTGGCATTGCCGCCATCAGCCTCGACCTTGATCCGCCCGGTGAGTGAGCTCACCGGCAATGCTTCCAAGGCGATCTCGCCGCCCAGGCGGTATGACAATGTCTTGTTGGCGACGTCCAGCTCGTCTATCTGCTGTTGGATCTTACCGCCATTCTGCAGGGTCAGGTTAGCAGTCTTGTCGTCGACGGCCTCGCATGCCTTTACTTCAGGGTGCCACTTGGCAATGCCGCAAGGCTCGGCAATCTTGGCCCATACTGCGTCCGGAGCGGCCTTGACCACAACGGCCTCATCCGTCTTGCGTGGGGTGGGGCCGTGAGCGAATGCAGGCGCGGTAATGGCAAGGCTGAGTACTGCAATCAATAACTTCATCTTTTCTTTAACCTCAAATGTTGTTGAACGAAATCGAAAAATCCTGGTGGCATGAAATAAGCCAAAATCAATAAAAGAGCTGGCAAGGCGAACCATGGCCTGAGATCTGTCTTCCCAGAGCGCCATGTCGCCATGCCGCTTGACGTGATATCCCGCGCAAATCCATAGGGCGATTCCAGGCGTTTGTATTGAAGGCCCGTGGTGTCGGCCAATTGTCTCAGCGCTTTTTCATTCAGCCCAGAAAGGTTGGCTTGCGTATCTTCAGCGGGATTACGACCATGGGATGCATTGCGACGGTTCAGGCCGTCCTCTTCCTCCACCTCCATGTCCTTCTCCATTTCATGCACGGATTTGGAGGTAAACATACCGAATGTCGCAAAGCGCATCACTTCTTCCAGCTCCCAATAGCCAATGATGTTGTCATGCTCATCCAGCTTGGGAATCCTGCTGAGTGCTTCCTGGCCCGTGCCAACCAGCATGCCGCCGACCTCTCCAGGTTTACCCTCGAATTTGGGCAAGTAATCCGGGTTCGACGGCGGCGCCTGGTGGCCGTCGGTGAAGAATGCCAAATGCATATTGGATCCTAGCTTGGCGGTCTGCGCTATGCCGCTCAATACCCCGTGAGTAATGAAGGAGTCGGCCGCCCATGCCATGCGCCAATCCATGTGCGCAATGGTCTGGTCCAGCGCAGAAAAATGCGCGCAGACTTCGAGTGGCCGCACGATATTCTGTGTTGATCGCTCGGTAAACATGCCAAGGGCAACAGTGGAACCGCAAGGCAGCTCACGCAGCGCTTCGCGCATGGCTTTCTTGGAGAACTCCAGGCGGCTGATGCTCTTGCCATTCAGCGTATAGTCACGCACATTCATGCTCTGGGTAATATCAAGCACAAAGAACCAATCAAACACCCGGCGCGGCAATGTGGCGCTGGGGCTCAGCATGGTGATTGCGAGCAACACCACGCTTGCCAGCATCATGCGTCCGCGCAAGTCTATGCTGGAAAAGCTGAAGCGCTGCAATATCAAGGCATCCCCCTGGGGAAGCCGGGAATCGACGGCCAACCGTCAGGGCGCTTTTCGTCTTCTTCCACTTCGTCGTCATCTTCGTTGTAACGGTTTGGCGTTTTCACGCCGGCGAACGACGGCGACAGACGCAAAGCAAGCTCCAGATTGTATTTGGCCTCGATCCATTCAGGGTCGATGAGAAGCGCCTTAGTGTAATTCTCCTTGCACAGCGACATCAACGGCCCGACCTTGTCCCAGGAAGCGTAGCCTTCATTCTCGAGGATCTCTACGCTCTGAGTCAGGTAGAGGTTGCCGGAATTGAAATAGGCGGCCTTGCGCAGGCCATCATCCCCCTTGGCAGCCGCTTCAACATACAATTCAAGCGCCTTTTCCACCTGTCCCTGCTCCGCCAGCAACCAGGCATTGGCGAACAGCTCGCGTGCCGAGCTTCCGGTATGCAGCTCACCTGCTTCCAGCTTCTGGTTGTAAATACCCGCACGGTACAGGCTCACGCTGCTCCAGGCCAGGCCCGCTGTCGCCAGCACCAATAAAAGCAACATCCACGGCAATAGCCTTAAACGGCGCGCCATCTCTTAACCTCCGTCAGGTGTAGGGCAAATAATGCTGCGGCGCATAATAGCGACAATAAATAGAATATCCAGCTCAGATCGTGGCGCGCAGCGGCTTCGTAATACTTCACGGGCTGGTTCTTGAGTTCGGCAATATCGGCCAGCGCCTCTTCCACCGCCCTTGGGCTTTCCGCTTCATAAATACGGTAGCTCACACCCAGAGAGTTGAAGTAATCATGTAGCTGGTGTTCCGGATAGGCATCAAGATCCTCGTCCTCAGGCGCATTTTTGATGCTAACGCCGTTGGCAGAACGGAGGTAAACCCAATACAGGGAAGCACCCTGCCGATGGAACATTTCACGTAGCAAATCCTGAGTTTTCACATCCAGATGCGCGCCCCCATCGGACACCAGCAGGATGGCCCGTGCACCGGTAACGGGACGCCCCTCGAAATAATCCAGCGCCATGCCAAGACCACGCGCCACTGCGGTAAAGCCCATGCCACCCGCCTCTGTCGCACGCAATGCAGCCAGCACCGCCTCGCGATCGCCGCCCAGGGGCGCAGCGAGGATGGGAGAGGTGCTGAACGTCACCATGCCCAGCAAGTCCTCGCGACTCTGGCGCACAAAGGACTGCAGCACACGGCGTGCCGCTGCCATTTTCGACTCACTATCATGTTTGGCGGAGTCAGCGAAGCTGTCATTCATACTGGCACTGCGGTCCAGCACAATCATGACATGCGCGCCACGCCCGACTTTTTCCAACTGTTGCTCGCCCCAATATGGTCCGGACAATGCCACTGCCATTGCCGCAACAGCTAGCGCCCCAGCCCAGCGCCAAACACGTTCTATCCATAACGACAGTTCATCCTCAGGCAACCGCAGAATGGAAGGATAAGGAAACGCGGCATGACCACGTACCAGCAGTGGTACCAATGCCAGCAGCAATAGCGCCAGCCAGCCTGGCGCTTGCAACCCGGCGCCCGCGTTCTGCAGAAATTCGCTCATGGCGTCTCCATCAAGCTCAGCTTGCGTGCCAGTTTTTCCACCTCGGCCTTGCTGATGGTATCGGCCTTGCCTGCAAAGAACATTTGTTGCGTCGCCAGGAAGAATGTTTCAATCTCAGCCTGGAATGGCTGGGTTTCGGGATGTCTGGCAAAGAATTGCTTGAGCTCTTCCAGGGTGACAGCAGCATTAGCATAATCGGTGAATGCACGGCTCAAAATCCGCATTGATGCCTGCAGCTCGCCTTGCTGGTTGCGCAGGCGGCGGATCTCCCGCGCGGCCTTGCGGAAAGGGCTGGGATGCTTGCCGCGGAAAGGCAGGTAGTCAAACCGCCAGGCAAAATAAAGGCCGGCAACCAAGAGCCCGGCGACTGACCAGCTCAGCTGCTGCAGGAGAGGTTGCAGCGGCTGCGCCTGGGGTACGATGGCTTCACGCGGCGTGGCCTGCTCCTTGGTCAGCATCGTGGGCAGCATGGGGGCCATCAGGACTTCGGCTGGCTGCAGGCGCGCCACCAGGATGTCATCCCCCTTGCGGAACTGCAAACCCAGGGCGCGCAACGGAATCGGCCGGACATCCCGCAACGTGCGGAATACCTGCCAGTCGAACAGGAAGGTATGCCTGACCCCATTGCTCGTGCTCTCGGTTCTATGCACGACATCACGCAACTCGATATGGGCGCCGGCGCCAAGGCGCTTCGGCAAGGAGCTTTCATCGAACTCGAATCCTGCCGGCACCATGACCTCTACGCGTTGCTCGACGATATCGCCGACACGGTAGCCGATGTCGCGCACGAAGGATTGCGCATCGATGCTCTTTTCCGCGGCAAAAACAGGCAAGGTCAGGAATAGCAAAGACAACAACACACGTCTCATCAACTAGCCTCCAAAAGATGACGCGTCAGCAAGCCAGCATCAAATTTGTCTTCGATAAAAAATGGGGCGCGAGCGCCGTATTGCCGACACAGCTTCTTAAGCTCGCGCTTGCGTTCCAGGTAGCGCTGTTCGATTTCACGCCTGAGGCTGCGCCGCAGGAAAATGGAACGCTCGCCTTTTCCTTCCATGTCCCTGACTCGCGCCCACCCCCACTCGGGCAAGTCACGGTATTCGCTGCTGTCCCACAGCACCAAGGGCACGACGTCGTGCGCGGAAAAACTCGTCAAGGTATTGCTCAGCAATACCTCATCCAGGTGGAAATCGGAAATCAGGAACACCAATGACCGGCTTGGCCGCACCTGCTCGATCGCGCGCGGCAAACCTGTTGCCCCGGACTGGGGGCGAATCTCCGTGTCCAATATCTTGCGGTGCAATTCCTGGGCAAGGCCGCGCCGAAATGAGGGAGGCAGGAATATATCCTGGCGCACTACATCATCACAGGCCAGCAGTGAAAACGAGTCCCCGTGGCGCGTGCTGGACCAGGCGATTGCCGCAGCAATGTCAGCAAGCAAGCGCTTCTTTTCAGCATTGCCCGCAAACCGCATGGAGGCCGACAGGTCTAGCAAGGCATAGACTACGATCGCCCCGCGCTCGAAGAAGGAGCGCACCACGTAACGCCGGGGAATCACGCGCAGGCTGGCGCGCAAATCGAGGCGACGCGGGTCGGGGTTGTCCATGAAAGGCACATGCCCGGCAAAATCCGTCCCGCCACCGGGTGTGCAGGTGGCATGGGCACCCGGCTGGGCGCCACGGGCACGCCAGCGCAGGTGGTAATAGAATTCCTGTGGTGTAAAACTTGCCAAAATAATGCTTGCCTGTCAGGGCCTGTGCAACCTACGGCGCAGGGATCTTGTTGAGTACGCCGCTCAGCAATGCAGGGGCAATTTCATCGCGCCGCAATTCGTACGCCGGCGTAAAGAACACGCGGTGCCCTACGGTTTCAGGGAAAACAGCCCGGATATCATCTGGGGTCAGGTAATCGCGGCCTTCCAGCCAGGCACGCGTACGCGCGGCGCGCATCAACATGGCCATGCCGCGCGGGCTGGCGCCTCCAGCCACCAGGCGACTGATATCGACGTCTTCGATCTCGATCCCGATGCGCTCCGGATGGCGCAAGGCTTGCCAGATATTGACCGCGTAATCTTGCAAGGCAAGCTCGGAACGCACGCTCTCCTGAATCGCAGCGGATACCGCGTTCAGCTTGTCGTAGGGCACCAAACCCGGCTCCAACGTCTCGATCAGCGCATCCGCATCGTGGAACCGGGTACTGAACATCAGGTCGCGCTGCAGCTCTTTATCTTCCGGCGCGGTGACGGAAACTTCCATGAAGAAGCGGTCGCGTGCCGCGGCTGGCAGCTCGAACGTTTCCTCGCGCTCGAGACCATTTCTGTCGGCAAAGACGGTCAGGTGGGGAAAGGCATAGTCGCGATTGAAAGCATTGACGCTACGCTCGGCCATCAGTCGCAGCAGAAGCGAATGCGCTTGCGGCCGTGCGCGGTTGATTTCGTTGAAGAAAAATACGGCCAGGTTTTCCTCATGCCGCAACAAGGGACCAGGCGCCACGGCAGGCTGGCCATTCTGGTCAATGTAGGCATGGTAGAGAAAATCGCCGGGCATGAGGTCGATCGCACCCTCAATGCGTTGATACGCGCCGCCAAGCAAGCGTGAGGCGGCTTTCAGCAAAGTCGTCTTGCCTACCCCAACGTCGCCTTCAAGCAAAACGTGCCCGCGCGAGAAGATGGCAATCGTCAGCGCGCGAACCTGCCTTTCCAGCCCCAGCACCACTTTATTGGCGGATTGCTCGAATGATCTTGCACGCTCTCGCCATTCACTCAGATTTATTTGCTCTTGCATCTTATTGCGTCCTGCTGACTGAAGGTTTTATTTGCATGACACTGCGGACATGCCATCGAAATAACCCCCTCATGCATCCCAGTAAAAAGGCTGATGCCCGTCCCCGAACATCAGCCCTTGCCATATCACAAGCTTATTTCACGTCAAACTTGAAGGTACCGGTCGCCTTTGCATTGGCAATACGCTTGGCATTGCGTTCATCAATAGCCTTGATGGCAGCTTCCTGCTTGCTGAGTTCTGCAGGGTCATGCTTAGGGTCGTACTTGGTACCCGCAATTTTCTCTGGATAGCCAGGCTTGGGTTGCCAGCAGTCGCCAGGAGCACGACAAGTTTGGCCGTCATAGGCAAAAGCAAGGCCAGAGGCAACCATCGCACCTACGGTTGCTACTAATGTCAAAACGCGTTTCATTGATATCTCCTTGTGTTATGGTTGCTGGTGGTACTACAAGATCTGCCGGAAGCCACCAGTCAGCGTTGCCGGCAGGGTTGGGCCTACGAATTCTTCTTTTCAAAGGCATCCACGGCTTCCTGCGCCTTCTTCGGATCTTTTTCCAGCGCACGAATCCAAGCCATGACGTGCAGGATCTCATCCTGCGTCAGCAATCCCTGCTGCGGCCCCATCATGCCGGCGGCGCCGCCGAAGATCGTCTCAAACAAGCCTTTGTCTTCCAGATTGGTCGGATATGTCCAGTAGTCATCGTTCAACGCCGGGCCCAGCTTGCCTTCTGCCAAGTGTCCATGGCAGCCTGAGCAGGCGGTGGAGAAGATCACATAACCTTTTTTCATTGCCTCGAAATCACCGTTGTAAGGATTCTGGCCGGTGTTCCTGAACTCAAGCACTTGAGGCGTATCCTCCTCACCGCTGGTGTCAAGGATGTCTCCAGAAATCGTGCCGCGGAATTCCAACTCAGCCTGCGCTGGCATCAGTGCGAAACCAGTAGCCAAGAGCAAACTGATACTGCTAACAACTGCTAATTTTTTAAACATTTACTACCCCGGAGTGATAAAAAAACCTAGATTGGCAAGAGCGGGATGTGCTCTTTCTTGAGAATGGCGTCAATCTCTTGCTGGCTGGCCGTAATCGCCTTATCCAATTCAGCTTTCAGGGCATCGTCGCCATGCCTGACACCCATGACGGTTTCGTACTGCATGGGAATCTTGCTGCCATTGGCCCGCGTGGCATTGTCTTCAATCATGACCATGTTCAGCGGGGTGGTAGACTCGGCCACATATTTGGCTACTGACGGCGCCCATAACGCCGCAGCATGCAGCTTCATGGTAATCACGTCATTGACCAGCTTGCGCTCATCGATCTTGATGTAGCGATTGCGCGTAGACTTGAAATCCGTCAGCTCGGTCAGGTAATCGAACATGTCGTCAAACCGGCCGATCTCAAGCATCATGTTCTTGGCGGGACTATCAGGCAAAAATCCCAGCCTGAAGCTACGCTCCTTGAGATATGGATGATCCCAGGAGCTAATCTCTATTTCCCTGTCCTTACGCGTCACAAACACGTAACTGGACTTATAGTAGGGTTTGGTATTCAACACGCGGGGGTCGCCTTTATCCAACCCCAGCAGGACATCACATTGTTTCTTGTCGAGAAAATCCCGAACCGAATAACGCGGATCAGTCCACCAGACAAATGTCACCTTACGATTCATGGCTTTGCCGACGACTTTGGCAATCTCATTCTCAAAGCCCTGCTGCTGGTCATTGGAGTAAGGCAATTCATCTTTGCCTGCGCATACTCTCAACTCATCTGCCGCATGAACCTGCACAGCCATCATCCCGACAAAACCTGCCAAGACAGCCGTGGCAGCAGCGATAGAGGACTTCTTTTTCACAATATGCATGTCTACTCAATTCCAAAACGCAAATTCATTTAAATACCGGGGCAGTCCCGCTGCCCCGGATATCGCTTCAGCTTGCTTTCACTTACTGCATTAGAGGCTGAACACCATCAGGCCACCACCCATTTGAGTGTGATTCTGTAGCTCCTTGAAGGCACCTACAGCACCCAGACCAGCGCTAGGATCGGTCAGGTCGAATACCAGGCCAACGCCAGGCCATCCACCCACACCGTACATGGAGCCGATGTACTGCTTACCCTTGAATTGATAGGTCATGGGCGCCCCGATGCCGCCGGATGGCATCTTGAACTTCCACAAGTCTTTGCCGTTGTCCTTGTCCAGGGCCTTGATATAGCCATCCAGTGTGTTGTAGACCACCAGGCCACCCTTGGTAGCGAGCGTGCCGCCCCAAACAGCGAACTTCTCCCACTTGGTCCACTTGTACTTACCTGTCACGATGTCCATGGCACGCACTTGCCCCATTTCCTTCTTGGTCGGGCCACTAGGTCCTGGGTACATCGCCAGGGTTGCGCCCACGAAGAACTGGCCTGCACGGTATGGCAGCATGAATGGCTCCCAATCCATACAAATATGGTTCAGGCCTGCGTAGACGATGGGCTCGTCAAGATCCAGCGCATCCAGGCCCTGGTTGTGGAAGCCCATGGCGGAAGGACATACGTTGGTGCTCTTATGATCCATGCGTGTGCTGAACTCAGGATCGCGCACTGGCGTACCAGTCTTGAGGTCAACCTTCTTGAACACGTTGACCGCCGGATCAACCTTGGCAGCCTGGATCAGGTTGCCGTTGTCGCGGTTCAGCGTGTACATGATGCCGTTACGGTCGATATGGGTGAGCAGAGGTGTCACCTTGCCGTCAACCTTGTGATCGGAAAGAATCATTTGATTCACGCCTGCGAAGTCCCATTCGTCGTGAGGCGTCTTTTGGTAGCCCCACTTGGCTTCACCTGTGTCGAGGTCACGAGCCCAGATGGTCATGGTCCACTTGTTGTCGCCGGGACGCATGGTTTCGTTCCATGGCGCCGGGTTGCCTGAACCATAGTAGAAGAGGTTCAGCTTGGGATCATAGGCATACCAACCCCAGTTGGTGCCGCCACCGATCTTCCATGCATCGCCTTCCCAGGTCTTGAGACCGAGGCCGAATTGACCGTAATGCGGGTTATCGCTGTTGAAGTTCTTGGCTAGGCGGACCTCTTCATCGGGCCCGGTGGCAAAAGCACGCCACTGCAATTCGCCAGTTTTCAGGTTGAAGGAGTTAACCGCGCCGCGAACGCCCAGCTCAGCACCCGAGCAGCCAACCAGGACAGAATTCTTGGCGACAAATGGCGCCTGGGTCAGTGTGGCGCCCACCTTCGGATCACACACCTCGATTTCCCACACGATCTTGCCGGATTTGGCATCAAGGGCCACCAGCCTACCGTCCAGCTGGGTCTTCACGATCTTGCCGTCGCCATAGGCCAAGCCGCGGTTCACGATGTCGCAACATGCCACGGCCTTGACCGAGGCAATTTGCTTGGGCTTGTGCTGCCATGCAATCACGCCGGGGTCATTCAGGTTGATGGCAAACGTATTGTTCGGAAACGCACTGTGCACATACATCATGTCGCCAATGACCAGTGGCGCGCCTTCATGACCATGCAAAACGCCGGTAGAGAAAGACCAAGCTGCCTTCAGGTTCTTGACGTTGCTTTTGTTGATTTGGCTCAATGTGCTATTGTGCTGACCAGTGTAATTACCGGTTTGCAAAGCCCAGTTATCTGCATTTTTCTGTAAATTCAGCACCTCCTGGTTTGCCTGAGCACCCTGCACCGTCGCAAGCACCAGCAGGCTGCTGACAGCAGCGCTGATACCGACATGGCTTACTCTGCCTTTCATATACTTCTCCTCATTCTGGTTTGGTTACAAACTCCCTGCCGATCGGTTGTTACTCGGCGGAAACAATTGTTAACAATTTGTAACAACTGCAACAGATGAAAGATTCCCGATTAGATGGGAAAGTATTCACAGAGGCGATGTGGCCCAGGTGGGCGCGAAGGACGAGGTTGACAGGACTGGGAGCCTAATCGGCTGAACCATATTTTTCGGGCAGCCGAAGAGACATTGTGACTGTCAGGAAAATGCCCTGCGGGAAAGCCGTTTCATCATGATGCTGAAACGGCTCATCAACGACAAAAACGCCACAAGGTGACCCTATGTGGCGTTTGATACGTTCCCCAGTGTGACTGGTCAGGTCATGGGCGCATTGCAGCCAGCAAGGCACCATATCCCGATACATAATCAGGATAAATGAGCTGGTATCCGCTAGCCAGTAAACGTGCATTGCTGAGCTTCTTGTTACCCTGTACCGGCGGCGTGGCGCCTGCAGGGTAGGCAATGCCTTGCCGATCCGCCAGCCAGCGCAAAAGGTCATGCACCGGCAGGGGCTGGTTGTCGGTCACGATATAGAGGCGTTCCGGCACGGCATGACTCCGCTGCTGTATCAAATATGCAATGAATGCCGCGCCGTCATCCCGGTGAATGCGGTTGGTCCAGGCGTTCCGTGCCGGCCACTGTTCCGGCGTTTGCGCCTGCCTGATCATGCGCAGTCGTCCGGGCCCATAGATGCCGGAGAATCTCAGGATGGTGGATGAATACGCCGCCAGCAGGGCTTCTGCTTCCAGCATGCGCTTGCCGCTGAAGTCCTTGGCGATGGGAGGCGTATCTTCATCCAGCCATTCTTCCACTTCCTGTCCATATACGCCGGTGCTGGAGACGAAAAAAACGTGCTGCAAGGGCGCACCCTCCAGGGCCGACAGGGTGTTGCGCAACCCTTCAACGTAGCTGAGGCGGTAATGCTCATCGCTATATTCGCTAGCAGCAACGCAATACACCAGTATTTCTGGTCGGAGATGCACAATTGAAGCCAAGGTATCCGGCCTGGTGACGTCGGCAATCAATGTTTGCACCCCGGCAGGCATGGGTTGCGCGGAGCGCCGCAAGCCCGTTACCTCGTGCCCTTGTGCCGTTAAGCGGCGTGCCAGCTCGAGGCCCAGGTCTCCACACCCGGCAATCAGTATCTTGCTCAAGGCTGATCCCTCCCAGGCCACTCGCCACTAAGGAATTTCTCGGCATGGAACAGGGCGACGATCGTCTTGCCGTCAGTCAGCTCGCCATCCCGTATCATCTGCATGCACTGCTCCAGGCTGGCCTCGAACAATTGCAATGCCTCGTCGATGTCGCGATTATGCTGCCCGGCGGACAATCCGCAGGCAAGATAGATATGGATCACTTCATTGGAATAGCCGATACAGGGGTGCTGGAGGCCGAGATACACCCAGTCTGCCGCTGTATAGCCAGTCTCTTCGAGCAACTCCCGCTTCCCTGTTTCCAGGGGGGGCTCTCCCGCATCGATCTTGCCGGCGGGCAGCTCAATGAATACGCGCGACAAGGGGTAGCGGAACTGGCGCTCCAGCAATATATTGCCATTCTCCAGCACGGGAACCACCACCACTGCGCCGGGGTGGATGACATATTCGCGCTGGCTGGTGGCTCCCGATGGCACACGCACCTGGTCGCGCTTGACCAGCAGCATGCCGCCCTCGGCAATGGTTTCGGATGATAAGGTGACCTCGACGAGGTCCTGATCGTCGTATTGGTGATGGCTCATAAATCAACTCTTGGTGAAATGGCGGATGTCAAGACTTGCGCCAGAGATATCGGTATACAAAACCGGGGAATGCGAACACGATGAACAAGCTGAAGGTAATGGCGTAAAACTCCCAGCCCTGCGCAGCCACTTGCCCGATACTGCCACGCTCAACCGCAATCGCGATCATGCCAACCAAGAAGTAAAGCACTATCAGTTCAAGCAAACTCCAGCCCAGCGCTTTACGCTCGCCTTTCAGTGGAATGAGGTAAAACAGGCGCTCGGAAAACCAAGGCAAGTTGGCTGCGAGCAATGACAGCAGCAACAGGATTGTAATTGTCATGACGTAAGTTATACCTGGAGGCACCGCACTTGCGGCACATCGACCTGATTATTGAATGCTGTGAATAATGGCATAAGCACAAACGTCCATCAGGCGTTGTGGCAGCATGCCGAGTATGAGTAAACCAATAGCATTAACACTCAAGACCAGCTTCATGTCAATCGGCGCCTTGATTGCGCTGTGGTCGTCGGGCTCGTCAAAGTAGATATACTTGAGGACGCGCAGATAGTAGAAGGCCCCGATCAGTGCCATGATCACGGCAAACACCACCAACGCCGTGAAGCCCGCCTGCAGCGCAGCCTGCAGCACGGTGAACTTGGCATAGAAGCCCAATGTCGGCGGGATGCCCGCCATGGAAAACATGACCAGCAACATCAGGAAGGCATACCAGGGATTGCGCTGGTTCAAGCCCTTGAGGTCTTCCAGCCTGTCGGCCTCAAACCCTGCCCGGCTCAAGAGCAGGATGACGCCGAAGCCTGCCAATGTCATCAGCACATACGACAGGATATAGAAGGTTGCGGAAGCATAACCATTCAGGCTGGCGCTGAGGAATCCCAGCAACAGGAACCCGATGTGAGAAATGGTGGAGTAAGCCAGCATGCGCTTGATATTGGTTTGCGCAATCGCCGCGATATTACCGATCACCATGGACAAGACGGCCATGATGATCAACATTCCCTGCCAGTCAGCTGCGAGCATGAACATGGCCTGGATCAGCAGCCTCACCACCATGGCGAATGCCGCTATCTTGGTTGCCGATCCGATGAACAGGGTCACTGCAGTCGGCGAGCCATGATAGACATCCGGCACCCACATCTGGAACGGGGCCGCCCCCAGCTTGAACGCCAGGCCAGCCACGACGAACACCAACCCCAGCACAAGTACGCCGTGATCCGGCGCACCATTGAGCAGCGCTTCCGATACACCATCAATGCTCAGGCTACCGGTTACACCATAGAGCATGGACATGCCGTACAACAACATGCCTGAGGCCAGCGCGCCGAGCACGAAATATTTCATTGCCGCCTCGGTTGAGCTGGCGTTATCCCTGTCCAACGCCACCAGTGCATACAGGGACAATGACAACAGCTCCAGGCCGATGTACAAGGTGAGGAAATGTTGTCCCGAGACCATGACCATCATGCCCAGGGTCGAGAACAGCACCAGTGCATAGAATTCGCCCCTGAACATGCCTCGCAACGAGACATAAGTCCGGGTGTAGATCAGGGTGACAGAAGTCGCCAGGTAGATGCCCAGCTTGAGGATATCCGCAAGCGCGTCATCCACGAACATGCCGTTGAAGGCATATTCAATCACAGTGGAATGGGTGACTACTGTGATGATGGCCGCTACAAGCAGGGTCAACTGCGACAGCACATAAATCAGGAAACGGCTGGAGGACTTGAGAAACAGGTCCAGCAACAGGATCAGCATCGCCATCACGAGCACGACGATTTCTGGTAGTGCTGTCATCAGGTCAAGGGATATGGCATTCATGTCGGTATATTCTCGTCACAATCACAGTGGCGGCAGCTTGCTCAACGCCATATGCTCAAGCAGTTGGCTTACGGTTGCATGCGTCATTTCGGTAATGGGCTGCGGATAGATCCCGAACCCCAGCACCAGGAGGGCCAGCAGGCCCAGGATAAAAAACTCTCGCCGGTTGATATCCTTCAACGCAGCCACCTGGGGATTTGCAATCTCGCCGTAATAAACCCGCTTGACCATCCATAGGGTATACGCCGCACCAAAGATCAGGGTCGTAGCTGCGAGGAAGGCATACCAGAAATTCACTTGTACCGTGCCCAGGATCACCATGAACTCGCCGACAAAACCGGAAGTGCCCGGCAAGCCCGCATTGGCCATGGCAAACAGCACGGCAAAGGCCGTGAATACCGGCATGGTGTTGACCACGCCGCCGTAATCCGCAATCTGGCGTGAGTGCATGCGGTCATACAACACGCCCACACACAGGAACATCGCAGCAGAAATGAAACCATGCGAGATCATCTGCACGATCGCGCCTTCCAGGCCCAGCGGATTGAAGAGGAAGAAACCCAGGGTGACGAAACCCATGTGCGAGATGGACGAATAGGCAATCAGCTTCTTCATGTCCTTCTGCACCAGGGCCACCAGCGCGATATACACCACAGCGATCAACGACAGGGTGATCATGAAGCCCGCCAGGTAATGCGACGCGTCGGGCGCAATAGGCATGGCGAAACGCAGGAAGCTATAGCCGCCCAGCTTGAGCGCGATCGCGGCCAGCACCACTGAACCGCCTGTCGGCGCCTCGACGTGGGCATCCGGCAGCCAAGTATGCACGGGCCACATCGGGATCTTGACGGCAAACGCCATGAAGAAGGCAACGAACAGCCAGATCTGCACATCCAGGGCCAAGGGCATGCGGTAATAGTCAGTGATATCGAAACTGCCGCTCTGGTGATACAGATAGATGAACGCCACCAGCATCAGCAACGACCCGAGCAAGGTATAGAGAAAAAATTTGATGGTGGCATAAACCCGATTCGGGCCGCCCCAAATGCCGATCACCAGGAACATCGGGATCAGCATCGCCTCCCAGAAAATATAGTAGAGGATGGCGTCCAGGGCGGAAAATACGCCGATCATGATACCGGACATGATGAGGAAGGCCGCCATATATTGCGCAACCCGCTTCTCGATCACCTCCCAGCCGGCGATGACCACGATGAAGGTGGTAAAGCTGGTCAGCAGGATCAAAGGCACTGCAATCCCGTCTACCCCCAGGTGGTATTGGATATTGAACGCAGGGATCCACTGCAGGCGCTCCACGAACTGGAAGCCACCATATTGCGTATCGAAACCGAGATAGAGCGGCACGGTCACGGCAAAACCGGCGATGCTGCCCAGCAAGGCCAGCCAGCGTGCAGCGCTGGCATGCTTGTCCCCGCCGGTGAACAGTACCAACACGCCAGCCAGGATGGGCACCCAGATCGACAGGCTCAGGAAAGGTAAGTCATTCATCGCTTGTTATATTTTCATGAAGACAGTGAGTAGGAAGAAAACGCCGATGATCATGGCGAACGCGTAGTGGTACACCAAGCCAGTTTGCAACCGCCTGACCAACCCGGCAAAGCAGGCGACCAGCCTGGCAGCACCATTCACCAGCAAGCCGTCTATCAGCTTCACATCCCCGATCTGCCAGAGCTTGCCACCGAGAAAGCACGAGCCGCCGGCAAAGAATTTCTCATTGAAACTGTCAAAGCCGTATTTGTTGTCGAGGATGCAGTACACCAACCCGAACCTGTTCTTGACTGCTGCAGGAATATCCGGACGCTTCATGTAGAAAAACCAGGCCAGCGCCACGCCGGAGGCTGCGAGTATGAATGGCAGCGATGTCAGCCCATGCAGCGCCATCGCCCACGCGCCGTGGAAATGATGCGCCAGCTCACGCATTGCACCATGCTGCTGGTGATCCACATAAATGATGTCGTTGAAGTAATCGCCAAACACCATCGCATCAATCGCGACATAACCGATCAGCACAGAGGGAATGGCCAGCAGGACCAACGGCACCGTCACGACCCATGGGGATTCATGCGGCTTGTCGTGCGGTCCCAGGCCGTGATGGTGCTCGTCATCGTGGTGATGTGCATCATGATGGTCATGAGTCTTCTGCATCCATTTTTCCTTGCCGTGAAAGACGAGGAAATACATGCGGAAGGAATAGAATGCGGTGACGAACACGCCTACGAGCACGGCAAAATAGGCAAAGCCACTGCCAGGGATATGGGAAAAACTGACGGCCTCGATGATGGAATCCTTGGAATAGAAGCCGCTGAACAATGGCGTGCCGATCAGGGCCAATGATCCGATCAGGGAGGTGATCCAGGTAATCGGCATATATTTGCGCAAGCCGCCCATGTTGCGCATGTCCTGGTCGTGGTGCATGCCCATGATCACGGAACCCGCCCCGAGAAACAGCAAGGCCTTGAAGAAGGCATGCGTCATCAGGTGGAAAATCGCCACTGAATAGGCGGAAACACCCAGTGCCACGGTCATGTAGCCAAGCTGCGACAGGGTGGAGTACGCCACCACGCGCTTGATGTCGTGCTGAATGATACCGAGGAAGCCCATGAACAAGGCCGTGATCGCGCCGATCACCAGCACAAACGACAAGGCCGTGGTCGATAGCTCATACAATGGCGACATGCGCGCCACCATGAAGATACCAGCCGTCACCATGGTGGCAGCATGAATCAACGCAGAGATCGGGGTCGGGCCTTCCATGGAATCCGGCAGCCACACATGCAGCGGCACCTGCGCCGACTTGCCCATGGCGCCGATGAACAACAGGATGCAGATCACCGTCATCAATGACCACGGATGACCCGGCACCAATTCAACCGTGGTGTCGGCGAATTGCGGTGCAATCGAGAACACGGCGGCATAATCCAGGCTGCCGAGATAGTACAGCACCATGCCGATCCCCAACAGGAAGCCGAAATCCCCGACGCGGTTGACGAGGAATGCCTTGAGGTTTGCATAAATCGCGGTCGGTCGTTTGTACCAGAAGCCGATCAGCAGGTAGGACACCAGCCCCACCGCTTCCCAGCCGAAAAAGAGCTGCATAAAGTTGTTGCTCATCACCAACATCAGCATGGAGAAGGTGAAGAGGGAAATATAGCTAAAGAAGCGGCTGTAGCCGGGGTCTTCTGCCATATAGCCTATGGTGTAGATATGCACCATCAGCGAGACGAAGGTCACGACCACCATCATGGTTGCCGTGAGGCGATCAACGAGGAAGCCCACCTCGAAGCGGTGCCCACCGCTGGTGAGCCAAGTATACACCGTGCCATTGAAGACATTGCCGTGCAATGCATCCATGAATACGCAGACAGACAAGGCAAACGATGCCGCCACACCCGCAATCGTCAGCCAATGTGCCGAGGCACGAGGCAACTGGCGACCAAACAGGCCAACCACGGCGGCGGCGAACAATGGCAGCAGGGGAATCCAGAGATAAAGACTTTGCACCGTCATGCCGATACTCCAGGACTCAACATGGCATGCCGAATGAACATGTGCGGGGCTTGCATGGTTTATCCTTTCAAGCTGCCAATATCATCGACATTGATGGTTCTCAAATTGCGGAACAGCAGGACGAGAATCGCCAGTCCGATTGCAGATTCGGCCGCCGCCACGGTGAGAATGAAGAATACGAATATCTGCCCGGCAATGTCATTGAGATAGTGCGAGAATGCGATGAAATTCATGTTCACCGCCAGCAACATCAGCTCGATGGCCATCAGCAGCACGATCACATTCTTGCGATTGAGGAAAATGCCGATCACGCTGATGGCGAACAATATCGAGCCCAAAATCAGGTAGTGAGAGAGTCCTACGCTCATTGCTGCATCCTTGTCTCTATTTTTTTTCAACTGCAGGTTCTGGAGTCGGCAGGATTTCCTTTTCTGCCGGCATACTGACGATGCGCACGCGGTCGGCGCGCTTGACCTTGACCTGCTCCGCGGGGTCCATGAACTTGGAATCCTTGCGCTCGCGCAAGGTCAGCGCAATCGCCGCGACAATCGCAACCAGCAGCACGACGGAAGCCAATTCAAATGGCAACAGGTAATCGGTGTATAGCTGTCGACCGATTTCGGCAGTATTGCTATATCCTGCAGGCCGGGGTGCCGGGGTGCTGAGCATGTCGGGGCTGAAATGCTTGCTGCCCAGGATCATCACCATCTCGCCGGCCATCAACAGGCCTACCGGCAAGGCGACTGGCAAGGCATTCCAGAAGCCTTCGCGCATTTTGTCGAGATTGATGTCGAGCATCATCACGACGAACAGGAACAGCACCATCACTGCACCCACATACACCAGCACCAGGGCAATGGCAAGGAACTCGGCCTCCAGCAGCAGCCAGATACCTGCAGCCGTGAAAAAAGCCAATACCAGAAATAAGGTGGCGTGCACCGGGTTACGCGTCGTAATGACACGCACCCCCGCAAATAGCAGAATGGCGGCTAAAGCATAAAACACATAATCCTGGAATATCATGATCCCCTCCTCATGGATAAAGGCGCATTGATCAATGCCATATCCATCACTCCTCCTCGTGGCCTTCTTAGAGCGGCTTAACAAAACGCTCCTGACGTTGTTGCCCCGCCTAGTCGTACTACCTACCGTCTAGCCAAGACCGCCTTGCTGAATTTTGTTAAGCCGCTCTTATTTATCAAACTTCTAGCGATACCGTGCATCTGCCGCACGATCCGCGGCGATCTGCTCTTCGTATTTGTCCCCCACCGCCAGCAGCATGGGCTTGGTATAGATCAAGTCGCCGCGCTTTTCCCCGTGGTAGTCGAAAATCCTGGTTTCGACAATGGAGTCCACCGGGCAGGACTCTTCACAAAAGCCGCAGAAAATACACTTGGTCAGATCAATGTCGTACCGGGTGGTACGGCGGGTGTTGTCTTCACGCTGCTCTGACTCGATCGTGATAGCCATGGCTGGGCACACCGCTTCGCACAGCTTGCATGCAATGCAGCGCTCCTCGCCGTTCGGATAACGGCGCAACGCATGCAAGCCACGGAAACGCGGACTGATGGGCGTGCGCTCTTCGGGGAACTGCACAGTGACCTTGCGGGCAAAGAAATAGCGGCCAGTCAAGGCCATGCCCTTGACCAGCTCCAGCAGCATAAAACTTGCGAACAATTCTTTTATTTTGCTGATCATCCTAGTTTCTCAATGAAATGGTTTTTCAAGTAAGCCACTCGTTCAATGAAACAAATAAGCCCAGCGCGTCTGCATCATCGCACCCACAAACAATATCCATACCAAGGTCACGGGGATGAATACTTTCCAGCCCAGGCGCATGATCTGGTCATAGCGATAGCGCGGGAAAGTAGCACGGAACCAGAGGAAGAAGAACAGTAAGGCAGCCACCTTGAACAGCAACCATAAAATGCTGTCGGGCAGGAACGGCACCGGCGACAACCAGCCACCGAGAAACATCAGTGCCGCAAGCATGGCCACCAGGATCATGTTGGCGTACTCCGCCAGGAAGAACACCGCGAATGCCATACCGGAATATTCCACGTGGAAGCCAGCCACGATTTCCGACTCGCCTTCCGCCACATCGAACGGCGCCCGGTTGGTTTCCGCCACCGCGCTGATGAAATACACAATGAACAAGGGAAACAACGGCAGCCAGTACCACTCCCAGAAACCGCCGGACTGGGCCAGCACGATCTTGCCCAGATTGAGGCTGTTGGCAGACATCAACACACCCACCAGGGCAAACCCCATTGCGATTTCATAAGAGACGATCTGGGCGGCGGATCGCATTGCGCCCAGGAAGGCATATTTCGAGTTGGATGCCCAGCCAGCGATGATGACACCATACACACCAACAGAAGTCATCGCCAGAATATAGAGCAGGCCGGCATCGATATCGGCAAGCACCAGGGTCAGGTCGAAAGGCACCACGGCCCAGGCCGCCAATGCAGGGGCAATGGCCAGCACCGGGCCGAGCAGGAACAGGGTCCGGCTCGCCGCGCTCGGAATGATGATTTCCTTCATCAGCAGTTTGACGCCGTCCGCCAATGGCTGCAGCAAACCTCGATATCCGACACGGTTCGGCCCCATACGCACCTGCATAAATCCAATCACCTTGCGCTCGGCCAAGGTCAGGTAAGCCACGGCACCCATCAGCGGGCCGACAATGGCAATGATCTTGAGCAGGTTCCAGGCCACAGGCCACAGCGGACCAAGCATGGTTTGCATTTCCGCGATCATGCAACCACCTCATCCGCCGGTTGCTCGACAGGAATGCGTTCCACCGAGATCTCGCCCAGCAAATCGCCCAAGCCCGCTGTTTGTGGCAAGGCACCAGGGACTCGCACACAGCCATGAGGCACCCGGGCATCGGCATGTGCTTCCAATACCGCGCTGCCATTGCCTTGCCTGACGAGGATACGCTCGCCTTCCTTGATGCCCAGTTTCTGCATCTGCTCGGGGTGCAGTGCCGCCAGCACAGCCTTCACGACATGGCGCGTTTTCTGCAACGGCGGCGAGCGGCGGACAATGCCGTCAGACTGGAATTGCGGGATTTCGCCCACACGCTGCAAGTCACTGTCGAGCTTGACCTTAACTTCGACATCAATCAGCTCGCGCAGATTATTGTTCAATGTACGCCAAACGACCGCCGAGGGTTTCTCGCCACAGAAAATCTCATTCTTGATCTGTTCGGTGCTGTCGAAATCGAAACGGCTCACACCGGCAAGATTGCCCAATACGCGCAACACCTTCCAGCCCGGACGGGCTTCGCCCAATGCCTTGGTCACGGCAGTGAAGCTCTGCACCCGGCCTTCCATGCTCATGAAAGTACCCGAGGTTTCGGTAAACGGCACAATGGGCAAAAGAATATCGGCATCCCGCTCCAGCGCGTCCGACCGGTATGCGGTCAATACCACGACGCATTCCGCCTGTTGCAGTGCATTGACTGCCAGGCTGGGATTACCGCAATCCAGCTCGGGCTCGACATTGACCAGCATGTAGGCCTTGCGTGGTGACTCCAGCATGGTGCGTGCATTCAGGCCGCCTGCCTTGGGCATGGCACCAACCAGGTTGGCGCCAACACTGTTCGCGCCAGCGCTCAATACGCCGAACGTCGCTCCGCACAGGGAGGCAATCGCCTCGGCCAGGCTATATATCTCGGTATAGCGAGGATGATGTTGGGAAATATTGCCCAGGAACACAGCAGAGCGCGGGCTGACCAAGTCCATGGTTTCACCGTGGCCCGTCAGGCTCAGGGCAATGGCCTTGCTGTTATCCCACACCCGGACACCTTCCAGCAGCTCGCTAAGGGATTTGGGCAGACACAGGGAAAGCCGCTCCATGCCGGAAACTGCCTTGAGAATCTGCGACAATACATTGACCATGTCGTTCGGGGAACAGATGGCCTTGTGCTTGACCGGGATCAAAGGGTCGTCATCAAGCGGGTTAACGACGGAAAGCTCCGCCCCATTGGCAACCGCACGTCGGATGCGTTGCGCCAGCAAGGGATGCTCATTGCGAAGGTTGCTGCCGATCACGAGGATGCGGTCCATTTCCTGCACCTCCGGGATGTTGCAGCCCATCCAGATCACACCCAGGCGTTTGCCGTCATGGCGGAAGTCTGCATGGCGCAGACGGTAGTCGACATTATCCGAGCCCAGGCCATTGGCAAACCTGGTAGCAAGATAAGCTTCTTCCATGGTGCTGTTGGGCGACACCAGCACACCCAGCGCATCCCCGCCCTCGTTGTTCACAATATCCTTGATCTGGCCTGCGGCCAGTTCGAGCGCAGTTTTCCAGTCGGTCTCATGCCAAACGCCATTGTGCTTGACCATGGGCACTTTGAGCCTGTCCGGACTGTTCAGGCCTTCGTAGGAAAAGCGGTCACGGTCGGACAACCAGCATTCGTTGATGGTCTCCTTCTCGCGCGGCAACACGCGCAGCACCTTGCCATCCTTGACATGGACCTCGATATGCGAACCCAGGCCATCATGCGGCGCAATAGAGGGGCGGCGAATCAGCTCCCAGGTCCGCGCCTTGTAGCGGAAAGGCTTGCTAGTCAAGGCGCCCACCGGACACAGGTCGATGATGTTGCCGGAAAGCTCCGAATCGACGCTTTTGTCGACGTAGGCAGTAATCTCGGCATGTTCGCCGCGGTTGATCAACCCCAGCTCCATCATGCCACCGACTTCCTTGAGGAAGCGCACGCAGCGGGTGCATTGGATGCAGCGCGTCATATCAGTGGCAACCAGCGGCCCGATATTCTTGTTGAGTACTACGCGCTTTTCCTCGGTATAGCGCGATGCAGGAGCGCCATAGGCCACTGCGATATCCTGCAGGTCGCATTCGCCACCCTGGTCGCAGATCGGGCAATCCAGTGGATGATTGATCAACAGGAATTCCATCACGCTCTGCTGGGCCTCCACTGCTGCCTTGGAGCGCGTGAATATTTTCATGCCGTCAGCCACAGGCGTCGCACACGCAGGCAACGGCTTATTGAACTTCTCCACCTGCACTAGGCACATGCGGCAATTGGCGGCGACGGAAAGTTTCTTGTGATAGCAAAACCGTGGAATGGGAATACCAAGCTGGTCCGCTGCATCAATGATGGTGGAACCGTGCTCTACTTCGACCTGCTTGCCATCAATCTCGATATTAAGCATAGGCTACCTCGGGCTGCGCCTGGCTTCGTCCTGCCAGGCCATCTTCCACCATGCTACGGCCATGACGGATGTAATATTCGAACTCGGGACGGAAATGCTTGATGAAACTCAATACCGGCGTGGCGGCGGCATCGCCCAGCGCACAGATGGTGCGGCCGGAGATATTGCTGCTGACATCCGTCAGCAAATCCAGATCCTCCATGCGCCCCTGTCCATCAACAATACGCTTGATGACGCGGTACAGCCATCCTGTGCCTTCCCTGCACGGCGTGCATTGCCCACAAGACTCCTCGTAGAAGAAATAGGACAGGCGCTTGAGGGTCTTCACCATACAAGTGGTTTCATCCATGACGATCATGGAACCCGCCCCCAGGCTCGACCCGGCCTTGGAAAGGCCATCGTAGTCCATGGTCGCCCCCATGATGGCTGAGGCAGGTAAAATGGCAGTTGACGGTCCTCCGGGAATGACGGCTTTCAACTGGCGTCCCTTCCATACACCGCCCGCCAGCGCCAGCAATTCGGTGAATGGGGTGCCCATGTTCACCTCGTAATTCCCGGGCTTCTCCACATGTCCCGAGACCGAAAAAATCTTGGTACCGCCTGAATTGGCGACACCAAGCTCCTGGAAGGCCTGTCCGCCGTGTTCCATGATCCATGGGATCGACGTATATGACTCGGTATTGTTGACGTTGGTTGGCTTACCAAACACGCCGTAGCTTGCTGGAAAAGGTGGCTTGAACCTCGGTTGCCCCTTCTTGCCCTCTATCGACTCGATCAATGCAGTTTCCTCGCCACAGATATAGGCACCGTAGCCATGCACTGCGTAAAGATCGAAACTGAAATCGGTATCGAACAGGCACTCCCCCAGATACCCAGCAGCGCGTGCCTCATCCAGCGCCGCCTCGAATATCTCGTATTCCCGCCAAATTTCCCCGTGGATATAGTTGTATCCTACCCGCGCGCCCAGCGTATAGGCCGCAATCGCCATGCCTTCGATGAGCTGGTGCGGGTTGTAGCGGATGATGTCCCTGTCCTTGAATGTTCCTGGCTCGCCTTCGTCGGTATTGCACACCAGATACTTGGTGCCATCGAAATAGCGCGGCATGAAGCTCCACTTGAGCCCGGTGGGGAAACCGGCTCCGCCACGTCCGCGCAATCCGGAAAGCTTGACTTGGCTGATGATCTCGGTGGCCTTGACCTTTTCCGTCACCAGCCGCTTCAATTGGGCATAACCGCCAAGCTTGAGGTAGGTCTCCAGCGAGGCAGGATGCTCGTGCCCGATGGTACGCAGGCACACCAGCGTTTGGGTAGCGCTCATTTTTCCAGGCCCTCCAATATCTGGTCCACCTTCTCTGGCGTCAGGAACTCATGCATCTCGGTATTGTTGATATGGAGCAGTGGCGCCCCGCCGCAGCATCCCATGCACTCGCCCTCGCGCAAGGTATATCGATTATCCGGCGTGGTTTCGTTGAAGCCGATGCCGAGACGCTTCTGCAAATGCGCCACGATTTCGGCCGAATCGCGTAGCATGCAGGAGATATTGGTACACACCGTGATCTTGTACTTGCCGACCGGCTCCAGTTCATACATGTTGTAGAAGGTAGCCACTTCCAGTGCGGCGATGGCAGGAATACCCAAGTAGTCGGCCACCTCGGAGATCGTCTCTTTCGACAGCCAGCCTTTCTCGGTCTGTGCAATCCGTAACGCGGACATCACTGCCGCCTGGCGATGCTCAGGCGGATATTTGGTCAACTCTCGGTCGATTCTGGCTAAAGACTCAGCAGACAAGCTCATCGGTCAATTTCTCCGAATACAATATCCTGCGTACCGATAATCGCCACCAGGTCGGCAATCATGTGGCCACGCGTCATTTCATCCAATGCCGCCAAGTGGGCAAAACCCGGCGCCCGTATCTTGAGGCGGTAAGGCTTGTTGGCCCCATCGGATATCAGGTAAATGCCGAACTCCCCCTTGGGGTGCTCGACTGCGGCATAGGCTTCGCCTGCCGGAACATGGAATCCTTCCGTAAACAGCTTGAAGTGATGGATCAAGGCCTCCATGTCATGCTTCATCTCTTCACGTGGTGGCGGTGCAACCTTGGTATTGTCGCTGATCACCGGTCCGGGATTCTTGCGTAGCCAGTCGATGCACTGCTTGATGATGCGATTGGACTGACGGAACTCCTCGATGCGCACCAGGTAGCGGTCATAACAGTCGCCATTCACGCCGATCGGAATATCGAAATCGAGCCGGTCATACACCTCGTAGGGCTGCTTCTTGCGCAAATCCCAGGCAACGCCACTGCCGCGCAGCATCGGTCCGGTCATCCCCAGGGCCATTGCGCGCTCTGGAGACACCACGCCAATACCTACGGTACGCTGCTTCCAGATACGGTTGTCGGTAAGCAGGGTTTCGTACTCGTCGACATAGGCTGGAAACCGATTGGTGAAATCCTCGATGAAGTCCAGCAGCGACCCCTGACGGTTCTCATTGAGCTGCTTGACATCCTCCTTGCTGCGCACCGTTGACTCTTCATACTGCGGCATACGGTCCGGCAAGTCACGATAGACGCCGCCGGGCCGATAGTAAGCCGCGTGCATGCGAGCGCCGGATACGGCTTCATAACAATCGAACAGGTCCTCACGCTCCCGGAACGCATAGAGGAACACCGTCATGGCGCCCACATCCAGCGCATGCGCCCCCAGCCACAGCAAGTGGTTGAGGATGCGGGTAATCTCGTCGAACATCACGCGGATGTATTGTGCACGCAACGGCACTTCCAGCCCGAGTAATTTCTCGATGGCCATGACGTACGCGTGCTCATTGACCATCATGGACACATAATCAAGACGATCCATATAGGGCACAGACTGTAGATAGGTGCGGTTCTCGGCGAGCTTTTCCGTCCCGCGGTGCAATAGCCCGATATGGGGATCGGCACGCTGAATCACTTCGCCATCCAGCTCCAGCACCAGACGCAGCACACCGTGCGCTGCGGGGTGCTGAGGGCCAAAATTCATCGTGTAATTCCTGATTTCCGCCATGACTCAGCCCCTCACCTCAGTTTTTGAGCCTGCGGCTGCCACGATTGCAGCGCCGACTGACTGGCCCATGCACGCGAAGGACGAAACACGGCTGCAGCCCGGATGCATGGTGCAAATTTCGACATCAACCATGATGGAAGCCTTCCTCGCGGATCACTCGGGGCACATTATTGCGTGGGTCTATGGTCACAGGCTGGTAAACCACGCGTTGCCGCTCGGGGTCGTAGCGCATTTCCACATTCCCTATCATCGGAAAATCCTTGCGGAACGGGTGGCCGACAAAGCCATAGTCCGTCAACAATCGGCGCAGGTCTGGATGCCCCTCATACATGATGCCGAACAAATCGAAAGACTCTCGCTCGAACCAGTTGGCGACAGGCCAGATATCCACCACGGTAGGCAACACAGGAAAGTCGTCGTCCGGTGCGAACACGCGCAGGCGCAATCGCTGGTTCAAGCTGACAGAAAGAAAATGGTACACCGTGGCATACCGCAATCCTGACCACGAACCCTCGCCATAATCGGCATAATCGACACCGCACAGGTCGATCAGCTGTTCGAATTTCAGCAACTTATGGTCGCGCAACAGATTCGCCACTTCCAGCAGGCATGGCGCCTGGCACTCGATCGTCACCTCATTCCGGCACTCTTGAAGACGGGTAATGCTATTCCCAAAAACATCCTGCAAGTGCTGCTTCAATTGTTCCAAACGCGTCATCGTCTCGGCTCTCAACGGGCTATCGTGTTGGTACGCTTAATCTTGTTCTGTAATTGGATGATGCCGTAAAGCAAGGCTTCGGCAGTTGGCGGGCAGCCCGGGACATACACATCCACCGGCACGATACGATCACATCCGCGGACAACCGCATAAGAATAATGGTAATAGCCGCCGCCATTTGCACACGACCCCATGGAGATGACCCAGCGCGGCTCAGCCATCTGGTCATACACCTTGCGCAAGGCTGGTGCCATCTTATTGACCAAAGTGCCTGCCACGATCATGACGTCGGACTGACGGGGGCTGGGACGGAACACGATACCGAAGCGATCCAGGTCATACCTCGCAGCGCCGGCATGCATCATCTCCACGGCGCAACAAGCCAACCCGAATGTCATGGGCCACAAAGAGCCAGTGCGCGTGTAATTGATCACCGTATCCAACGTGGTGGTCACGAAGCCTTTTTCGAGCACCCCTTCAATACTCATGCAACATTCCCTTTCATTCCCATTCCAGCGCCCCCTTCATCCACTCATAGACGAAGCCCACAACCAGAATCCCAAGAAACACCATCATCGCCAAAAATCCGAACAGGCCAATTTCCTGTAATACAACTGCCCACGGGAAGAGAAACGCGATTTCAAGATCGAACAGAATGAACAGGATGGCAACCAAGTAATAACGCACGTCGAACTTCATGCGTGCATCTTCGAATGCCTCGAAGCCGCACTCGTAAGGAGAGTTCTTCTCTGCATCAGGCCGATTGGGAGAAACCAGCTTGCCAAGCACAATAGGGGCGACGCCGACAACAAGACCTACAATAATGAACAGCAATATCGGAAAGTAATTCTCCAGCACGTTCACACCCCATCCAAATCAGTCTTGAGAAAATCAAGCTTGCTTCGCCTGATAGCGGTCGCGGCGCCATCCATCACACCCGCACTTGTTAATGAATTGTAACATACAAATTACAACTGAACAGCCCAGAATACCAATACAGAGGCGGATCTCAGCATTAACAATTGTTTTATATGGAACTACAATTAAAATAACCTTATTTGGTAAAGGTTAAAATGAAAATCAATTAACTTTTTGTTACAAAAATAACCTTACAAGATACAGGTTATACCGACAAAAACCCCTTTAGTTCACTAAATCTCAAATTCGCCCAGTAATACGGAATTCAGAATTGCGCTACGACAGCCCATGCACGAATGCCCAGCAAGGAGGGTCTCCCTGCCCGATCGATCCGCCATGACAGTCACAAACCTCTCATCGCAACGAGAAGACTGGGAAGAACTGAATGTACAGAAGCGCGCCTGAGAGGGGATAACGAAAAAACAGGCCCTGAAAGGCCTGTGTTAGTTTGGAAGATTCAATGCGTGTCAACGCATTGATGAACAGGATATTGCCACATTGTTTCAATTAAATGAAACACGGACTAGTCCTATAGGTGCAAGCAGACAAAACGAAAATCTCCGGTTACGCAGTACGGAACCATCCATGCCCTCAAATGGAGCCAAGGGAGGTTCCACAACGCCTTTAAACCGCTAACACCCTGACAGGGCACAAGCGCAAGGCTCCACGACACTCAGCAACCCACCTCTGTCACCTACTGCGGTCATCGCCTACGGCATTAGATACAGTCTAGCTACCCATTTAAGCCACATCATCATATTGACACATAAACTCAACCGGGCAGCTATAGCTCCGCTTGGTGGTTTCTAAACTTTTCTGCGTCTTCCGCTCACCCAACACAAGGCTGCCACCCCTACCAGCATTGCACTGTATATTGATGGCTCGGGAACCGGTACCAATGCAACAGTACCATCCCAAACCACCGGAATATTTGCACTGGGACCAATCCACTGACTGGCGCCTGGTCGAGGATAGTCCAACACATACTCGCCTGTAGAAATAATGGCTCCAGGTGGTAAATTAACACCCCCGTGCGCACCATCCAAACCTGCTAGAGAAATATTCTGAACATTGATGTGCACACCATCACCAATCAAAATACTTTTGCCTATTAATGAAAGACTCAACACCTGAACATCTAGATGATCAAGCGACAGGCTGCCTCCAGCTTCAATGGAAATCGAAAAGTCGGAATAGATGCCACCACCACTCAGAGATAAATCCCCTCCGCATAGGAGCGCCTCCCCTGACGAAGTGAACTCCCCAGAGCAAATGATCTCTTGAATGTTGAATCCAGGACTGGCTTGTGATGCCAACGGAAAGGCAAGGCCAAGTACCAATAGCCGTTTGCGCATGATGGGCTTTCAGGATGACAAAACCTATCCATCATAGGCAAACCTTATGACAAGACTATAGAGGTGCCATAGGCCTAAGAGACTACCTACCCAGCACCCCTTCGACTTCCTAGGAGCGTCGCTCATGCGCTGACCTACTTTCCTCCCATCTCCCTGGCTTCAATACTGAAGCAATGCCAGCACGCAGACAGCTGCAGAAAGTGCAGCAGCATTGCCGAGAACAGCGATTGTCTATCCAGGCGAATGCACATCATAGGCGTGTCATGTCGCGACTGACCCATATCGTACCAACTATCCATGCCGTAAATAAGGGATTGAATTCTAAGCAGCAAAACACGAGTCGGTAGGCCTAGAGTTGATACTTTTCAATCGATATGCGCTGAGGCGCCTACGGTCGAAAAACATAAAAACCCGCCAAACTCTAGGTTACATGCGGGTTTTGATATGGTTTGATACAACTTGATATTATTTTTTGGTGCCGACGGTGAGACTCGAACTCACACGGCTTTCGCCACTACCCCCTCAAGATAGCGTGTCTACCAATTCCACCACGACGGCAATGGGCCAAGACCCTAAAACTTAATTACTGAGGTACATCCTTTGCCGATGTAGGCTCGGCCGGCTTAGGTACATCAGAAGCGGGAGCGGATTTTACCACAGACTTCTGCACTACGCTGCCTTGCTCAGAACGATGACTAGCCAGGTACGCGAGACTCATGCTGGTCACGAAGAAGATCGCGACACAGATGGCAGTGGCACGACTCATGAAGTTGGATGAGCCGCTGACACCAAACAGGCTACCGGAAGCGCCGCTACCAAAAGCAGCGCCCATATCAGCGCCCTTGCCATGCTGCAGCAATACCAAGGCAACTACGCCTAGCGCTGCGATTACATGAATGACAGTTACGATTGTTTCCATTTTCTCTTTTAAATCCCCTGCCCAGCTGTAACGTCAGCAAGCAGCGCGGCAAATTCTTTCAAAATCATCAGCATCCAAGGAACACCTGCCGATCAATCCGCCGTCTATATCCGGCATAGACAGCAATTGTGCCGCATTTCTCGGGTTTACGCTACCCCCGTAGATGATTCTTACGCTTTCGGCCGCCCCCGGATGCATGGCGGCGATACGCTCGCGTATGAAAGAATGCGCAGCACGTGCCTGTTCCGGCGTGGCTGTCCTGTTGGTGCCGATCGCCCATACAGGCTCATAGGCAATGACTGCCTGGTCGAGTAAAGCGCCCCCCGAGACAGAAAGTACCGCATCCAGCTGATTGGCAATTGCGTACTCCATCACCCCTGACTCGCGCTCCTGCAGGGTTTCCCCGACGCAGAAGATGGGTGTGATGCCGTAATGCTTGGCGATCGCGAACTTCTCGGCAATATTGGCATTGCTTTCACAATAGGCATCGCTGCGTTCCGAGTGCCCAACAATGACATAGCTGGCACCGAACTCCTTGAGCATGGCGGCGCTGACTTCGCCGGTATAAGCGCCATTTTCATGCTTGGCCACATTCTGCGCGCCCCAGGCGATATTGGTACCGCTGAGTATTTTCTGGGCCTGGAACAGGTAGGGATAAGGGACGCATACAGCGATATCCACATGCTCAACATCCTGCAAGCCACGCACAAGCGCTTCCAGCAACCGCTTGTTCTGAGCAAGGTTGCCATTCATTTTCCAGTTGCCGACAACCAGCTTGCGACGCATAAATAAACCCGAAAAGCTTTTATTGAAATGATGGTTGATATTACAGTGCGGCTGTCAGGCCGGTCAACGCAAGCAATTCGCCTAGACCGCGTCCTGCCAATGGTGTAAGCATAGCTGTACGGACTGTGTACCGCGAAACTCATTCACTTGCATTTGGTACACCGCATGCACGCGCTCAGGCAGGAACTGCTCCTGCCTGAAAAAGATAGCATCGAACACTTGGCCAGCCCTTTCCAGGCTCAGCTTGAGGTGCCGCTCTCCCACGACGCGCTGGTTGACAACGCGAAATTCGTCCAAGAACAACGGCGGCGGAAATCCTTGCCCCCATACCTGGCGCTCCAGTGCATTCGCCATGTCCAGCCCGGCATCCTCTAAGGACAATGAGCCGTCGACCTCGATCACGGCCTCGAGCTGCTGCTGGGTCAATAGACCCGAGACCACCTGTTCGAATGCCGCATCGAACCGCGGAAAATCCTGTTCGCGTATGCTCAAGCCCGCGGCCATGGCATGTCCGCCAAACTTCAGCAGCAATCCCGGTTCGCGCTTGGAAAGCAGGTCGAGCGCATCACGCAGGTGCAGACCGGCAATCGAGCGACCGGAGCCTTTGATGATGCCGTCGCCAGCAGACGCGAATGCAATCACGGGGCGATGAAAACGCTCCTTGATGCGGGAGGCCAGAATGCCGATCACGCCCTGGTGCCAGCCATCACGGAACAGGCTCAGGCTGTAGCGCCCGGCAGCATCGATCTCGTCCAGCACCGCCAGGGCGTCATCCTGCATATCGGCCTCGATATTGCGCCGCTCCTGGTTAAGCGCATGCAGGTGCTGCGCCATCTGCCTGGCCGATGCCATATCCGGCGCCAGCAGACAGGCAATCCCCAGCGTCATGTCATCCAACCGCCCTGCCGCGTTCAGACGCGGGCCAATACTGAAGCCCAGATCCTGCGGGCTGGCCTTGGCATGGTCGCGCCCCGCCACCTCGAACAAGGCCAGCACCCCGGGGCTGCATTTGCCTGCACGGATACGGCGCAGGCCCTGCTCGACCAGGATGCGGTTGTTGTCATCTAGCCTCACCAGGTCAGCCACCGTTCCCAGTGCCACCAAGTCCAGCAGTTCAGTCAGGTTGGGTTCGGAGCCAGCAGCGAACGCCCCCCGTCGGCGCAGCTCAGCGCGCAATGCGAGCAGTACATAGAATATGACGCCGACACCAGCCAAGTGCTTACTTGGAAAGTCGCATCCATGTTGATTCGGGTTGACGATGCACGCCGCCCGGGGAGTCTCGGCTCCAGGCAGGTGATGATCAGTCACCAACACCGGAATACCCAGTGCCTGTGCAGCATTCACTCCGTCTGTACTGGCGATGCCGTTATCCACGGTCAGGATCAGGTCGGGCTGATAGCCGACGGCCAATGCCACGATTTCCGGTGTCAACCCGTAACCGTATTCAAAGCGGTTGGGCACAAGAAAATCCACGACAGCGCCCATGCTGAGCAATCCCTTGACAGCTACTGCCGTCGCAGTCGCGCCGTCAGCATCATAATCTCCGACCACAATGATGCGCTTGCCTGCTGCAATCGCATCTGCCAGCAGGATGGCCATCTCGGCATTACCAGTCAGCCTTTCCGGGGGAATCAGGCGAGATAGGCTTGCCTCCATCTGGCCGATATTGCGTATTCCTCGCGCAGCAAGCAGGCGCGCCATAGTGGGGCGGACACCTGCGTCGACCAATGCCTGACAGGCCTCCTGGTCGATATTTCGTTGTACGATCTGTACCATCTAAAAATATGTTTCCAATGCGATTGGCTTGCGCCAGAACTTAAAAACATCGGCAGGCCTGAGCTGCACGTGCAGCATGCGATGAGACCAGGGAAAATACAGGTCAACCTCTCGCACCCGCCGCGCTTTCAATGCCTGCCACAATAATTCGCACCATTCATTGCCCAAACCCACATAGGGCGACTGCAGCACGGCATGTGGAGGTCCCTCTTGCATAACTGTGCGCAATGTTGCAACAGCAGCATGTGAGACGCCAGCCAGCTGGGCCATGCCCTTGAGCGTAGCGTTTTCACCATATACCTTGCACGCAGCTGTCTCGCTCGGACTGGGCAATATGCCTCCCCCATGCAACCAGACACTGTTCACTGCCAGCTCGCCACGCGCCTCCCTGGCTTGGTTGACCTCATGATCAAACAGCAGCATTTGCATTTCATTGAGCAGTTGCCGCCAGTGCTGGGCATCCTCTCCTTGCGGCAACCAGGATGCGACATCGTGTCCGGCCACTGTCTCGACCGCTGTCGTCGACAGCGCCGGCACCGAGGAAAGCCTCAGGTGCCAGTGTCCTTGGGCCCCCGGCAGAAACTCAAGCCCGGCCCCGGCAAAATGCCGGTTCAGGCTGATCCGCAATGCCTCGCTTTCCTGGAGGTGCAACGCCAGAGGAGCTGGCCGGGCGAGGACAAAGGAGTCACGCTGCAATGAGAAATGCACTGGACTGGCCAGCATCCAATATGCCCCATCCACAGGCACTCTCTCTCCTAGCCGCGCCAATACTGCCAAAGGCCAATCCTGCTGTTTTTTGATGCCGAATTGTTGGCAAAGATAGGCTTCGCAGCTGGTATTCAACCATTGCACCCGGCCTCGGGCAAACATCCGCAGCATCCCTTTGTCGGCTGCCATGGCATCCATATATTCAGGGAGATCAGAAAGAAAGATTTGCAATTTCACACAGATGTCACTTTGTCATGAAGCAGGTTGAGCGCTAAGATAGAAGACCACGCTTCTGCTTAGCAACAAGGTTATGGATATCATTTTATGGCGTCATGCCGAAGCCGAGGAAGGTTCTCCCGATCTTGCACGCCAGCTTACCCCCAAAGGGGAGCAACAAGCGGCAAGAATGGCTGCATGGCTGAAGCAACACATGCCTGCCAACATGCGTATTCTTGTCAGCCCGGCCAAGCGCACGCAACAAACGGCACTCGCCCTCGGGATGGAGTTTACCACTTTGGATGAACTTGCCCCGGGTGCTTCGCCGCAGGTGCTGCTGGATGCAGCTGGCTGGCCATTGGGAAAAGACAATGTGCTCATCGTGGGCCACCAGCCGACACTGGGCATGGCTGCAGCCTACGCCATGACCAGGCGCACGCAATATTGGAGCGTCAAGAAAGGCGCTGTCTGGTGGATTACCCACCGCCGCCGCGGCGAGGAAGAGCAAACCGTGTTGCGCGCCATGCTGACGCCAGAGCTGGTTTGATGGGCATGCGATCCGTCGACATTTCCCAGCACTTGCGGGAGGGCGTATGAGCACCGTTCTGATTGCAAACCCCAAAGGGGGAAGTGGCAAGACGACGCTGGCCACCAATCTGGCAGGTTATTTTGCCAGCAGAGGGCGACATGTCACGCTTTCGGACATGGACCGGCAACGCTCCGCACTGCAGTGGCTGGAACGCCGGCCATACAAACTGCCGCTGATCCACGGTCAGGATGGTCGCCATAGCTACACCAACAGCCTCAGTGCCGACTGGACCATTGTCGACTCTCCCGCCGGGTTGCGCGGCGATAAGCTGAAGCAAGCCGTCAAGGATGCAGATCTCATCCTGGTGCCTATGCAGCCGTCCGCGTTCGATATGGGAGCGACACGAGATTTTCTCCAGACGCTCCAAGAAGAGAAATCTGTGCGCAAAGGTCAAACGTTTGTCGCCATGGTCGGCATGCGTGTGGATAATCGCACCCGTGCTGCCTTGGCATTGCAGGAGTTCCTTGCACAATCCGGCTTTCCCTGCGTGGGCAACCTGCGCAGCGCTCAGGTATATGCCCTTGCGGCGGAGCAAGGCGCCAGCCTGTTCGACATCCGCCCATCCCAGGTCAGCCGCGACCTGCAGCAATGGGCCCCGCTGCTGCACTGGCTGGTCAATGCCAGCAAGCAAAAATAATTATCAGGAGGGAACATGCCCAACGAGATCGAGCTTAAGCTGCGTATTGCCAAGGAAGACATTCCACATCTACGCCGTCATGCCGCTGTCCGCAAACATGTCACGGGGAAGGCAGTTACACGCCGGCTGGTGAGTACCTACTATGACACACCAGACCTGCAGCTGCTCGACCAACACGTGAGTCTGCGGGTAAGACGCATGTCCGGAAGCTGGTTTCAAGCAGTCAAGGCAGCCGGGCACTCCCTGGCAGGATTGCACCAGCGCCTGGAGTGGGAAGACATTATTTCCAAAGGCGAACCTGATTACACCAAGATCACGGACCCTAGTCTTACCCCCATTTTCGACAACCCAGCGCTCTGGCAGGCATTGCTTCCCATTTTCACGACCGATATGCAGCGCACCGAATGGCAACTGGACTATCAAGGCAGCCACATCGAGCTATCCCTGGATGACGGCCTGTTGATCGCAGGCGAGCACAGCCAACCTATGATCGAGATTGAGCTTGAACTGAAAGGAGGAAAAGTCGAGCACCTGTTTGCGCTCGCGCTGGATATGCAATCCGATATCGCACTCACCATCGAAAATGTCAGCAAGGCACAGCGCGGCTATGCCTATTACCGTGACTTCCCGCAAAAACCATCCGGAGCCAAGCCTGCCGGCTTGATGCCTGGCGATGAACCTGGCGAAGCATTCGAGAAGGCAGGCTGGGAGTGCCTGCGCCAGTTGCAGAGCAATCTGTCGATCGCAATGCAGGGCGACGACCCCGAAGGGGTGCACCAGATGCGTGTGGCGCTGCGCCGCCTGAAAGTGGCATTGAGCGCTTTTGGCTGTCATGACGACATGCTCAGCGATGAAATCGACTGGATCAATGACTTGCTTTCCAGGGCACGTGACCTTGATGTGTTGCTGTACGACACCCTTCCAGGCCTACGGCTCACCACTGATGAGCTGAGACAGGCCCAGGCGCCGATCGCGCGTGCGCAAAAACGGGCATACAGCCTACTGCGCAATGGGCTGAAACAGCCGCGCTATCAACGTCTGCTGCTTATGCTGGGCCACCTGTTCGCCACTCCCCAGCCAACCAAGCACACCACCATCACCGAGATCGCAACGCCCCACTTGCGCCGGACACACAAGAAACTACTCAAGCAAGGCAGGCACCTGGGAAAATTGTCTGTGGAGAAAAAGCACAAATTGCGGAGATTGGCACGCCGCCTGCGCTATTCAGTCGAATTGTTCAGCTCGATTTACCCCGGCAAGAAACCTGAAAAACGCACAGCAAAGCTGCTGGATGCGTTGAAACACATCCAAAGCAATCTTGGCACACTCAATGACATCGCCGTCACCAGCCAGACCCTGGACAACATGAGCAAGCGCAACCCTGGGCTGCAGCCGGCGCGCCTTGCCTGGCAGGCTATCGCGCGAGAACGTGAAAAACGCCACATTGACAGCCTGCCATCACTATGGAAAACAGTGCGGCAAGCCCCGGTGGCTTGGTAAGCGTGCCATCTCAGGCAAAATCCACTACACTCGCCTCATTCTTTTAACCCCACACATGCAGGGATCACAATGAATCTGGAAAAAGTCATTTTCGGTTTCTTCATCGTACTTGCGATGACCCTTAACTTCGGCTTCTTTATCGGCGGTAGTGGTAACCCCATCGAGCATCATATCTACGAGTTATATACTGCCATCGTAGTCAACCTAATCGCCACGGTGCTCAAGTTCGGCGATCGCTCGCAAATTGGCGCCATTCATTTATCTACCAGCCTGGTGGCTGATCTGCAGCTGATTGCGGCAGCCATTGTATGGGTCGTCGCCAGTGCCGAGGAGTCCGGCACGGCTGCACGTGTCGTCTCGCTCAGCGGCGGCGCCCTACTCGCCAACATCACTTCGGTCATCCTACTGCTGGCGGAAACGATTACGCTGCGCCGGTAGATCCTGAGCGGAACCGCTTGTGAACAATATTTTCTTCTTGATCCTGCGGCGCATGCGCGCGCCGCTGATCACCGTGATCGTCAGCTATACCATTGCGATTGTCGGGCTAACATTGATGCCCGGCGTCGACGATCACGGCGATCCCTGGCACATGAGCCTGTTCGAGGCATTTTATGTCATCAGCTACACGGCTACCACGATCGGCTTCGGCGAGGTTCCCTACCCTTACAGCGATGCACAGCGGCTATGGATGACCTTCTCCATTTATTTCACTGTCATCCCCTGGTTTTATGCCATAGGTAAGATCATTTCACTATTCCAGGACCCGGCACTCAAGCAAGCACTCACTACCAACAGCTTCGCCCGTGCCGTGGATCATCTGCACGAGCCATTCTTCATTGTCTCTGGCTATGGCGAAACCGGCAGCCTGCTGGTGAAAGCGCTGGACCACAAGGGCATACGCGTCGTGGTCACCGAAGTGGACCAGGACCGCGTCAACGACCTGGAGCTGGAGGACTACCAATTCGACATTCCGGTGCTGTGTGCCGATGCCAAGATGCCCGACACTTTGCTAAGGGCAGGGGTGCGCCACCCCATGTGCCAAGGAATCGCCGCCCTCACGGACAACGACCATGTCAATCTGGCCATTGCTGTCGCAGCAAAGCTACTCAACCCTGACCTCATGGTGCTCGCACGGGCGGAAGATGATGAGGTGGCAGCCAATATGGCGTCGTTCGGCACCGACCACATCCTCAACCCTTACACCTTGTTTGGCGACCAACTGGGCATGGAAGTCCACGCCATCGGGACTTATCTCCTGCACAAGTGGCTGACAGGCGTCCCAGGAGACACCTTGACGTTGCCCAAGGTGCCGCCTATCGGCAAATGGATTATTTGTGGCTATGGCCGGTTCGGCAAGGCGGTCGTGGAAAGTCTGGAGCGCGAGCAAATCACGACCGTCGTCATCGAGGCAGAACCCGAGCTGACGCAGTGTGACAACTGCATCGTGGGCAACGGGACGGAGGCCTCCATCCTGAAGGAAGCAGGGATAGAGGATGCAGTCGGCATTATCGCTGGTACCAACAATGACATCAACAACCTGTCCATCGTGATGACGGCACAGAAAATGAACCCCAACCTGTTCGTCGTCGTACGCAAAAATCGCCGCTTCAACGAACCCTTGTTCGAACATTTCAACGCCGATATCTCAATGGACCCTAGCGATATCATTGCCCACGAATGCCTGGCGCGCATGATCACCCCGATGATGACGCACTTCCTGCAATTGGTGCGCACACAGGACAACAGCTGGGCCAATCAGCTGATCAGCCGCCTGGTGGGCGTGGTGGGTGAAAACGTACCGGAAGCTTGGGGCGTGACAGTGGATGCTGAGCATAGCCCGGCCGTCGCCAACCTGATTGCATGGGGCTTGCCAGTGACGCTGGATGCATTGACGCGCGACCCTGGCAACCGCATGCAGAAGCTGGACTTGGTCCCACTCATGCTGGTGCGCAGCGGTAAATACACTTTACTGCCAGAGCTTACTGAGCAGCTGCATGTAGGTGACCGCTTGCTATTCTGTGGCAGTGCCATGGCCAAGAGCGTACAGCCCATTACCCTGAGCAACCATAAAACGTTGACTTGGATTATCAATGGTCGAGAAATTGCCGACGGCTGGCTCTGGCGCTGGGCGACGCGCAAGCTGACCCGCTTGCGAAAGCTGCGTAAGCAAACACAGCAACAATGAAAGTGTGACTCGATCCTAGCTCGCTTCCCTTGCGCGGGCCCCAGCGCGGTTCCTGTCGATATGTTAGTCAGTCCATAGACGACACCACATGCCGTCGCAACGCCTTGCGCTCGGCGTGATGGCGCTTGCCTTCCAGCCGGCGCAGCTTCGAGCCCTTGGTCGGCTTGGTGGCGATGCGCGCCGCAGGTATCCTCGCCACGCTATTGACCAGCTCATGCAGCCTGGCTAGGGCATCCGCCCGATTCAACTCCTGGCTGCGGTGAAGCTGGGCCTTGATGATGATCACGCCGTCCTTGGTGATCCGGTGGTCACGCAGGCGTAGCAGGCGGGCCTTGATCACTTCGGGCAAGGAAGAGGCCTTTACGTCATAGCGCAGGTGAATGGCGCTCGACACCTTGTTCACATTCTGGCCGCCCGCCCCCTGGGCACGCACAGCGGTCAGGGTGATTTCATCCGGCGCTGGATACAGTTCTGGCAGATTCATCGTCTGAAGTGACCTCTATCGTTCAAATGCCTGTCGCACCAGCTGCAAGCCGAGGCTGACGCCGAAGCCGTTCACATCGCTGCCCACGGCGCCGAGCCCACCTTTGCGGCGATAGGAAGACAAATCCACATGCACCCAGGGAACGCCATGCTCAATGAACCTGGCCAGGAAGCGCGCAGCCAGCACATGATCGGCCTCCCCCTCCAGCGTACATTGCTTGATGTCGGCGATACTGCTTTCCAGCTCCTCCTCGTAATCCTCATCGAACGGCAGCCTGCACACGCGCTCGCCAACCGCATGTCCGGCCTGGACTGCCTTGTCCAGCCAAGTATTGTCGTTGCCGATCACGCCGCTATAACGGTCTCCCAACGCCACCTGCATACTGCCAGTCAATGTCGCGAAGTCGATCATGAAGTCCGGCTTGACGCGCGAAGCCAGCGTCAGGGTGTCGGCCAGCACCATACGCCCCTCCGCATCGGTATGAACGATTTCTATGGTCGTACCGTTGAGGGCAGTTACCACCTCACTCTGCTTGTAGGCGCGCGGCCCGATATGGTTCTGCGCCAGTGCCAGCCAGCAGTCGATTCTGACCGGCAGCTGGGCTTCAGTTACGGCAAGCAGGATCCCCAATGCCACGGCTGAGCCGTTCATGTCCTCATGCATGCCGTGCATGTATTTGGCCGGCTTGAGGTTATGCCCGCCGGTGTCGAAGCATATGCCCTTGCCGACCACCGCCACATGCTGGCGTGCATCTTTGGGCTGGTAAGACAAATGCACGATCGCGGCATCCTCCTCAGACGAGCCTTGAGCCACCGCGACAAAGGATCCCGCCCCGATTTTGCGCAGTTTTTTGAGGTCGTACTCATCGCGTCTCCAGCCATATTGCCCGGCCAGCTCCTTGATCTTTTCCCGGTATGCGGCCGGAGTCAGCTCATTCGGCGGCGTCAAGGTCAGGCTCCTGGCCAACGCACTGCCAGCCACCAGCGCACGGGTTTCGGCATAATCGTCAGCCTGCTTCCATCCGTGAATCACGATCTGCTTGAGCGGGTATGCCTTATGCCTGGATTTACGCACAGGCAGCTCCACCGCATTCACACTCACCACATAGAATGCCTCATTTGCAGCCCGCGCCCGCGATGCCTCTTCGCCAAAGACCGCAATGGTGACCGACTGCGGCTGGTCATCCAACAAAGCCGAGACAGCCTTGCGCAGCAAGGTATGGCGCTGGAAGGTATTCTGCTTATCGTCCAATACCACCCAGCTGGCGATGCCGCCGCTCGGCAGCGTAGCCGATACATGGCTTTTCGCCAGGTCAGTATATTTGCTTCGAGCCCGTCGCAGTCTGGCCTCCAGCAAGGAAGCGAACGGCAGAGAGGCTGGCCTACGTTTTGGCAGAACGAACAGTATATGGCTTGCCGCTGCCAGTGATTTTTCATCCGCCGGATCGTGGATCTGCTTGAGTTGCAATGTCATCAAGTTTTCTCTTGTTTTTAGCAGGTTAGGACTGGGCTTTCATGCGCTGGAGCAAGCGACAAAACTTGACCTAAACAGTCAAAAAAGCCAATATAGCGTCTTCACAACGGCCTCAAGCTATCACAAATATATTTAACGCTTGATGCTGCATCAGGCTGATTATACCCAAGCGTATCTTAAAAGTTTCCCGGAGAACCTTACATGGCATTGACCCCCGACATCGACCCTCAAGAGACCCAGGAATGGCTTGACGCCATCTCATCGGTACTTGAGAACGAGGGAACCGAGCGCGCGCATTTCCTGCTGGAAACGCTGATCGACAAAGCCCGCCGCTCAGGCGCATATTTACCGTATAACGCAACTACTGCATACGTAAACACTATTCCGGTCCATCTGCAGGCGAAACATCCCGGCGATGCTGCCATGGAACGCAGGATTCGCGCGCTGATTCGCTGGAACGCCATCATGACAGTATTGCGCGCCAATGAGAAATCCCCTGGCGTAGGAGGCCACATTGCCAGCTTCCAGTCTGCCGCCACCTTATATGACACTGGTTTCAATCACTTTTTCCGCGCCGCCAACGAGCGTTTCGGCGGCGACCTGATTTACTTTCAGGGCCACTCCTCTCCCGGTGTGTATGCGCGCGCCTTTCTCGAAGGCCGCATCACGGAAGAGCAGCTGTCCAACTTCCGCATGGAGTCAAATGGCAACGGCCTGTCGTCATATCCACACCCCTGGCTGATGCCTGATTTCTGGCAATTCCCGACCGTTTCTATGGGCCTGGGCCCGATTGCCGGGATATATCAGGCCCGTTTTCTCAAGTACCTGCACAACCGCGGCATTGCCGATACGGCTGACCGCAAGGTATGGGTGTTCTGTGGCGACGGTGAGATGGACGAACCTGAATCCATGGGGGCAATATCACTCGCCGCCCGTGAGAAGCTCGATAACCTGATTTTCGTCATCAACTGTAACTTGCAGCGCCTGGACGGCCCAGTACGGGGCAATGGCAAGGTCATCCAAGAGTTCGAGGCAGCCTTCCGTGGGTCCGGATGGAACGTGATCAAGGTATTGTGGGGCTCCTACTGGGATCCATTGCTCGCAATGGACAAGGACGGCCTGCTCAAGAAACGCATGGAAGAATGCGTGGATGGCGAATATCAGAACTTCAAGGCCAAGGGCGGCGCCTATACGCGCGAACACTTCTTCGGCAAATATCCCGAGCTGAAGGAAATGGTGGCTGCCATGTCCGACGAGGATATCTGGCGCCTCAATCGCGGCGGCCATGACCCGCACAAGGTCTATGCCGCCTATCATGCCGCAGTGAACCACAAGGGTCAGCCTACCGTCGTACTTGCCAAGACCGTCAAGGGCTATGGCATGGGTGACGAGGGCGAAGGACAGAACACCACTCACCAGCAGAAGAGCATGAGCATCGAAACACTGAAGAAATTCCGTGATCGTTTCGATCTCCCGCTGACGGATGAGCAAGTGGAAAACCTCTCATTCTACCGCCCTGCCGACGACAGTCCGGAAATGCAATACCTGCAGGCCCGTCGGGAAGCCATGGGGGGCTTTATTCCTGCACGCCGCCGCAAAGGCAATGAGCTGACCGTGCCCGCCTTGTCGGCCTTCGAGAACATGCTTGGCTCAACTGGCGAGCGAGAAATCTCCACGACCATGGCCTTCGTGCGCATCCTCTCCACACTGGTGCGCGACAAGCAGATTGGCAAGTATGTCGTCCCTATCGTTCCTGACGAGGCCCGTACCTTCGGCATGGAAGGCATGTTCCGCCAGCTTGGCATCTACTCCTCCGTCGGACAGCTCTACGAGCCGCAGGATGCCGACCAGGTGATGTTCTACAAGGAATCCAAGGACGGCCAGATACTGGAGGAAGGCATCAACGAAGCTGGTTCATTCTCCTCCTGGCTGGCTGCTGCGACATCATACAGCGTCAGCGGTGTGCAGATGATTCCGTTCTACATCTTCTACTCCATGTTCGGATTCCAGCGCATCGGCGACCTGGCCTGGGCGGCAGGCGACAGCCGTGCGCGCGGCTTCCTGCTCGGCGCCACAGCAGGGCGCACCACGCTGAACGGTGAAGGTCTGCAGCATGAGGATGGCCATAGTCACTTGTTGTCCGCCACCATCCCCAACTGCATCTCCTATGACCCGACGTTCGCCTACGAGCTTGCAGTCATCATCCAGGAAGGCCTGCGCCGCATGGTGCAGAATCAGGAGGATGTGTACTACTACATCACCCTGATGAACGAGAACTACACCCATCCAGCGCTACCGAAAGGTGCCGAGGAAGGCATCCTCAAGGGGATGTATCAGTTCAGTAAATCCAAATCTAAAGGTCCCAAGGTGCAATTACTCGGCAGCGGAGTCATCCTGCGCGAAGTCATTGCCGCAGCGGAGCTGCTGGAAAAGGACTGGGGCGTGTCTGCTGACATCTGGAGCGTCACCAGCTTTACCGAGCTGCGCCGGGAAGGCCTGGAAGTCGAGCGCTGGAATCTGCTCAACCCGGACAAGCCACAGAAGGAAAGCTATGTCACCAAGCTGCTGAAAAAGGCAGAAGGCCCAGTCATTGCTTCTACCGACTATATGAAGGCGTTTGCCGACCAAATCCGCAATTTCATTCCACAACGCTATATTGCGTTGGGCACTGATGGTTACGGCCGATCCGACTCGCGCGAAGCACTGCGCAGCTTCTTCGAAGTCGATCGCTACCATGTCGTGCTGGCCGCCCTGAAGGCGTTGGCAGATGAAGGAAAACTGCCCGCCACCAAGGCAGCGGAAGCAGTCAAGCAATACAAGCTAGACCCCAACAAGCCCAACCCGGCAACGGTGTAGGTCATGGTAACCAGGCTGCCAGGTGGCAGCCTGTTCGCAACGATCACACGCCCCGGCTTATCGCATGCGGGCGTTTTGCGTAAATGCATATCTTAAAAAAAGATACATTTTAAGGAACATCAAGCATGGCAATTAAAGACGTACTCGTTCCCGACATCGGCAACTTTGACAGCGTGGATGTCATCGAAGTCTTGGTCAGCGCCGGTGACACCATTGCCAAGGACGATTCACTGATCACCCTGGAGTCCGACAAGGCCTCGATGGATATTCCGGCGCCATTTTCAGGTACCGTCAAGGAAGTGAAGGTCAAGGTAGGTGACAAGGTTGCCCAAGGCACCCTCATCCTGACCATGGACGCCCTAGAGGAAGGCGCCAGCGCAGCCCCTGCCCCGAAAGAGGACGCCCCGCCAGTCCAGGTTGCGGTGCCAGCCCCTGTGCCCGAAGCCACCCGCCCGGCACCAGAACCTCCACCGACCATCCAACCACAAGCCACCCCCAACCCCATAGGCGCCAGTGTTGCAACCGCATCAGGTAAACTCGCACACGCCAGCCCGTCGGTGCGTAAGTTCGCGCGCGAGCTGGGAGTTAACCTGGCGCTGGTCACCGCCACCGGTCCCAAGAACCGCATTACGCAAAGTGACGTCCAGGCCTATGTCAAAAACGAACTAAGCAAGCCGCGCGGCGGTGGTATCGCCACTGGCGCGGGCGGACTTGCCGTCATCCCAGCACCCGTCATCGATTTTTCACAATATGGCGACACCGAGACCAAACCGCTCTCCCGCATCAAGAAACTTTCCGGCGCCAACCTTCATCGCAACTGGGTGACCGCGCCGCACGTCACGCAGTTCGATGAAGCCGATATTACCGACCTTGAAGACTTCCGCAAATCCATGCAGTCCGAAGCTGAGAAGCGCGGCGTCAAGCTCACCATGCTCGCTTTCCTCATCAAGGCCTCGGTCAATGCATTGCGCGCCTACCCTAACTTCAATGCTTCACTGTCTGCCGATGGCGAAAGCCTGATCCTCAAGCAGTATTACAATGTCGGCTTCGCCTGCGATACCCCGGACGGTCTGGTAGTGCCCGTGATCCGCGATGTCAACCGCAAGGACGTGCTTGAAATCGCTGCCGAGCTGGGCGAGCTTTCTGCCAAGGCACGTGAACGCAAACTCAAGGTCGAGGAAATGCAGGGCGGCTGTTTTACCATCTCCAGCCTGGGGGGCATTGGCGGTACGGCTTTCACCCCCATCATCAATTGCCCAGAAGTGGCAATTCTGGGCGTCTCGCGCTCCAGCATCCGGCCGGTATACAACAGTAAGACCAAGGAGTTCGAGCCGCGCCTGGTCCTGCCTTTGTCCCTATCTTATGACCACCGCGTGATCGACGGTGCCGATGGTGCACGCTTCACCAGTCACCTGCGCATGGTACTGTCCGACGTGCGTCGTTTGTTGCTGTAAGGATTGAGGGATCAAGATGAGCAAAATTATTGAAGTATTGGTTCCCGATATCGGCAACTTCGATAGCGTGGACGTCATTGAAGTCCTAGTGAAGGCTGGCGACACCATCGCCAAGGAAGACGCGCTGATTACCCTGGAGTCCGACAAAGCCTCCATGGACATCCCCTCTTCCCACGCAGGCGTGGTCAAGGAAGTCAAGGTCAAGGTCGGCGACAAGGTTGCCAAGGGTTCGCTGATCCTGCTGCTGGAAGAAGCTGGTACAGACCAGGCGAGCACGACCGCCGATGCGGCACCTGCAGCCAAGGAAGAATCCAAACCTGTCCCTGCAGCAACTCCTGCCGCACCGGAGCCGGCTACTGGCGACTCCGATATCAATACCGAAGTCGTGGTGCTCGGCTCCGGGCCTGGCGGCTATACAGCTGCTTTCCGCGCTGCCGACCTCGGCAAGCAAGTCGTACTGATTGAGCGCTATTCCACTCTGGGCGGCGTCTGCCTCAATGTGGGCTGCATTCCTTCCAAGGCCTTGCTGCACACCGCCAAAGTCATCACCGAGGCTGAGGAAACTAGCCTCCACGGCGTCAGCTTCGGCAAGCCCAAAATTGATCTCGAAGCTTTGCGTGCCTGGAAAGCCAATGATGTGGTCGGAAAACTCACTGCTGGCCTCGCGCAAATGGCGAAGCAACGCGGTGTGACCGTAGTGCAGGGCGTAGGCAAATTCACCAGCCCCCACCAGATCGCCGTGACTGCAGCCGACGGCAAGGTCACCACTGTAGGCTTTCAGAACGCCATCATCGCTGCTGGCTCCCAGGCTACCAAGTTCCCCGGCGCACCTGAAGATGAGCGCATCATGGACTCCACCGGTGCGCTAGCGCTGGCAGATGTGCCTAAGCGACTGCTGGTGATCGGCGGCGGCATCATCGGCTTGGAAATGGGGACAGTATACGAGGCGCTAGGCAGCAAGGTCAGCGTGGTCGAATTCATGGATGGCCTCATTCCCGGTGCCGACCGCGACCTGATCCGCCCATTGCAGAAGCGCATGGAAAAACGCTTCGAACGTATCATGCTGTCGACCAAGGTAGCCAACATCGAAGCCAAGAAAGACGGCATCCACGTCAGCTTCGAAGGTGAAAACGCACCCAAGGAAATCGAGGTCTACGACCGCGTGCTGGTTTCCATCGGCCGCCGTCCGAACGGCAAGAACATCGGCGCCGAAAACGCAGGCGTTGCGGTAGACGATCGTGGCTTCATCACAGTCGACAAACAAATGCGTACCAATGTGCCGCATATCTTCGCGATCGGCGACATCGTCGGCCAGCCCATGCTGGCGCACAAGGCAACCCATGAAGCCAAGGTGGCGGCTGAAGTCATTGCCGGGCACAAGGTCGAGTTTCAGGCTATGGTGATTCCTTCCGTTGCCTATACTGATCCCGAGGTGGCCTGGGCAGGCGTGACAGAAACCGAAGCCAAGGCCAAGGGCCTAGAAATCGAGAAAGCCTCCTTCCCATGGGCGGCAAGCGGCCGGGCGTTATCCATTGCCCGCTCCGAAGGCGCTACTAAGCTGATCTTTGACAAGGAAACCCACCGTGTGATCGGTGCCGGCATTGTCGGCACCAATGCTGGTGAACTGTTGGCAGAGGCTGTGCTTGCAATCGAAATGGGCGCCGATGCGCACGACCTAGGGCTCACCATTCACGCCCACCCGACCTTATCCGAGACCATCTGCTTCGCGGCGGAAATCAAGGAAGGCACCATCACCGATATGTTGCCGCCAAAGAAGCGCTAAATTTTTGTGCTTTGCTTTCAAAGTCAATAAAAAACGGCGCTTTAGCGCCGTTTTTTATTGAGGTCCAGCCTAAAGATCGCAGACCCCATCGTCAAGAATTGGTAATTCCTCACAAGTCGTTCTAGAATTCCAGAATTTGAGAATGAAAAGTATTTATCAAAATGATATTGAACCGCTTGCTAATGTCCATTGTTTTACTATGCCCTACGGCCTCCGTTGTCGCAGATAATATTACTGCAGAAGATCGCTTATATACCTTCTCATGGTATTTTCAGGATGGCTCACCGCTATCGCCTAGAGGAGGAAGTACACGCGGCACGACAATCCAACTTGTCACAGAACCCACGGCCGAATGGCACGCTTTGCAAGAACCAGGTATTACCCAGCTCGAACGCGATCGCCGTGCCATTCTTGCCATGGCAGGGGAGTACCGCGTGAGTTTCGACTTTATTGAAACCACGGGATTTGTCGCTGCCTATAAGCCAGAACGTCCCTACCGCAGTTGGGGAACGGAAAAAGTCTATGTCGTGGAGGATACTGGTCGCGATATCGTATTGCAGCATTTGCTGGTGATGTCATTCACAGATAAAGATGGCAAAACCCATGGCCCTCATGTCACCAAGCACTGGCGCCAGGACTGGCGGTACGAACCGACTGATCAGCTAGTGTATCTGGGCAACAATACCTGGCAACGCATCCAGGTTCCTGCGGAACGACAACGCGGCCACTGGCGGCAAACTGTTTACCAGGTGGATGATAGTCCGCGCTATTCCGGCATTGCACAATGGCAGCACCTGGGGAACTACTCAAGCTGGAATGACGAGAATGGCTGGCGCCCATTGCCACGGCGCGAATACTCCGTACGGAGCGATTATGATGTATTGATTGGCAACAACCGCCACACTATCACACCGACGGGATGGACGCACGAGCAACATAATCTCAAGGCAAAACTGTACGAAACTGGCAAGCTAGCTGCCAGCCAACCAATACTAGGGCGCGAGTCTGGTTTTAACCGCTATGAGCGCATCACAGGGTACGACTGGAGTGCAGGCGATCACTATCAAGAAAGCACCAAGCCCGTTTGGGATGCTGTGCGCAGCAAATGGCAGGAATTGATCAACACCACAGAGATACTACAGCTGCGAGGCTCTCCCGATAAGGACAACCTGTTCATACCGATATACCGATATGCCAGGGAAGTTGCAGAAGCAACACTCCCAATTCCGGCTGAAGAAATCCGGCAAAAAGTGGATGAGATCATTGACTCTTATCTGCCACCCGCAGCGCCTACAACGCCAAGGTCCAGCAAAAAAGACATTACAAAAGCGGCGGATCCAACAAGCACCCTATACTAGCGAGCCGTCAGTATCTAGATGAGAGTCCACTGATCGAGGAGGTGCAGTTATATGCGAAAAAGGGCGGGAAACACCCGCCCATTAGAGCACCTATTCTGCGGATGGCGGATTTGCTGTTGTATCCGCCGCAGACTGTCCAGCACTTTCTGGCTTTGCTTCCTCTGGTTGAGTTTGCTCGCTCGTCTTCGCACGTGGTTTACGGGATCTAGGTTTAGCAGCGGGCTTGCCATCGGCCTTCGTCTTTTCGGTTCCAGGCTTGGCCCGGCTTGCTGTACGCCGCCTACTGGTAGTTGAAGTCTTCGGCTTGTTTTCCGCAGCCGGCACTACGGGCTCCGTCGTGCTTTTATCCCCATCGACCACATCGTTGACCACCTTGCTCAGTATCCGCTTTCCAGCAACGACTACAGCAGCCAGTGCAACTTTCTTGACGATACTCCTGAGAATTCCCATACAGACTCCTATTGGCAAATAACCTGTTTAAGCTCGCTACCGGGAAAGTTTGCACTCTGCTTGATCAACTCGGTCGCCATCTCGGCTGACATATCATTGATAAGCAAACTGACACGCCCTTTTTCCTGATTACGCACCCCTTTTTGCACTGACCTAACGCCTTGGCGTTGCAGTTGTTCGAGTAGTTTATTCGCTAAACGTTCATCCTTGAAGACCCCGAGCGAAATTGCATGGCGCCAGGGTGCCTCTTGAATGATGAAGCTGACATCCACGCCCAGCGCTTTCAGCTCCTCGACTTTGCTCTGCGCAGCCTGCAATGATGGCAATGGCGGGATATATACCCAATAGCGCAAGGCTTCCTGGATGGTTTTCTGCTGCACAGTAGCAATCAAGGAATGCTGGTTTAAAATGGCCTGTGCACGCTGCAGCCCTTCCGCAGAAAAGCTGCCCCATTCATAGCAAGCATACGCCTCATTTTGCAGCGTGCCGCCGGACTCTACTGCCTTTGGCAGTGCTTCCACCTCATCCTGTGTCAGTAGCTTGATCTTGTCGGCATCCAGTGGTTCATGGACATGCGCCTTGGCTGCTGGCGGCGATTGGAACCAGCTCACACTCACCCACATGCCAAGATTCAACAATAATAATCCGCCCACCACCCATTTCATGGCAACCCTCTCTCCATGTACCACAAGCCTTGCAACACCAGGTTCTCCTCAAGGCAAAATTCGCTATGCAATATATGTTTTTGCAATAATGGCAATAAAGCGACTGCGTCACCACCGCTCAATATGCAAGGTATGGCTTCACCGCATCGCTCACCAAGCAGTGTCAGCAGGTTATTGATGGCACCTGCCCCAGCATGAAGACTGCCGCTGCAGACTGCATCCTGGGTGCTCAATGGAAAATCCCGGAACACGCCATGCATTGCTCCGATATTGGCGGCAGCACTGGCAAGACTCTCCTGCATCAACCTGATTCCAGGCATGATGATGCCGCCGAGGAAGCATGCCTGCCCAGGCGCGGTGCTTTCTATCATATCAACCGTCAATGCCGTTCCTGCATTCACTACCAGGCAGCTACGCTGGTAATGTTGCCAAGCCGCTATCATGGCTGCCCAACGGTCTACACCCAGTTGTGCAGGTATTGCATAGCCATTGCTCACGCCACATGCATGCAATGTGCTGGCATGCCAGCGCACCGGTAAACCAAGCAGCTTGAGGCGAGCCTCCAGCAAGGCTTGCCGATTCGGTCCGGCCACATTTGCTACGGCAACACGCTCGCACAGCGCCCATTCAGCGGGCATATCATCATTGAGTACACCGCGCTGCAGGATCTCTCCCGTTTCATATTGCAGCACCGCCCACTTCGTGCGGGTATTGCCCGCATCGATTGCCAGCAGGCAACTCACCTAGCTGACTCCTCGCACACTGATCTCGCCGGAAGAGAAACGCTGGTTACCATGTTCATTCTTTATCAGTAATACGCCATCATCGGCAATACCTTCCACCCTGCCGTATTGCTCCCGTCCATCAGGAAACAATAATTTGACGGTTTCGCCCTGGAAAATGTGATGAGACATCCATTCCTCGCGCATACCGGCAAACCCTGCGCGTTCGAACTCCTCCAACACTTGCGCCAATTGCTTCAGCAATTGTCCCAACATGTCGTTCGGATTGATCTCAAGCGGCAGATGGCTCGCCAGATCCGTTACAGGCTGATCAATCTTCTCGCGCGCGGCAACGGGCAACTTGAGATTGAGCCCTACCCCGATCACTGCTGCGCTGGGCCCTTCCATATCCCCATGTAGCTCGATCAATATGCCAGCAAGCTTACGTCCACGCACCAAGATGTCATTGGGCCATTTCAATTGTGCGCTGCGCAAGCCATACTCATGTAGCGTACGCACCAACGCCAGCCCTACTGCCAGGCTCAGGCCGGACAATGCAGAAGCCCCTAGCTGGAAGCGCCATAGCAATGAAAATGTCAGACTAGCTCCGAAAGCAGATTGCCAGCTACGGCCGCGCCGGCCGCGCCCCTTGGTCTGCAGTAATGCGGCAGCCACTGTTCCATGGGCTGCTCCAAGCGCTGCCTGTTGCATCAGGTAGCTATTCGTGGACTCTATCGAATCGAACATCAACAGCTTGAAACGCTGCTTATGGTCACCCAAGGCGACCTGCACGGCATCTTCACTCAGCAAAAGCAGGGGATATGGCAACCGATAACCTCTGCCTCGCACGGAAAAAACCTCGACGCCCAGCGCCTCCGCAGCCTGAATCGCATTCCAGACAGAGGATCGGGTCACGGAAAACCGGCGGGCAATGTCTTCACCGGAATGAAAACGTCCGTCTGCCAACAATCTCAAAATAGGAAACACCAAGTTATTCATTGCTGTGGCAGTATATCCCAAGCAATCATGATCAAATGAATATTCTAGCCCTGATGACCCCTATATGGAGGGTCCGCTGAACCAACACACAGTGTAAAATAGGAACATATCAATAATGTATGGTTACCATGTCTGAAAAACCCCCTGTTGCTCCAGCTTCCAATTTCATTCGCAATATCATTGAGCGCGACCTTGAACAAGGGACTTATGCCAGCCGCCGCTGGGCAGGCTCGCCCGGCGACGCCGTGCATCAAGCCACTGGCGGGCCGGATCCGGCCAAAATCCGCACCCGTTTTCCGCCGGAACCCAATGGTTACCTGCATATTGGTCATGCCAAGAGCATTTGTCTCAATTTCGGCTTGGCACGAGATTTCGGCGGTGTGTGCCATATGCGCTTCGACGACACCAATCCAGAAAAGGAAGAACAGGAATACGTCGACAGTATTACCGAGTCCGTGAAGTGGCTGGGCTTTGATTGGGAGGCGTTTGGTACATCCCATCTCTATTTTGCCAGCAACTATTTCGACTTCATGTATCGGGCTGCGGAATACCTGATCGAATCGGGTAATGCCTATGTCGACCAGCAATCTGCCGAAGAAATGCGCATTAACCGGGGCACGTTGACGGAACCCGGCAAGAACTCCCCCTGGCGTGACCGCCCGATGCAGGAAAGCCTAACCCTGTTCCGCGAAATGCGCGACGGTAAGCATGCGGACGGCAGCATGGTGCTGCGCGCCAAGATCGATATGGCTTCACCAAATATCAATTTGCGCGATCCTGCGATTTACCGCATCAAGCGCGCGCATCACCACAACACTGGCGACAAATGGTGCATCTACCCGATGTATACCTATGCTCATCCACTGGAAGACGCCTACGAGGGTGTCACCCATTCCATCTGTACGCTGGAGTTCGAGGATCAACGCCCTTTCTACGATTGGGTGCTGGAAAAGCTGGCGGAAGGCGGCCTGCTCGCTCACCCGCTGCCCAAACAGTATGAATTTGCCCGTCTCAACCTCACCTACGTCGTGCTTTCCAAACGCAAGCTGATCGAACTGGTGGAGAAGCAATTGGTCAATGGCTGGGATGACCCCCGCATGCCTACCCTGGTCGGAGCGCGTCGTCGCGGCTATGCACCTGAAGGTTTCCGCCTATTTGCTGAACGTATCGGTGTTTCCAAGGCAGATTCCTGGATTGAATACACTATTCTCGAGGATTGCATGCGCGAAGTACTCAATGCATCGGCAGAACGCCGCATTGCCGTACTCGACCCGGTCAAGCTCGTCATTGACAATTATCCGGAAGGCCAATCCGAAGATTGCCACGCCCCTAACCATCCGCAAAAGCCGGAGCTCGGCCATCGCGTCGTACCGCTTTCGCGCGAATTATGGATAGAGCGCGAAGACTTCATGGAAGAGCCGGTCAAAGGCTATTTCCGCCTATTTCCGGGCAACATGGTGCGCCTGCGCTATGGCTATGTCGTCAAATGCACAAGCTACGAGAAGGATGCCGCTGGCCATGTTACTGTCGTACATTGTGAATACCTGCCAGACACCAAGTCCGGCACGCCAGGTGCTGACTCGGTCAAGGTCAAAGGCAATATCCACTGGGTTTCAGCGGCGCATGCCTATGCTGCCGAAGTACGCCTGTACGACCGGCTGTTCAAGGAGGCCCATCCAGGCCAAGGCAAACATGAGGACGGCTCGGATCGCGACTACTTGGACGACATCAATCCGAACTCAGTGAAAACGATTACGGCACAGTTGGAACCTGCATTGAAGGATGCCAAACCGGAAGAGCGCTTCCAGTTTGAGCGGCATGGCTATTTCGTCGCGGACAGCAAGGATAGCCAGCCAGGCAAGCCGGTGTTCAACCGCACCGTGACCCTGCGTGATGCCTGGCAGAAATAAGATGGCAGCGCCTGTTCCGTCTGCGGCAATCATCCAGCCGGTCCCGCCAGAGATGGCGTTCCGCCTGCTCAACCACGGCCCCACTGTTCTGGTCACCACTTCCTGCGACGATCGCACCAATGTGATGGCGGCTGCCTGGAACATGCCACTGGACTTCAATCCGCCCAAGATAGCGATTGTCATTGACAAGAAAACCTATACACGGGAACTGATGGAAGCCAGCGGCACATTCGCCATCAATGTGCCATGCCGTACCCAGGCAGACATCGTCGTTAAGGTTGGCGCAAGCTCGGGCAGGGAATTATTGGGAAAACGACCGGGAGACAAGTTCGCTGCCTTTAACCTGCCGAGCTTTGCTGCATCGCAGATAGAAGCGCCATTATTACAGGGGTGTGTTGCCTGGCTGGAGTGCCGCATCATCCCCGAACCCCATATGCAGCAAATGTATGACTTGTTTATTGCAGAAATTATTGCAGCCTACGCTGATAGCCGCGTGTTCAGCAACGGGCGTTGGCACTTCGACGGTTACGATGATCTACGCACGCTGCACCACGTATCCGGCGGCTTCTTCTTCACACCGGGCGATGCCTTGACTACCTCACCGGGATAAATCATTTTACCGAACGCTGGCAATGGTCCAGTGCTGTTTCTCTCCATCCCGGGTCACCGAGCAACCCAGCGCTATCGGCTCATCTTCAGATTGCATGACATGCTTGGTGTGATCAGCAGTTTGCACTCCCATGAACCAGCGGTCCAGCCATACCACGATGGTTTTCCTGGCATCACTCTTAAGCCGAATTAGCTTGCCGTCATTGGCCAAGCATTCAGCACTATCATCCTCTATCAACGCCACCCTTGCATCACCGCTAAGTTCTGCAGCACAGAGACTAGATACCAGTGTCAGCAGGCTAACGTACAAATACAGCCTCACATTTCCCTCCACTACCATATACAGCATACGCACATTACAACTGTTTAGGGCTAGCACTAGATTCAAACCCATTACCACAAGCCTCAGGGCAATTTGATACGGTCGGCATATTTTTCACGTATCTTGGCAATCTTTGGGGCAGCTACTGCCTGACAATATGGCTGACTGGAATTGCGAGCATAATACTGTTGGTGATACTCCTCGGCTGCATAAAACTTACCGTTGGTACTCACCTCAGTCACTACGGGTGCCCCAAAAGTATTCTCCCGGGCAAACCTTTCCAGCAACCGGTGAACAGCAACCAGCTGGTCTTGACTTTGACAAAACACGGCCGACCGATATTGCGTTCCCACATCATGACCTTGTCGATTCAATGTCGTCGGGTCATGCGCCAGGAAAAATATCTCCAACAAAACTTCGTAATCAATCTCCAGTGGATCAAAAATAATTTGGACCGCCTCTGCATGTCCTGTCGCCCCGGTGCACACCTCTTCATAGGTTGGATCAACGACATTACCGCCGATATAGCCAGACACTACTTGCCTGACTCCTTGTAACTGCGAAAATACGGGCTCAAGGCACCAGAAACAACCACCGGCAAAAATAGCAACCGATTCAGCCACGATATTGACTCCCTTGTTTATCCAGCGTCCCTTGCATCGAAAAGTAGCATATTCACACCTTAGATCCTCGGATCAAGTCGAGGGCTGATAAAGCATAATACAGGGTAGCTCCCAGCAAACCATCTAGATTAATTGAAATATTATGGCGCGTATTGCAGTTTTCAACCAAAAAGGTGGAGTAGCAAAAACCACTACTGCTCTTAACCTTGCGGCAGCATTGCAACGCACGGGCAAAGAGGCGTTGTTGATCGACATGGACCCGCAAGCGCACCTGACTCAGATCTACGGTCGACCACCGGCAAGTGCCAAGCAAAGCCTCTTTGCCCTCTACCAGGATGACAAACCGCTTTATCATCTTGAAGTTGAGTGGCCCGGGCTTGGATATCTGATTCCCTCCCACAAGGAGCTGATCAAGGTAGACTCGGCCTTTGGCAAGGGTCCAGCCATACTCAATAAGCTGCGACATGGGCTTGATATTGCAGACAAATTGTATATGAACCGGCACACATTGATTGATTGTTGCCCTTACTTGGGCACGCTATCTCTCAACGCAATTTTTGCTGCAGACCTCATCATCATCCCCATCTCATCCGATTTCCTTTCCCTAAGGGGTGCCAAGAAAGTGGGAGATACCCTCGCAGCCATAGAACCGGTCCTGAAACGGCCGATAGAACGCCGTTACTTGCTGACACGCTTTGATCGCAGACGCAGCATGACATTTGAAGTACAAAAACAAGCCAAGGCACTGTTTGGGCATCATCTGCTCGACACTGTCATCTCAGAAAATGTCGCCGTAGCGGAAAGTCCCGAGCATGGTGTGGATATATTCCGTCACCAACCCAACAGTACGGGTGCACAAAACTATTTGGCGTTATTAATCGAATTGGCACAGAAATGGCCAAAAGACTAAGCTGCTTGCTGCAATACTCGACATAAGAATACAGCTGCCTCGTAAGCATCACTGCTAAGCCAGCTCGCTACAAATCACCTGCAAACATCTCACAAACCTGTGACATTTACTTAGGTATTAGAAAATGAAAAAAGCCCGCTAGAGAACTAGCGGGCTTTTGAATAAAAGCCTGGCGGTGACCTACTTTCGCATGCGTAGTGCATACTATCATTGGCGCGGAATCGTTTCACGGCCCTGTTCGAGATGGGAAGGGGTGGTTCCAATTCGCTATGGCCGCCAGACATAACCGGTAGTGCATGTGTATGAACACATTCACTGATATCTGATGGAACTTGCATAAGCAAATTCGTCTTCAACAAACAGAAGAAGTAAAGATGGTATTTTGATTGCTGCTTTGTCAGCACCTTGATTCAAGATTCAAGGTTATAGGATCAAGCCTCACGAGCAATTAGTATCGGTTAGCTTAACGCATTACTGCGCTTCCACACCCGACCTATCAACGTCCTGGTCTCGAACGACTCTTCAGTGTGCTCAAGGCACAAGGGAAGTCTCATCTTGAGGCAAGTTTCGCGCTTAGATGCTTTCAGCGCTTATCTCTTCCACACTTAGCTACCCGGCGATGCCACTGGCGTGACAACCGGTCCACCAGAGGTGTGTCCACTCCGGTCCTCTCGTACTAGGAGCAGCCCCCCTCAAACTTCCAACGCCCACGGCAGATAGGGACCAAACTGTCTCACGACGTTTTAAACCCAGCTCACGTACCACTTTAAATGGCGAACAGCCATACCCTTGGGACCGGCTACAGCCCCAGGATGTGATGAGCCGACATCGAGGTGCCAAACTCCCCCGTCGATATGAACTCTTGGGAGGAATCAGCCTGTTATCCCCAGAGTACCTTTTATCCGTTGAGCGATGGCCCTTCCATACAGAACCACCGGATCACTATGACCTGCTTTCGCACCTGCTCGACCTGTCCGTCTCGCAGTCAAGCAACCTTATGCCATTGCACTATCAGTACGATTTCCGACCGTACCTAGGTTACCTTCGCACTCCTCCGTTACTCTTTGGGAGGAGACCGCCCCAGTCAAACTGCCCACCATGCACGGTCCCCGATCCGGATTACGGACCTAGGTTAGAACCTCAACAACATCAGGGTGGTATTTCAAGGTTGGCTCCACGAGAACTGGCGTCCTCGCTTCAAAGCCTCCCACCTATCCTACACAAATCTTGTCAAAGTCCAATGCAAAGCTACAGTAAAGGTTCATGGGGTCTTTCCGTCTAGCCGCGGGTAGATTGCATCTTCACAAACATTTCAACTTCGCTGAGTCCCGAGAGGAGACAGTGTGGCCATCGTTACGCCATTCGTGCGGGTCGGAACTTACCCGACAAGGAATTTCGCTACCTTAGGACCGTTATAGTTACGGCCGCCGTTTACCGGGGCTTCGATCAAGAGCTTGCACCCCATCACTTAACCTTCCGGCACCGGGCAGGCGTCACACCGTATACGTCCACTTTCGTGTTTGCACAGTGCTGTGTTTTTATTAAACAGTCGCAGCCACCATTTCACTGCAACCCTCTTCTGCTCCACGAGCAAGTCGCTTCACATACCAAGGGCGCACCTTCTCCCGAAGTTACGGTGCTAATTTGCCGAGTTCCTTCTCCCGGGTTCTCTCAAGCGCCTTAGAATTCTCATCCTGCCCACCTGTGTCGGTTTGCGGTACGGTTCACATATACCTGAAGCTTAGTGGCTTTTCTTGGAAGCTTGGTATCAATCACTTCGTCTCACAAGGAGACTCGTCATCACGCCTCAGTCTTAACCTCCCGGATTTGCCTAAGAGATCAACCTACACGCTTAAACCACCTATTCCAACAGATGGCTGACCTAACCTTCTCCGTCCCCACATCGCAGCATATGTAAGTACAGGAATATTAACCTGTTTCCCATCAGCTACGCATCTCTGCCTCACCTTAGGGGCCGACTCACCCTGCGCCGATGAACGTTGCGCAGGAAACCTTGGGCTTTCGGCGAGGGGGCTTTTCACCCCCTTTATCGCTACTCATGTCAGCATTCGCACTTCTGATACCTCCAGCATTCCTCACAGAACACCTTCGCAGGCCTACAGAACGCTCTCCTACCATGCTAGTAAACTAGCATCCGCAGCTTCGGTTACGTGCTTAGCCCCGTTACATCTTCCGCGCGGGACGACTCGACCAGTGAGCTATTACGCTTTCTTTAAAGGATGGCTGCTTCTAAGCCAACCTCCTGGCTGTCTGTGCCTTCCCACTTCGTTTTCCACTTAGCACGTCATTAGGGACCTTAGCTGGCGGTCTGGGTTGTTTCCCTCTTGTCCACGGACGTTAGCACCCATGGACTGTCTCCTGTGATTGCACTTCTCGGTATTCGGAGTTTGCCATGGTTTGGTAAGCTCTTATGAGCCCCCTAGCCATAACAGTGCTCTACCCCCGAGAGTGAGACACAAGGCACTACCTAAATAGCTTTCGGAGAGAACCAGCTATCTCCAAGTTTGTTTAGCCTTTCACCCCTATCCACAGCTCATCCCCTAATTTTTCAACATTAGTGGGTTCGGACCTCCAGTACCTGTTACGGCACCTTCATCCTGGCCATGGATAGATCACTTGGTTTCGGGTCTACACCCAGCAACTGAACGCCCTATTCGGACTCGCTTTCGCTACGCCTCCCCTATCGGTTAAGCTCGCTACTGAATGTAAGTCGCTGACCCATTATACAAAAGGTACGCAGTCACCCCTTGCGAGGCTCCCACTGTTTGTATGCATGCGGTTTCAGGATCTATTTCACTCCCCTCCCGGGGTTCTTTTCGCCTTTCCCTCACGGTACTGGTTCACTATCGGTCGATTACGAGTATTTAGCCTTGGAGGATGGTCCCCCCATGTTCAGACAGGATTTCACGTGTCCCGCCCTACTTGTCGTTACCCTAGTTCCACAAACGGGTTTTCGTATACGGGGCTATCACCCACTATGGCCGGACTTTCCATTCCGTTCTACTAACGCGTCTGCTAAAAGTAACAGGCTTTTCCGGGTTCGCTCGCCACTACTTCCGGAATCTCGGTTGATTTCTTTTCCTCGAGTTACTTAGATGTTTCAGTTCACTCGGTTCGCCACCGCCCTCCTATATATTCAGAGGGGGTTACCCTTGCGGGTGGGTTTCCCCATTCGGACATTCCCGGATCAAAGCTTGTTTGCCAGCTCCCCGAGACTTTACGCAGGCTACCACGTCCTTCATCGCCTGTAATCGCCAAGGCATCCACCACATGCACTTATTCGCTTGACCCTATAACGTTGGACCCTGAACCCTTTTAAATTCAAGTCCGTGACTCACGAGTAGTGGTGAGTCCGTTACAGGCTGCTTCTAAAGCACTATCGAACCACGTTAAAAACAACGCTGTTCAATGTTTTGATTTCTGCAATCAAATTACCCATTGAATGTTTCAGACCTCATCACAAAGTCTTACTTCATTCTCTTTACTTCTTCCATTTTGTTAAAGATCAATCTAGCTTGTAAAAGCCAGACATAAAGACAGCACGCTGCGCTTATGTCTAACTTTTCAACAAAGTGTTGGTGGAGGATGACGGGATCGAACCGACGACCCCCTGCTTGCAAAGCAGGTGCTCTCCCAGCTGAGCTAATCCCCCTCTGAACTTCGCATTACTTCGTTACTCGTCTTCTTACATACCAAAGTATGCGGCGAAGATTCGCGCCTCGTATTACTCGTCCACTTGATAAGTGCTTGGTGGGTCTGGTTGGGCTCGAACCAACGACCCCCGCCTTATCAAGACGGTGCTCTAACCAGCTGAGCTACAGACCCTTAAGGCCAATCTTTGTTGCGCTCTTTAAAACAACCGATAAGTGTGAATGCTTGCAAGCAAGGCTTACTCTAGAAAGGAGGTGATCCAGCCGCACCTTCCGATACGGCTACCTTGTTACGACTTCACCCCAGTCATGAATCCCACCGTGGTAAGCGCCCTCCTTGCGGTTAGGCTACCTACTTCTGGTGAAACCCACTCCCATGGTGTGACGGGCGGTGTGTACAAGGCCCGGGAACGTATTCACCGCGACATGCTGATCCGCGATTACTAGCGATTCCGACTTCATGCAGTCGAGTTGCAGACTGCAATCCGGACTACGATCGGCTTTCTGAGATTAGCTCCCCCTCGCGGGTTGGCAACCCTCTGTACCGACCATTGTATTACGTGTGAAGCCCTGGCCATAAGGGCCATGAGGACTTGACGTCATCCCCACCTTCCTCCGGTTTGTCACCGGCAGTCCCAATAAAGTGCCCAACTGAATGATGGCAATTATTGGCAAGGGTTGCGCTCGTTGCGGGACTTAACCCAACATCTCACGACACGAGCTGACGACAGCCATGCAGCACCTGTGTCCACTTTCCCTTTCGGGCACCTAATGCATCTCTGCTTCGTTAGTGGCATGTCAAGGCCAGGTAAGGTTTTTCGCGTTGCATCGAATTAATCCACATAATCCACCGCTTGTGCGGGCCCCCGTCAATTCCTTTGAGTTTTAATCTTGCGACCGTACTCCCCAGGCGGTCAACTTCACGCGTTAGCTGCGTTACTAATGGATTTTACTCCACCAACAACTAGTTGACATCGTTTAGGGCGTGGACTACCAGGGTATCTAATCCTGTTTGCTCCCCACGCTTTCGAGCATGAGCGTCAGTATTAGGCCAGGAGGCTGCCTTCGCCATTGGTATTCCTCCACATCTCTACGCATTTCACTGCTACACGTGGAATTCTACCTCCCTCTCCCATACTCTAGCCTTGTAGTTTCAAACGCAGTTCCCAGGTTGAGCCCGGGGCTTTCACATCTGACTTACAAAACCGCCTGCGCTCGCTTTACGCCCAGTAATTCCGATTAACGCTTGCACCCTACGTATTACCGCGGCTGCTGGCACGTAGTTAGCCGGTGCTTCTTATCAAGGTACCGTCATCCTCATCCAGTATTAGTGGATAAGTTTTCTTTCCTTGCGAAAGAGCTTTACAACCCGAAGGCCTTCTTCACTCACGCGGCATGGCTGGATCAGGCTTGCGCCCATTGTCCAAAATTCCCCACTGCTGCCTCCCGTAGGAGTCTGGGCCGTGTCTCAGTCCCAGTGTGGCTGATCATCCTCTCAGACCAGCTACTGATCGTCGCCTTGGTAGGCTTTTACCCCACCAACTAGCTAATCAGATATCGGCCGCTCCATTAACGTGAGGTCCGAAGATCCCCCACTTTCCCCCTCAGGGCGTATGCGGTATTAGCTAATCTTTCGACTAGTTATCCCCCATTATTGGACACGTTCCGATATATTACTCACCCGTTCGCCACTCGCCACCAGGGAGCAAGCTCCCCGTGCTGCCGTTCGACTTGCATGTGTAAAGCATGCCGCCAGCGTTCAATCTGAGCCAGGATCAAACTCTTCAGTTTAATTCCGACTATTACTTTGTGGCCTCTTGCGAGGCCGGTATATCGCTTGGCTTAATCTCAAATGAATCTTAGGTGTAGCTTATAAAGCTACAGATTTCATTTAAGTGTTAAGCACTTGTATTTTGAGTTTGGGATACATATTAATATGTATCTTTTGCACTCACCTACAAGCACCCACACTTATCGGTTGTTCGTTTTGTTAAAGAGCAGGTTACTTCTTTTTACTCACCCCTGATTCGTTTCCAAATCAGCGAGAGGTGCGCATTATACAGACCTTTTTAATCCGGTCAAGCTAGTCTCGAAATTTATTTCTTACAACTTCGATCCCGCCTCTACACCCCTTACAGCGAGCCGCGCATTTTACAGATCAAAATTTGTATGTCAATACCAATCTGCAAAACTTGCATTATTTGGTTGCGGGGACAGGATTCGAACCTGTGACCTTCGGGTTATGAGCCCGACGAGCTGCCAGACTGCTCCACCCCGCGACCGATGTCGTTGCAACCCATTTCGTTAGATTTGTGTTGCGTCGAGAGGTGAAACTATAGCAAACCTAAAACTTCGGTGTCAACGTATTTTTGAGGGACTATTCAGAGTATTGGTGACGTCAAACAGAATTTTCCATCCCAATCAAGTGTTTGATGCCACACTCATAGCAGCTTGCTTTCACCACTAATAACGACAGAACGCACATATGCGAGGTCAGCTTCTGTATCTACACCGCTCGCTGGCGCCTTTTCCGTAATTTCGACGCTAATTTTGTATCCGTGCCACAGGACGCGCAATTGTTCCAGAGACTCAAAATACTCTATCGCGGAAGGGGTCAATGCTGCATATGCACGCAAGAATCCCGCACGGTATGCATAAATACCTATATGGCGGTAGATAGGCATACCAGGTGGGATATCCTGATTAGCAGCAAAAGCATCTCTTGGGTAAGGGATGGGAGCACGACTGAAGTAAAGCGCATGCCCTTGCTGATCAAGGACGACTTTGACAATATTGGGATTCAATATGGATGGTGTGTCATGCAGGACATGGCACGCAGTTGCCATGGAAGCTTCAGCGTGAGCAGACAGGTTGCCAGCCACTTCCCCGATCAGCCGCGGATCGATCAAGGGTTCATCGCCCTGCACATTGACGACAATCGTGTCATCCTCCCAACCGCGTTGTTGCACCACTTCGGCAATCCGGTCTGTACCGGATGCATGATCCGCACTAGTCATCATTACGTCATAGCCATAACTCGATACAGCCTCCTGGATGCGCTCGTGATCTGTCGCCACGACAACCTCGGCCGCACCGCTCGCAAGAGACCGTTCAATGACTCGCACGACCATCGGCTTGCCGGCAATATCCAGTAGCGGCTTCCCGGGCAAGCGGCTGCTGGCATACCGGGCGGGAATCACCACCTTAAACGACACTACTCCACCTCTTCTTCCGCTGGAAGCTTGCGCGCTTCATCCTCCAGCATGACAGGAATACCGTCTTGAATTGGATAGGCCAATCGGCAAGGCTTGCAGATCAGCTCCTGTTCGTTTTTTTTGTAATGTAGAGGCCCTTTGCAAATCGGGCATACCAGGATTTCAAGCAGTTTCGCATCCATTGATCAAATTTCCTTTTCCATGAGTCGTGTCAGGCGTGCCAGTATTTTTTCTGCAAGTGCGCGGTCTATTTCAGCCGAGATAGGCATGAACCACCAATTTTCCCGTGCAAACGCGATGCATTTGACCGCATCTTTTTCGGTCATAAGGACGATATCATCCTTGGCAAACTCAAAATCATCTTCAGTATAGGCGTGATGATCCGGAAAGGGATGCGCCTCAACGACCAGCCCCAATTGCTCCAGCTGACCAAAGAACCGTTGAGGATTGCCAATACCAGCTACCGCATGCACATGCTGCCCGATCAGCTCGTTCAGTGCCATGCGTTCTTGGGGAGCACTCACTTTGCGCAAGTCTTCCGGGATCAACTGCATGAGGTATCCACCTGCCGCAGGAGGACCCCCATTGAAAACAACCGCATCGACATCTTCAAGGCGCGAGCTGGGTTCTCTCAGCGGCCCTGCAGGCAGCAGCTGCCCATTGCCGAAAATGCGCTCACCATCGATGATGACGATTTCCATGTCACGCTCGAGCGCATAATGCTGCAGTCCATCGTCGCTAATGATGAGGTTGCATTCCGGATAATCCCTTAGCAAGTGGCGCGCGGCCCGGGTGCGTTTACGACCCACATATAAAGGTAGGCCGGTCCGTTGAACCAACAAGACGGGCTCGTCACCCACCTCCTGCGGCAAGCTGTCTTTCGTAACTTGATGGGTATGGATCGACTTACCGCCATACCCACGGCTGATGATGCCAGGATACCAGCCGTTTTGGCGCAACTGTTGCACCAACCAGATGACAAAAGGAGTCTTGCCTGTGCCACCTACGTTGATATTACCGACAATGATGACAGGCACTGACAACTTCAGAGACTTGAATAAGCGCAGACGATAGGCCAGCCTACGCAAAGCGATCAAAATGTAAAAAAGCCAAGAAAATGGCCGGAGAATCAGCTGCCAGCCTGTATGCCCGTACCACTGTCTCTCCAGCCACCTGCTGAAAGACTGGCCCATGATCAACAACTCCCGACGAAACGACTAGTGAAATTGTTTACGATAAAGCTTGGCGTAATGTCCATCCAGAGCCAGCAATTCCTCATGGCTTCCTCCTTCGATAATCCTCCCCTGCTCCATCACCATAATGCGATCCGCGTTTTCTATGGTCGACAGTCTATGGGCAATCACAATTGAGGTTCGGTTCTGCATCAACTCGTCCAGCGCTGCCTGCACATGGCGCTCGGACTCCGTGTCCAGTGCAGATGTCGCTTCATCCAATAACAGAATGGGAGCATTCTTGAGGATCGCACGCGCAATGGCCAGACGCTGGCGCTGCCCGCCGGACAAGCGTACGCCTCGATCACCGATCTCGCTTTGCAGACCGTTGGGCAATTGCTGAATGAAATCCCAGGCATGCGCCGCCTTGGCAGCAGCAATCACGTCCTCCTCACTGGCGTTGCGTAGCACACCATAAGCAATATTGTTGAACACAGTATCGTTGAAGAGAATCACATCCTGGCTGACCAAGGAAAATTGCTGACGCAAGCTTTTCAGGCTCATGTTCCGAACGTCTACACCATCGATCAGCACACGTCCCTGCTGCACCTCATAGAAGCGTGGCAGCAGGTTGACCAAGGTGGTCTTGCCGCCGCCGGAGCGGCCGACCAAAGCAATTTTCTCACCCGGCTTGACTGTGAAATTGAGATCAAGCAAGGCAGGACGTTGGGCGGAAGGATATTGCAGTGTCACATTCTCAAACACAATGCTACCCTCGGCGCGACCGATCTCCTCATGTCCCTCATCGACTTCCGGGATGCTGTCAATCAGCTCAAACACACTATGAGCGGCTGCCAACCCCACCTGCAGCTCCTCATTCAAACTGGTCAATGTCTTCACTGGTCCAATCAGCATCAGCAAAGCACCGATGAAAGCTGCAAACTCGCCGGCGCTAAATTTCCCCACTGCATAAAATACCACCAGCGCCAAAGCCACGCCCGCCAGCAACTCGACCACCATGCTGTTCAAGCCAGAAAACCGCGCCAGGCGTATTTGCATATGGCGATTCTTGCCTGCCACTTTGGTGAAGCGCTGGTACTCGTAATCACCGCCGCCAAAAATTTTCACCATCCGTTGACCGGACACAGCTTCCTCGATGACCTTGGTCATTTCCCCCATGGTCTGCTGCACAGCCTTGCCCGAACTACGTAACTTTGGTGTCATGCTCTTGAGGTACCATGCCATGGCAGGAGCCACGACCGCGAAAATCAGGGTCAGCTGCCAATCCAGATACAGCATGTACCCCACCATACCAAGAATAGTCAGCGTATCACGCACGGCACTCATGGCCACCTTAGTCGCGGCACCCGCCATCTGCTCTGTGTCATAGGTCAGCTTGGAAGTCACGACGCCAGCCGACACAGCATCAAAGAAACTGACGGGCAAACTCATCAGGCGACGAAACGTATCCTGGCGCAGGTTTTCCACCACCCGCCGGGCCACCCAGCGCATGGCAAAGTTGGAGATGAACCCCGCTAGCGCCCGGATTGCCAGCAACCCAAACAGCATAAACGGGAGCAGGTGCAGCTTGGTCGAGTCCTGATTGACGAATCCTGCATCGGTAACAAGCTTGATGGTGGCAAGAAATCCGGTATTCGTCGCTGAGAAAGTCACTAGCGCAATGATGCTGATCAGGAATGCTACCCAGTAACGGGCTGCATATTTGAGGAGGCGCAGATAAAGAGCCCGCGCACTTTGCACGGAGGCATTAGCCTTCCCAAGTGCAGTTTTAGACATGATGAATACTTTTTAAATTCAAGAACCAGAACGTGCCTGGGTTGCGAAGGTGATCTGGCTGTAACCTGCCTGGCGTGAGGCTTCCATCACGTTGACGACCGATTGGTGGCTACTCTTGGCATCGGCACTGATGATAATGGTTGGATCCTTGCCATCACCGACAGCCTTTCTCAAAGCATCAGCAATCCCGGGCACAGAGGCATCGGACACATCCTTGTTGTTAATGACATAATGGCCTGACTCATCAATCCCGACATTGATGACCAATGGCTTGTCCTTTGGATTTTCTGCATCTGCAGTAGGCAGGTTAATCTGCAACTCCGTAACACGAGAGAAAGTGGCACTCACCACCAGAAAGATGATGATGACCAGCAGCACATCAATCAGCGGCACGAGATTCACTTCCAGCTCTTCGTGCTTTTTACCTCGTTGAAAATTCATTCCTTGCGCTCGCCATGAATGATTTCGACCAGCTTGACTGCTTCCTGTTCCATCTCGACGATGAAACCGTCAATCTTGCCACGAAAGTGGCGATAGAAAATCATGGCCGGCACTGCTACCACAATACCACCCGCGGTATTGTAAAGCGCAACGGAAATGCCGCGTGCAAATTGCGCGACATCATGCCCTGTTGCGGTAAAGGCACCAAATAACTCTACCATCCCGATCACGGTGCCAAGCAGGCCAAGCAGTGGAGCCACCGTCGCAATCGTTCCCAACGTGGTCAGATACTTCTCCAGTTTGTGTGCTACGGCGCGACCAGACTCTTCAACCGCCTCTTTCATTACCTCTCGCGGCGCCCCCAGATTCTTCAACGCACTGGCGAACACAGTGCCCAGCATTGAATGCTTTTCCAGCCTGGCCAGGGCTTCCGCCGTCACACCTGCGCGCCCCTGGCTCAGCCAGTTCTGCACCTCGGGCAATAAAGCCTTGGGGACAATCTGTTGTTCGCGCAAGGCGAGCAGACGTTCAATGATGATGGCTACTGCAACGATTGAAGCAAAGATCAGCGGCCATATCGGCCATCCTGCCGCTTTAATGATTTCCCACACAAAGTGCCCCTAAATATATTCTGTAAAGTGGCGTTACTTTATCGCGCGTTGCCGGTTTCAGCAAGGGAAGGCGATGTAAAACCGGCCGGTCGGTTATACCAGTAGCGCTGCGACTTTTCCCGCCAGCGGGTGACGGCAATCCCGCGATGCTGCTCAAAATCCAACAGCACGGCACCATCGTAATCGGAGCGATAGAGCTTGGTGCCAGCGGTCGCATACCTTGTCACGACATCACTTCGTGGATGACGGAAACGGTTTCGGTAACCTGCGGTAAAAATCACGGCCTGCGGTTTCACTGCCTCCACGAACCCCGGCGTGGAAGAGGTGCGGCTGCCATGATGCGGCGCCACCAGCACATCCGCGTCAATGCCGTGCCCGGCTGCATCCAGCAGGTCGGCCTCTGCAGAGCGCTCGATATCTCCCGGTAGCAGCAATGCACCCGCGGCACTGCGGATATGCAGTACGCAACTGCGGTTGTTGGTCTTGACTCCGGTAGGCAAGTCGGCTGCATTGACGGGATAAAGTATTTCAAAATCGACACCGTCCCAGCGCCATTTCTGCCCAGCCCGGCACGGTGAATGTTGAAGCTGGCCTAGCTCAGGCTTTTCCTGCGGCAGCGAGCTGAGCGCCCAGTCGACCGGCATGGCGGCGATGACCGAGCCCATGCCACCGGTATGATCCAGGTCGTCGTGGCTCACGACCAAGCCATTGAGGCGCTTGACTCCCATGCCGTTGAGGTAGGGCACGATCACCCGGTTGCCGCTGTCGCTTTCACTGGAGAATCTTGGGCCTGTGTCATAGAGCAATACATGGTTCTGGGTATTGACGACGACAGCCAGCCCTTGCCCAACATCCAGCACGGCGACCCGCATATCGCCCCGCGCAGGCATGGACGGCGCATCGAGAAACAAGGGCAGCATGCCAGCCAACCCCAGCCAGCGCAACGGTACCCCGCTCGGTAGCAACAGGCAGGCTACGCCTGCCAGAGCCAACAGCATGGCGGGAATCGACGGTATATGCTGCTGCCATATCGCCGACGGCGATTCACTCAGCCACAGCAATAACGCCATGGCAAGCTGCATCAGCCAATGTGCGAGCCACAGCAGGGAGTCCAGCGGCAAAAAGCTGCCGAGCAAGGTCAACGGCACAATCACCAAGCTCACCAGCGGAATGGCAAACGCATTGGCCAATGGGGAGATCAGGGACACCTGCCCGAACAGCATAAGCAACACCGGCATCAAGCCGATGGTGACAGCCCATTGCGTCAAGATGGCATCCCGCAGCCAATGAGGATGTTGCAGGCGTCCGCCCAGCGCATAAGCCATCACCGCCACTGCGCCAAATGAAAGCCAGAATCCAACGGCAAGCACGGCCCAGGGATCGATCAACACGACGACCAGCAAGGAAAGCAGCAATACCCTGCCAATGGATACCCGCCTCCCCGACCAGAACGCCAATGCAATGACGGAAAGCATATATAAGGTACGCTGTGTCGGGATGGAAAACCCAGCCACCAGAGAATATGCTACTGCCGTCACCACACCTGCCACCAGCCCGGCCTTGCGTGCGGGACAGCGCAACGTCCAGTGCGGCACTCGCCTCCAGATAGCGAACACCAGGGTATAGACCATCCCGGACAACATGGTGATATGCAGGCCGGAGATACTGATAAGATGAATAATGCCGGTACGCCGGAATACCTGCCAGTCCTGCTGGCTGACGGCGTCGTCCTCTCCGATTGCCAATGCCTTCAACACGCCGGCATAAGGTCGGTCCTGTAGCACACTCTCTATGCGCCGGCTAACCGATTCCCGCACCATATCTACCCAGTAGGCAGGCCGGTTTACCCGTGCATCCACACGGACAGCGGCAGGCGATTGCCGTATGTAACCACTGGCACGGATGTTGCGCTCCAGCATCCATAGTTCAAAATCGTATCCATACGGATTGGACGTGCTGTGTGGCCGTTTCAGCCGCACCGTGAATTGCCAGCGCTCCCCGGCATGAAACTGCGGCATGCCGGCATGCTGCGTCTTGGGCGCAGGGCTTCCCAGCGAAAACCCGCCCGCATAATGAATTAACGAGATTCGGCGGGGCACGACCGCCCCTGGCGTTTGCACACTCTCCACATCAAAGTCAAAGCGCTCGCCACGGTCATGGATACCGGGAAGTCCTGCCACTACACCGACAATGGCAATATCACGGCCCTCCCACTCAGGCGGCAGCTCATCCGCCATCCGGCCATGGGCCAGCCATGCCGCCCAGCCAAAGCCGAATGCTAACCCCAGCACCGCCAGCAGCAGGCGACGGATAGCTAACCGCTTGCGGAAGCCGTAGAAGAAGGCGGCCAAGGGAACCAGGCCCCACCCCCAGGACAGGGGTGGCAACCACGGCAACTGCTGCAATACCCAGGCACCGGCTACAAATGTCAGTGCAAACGCGGGCATCCTCAGTCACCTAGTCAAATGGTGTGCAATCTGCCATCTTGAAGGCGATATTGACGCTGCATGCGTGCAGCCAGCTCAAGGTCATGGGTGACCACGACCAGGGCTACGCCTTGGTCACGGTTCAATGCAAGCAAAAGGTCAAATACGCCCTGAGCCGTATGGCGGTCAAGGTTGCCGGTAGGCTCGTCGGCAAGCACGCAGCGCGGATTGGTCACCAATGCGCGCGCCACAGCGGCACGTTGCCGCTCGCCGCCGGAAAGCTCGCCCGGCATATGCTCCAGTCTATGGCCCAAGCCCACCTGCATCAGCACGTCCTTTGCCCGCCCCAATGCCTCATCTCGCGATAGCCGCCGGATCATGAGTGGCAGAGCCACATTCTCCAAGGCGGTAAATTCCGGCAACAAGTGGTGGAACTGATAGACGAAGCCCAATGCCCGGTTGCGCAATGTGCCCCGCTCGGCCTCACTCAACGCCGCGAGCGACTTGCCCATGACCTGCACACTACCTGCGCTGGGCTCATCCAGGCCGCCGAGCAAGTGCAGCAAGGTACTCTTACCCGAGCCAGAGGTGCCGACAATGGCGATCTGCTCCCCGGCATCCACCTGCAAACTGATACCGTTGAGCACGGCAACATCCAGGCCTGTATAAGTTTTTTGCAAATCAACACATTGCAAAATAGTGGAATCACTCATAACGCAGGGCCTCCGCCGGATTGACCTTGGCAGCACGCCAGCTTGGGTAAAGTGTCGCCAGTAGGCTCAGTACGAAAGACAAGACCACGATTACCGTAACATCCGACCATAGCAGCCTGGATGGCAGGTCGCTGATGTAATACACATCCTTGGCCAGGAACTGTACCCCGAACATCCGTTCAATCATGGGTACGACCGTGTCGATGTTGAGGGCAATTAGTACACCGAAGAACGCCCCGGCGACTGTGCCAATCATGCCGATCAACGCGCCCTGCACGATGAAGATCTGCATGATGCTACGCGGGCTGACGCCGAAGGTGCGCATGATGGCAATGTCCGCACGCTTGTCCGTGACCGCCATCACCAAGGTAGACACAATATTGAAGGCAGCGACTGCGACGATCAGGGCAAGAATAATGAACATCACGCGCTTCTCCATCTGGATGGCGCGGAAGAAGTTGGCATGTTGCTGCGTCCAGTCGCTAATGTAATAGTTACCCGTGCCCATCAAGCGCTCGCCCAGCTGCCGCGCAACAGCAGGTGCATTAAAAAGATCATCCAGCTTTAGGCGTACGCCGGAGACATTCTCCCCCATGCGATACAGCCTGGCCGCATCATCGAGATGGATGAGCGCCAACCCGGAATCGTATTCGAACATGCCGATCTCGAACACGCCCACTACCGTAAACTGCTTGATGCGGGGCACTACACCTGTCGGCGTGAACTGGCCCTGCGGTGCCATCAGTACCACCTTGTCGCCCAATACCACCCCCAGGGACTGAGCCAGTTCAGCCCCCAGCACTACGCCGAACTCGCCTGGCTTGAGATCTTGCAGCCGTCCCGCACGCATATGACTGCCCAGCTCGGCCACCTTGTCTTCGGCGTCGGGAAGCACCCCGCGAATGATCGCCCCCTGCACGGATTGGCTGAACGACAGCATCCCCTGAGCCATGACGTAGGGTGCGGCAGCTTGCACATGAGGCGCCCCTTTCACCTTCTGTTCCAGGCTACGCCAATCCTCCAGGACATTGTCCGGGCCAGTGATCTGTAGATGAGAAGCCACACCAAGAATACGGTTCCGCAACTCCTCCTGGAAACCATTCATGACCGACAGAACCACAATTAAGGCAGCCACGCCCAGCCCGATGCCGATCATGCTGGTCAGGGAAATGAAGGAGATGAAATGATTGCGCCTTTTTGCCCGCGTATAGCGCAAACCGACAAAAAGCTCGAAAGGAAGTTGTCTGAAAAATGCCATGCCGCATTCTAGCGTGAATGGGGCTCAAGTACAGCATTGCGCATAACCGATGGCAATAAAAAAGCCCTTCCAAACTGGAAGGGCTATTCACTCATATCAAGTGTTGCTTAGAAGCGGATGGTATGACCACGACGACGGCGTGCAACAAATGCCACCACGCCCATGCCAAGTAGCAACATGCCGTATGTCGCTGGCTCAGGTACCGCCGCGACTGCGGTAAACACAACCAGATCTTGGTATTTCTTGTTCTGGAGATAGGTCAATGCATAATCGCCGGTAGCCACCACGCTGTCATCGTTGACGCCAGCAAGCCAGGTCTTGGCAAGGTCAATCGCTGCTTTGGAGTCTGGGTCGGTTACCCATTTGCCAAACATGAATTTACCGTGCCATTCTTTTGTAGGTTCAGCTTGAAACTTATCCTTGCCTAGATTCAAACCATCGTCTTTTTCATACACGATTTCCCATACAGCCACTTGGAAAGCTGCAGAAGAAATCGCGTCATCAACAAAGGAATAATACTTGTTGGCCAGGTTGGTCAGGTTGCTTTCCACAGTGGCACTGAAAGTGCCTTCAGTATAGGTCGCGGATTTGCCGAACGCCCGAAAGCCCTGAGTCAGTTCGACGCAGAACGCAGCAAAAGAATCCCCATTGTCCCAGGTACCGGAATACGCCCCTGCAGCAACATCACCCGATGCGCCCCCCCACCAACCAAATAAGCCTTTGCCTTTGAGGTCGACATTGACATCAACCACATCCTTCTTGCTGGAAAACTCATACCCGGTGAGCGTCGCCTTTACGCCGGCAGAGGGCGCCGCCAGTGCAGCCTGACTGATCATCGATGCGCCAACGAGCAACGAAGTTACTATCATCCCCTTAAAATTCAACATCTTACAACCCCTTTTCTAACGTTGACTGTTTTCGCACTTGAACACAGTCGTCTTGGATCTGGACAAGGGCTTATTGGCCCCGCTCAATACTGGATCGCAGTATACGGGCCATTTCATTTTTTGCATTTAGTACGTCTGGACTAATTAGTCCCATTGGACTAACCTCAACCTTATCAAGCATTTCATTGAGTCTTGGCGAGCTCAAGCTCACCCAGGTCAAGCGTTTAGCTCCCAAACAAAATTCCGCCAATATATGCCGTGCCTCTGCTAGAATCCATGCTATGTTTACCGGGATTATCCAGGCTCAGGGCCATATCAAGACCATAACACCCCATGACGGCGATGCTAGGCTGGTCATCGATACTGGCGATCTTGACCTGCATGACGTCGCGATCGGCGACAGCATTGCAGTGAATGGCGTATGCCTGACTGCCATTGCTCTGGGGCCTCATTCGTTTGAAGCAGATGTTTCCAAGGAAACCCTGTCATGCACGGTCGGTCTGGATACACTGCGCCAGGTCAATCTGGAAAAAGCATTACGGCTTTCTGACCGGCTGGGCGGCCACCTTGTCAGTGGGCACGTGGACGGCGTAGGCCAGGTCATCCGTTTCGAGCCAGTCGGAGAGAGCATGTTGCTGATCGTGCGAGCGCCACACGCATTGTCACGCTATATCGCGGTCAAGGGCTCCGTCACGATCGACGGTGTCAGCTTGACTGTGAACCATGTCGATGGTGACGACTTCAGCGTCAACCTCATTCCGCACACCATGGAAGTAACCACATTGAAGAACCTGGGCGTGGGCAGCCGTGTCAATCTCGAAGTGGACCTCATTGCCCGTTATGTAGAACGCATGGCACAGTGGGACGATACCCCAGCCTGAATCTTCCACCTCTGCACCCATTTTTCACGTACATCATGATCAGCCCAACCATAGAAATCATCGAAGAAATGCGTCAGGGACGCATGGTCATCCTCGTTGACGAGGAAGACCGCGAAAACGAGGGGGACCTCGTGCTCGCCGCCCAGTTCACGACTGCCGAACATATCAACTTCATGGCCAAGCATGGCCGCGGACTGATCTGCCTGACCCTGACGGAAGAGCGCTGCAAACAGCTCAACCTGCCAGCAATGGTGCAAAAGAATGGCAGCGGAATGGGCACCAACTTCACGGTATCCATAGAAGCTGCCACTGGCGTCACGACAGGTATTTCCGCCAGCGACCGTGCAAGGACGATTCAGGCGGCAGTCGCCCCGAACGCAAAACCAACCGACATCGTCAGTCCCGGCCATATTTTCCCGGTAGCTGCCCAGAATGGCGGCGTATTGGTACGGGCTGGTCATACCGAGGCCGGGTGCGACCTTGCTGCGCTGGCCGGCCTCACTCCTGCGTCCGTTATTTGCGAAATCCTGAAGGAGGACGGCAGCATGGCAAGGCTGCCGGACTTGATTGAGTTCGCCAAACAACACAACCTCAAGATCGGTACCATCGCCGACCTGATCCAATACCGCAACGAACACGAATGCCTGGTCAAGCGTGCCGCAGAGCGTGACGTGATCACCCCCTACGGTCCAATGCGCCTGATTGCCTATGCCGACATGATTGCCAAGGAAACCCATCTCGCGCTGGTAAAGGGAGAAATCACGCCCGACAAGGAAGTACTGGTCCGCGTTCACGAGCCGCTTTCCGTCTTTGACCTCATTGATGAAAGCAGTCGCTCACATTCTTGGAACACGTTGCAGGCAATGCGAAAAATCCAAGAGGCCGAGGCTGGCATCGTGATCCTGTTGCACAATGGGGAAGGCGCGGAAGACTTGGTGGAGCGGATCAAGTTTGCCGATGAGCCGGTACGGATTCGCCAGGACTTGCGCAACTATGGCATAGGCTCCCAAATCCTGCTGGATCTCGGTGTCAGGAAAATGAAGCTGCTGGCTGCCCCGCGCAAAATGCCGAGCATCGTAGGCTTTGGCCTGGAAATCACTGGTTATGTCGAGGCACCCTGACCTGGCCGGCTGATGCGGGCCATGATATGAGCATCGTTATGTGAGATAATCACGCCGTGGAAAACGTTAATCTCACCGGTCAGTTTCTGGTTGCCATGCCTGCCATGACTGACCCCTATTTTGCAAAGTCTGTGACGTTCATCTGCGAGCACAATGCCGATGGCGCCATGGGCATTGTCATCAACCGCCCTATCAACATGACGCTGCAGGACTTGTTCAAGCAATTGAACCTGCCACTTGCCGGCGCGCTGACGGACAAACCCATCTATTTTGGCGGCCCCGTGCAACTGGATCGTGGCTTTGTCCTTCATCAACCGCTGCAGGAATGGGACTCGACCCTGCGCATTGATGAAGAGATCGGCCTCACCACATCCAAGGATATCTTGCAGGCCATTGCAGAAGGCCACGGCCCGCACCACTTCCTGATCAGCCTGGGTTATGCCGGCTGGTCTTCAGGCCAACTCGAGCAGGAGCTGGCCCATAACGCCTGGCTGACGGTCGAGGCGACCCCAGAGCAGCGTCATCGCTTGTTGTTTGGCCTGCCTGCAGAGGAAAAAGTGCAAGCCACCATGGCATTGCTGGGACTTGACTTTGCCCGCTTTGCAGAGGAAGCAGGCCATGCCTGAGCCCGCAGCCAGCTCAAGAGGTTGCGTATTGGGCTTCGATTTCGGCGAGAAACGTATTGGTGTGGCGATAGGCGAACATCTGCTCGGCATTGCTCATCCGCTTGTAACCATTGATGCAGAGGCGAATGACAAACGCTTTGCCGCCATTGCCGGGCTGATCGAGGAATGGCAGCCCGAGATGCTAGTGGTCGGCCTGCCTAGCTACCTCAATGGAGATGAGCACGCACTGACCCAGCTTTGCCGCAAGTTCGCCCGCCGCCTGGAAGGCCGCTTCAATCTTCCCGTGCAATTAGTCGATGAGCGGCTGAGCTCTGCGGAGGCTAGCCAGACCCTCAAGCAAAGCGGCATCAGCGGACGCAAGCAGAAATCCGTGCTGGACCAGGTCGCAGCCCAGCACATACTGCAATCCTATTTTGACGGACTTGCCTCATGACAACGAATATCCCCTTACCCAATGCGGAAGACCTGCTCCTGATACTGGAACAGAAACTTTCGCCTTTCATCCATCCGAAAACCGCGATCGTCGGCATCCACAGCGGCGGCGCATGGATTGCGGAACGCCTGTTCCCCCGGCTACAGGCAGCCCATCCCCAATGCTCACTGGAGTTCGGCACCCTCGACAGCTCATTCTACCGGGACGATTACAACCAGCGCGGCCTACATGCAGAAACACGCCCCTCGCAAATCCCGTTTGACGTGGAAGAACGCCATATCATCCTTCTCGACGATGTGTTCTACACCGGGCGCACTATCCGCGCCGCCATGAACGAACTGTTCGATTACGGCAGGCCGGCCAGCATCAGCCTTGCCGTGCTGGTAGACCGCGGCGGTCGCGAGTTGCCGATCTGTCCCCAGGTTGCTGCACTGCAATTGGATATCCCACTCCACCAGAAACTGCAATTATCGCGCGACGAACATCATCAACTCCATTTCAGCCTGGAGGCCAGCGCCTGATGCATAACCCTCAATTGACCAAGGATGGAAAACTCAAGCATCTGCTTACGACTGAAGGCCTGCCCCGCGCCATCCTCAACCAGATACTGGATACTGCCGAGTCCTTCGTCGGCGTGGCCGAGCGTGAGGTTAAAAAAGTACCATTGCTGCGTGGCAAGACCGTCTGCAATATTTTCTTCGAGAACAGCACACGCACCCGGACGACATTCGAAATTGCAGCCAAACGCCTCTCCGCAGATGTCATCACCCTCAATGTGAGCACTTCCTCGCAATCCAAGGGTGAGACCATTCTCGACACCATTGACAACCTGACCGCCATGCATGCCGACATGTTCGTGGTACGCCATGCCGAATCAGGCGCCGCTCATTTCATTGCCCGCCATGTGGCTCCGCATATCCATGTCATCAATGCGGGAGATGGCCGCCACGCCCACCCTACCCAGGGTTTACTCGACGTATTCACCATCCGCCGTTATAAGCCGGACATGCATAACCTGCGCGTGGCCGTGGTCGGCGATGTGCTGCACTCCCGTGTCGCGCGTTCGGAAATTCATGCGCTCACTACCCTAGGCGTGCCCGAGGTTCGCGTCATCGCGCCCAAGACCTTGTTACCGCAGCACGTGGAAAAACTGGGCGTGCACGTCTACCACGATATGCGTGAAGGGTTAAAGGATATTGATGTCGTCATGATGCTGCGCTTGCAGAACGAACGCATGAATGGCTCCCTGCTGCCCAGTGCCCAGGAATATTTCAAGTGCTACGGGCTCACGCCGGAGAAACTTGCCTTTGCGAAGCCGGATGCCATCGTCATGCATCCAGGCCCCATGAACCGCGGCGTAGAGATTGACTCCGCCGTGGCTGATGGCAAACAATCCGTGATTCTTCCCCAGGTTACCTATGGCATTGCAGTTCGCATGGCCGTCATGAGCATCCTCGCAGGAAACTCCGAATGAACATCCTTATCAAGCAGGGCCGGCTGATCGACCCCAGGCACCGCGTCGATGCGGTACAAGATCTTTACGTCAGCAATGGCAAAGTTGTCGGCATTGATCACGCACCAGATGACTTCATGCCTAACGAGGTGATCGATGCCAGCGGATTGATTGTCTGTCCAGGTTTGGTAGACGTCTCTGCGCGCCTCCGTGAACCCGGCAACGAATACAAGGCATCACTGAAGAGCGAACTCCATGCTGCCGTAGCAGGCGGTGTCACCAGTCTTGCCTGCCCGCCGGATACCGATCCTGTGCTCGACGAGTCCGGCCTGGTCGAAATGCTAAGGCACCGTGCCAAGCAACTGCATTTGAGCAATGTGCATCCGCTGGGCGCACTCACGCGCCAACTAGCCGGAAAACAGCTCACGGAAATGAGCGAACTCACTGATGCAGGCTGCGTCGGCTTTTCGCAGGCGGACGAACCGATCATGGATACACTGGTACTGTGGCGTGCCCTGCAGTACGCCGCCACGTTTGGCTTTACCGTCTGGTTGCGCCCGCAGGAGCCTTATCTTGCCCAGGGCGGCGTCGCCCACGATGGAGAAGTTGCCGCGCGCCTGGGGCTCAAGACAATTCCTGTGGCAGCAGAAACCCTGGCCCTCGCCACCATCCTGCACATCGTGCGGGAAACCGGTGCCAAGGTGCACTTGTGCCGGCTCTCCAGCGCCGAAGGCGTTGCCATGGTCAGGGAAGCCAAGCAGCAAGGATTACATATCAGCAGTGATGTCAGCGCCCACCACCTGCATCTCACCGAGCATGACATCGGCTTCTTTGATGCCAATTGCCACCTGCGCCCACCCTTGCGCAGCCAACGTGACCGCGATGCCCTGCGTCAAGGGTTGGCTGACGGCACGATAGACCTCGTCTGCTCCGACCATGCACCTGTAGATGACGATGCGAAACTGGTACCGTTTGGCGAAGCCGAGGCCGGCGCAACAGGTTTAGAACTATTGTTACCCCTCACCCTGAAATGGGCAGAAGAGCAGAAGGTGGCACTGGTCGAAGCATTGGCACGCATCACCAGTACGCCAGCCAATATATTAGGCATAGCGAAAGGCCATTTGGGCTTGAATGCCGCAGCGGATATCTGTATTTTCGATCCGGCTCAATATTGGAAAGTGACCGCCGCCAACCTGCGCAGCCAGGGTAAGAACACTCCACTCAATGGATTGGAGCTGGCCGGCAAGGTAAGGTACACCATCGTCAACGGCGGTATTGCCTACCGTAGCTAACTGGACTGCAGGCCCATAAAACTCCCATTACGGGCCTGCCCAATCCTCCAGCCTAGACGTCGCGTCCAGGGAAGATGCCTTTTTTCACTACGGCGTGAACGCCCCAGTTGCCATCGACCACTTGGGTGATACCGAAATCCACCCCGATCGACATCAACGAGACTGCTTCATCTTCGGTCAAGTTCTGCGTTTGCATGAGGAAATGCCGCATCTTGCGGAAAGCATCCTTCAGTGCCAAATCCAGTGAGGATTTGGAGAAAATGCTGTTTTGCGCATCAGGGCCCAGCTCCGCTAAGTAATTTGCATAACTGAAGCCATGCAACACCCATTCATCCTGGGTTTCCAGCAGCGGGTATTGCAGGTCTGCAAGCGGAGTGCCCGGCAAATCCGCCTTCTTATGCAGAATGAACTGGAATGTCCCGGTCAATGAACATTCAATCGCCGTACCGCACATTTCAGAATCGCCTTGCGAGGCGTGAGGATCTCCCACGGAAAACAAGCCGCCTGCCACGGAAACCGGATAGTACATGGTGGCACCCTTGCCAATGCGCCAATTGTCGATATTGCCCCCAAAATGGCTAGGCGGAACGGAGTTGACCAAATCCGCTTCCTTTGGCGCCAACCCCATGGTGCCGAAGTGCGGCCGCACCGGCACCCGGATATTCTTCAGCACATTGTAGTTCTTGCTGATGGTGCTATGGTCAACAGGCACCCCGGGATAATCAACGATAGGGTGCACAACGCCAAAAGGATCCTTCTGTGGCGTCCAGCGATAATTATAAAAAGCCCGCGCCCAATTGCGCTCGCCAGTAGCATCGAGCTCGTAAATCGTTACGACTTCGCGCTTTTTTGGTTCCTCGATCAGTTCGTTGTAGTGGAACCCCCAATTCGCAGCTACATTGGAGCCAAATGTCTTGCCCTTGAATTCGGGGTTGGCGCTCGGACGCAAGGCGACATCGACGATGCGCACTTCCAACACGTCTCCAGGCTCGGCACCCTTGATCGCAACCGGCCCGGTTAAAATATGCACGCCCATCCCGCCACCAGCGCCAAGCTTGTGATCCATCGGCCCCATGCCTCGTCGGTCAACATTTTTGCGCTTGCTGTCCCAATAGAAGACACTCTCGGCACCGGGATCCCCCTTGACCATGAGAGACGCGTCGTCATTTGAGTGGTGGGTCAAGGTCTCGATGGTCGCGAAATCGCCCGATTCCAGCTCCACCACTGGCTTGAGCGACTTGCTGAAGAATCCCCAGCTGACAGTCTTGTCACTGGCGGGAATGTAGTAATGCGTGGCATGACCGGAAGTCAAGCCAGTCTTCGGCATGGTTTGGCCAAATGCACTCGAGCTGATACCCAGACTTGCAGCAGAAGCCAGCACCCCGCCCACGGCAAAGTCACGCATGAAGTCGCGACGTCCTTCCTGAAACTCTTGCTGGATTTCCGGACTGTCCTCTCCATGCGAATGGTGGCGGCATCCTTCTTGACATACATGATCACTCATTGATTGACTCCATCACGATTGAAAATATCGTTAGGCATCAAAGCAATTAAAGGGCCAACTGAGTGTATGTTTAAAAGTTTTTTGATATCAATCACATGATACAAAAACGTTGTGTTAGGAGACGACCATGCTACGCACTATCCTCTCCCATGATGCACCATATTGGCACATCTCTGCCCACCATGAGATCACTCCAACGGCTTCTTGCGTAACTTCACTGGCCTCCTTTGGCTGAGCCGCTTACGCATGCGGATATTGAGCATTTCCACTGCCACAGAGAATGCCATGGCAAAATAGATATAGCCCTTGGGAACATGTACATCAAAGCCCTCCACCATCAGGGTGACACCCACCAAGATCAGGAAGGACAAGGCGAGAATCTTGATTGTAGGATGCCCATCGACAAACTCACCTATAGACTTGGCGGCAAACAGCATGACACCTACAGCAATAATGATGGCGGTTGCCATGATGCCTACGTGATCAGCTAGCCCGACCGCCGTAATCACGGAATCCAGTGAAAAGACGATATCCAGCACGGCGATCTGCACTAGCACCATTCCCATGTTGGCCACGGCGACATTGCCTTCGTGATGACCATCGACACCTTCAAGGCTGTTATGAATTTCATGCGTGGCCTTGGCAAGCAGGAATAAGCCGCCGCCTATAAGGATCATGTCACGGCCTGATATTTCCACCCCGGCAATCTCGAACCAAGGCTCGGTCAAACCCATGACCCAGGAAATGGAAAACAGCAGGGCTAAACGCGCGATCATCGCCAGGCTCAACCCCAACCGCCTGGCAGTATTGCGCTGCTTTTCTGGCAGGCGCCCGACCAGGATGGAGATAAAAATGATATTGTCTATGCCCAGGACGATTTCCAGGGCGGTTAGCGTTGCAAGTGCTATCCAGGCTTCAGGGCTTGCCAACCATTCAATCATGCTTGAGCTCCAGAAAAGAAATCGTACGTCAACCCTACCGGTGCCAGTACGTCACACTATACCCAGACTATCCAGCCCTGCAGAAAGATCCCGGTCTTTTGCATCCTTGCCTTCCAGCTTGATCCTGAGCCTGAGGTCATTGACCGAGTCGGCATTACGCAGTGCATCCTCGTAGGTGATGAGTCCTGCCTCGTGCAAGTCAAACAACGACTGGTCAAACGTCTGCATGCCCAGCTCTCGCGATTTGGCAATGATTTCCTTGATTTCGTGCACGTCTCCCTTGAAGATCAGGTCGGAAATCAACGGGGAATTGATCATGATTTCCGTGGCAGCCACCCTCCCCTTGCCATCTTGACGCGCTATCAGGCGTTGGGAGACAAAAGCCTTCACATTGAGCGACAAATCCATCAGCAGTTGGTGCCGCCGCTCTTCCGGGAAAAAGTTGATGATGCGGTCCAATGCCTGGTTAGTGCTGTTGGCATGCAGCGTTGCCATACACAGGTGGCCGGTCTCGGCGAAGGCAATCGCGTAATCCATGGTTTCTCGGTCGCGGATCTCGCCGATGAGGATCACGTCGGGCGCCTGGCGCAAGGTATTCTTGAGCGCGATATGCCAATTATCGGTGTCGACACCGACCTCGCGCTGAGTGATGATGCAGTTCTTGTGCTCATGCACAAACTCGATCGGGTCTTCGATGGTGATGATGTGGCCATGGCTGTTTTCGTTGCGGTAACCGACCATGGCCGCGAGCGACGTCGATTTCCCTGAACCGGTGCCGCCGACGAAGATCACCAGCCCCCGCTTGGACTGTGCCACATCCTTGAGCACTTCAGGCAGCCCAAGCTCTTCGAGGCGAGGAATCTTGGTGGTAATGGTGCGGAACACCATGCCCACGCTGCCACGCTGCACAAAGGCATTAACGCGGAAACGCGCCACGCCGGGCAAGCCGATGGCAAAATTGCACTCACGCGTCGCTTCGAACTCTGCTGCCTGCTTGTCATTCATGATGGCGCGAGCGATCTCGCGCACCTGTTGCGGCGTCAATGCCTGCTGCGTCACTGGTGTCATCCTGCCGTCAATCTTCATCGCGGGCGGATAGGCGGCCGTAATGAAGAGGTCGGATGCCTTCTTACCCAGCATCAACCGCAACAGATCAAATACAAATTTCTCCGCTTGCCCTTGATCCATGCTATTCCTTTAATCTAGGTTAGCCGACGAAGGCATCTTTATTGGCGGCCTTGGCCCGTGCCTCGGCCAGGGAAATGACATTGCGTCGCACGAGGTCCTGCAGGTTCTGGTCTAGCGTCTGCATGCCGACGTTCTGCCCGGTCTGGATCGCGGAATACATCTGCGCGATCTTGTTCTCGCGGATCAAGTTGCGGATCGCGGGCGTACCGATCATGATTTCGTGCGCCGCCACGCGGCCTTGCTCATCCTTGGTCTTGCACAAGGTCTGTGAGATCACGGCACGCAGTGATTCGGACAACATGGACCGCACCATTTCCTTTTCCGCCGCGGGGAACACGTCGACGATACGGTCTATGGTCTTGGCTGCGGAACTGGTGTGCAGGGTGCCGAACACCAGGTGACCGGTCTCGGCGGCGCTGAGTGCCAGGCGGATGGTCTCCAGATCGCGCATTTCGCCGACCAGGATCACATCCGGGTCCTCGCGCAGGGCAGAGCGCAGGGCGTTTGAGAATGACAAGGTATGCGGCCCGACCTCACGCTGGTTGATCAGGCATTTCTTCGAGGTATGCACGAACTCGATCGGGTCTTCCACGGTGAGGATATGACCAAACTCGTTTTCATTGATGAAGTCGATCATCGCCGCCAGCGTAGTGGATTTACCGGAGCCGGTTGGCCCGGTCACCAACACGATGCCGCGCGGATTTTGCGCAATCTCGCGAAAGATGGGAGGACAGCCGAGCTGCTCCATGGTCAGCACCTTGGAGGGAATGGTACGGAACACCGCACCCGCACCGCGGTTCTGATTGAAGGCATTGACGCGGAAACGCGCCAGGTTGGGAATCTCGAAGGAAAAATCGCACTCCAGCGTTTCTTCGTATACCTTGCGCTGACCGTCATTCATGATGTCGTACACCATGTCGTGCACGGCGCTATGGTCCAGCGGCGGCACGTTGATCTTGCGCACATCGCCATGCACCCGGATCAATGGCGGCATGCCCGCCGAGAGGTGCAAATCGGAAGCCTTGTTTTTGACCGAAAACGCCAGCAAATCAGAAATATCCAAAACAGGCTCCTGTTATAATTCCAGACCCGGCACGCAGGTGCCGGGATGTTTGCACATCATGAAGAATGGACGGATTATGGACACAATTGGCAAGCGCTGGCAAGCGATCAAGGCCCGTATCCGCGCCGCTGCACTCGATGCGGGCCGGGCGCCGGATTCCGTCAGTCTGCTTGCGGTGAGCAAGGCGCACCCTGCCAGCGCCATGCGTGAACTCTTCCTGGCAGGCCAGCGCCAGTTTGGCGAAAACTACCTGCAGGAAGCGCTCGCCAAGCAGGAACAACTGCAGGATCTGGCAATAGAATGGCACTTCATCGGCCCGATCCAGAGCAACAAGACCCAGCCGATCGCCCAGCACTTCCACTGGGTGCACAGCGTCGACCGCGCCAAGATTGCAGACAGGCTCAATGCAGCCCGCGAACCCGGCCAGACAGCGTTGCAGGTCTGCATCCAAGTCAATGTCAGCGGAGAAAGCAGCAAAAGCGGCACCAGCGCTGCCGACGCGATTGCACTAGCGGACCATATCAGGCAATTGCCCAAACTGCGCCTGCGGGGATTGATGGCAATCCCGGCCCCCACGGACGATCCGCAGGAGCAACGGTCACAGTTTCGCGCCGTGCGTAACATCTACGACCGCCTGCAATCGGCGGGACATGACTTGGATACATTATCCATGGGGATGTCTGAAGATTTTCCCGCAGCCATTCAAGAGGGTGCGACAATAGTGAGGGTGGGCTCCGCCATTTTTGGGGCCCGGATCAAACCAACCGCAGAACAATCGATATGAAAATCAGCTTTATCGGCGGCGGCAACATGGCGCGCGCCATCATCGGCGGCCTGAAGCAAAAAGGCTACAGCATGGCGACCATCAGCGTCATCGAACTTGACGCTGCGAAGCGGGAGCAATTGACGGAAGAATTCGGTATCCATGCCACCGAGCATTTGCCCAGCGTTGCCAATGCCGACATCATCGTGCTGGCCGTCAAGCCACAGCAATTGCGCGACCTGGCAATATTCCTCGCCAGCTTCCTCAACCAGCAGCTCGTCATCTCGATCGCAGCCGGCATTCCCTGCGCTGCACTCAGCCGTTGGCTGAACGGCTACCGCGCCATCGTGCGTGCCATGCCCAATACGCCCGCCCAGATACAGGTCGGCATCTCTGGCCTCTATGCGGCGGATGGCGTCAGCATCGAGCAACGCGAGCAGGCTGACCTGCTGTTGTCAGCAGCAGGCAGCACACTCTGGGTCGATGACGAGCAAAAGATTGATGCAGTGACCGCAATTTCAGGCAGCGGCCCAGCTTATGTATTCTATTTCATTGAGGCGTTGGAACAGGCGGCCCTGGAACTGGGCTTCGCTCCCTACCAGGCACGCGCCTTGAGCCTGCAAACCTTCCTCGGCGCCAGCAAGCTGGCCAGCCAGAGCGATGCGCCCGCCGCCACCTTGCGTGCCCAGGTGACATCCAAGGGCGGCACCACCGAGCGCGCAATCCTCTCCATGGAGCAGGCCGGCATCAAACAAGCCATTATCCAGGCCGCGCAGGCCGCCGCTAAGCGCGCGCGCGAACTGGGCGAACAGTTAGGAAAGGACTAAACACATGCTCATCACTAATTCATGCCGGGGGCTCGAATGATCAACAACGCCTTGCAGTTTCTGCTGCATACCGTCCTCGGCCTGTTTACCCTGGCCTTGCTGCTGCGCTTCTATCTGCAACTCACCCGCGCGCCTTTCCACAACCCTGTTTCTCAGGCCATGGTCGCCGTGACCAACTTCGCCGTCAGGCCAGTTCGGCGCTTTATCCCGGGCATCGGCGGATTGGACACCTCGACCCTGCTGCTGGCATTCATTGCGCAGTTCCTGCTGCAGGTAGGCTCGTTGTGGATACGCGATTTCCCCCTGCTCGTCGCCGATAACACCATCTGGATTGCCTTGCTGGGACTGGCATTTGTCGGCCTGCTCAAGCTCAGCATCTATATCTTCCTATACGCAGTCCTGCTGCAGGCCATTCTCAGCTGGATCAATCCCCACACCATCATTACGCCTGTGTTGGACGCATTGACCCGGCCGCTATTGCGTCCATTGCGCAACCGCATCCCTACCGCCGGCGGTTTCGACCTCAGCCCGTTGGTGGTATTCATTGCCGCACAGCTGATCCTGATCGTGCTCATCACGCCAATGGAGCAACAATTGCTGCGCTTGTTCTGACCAGCTGTTACCAACCAGCTAGAATTCATCATCAACAGCTTACTGGGTGTGGGCTTCAAGTCCGGCAAGAATTAATGTGCAATGCCGAGCTTTTTTGCCAGTTCGTCAGCCGTCAGGATATGTCCAAAACCGTTGGTGCCCATGGCAAACTTGTCCGCATCCTTCAAGCCACCCACGACCAGTGGATCGAAACCCGCCGAGGAGATCAGCGCCTTGGCAACATTCAGCGCCTCTTGGTCGTCACCAGCAATCGGAATGGCAATCCGCGGCGTGCGACCCGCATTGTCGGTAAACACCCGATGATTGGCGGCATTGAAGGCGCGCACGATACGCGCGCCAGGCAGGTATTTAGCCGTGGTGATGCCTATGCCGTTGGCCTGCGTCTCTGGGTATAGCGAGCTGCGGTTAGCGTTGCCGGCGTCGAGCACAATCTTGCCCTTGAGTGCCGCACCGTAGTCACGACCGATTTGCGGATAAGCCTCATAAGGCACGGCCAGCAGAATGGCATCGCCGAATGCAATCGCCTCCTCCACAGTACCGGCGCGCGCTTTAGGGCCCAATCGTTCCACCAACGATTTCAGGCTTGAAGGATCGCGTGAGGAAAACAAGACCTCGTGCCCTGCCTTCACCCATAGAGCACCGACCGCGCCACCGAGGTTTCCGGCGCCAATAGTGCCGATTTTCAAAGGCTTTCCATCAGCAGCATAGGCAGAATGCCCGATGAAAGGAAAAGCGACCAACAGGCCCAAGCCTCCTCCAAGTTTCAGAATATGCCGGCGGGATAGGTGGCGCATGGTATGGCTCCTTGATCAAGAAATGGTCGTGTTCAAGTATAAAACCGATCGCAGGGTCAGGACAAAACTCAAGGTAAAGTTTGCGCCAAAGAATATGAGAGGCAGCCAGTCATGGATCAGGATGCCTTGCGCAACCGCCTACCAAGGCTACATCAATACGATATCGTATGTTTCCTGCGCATAGTGCGTTTCGGCCTGTAGGGAAATCGGCTTGCCAATGAAATCCGAGAGATTGGCCAGGCTCTGCGACTCCTCGTCCAGCAACAACTCAATTACCTTGGGCGCAGCCAGGATACGGAACTCGCGGGCGGTGAACTGCTTGGCATTGCGCAGCAGCTCACGAAAAATCTCATAACAGATGGTCTGCGCGGTTTTCACTTCGCCACGCCCCTTGCAGGACGGACATGGCTCGCACAGGAGGTGGGCGAGGCTTTCCCGCGTGCGCTTGCGTGTCATCTCAACCAGCCCGAGCGTGGAAAATCCATTGACACCGGTACGCGCCCTGTCCTTGGCCACATTCTTTTTCAACTCGGCCAGGACCGCACTTTGCTGTTCTTCTTCATCCATGTCGATGAAGTCGATGATGATGATGCCGCCGAGGTTGCGCACGCGCAGCTGGCGTGCGATACATTGCGCGGCCTCTAGGTTGGTCTTGAAGATGGTATCGGACAGGCTACGCCCGGTGACAAAGCCGCCCGTGTTCACATCCACGGTCGTCAGCGCCTCAGTCTGGTCAAAGATCAAGTAACCACCAGACTTGAGCTCTACCTTGCGCGACATGGCTTTGTTGATCTCGTGCTCGACGTTATACATGTCGAACAATGGGCGCGCACCTTGGTAAAGCTCGATGCGCTTTACCGCGCCCACCGCATAGTGGCTGGCGAAATCCAGCAGTTTTTGATAAGTCTCGCGCGAATCCACCAGAATGCGCTCAGTGTCGTCGTTGACCACATCCCGCAGTACGCGCATAGGCAGATCCAGGTCCTGGAATACCAGGGAGCGGTCGGCAGCCCCATGGCTGGCGGCCTGGATATTGCTCCAGACCTTTTGCAGGTAATCGATATCAGCCAACAGCTCTTCGTCTGTTGCCGCTTCCGACATGGTACGAATGATATAGCCGCCCTCACGCTTTTCCGGCAGCAGGCGCAGCAGGCGCTCGCGAAGCAGTTCACGCTCGGCCTCGTCCTCGATGCGCTGCGATACCCCGATGTGCTGCTGTTGCGGCAGGTACACCAGGAAGCGGCCTGCAATGCTGATCTGCGTCGTCAGGCGCGCCCCTTTGGTGCCGATCGGCTCCTTGATCACCTGCACCATGATGGGCTGGCCCTCATGCAACACCTCCTGGATGGCTTTCTCTTTCTCTGGGCTGCAGCACTCCAGAATATCCGCCACATGCAGAAAGGCGGCGCGTTGCAGGCCAATCTCCACAAAAGCGGACTGCATCCCGGGCAATACGCGACACACCTTGCCACGGTAGATGTTGCCCACCAGTCCGAGCGAGGTGGCACGCTCTACGTGCAGCTCCTGCAGTACGCCCTGCTCCACGATCGCGACTCGTGTTTCCTGCGGGGTGACGTTGATCAGTATTTCTTCACTCATGGGTATCTTGTTTTCAAATTCTCTATCCCTGCATGGCCAACCCAGGCTGGGTTCAGTCAATCCTGCGTGCCTGGAATGGCAACGCCACAATTCCTCAGCAACTTCGCCGTCTCGAATAACGGCAATCCCATCACGCCGGAATAACTGCCCTCGATACGTTCTATCAGTGTCCCGCCCAGGCCCTGTATACCGTAAGCGCCCGCCTTGTCGCGCGGCTCTCCGGTGGACACATAGGCAGCAATCACGTCACGGCTCAATGCAGCCATCTTCACGCGTGTCGTTGACAACGCAACTTCCGTACCGTCACGGCTTGCCACCGCAATTGCCGTATGCACCTCATGCCAGCGACCAGACATGGATGCGAGCATGGCGCAGGCTTCCGTGTCGCTTTCCGGCTTGCCCAGGATTTTGCCATCAACGCATACCGTGGTATCCGCCGCCAGCACCGGCATATCCAGGGCTGGCAACCTGGCGCAGCAGGACTGCGCCTTGCCACGTGCCAAGCGCAATACATAATCCTCGGCCAATTCCGCATTATATACAGACTCGTCTATATCGGAAGGGATGATGACGAACGCCACGCCGATTTGGTGCAGCAACTCGGCACGCCTAGGTGATCTGGATGCAAGATAGATACGTGTCATGTTGATATCCATGGGCTGTAGCGATTGTCATTGGGCGACGATACTACCGGATTGCCTCTGTCTCGAACAATAAACTTAAAGCTATACGGATACGGCAATACTGGCTTCACAGGCAATCCCGCTGTAAAATTATAGGTTTACGTTGTCTGGCCATGCCCAGACGCCTGGTGAAGAATTCATGATCTGGAAACCCCATACCACTGTTGCCGCCATTGTTGAGCAGGATGGCCGCTTTCTCCTGGTGGAAGAAGAGACTACCGACGGCATCCGTCTCAACCAGCCTGCCGGGCATGTGGAAAACGGCGAAAGCCTGCTGGAAGCCGTCATCAGGGAAACCCGCGAGGAAACCGCCTACCGTTTCAAGCCGCAAAGCCTGCTAGGTATCTATCATTGGCGCCACCCGCTCAAGGACATTACCTATCTGCGATTCGCCTTCATTGGTCTGGCTGATGATCATCAGCCAGACCAATCCCTGGACGACGGCATCATCCGCGCGGTCTGGATGACGCCGGAAGAAATCCGTGCGAGCCAGGCAAGGCACCGCAGCCCGCAAGTACTGGCATGCGTCGAACATTACCTGGCGGGGCAGCACTTCCCGCTCCACGTGATTACTCATTTATAGCGTTGCCATTTGGCAGATAGAACATCCATCATGAAGAAAAAAGTCATCGTCGGCATGTCCGGCGGCGTTGATTCCTCCGTCGCGGCCCTATTGCTCAAGGAACAAGGCTATGAAGTCGTGGGCCTGTTCATGAAGAACTGGGAGGACGACGATACCGACGAATACTGCCCGGCCAAACAGGATCTCATTGATGCCGCCGCCGTCGCCGACAAGATTGGCATAGAACTGGAAGCCGTGAATTTCAGCAAGGAATACAAGGAGCGGGTGTTCGCCAATTTCCTCGAGGAATACAGCGCTGGCCGTACACCCAACCCGGATATTCTCTGCAACTCCGAAATCAAGTTCAAAGCATTCCTAGACCATGCCATGGCGCTGGGCGGAGACCTCATGGCTACCGGTCACTATGCGCAAGTGCGCGAGAAGAACGGCTTGTTCCAGCTCATGAAGGCGGACGACGGCACCAAGGACCAGAGCTATTTCCTTTACCGCCTCAACCAGGCACAGCTCTCCAAGACCCTGTTCCCGCTCGGTCACCTGCTAAAACGCGAAATTCGCGACATTGCACGTCGCGCCGGCCTGCCCACCAGCGAGAAGAAGGACTCCACCGGCATCTGCTTCATCGGCGAGCGTCCGTTTCAGGAGTTCCTCAGCCGTTATCTGCCACGTGCTCCGGGAGAAATCCAGACGCCTGAAGGCAAGGTGGTCGGGCAGCATCACGGTTTGATGTACTACACCATGGGACAGCGCCAGGGCCTTGGTATCGGCGGTTCTAAGGATAGCAACGGGGAGCCCTGGTTCGTCGCGGGCAAGGACATGCAGCGCAACGTGCTGATTGTAGTACAGGGGCACGACCATCCCTTACTGCTCAATGACGGACTGATCGCTGACAACCTGCACTGGATTGCGGGCGAGGAACCAAAAACCCATTGGGTGTATGCCGCCAAGACCCGCTACCGCCAGCCGGATGCGCCGTGTGAGATTGACCGGCTGGACAGTGGCACTGCGGAAATCCGGTTTGGCCACAAGCAGTGGGCGATTACACCGGGGCAATCCGTCGTGGTCTACGAAAGCAATGTCTGCCTGGGCGGCGGCATCATCACCTCAGCCCTTTGACGAGCGCAGCGCAACAGGGCAGCGTCTTGTCTGCCACCCTGTGCATCATCAGCCGATGACTGGCGCGGTATCCTTGAATGAAGCCCGCTTCATCATGGCAGCATAGTGCCGGGCAAGATTGGGATACTGCTGCTTCCAGTCCAGGTGTTGATAGCGAAGCTCAAGATAGCCCAACATGCATCCGACGGCAATATCAGCCAAGCTGAAGCTTTCGTTGACACACCACTTCCTCTTCTCCAGGTCCTGGTCCATCCTCCTCAGGCCGCGTTCCACCTTGTTCAATTGCTTCTCAATCACTGCCGAATCCTGCATTCCTTCCGGGCGTCGCCCCTCCATCACGGCTGCGACAGCCGCATCTGTCACACCGTCGGCGAGGGCCTCCCAACGGCGGACGGCGATCTTGGCGGTATGGTCCTGCGGAATCAAGTGCGCCACTGGCGTCCGATGATCCAGATACTCCACGATCACACGGGAATCATAAAGGCTTTCGCCATCCGGCAGGATCAGTACCGGGATCTTGCCCAGCGGATTATGGTCGGCGACAGGGCATTCAGGGTCGGCAAGCACGACCAGCACCATGTCTACATCGATACGCTTTTCTGCAGCCACCACGCGCACCTTGCGCGCATACGGGCTGGTATTGGAGTAAAGGAGCTTCATCTTGAACAAGACTTGAGAGATGGATGGATGCATTATAATGCAAATCATGAACCCCATCTCACAGCAAACGCCATTCCCCAACGCCCTGCAGAAAGTCATCGAGGCAAACATTCTGCACGCATTGGAAGAAGATGTCGGGGCCGGAGACATCACGGCACAACTGGTGCCCGCAGGCCAATTGGCGACTGCCACCATCATCGCGCGCGAGGATGCCGTAGTGTGTGGCATCCCTTGGGCCAATGAAGCATTCCGCCAGGTTTCCAGGGAGATCGCGGCTGAATGGCTGGTGCAAGAGGGAGACCATGTCAGCGCCGGCGCCACACTCTGCTCATTATCCGGCCCTGCCCGCGCCTTGCTGACTGCGGAGCGCTGCGCCCTCAACTTCCTGCAGACGCTATCCGGCACCGCCACGGCCACGCGGCAATACGTCAACGCCATTACGGGAACACGAGCGCGCATCCTAGACACGCGCAAGACCTTGCCTGGCCTGCGTATTGCGCAAAAATACGCCGTGCGCATCGGTGGTGGGCTCAACCAGCGCATCGGGCTTTATGATGGCATCCTCATCAAGGAAAACCACATTGCTGCCGCAGGCAGCATAGAAGCAGTGCTACATCATGCCCGCGCGCTGAATCCGGATGTCTCTATCCAGATCGAAGTTGAAACCCTGGAACAGTTGCAGACCGCCCTGAACGCGGGCGCCACGCTGGTATTGCTCGACAATTTCGCTCCTCCGATGCTGGTGGAAGCCGTCCGCATCAACCAGGGCCGAGCCATCCTCGAAGCCTCGGGCGGCATCGATATTCACAATGTACGCGAAATTGCACTGACCGGGGTCGACCGCATTTCCATCGGCAGCCTGACCAAACATCTCCAGGCGATCGACCTTTCGATGCGCTTCCAGCCCCAGGAATAAGCCCTGCCGACGCAACCGGCTCCGGTCAAGCCTGGCAATGCGCACCAGCCCCCTCTGCCGGCCCCATGCCACATCTTGCTAGCGCCAAGCGCAAACGCATCGACTTTTGCGCTGCGAATCTTTAGTATTCCCACATGAATCAACCTGGCGCCATCTTCCACCCAGCCCCTGGCCGCCTCTCGCTGGGCGACACCCTGCGCATGCTTGTCAACGACGGGCTGGTGCACAAGCTGCAGGCCGAGCAGCTCTTCAAGGACCGCAGGCTGGACAGTTCCAACCTGCACCCCCTGATCATCATCAGCGAGCAAAAATGGAAAAGCCTGCAGCCCCCGCACAAGCCACTTTCGCTGGAAATGCTCACGGCATGGCTTGCCAAAAGGGCCAATCTCGAGCATTTCCACGTCGACCCGCTCAAACTGGATTTCAGCGCCGTGGCCCAGGTCGTTTCCAAGGCTTATGCCGAGCGCCTCAAGATCATGCCGGTCAAGGTCAGCGGCCAGGAGGCCATCATCGCGACCGCCGAACCGTTCTTTACCGACTGGATCCCCGACCTCGAACGCATCCTGAAACTCAACATCCGGCTGGTCGTCGCCAACCCGCGCGAAATCAGCCGCTACCTGCCGGAAGTCTACAACCTCGCCAACTCCATCCATCTCGCCAACACGGCAAAGGCCGGACAGGTCATTGGCGTGCAGAACCTGGAACAACTGGTTGAATTAGGCAAGGACAAGAATCTCGACGCCAACGAACAGCATGTGGTCAATATCGTCGACTGGCTGTTCAAGTATGCCTTCGAGCAACGCGCCAGCGACATTCACCTCGAACCGCGCCGCAACATGGGCATATTGCGCTTCCGCATCGACGGCGTGCTCCACCAGGTATACCAACTGCCCAGCGCCATCATGAATGCGATCACCAACCGCATCAAGCTACTCGGGCGTATGGACATGGTGGAAAAACGCCGCCCCCAGGATGGCCGCATCAAGACCCTGACGGACGAAGGCGAGGAAATCGAACTGCGCCTCTCCACCATGCCCACGGCATTCGGCGAAAAGCTGGTCATGCGTATCTTCACGCCGGAAATACTGGTCAAGGATTTTGTCGAGCTGGGATTTTCCAGCGCACAGGCGCAGAAATGGACCCGCTGGACGCAGAGTCCCAACGGCATCGTCCTCGTGACCGGCCCGACCGGCTCCGGCAAGACCACTACGCTATATTCGACCCTGAAGCTGCTTGCAACGCCGGAAGTGAACGTCTGCACCGTGGAAGACCCGATCGAGATGGTGGAGCCAGCGTTCAACCAGATGCAAGTGCAGCACAACATTGGCCTGACATTTGCCGACGGTGTACGCACCCTGCTGCGCCAGGACCCCGACATCATCATGGTAGGCGAAATCCGCGACGTGGAAACCGGGGAAATGGCGATCCAGGCCGCGTTGACCGGTCACCTTGTGCTCTCAACCCTGCATACCAATGACGCGCCGGCCGCGGTGACCCGCCTGCTGGACCTGGGCATTCCACCTTACCTGATCCACTCCTCGCTAATCGGCATCATGGCGCAGCGGCTGGTACGCACCTTATGCCCGCATTGCAAGATGCCTGCCGAGATCAGCCAGGAACGATGGGATGACTTGGTTAGTGCATGGAAACTGCCCAAGCCCGCCCAAATCTATGCCGCCAACGGCTGCCTGGAATGCCGCATGACCGGCTATCGCGGTCGCAGCGGCATTTACGAGATGCTGTCGCTAACGCCGGAACTCAAGAAGCTCATCACCCACGACGCCGATCTCGCCAGCATCAAAAAGCTGGCTTACCAGCAAGGCATGCAGCCATTGTTGATCAACGGCGCCGAAAAAATTGCCGAGGGCCTGACCACCATAGAAGAACTGCTCAAGGTCGCACCACCCCCTTTTGACTAATCAACATCAAGCGCCTGCCCAATACCAAGTCACAGGCTGGCTTTCTCGCCAGGGCAGCCCAAACACCATCATCCACAAAAGTATGTTGGTGTATCCTGGCTTTCAACCCATTGGAGCCAGGCTATCGTAACGGCCCGAAGCCATGGTTTCGAAGCGTGCTCCCCCTACATCGCGCTCCACCGGTCATGCAAATTGCAGCACTTGCCTAGCGCTTTGTCCGGTGCATTGGCAAGCCATGCCAAATCCATGGCATGACATTCAAAAGCACGTAATCTTCCTTGACCAAAATGGTACAAACCGTTAGTGTACTAAGTTTCCCAAACCCTCGGCGTAACAAGCATTATCTATGGAATTATCTGGCGCAGAAATCGTCATTCGCTGCTTGCAGGAAGAAAACGTCAAATACGTTTTCGGCTATCCTGGCGGCGCAGTGCTCAATATTTATGATGAAATATTCAAACAGGACAAGTTCAAGCACATTCTTGTCCGGCATGAGCAAGCCGCTGTCCACGCGGCAGACGCCTATTCTCGCGCCACGGGTGAGGTCGGGGTCGCCCTGGTGACATCCGGCCCTGGTGCCACCAATGCCATTACCGGCATTGCCACTGCCCATATGGACTCCATCCCCTTGGTCGTCATTAGCGGCCAGGCGCCTACGCCTGCCATTGGCCAGGATGCCTTCCAGGAAGTGGACATGATCGGCATCTCACGGCCCTGCGTGAAGCACAACTTCCTGGTCAAGGACGTGAAAGACATCGCTCCCACCATCAAGAAGGCATTCTTCATTGCCGCGACTGGCCGTCCCGGCCCAGTGGTCGTCGACATCCCCAAGGATATTACTGCGCACCTCGGCCATTATGAATATCCCGAGAGTGTAGAGATGCGCTCCTACACGCCTATCCTCAAGGGACACTCTGGCCAGATCAAGAAGGCCATCAAGCTCATGCTCGAAGCTAAGCGCCCCATGCTGTATACCGGCGGCGGCGTAGTGCTCGGCGATGCCTCGGAGCAGCTGATCAAGCTCGCACGCAGACTGGGCTTCCCCGTTACCAATACCCTGATGGGATTGGGCGGCTATCCTGCTACGGACAAGCAGTTCGTCGGCATGCTCGGCATGCACGGCACTCTGGAAGCCAATATGGCGATGCAGAACTGTGACGTGCTGGTTGCCATCGGCGCGCGCTTTGACGACCGCGTCATCGGCAATCCGCAGCACTTCTACAACAAGGACCGCACCATCATCCATGTCGATGTGGATCCTTCCTCTATCTCCAAGCGCGTCAAGGTGGATGTGCCCATCGTCGGCCACGTGCAGTCCGTGCTGGCCGAAATGAACGACTTGCTGGACGCCGAAACCCGCGCACCCGACGCTGCCGCGCTCAAGGCCTGGTGGACGCAGATCGAGGAATGGCGTGGCCGCAACTGCCTGGGCTACAACCGCAACAGCGAGATCATCAAGCCGCAGTTCGTCATCGAAAAATTGTGGGAAGTCACCAAGGGCGAGGCCTATGTAACGTCCGACGTCGGCCAGCACCAGATGTGGGCCGCGCAATATTACAAGTTCGACAAGCCGCGCCGCTGGATCAACTCGGGCGGCCTGGGCACCATGGGCGTCGGCCTGCCCTACGCCATGGGCGTGCAGTTTGCCGATCCCAAAGCCAAAGTCGCCTGTATTACCGGCGAGGGCAGTATCCAGATGAACATCCAGGAGCTGTCGACCTGCAAGCAATTCCACCTGCCGATCAAGGTGATCCTGCTCAACAACCGCTATCTGGGCATGGTGCGCCAATGGCAGCAATTCTTCTACGAAAACCGCTATTCGGAATCCTACATGGACAGCCTGCCGGATTTCGTCAAGCTTGCAGAGTCCTACGGCCATGTCGGCATGAACATCGAGAAGCCTGCCGACGTTGAAGGCGCCCTGACCGAGGCATTCAACCTCACGGACAGGTTTGTCTTCATGAACTTCATCACCGACCAGAACGAGAACGTGTTCCCAATGGTGCCGAACGGCAAGGGCTTGTCTGAAATCATCCTGGCTGAAGACCTGTAAGAATCATGAAACATATCATCTCCATATTGATGGAAAACGAAGCTGGCGCCCTTTCCCGCGTTGCTGGCCTGTTCTCCGCGCGTGCATACAATATCGAATCCCTGACCGTGGCGCCCACCGAGGATGCCACGCTGTCACGCATGACCATCGTCACCTCCGGATCGGATGAAGTGATCGAGCAGATCATCAAACAGCTCAACAAGCTGGTGGATGTGGTCAAGGTACTGGACCTCAACGATGGCCGCTTTATCGAGCGTGAGCTGATGTTGGTCAAGGTAAAGGCGACCGGGTCGTTCCGCGAAGAAATGAAACGCATGTGCGACATTTTCCGCGGTCGCATCATCGACGTAGCCGATAGCAGCTACACCATCGAAATGACAGGCTCCGGCTCCAAGCTGGATGCTTTCCTTGAAGCCCTGGACAAAGGTGCCATCCTGGAGACCGTCCGCACCGGCGCCTCCGGCATTGGTCGCGGCGACAGGATACTCAAGCTTTAAACACTCAAGCTGTCTATCTCACCGGACAGCAGAATCCATTTTGTATTGAAAGGCAAAACATGAAAGTCTATTACGACAAGGACGCGGATCTTTCCCTGATCAAGAAGCTGAAAGTGACCATCGTCGGTTACGGCTCCCAAGGCCATGCCCATGCCCAGAATTTGAAGGATTCCGGCGTCAACGTCACCATCGGCGCCCGCAAGGAAGGCAGTTCCTTCGCCAAGGCAGTGAACGCAGGGCATGAAGTCAAGGAAATCAAGGAAGCGGTCACTGGCGCCGACGTCGTCATGGTATTGCTGCCTGACGAAACCATGGCAGAAATCTACCATGCGGAAATCGAACCCAACTTGAAAAAGGGTGCCGCGCTAGCCTTTGCCCATGGCTTCAACATACATTACAACCAGATTGTGCCGAGCAAGGATCTGGACGTGATCATGATCGCGCCCAAGGGCCCAGGCCACACTGTGCGTTCGGAATACCTGAAGGGCGGCGGCGTGCCCTCCCTGATCGCGGTTTACCAGGATGCGTCTGGCAAAGCCAAGGACATTGCGCTCTCCTACGCTGCGGCCAACGGTGGCACCAAGGGCGGCGTGATCGAGACCAACTTCCGCGAAGAAACCGAAACCGACCTGTTTGGCGAGCAGGCCGTGCTCTGTGGTGGCGCAGTCGAATTGGTGAAGGCAGGCTTCGAGACCCTGGTTGAAGCTGGATATGCTCCGGAAATGGCTTACTTCGAGTGCTTGCACGAGCTCAAGTTGATCGTCGACCTCATGTACGAAGGCGGCATTGCCAACATGAACTACTCCATCTCCAACAATGCAGAATATGGCGAATATGTCACTGGCCCCCGCGTGATTGCCGACCAGGCCCGCGCTGCAATGAAGGAGTGCCTGAAGAACATCCAGAACGGTGACTATGCCAAGCAGTTCATTCTGGAAGGCCGCACCGGTTATCCATCCATGACTGCACGCCGCCGCCTTAACGCTGCTCACCCGATTGAACAGGTCGGCAGCCAGCTGCGTGCCATGATGCCTTGGATTGCCAAGAACAAACTGGTAGATCAATCCAAGAACTAACAGTTTCCGGCAACCTGACCGGACCTGGCCTCATCTAAAGAACCAACTGCCGGGGAAACGATCATAAGTGATCGCCCAGCAAAGAGAGCCAGACCATCCAGGTCTCCGTTAAAATAGAAAGAGGCTGGACACTGTCCGGCCTCTTTTTGCGTTTCGCTTTTCCCTTAATGAGGTCCATGTGCCAAAGCCCTACTCTGTCAAACTGCAATATTTGGTGCCAAAAATCGCATTGACCGCGTTGGCAGGCAAGCTTGCCCACCTGCGCGCCGGCTGGCTGACGACAACCGTCATTCGCTGGTTCGCCAAGCATTACCGGGTCAACATGCTGGAGGCCGTCAATCCCGACATTACCAGCTATGCCAGCTTCAATGACTTCTTTACCAGGGCACTCAAACCCGGCGCACGACCACTGGCCGATGCGGCGCAGCTCTGCCCGGTGGATGGAGCCATCAGCCAGTTCGGCCGCATAGACAAGGACCAGATTTTTCAGGCCAAGGGCCATCACTACTCGACCACGGCCTTATTAGCCGGCAATGCGCAGATGGCAAGGGAATATGAGAACGGCTACTTTGCCACCATCTACCTGAGCCCCCGGGATTACCATCGCATTCATATGCCCTGCGATGGCAAGCTGCTTTCCATGACATACGTACCCGGCGACCTGTTTTCCGTCAATCCTCTGACTGCCGAGCACGTGCCGGGGCTATTCGCACGCAACGAGCGCGTGGTATGCGAATTTGCTAATTCAGAAGGGAAATTCGCCTTGGTCCTGGTAGGCGCCACCATCGTCGGCAGCATGGCAACAGTGTGGCATGGCATCGTCAACCCACCACGTCGCGGAGAAATCCAGACCTGGCACTATCACGACCAGGATATCCGCCTCAAGCAAGGCGAGGAAATGGGACGATTCCTGCTGGGCTCGACAGTCGTCGTGCTTTATCCGGAAACAGCACAGCTCAGGTTTCAGCCCGGCTGGCACCCATTGCGGGCGGTCTCGCTGGGAGAGGCAATGGCGCAGTAGGTCTGAGCAGGGTAAAAAGCGATTCCTGGCCAAAGCCGGAATCGCCAGCCGGGGAATCAGCGCACCAATTGATCCACGCGTTCCGCTACCCGCGGACGCCGGTGCTCGGTAAGATGCATGGAAAGCTCCTTCAGCGCCATGCGGTAGACATCCCGCTTGAACTCAATAACGGAATCCATTGCCACCCAGTAGTCACTCCAGCGCCAGGCATCAAACTCAGGGTGCGTGCTGGCGCGCAACGACACATCGCTGTCACGCCCGATCAGCCGCAGCAGGAACCATATCTGTTTCTGGCCCCGGTAACTGCCACGCCATTCGCGCTTGATCCAGTTGGTCGGCACGTCGTAGCGCAGCCAATCCCGGGTGCGGCCCAGAATCTTGACATGCTCGGGACGTAACCCGACCTCCTCCATCAATTCGCGGTACATGGCCTGCTCAGGGCTTTCGCCATATTTGATGCCGCCCTGCGGAAACTGCCAAGAGTGCTCGCGGATGCGCTTACCCCAAAACACCTGATTGCGGGCATTGCATAAAATAATGCCAACATTCGGGCGATATCCATCCCGATCTATCATGACAACATACCTCTATAGTTTGTCGTCATTTTTCCATATTTTGCCGGATTTTGAAAGCTGGGCACACTTCCGGCCCCTACCGAAAATCCCGGAAAACACAGGAGAAATCCAGCCTTGACGCTATTTACAGCCCCCCCGTATACTGCCGGGTCAACCTTTGGCAACATTGAAACGTTAGCTTAACCAACCAGCAGAACCTGATCGCAAGCAAATACTTCATAGTGAAACACAGCATCCGCATCCTCAGCAGCTTACTGCTTCTCATCGCGTTTTCCCTGATAGCCCGGGCAGACGAAGCCTATATCACGAACCAAGGTGAAAATACAGTTTCCGTTCTCAGCCTTTCCGACCACCGCATCATTGCCACCATTGCCGTCGGCAAATCCCCTGTCGGCGTTGCGACCTCTGCGGCATTGGGCCGGGTCTATATCAGCAATGTGGACAGCCAATCAGTTTCAGTGATCGATGCGGACAAATATGAAGTCATCAATACCATCAACATTGCCGGCTCACCAGTCGGCATTGCATTGTCACCCGACAGCCAGACCCTGTATGTCGCCGACTGGAACGACAACCGCGTGCTCGCCATCGATACTGCCGATCCCAGCCAACGCCGTGAAGTCAGCATCGGCAAGGCACCCGCCGGCATCACCGTCAGCCCGGACGGCAGCAAGCTATATGTTGCCAACCGTGACAGCAACGACCTTGCCATCATCGACACCCAATCCCTGCAGGTACTGCAACGCGTCGCTACCGGGGAACATCCGTTCGGCATTACCCTCGGGCCGGATGGCAGGCAGATATTGGCTGTCAACGTTTACGCCAATAGCCTTTCCGTCATCGATCTGGAAACCCTGCAGACCCGCACCATTCCGGTAGGGGAGCACCCGTATTGCGTTGCGGTGAGCCCGGACAGCCGTTATGCCTATGTCACCAACACCCAGGCGGACACCGTCTCCGTCATCGATCTCGAACAGAACAAGGAAACCACCAGGATCAGTGTCGGCGGATTTCCGGAAGGCATCAACTACGATGCCGCCACCAACAAAATTTACGTTGCCAATTGGTTTGACAACTCGGTTTCAGTGATAGACGCCAGCAGCCATAAACATATCCAGGACATTTCCACCGGCAAGCAAAGCCGGGCGTTCGGACAGTTTATACTCAACAAGACGTCGCATTGATTGGGAGCTGCCGGGAACCTCAAAACAAATCGAGTGGCAAACAAGCGCTGCGGATCGGGATGTGATGCGAGGCGCAAACCACAGTGATAGCCATAGCCATAGCTATCGCGAGGATTTGCAACGAAGCAGCCCGCCCGATTCCGCAGATGCTTGCGGCACGGTGATTTGTTCTGAGGTTTCCAGGTATGCTGTCCCGCTACAACCTAGCAGCAGGACAGCACATTCACGGTTCCACTTTTATAACTTGCAAAAACATGGAGAAACATAGATGAAGAAAATCCTCGCATTACTTGCCATCGGCCTGCTGCCGCTCACTGCCGCCGCCCACGGCCCTTCGCCGCAGAAAGTTGAAAAGACTGTCGTCATCGACGCCAGCCCGGACAAAGTCTGGGCCTTGGTCAAGGACTTCGGCAACATGCAGAAATGGCACCCCGCGGTTGAAAGCACCAAGCTCGACAAGCGCACGGTAGACGGTACGGAAGAAACCGTACGCCTGCTCACCCTCAAGGGCGGCGGCACCATCCTGGAAAACCTCAAGAGCATCGATGAAGATCGCAAGCAGCTCAAGTACGGCATCATTGAAGGCGCGCTGCCCGTCTCCGACTACTACTCCACCATCACAGTGAAGGAAGCCGAAGGCGGCAAGACCGAAGTCAAGTGGATGGGCCGCTTCTACCGCGTCTACAAGCTCAACCCGCCCATCCCTCCAGGCCAGGACGACAAGTCCGCGCTGGATGCGATCAATGGCGTATATGACGCCGGCCTTGCCAACCTGAAAAAGGTTGCCGAAGGCAAGTAATTTACTTGCAAACCTAACAATGCTTGTCACATCGTGACAAAAATTGTCAGTTAAAGGTAAACAAAAAGCGGAGCAACAACTCCGCTTTTTTATTTTCCAGCTGACAAAATCCTTAAAATTCAATACATAACCCATCATCACCTAAAACTGGCACAGCCATTGCAATAAGCAATGCATGCGGTACTCCTCCAACCGCAGCAAACACTCAACTCAACTAAAGGGGTTCATGATGAAAAAAGTACAACAAGGTTTTACGTTGATCGAACTGATGATCGTCGTGGCGATTATCGGTATTTTGGCGGCAGTGGCGATTCCGGCTTATCAGGATTATGTTGCCAAATCAAAATGGGCAGCAGCATTAGCCGAGGTCGCACCAGCAAAAACTGGATTTGACCTTGCTCTGAATGACGGCCTAACCCCATCACTAACAAATCCACCAGCCGCTGGCGAGGCATTTGTGGGTGTACAAGCAGCAAACTCAAACACTAATATTGTCATAACAACTCCCACTAATGCAGGCGTAATTACTGCAACAATTGTTGGCGGCCCTGCAACAGTTGCGGGTACAACGATTACCCTAACGCGAACAGAAGCTACTGGTCAGTGGACATGCACAGCAACAGCATTGCAACGCTTTATTGGACGTACCGAAATTTGTAGGGGCGCATAAACGAAAGTTAAAATTTAGAATATATAAAAGTATCGCTTCAAATTAAATAAATTCCTCCACAGGAGACAACGCCACTCCGGCTTGTCTCCTGTCTCTTTTTTGACCTCCGCCGCCTGGCTCTCCCACTGTCATGCCGAAGACCCGGCATTCCGTTGCGTTCCTGCATATTCGCAAGATTCCAGCCTGAAGGCCGGGATGACAAGGGACAGGGATCATACCGGAGCTGAGCCAAGTGTCCTCTGCAAACGCAACTTGCACAAGACCATAAAAAGCACGCGTAAGGGGCAATAACTGAAGGGCATTGCGCCGCATAAAACACCTTCCTCACAGGAGAACAATGTCATCACTGGCTTGTCTCCTGTTTCTTTTTCTACATCATCATTGCCATACCAGTCTTGATCCGGTACTTTCTGTAAACGTAGCTTGCAGCAGAGATACTGTGTATTGAGCAAAAGCGCAAGGATTTTGTCTCCGTCCTGCAAGAGCGCATATTGCGATAGCGCTCCCAAAGATCAGACATTCAAAACCTGACCATGCTGCAAGGCCTTCGGCACCAAGGGATGCCTGGCAGCATCAATCTCCTGCATGATGGCTTCTCCTTCGCCCGGCTTCAGGTGCGTAACCCATACTTCTGGACGAGGCTTTAGTCGATCTAAACCATTCAGCAGCAATGCCGGGCAATAATGATGGGATACCAAAGCTAGGGCAATCTCGGCATCGGTAAATGACACTTCGATGATCAGGTGACGTAAATTGCCTGCTTGGTTCAGCACTTGCCAGAACTCGTCGCAACTGGTGGTATCGCCGGTAAATGCAAGGCTGCCCGAGCCGCTACCGAGCAAATAGCCGACTGCCGGCACGCTATGGTTGGCAGGGAGCGCCACAATACGGCGGCCGGCTATCTCGGCCTCGTCTCCCACCGTTATAGGCGCATATTGCAGCAACGGTTGCTCGGGAGTGGGAATCTGGTTGAAGTCCGGCCAGATGTGCCCATTGAAGATATGCGCCTTGAGGCTGGCGATGGTCTCCGGCAGGGCATGTACCGTCACTGGCTGCTCGCGCTTGCCCAGCACGGCATCCAGCAGCAAGGGCAGGAAGGCGATGTGGTCAAGGTGGGCATGGGTCAAGAATACGTGGCTGATTGTCGACATTTGGGCCAGCGTGAGGTCTCCCACGCCTGTGCCTGCATCAATCAGGATATCCCCGTCCACCAGCAGGGATGTCGTGCGCAGCCCCTGCCCAATGCCGCCGCTACAGCCCAATACCTGGACATTCATGTCGTTCCCCATTTGCTTTCAAAATTGAATACGCCATCCCAGTCGGCTGCCGGTGCATGGCGGCTGAAATGCGCAATCCGCTCCAGATAGAGTGTATAGATCCTGCGCGCACCATACGTAGCCTGCAATGTGTTGAAGGCCTCACGGGCTGGCGACCATTGTTGTTGTCTATAGGCTGCCAATGCCAGTTCGTATTGTGCCAGCTCTTGCTCCGTCACGGCATGCTCAGTGGTGATGGGCGCATAAATCCGTACCGGGATGCCCTTGCCTTTGACACGGATCAGATCCAGCTCACGGTAGGGATATTGGGTGGCTGCGCGGATGACGAACTCACTCACGATGATGGGCTCATCATAGTAGCTGCACAGGCTTTCCAGGCGTGCGCCCAGGTTGACCGCATCCCCCATCACTGTATATGCCATGCGGAATTCCGACCCCATATTGCCTACGGTCATTTCGCCCGAATTGAGACCTATGCCAATGTCCAGGCGCGGCCAGTTCCTGGCCTGGAAGCCGGCATTCACCTGTTCCAGCTCGCGCACCATGTCCAGCGCTGCATTGACCGCATTGGCGGCATGCCGGTCGTCATGCAGTGGCGCACCCCAGAATGCCATGATGGCATCGCCCATGTATTTGTCTATGGTGCCGCGGTGTTGATGGATGACGCGCGTCATTGCGGTGAGGTATTCATTCATGAGCTTGGCCAGCGCTTGCGGATCAAGCGCTTCCGATATTCTGGTGAAGTCGCGGATATCGCAGAACAGCACCGTCATTTCGCGGCTTTCTCCTTCCAGCCCGAGTTGATGCGGCCGCTCAACCATCTCAGCCACCAGCGCTGGAGGCACGTACTGGCCAAACAGCTGGGCCAGGTGCCGCCTGCTGCGCGACTCGATGAAATAGCCGTAGCTCATATTGAGCACATAAAGCAGCAGGACGAGCAACAGGGCCGAGGCCAATGGCAGCACGATACCGGCCTGCCATGCCATGAGATTGAACCCCGTAAGCAATGCCCACGTCGCCAGGGCTAGGACGGTGGCAGGCACGGGAGACATGCGTGGAATCAGAATGGAAAGCCCCACCCCCAGCAGCATGAGCAACAGGAATTCGGCCCCGCGCGTATAGCCTGGCTGTTGCAGGATATTACCGTCCAACATGCCTGAAATCAGGCTGGCATGGATTTCCACACCGGGATAGACGCTCTGTACGGGCGTAGCACGCAAATCCATCAGGCCCGGTGCCGTGGTACCGATCAGCACGATGCGGTTCTGCAACTGTTGAGGGGAAACCCTGCCATGCAATACATCGGTGGCGGATACATAGGAAAAACTGCCCTGCTTGCCGCGATATGGAATCAGCGTATTCAGGTTGGCATCAACCGGGATTTTACGCTGGCCCAGTTCCAGCCATTCCATGCCGGCATATTGCATGCTGTCGGTGAAACCAGGTGCCACCTGCACATTGCCCAGTACTCGTCGGACGACGGCCAGCGACAGCGCCTCGTACATGCCGCCCTGGTATGCCACCAGCAAGGGGACGCGGCGCGTGATCCCATCTTCGTCGGGGTCCGGATTGAAGTGCCCAGCTGCCGCTGCCTGCTGCTGCAGGATCGGCAGGTTGGCGCCATACCCACTGGCCTGTAGATAGGCGACATGACGCCCGGCCAGCATGTCTGCCTGCATTACGGGTGGCGGCAACATGCCGATATTGCGCCCCATGTCCGTGCCATGCCGAAAATAATATCCCAGCACAACATTCCGTCCGCGCATGCTGTCAGCAAATTGCCTGTCATGATCCAGCGCGGGCAGTATGGCATCGATCAACGGCACCCATTCCGGCCGCTGCGTAAATTGCGCCTGCCGCATTGCCTGCAGTGCTGCCAGGCCGGAGCTGTGGTCTTTCTCCGCAAACACGACATCGAATGCCACCAGCCTTACCTGATAGTGGTCAAACAATAGATCCAACAACTGCGCCAGCCGCTTGCGGCTCCAGGGCCAGTGTCCCTCCTGTTGCAGGCTGGCCTCATCGATATCGACGATGACGATGCGGTCGTCATGATCTTCCGGCGCGAGCAGTCGAATGCGGGTGTCATAGGCAAAGCGCTCCATCGCCTCCATGAAATCCAGCCTGAAAGCCCCCACCACGTGCGCCAGCAGTATGGCGGTGGCAAGGACGCCCAGCAACAGGCGGATATGGTGATGGGAAAAGGAGCGGGGAATACGCATGCAGAAAAGAAGGTTGGAGTGTTATGCCAGTGCGTTGGTTTTACAGAAGCATAGCGTAAAAGCCCTGCGTGTGGGCATTATGCGATGTGCCATGCGTCGGATTGCATGGCAGAATGCAACTTTCGCCAAGCATATAGACGATACCGATGTCCTTACTCGATTGCATTGAAATCTCTCCCGATGACACCATCCGCAACAGCGTAATCTGGCTGCATGGCCTGGGCGCTGACGGCAACGACTTCGCGCCAGTGGCGCGCGAACTGGCGTTGCCACACACGCGCTTCATCCTGCCACATGCCCCTGCAATCCCGGTCACGGTCAACCATGGCTATGTCATGCCTGCATGGTATGACATTTACAGCTTCGAGCCAGGTGCTCCCCAGGATGGCGACGGCATCCGCGCCTCGCAGCAAGCCGTCCAAGCCCTGATCGCCAATGAGCTGGCGCGCGGGATTCCCAGCCATCACATTATGCTGGCTGGATTCTCGCAGGGCGGCGCGATCGCGCTTCACACCGCCTTGCGTTATCCGGCACCGCTTGCCGGCGTACTGGCGCTTTCCACGTATCTCGCACTGGCCGACAGCCTGGCAATGGAAAACCATGCTGCCAATCAGCATACCCCCATTTTCATGGCGCACGGCACAGTGGACAATGTCATCCCACTGGCGCGCTACCAGGCATCTGCCCAGGCATTGCAGCTCCAGGGATATTCTCTGGAGCTGCATGAATACCCAATGCCGCATTCCGTCTGCATGGAAGAAATCGATGACATCCGCAGCTTCATGCTGCGGCAATTCGGATTATCATTAACTTAGTCGTGGTTTATCGACGCAGTTCGGCGTAAAATAACACATTAACTTCACAATAATGCAATGAGCAGCATGACCGGAAGGGGTGGTGCCACATGCTCGTGCACCGGTTGTTTTCATGAGTAAAAAAACAAAAGCTGACGACCCGCAAGCCAGCATATTCGAAGCCTTGAGCTTTGAAACCGCCATGGCCGAACTGGAGGGCCTGGTCGGACAGATCGAATCCGGCCAGCTGCCCCTTGAGCAATCCCTGGCTGCCTACAAACGCGGCTCGGAACTCCTGCAGCACTGCCAGAAATCGCTGGCAGACGTCGAGCAGCAAGTACGCATCCTCACCGAATCCAACCAGCTACAACCGTACATCGACGCTAAATGACCGATTTCCAGAGCTGGGCCCGCCATACCCAACAACGTATGGAACACACGCTGGACAACTTGCTTCCAGCATCGTACATTGCCCCCACCCGCCTGCATGAGGCCATGCGCTATGCCGTGCTGGGCGGCGGCAAGCGTGTACGCGCACTGCTTGCACATGCTGCTGGCGAACTCTGTGGTGCCGCCCCCGAAAAAGTGGATATTGCCGCTGCTGCGGTGGAGCTGATCCATGCCTATTCCCTCGTGCATGACGACATGCCGTGCATGGACGACGACGACCTGCGCCGCGGCAAGCCATCCTGTCACAAGCAATATGACGACGCTACGGCGCTGCTGGTCGGCGATGCCTTGCAGACCCTCGCCTTTCAGTCCCTGGCGACGCCCGGTTTGTGTACGGACCCCGGCAGGCAGCTGGAAATGGTCAGTCTCCTGGCCATCGCCAGTGGCTCACGCGGCATGGCGGGAGGGCAGGCCATCGACCTTGACAGCGTCGGCAAGGCACTTGAGCAGTCCGAGCTGGAATACATGCATATCCATAAAACAGGTGCCCTGATCCGAGCAGCGGCCCTGCTCGGCGCACACTGCGCCAATGATCTGGACCAGGAGCGGTTACATGCGATAGATCATTACGCCCAGGCCATCGGCCTTGCCTTCCAAGTGGTGGACGATATCCTTGACGCAGAAGCCGACAGTGAGACCCTGGGCAAAACAGCGGGCAAGGATGCCCAAAGCGACAAGCCGACTTATGTCACCATCCTGGGCATCGACCATGCCAAACAGCTAGCAAAGGAACTGCTGGATGGCGCGCTTGCCCAGCTGGCACCTTTTGGCGAAGCCGCCCACCGCTTAGAGCAGGTGGCGCACTTCATCACTCAACGTAGCTTTTAAGCGGGCCAGCCATGTACGAACTGCTAGAAAGCATCAACTCACCAGAGGATCTGCGGCGTCTTGACCGCAAGGAGCTGCATGAGCTTGCCAGGCAATTGCGCGCCTTCCTCATCAATAGCGTGGCGCAAACCGGAGGACACTTGTCCTCCAACCTCGGCGTGGTAGAACTGACCATTGCCCTGCACTATGTATTCAACACCCCTGAAGACCGAGTAGTCTGGGATGTGGGGCACCAAACCTATCCACATAAAATACTCACCGGCCGCCGCAAGGACATGGGCAACCTGCGCAGGCCGGGTGGCATTGCAGGATTTCCGCGCCGGGATGAAAGCATTTACGACACCTTCGGCACCGGGCATTCCAGCACTTCGATCTCTGCTGCGCTCGGTATGGCGGTCGCGGCGCAAAAGACCGGCTCCGACCGCCACTCCATTGCCGTGATTGGCGATGGCGCAATGACTGCGGGCATGGCGTTCGAGGCGCTCAACAATGCAGGTGCCATGGATGCCAACATTCTGGTCATCCTCAATGACAACGATATGTCGATCTCGCCCAACGTGGGCGCGTTGACCAACTATCTCGCCAAGCTGCTTTCGGGACCGTTGTATACCACGGTGCGCCGATCGGGTGAAAAGGTTCTGGGCGTCGTGCCTCCAGTGCGGGAATTTGCCAAGCGCGCGGAAGAACACGTAAAAGGCATGGTCACCCCCGGCACATTGTTCGAGGAGTTCGGGTTCAACTATATCGGCCCGATAGATGGCCACGATATTGACGTGCTGATCACCACGCTGCGCAATATCCGCGAACTCAAGGGCCCGCAGTTCCTGCATATCGCGACGCAGAAAGGCCACGGCTACCAGCCGGCTGAAGATAACCCGGGCAAGTTCCACGGTGTTGGCAAGTTCGATCCCAGCAACGGCTGCTCGATTGCGCAGGCAGGCAAGAAAACCTACACGCAGGTGTTCAGCGACTGGCTGGTGGACATGGCGGCCCGTGATGAGCGCCTGGTCGGCATTACGCCTGCCATGTGCGATGGTTCCGGCCTCAATGCCTTTGCTGAACAATTTCCCGACCGTTTTTTCGATGTCGGCATCGCTGAGCAGCATGCCCTCACTTTTGCCGCTGGCATGGCGTGCGATGGTTTGAAGCCTGTCGTCGCCATCTATTCCACATTCCTGCAGCGCGCATATGACCAGTTTATCCATGATATCGCCCTGCAGAACCTGCCGGTGATGTTCGCCATCGACCGTGCAGGCCTGGTGGGTGCAGATGGCCCGACGCATGCTGGCAGCTTTGACCTGAGCTATCTACGCTGCATTCCCAACATCATCATCATGGCGCCCAGTGATGAAAATGAATGCCGACAGATGCTATACACGGCATACCTGCACGATGGCCCGTCGGCGGTGCGTTACCCACGCGGCGGCGGTCCCGGCGCCACCATCACCCGTGACATGCAGTTGTTGCCGATCGGCAAGGGCGAGCTGCGCAGACAGGGTAGCTGGGTCGCGATTCTCGCTTTCGGCAGCATGCTGGCACCGGCATTGGAAGCAGCCGAGACGCTGGATGCTACGGTGGCGAATATGCGTTTCGTCAAACCGCTGGACGCCAACTTGATCAATCAGCTGGCATCCAGCCATACGCTGATTGTCACGGTGGAAGAAAATGCCGTCATGGGAGGAGCTGGCGCAGCCGTCATGGAATGCATGCAGGCAGCGGACATCCACACGCCTGTGCTGTGCCTCGGCCTGCCCGACATGTTCATCGAACATGGCGTACATGAAACCATGCTGGCAGAATGCGGCCTCAATGCTGCGGGAATCATTGCAGCAATTGAGAAAAAATTAACCAAGTAGTATACTCAACTATTACCGAATTCACTCTTAGCATTTCAGGAAGCCCATGAACCAGCCCTCCATTCCTCCTATTGAAGATGTGCAGAATACCCCGGATACCCGGCAGCTCGCCATTGACAAGGTAGGAATCAAATCCATCCGCCACCCGGTCAAGGTCAAGGACAAGACCGGCGGCGTACAGCACACCGTTGCGACTTTCAACATGTATGTGTACCTGCCGCACAACTTCAAGGGCACGCACATGTCGCGCTTTGTTGAAATTCTCAACAACAATGAGCGCGAAATCTCGGTGGAATCCTTCGAAAGCATCCTGAGGGCCATGGTGGAACGCCTCGATGCTGAATCCGGCCACGTCGAGATGACTTTCCCTTATTTCGTGAACAAGACCGCACCGGTTTCTGGCGTACAGAGCCTCTCGGACTACGAGGTCACCTTCATCGGCGAAATCAACAAGGGCAAGTACGACATCACCGTCAAGGTCGTCGTGCCCGTGACCAGCCTCTGCCCTTGCTCGAAGAAAATCTCGGACTATGGCGCCCACAACCAGCGCTCACATGTCACCGTGACCGCACTGATCAACGACTTCATCTGGGTGGAGGACATCATCCGCATGGTAGAGGACCAAGCCTCTTGCGAAGTGTATGGCCTGCTCAAGCGTCCTGACGAGAAGTACGTCACCGAGCGTGCCTACGATAATCCCAAGTTCGTTGAAGATATCGTGCGCGATGTCGCGGCGCAATTGAATATCGAGACACGGATTGTCAGCTATACAGTGGAATCGGAAAACTTTGAATCCATCCACAACCACTCCGCGTATGCGCTGATCGAAAAAGATAAGCGTAAGTAAGTAACGGTACGGTCACGTTATGTTGACAAAAAACGGCAGCCTGGGCTGCCGTTTTTGATGTGATGGAGCCGCCGAAACTTAATATTTTTTGGTCAGCGTCAGTGCGATACCATCGCGTTTCATTTCCATGCGGTTAAGCGCGCTCATGCCCAGTAACACGACCGCAGGCGAACCGCCCTCCATGACCAGCCCGTCCACTTGGCTCAACACCAGCCCGTTGAGCCGCACCTGATTAATCACCACCTTGTAGGCATTGGCCACGCCGTTCGCCGTCTGCACGGATACGGGTATGCCGCGTTTGTAGTCGATCCTAGCATATTTGGCATCGCCGCTGTTCAGGACGACGGCGGATGCGCCCGTATCCACCAGGAAGCGCAAGGCGGCGCCATTGATATGTCCATCGACGAAATGATGCCCGGTCGAATCGGCATATAAGGTCACACTGCCGCTGGCTGCTGGCTCCTTGCTTGGCAGCGCAAGGGCCTGCCCCATGCCCAGCTCCCGCTTCAGTCCGTCCACCTCGATCACCGCCCTGTCACTGCTTGCTGCCACCAGGCGAATGCCTTCTGGACTCACCTCGCCGACTGCAAGAGTGCGCGGCTTGCCACCATTGATGACCATGATCGCCTTACCCTGGAATAGTCCGACGATATTCACCTGGGTTTCCGCCCAAGCCAGCGAAGGCAGCAACCATGGCAGTACCCACATCAATATCCGCATTGTTTCCCCTTTTTGGAGCCGCCAACATCCCTTTCTGGCGTCGTTGCCCTGCCTTACTTGTTGTACTGTCTGCGGCGGAACGGCTGGCCAGAATCACTTGAGTTGATTTTGTTAGCGGCTCCTCAATCTTCCCGCATCATGAACATGAAAAAGATAAACCCGAGCATAGCGCATAGTGCAGATGCGGTAAATGTCCAGCTTGGGCCTATACTCTCCCAGGCAAAACCACTGATCACGGCCCCCAGCGTCCCGCCAACGCCATAAGAAATGCTGGTATACAGCCCTTGGCCCTTGGATTGGTGCCTGCCCTTGAAATATCGGTGCGTCAGTGCCACGGCTGCCGCATGATAGGAGCCGAAGGTCGCCGCATGCAATGTCTGCGCAAGCATGATCAACCACCAGACTTCCACGGCCCAGCCGATCACGAAGAAGCGCACGAATGCCAGGAGCAGGCTGGCGAGCATGATGCGTCGCAAGCCGAAAAGGGCAAACAGCTTGGGCATATACAGAAACACCATGATTTCACATATCACACCCAGGCCCCATAACCATCCGACCATGCCCTTGCTATAGCCATGATCCACCAGGTAGATCGAGTAAAAAGTATAGTAGACGCCATGCGCGGCAGACATGGCGAAACAGGCGGCCATCAGTGCCATGACCTCGCGCCTGCGCAATATCGCCCACCAGGAGCCGTCGCTATCGTGATGCTGCAACTCCACCAGCGGATCCTCCAGGCGCCAGGACAACACCCAGACAGCGCCCAGCAGGAGCAGGATGACCCACAGCAATGCCATCATGCCCAGGTATTGCACGGCATAGCCGAGCCCGATCACCGCGACCACAAACCCTATTGAGCCCCAGAGGCGGATATGCCCATAACGGTCCAGCCTGTCGCCAAGATGGCCCAGGGTAACTGCCTCGATCAAAGGCAAAGAGGCGCTCCAGAAAAAGCTCAACGCCAGCATGACCGCAAACAACCAGTAAAAACTATTGCCGAAAAACACGCCGACATAAGCCAGCAGGCTGGCACCAGCAAGGAATTGGATAATCGGGACACGATGCCCGCGCCGGTCTGCCAGCCAGCCCCACAGGCTGGGGGAAAAGCTGCGCGCGACCTGGAATAAGGACATCAGGATCGCAATCTGGAAGGCGTTGAACGCCAAAGACTGGAGATACAAGGTCCAAAACGGGGTAAAGGCGCCGACAAAGCCGAAGTAGGCACAGTAAAAGCCGGACAGGCGCCAATAGGGCAGCGAAACATGGCTTTTCATGTCAACTCAATATAGGCTCAGCGCGGAAGCGTAGCTCTAGGCAGGGGCACAGACAATGCCTGCCGGGTCGTCTCAGCGCTTGACGGTGTCCACCGAGACATCGGCGTTCTGGGCGCGATGGCGCAAGGCATGATCCATCAGCACCAGTGCCATCATGGCTTCGACAATGGGCGTGGCGCGTACACCCACGCAAGGGTCATGGCGACCCGTGGTCTGCATTTCCAGGGCCGCACCATGCTTGTCGATGGAATGGCGCAATTGCGGAATGCTGGAAGTTGGCTTGAATGCGACATGGGCAATAATGTCCTGGCCACTGGAAATGCCGCCAAGTATGCCGCCTGCATGGTTGCTGGCAAACCCCTGAGGCGTCAGTTCGTCACCGTGCACCGAGCCCCGCTGGGCCACACTGGCAAATCCATCGCCGATTTCCACGCCCTTGGCGGCATTGATGCCCATCATCGCATGCGCAATGTCGGCGTCCAGACGATCATAGACCGGCTCGCCCCAGCCTACGGGCACGCCTTCGGCCACCACCGTAATTTTCGCGCCTACGGAGTCGCGCTCGCTGCGGATGCGGTCAAGATAGGCCTCGAGTTCAGGGAGGATGGTTTCGTTCGGCGCAAAGAAGGCATTCCGGCTCACTGCGTCCCACGACTCGAAAGGAATCTGGATGTCTCCCAGCTGACTCATGCAACCTCGGATCGTGACACCATAGCGCTGCTTGAGCCACTTCTTGGCGATAGCACCCGCGGCAACACGCACGGCTGTCTCGCGCGCACTGGAGCGGCCGCCACCGCGATAATCGCGAATACCGTATTTCTGCCAGTAGGTATAATCGGCATGCCCGGGACGGAAGGTCTCGGCGATCTTACCGTAATCCTGGCTGCGCTGGTCCTGATTGCGGATCAGCAAGCCAATCGGCGTGCCTGTCGTCCTGCCCTCGAACACCCCCGACAATATCTCCACGGTATCCGGCTCCTTGCGCTGGGTGACATGGCGCGATGTGCCTGGCTTGCGGCGGTCCAGTTCCTGCTGGATATCCTCCACCGACAGCTCCAACCCCGGCGGGCATCCGTCCACAACCCCACCGATGGCCGGGCCATGTGATTCGCCGAAAGAAGTCAGGGTAAACAGGGTGCCTATGGTATTGCCGGACATGGATGTGATCTACTATGCAATATGTGGATTAAGGACCGGAGTTTACCATATCCGGCCATAGGATTTGGCCCGGCTAAAGCTGCCTCCACTCCCCTGGCGCGATGCCTTCGAGCGTATGCTGCCCCACCGCATAGCGCACCAGGCGCAATGTCGGGAACCCTGCCTTAGCGGTCATCCGCCGCACCTGGCGATTCTTGCCCTCAGCGATGATCACTTCCAGCCAGGCAGTCGGAATGGCCTTGCGCTCGCGGATAGGCGGGTGCCTGGGCCATAACCCGGCTGGTTCTTCTATGCGCCTGACTTTAGCAGGCTGGGTAACGAAGTCGCCCAGATCCATGCCATGCCGTAGGGGCTCCAATGCTTCATCGCTGGGGTCGCCCTCTACCTGCACCCAGTAAGTTTTGAATTCTTTGTGCCTGGGATGCGATATGCGGTGTTGAAGTCGCCCATCATCGGTTAGAATAAGCAGACCTTCACTGTCAGTATCAAGCCGCCCAGCGGCATAAACCCCTGGCACAGCAATATAATCCTTCAATGTCTTGTGCTTTTCATGGGGACTGAACTGGCAAATTACACCATAAGGCTTATTGAATAAAATCAGCATGTTGGTCTCATGGAATGATTGCGCCCGTCTCTCTAGCGTTTGAATAGGATAGTTCTGAATGTCTACAAAAATCAAAGTACCCACTACTGGCGAGAAAATCAGCGTTAATGCGGACAACTCGCTCAATGTGCCCGATCACCCGATTATCCCATTTATCGAAGGCGACGGTATCGGCGTCGATATCACCCCACCCATGCGCCATGTCGTCGACAGCGCCGTCGCCAAGGCCTATGGCGGCAAACGCGCCATTGCCTGGATGGAGGTATATGCCGGCGAAAAAGCCGTGAAGACCTATGGTGACAACACCTGGCTACCCGATGAAACACTCAAGGCCGTCAAAGATTATGTCATTTCCATCAAGGGACCGCTGACCACTCCCGTAGGCGGTGGCATCCGCTCGCTCAACGTGACCTTGCGCCAGGAACTCGACCTGTATGTCTGCCTGCGTCCGATCCAGTATTTTCAAGGCGTGCCCAGCCCGGTCAAGCATCCTGAAAAAACCAACATGGTGATTTTCCGCGAGAATACCGAGGACATCTATGCCGGTATCGAATGGGCTGCCGGTACCGACGAGGTGAAAAAGGTGGTGGACTTCCTCAGTGACATGGGTGTGCGCAAGAAGATACGCTTCCCAGAAGCTTCCGCCATCGGCATCAAGCCGGTGTCAATCGACGGCAGCAAGCGCCTGGTGCGCAAGGCGATCCAGTACGCCATCGACAACAACCGCAAGTCCGTAACCATTGCCCACAAGGGCAACATCATGAAGTTCACCGAAGGCGGATTTAAGACTTGGGGTTACGAAGTCGCCAAGGAAGAGTTCGGTGCAGTGGAAATTGACGGCGGGCCGTGGTGCAAGCTGCCCAATGGCATCATCATCAAGGACTGCATCGCCGATGCCTTCCTGCAGGAAATCCTGCTGCACCCTGCAGACTACGACGTAGTGGCCACCCTAAACCTGAACGGCGACTATATCTCAGATGCGCTCGCAGCCCAGGTAGGTGGTATCGGCATTGCGCCCGGTGCCAATATCTCGGATACCGTGGCCATGTTCGAGGCCACCCACGGTACGGCTCCCAAGATCGCGGGCAAGGATATCGCCAATCCAAGTTCGCTGATCCTGTCAGCCGAGATGATGTTGCGCCACCTGGGATGGACTGAGGCCGCCGACCTGGTCATTAACGGTGTGGCCAAGGCGATCCAGGCAAAGCGTGTTACCCATGACTTCTCATCACAAATGGAAGGCGCCACGCAAGTCGGCAGTGCAGAATTCGGTGCGGAGATCGTCAAGCACATGTCATGATGATGGCGCTGGAGCCAGCCCTGACGAGGCGCTGACAAATAAAAAGGCCGGATTTCTCCGGCCTTTTTATTTTTGAGGACTATATAGTCATCAGAGAGTCAAGCTTAAGCTTTCTGGATATTGGAAGCCTGCTTGCCCTTAGGACCTTCGGTAACATCAAATGATACACGTTGGCCTTCCTTCAGACTCTTGTAGCCAGCTTCTACAATTGCGGAGAAGTGTGCGAACAAATCGTCACCACCATCATCCGGGGTAATGAAGCCAAAACCTTTGGAATCATTAAACCACTTTACTGTACCTGTTGCCATTTCAATACTTCCTTGCATATATCTAAGGGGAGGCGACCCCAAAAGTTTGTACTTCAAGAATTAAAGTCGGTAGTTGCCGGCTACAATGCACTCGAATTCCAAACGCCTGTTGCGTTTTTACGTGGGTTGTTCGAATAAGTCAAGCGCTTTTTAGATGGCATTTGTTATTTTTTTCATCTCCATGCTTGATCGTGCAAGTACTATGCAAGGAACTCCCTGCGCGCTTTACAAAAAAAATCCCAGCATGCATCATCATTGTGGATTCCGCGTAATCAAGAATATAGATTGGCTTGAACATTAATGGCTGCCACCGTATCGAACAAACTGGGCGGACTCGCTCGTGTATTGATTCACCAGAACATGCTGAGCGAGGATGAGGCCGTCACCATCCAGGCAGCTGCCAGCGACAAGCAGATTTCATTCATCAGCCAGCTGCTGCAATCGCGCAAGTTCACTGCATTGCAAATCGCCCAGGCATCCTCCCAGGCCTTTGGTTATCCATTGCTGGACCTCAATACGTTAAACCCCGAATTCCTTCCCAGCAAAGGCATCAGCCCGCAACTCATGCAGAGCTACCGCGTCATCACGCTCTACAATCGCGGCAACAATATGTTTGTGGCCTTGTCCGACCCCACCAACCTACCCATGCTTGATGAAATCCAGTTCCAGACCGGCAAGACATTGTTGCCGGTCATTGTCGAGGATGACAAGCTGGGGAAATGGATAGACAGACTGGTGGAAGCAAGTGACACCACCATGCAATCCCTGGTCAGTGAAGACGACTTCGGCCTGGAGTCGGAAGAAAAGGAGAGCGAGCCGGAGCCCACGCTCGAAATTGAAGACGCCCCAGTCGTCAAGTACATCCAGAAAATCTTGCTCGACGCGATCAACATGGGCGCATCCGACCTGCATTTCGAACCCTATGAGAAGTTTTACCGCATCCGCTACCGTGTAGACGGCATCCTGCGCGAGATTGCCCAGCCGCCGCTTGCGATCAAGGATAAGCTGGCATCACGCATCAAGGTCATCTCCAACCTCGACATCTCGGAAAAACGCATTCCCCAGGATGGCCGTATGAAACTGGTGCTGTCCAAGACACGCACCATCGATTTTCGTGTCAGCACGCTGCCCCTGATCAACGGCGAGAAAATCGTGATGCGTATCCTCGACCCCAGCAGCGCCAAGCTCGGGATCGACGCCCTTGGCTATGAGCCCGACCAGAAGGAGGCATTGCTCCATGCAGTGACCCGCCCTTATGGCCTGGTCCTGGTCACGGGTCCGACCGGGTCAGGAAAAACGGTTTCACTGTATACCTGCCTCAATATCCTCAACGAGCCCGGCGTGAACATTTCCACGGCGGAAGACCCTGCGGAAATCCCGTTGCCCGGCATCAACCAGGTCAATGTCAATGACAAACAAGGGCTGACATTCGCAGCGGCCCTGAAATCCTTCCTGCGGCAGGATCCGGACATCATCATGATCGGGGAAATTCGTGATCTGGAAACTGCCGACATGGCGATCAAGGCAGCATCTACCGGCCATATGGTGCTTTCCACCCTGCATACCAATGATGCCCCCTCCACCTTGACGCGACTGGTGAATATGGGGGTGGCCCCCTTCAATATTGCCTCTGCCGTGTCGTTAATAACAGCACAGCGCCTGGCGCGCAAGCTGTGCCCGCATTGCAAGGTACCGGCCGACATTCCGCGCGAAACCCTGCTAGACATTGGTTTCAAGGAGGAGGATCTGGACGGCAGCTGGCAGCCCTATGCAGCCAACCCTGAAGGATGCGAGTACTGTACCCTTGGCTACAAGGGCCGGGTCGGGATTTACCAGGTCATGCCGGTATCCGAGGAGATGAGCCGCATCATCATGAAAAACGGCACATCGCACGACATTGCAGACCAGGCACAGCGGGAAGGCATCCGCGACTTGCGGCAATCCGGCTTGCTCAAGGTCAAGCAGGGGCTGACCTCGCTGGAGGAAATTGAAGCTGTCACCAACGAATAGAACGAAATTAGGAAGCCATGGCTGCCAAGGAAACAAAGGAAGTGACGTACGCCTGGGAGGGCACGGACAGGAAAGGCAAGCGCGTCAAGGGGGAGATGAAGGCCAGCGGTGAAGCCTTCGTCAAGGCCACGCTGCGCCGCCAAGGTATCAATGTCGTCAAAATCAGCAAACAGCGCTTCAAGTCCGGCGGCAAGATTACAGACAAGGATGTCACGTTATTCACCCGCCAGCTCGCCACCATGATGAAAGCCGGTGTTCCTCTGCTACAGGCGTTTGATATCGTCGGGAAGGGGCATAGCAATCCTGCAGTAAGCAAGCTGCTTGGCGACATCAAGGCTGACGTGGAAACCGGGAGCAGCCTGAGTCAGGCTTTCCGCAAATACCCCTTGTATTTCGACAACCTGTTCTGCAACCTTGTTGGCGCCGGCGAGCAGGCCGGTATCCTGGACTCCCTGCTGGACAGACTTGCCACCTACAAGGAAAAGATCCTCGCCATCAAGGGCAAGATCAAGTCGGCCCTGTTCTATCCCATCTCCATTATCGTGGTGGCTTTCGTGATCACCGCCGTCATCATGATTTTCGTGATTCCGGCATTCAAGGAGCTGTTCAGCAGCTTCGGTGCCGACTTACCTGCCCCCACCGTCATGGTCATGGCGATATCCGATTTCTTCGTTGACTACTGGTGGGCCATCTTCGGATCGATTGGCGGTGCCCTCTGGTTCTTCTTCTACACCTGGAAACGTTCAGAAAAGATGCAATCCAGCATGGACAGGCTGCTGCTCAAGATGCCCATTTTTGGCGAGGTGATCCGCAAGGCCACGATTGCACGTTTCTCGCGCACGTTGTCCACCATGTTTGCCGCCGGTGTCCCGCTGGTCGAGGCGCTGGATTCAGTTGCTGGCGCGTCAGGCAACCGCGTCTATCATGACGCAACCAAGAAGGTTCAGAGCGAGATCAGCACAGGTGCCAGCCTCACCGTCGCGATGCAGAACACGGAAGTCTTTCCCAATATGGTGCTGCAAATGGTCGCTATCGGCGAGGAGTCCGGCGCACTGGATTCCATGCTGGGCAAGGTGGCGGATTTTTACGAGGGTGAAGTGGATGACGCAGTTGAGGCCCTTTCGAGCTTGATGGAGCCTATCATCATGGTAGTGCTCGGCACCCTGATTGGCGGCCTGGTGATCGCCATGTACCTGCCGATATTCAAGATGGGCCAAGTAGTGTAGGCATATTATGCCGACGGAAAAACTGTATTGATATGCAACACCGATCATCAAGGAAGTGATCCCTTCCCTTGATGATCGCGCACCCTACCTTACTTCTTGCTTCCTGGTGCCGCTGCCATGGCCTTTTCGATATCCTTGGCCGGATATGCACCCAGCATCCGCTTGCCATCGGCAAAAATCAGGGTCGGGGTGCTGGTCACATTGAGCTTACGCCCCAGTTCAGCCACTTTTTCGATTGGGGTATCGCAGGTTCCCTGCGCCTTGGGCAACTGCCCGTTCAATATCCAGTCATTCCAGGCCTTGGCACGGTCTGGTGCACACCATATGGCGCGTGACTTGTTGGCGGCATCAGGATGGAGCTGCTCCAATGGGAACAGGAAGGTATAAATCGTCACGTCATTGATATTGCTGAGCTCTTTTTGCTCGAGGCGCTTGCAGTAAGGACAGTCGGGATCGGAAAACACCACCAGCTTACGGCTGCCATTACCCTTGACCACTTTGACCGCCTGATCCAACGGGAGGGAGGCGAAATCAACCCTGGTCAACTCATCCATGCGCTCACCCGTGATGTCGCGCTTGCTCTTGGGCTCTACCAATCGCCCTTCGGCAATCAGGAAGCTGAACTTGTCATCGGTATAAATGATCTGGCCATCAAGGAAGACTTCATACAAACCAGCATAAGGTGTCTTCACCACACTATCCACTTTGACCTTGGGATAAGTGGCCTCTATCGCCTTCTTCAGGCCGGCTTCATCCGCCCAGGCATGCGTCGCGAACAACGAAGCCGCCAACATTGCAATCCACTTCTTAGACATAAGCTCAATTCTTTCCCTGTGATTCAAAAATCAAATGACCGCATAATGTACCAGCTGTTTTTTCAAGGCCGGCATACGGTTCAAGCATTTCATACCCTCATTGCGCAACATCCTGACCCAGGGTATTGGACGTGCATACAACATACTTAACCCATGTGTCAGCAATCGCATGGACATCATATCGGCTTTACGTGCCCGCTCATAACGGCGCAACACGAATATGTCGCCTGGCAGACGCCTGGCCTGCTTCCCTGAAACCGCTTCGGCCAATGCCTGCACATCGCGGAAACCCAGGTTGACTCCCTGCCCAGCCAGGGGATGGACCAAGTGCGCTGCATCCCCCACCAGGGCCAGGCCAGGCTTGACCAGGCTGCTTGTTTCCTGCATCGCCAGCGGAAAGGCCTGCGCCGGGGTAACCAGCATCAACCGGCCCAGGCGATGCTGCCCGGCAGCAGCCACCTCTTGCGCCAGTGTATCAGCATCCAATGCCATCAAGGCCTGCGCCCTGGCATTATCCACTGACCAGACAATGGAAATATGCTGCTGCGGCAACGGCAGCCAGGCAAGCACATCGTTGCCGCGAAACCATTGACATGCTTGCGACTGGTGCGGATGCTCACATGCAAAATTGGCCACTACGCCCATCTGTGCATAATCATGCCGTCTCAGCGTGATATCCGCTTGGGCGCGCAGCCAGGAGTAAGCCCCGTCGGCCCCGACCAGCAATGGGGCAGCATAGGTGCCGCCGTTAGCTGCATGCAACACCACATTTTCTGGATTCCAGTCAACTCCATCAATGCTGATTTCATCATTCACAGGTACATCCAAGCTCATCAGTCTGGCAAGCAAGGCCTGCTGCAGGCGGCTTCCCTCGACGATGACACTCAAGCTGGCCAGGTTGGCAGCATACGCATCCAGCTCCAGGGCCGCACCATCGTCACCCCATATCCGCATGCTATCTACCGCACAAACCCGCTCAGCGTCCAACAATGGCCAGACGCCCAATTGCTCCAGCCAGGCAACATTGCCCGGGCTCAGGGCGTAAATCCGGCTGTCCCATGCGGCCAATCCAAGCCCAGCCCGCTCGCCTCCAACCTTGCCCTGCTCCAGCAGCATCACGCGATGGCCTTTCAGCTTGAGTGCTATCGCCGTCGCGACACCGACCAGGCCAGCACCCAGCACCATGATGTCAAACTCATGTTTCAAATCTGCCATGCCAGCATTTCTCCCGTGTTAACGCTGTTCCCCATGTTAACCCCTAGGCCCGAAACTCATCTTGCTGACCAGGTGCTGCTTGGCCAATGGCAGCATGTCCAGCAGACCCAATCCCAGCGAGCGGATCTTGCGCAATCCGACGATATCATTCGAGAACACATTGACGAGAAAGTCGGTGAACAGCAAGCCGCCACGGGTATCCGCCTTGCGGCTTGCCTGGTAAGCCTGCATCATCCTGTCCATCCCCCATTCTTCAGATGGCGTTTGCGCCAGCAATTGCGCCAGCTCCCAGGCGTCTCGCATGCCGACATTGAACCCCTGCCCGGCTACGGGATGCATGGTCTGGGCGGCATTGCCGATCACCGTCAGGTGCGGTGCCGTGACCGGCTTGAGATAGGACAGTTTGAGCGGGAAGCTGAGGCGCTTGCCCACCGTGAGGAAGCGCCCGACACGGTCGCCGAAATGGGTGTGCAAGGCCTCTAGGAAAGCAGCGTCATCCAGTGCCAGAAGCGCTTGAACCTCCTCTGCCTTGCCAGTCCAGACCAGGGAGAAATCCCGGGTGCCGTTTGGCAGCAACGCTACCGGCCCGGCTGGCGTGAAACGCTCATAGGCGATGTTGTCGTGAGGCAGCTCGCATGAGACTTTGCTCACCAGAGCATCATGCCCGTAGTGCTTGGTCTCACGCTCCAGGCCTGGGATGTCCGCCAGGCTGCGCCCGCCATCCGCCAGCACCGTCATCCTGCTGTTGCAGGAATATGCCTGCGCTTGGTACTGGTATTCGACATGCGCCGCTTCACGGCCTGGCTTGATGGCAAGCGCTTCGGCTTCGTAGCGTACCTGAATGCCGGGAAACTGCCGGATGGCATCATCCAATGCTGCAGAAAGGTCGCCATAAGACAGCACGTAGCCCAGCGCAGGCTGGTCGTGATCCTCCGCCTTGAGCAGGCTGCGCCCCAGGCTGCCGCGTTGTGAAACGTGGATGGTATTGATGGCTGTCGCCTTTGGCTTGAGGCCGGACCACAAGCCAAGGCGCTCAAGAATCAGGATGCTGCCATAGGACAACGCCAGCGCGCGCTGGTCATGATGTGCGGCCCCGTGGGCACGGGCCTCGAGCACGGTAGCGTCGATGCCCTTATACTGCAGGGCCAGGGCCAGGGTCGCCCCGACCGGCCCGCCACCCACGATCAACAGGTCATGTTCCATCGCCATGCTCATGATACCGCCATCCAGTCCTCGATTTCCTGCACGGTTTTCGGCGCGGCTGCCGTGGTGACTTCATGTCCGTCTACGGTGACAACCGCGTTGTCCTCAATGCGGATACCGATATTCCAGAAATGCTCCGGCACGTCCTCCGCCGGCCGGATGTAGCAGCCCGGCTCCACCGTTAGCACCATACCTGGCTGCAACAGGCGCCAGGCGCCGTCCGCCTGCTTATATTCTCCTGCATCATGCACGTCCAGTCCGAGCCAGTGCCCCGTGCGGTGCATATAGAAGCGCCGGTAATCGCCCGACTCCAGCACGCCGCCCAGCGATCCCCTGCACAAGCCAAAATCGATCAGCCCCTGTACCAGCACATTCAGTGCAGCCTCATGCGGCGCATTCCAGTGCTGCCCGGGCCTGACCTGCGCAATCGCCGCCTCCTGGGCGGCCAGTACCAATTCGTAGATGTCCTTCTGCACTGGGCCGAATTTGCCATTCACTGGAAAGGTGCGTGTAATGTCGGCGGCATATCCTGACAACTCACACCCGGCATCAATCAACAGCAGATCGCCATCATTGAGCCTGTCTTGGTTGGTGACATAGTGCAGCACGCAGGCATTGCCGCCCCCGGCCACAATAGAAGTATAGGCAGGAGCGCGGCTGCCCCGCCGGTAGAACTCATAAAGGATTTCGGCTTCGACTTCGTACTCCATCATGCCTGGCTTAGCCGTCCGCATCGCCCGCTTATGCGCATCCACCGTGATTGCTGCGGCCTTGCGCATCAGCGTCAGCTCATCAGGGGACTTGATCAAGCGCATGTCATCCAGCAAGCGGCGCACATCGACTATCGCTGCCGGAGCGACGATGCCACTACGCGCCTGGCTAGCAAGCTGCTTGAACCAGCCGCCAACTCTCAGGTCCCAGGCTGGGTCAGTCCCCAACGCAAAAAACAGCTGCTGCTGGTTGGCAAGATATTCGCCTACGCGCTGGTCGAGTTCGCTGATGCTGTATGCCTCTTCGAACCCAAAGACCTCACGCGCGCCTGCCGGCCCGTGACGGAAACCGTCCCAGATTTCACGCTCGATATCCTTGTCGCGGCAGAACAGGATGCTTTTGGGAGTTTCGCCGGCGACGAGCACGATGACAGCCTCAGGCTCGTCAAACCCGCTCAGATAATAGAAATAGCTATCGAAGCGGTAGGGATAATGGCTGTCGCGGTTACGCACCGCCTCGGCCGCAGTGGGAATGACCGCCACGCCATGAACCATTTTCTGCATCAGCGCCTGCCTGCGCGCCTTGAATTCCTCGATTTTCACTGTTTCAACTGGCACGGTGGTGGGTGCGCTCCATGAAGGTGGTGGTGAATGATGCCGGTGTTTTCATACCGAGTGGCGCAGCTGCTCGTCCAGGCTTTGCAACCGCTCCGGCGTGCCGATGTCATGCCAGACGCCCTGGTGGTGGAAAGCCGTAGCCTGGTCACGCATGATGGCCTCCTTCAGCAAGGGCGCCAGCTTGGCAACATCTCCCCGTACTACGCCCTTGAACAAGGCAGGGTCATAAGCAGCCACGCCAGAGAAAGTCAGCCGGTTGCGGCCATCTATCAGCAGCTTGCCGTCGTCCAGCGCGAAGTCGCCATGCGCATGCTGCGGCGGGTTGTCCACCAGCGCAAGATACGCCAAGTAGCCAGGCTGCAAACCTTCGCGCAGCTGCGCGAAGTCAATATCGCAGAATATATCGCCGTTGACCACGAGAAATGGCGCGTCCCCAAGCAAAGGCAACGCATTGGCAATACCGCCCGCCGTTTCCAGCGCAACCTGCTCAGGAGAGTAGGAAATGGATAAGCCCCATCGAGCGCCATCGCCAAGTGCGTTTTCAAGGTGCTGCCCAAGGTGCGCATGGTTAATGACGACCTCCTTGAAGCCTGCCGTTGCCAGTCGCTCGAGATGCCAGACGATGAGCGGCTTGCCTCCCACTTGCAGCAGGGGTTTGGGCGTCGTGTCAGTCAATGGCCGCATACGCTCTCCACGGCCTGCGGCAAGGATCATGGCTTTCAAGGTGAGGGGCTCTCCATCAAAAGGTGTAACCGAATTGTGGCTCGCGCTTTTCCAGTTCGTCGAGCAAGCGTAATAAAGGCCTGAGCTCACCATAACGGACACATACCTGGCGCACATAGTTCATGAAGCGAGGCGTGTCGGCGAGATACTTAGGCTTGCCGTCGCGGTAATGGATGCGCGCGAATATGCCCAGCACCTTGAGGTGGCGCTGCAAGCCCATCCACTCGAAATCCCGGTAAAAATCACCGAAGTCCGATCGCACCGGCAAACCGGCCTTGCGCGCCTTTTCCCAATAGCGGATCGTGCCATCCAGCACACGCTCCTCTTGCCAGCTGATGAAGGCATCCTTGAACAGCGAGGCCACGTCATAGCTGATTGGGCCGTATACCGCGTCCTGGAAATCGAGGATGCCGGGAGAAGGGGTGCTGATCATCAGGTTGCGCGGCATATAGTCACGATGCACGTAAACCGATGGCTGAGCCAGGTTATAACGCACAATGGTGCTGAATGCATTTTCCAGTGTGCTGCGCTGCGACTCGCTCAGCTCGACATTGAGGTGCCGTGCCACATACCAGTCAGGGAACAGGCACAGCTCGCGCCGCAGCAAGGCCTCATCATACGCTGGCAACACTCCCGGCCTGCTGGCCAGTTGCCAGGTCACCAAAGCATCGATCGCATCGCGGAATAACGTATCAGCATTGTCCTCGTTCAGCACATCGAGGAATGTCTGGGCTCCCAGATCGGTCAACAGCAGGAAACCGTTTTCCACATCCTGCGCCAGCACCTTTGGCACATTGAGCCCCGCTTGTTCAAACAGGGCAGCCACTTTCACAAACGGCCGGCAATCTTCCTGCGGCGGAGGCGCATCCATGGCGATCAGCGTCGCACCGTCGGCAAGGTGGACGCGGAAATAACGCCTGAAGCTTGCGTCTGCAGAAGCTGTGGTCAAGTGATGCGGTTTTCCCTGCAGTGCCTGGTGAAGCCAGTCGTTGAGTTGATCAAGGCGCGACACGAGCGATTCGTCCTAGAGTAATGCGACCATTACGATGGTCTTGAAAAAGGAAACCATGCATATTTTCAAGGCATGGGGGAAAATTTAAAATTTCTTTTAATTCAAATACAAAGCAATGTCACAAGTGATTTATGGATTGCCTAAAATAGCAAATTATGCGATTTTATCATCCATAAAACAAACACGCGCTTACTTTAAAGTCTCGCCACCACTGAATCATTGTGAAAATTCGCCCCATCACTTTTCTTGTCGCGCTTGTTTGCCTGGGATTCGGCCATGCACATGCCAAAGACACCCAGGATACAAACGTCATCGATCCATCGCCTGAAAACCTGCCAGATCCTGATGCCATCATCATCGAAGGCGACAAGGTGCAGGTATATCTGGATCGCAGGCTCAAATCCATTGGCAACGCGTCACTGTCCACCGGGCAGCAAAAAGTGCATGGAGACACTATCGAATATGACGTGCAGAACGAAGAACTGCACGTGATCGGCAATGTGCGCCTGGAAACCAAGGGAGGACGCATCACAGGCCCTGAGCTGCGCATGAAGCCTTCGGAAAGCATAGGTGAAATGAAGAAACCAGCTTTCGAACTTGATTCGCAGTTCGCCAATATGCCCCAATTCGGCACCTCGGGGAATAGGCGCCAGGACAATGACAATCTTGTTTACAGCTCCAACAGTACCACGCCCCTGACCCAGCAGAACATTGAGGATAGCGGTTATGCCCCCGGCTTGAGCCGCAAACAGGGGGTTTCACGTGGCGATGCCTCCGGTGTCGTGTTCGAAGGCCCGGACCGCAAGCGCCTGAAGGATGCGCGCTATACCACGTGTGAAGTAGGTTCGGACGACTGGTACATCCGCGCCAAGGAGCTGGAGCTGGACGACTATACGAGAACCGGCACCGCCCGCAATGCGCGCGTGGAGTTCCAGGGCGTCCCCATTCTCTGGACACCCTGGATCAATTTCTCCTTCCTCAATCAGCGTAAATCAGGCTTCCTGGCGCCCACCTGGGGTACTACCAGCCGCAGCGGTTTCGAGTTCCTGGTCCCGTTCTATTGGAATATTGCGCCCGATATGGATGCTACGATTGGCACCCGCTTCCTGAGCAAGCGCGGTGTGCAGTTTCAGGGTGAATTCCGTTACTTGAACGAGAATTACCAGGGAACGGCCAATCTGGAGTACCTGCCGAGCGACAGCAGCACTGGGGAGAACCGCTACTATGCCAAGTTCGCCCACCTGCACAACTTTCATAACGGCTGGACGGCGGCATATAACTTGGAGAAAGTCTCCGATGACAGGTATTTCTCTGAAATGTCCACCCGCATCGTCACCACCAGCCGGGTGAACCTGCCGCAACAGGCTTATGTCAACTATGCCGATGAAAACTGGACCTTCAACGCCCTGGTGCAGAAATTCCAGACACTGGATGGGCTCAACTATCCCCTGCAGCGCCTGCCGCAACTCACACTGACCGGCGACAATGAATGGGGTCCGTTCGACGTCAAGTTGTTTACCCAATGGGCGAATTTTGACCGCAACAATGATGCCATCAGTACCCAGGCCACATTGGGGGGCGGCACATTGGATACACTGGTTACGGGCAAACGCCTGGTAGCCTATCCCAGCATCAGCCTGCCCATGGCGCGCCCTTATGGATACATCACTCCCAAGCTGGGGCTGCATTACACCCAATACCAGGTCGACAATGGCGCCTTTACGCTGAGGGATAGTAACGGCAACATCACATCACAAGACGAATACCAGTCACAAAGCCGCACCCTGCCGATTTTCAGCATAGACAGCGGCCTTTACTTTGACCGCGACGTCCGCATCGTCAAGAATCGCTACACGCAGACACTGGAGCCGCGGATGTATTATGTTTATATCCCTTATCGCGACCAGTCGCTGATTCCCGTTTATGACTCCAGCATCTCGGACTTGAACATGGGCTCCTTATTTTTGGAGAACCAGTTCACCGGCCAGGATCGCATCAATAATGCCAACCAGCTGACACTGGCATTCACGAGCCGCATGATCAGCAAGAATACCGGCGAGCAGCGCCTGGCTGTGACAGTAGGCCAGCGCTATTATTTTGCTGATGAAAAGGTATACCTGCCTGGAGTCAACCCGCGTTCCGGCGACACATCCGACATCATCGGCGAAATTACTGCGCGGCTGCTCAACAACTGGAATATCGACATCTTCGGTCAATACAACACTGACCGTAGTGTTTACGTGCGCAACAACATCAGCGCACGCTATAACCCCGAGCCTGGCAAAACACTCAATATCGGCTACCGCTATACCGAAGACCGCCTGGACCAAATCAACCTTTCCGGCCAGTGGCCTCTGGGCAAGGGCTGGTACGGCCTTGGTCGCTGGAACTACTCCCTGCGCGAGAACCAGCCGATCGAAGGCATTGCCGGCCTGGAATATGATGCCGGTTGCTGGCAAGCCAGGACCGTCATGCAACGCGTATCTACCGCCACTGCAGACGCCAACTATGCACTCTATTTCCAGCTTGAGCTGGGTGGCCTGGCCTCCATCGGGCAAAACCCGCTCAAACTTCTTAACCGCGCTATTCCCGGCTATACTAGCTCCAGCCTGATCCCGGACTCCTACCAGTAATTACCTTATGCACAATCACGTTTTCAAGACTATCGCCAGACATGGCCTGATCGCTCTGTTTTTTTTCTTCAGCATTTCCGCCATGGCAGCAGAGGTCGCCAAGATGGACCGCATCGTCGCCATCGTCGACCAAGGCGTGATCACGGAGAAAGAGCTGGAAGACCGCATCCAGACTGTTATTGCGCAGCTGGAAAAACAAGGTACCCAGCTTCCCCCACGCGACGTGCTACAAAAGCAGATCCTCGAGCGGCTCATCAATGACAGGCTGCAGCTGCAATATGCTGCGCAGACCGGATTGCGTGTGGACGACGCCCAGCTCGACAAGACCATAGAGCGCATTGCAGAACAGAACAAGCTCAGCACGGGAGAGTTCCGCAAGGCACTGGAGGCTGAAGGCATTCCCTACCGCAAGTTCCGGGAAGACATCCGCAACGAAATCATCCTCGCCCGGCTGCGCGAGCGGGAAGTAGACAACCGCGTCAATGTCACGGAATCGGAAATCGATAATTTCCTGACTACCCAATCTTCGCGCAATGACATTCAGGATGAATTCGAAGTGGCCCATATCCTGATCCGTGCCCCGGAAGAAAGCACACCGGAAGAACTACAAAAGCTCAAGGCAAAAGCAGAAGCCGCACTGAAGGAATTGCAGAGCGGCGCAGATTTTGCCCAGGTCTCTGCAGGGTACTCTGATGCCCCCAATGCGTTGGAAGGCGGGATACTGGGATGGAAGGCTTCATCCCAGCTACCCTCACTCTTCGTGGACGCCTTGCAAGCCCTGCAGCCTGGCCAGCTTTCGCCTGTATTGCGCAGCCCCAACGGCTATCATATCCTCAAGCTGCTCAACCGGCGTGGCGGCAGCTCACCGCTCGTGGTGGACCAGACCCATGTGCGCCATATCCTCATCAAACTCAGTGAAGTAGTATCAGAACTGGAAGCTGAGCAGAAAATCAACTCCATCAAGGAACGCTTGGACCATGGTGCCGATTTTGCCGAACTGGCTCGCCAGTATTCGGAAGATGCCTCTGCCAACAACGGCGGAGATCTGGGCTGGACCAACGCAGGCGACACCGTTCCTGCATTTGAGAAGGCCATGAATGCGCTAGACATCAACGAGATTAGCGCACCTGTACGCACTCCATTCGGCTGGCACATCATTCAGGTGCTTGAGCGACGCAAGCAGGATATGACGCAGGAATCTGCTCGACTCAAGGCCAGGCAGGAAATCCGCGCGCGCAAGGCCGACGACGCATTCCAGGACTGGCTCAGCGAGCTGCGTGACCGCGCCTACGTGGAATATCGCCTGGAAGACAAATACTAGGCTAGCACATTGGAGATGATGCCCCGTATCGTCGTCACCGCCGGCGAGCCCGCCGGTATCGGGATCGACTTGTGCGTCATGCTGGCAGGGCACCCCCTCCCTTGCTATCTTGCCGTCATTGCCGACAGAGATGTGCTAGCATCGCGTGCCCATGCATTGGGCTTGCCCCTGAATATACATGTCTACGATCCAGCCCACTGGGCACCTCACCAGGGACAATCCCGGCTCGTGGTCTTGCATCATCCATGCGCAGCCCCAGTCACTGCTGGGCAACTTGACCCGCGCAACAGCACTTATGTACTACATACACTAGAGCGCGCAATTGACGGCTGCATGCAAGGCGAGTTTGGTGCCATGGTCACCGCTCCCGTGCATAAAGGGATCATCAACGAGGCTGGCATTGCCTTTACCGGCCACACAGAATTTCTAGCCGAACGCACCCATACCCCGCATGTCGTCATGATGCTGGTGGGCGGAAGCCTGCGCGTTGCGCTGGCCACCACCCACCTGCCCCTGGCGGAAGTCAGCCAGGCCATTACACAGGAAAGCCTGGACACCACGATCCGCATCCTGCATCGCGACCTGGTCCAGAAATTCGGCATCGCAAACCCACGCATTCTGGTGACAGGGCTGAACCCCCATGCAGGAGAAGGTGGCCACCTGGGGATGGAAGAAATCACCACCATCAATCCGGTGCTGGAAAAACTGCGGCGGGAAGGCATGCAATTGAGGGGCCCCCTGCCTGCCGATACTTTATTTACTCCGCACAATCTGGCACAGGGCGACTGCGTGCTCGCGATGTATCACGACCAGGGCCTGCCCGTGCTCAAGCATGCCAGCTTCGGCACTGGCGTCAATGTCACGCTGGGGCTACCCATGATACGCACCTCGGTTGACCATGGCACTGCACTGGACCTGGCCGGCAAAGGCAATATCGAGATTGGCAGCCTGCTCAGCGCCATTCAGCTTGCGATCAATTTGGCAGGAAATCGTCCCCAACCATCATGAAACATGTTGCAAAAAAACGCTTTGGCCAAAACTTTCTCACTGACCGCGCCATCATCAACAGCCTGATTGACGCCATTGCTCCTCAACCGCAGGATTGCATGGTGGAAATCGGCCCGGGCCTGGGCGCCATGACGCAGCCGTTGTTGGAGCGCCTGCAGCATCTGCACGTGGTAGAAATCGATCGTGACATCATCCAATGGATGCAGGGTCACTATCCGCAGGACAAGCTCACCATCTATGCCAGCGACGCGCTCAAGTTCAATTTCGGCAATATCAGCGACCGCCTGCGCGTCGTCGGCAACCTGCCCTACAACATCTCCACGCCCATCCTGTTCCACCTGCTCGACAATGTGCCACACATCATCGACATGCACTTCATGCTGCAAAAGGAAGTCGTGGAACGCATGGTAGCAGCCCCCTCCAGCGCGGCCTATGGGCGGCTTTCCGTGATGCTGCAATACCGACTGCACATGGAATACCTGCTCACCGTTCCGCCCGAGGCCTTTGATCCAGCACCCAAGGTAGAGTCAGCATTCGTACGTGCGGTACCTTATACCGTCCTGCCCCATCCGGCTAAGGACGAAGCCCTGCTTGGCAGGATCGTGACCGCTGCGTTTGCCCAGCGCCGCAAGACCTTGCGCAATACGCTCAAAGGCCTGCTGGACGACACTGGTTTTGCATCCCTGGGCATAGACCCACAGTTACGGGCGGAAAATATTGCCCCTGCCGGCTTCGTTGCCATCGCCAACTATCTGGCGGCATGAAAGCCGGCTGATATAATGCCGGATTGAAAAGAGGAGACCACATGAGAGTCATACTATTAGGCGCACCGGGGGCTGGTAAAGGCACCCAGGCCACCTTCATCAAGGAAGCATTCGACATCCCGCAGATTTCCACCGGTGACATGCTGCGTGCCGCAGTGAAGGCGGGCACCCAGCTGGGCCTGGAAGCCAAGCGTTATATGGACTCCGGCGGCCTGGTCCCGGATGATGTCATCATCGGCCTCGTCAAGGAACGCATCAAGGATGCCGACTGCCAGCAAGGCTTCCTGTTCGACGGCTTCCCCCGCACCATCCCCCAGGCGGAAGCGATGAAGCAGGCTGGGGTCGATATCGACTATGTGGTTGAAATCGATGTGCCCGATGAGGAAATCATCAAGCGCATGAGCGGCCGCCGCACGCATTTGCCATCCGGCCGAACCTATCATGTCGTATTCAATCCGCCCAAAGTCGCGGGGAAGGACGATGTCACCGGCGAGGATCTGGTACAGCGCGACGACGACAAGGAAGAAACCGTCGCCAAGCGCCTGGAGGTGTACCATCGCCAGACCAAGCCGCTGGTGGACTATTATTCCAACTGGGCAGCAAACGGCGCCGCCAATGCCCCCAAATATGTGCGTATTTCCGGCCTGGGTGAAGTCAGTGAAATCCGCAGGCAAGTCTTGCAGGCGCTTGGCAAGTAGCAAACCCCTCCGCCGATGCAGGTCGGCACATTGATTTCATCATCAATATCAAAAAGCCGAACATTCTGTTCGGCTTTTTGCATGTCAAGCGCGCTAGAATTCTTCCCACTCGTCAGCCGAGCCTGCTACCGCAGGCACCATGGCAGTTCTTGTCCTGGTTGTCGTCACAGGCTTGGAGGCCACTACCACCTTGGGCTTTGAAACGGCGACTGGCTTGGGTTTGCTGACTTTATGCACTGCAGCCTGTACCTGCATGCCATTGACCTTGAATACGCTCACTGCTTGGGCAAGGCTTGCCGCCTGATCCTGCAATGATTGAGAAGCCGCCGCTGCCTCCTCTACCAGGGCCGCATTCTGCTGGGTGACTTCATCCATCTGGACAATCGCCTGGTTCACCTGCTCAATGCCGGTGCTTTGCTCATGGCTGGCTGCGCTGATCTCACTGACGATATCGGTCACACGCTGCACGCTATCCACCACATGCTTCATCGTCGTCCCCGCCTGCTCCACCAGACGGCTACCGGCATCAACACTTTCCACCGAGTCCGTAATCAACCCCTTGATTTCCTTGGCCGCATTGGCTGAACGCTGCGCCAGGTTGCGTACCTCGCTCGCCACCACGGCAAACCCACGCCCCTGCTCACCGGCACGCGCAGCCTCCACCGCAGCATTCAATGCCAAGATGTTGGTCTGGAAAGCAATGCCGTCGATCACACCAATGATGTCGGCAATCCGTTTCGAAGATTCACTGATCGACTGCATGGTCGCGATGACCTGATCCACGACTTCGCCTCCCTGCGTGGCGATCCCTGAAGCAGAAACCGCCAGCTGGTTAGCTTGCTGGGCATTATCCGCATTCTGCTTCACGGTGGAAGTCAGTTCCTCCATGGCAGAAGCGGTTTCCTCAAGCGAACTCGCCTGCTCCTCGGTGCGTGACGACAAATCCAGGTTGCCCGATGCAATTTGCGAGGAGGCAGTGGCAATCGTCTCCGTGCCGCTTCGCACCTCACTGACTATCCTGGCCAGGTTATCGTTCATGGATTTCAGCGCATTCAACAACTGTCCTATTTCATCTTTTGAGTCGATGGCGAGAGTGCTGGTCAAGTCTCCAGCAGCCACTGTCTCGGCCAGCTTGACAGCGTTGGCAAGTGGACGGGTAATCCCAAGGGAAAGCCGCCAGGCAAAGATCGCGCCGAGCACGACTGCCACCAGGCCGATCACCAGCATCCATAGGCTCGCAGCATTTTTCACCCGCTGGATATCTGCCCCGGCCTCATCAATCAGGTGCCGCTCGAATTCAAGCAATTCATTCATGCTATCGAAATAAGCCTTGCGTGCAGGAAGGAACACCTCTTGCACATTCTTTTCGATAAGCGATGCTTCGGCACCATCTTTTCTTAATTGCAACAATTCACTGCGAACCTTGCTGAAGGCATCTGCCTTTTCCTTGGCATCCGCGAATTTCGCCTTCCCTTCGGGCTTGACCAGCAACGTTTCAAGCTGCTGTTTCAAACTATCGTTAGCTCGTGCTGTTTCAGCAATTTGCTGGATGTACATGTCATACATGGCCGCATCGGAACTCTTGATCGCGGCGAGGGTGCGCAATCCATTCTGGGTGGCATTCGACACCCACTCCGTGGTGATGCGTTCCTTTTTCAGCTCAGTTTCCACCACTTGCTTCGCCGTGCTTCCCACATTGGCAAGCTGAGCCAAGCCGAAAGCCACCATGATCATCATCAGCAACAAGATCACAGCAAACCCCGCCCCCAAACGCACCCCTATCCTCAAATCTGAAAACTTCACCTTAACCACTCTCCTTTGTTTTTATATGCTGCAGCCATGACAGGCACTCTTTCATCTGCTCAGTCCGGGATCACTACCGTGACCTCAACATGAGCGCTTGATCCAATCCGCCTTCCCTTTTGCGAAGAGCTGGCTCACCTGCATTGTTACGGCGTTGAGGAGTCCATTCTTTAAGCATTCAGGCCTGTTAAATTGTTAAAATATGTAACCAATTGCAATCCCCTCCAGAACAAAGACATTAAAATAAATATAAAAATCAATTTATTATGTAAAAAATAAGCATGCACTTATTGACATATCCATATTTCAATAAGAAAAAATAGTCAAATACGCAATTGACTATCGGCCGCCTTTCTAACCATGCCAAACCATGAATGGCTGCGCATATCCATACGCGCCGCACCATCGTATTTGCAGTTGCCGAGTTCAGGAAAACGGCGCGGCTTCAGGTATAATTTTGCTTTCAAATTCTTAATCCAGACGCCTAGCCATCATGCAGCAGCAGTATCCATTCCGCGACATAGAGCAACAAGCACAGCAATATTGGGAATCCAACGCCACATTCACTGCAACGGAAGTCTCGGACAAGCCCAAGTATTACTGCCTGTCTATGTTCCCCTACCCATCCGGCAAGCTGCATATGGGACACGTCCGCAACTACACCATCGGCGACGTATTGAGCCGCTTCCACCGTATGCGCGGCTACAACGTCATGCAGCCCATGGGCTGGGACGCCTTTGGCTTGCCCGCAGAGAATGCCGCCATCAAGCACAATGTCGCGCCCGCAGGCTGGACGTACAGCAACATCGAGCACATGAAGGGCCAACTGAAGAGTCTGGGTCTTGCCGTGGATTGGCAACGAGAAATCGCCACCTGCAAGCCGGACTACTATCGTTGGGAGCAATGGCTGTTCACCGAGCTCTACAAAAAGGGCCTCATCTACAAGAAAACCGCCACAGTGAACTGGGATCCGGTCGATCAGACCGTGCTCGCCAATGAGCAGGTGATCGATGGACGTGGCTGGCGCTCGGGCGCGCTGGTCGAGAAGCGCGATATCCCGCAATACTTCATGAAGATCACTGCCTATGCGGAAGAACTGCTGGCTGACCTCGACAAACTCGACGGCTGGCCTGAGCAGGTCAAGACCATGCAGCGCAACTGGATCGGCAAGAGCTACGGTTGCGAGGTGGAGTTTCCGCTGGCTGTCGGCAACGGTACGCTCAAGGTCTATACCACCCGTCCCGATACGCTGATGGGCGCCACCTATGTTGCCATTGCGGCAGAACACGCATTGGCGACGCAGGCCGCCAAGGACAATCCTGCCCTGCAAGCCTTCATCGAGGAATGCAAGCGGGGCAGCGTGGCGGAAGCCGACCTTGCCACCGCCGAGAAAAAAGGCATGAATTCTGGCCTGTTCGTACTGCATCCAATCACCGGAGAAAAACTGCCGGTCTGGGTCGCCAACTACGTATTGATCAGCTATGGCGAAGGCGCCGTCATGGCCGTGCCCGCGCACGACGAACGCGATTTCGAGTTTGCCAGCAAGTATAAGTTGCCGATCAAGGCGGTGATCAAGCCAGCTCACGGGGAGCTTGAATTGCCATTGCAGGCAGCTTATACCGAGCACGGCATCCTGTTCGACTCGGGCGATTTCAACGGCTTGGATTTCAGCCAGGCCAGTGACGCCATCGCCGCAGCATTGGCTGCCAAGAACCTGGGCAAGAGGCGGACGCAATATCGCCTGCGCGACTGGGGCATCTCGCGCCAGCGCTATTGGGGTTGCCCAATTCCCATCGTGCATTGCCCAAGCTGCGGCGAAGTGCCGGTGCCTGCGGAGCAATTGCCCGTCGTCCTGCCGGAAGACGTGGTCATGGATGGCGTCGGCTCTCCAATCAAGAAAGATCCGGCTTTTTACGAAACCACCTGCCCGAGCTGCGGCGAAAAAGCGACGCGCGAGACCGATACCATGGATACCTTTGTCGAATCATCCTGGTACTTCGCGCGCTACGCCAGCTTTGATGCCCATAGCAGCATGGTGGACGAGCGTGCCAACTACTGGCTGCCAGTCGACCAATATATTGGCGGCATCGAACACGCTATCCTGCATTTGCTATACGCACGCTTCTTCAACAAGCTCATGCGCGATGTCGGCCTGGTCCGGCATGATGAGCCATTCACCAAGCTGCTCACCCAGGGCATGGTATTGAAGGACGGCAGCAAAATGTCGAAGTCCAAGGGCAATACGGTCGACCCGCAGGAACTCATCGACAATTACGGCGCAGACACCGCCCGCCTGTTCATGATGTTCGCGGCACCGCCCGAGCAAAGCCTGGAGTGGTCCGATGCCGGCGTAGAGGGGGCACATCGTTTCCTCAAGCGCGTGTGGACCGCTGTCGCCAACCACGTCGAATCCGGCATCGTGGCGGCATTCACCATGGGCGACCTTTCAGCCGAGCTCAAGGCTTTCCGCCGCCAGCTGCACCAGACCATCGAAAAAGTGACTGATGACTATGGGCGCCGCCATGCGTTCAATACCGCCATTGCAGCAGTGATGGAGCTCATGAATGCCTATGCCAAGATCGAAGGCCATGACGCGACGACGCGCGCCATCCGCCAGGAGGCACTGGAAAATATCATATTGCTGCTTTCGCCCATTGTGCCTCACATTTGCCATGCACTCTGGCAGGCGCTACGCCCGGGCACCCAGCTCCTCGACACCCGCTGGCCGGTTGCCAACAAGGCCGCCATGGTGCAGGATGAAATCGAGCTGGTGCTACAGGTCAACGGCAAACTGCGAGGCAGCATGACCGTTTCCCGCACACTGGACAAGGCCGCGATCGAAGCCCTGGCTGTGCAGCAGGAATGCATCCAGAAATACCTGGCCGAAGGCAGCGTGCGCAAGATCATCGTCGTGCCTAACAAACTCGTCAACATCGTCGTAGGATAAACCATGTATATGCGCATCGCCCGCTGGATTCTGCTTGCCATGCTCCTGGCGCTCACTGCCTGCGGCTTCAAGATGCGCGGCGTGGCTGACCTCAAGTTCAATACCTTGTTCATTCAGGGGCCGACCATTTCCATCTCCAAGCCATTCAAACGCTCGCTGACGGTGAATGGCGTCAAGATCGTCAGTTCGCCGGACCAGGCCGACCTGCTCCTTGAAATCATGAGCGAGTCGCAGGAACAGCGCATTCTTTCTTTGAGCGGCCGCGGCCTGGTGCGCGAATTCGAGCTTTTCTATACCGTGAATTTCCGTGTGCGCGATCCCTCCAGTGAAACCTGGGGCGATGTGCAGACTATCAGGGGCCGGCGTGAGATCACTTATGACGATGCGCAGTTGCTCGCCAAACAGCTTGAGCAGGAGCGGCTCTACAATGACATGAAGGATGATGCTGTGCGCGAATTGCTGCGCCGCCTCATGGTCATCAAACCGGCCAAAGGCAAGCCGCGCGCACCTGACCTACGCTCGCTGGACGACACCGTGGAATGAGGATCAAGCCGCAGGAGCTGGAGCGGCACCTGGCCCAAGGCCTGGCACCGCTTTATGTCCTCATGGGCGATGAGCCCCTGGCCCAGCGCGAGAGCCTGGATGCCATCCGTGCTGCCGCGCGGGCCGCAGGCTACGACGAACGCACCCGCCTCACTGTGGAGCGCAATTTTAACTGGCAACAAGTGGCAGCCTTCGGTCAATCCATTTCCCTGTTCGCCAGCCGGCGCATCCTCGAGATCGCGGTTCCGTCGGGCAAGCCCGGCGTGGACGGCGGCAAGGCCCTGACCGCACTGGCGGAACACGCCATCCCCGATACAGTGACCATCGTCATCCTGCCCAAGCTAGAGCGCGACGCCAAGAACAGCGCCTGGTTTGCTGCATTGGAAAATCACGGCGTCTCGCTTGCACTCCATGAAGTCGCGCCATCGGCCTTGCCGCAATGGATCGCGAACCGCCTTGCCGGTCAGGGCCAGAATACCGATCAGGAAACGCTGGAATTCCTCGCCCACCAGGTTGAAGGCAACCTGCTCGCCGCACACCAGGAAATCCAGAAACTCGGCCTGCTGTACCCTGAAGGCACGCTGGATGGCAGCAAGGTGCGGGAAGCGGTATTGAATGTTTCGCGCTATGATGCCTTTCAACTGGGCGATGCCGTGCTGAGTGGCGATAGCGAGCATGCGGTGCGCATATTGCATGGCCTGCGCGAGGAAGGCGCACAACCGGTTGCCATCATGAGCGCCCTGGCCTGGGTGTTGCGCGGGCTGGTCAAGGTAAAATATGCTGAAAGCCGCGGCGGCAATCTCAACAGCGCCATGCAGCAAGCCAGGATTTACGGCGAACGGCAAAACCTGGTGAAACGGGCGCTCTCTCGTCTTAGCATGCGCCAGCTTGAGGCTGCGCTGCAAAAACTGGCTGAAATCGACAAAGCCGCCAAAGGCCTGTTGAACCAGGATCCATGGCTGGAAATCTCGCGCCTGTGCTTCGGTCTGGCGCGCATAGGCAGCAGGAAATAGAGGCAGGAATGGAAGACATCAAACACTACATGCAACAGCTCGGCAGCGAAGCCCGCACCGCTTCACGCGCAATGGCGCGCGCCGACACCGAGACCAAAAACAAGGCCTTGCGCGCCATCGCCACCGCCATCCGCCGCGAGCGCGACACATTGCTGGCCGCCAACGCAGCCGACCTGGAAGCAGCGCGCCGTCACGGCCTGGAGCCCGCCATGCTGGACCGCCTCGTGCTGAGCGAAAAAGGCATCGACACCATGGCGGAAGGCTTGGAGCAAATCGCCGGCCTGCCCGACCCTATCGGGGAAATGTCGGACTTCAAATACCGCCCATCCGGCATCCAGATTGGTAAGATGCGCGTGCCCTTGGGCGTGATCGGCATCATCTACGAAGCGCGCCCCAATGTCACTGTCGACGCCGCCGGCCTCTGCATCAAGTCCGGTAATGCCGCCATCCTGCGTGGCGGCTCCGAAGCCATCCAGTGCAACCGCGCCCTGGCCGCCATCGTGCATGAAGGCCTGGCTGCCGCAGCGCTGCCTGCCAGCGCAGTGCAAGTGGTAGCGACGACCGACCGCGCCGCTGTCGGCGAACTCATCACCATGAAGGATTATGTCGACGTCATTGTGCCGCGCGGCGGCAAAGGCCTGATCGAGCGCATCTCCAACGAAGCGCGCATCCCTGTCATCAAACATCTTGATGGCAATTGCCATGTCTATATTGACGAAAGCGCCGACCTCGCCAAGGCATTGCGCATCCTGGAGAACTCCAAGACCCAGCGCCTCGGCACCTGCAACACCGCGGAATCGCTGTTGGTAGCGCGCAGCATTGCGCAAGAAGCGTTGCCACCGCTAACTGCGATGCTGATCAGCAAGGGCGTGGAAATCCGCGGCTGCAGCGAAACCCGCGCGCTGGTGCCGCAGGCCAAGCCTGCCACCGAAGAGGACTACTACACCGAATACCTTGCCGCGATCATCTCGGTGAAGGTGGTTGCGGATGTGGACGAAGCCATCGCCCATATCAATCAGTACTCTTCCCAGCATACCGAGGCCATCGTCACCGAGAACTACACCAACGCGCGCCGCTTCTTGCGCGAAGTGGACTCCAGCAGTGTCATCGTCAACGCTTCCACCCGCTTTGCCGATGGCTTCGAATACGGCCTGGGTGCCGAGATCGGCATTTCCACCGACAAGCTGCATGCCCGCGGTCCGGTCGGTCTCGAAGGATTGACCAGCCTCAAGTACATCGTGCTGGGCGATGGTGAAGTCAGGGCCTGATGCCCTCACACCTGCATTTCACCAGCATGACGCTTGGCATGGCACCTCCAGCAACACCCTTGCCGCTCATCGGCGTGATGGGCGGCACCTTCGATCCCATCCACTTCGGTCACCTGCGCATGGCGCAGGAACTGGCCGAGTCCTTGGGTTTGGCGGAAGTCCGCTTTATCCCCTCCGCCACGCCTCCCCACCGTGAACAGCCCATGACCTCTGCCACGCAACGCGCGGAAATGGTTGCCCTCGCGATTGCCGGCAATCCCTTATTCAAGCTGGATACGCAGGAGCTGGAGCGGCAAGGCTACTCCTATACCATAGACACCCTGCAATTCCTGCACGAAGGATTGCAGGGCAAGGCCAGGCTCTGCCTGCTGATGGGCATGGATGCCTTTGCCGGTATCACCAGCTGGCACCGCTGGCAGGAGCTATTGCAATTCGCGCATATTGTGGTGACCACACGACCTGGCGCGGCATTGCCTTCAAGCAACCTGGTATTGGACGCATTCCTCCAGACGCATATGCTCTCGGACGCACAACAATTGCCTATTCAAGCGGAGCATGGGATATGGGTGCAGGAAATCACCGCGCTGGACATCTCGGCGACCAAGATCCGGGAATCTCTTGCATATGGCTGCACACCGCGCTACTTAGTACCTGACAAGGTATTGGAATTTATTTGCCAGCATGATTTGTACAGCGGCACTTCAAGGTATTGAAATACTTCCTCACTGCCACAATACACTCACAATATCCGTGTCTTCAGCAGTGCTTGCTTGATCCTGCCATGGAATAAACCCTAGATAGATCGAAGGCATACGCTGCTTCAACGTCTGCAGGTTGTCTTCCAGCATCGCCATCCCAGGATCCACTTGGTTCGCGACCCAGCCAGCCAGCGTCAGGCCGCGTTGCCTGATCGCCTCGGCTGTCAACAATGCATGATTGATGCATCCCAGGCGCATGCCGACCACCAGAATCACCGGCAAACCAAGCTTGGCAGCAAGGTCGGCCATATCATGCTGCTCATCCAACGGCACATAGAAACCGCCCGCGCCCTCGACGATCACGACATTCGCTTGCGCCTGCAAACGCCTGAAGGCAGCTGCAATAGGCTCCAGATCGATCCGCACGCCTGCCTGTTTGGCGGCGATATGCGGTGCAATCGCCGGCTCGAAGGCATAGGGGTTGATATCGGATAATGGTAAATCGACATTGCTGGCCGCCAATAGCTGCGTAACGTCTTCTGAAATCAATCGCCCGTCACGTCGCTCGCAGCCGGAAGCAACAGGTTTCATGCCTACGCTGCGCAAGCCACGCGCTGAAAACTGTCGCACCAGCATACTACTGACCATGGTCTTTCCGACGCCCGTATCGGTGCCAGTGACGAACCAGGCCTGTTGACGGTTGCTACTCAACGCGGCCTCCTCGGGTGCACAGTCACCGTGGCAAGCCCCGCCTGTTTGGGCTGGGGTTTCCAGGCATGTCCGTAGACTACCTCATAGGTTGCGGGCAATTTACCTTCATGGCGGAATTGCTCGTATGCCTCGGTCAAGCGGTTGAGGAATCCGCGTCCCAGCAGGCCGCGTGGGCGCCCCGTTGCAGCATTGTGCGCGCCGATGGCCTTGAGGTCGCGCATGACGGAGAGGACGTCGTCATAGGTGAGAACGAAATGCTCCACGTCGAGCACAGGATCGGAAAAACCGGCGCGCACCAGGGCGTCGCCGATATCGTGCATATCGATGAAACGGCTGACATGGACATGGTCGCCCCCCGACGCTGCACGCAATTCCTTTAGCGTATCCGGCCCGAAGGTGCTGAACATGAGCAGGCCCTCCGGTCGCAATACGCGCGCCATTCCCGCAAAAGCACTGTCAAGGTCGTTGCACCACTGAATCGCCACATTCGACCAAACCAAGTCGACGCTGGCATCTTTCAGTGGAAGCTGTTCGATATCCGCACACAATGCGGCAGGCCGCCTTTGCCCCGGCATCGGCAATACACGCTTGATCCATGGATAGTGCGCCAACGTCTGCTGCAACATACCCATGGCAATATCCAGCGAGATGATGTCGCTACCGCGATAGCGCTTGCCCAATGCCACACTGGCGTGGCCGGTGCCGCAGCCTGCATCCAGGATGACGCCGGGCGTGATCTTCACCAGCTCCAGGCGTTGCAACATGCGCTCGCGCACTTCGCGCTGCAATATCGCGGCAGCGTCGTAACTGCCTGCCGCACGATCAAACGACGCACGCACCCTGGCCTTGTCGATCAAATACCCGTCGCTCATCGTGCACTACCTGGGTTAGGTTGGAAAAAGTCACATACGCTGTCGATGAACTGCGCCGTATGTGAGAGGAAAGGCGCGTGGCCTGCGCCCGCGATCACGCGCAGGCTGGCATGCTGCAAATGTCGGGCCAGCCAATGGGCAGCCTGCACTGGCGCGAGGCTGTCGCGATCGCCGTGGACCAGCAACACAGGTTGCTGCAATGCAGACAGCTCAGGACGCAAGTCGTTCTGCAACAACACGTCAAGCGCGGATTCGAGCGCCAACGGTGCTGGCGCAGGGCGATCGGACAGCGACCGGCGTAACTCCTTGATGGTGGCGCGCGCGTCCCGGGCTCCCATGCATTGTAATGTCAGGAACTTGATCAGGGTGTTGGCATAATCCTCACCCACTTGTTGCGCGAATTTCTGAAACACGGGGGCAGCGATGCCGTATTCCCATGGCTGGGCATGCCCCGGCTCGGTATTGATGAAGCGCGGCGTGCTCCCTACCAGCGCCAGGCGCCGCACCCGCGCAGGCTGGCTCAAAGCCAGCCGCATGGCAACCAGGCCGCCCAATGACCAGCCGACGATATCGGCATGCGCAGGCAAGGCAGGCAGCAGCGAAGCCACCATTTCGTCGAGATTACTCGCGATCACCTCCTGACTCAGGCCCATGCCGGGCAAGTCCAGGACATGGACTTCGAAGGACTTGGCCAGCCTTTTAGCCACCGGTTGCCACACGCCACCATGCATGCCCCAGCCATGAATCAGCGCTACAGGTTGGCCTTTGCCGACGATATCGACATGAATACCGCTCATGCCTCCTCCAGTCTATGCAAGATGTCCAGCAATCGCTGGACATCTTCATGCGTATGCGCTGCTGATAGCGATATCCTTAGTCTTGCCGTGCCCCTGGGTACAGTGGGTGGGCGGATAGCAGGGACCAGCACGCCATGCTCAAGCAAACGCTTGCTTACCTGCACCGCCTCTTCATTGCTGCCGATGACCACGGGCTGTATCGCAGTCTCGGATGCCATTAACTGCCAGCGCTGCAATCGGCATGACGCCCTGAAATCTGCGATCAAGGCACGCAGATGGGCACGGCGTGCATGATCGTGTTCGATCAATTGCACGCCGGCCATTGCAGCAGCCGCCACTGGCGCCGGGCTCGCTGTGGTGTAGATATAGGGCCGCGCAGTCTGCATGAGGTATTCCGTCAAAATTGTCGGTCCGGCCACGAATGCGCCCGCCGCCCCTGCCGCCTTGCCCAAGGTCGCCATATAGATGATGCGCGGCGAATCCAACCCGAAGTGTTCCAGCACGCCGCGACCATGGGCGCCCAACACGCCAAAGCCATGGGCATCATCCAGCATGAGGTAGGCATCGTATCGCTCGCAGAGCGATAGCAATGCCGGGACGGGCGCCAGGTCGCCATCCATGCTGAACACGGCATCGGCCACCACCAGCTTGCGCCTGGCCTGACTTTGCGCCAGCAAGCGCTCGAGCCCTGTCAAATCGTTGTGTGCGTAACGCTTGAGCTCGGCACGCGACAGCAAGGCCGCATCATTGAGCGAGGCATGATTGAGCTTGTCGGCAAAGATGGCGTCCTGGCGTCCGCACAGCGCAGTGATAATGCCCAGGTTCGCCATGTAGCCGGTGGTGAACAGCAGGACACCGGGCAAGCCCATGAAAGTCTGTAGCGCATGCTCAAGCGCCTCGTGCGCCTGCTGATGCCCAGAGACAAGGTGAGATGCACCAGTCCCTGCGCCAGTCGTCACAGCACAATCCCGCATTGCAGAAATCAAGGATGGATGAGAAGCCAGACCAAGGTAGTCGTTGCTGCAAAACGAAAGCAAGCGCTTACCTTCGATCTCGACATACACGCCCTGCATACCGTGAAGCACGCGGCGCTGGCGCAGCAAACCCAGGCGCGCGCGATCAGCGAGCTCGGCTTGTAATGCGTCCAGCAATGGGGTGGCTGCTTCTGCCGGGTGAGATTCCAGCATGGAAGGCATCGTGACTTAAAGCGGATGGATGCCGAGTTTGTCGAATAACTTGCGGTCAGCTTCGGCTTCAGGGTTGCCCGTGGTCAGCAGCTTCTCACCATAGAAAATCGAGTTGGCACCAGCCAGGAAGCACAAGGCCTGGATGCCCTCATGCATGCTTTGGCGGCCAGCGGACAACCGCACGAAACTCTGCGGCATCGTGATGCGGGCAGCCGCGATCGTGCGCACGAATTCAAACGGGTCCAGCTCGTCCATGCCATACATCGGTGTGCCTTCCACCTGCGTCAGCAGGTTGATCGGCACGCTTTCGGGCGGACGCTCCATATTGGCAAGCTGCGCCAGCAGTCCGGCACGCTGGACGCGGGACTCCCCCATGCCGATAATGCCGCCACAGCAGACGTTGATGTCCTGTTCGCGCACACGATCCAGCGTATCCAGGCGGTCCTGGTAGGTGCGGGTCGTGATGACTTCGCCGTAGTATTCAGGCGCAGTGTCCAAGTTATGGTTGTAGTAGTCGAGGCCCGCTTCCTTCAATTGCTCGGCCTGCCCATCTTTCAGCATTCCAAGAGTAGCGCAAGTTTCCAGGCCCATGGCTTTCACTTCGCGAATCATGGCCAGCACGGGCTCGAGGTCGCGCTGCTTGGGGCTGCGCCATGCAGCGCCCATGCAGAAACGGCTGGCGCCATTCTCCTTGGCAGCACGCGCTGCCGCGAGTACCTCTTCCAGCTGCATCAAATCCTGCTTTTCCACATCGGTGTGGTAGCGGGCGGCCTGAGGACAATAGCCACAGTCCTCAGAACAACCACCGGTCTTGATGGAAAGCAAGGTACTGACCTGCACACCATTGGGATCGAAATTCTCGCGATGCACGGACTGTGCCCTGTGCATCAGATCTGAAAATGGCAACTCGAACAATGCCACAATATCATCCACACTCCAGCGTTTTGGCGCTTCTTCCTTCGCCTGCACCCTTGCACGTTGGACACGGTCAAGGCCGCGTATGTCAATCACTGAGTCTCGCATGCTGTCCTCTCTGACTTATTCTGTCTTGATGGTTAAATCCTGCCATGGCTCCCTGCGCGCTCGCAGTATGTCGCGCACCCCCAGCGGGACGATCACCAGGATGCTGACTCCCCATATGATCAAGGCGAGATTCATCCCTCCGCCTACCCAGCCTGCCATGTTGGAGCTGAAATTGAGTAGCACCACCCACGCCCCCATCAATCCATAGAATCGATAGCCTGCAGGCACAAGATATTCGCAGACTCGCGTACAGGGATGATTGGCAATGGAGCAATAGGCAAAGATGGAGGCAGCAATCCAAAAAGGAATCAATACTGGAATCACTATTGCAAGGCTAGAGAAGAAGGGAAAGCTTTGTGCTGCCCGCATCTGCTGCTTGGCAGTGATGGTTTTGGTAGCCATGATATGAAAATGGAATTTAAAGGTGGATTATATCTTGTCAAGCGCCAAGACAACAATCCATTTACATCTGATCAAAAATTAGACAGATTTGACTCTATTTGTTTAACCCAGCATCTGCTTGTATGACAGGAAAGCAAGCCCCATTTTTCAAGATGGGAAGATAATGAAGGCAGTATCTGGCAGGGCACAAAATAAACTACAGGTTTGATCTCGATACAAAGCTCATCCTAGCAGTGAGGAGCCACCACCCAACATTGGTGGCTCCAATTATGTGGGGTTTTTAAAAGCTGTACATTAACGTCACCCAGGTTTTTTCAGTATCTCTGAATCGACCTCGGTTTCCTGCAACGGTATTTGCAGCAGGTAGAGAAGTGTAATGATCTCCTTCCTTGAAACTACCATACTCAAATCTTGCCATCCAATTTTCGGCGAAATTGTAAGTAACAGATGCATTCCACTCTTTGCCCAACCTGGATCCAGTACCTCCTCCTACAGTATTGAACCCCACATCAGAGTCTAAGATGTGATAATCCATAAAGAAGGTGAAGTTTCCTGCTTTATATCCAGCGGTAATGAAGGTGTCCTTAATACCTTCTTGAGGAGTAGATAAAAATTTATCTACCCAGCCCTGGAATAAGTGATTGGTGCCATAAGGCATTTGGAACCCATATTGCCCGTCATTGCTAGATAACAGCTCTTGATCTGCTCTTAATGAAAATCCATTGTAGGCAAACCCGCCTCCAATCTTGTAATAGTGAGCATCAATACGGGAGTCCCCGTCACTATAATCTGTCTGCTTAGCATACTCTGCCGTGTATAAGCCTTTCCAGGACTGATTGACTGGATGCACTCCATCCAATCTTACTCCTATAATCTTGTTACCCTGGTCTGCTTCCTGGTTGATCGCACCATTCTTCCCTTGAGCAATACCTGCCGTCCCTGCCGCATTGCCAAACCATGCTCGCCCGAACCCCAAGTCATCGAAACTAGAAAAATAACCATACCCACTCAATGACTCTGTGGGGGAAAGTCGGTATTTCATGTTAATGATCTCCAAGGCGCCATCATCACGCAGCTCTGTAGTCAACTGCCTCACTCGTTCAATGTGCCCCACATAAAGCTCTGTATTGGAGATGGACTGATTAAGCATCGTTACCCCATCAAAGACTTGCATCACCTGCCTGAATATGACATCCCCGATAAACCTGAAGTTATCCAAATTGATTTGCTGGCGCCCAAAGCGAATACGAGTGTCTTTAAGTCCCGTCCAATCAACATAAAGTTGGTTAATTTCAGTGATATCAGGATCTACGATTTTGGCTCTATCGATATTACTTGGATTATTGGAAATAGCATCGATCAAAACGCCATTGGTACCATCGTTGAAATTGTCTATGAACTTGGTGACATTGATTAACTGGCCAGCAAAACTAATATTCTGATATGGCGCAGTTTGCCATCCAAGCAATGTCCTGAGCGTGAGCGCAGAGGCGCTTCTCAGATCTTCATTAGCAGTGGGATTAGCCTGCGCCCCTATGATTGTTGGCGGCTGCAGCCCATCCTGATCCACATGCTCGTATCTCAATCTCAGGCTGGACAAGCTTTTGCCGGCCTTGATTGCCTCCATCAAGGATTGCGGGACACGTTCTTCTGCCTGCGCTGAAAATGCAGTGATTCCAAGCAGGGCACTGATCATGCCAAGTCTTGCGGTTGGGCTGATGACACTCATGGATGGCTCCTTGATTTATGGTTTAAAAAAATGGAAAACATTGCATATTCGTGGACATTCGCTCCTTAACTTATTAAGGCAAACAGGATGGCTGTGATCACCATCAACGTGCCCAACCCCCATTTGAGAGTCAGAGAAGAGAGCCGCAGGCTCAGCAGCCGACCGATCACTGCGCCTACACATGCCGCGCCGATAAAAGTTAGGCCCGTCTGGTTGATCGTGACGCCATCAAGCACCATGCCGCCAGCAACAATCGATGACATCAGCGCGATCACCATGAGCGACGTGGCCGTGGTTGCTTGCACACTGATATTGGTGGACCTGGATAAGGCCGGTACAAGGATGAATCCGACACCGACACCATAAAGTCCCAAAAACACCCCCGAGCTAATCCCTGCGGCGGTAAGTTTGGCCGCACACTTTTTAGTCCAGATCAGCCGGCCAGTCTTCTCACTCAGCATGCAAGGCCGCTGGATGCTGTCATTGTCAGAGCATCGCGATCCAACCATGGCAAATGCCTGCCTGAACAAATTTGATGCCATGACCAGCATCAGTATCGAAAACGAATACACCAGCCATTGGTGCGACAACTGGAAAGCAATCCATTGCCCTAAGGGAGAGGCCAGGCTGCCGATGAACACAATAAAAAGAGCGGCCCGCCATCTCAAATGGCCAGACTTGGCCGACTGTAACGCACCGACAAAGGCTGCAATCGCGACGGCAATCAAGGCAATGGGTTTGGCTTCCATGAAGCTGAACCCCATCAACAGGGTTAGAAGCGGAATGGCAAAAACACCAGCCCCACCCCCCGTCAGGCCAAGCAGAACCCCTACTGCTGTTCCTGACAGCAGCACAATAATCAAAGTAATCATATGAATTTAAAGTAGATTCAGCGGTATTCTGAGGTATTGAACGCCATTATCTTCGGCCTCTGGAAATTGGCCTGCCCTGAGGTTCACTTGCACTGCGGCAAGCATCAGTGCGGGCAAAGCAAGAGTTGCATCGCGTAAATTCCGCATCCGACAAAATTCAGCTTCATCTACACCGTCATGTATATGAATATTTGAACTTCGCTGTTCTGCGATGGTGCTACTCCACCTGGCCTCCCTGCCATCAACCGGATAGTCATGACATGTGTAAAGAATGGTGTCTGGTGGATAATTAAGGAGAGTCTTGATTGATCGATACAAACGCCTGGGATCTCCCCCTGGAAAGTCGCAACGGGCGGTCCCGACATCGGGCATAAAGATGGTATCCCCGACAAAGATGCCGACATGATCGACCTCATATGCAGTATCTGCCGGTGTATGGCCGGGCACATGGTGAGCTATTACCTTGAGTTTCCCGATAAAAAACATCTGGCCATTGTCAAAAAGCTGATCAAAACCTGCAAACTCAGTGTCCACCGTGTTATAGATCAGGTTGAATTTACCCAGCACACTCTGCACCTCCGACCCGATGGCAATTGATCCGCCAAGCCGCTTTTTAAGATATGGCGCGGCAGAAATGTGGTCCGCATGAACATGGGTTTCCAGCAGCCAGACCGTCGTGAGATCCATTTCCTTCACAAATGCCGCAATTCTATCGGCACTGGTCGTTGAGGTTCTGGCGGATCTAGGGTCAAAATCCAGTACGGGATCAATCACCGCACAGTACCCACCAGGCTCGTCAAAAACGACATAGCTCACGGTGGAGGTCGCCTGATCATAAAACGCTTTTACTTGACCATTCATCGTGAGCCTCTTTTACCTAGAACTGCTTATAGGGAAGAAACTTGCCATTCAATACGATGTTGACGCGATCTCCCATCGGGTCGGCAACTCGCTGTAGATCCATCTTGAAATCGATGGCGCTCATGATGCCATCACCGAACTCTTCATGAATAAGCTGCTTGATCGTTGTGCCATAGACATTGATCATTTCGTAGAAACGGTAGATCAGCGGATCAGTAGGTACTGCGGTTGGGAGGGAACCCTTGCATGGCGTGACCATCAACCATTTCTGGTCCTCATCACTCAAGTCAAAAATCTCGGCAATGATCTTGGCCTGCTCCGCATTCAAGGTCATCTGGCCCAGGCAGGCTGCAGTTACCCACTCCTTGCTGAGATTGAGTTTGGCAGCAACATCCGCCCATTTCAGGCCCTTCATTACTTTTGCAGTAATGATTTTTTCAGTGACATCAAGGCGACTCATAATTAGCTCCTGTTAAAAAAATTAAATAATTAGGCGGTCTTGTGAATTGGCACTACCGATAGGTCATCGACAGCGCTCTCTTCAGGTGATTGGTAATCCAAGCCCGGATACACAAGTGGTGGATGTTCCGGCGCCCGGCCATGGGATAAGTCCTTGGAGCGCGACACGAGGTAATCAACAAAGTGATTCCGGATTTTGTAGTATTGGGGATCATGATGAAGCGAGGTGCGCTCGCGATTCTTCGACATGGTATTCACCACGATCTCAGCAACACGGGCACGCGGGCCGTTGCTCATCAGCAATACCTTGTCTGATAACAAGATCGCCTCATCGACATCGTGGGTGATCATGAACACTGTCTGTTGGGTTTCACGACAAATCTTCAGCAGCTCATCCTGAATCGTGCCACGAGTCAGGGCATCCAATGCCCCAAACGGCTCATCCAGCAACAACATCTTCGGTTCAATCGCAAATGCCCGCGCTATACCTACACGTTGTTTCATACCGCCAGATAACTGGGAAGGTTTTTTATCCAATGCTGGTTGCAGACCGACAAGGGAGACATACTTCATCACCTGCTCTTGGACTTTGGCCGCATTCCACTCGGGCCATTTGCTCTTGATGGCAAAGGCGATGTTTTGCCGAACCGTCAACCATGGCATGAGCGCATGGCCTTGAAACACAACACCGCGCTCCAGGCTTGGCGCAGAGACTTCCCGGCCATTCATGATGACCACCCCCTCTGTCGCGCTTTCCAGACCGGCCAACACATTCAGAATGGTAGTTTTGCCACAGCCAGAATGGCCTATCAAACAGACAAACTCACCCTTGGCGATCGAAAAGTTGACGGCATCGAAGGTAGCCTCGGGCGCCCCAGGGTATCTCTTGGCTAGCCCTTCAACTTTAAGAAAATTCTTGGAGGTAGCGCCCCTCATCCCTTTTTTATCAGTCGACATACGTCACCGCCTTTTGTACTTGGGCAAAACACATATCCAGAACCATGCCCACGACCCCGATCATCAAGATTGCAAATATCACGTTGGCAAGTGAAAGGTTGTTCCACTGATTCCAGACAAAGTAACCAATCCCCGTGCCGCCAACGAGCATTTCCGCCGCGACAATCACCAGCCACGCAATCCCCATGCTGATCCGCATGCCGGTGACAATGGTGGGCGCTGCGGCAGGTAGAATCACGCAGAAGGCTTTCCTCAATTGACCTACTTCCAGGGTTCTCGCCACGTTGAGCCATTCTTTTCTGACATTGGCTACACCGAATGCAGTGTTCATGAGCATTGGCCAAAGTGAACAGATGAAAATCACAAAAATGCCCGAAGCCGTAGAGTCCTTGATCGTGTAGAGCGCTATTGGCATCCAGGCCAATGGCGATATCGGCTTCAGTATCTGGATAAAAGGATCCAGCACCTTGAAGGCAAGCGGGCTCATCCCGATCAGGAACCCGAATGGAATCGCAACTAGCGCCGCCATGCTGAAGCCAACCGCTACCCTGCCCAGCGAATGTGCAATCTGAATACCGATCCCCTTGTCATTTGGGCCGTTGTCGTAAAACGGATGCGCAAGTTGCGACACGATGGTCTGTCCCAGCTCACTCGGCCTCGGGAAAGACGACGTGGACTGTTGCTCAGCCGCGGGGTCTTTTCCCATCAGTTGCAGATACTCAAGCTCATCGGCAGAAATCTCGGTTAAGGCCACCGAGCTTGGTGCGGTGGCAATGGCCCAGACTGCCACAATCAACAGCAAAAGCATTACCGAAAGAAAGCCTGCCTTCATATTCTGAGTGCTGAACTTTTTCATGGCCTTACCTCTTTATCCCGAAACTATCGACGTAGGATTGCGGTTTTAGGGGATCAAAGGCTTTCCCCATCACAACAATCTTCCCGCTTGATTGAGGCACTTCCAACCCAAGACCCTGCATTGCTTTCTTGGCATCCGTCATCATGAATACCTTTTCCGCAATGGCCTGATAACTGACATCGCCCTTGAGGTAACCCCAACGCTTCATTTGCGTCAGCATCCATAGCGCCATTCCCTCCCAGGGAATCGCCTCGAACCCAACACGTCCAGGAGCATTGACGATGTTCCCCAGCCCATCTGCGTATCTCCCGGTAATCACTTGGTTAACGATAATCTCGGGCTGATTGAGATACTTTGGCTTTGAAATAATGGCGGCGACCTCTTTCCGGTTGTTTTTGTCATGAGCAAAAGCGGATGACTTGAGAAATGCCCGGTACAAGGCAGCAAATGTGTTGGGGTTTTGCTGGATGAAGCTGGCGGAAGCACCGAATGAACAGCATGGATGGCCATTCCAGATATCCTGTGACAAGATGTGGATGAACCCGACACCTTCAAAGACTGCCCGCTGCGAAAATGGATCAGGCCCCAGGAAACCATCAATGTTGCCTGCACGCAGATTGGCCAGCATCTCGGCGGGAGGAACCACTCTCAACTGCACATCTCGATCCGGATCAATTCCAGCCTCGGCCAAGTAGTAACGCAGCAGGAAGTTGTGCATTGAGAATTCAAATGGAATGGCGAACTTGAAACCCTTCCAGTTTTTTGGATCACGATTCGACTTGTGCTTTAGTGCAAGCACAATGGCTTGGCCATTGACATTCTGAATCGCGGCAACATTCACCGTCTGTGCGCTTGACCCTGCACCCAAGGTCATTGCCAATGGCATAGGCGCCAGAAACTGAGAGGCGTCGTACTCATGGTTCATGATCTTGTCGCGGACCAAGGCCCACCCAGCTGTCTTGTTGAGCTCTACATTCAAGCCTTGTTCTTTGAAAAACCCCATTGGTTCAGCCAAGATCAATGGCGCTGCACAGGTGATAGGGATGAATCCGACTTTGAGGGTCGATTTCTCGATCGATCCTTTTTCCATCGCCATGGCCTTCAAGGACCCCAGGGGGAAAACCGCACTGATGGCTGCCATTGCCGCACCTTTGCCGACAGCCCTCAGGAAATCGCGGCGTTGCCTCTCATGTGGCAGAATTGCCTTGACCAACGCGGCCTCGATGAAGTCATTCGAGAACTCCTCCTCCGTACTGCGCCCGGTCTCTTGATGCTCAAGCGTGCTCATGCCGGCCTTTAGGTGATCTTCTTCACTCGCATGCTGTCCGCAAGAACAAGTAGCAAATAAAGGTTTGTCAGCATCGTATGGTGAAAAATGTTTTGTCATGGCAGTCCTTAGGTCTAGTCAATCAAACGCTTAAGTAAAGAGAAGATGTTTTAATACGGATTACTGGGATTGAATGCGTGTAATAAATGGGTTCGCAACAAGCGATCTTGGCTGCAATCACTTTGGCTTGACGATGAATAGGCTCAATGAAGCGGATTGCCTGGCCGCTGATGCTCACGCAATCACCAAGGGCATGGATATTGGCTACATTGGTATCCAGGGTGACAGGATCAACACAAATACCCTCGTTCCATTGCAAGCCGGCGGTTCTTGCCAAGCGCCCAGGGGTTTGAAGCCCTGTTGCTGCAATTACAAAGTTCACATCCAGTGCATGCCCATTACTTAGTTCAACGTGCTTCAAATCACCTTGCTTGATGATCTGTTTGACAGTAGCCTCGCCAATGAAGGCAATCGGCAAGTATTTCCAGGCGTCCAACAGGCGCCGGGCATCCTCTGAATTCAGCAGATTGCCCACCGGAGTGGGATTGGGGTCAGTCAGGAAAATACTATGTCCTGCGAGTGCCAGATCATTGGCCAATTCGCTACCGACCAATCCAGCTCCGGCAATCAAGATATTACTTTTTGCGGGAATGGCATCCAGCCGGCTCCGGAAATCGATATACGTTTGAAGATTGTTAATCTGCCAGCAGATATTGGCAGGCAATGCATCCATCTTCCGGGGGGTGGCCCCATGCGCCAATATCAAGTGAGTGTATTTTAGAGACCCCCTGGTGGTGCGCAATATTGAAGCCGCAGTATCAATGCTGATTGCATCCGTCAGGGTCATGAGCCTCACACCCAACTTCAGTGCAGCTTCCTGCCCGCTTTCCTTGATGAGCGACCGTGGATCAATTCCCTTGGATATTGCAACAGAGAGCATGGGTTTATCATAAATATCGCCGCTACAAGCTGTGACGATAGTAATAGGCATGTCCTGGTCCAGAGCCCGGATGGCCCGGGCGGCCTGCCAGCCTGCATTGCCTGCGCCAACAATGACCACACCAGTTTGATGACGGCCTGCCGCAAAGCCAAAGCTGGTTGAGCAAGCCAATGTTGACATGTCCTGGGCGACATATAGCTCAAAATCTGTTTTCGTTACACCACAGAGCGGGCAGGACCAATCATCGGGAATATCCTCAAACCGTGTACCAGGCGCTAAACCGCTGTCAGGGTCCCCCAACGCTTCATCATAAATGAGGCCACATGCCAGGCAGATATATTTGCGCCATTCCACCACTGGTTCACCCTGCTTGGAAACTGCGCTAGTCATGATGGCTGCTCCATCTTGCTAAGACGCGCCATTTCACGACGCAAATGCTTCAGCGCCGGGGTAACAATCGCGACGAAATGCGACTCCCGGACTTTGCGTTGTACTGGCGAGGACATCAGATAGCCTCTGGCCCCAGTGTGCAACACCGCCGACTGGGCTGCACGCAAGGCAAGTTCAGAGGCATGCGCCCGGACATCCAGCACATCAATCAGGTATTGCTTATCAGTTTCGTAGGGAGTTGCGGCAAGCTCCAATGTTCTGGACTTCAGTGCGTCCAGTTCGGCTTGCAATGCAAGCGGACGGTCTTCCAGGAACTCGTTCACATGACCCAATTGCTGCTCGACATTCCAAATCTCGTTGATTGAGCTCTGCGTCACACCCCAGCCCATGCCGCACTGCAGCAAAATGAATGAGGCGCGGATTTTATTGAGGAATGCTGGCACATTCTCGGCAATCACTTCAGAATCATTGATAAAAGCGTCTTTAAAGCGTAATGCCCACGTCCCGGTGCCTTCCATGCCAGCAAACGAAGGGCAATCCTTCAGCTCTATTCCCTGGCCATTGCAATGGCCCATGAACATCAACTCCCGCTCACCTTGCTCAGACTGCACAATGGCAATAGCCCCGAAGTAATGCTCTTTCCCAAGGTTGCTGACCCACGGCAATGTGCCGTTGATGAGATAACCACCGTCTACCTTCTGGGCTTTAAGCAGCATTTTCTCGATACCTGCCATTGCCTTCATGGGATTACTCAAGGCTGTACCGCCCAACGTCTTGCCCTGCAGGTGATTTTGCAGAGCAACTCCCTTCAAAGCGGGATTGTTTGAGTGATCCATATACAGGCCGCATGCAGCATGGCACCACATCATGAACCCTGTGGCTGCACAGACCTCGGACACCGCTGCGATCGCCTTCATGGTGGCCTGAAGGTTGACAGAACCTGCTTCTTGGTCACGACAATCGTATGCCCCTGCTTCCCCCAATTGCTTGAGGACGGTCTCTGGATAGGTACCGCGGCGATCGATATCCTCAACCATGTCCGCTAGGGACGTGCGGGCGATCTGCATGACGGCATGGAGCATATCGTCATGATGAGCGGTCATTGTGGCGTCAAATTCCATGGTAGGCTCGACTAATGCAGACATGGATCACTCCCTTTAATCAAGCGAGTGAAATATCAAATGGAATTGGGTTACGCATGGTATTCGCCACGGGCGAGAAGAAATTAGCATGCTTGACGATTTCTTCCAGGACTTCACGCGGCGCATCGCCTTCAACATCGACCTTGACGCGGATTTGCTGAAAACCCATTTCATGCGGCTGTTTTTCAGCACCACCGGCACCCCACGCAGCCGGGTTTCCGATATCACCTTCCAAGTAGATTTCCAGCTTGCTGAGTTTTACGTTGCGATACGTGGCAACGGCAGTAATTCCCACGCATAGGCAACCGCCCAAACCGGATAAAACGATTTCACCTGGCGCAGGCGCAGTATCCTGGCCAAATAAATGCAATGGCTCATCGACCACCACTGCCTTATGATCACCCACATAACTCAAAGTGCGGAATTTGCCATCCACAACAGTGTGAACCTTGTTAGTGCCGCGCGATGCAGGATTATTGCGGCCTTTCTCAGCAAATTGCAGCAAGCCTTCTCGATCAATGGGCCGTAAAAACTTGGTGAAGGTGGACTCTTGCTCCTGAATTGTGCATGTACTCATTGAGTATTACTCCAGTGATTAAAGAAAAGACATTTCTCTAACCGCAAGAGGTGTGCCAACAGGCTGCAACAGCAAACCAATTACTTATCAAGCAATTGATTAATAATAAACTTTAAAGAAATTACAGCAACAACACCAAGTGTAAGGAGCGGAGCTTATGCAAGACATTTTGTTAACAATGATTGACAAAATGTTAACAATCTAGCCGTTTATGATTTTTTGCCAACGATATCTAAATTGGCGAAGCGTGAGACCCAATGATTGGGCAGCACGAGACTGGTTATTGCCAAAACGCTGCATTGCCTGCACTAGGCTCTCCGCATCATGAGATTCCGCTTTCAAATATTCGCGTATCAATGGCTGCTCTTTCATTACAGGCTGAAGGACAGATTTTTTGCGAGACTTACTTGCCTTGCCAAGCAGGCGGATGACATCCCTCACGCCGACCGATTGTTGCTCGGCCAATAGCACAATCCGCTCAATGGCATTGCTCAATTCCCGGATATTCCCGGGCCAGTCCATGCTTTCCAGATGATCCAGCGCATCAGGCGAAAAATAGACATTGCGCTCATTCGCCTGATTTGCACGATTCAGGAAATGCAACGCCAATGCGCGAATGTCCTCCCGCCGCTCTTCCAGTGAAGGGAGCTGAATCGGCACCACATTCAAGCGGTAAAACAAATCCTCCCGGAAATTGCCCAACTCCACCTCATGCTGCAGATCCCTATTGGTGGCCGCCACAACACGCACATTCAGACTGATTTCCTTTTTTCCGCCAAGACGCACAATAGTGCCTTCTTGCAGGGTTCTGAGAAGCTTGGTCTGCATAAGCAATGGCATTTCCCCGATTTCATCCAGAAATATAGTGCCGTGGTTAGCCTGCTCGAACCAGCCAACCCGGGTGGTATTGGCGCCAGTGAAAGCACCTCGCTCATGACCAAACAACTCGGATTCGAATAGCGACTCTGGAATAGCAGCGCAATTCACCTTTACGAATGGCGAGTCCCTCCTCGGGCTCGCCATGTGCAATGCCCTGGCAAACAGCTCCTTGCCGCTGCCCGACTCACCCAGCAAAAGCACGATAGCTGTTGAAGTGGATACCCTTTCCAGATCCGCAATCGCTTTCAACAAAGCGGGAGACTGGCCAACAATGCCATACCGCGCAGTTGATGACTCCAGCGCATTTGTGAGGATCTCGTTTCGCGCTTCCAGTGAACGGGTTTTTTCCTCCACCAGCCCCTGAAGCTGCAGAAGCTGGCCGGTCAGGGTGGCCAACATTTTGAGGACGGACACATCGTCACTGATCAACCGGTTGCGGCGGCGAATACGGTGGACGGCCAAAACGCCTTCGACTCTTTTGTTGACCTCAATGGGGACAGCAATAAACGCGACAGTTTCTTGAGGCAGGTCGGCCCGGCTAACAGCTCGCCCAAGAAAGCGGGGATCAGCATCGATATTCTGCACAATGATCGCCTGGCCGGTAGCAAGGACAGCGCCCGTAATGCCTTCCCCGACCTTATAGACCCCCCGGCCTATTTCACTACGCGTAAGACCATATGCATAGGCTATCCTGGCCACATTACCGTCCTCATCAGGATGAAGTTGCTTTAATACGACGCGACCGCGATTCAGACCCAGCAGCTCCGACGCCAGATGCAGCATTTCCCTGAAAACGATATCAGACGATAAGCTCTGGCCAACCAAGCGCATCACTTCGCCTAGCAACAATCGTTCTTGTTCATTCCAGGATGGCTCGGTGGAGATAATTTCAGATTTTTGATTGGCGTCTTGGTCCATGTGGGCTCCAACTCAATATAAGCAGTGGCAGCTTACCAGACCGCATATTTTAAGTGAGTAATAGTGTTGCACTATGGATCGCCCCTAGCAATCTGGACAGGGGACAATCTGAATTGCCCCGGTTTTCGAGGAGGCAGTCTGGTTAAAGTACAGCACTCATCGGCACAGATTCAGAGAGATTGCGGTAATAGCATTCTTCAGCCTGCGCAGGAGGAATATACCCGATGGCGCCGAGCAGGAGCTGATGGTCTCGGCTAGGGCATTGTCGTAACTGTCGCCCCGACTGCCGACAGACGGCTCAATACCAGCCTCTGTCAGGCGCCCTGTATCGCGGATGGTCACGGATTGCGATCCTCCGTCGGAATGATGAATCAGGACGTCGGTCATATAGGGCATGCTCCATGGCATCCAGCACGAACTCCGTACTCATGGTACCACTCACCCGCCAACCGACGATGCGGCGGGCGAATACCCGGAAGCGCTCTCTCTGCAGGCATATCCGATGAAAGCCTCCCCCCTACTAAGCATTATCCCGACAGCATTCCTACCTCCCGGGACAACTTCAGCGGAAACATTTTCTTGCAAACTGCAGAGCTTGGTATATGATAAAAATATATACAGATCTGTATATATTTTAAACCCGAAAGGAGAACCCAAATGGTCGCTTTATTGATAGGCGCCGTCGCCTGCATCACAGCATTGATTCTTTCCGCCTGGCTCATGACATTTGCCAAATGGTTTCCGATCAAGGGCGTTGATGAGTTCCTGATTGATTACAAGACCATGATACGCGCGCACATCGACTACGCCTTGATGGCGCTCTTCGGGCTTGGTTTTTACGGCCTAGGAATCCCACTCCCCGCAGCCGCATGCATCTGCCTGGCCGTTGGTGGGTTCACCAACCCCACGATATTCACCATCGCAGCTTTTGACACGGACTTCTGGTCGAAGAAAAGGTGGAAAGTATTCACCGCCTTGAGCTTCATCGTATCGACCATCGGCTTCATGTGGATTGCTTTCACTATTCTGGTGTATGCGATCAACACCCTATGAAGAAATACAAACTTGTATATAAAGTGCAAATCAAATGCTAAATCTTTATTGGCGTGACAAAAGACCACCCATCAGGATGAGGCATTATTTCGGGCTGTATATTTCATTGAGCATCATTGATCGGGAAAATTGCTTGCAGTGGCGGAAATCAGCCCAATGGGCAGCCCAGAGCAAATATGCACGATAAATTTACCGCCTCACCTGCGCCAGCATGTCATGCGGGAGTGGGGCATTCTCTGGACAGGTGGTGGAAAGTCGCACGTCAATATCATCGCAAGACGTTCATCATGTGGACGGACGGGAAAAGTTTCCCACTTCCGCAAACAAAATGGCCTACACCGATCACCGGCATAGGCCATTTCCAACCTGTACGATCAAAGACAGGGATATCGGAATTCGCCAATCGTATTAATGCTTTTTCGGCTGGTTGACATCGGTGCCGCCTTGCTCCGGCTCCTTCTTGAATCGCTGACTCTTTTCCTTGGCATTGATCGGAACCGCGCCATCCTTCAGGCTTTCGCTGCGACTCCCTTCCGTTGTACCTTGATCCTGATGCTCGAGATAATTCCCGCTAGCATTGCCCTCAGGCACTGCATGCTTCTGATCATGGGCAGCGGGTCCCTCAACGGTGGTGTTTCCTGCATAGGCATGAGGCATCAGTATCACCATCAAGGCTGACATAAGCATACTGTAAACATTCTTCATCATGTTCTCCTTCCAGTTTGTTATGGATACGAAGCTTCATACTAAGGGATTTGTTCAGGACTTCATGTAGGCTCAAGCTTGAACTCCATGTCAGTCCTGACTGTGATCACTGTAGGAAATCGCTTCGAACCATCCAGCCCATGACCATGTATCTCATACCACCCACGGACCCAGCTCCATGAAAGAAATGATTGATATTACAAGTCGCTGGATTTCATGCTTTTACACTCAAAAAATCTTTCGTCATTTCTCTATGATATTTACTGGCATCCTGATTACGCTCGTTGGAGTGCATTGCACGCTTGGCCCATTGCATTTTTCGTTGCCACACCGCTGGCGTATCATCATTGATAAAAACCCTCAAACAAGCATGGCAGGACATCAGCATCAACGTGCCATTACATGCTACCCCAAAGTAGAAAGTGGCTTATCTCAGTCTGCGAGCAACACAATCAGGCTTGAGGCATTACAATTCACCCCATCGCGCCCTCATGCACATTCTCGATATGGCCGGATTGATTGAAAGACTTTTCCCCCAATCTTGCCTGCTTTGTTCAAGCTGGCGGGCAGGCTCACTGGGCCTTTGCCATGACTGCCTCCATGATATGCCGTGGCATACAGACCACGCCTGCCCACAATGCGCGCTACCCAGCGGCAACAGCATGCTGTGCGGCCAATGCCTGCAGGCCCCGCCCGCTTTCGATGCCACCCGCAGCCTGTTTCAATACCGATTCCCGCTATCTGCAACACTGCAGCAATACAAATACGGGCAATTGCTACCCCTGGCCCGCACGATGGGATTGCTGCTTGCAGAGCATGTAGGCAGGCATTCAGCAGCGGACTGCATCATTCCGATGCCATTGCATCGCAAGCGGTTGCAGGAGCGCAGCTTCAACCAGTCTGCGGAGATCGCCAAGATAGTCAGCAAGCAGTTGCATATTCCCCTGCAACTGCAGGCATGCACGCGCATCAAGCCGACGCCACCACAGGCGAGCCTGCCTTACAAACAGCGCATCAAGAACATGCAGGGAGCCTTTGCATGCCAAGCAGAACTGACCGATATGCGCGTGATATTGCTGGATGACGTCATGACCACAGGCGCCAGCCTCAATGCACTGGCAAAAACAGTGAAGGCTGCCGGCGCCAGCCGTGTAGAATGCTGGGTGATCGCCCGCACCATTGCAGAATGAACCATGTTTGAAATCGTGTTATACCAGCCCGAAATTCCGCCCAATACCGGCAATATCATCCGCTTGTGCGCTAACAGCAATACCCGCCTGCATCTGGTCAAGCCGTTGGGGTTCGAACTGGAAGATAAACAGCTCAAGCGCGCGGGGCTGGATTACCATGAATATGCCAGCCTGGTCGTGCACGAAGACTGGGAAGCCTGCAAACAGGCGCTGGCGGGCCGAAGGACATTTGCGCTCACGACCAAGGGCAGTACCCGCCACAGCGATATTCGCTTCCTGCCAGGAAACGTGTTTGTATTTGGCCCGGAAACACGCGGCCTGCCGGAAGAAATCCGCGCCGAATTCAGCCCGGAATACAGGATCAGGCTACCGATGATGCCGCAGAGCCGCAGTCTCAACCTGTCAAACTCGGCCGCCATCCTGCTGTACGAAGCATGGCGTCAACATGACTTCGCCGGCGCGGTCTAGTGCGCGGCCTCTGACACAAGGTCAAAAGGCATACAGCGCGGGATCAAATCCACACGCCCGACTCACACCCATACCACAAAAAAGCACCATGGCTGGTGCTTTTAAAATTCCCGCATTCGCGCCGATGCTACAGCGCTTCGGACTTCTGCTCCCGGCTGAGCAGGTTTTCCATCGCCTGCCGCGGCGAACGGCCATGCGACAGCACCTGATCCACCTCCTGCGTAATCGGCATCTCGACCCCCAACTGGCCTGCGCGCTTGACCACTTCCCGCGCAGTATGCACCCCTTCCGCCACATGGCCCAAGGTTTTGAGGATTTCCTGCAGGGTTTGGCCATTGGCAAGGCGCAGGCCTACTTCCCGGTTACGCGAGTATTGTCCGGTGCAAGTCAAGATCAAGTCACCGGCGCCGGTCAAGCCCATGAAGGTTTCCTTGGCACCGCCCAAGGCCACGCCGAAGCGCGTCATTTCGGCTATGCCGCGTGTAATCAGCGCCGCGCGGGCGTTATTGCCGCATTGCATGCCGTCGCTGATACCCGCGGCAATGGCCAATACGTTCTTGAGGGCGCCGCCAACCGACACCCCAATGACATCCGTGCTGGTATAGACGCGGAAATTACCGCCATGCAGCATCGCACCAGCCCTGGCGGCAAACTCCGCATCATTGGCAGCCAAGGTTACCGCCGTGGGTAACCCGCGCACCAGCTCAGCCGCAAAACTCGGCCCGGACAACACGCCCCAGTGGCGGCTGTCACCCAGTTCGTCCTGGGCAACTTCGTGCGGCAACTTGGCCGTCGCCGCTTCCAACCCTTTGGAGGCCCAGACCACTGGCGCATCACAGCCAAGCCGCTTGATTTCCTTCAATGCATTTCGGAAACCGTTGGTCGGCACGACAGAGACAATCAGGTCTGCGCCATCCAGCGCGCGCCCCAGATCGCCTTCCACCGCAAGCTGATCACCGAAGGCAAAGTCGCCCAGGTATTGCAGGTTGGCACGCGTCACCTGCATATCCACGATATGCGCCTGGTTGCGCGTCCAGAGAGAAACCTGGTGCCGACGGCTGATTTGCAGGGCCAGGGCTGTGCCCCAGGCCCCGGCGCCTAAGATAGAGATTTTCATAATGGATAATCTAAGCTGGACGCATCAAAAGCCCCACAGGGAAGAGGCTAATATATAGCCCGTGATGCCGTCCCGGTGCTTGACCTTGATCCAGCCATTGACCGGCGGCTCCAGCATGTCGAGCACAACATCCGTATCGGCTTTTCCCAGCAGGGCCGAGGCTGCATCCGCAGCCTGGCGTATGTCAGCCTGGCCGCCCTTCACCAGCACCGTGCGCTTATTTGCAAGCTGCTTGGCTTCAATCCAGTTGAGGCTGCCTTGCGCATCCCGCACTTTCAGCCAGTCTCCCAGATCGACGATGATCTCGACCGGGTAGCCCTGCCCAAGAATAAATGTCTTCTTGCCCTGAGCGGAGGGCGCGTCATACACCACCGCCTTGGGCACGGCAACGGAGCGGAACTCAACCGCTGATGCCATGACCGGCATCAGCAGCATGGTCACAGCCAACAACAGCTTAGTGTGTGGTCGCACCATTCGCCTTGGCCTGTTCCTGCTTCTGTTGTGCATAAAGCGCTTCAAAATTGACAGGGTTGAGCAGTACGGGTGGGAACCCTGCGCGCGTCACGACATCGGAAATGGTCTCGCGGGCGTAAGGGAAAATGATGTTCGGGCAAGTCACGCCGAGAATGATGTCGATATTTTCCTGAGGCACGTTGCGGATCTGGAAGATACCGGCCTGAGCCACCTCTACCAGGAACACCGTCTTGTCTGCGATCTTGGAAGTCACGGTCACGGTGACCACGACTTCGTATATACCTTCTTCCAACTGGGCAGTGGCATTGCTCAGCTCGATGGAAACCTGGGGAGCCTCACGTTGAATGAAAATCTGCGGAGCATGCGGGATTTCCAGCGAGAGGTCCTTGACGTAAACTTTCTCGATACCGAATGCCGGTTGTTGCTCTTGTGCTGCTGCCTGTTCTTCTGCCATGTCTCTTCCCTTGACTTCGGGTTGCGCCAAGCGCTTCCCCTACTATTGATAAATTGAAAACCAAAAAGTGTCTAAAACGCAAGCCTGCCATTCTATCCGCTTAAGCCCAGGTTTTGTACTACAAAACCGTGACACTATTTCGCCAGCATTGCATCCAACTTGCCGGCCATATCGAGCGCACGCAGGTCATCAAACCCGCCCACATGCACATCATCGATATAGATTTGTGGAACAGTGCGCCTGCCGGTCTGCTCCATCATTTTCACCCTGAGCTCAGGCTCAAGGTCGACGCGTACCTTATTAATCTGCTGCACGCCCTTGCTCAGCAGCAAGCGCTCGGCGCTCATACAGTAAGGGCAAGTACCGGTGGTATACATGAGGACATTCGCCATGGCCTACCCCTTCACCAGCGGCAGCTTGGCATCCTGCCAGGCTCTGATACCGCCCTGCAATTGCTGAACTTGCTTGAATTCGTTTTTTGCCAGGATGGCCGCTGCCTTGCTGGCGCGCGCGCCGCTTTCGCAGTACACCAGTACCGGCCTCTCCTTGAATTTGTTCAGCTCCTTGATGCGCTCAGGTAACTGTGACAGCGGGATATGCTTGGCTTCGGCAATATGGCCAGCCGCAAACTCGGCGTCGTCGCGCACATCCAGCACCACGGCATGGGACCGGTTGATCAAGATCACCGCATCACTGGCGCTGATCGCCGCGCCAGCACCACGCTTGATCGTCGGCCACACCAACATGATGCCGGAACCTATTGCCAAGCCTATCCACAATGCATTATTTGCAAAAAACTCCACAGTCACCTCACGGTATGTCCGAAACCATTATTGTACTCAAATTACCAGCACTCACTAAAAGCCGATTTCAAATAGATGATGCCAAACGGGAGGAATTCAAGCCCATCGGGCGAAGAAAGTGAACAAAAACCATTTTCCATGTGCTCCATCGGCGATTAAGCATGCGTGATTGGCAAAAACTCTCTAAAATACAGGGCTATTTCTTGAGTTCACCGGATCCTGATCGCAATGACTGTAACGCCTGCCTTACTCGTTATCCTCGATGGCTTCGGCTACCGCGAAGATAGCCATGACAATGCCATCGCCCTGGCCAACACTCCCAATATCGACCGCTTCTGGACACAGTACCCCCATACCCTGATCAACGCCTCCGAGACGTTTGTCGGATTGCCACGGGGTCAAATGGGGAATTCCGAGGTAGGCCACCTGAACATCGGTGCCGGGCGCGTGGTATTCCAGGATTTTGAGCGCATCAATCAAGCCATCGCATCCAGGGAGTTCTTCAGCAACCCCGTGCTGATCGAAGCCGTCAACAAGGCCAAGGCCGGGCACAAGGCAGTGCATATCCTGGGTCTGCTATCCGACGGCGGCGTCCACAGCCACCAAGACCATATTCATGCCACGATTGAGATGGCAGTGAACGCCGGGGTGGAGAAAGTATACGTCCATGCCTTCCTCGATGGGCGCGACACCCCGCCGATCAGCGCCAAGCCTTACCTGGAAAAGCTCGAGCAGGCCTGTGCCAGCATCGGTGGTGGCAAGATTGCCTCGATTTGTGGTCGCTTCTATGCCATGGACAGGGATAAGCGCTGGCCACGTGTTGAGGCCGCCTACAACCTCATTACCGATGGCCAGGGAGAGTTTGCCTCGGCCAGTGCCTTGCAGGGCCTCGAAGCCGCCTATGCCCGCGACGAGAAGGACGAGTTCGTCAAGGCCACTGCGATTGCCGCCGCCGGGGAACAGCCCGTGACCATGGAAGACGGCGATGTCGTGATCTTCGTCAACTTCCGTTCCGACCGCGCCCGCCAGCTCACCCATGCATTGCTCGACCCCGATTTCGAGGGCTTCAACCGCCGTCGGCAACCCAAGCTGGCCGGCTTCTATACCCTGACCTTGTACGACAAGGCGGAAACCCGGGCCAAGCCGATCTTCGCCCCAGTGGAAATCCGCAATACCTTTGGCGAGTACGTTGCGCAGCATGGACTGAAGCAGCTCCGCATTGCCGAGACCGAGAAATACCCGCATGTCACTTTCTTTTTCAATGGCGGGGAGGAGCAAGTGTTTGCAGGGGAAGATCGTATCCTGGTTCCATCACCCAAGGTCGCCACCTATGACCTCCAGCCCGAGATGAGCGCCTACGAAGTCACCGACAGGCTGGAGGCCGCCATCCTGAGCAGGAAATACGATGCCATCATCTGCAACTATGCCAATTGCGACATGGTCGGCCACTCCGGGGATCTGAGCGCTTCGATCAAGGCCGTGGAAACCATCGATACTTGCATCGCCCGCATTGTCAAGGCGATGGAAAGCATAGGTGGGCAGATGATCATCACCGCCGACCACGGCAATGTCGAGCAAATGCGCGACTATGAGAACAACCAGCCTCACACGCAGCACACGACCAATCAGGTTCCGCTGTTCTTCATCGGCAAGCCGGCCACCCTGGCCGCCCCTGGCACCGGTTCTCTGTGCGATCTGGCGCCATCACTGCTGGCCATGATGGGGCTCAAACAGCCACCTGAAATGACCGGAAAATCTCTGGTCGCGTTCCAGGCTGCATAGCTCATGCCTGTGCGCTGGCTCAGCATGCTGCTTGCGAGCAGCCTTTATGCCACGCCAGCCGCATGGGCTGCCAAGAACGATCCTGAAAAACCGAAGGCGGCCCTCGATGAAATCCACCAACGCCTGGAATCACTGAAAAAAGAGCTTGATAGCTCCAAGGAAGCGCATGCCGAGGCTGCCGATGCGCTCAGGAAGAGCGAAAAAGCCATCAGTGACGCCAATCGCAAACTGCTTGAACTCAGACAGCAGCAGGAAAAAAGTCACCAGGCATTACAGGCCCTGCAGAAACAGAAGGCCGCGCATGAGGCCGAACTCAAGCAGCAGCAAGCGCTGTTGAAGCAGCAGTTCTACCAGCAGTACCTGCATGGCAAACCTAGCCAGGCACAGGTACTGCTGCAGCAGCACGACCCCAACGCTGCAGCCCGCCAGCTGCATTACTTCGGCTATATCACCCAAGCCCGCAAGCAATTGATAGAGGCAGCCTCCGACAACCTTGAAAAGGTCGAGGCCCTCAACGCGGAAACCAGCAAGGCCCTTGCGGAGCTGGATGAGCTGCAGGCACAACAGGAAAAGCAACGCGCCGAGCTGCAACAACAGAAAAACCAGCGCGATAAGCTGGTCAAGCAACTCTCCAGCAAGATCAGCGCACAACGCAACGAAATCAACAAACTCAAGCGGGACGAACAGCGGCTGACGCAATTAATGGAAAAACTCGCCAAGGCCGCTCGCGAGCAAGCGGCGCGAGAAAAAGCCGCCAGGGAGAAGGCCCAGCGCGAAGCAGCGCGCGGGAAATCAGGCCAGAAAGCAGGCACCGACAACCAGGCCCCTAGTGGAAAAATCATTGGTCGCAACGAGGCACTGCCAAGCAATGCCTTTGACGGCACCAGCTTTGCTTCGCTCAAAGGCAAGCTCAACCTGCCGGTACGCGGTGAAATCACCAATCGCTTCGGCAGCAGTCGCGCCGATACTGGCATCTCCTGGAAAGGTCTGTTCATCCGGGCCAGCGAAGGCAGTGAGGTGAAATCCGTTGCCAGCGGACAAGTCGTGTTTGCAGACTGGCTGCGCGGGTTCGGCAACCTCATCATCGTGGATCATGGCAGCGGCTACATGAGCCTGTACGGAAACAACCAGGCAGTCTTGAAACAAGTAGGGGACAAGGTCAAGGGTGGCGATACCATTGCCCTGGTAGGCAATAGCGGTGGCAACGAACAGCATGGTGTCTATTATGAATTACGCCATCAGAGCAAGCCTTTCGACCCACTGAGCTGGAGTATCGTCAAATAGCTGCACACATGGAAGGTGCAGCAGGCAAGTGGCAGAAACGTTGTGGTGGAAATGTTGGCCCCGCCAGCCATCTTCTATTCGCCGATCAAATGCAGCAGCACCTTGCGCTTATGCGCCATGCGCCGATGCTCATAGAGGAATATTCCCTGCCACGTGCCCAATGCAACCCTTCCTTCCACCACGGGAATGGAAATACTGGTTTGCGTCAATGCGGAGCGCACATGGGCCGGCATGTCGTCCGGACCTTCTGCGGTATGGATGAACAAGGAGTCCCCATCAGGGACTAGGCGCTCGAAGAAACTCTCCATATCCACCAGCACATCGGAATCGTAATTTTCGTTGATGAGGATGCTGGCGGAAGTATGCTGGATGTATAGGGTCAACAATCCTTGCTGCATACCGCTATCCGCCACCCACCGCGTCACGGCAGGCGTGATGTCGTACAAGCGACGTCCATTGGTATGCTGAATGATCTGGTGATGTTGCTGCTCCATGCAAATGCTCCTAAACATGCGTCGAACCAAGCATAGAAGAGTATCACGACTGATTTCATGCAAAAAATCGCCGACACTAGCACGCGGCACCACCTCATGCAGCCAGTCGTTTCCTATGCTCTGCATTTTCCATCATCAGTTCGACTGCCACCTTTGCTGGCGAATCCAGCACCCAGACGCTTTTGCGAGAAAATGGGCGATTGCTGAATAGGCATGATGACATCACTTTCTTGTTCTAAATTACAATGAACAGCGGCATATGCACCATGCTTCACCAATGCAACTCTAGAGAAAATCTTGCAAGAATATCGACGTTATCCACACCAATATTTTTCACTTTACAAGAACAAATAGTGAAAGAGAAATATAAGTTTTCACATCAGAAATTAAAAAAATGAATCTTCCTGCTACACCATGTTGCATGGTATGCATCACAAAAAACAATCAGGATCAATCATACTGAGTTGATTGATCCTGATGTGACGACAGCAATTGCCAAAGCAGCAAGAATTATTTGCAGCTCTTTTTTACTGGAACTTCAAACTCAATATCCACATCGCTCCATGATTTACCTTTATGAAAAGCCTGGGTACACACTTTCTCAAATTTGGCAAAGGCCTTGCTACCATTGAAGTCCTTGATGATGTCCAGAGTACCCTTGGCATGAAAATTACTGCCCTTTTCAGTCACCTTCATGGGAATGACCTTGGTCACATCATTCATGGTCACTGCGAGCTGCAATGTTTCACCTTCTATCTTGTCGATTTTTGCGGAAATCTTGCCAGGGTTTGCAAAGTTCTTGAATAGCCCACTGACTACATTCATATTCCGAATCATCGGAATGCCGGCATCCCATTTTCCACCCTCCCCATTATTCAGATCGGCCGAGGTATCCAAGGATGTGCTGTCAATATTGATCGTCGCGCCTTCGAGCTTGCCTGTGCTTGACGCAACCTCATACTTCTTGAAAGTATTTTTGCTGACAACATAAGATTTGTCCGGCGCACCGAATGCTGTAAAAGAGAACTTGAACCCTTTTTCATCAGGCGTATAGCTGCAATTGGCAGCCATCGCAGCGTTACTTGCAGCCGCCATACATAGACTGCCGACCACCCCGAATAATAGATGACGAATACCGCTTTTCATTCAACCTCCCATCAACATAATGTGTTTATTGAAAAAGCCCTGAGTGAGCATGATTATATTATGCCAATGAGAATTATTTTTAAATGCGGCGAAATGCCGCAGTTTTACTCACTGAAGGGGTGCCCCATGAATGAAAGTGTCACCATTTGCCTGCGCTGATCTTTCCCCATGAACTCCAAAGTGACAGGAATAGTTTCACCTGCTCGAATAACTTGATCAAACCCGCTCAATATCAATTGATAACCTTCAGCTGTAAAATCAACCGGATTCCCTGCCGATAATGGCAGACGCTCCATCAACTTCATCCGAAGCGTGTTGCCAACACGGACGGTGCGAAAAAATGCTGCTTGTCTTGCGCGAGAAGAAGTGACATTGAGTACCACGATATCCTCGCTGGCCGTCAGCACCATGTAGGCTGAGGTAGATTTTTGTCCAGGCTCTGTCGTCCAGATGCGCAATCCTGTCCCGATAATTTCGGCACATGCGCTAGTAGAAAAAACCAGTATCAGAAAAACGCTGAAAAAAGAGAGAATCCTTGAATGGAAAAATAGATAAAACATGATGTTCTCGACAAAAAAACATCATGTTCTCTTGATTTTCCCTGATAGAAAAGTGACATATTGCCGCATAGGATCATGTTCAAAAACTGTAGGAAAGTGCGACATTGATGGAGCGCCCACGTCCGGGAACACCCATGCCCCATGGAATACCATTGGTAGTCATGGAATTCCCCTCTGCAAGATAAGCCCCGCCAAGTGGTAGATAATAGAAACGGTTGAACAGGTTTTCCACTGACAAATCCAGTCGGGCGCGCTGCCATTCCACGCTGCTGCGCAGGTTGAACAAGGTGTATCCGGGCGTGGTGATTTCGTTGCGTACCTGGGAGATTCTGTCTTTTTCGGCAACCGCATGCATTTCCAAGGTATTGGTCCACAAGCCCAGCTTGTGCTCAAGCGCGAATTTCCCGTTCAACGGCATCATGTGATAAAGGTTGTCGCCTGTCGCCCGTCGTGCGTTCTCTCCACGGACATAGCTGACCATGCCCGTGACGGCAAAGCTGCCAATATTGGCAAGACTGCCGAGGCGATAGCTTCCGGAAACGTCAAGTCCATAGAGCCTGGCATCCGCATTGGCATATTGCAGCAGCATATATTCGTCATTGCGGTTGTAACCCGGCAGTCGTACGGCATCGACGTAGTGCTCGACATAAGTTACATACCCTGTGGTCTTGACTTGCCACTTTTCCTTGTCGGCATCATGCCAATCACCGCTCGCACTGATGGTATAGGCGACTTCAGGTTTCAGGTCCGGATTGCCGACGTAGCCATTACCATCGCCGACGAAATTATTCATGAGCGCAGCCATGGGAAGCTTGGACCATGGATAGCGTTCGTACAGATTGGGAGACCGGGTCTTGCGGGCAAAACCGAATTCGTAGCTTTGACCATCATCGGGAGTAAACCGAGACAATGCAGTCAGGTCATAATGATAATCCTCACGGCTGCGGTGCAAGGCGTTGAAAGCGTCAGCGTCTGCTTGATATGAGCCACTTGAGTAGCCTTGCACAGATCCGGTATTCGATTTGACCCGGTCTGTCCTGATGCCTAGCAAGGTAGTCCATTGCCGGCTCCATTGCGTTTCCCATTCGCCGAATACGCCAATGCGGTCACGCTTGCCGTCACGGATATTCCAAAAGTTGTCGCAGCACATTGAGTTCGGGAGCAACCCGATACCAGGCCACCAGTCATCCAGGCGATAGAACTGGAAATCCGTGCCAAGGCGCGCAATGTGCTGGTCACTCAATGCAATAGTGGCTTTTGCCATACCGCCATCCGTGGTAGCTTCTGACAGCATCGGCATCATCATGAACATATAGCGGTGGGGCAACATATCCATTGAGTGCTCGAGGCTCTGGTGGAAATAACGCATCTCCAGCTCACCCCAATCAAATTGTCCAGTGTAGTGAAGATTGGCAGTACGGTTTACATTGGCAGGTTTCTTGGTGTTGAGTAGGAAATTACCGGGATTGGCAGGGTCCGGCTCACTTGACACCATGTCCATACGCTGGTTGGGGAACCCCTCCCAGTCGATGGATTGCTCTCCCAACTTCAATTCAAGCAGGTGATTGTCCAGGATTTTCCAGCCAAGACTGAGCTCGCGATGACGCGAGCCGCGGTAAGCTGTTCCTGCAACCGTACGCTCAGTGACCTTGTCAATGAAAGGTCTTAAAAAAGGATTGTTCTGCTGGTTCCACCCACCGGGCTTTTTAAAATCTCCCGCTGCCCTGTAGTTATTGGCCTGGGAATAAGAGTCGGTATAGGTCAGGCTGAGATTCTGGCTTGCCACAGTCAGCGCAATATTGCCACCTCTCGCCGCACCATTGCTGCGGTAAAACGTGCCGAGCTTGCCTGTTACCAACAGATCCTGGTCATCCTTGGCAAATTTGGGCCTGGCCGAATTGACCTGGATCGTCCCGCCGATGCTGTCGCCCCCCACGCTGACCGGCGTAATCCCTGCATATACCTGCACGGTTTCCACATTGGATGGGTCAATGTATGAGAGTGCCGGGTTCATATGATTGGGACAGGCGCTCATGAGGTCCATCCCATCCACCTGGGTGCGGATGCGGTCATCAGCAAAGCCGCGAATGGTTGGCAGGCTCGAAATACCACCTGCCCCATAAGTACTGACGCCCGGTATATCTTCCAGCAACCTGGCGGTGTCGTTGGTATTAACGCGTTGCCTGGCCAGTGATGAAGAGGAAAGCGATTGACCTTCAAATGCGGGGCCTTCCATGCGGCTTGCCTGAACATCAAGCAGGGGCAACGCCTTGACTGGAATGCCATTCTGTCTGCTGTTGTCGCTGCTATCTGCCATGCCGATGGTTGGGCTGAATATAAGCGAGACAGCCAGGCTCAGCAAGGTGGGGTTATTCATTCGTAAGCTTTCAAGATAAAAAGGCAGGTGCACTGCACCTGCCATTCTTTTGAGATTTAAATGATCAATCAGGTCAGGCCTGGCGACGACGGCGTACTACGGCCCCCATCAATGCCAAGCCCATTCCCAGCATGGCATAGGTGCTGGGTTCGGGTACCGCTGCCGTAATTGTCTGTGACAAAGGGTAACCACTCATCGTGCCAATGGCGCCATAGACTTCGGCCGAGGTGCCGGTCATGCATACCGCGCCCATCATGCCGCCGGCAGCACAGTCTGCATAGGCCAGATGGTTGATCTGCGTTTGTGTCAGCGCCTGCAAGGGATCATCTGGAATGAACACCAGCGCATAGGCATTGCCAGGGTTATTGCCAGCACCTGGGAAGCCATAGTAAACGCCGCCTGCATTTACACCAGATTGCGGGCTCCATCCATCACCACCCGTCCCAGTCCAGAAGGTATTGGTATTGTCGTTCTTGAATGTGGCAGCGAACGTACCACCAAGAGTGGCGTCATACCAGGATTTCAGCTGGTAATCGAGGGACAGCCAGGTCATGTTGTCATTGGGGTAGGCGATTGGATCCCCTGTCATCGATTCGGACAATATTCCCCTGAGATTGGACACTGTCTTGGTAGCGCTATCGTAATCAAACGTACCGAGAAAAATAGTGTCCCGAGGCTGGGTATCTGGCTCATACCATACGGTTTCAATATTGTACGTACTGACGGCAGCCATGGACTGGCTCGCACCAGCTACCATCAAGAAGGCAGAAACTGCAGATGCAACATGCTTTTTGCTGAATTTCATTTTATTCTCCTATCCGAGAAGAAAGAGGCTCGTCAGAGCCTCTGGATTGACTAAGGAACTAGCGCACTGTGCGACGGCGGGCAGCAAAGCCCAGCATGACCAGACCGAGCGCCAGCATCGCGTAAGTGCTGGGTTCTGGAACCGCAGCCACGCTCAATGTGGTTGATAAACCATAGTTGTAGGCAAGGGACAGCGGATCGTTCTGTGAGGCATAATCCGCACCGCCGACGATGAGGGTGTAGGTCCCTGCGCCCAGCAAGAAGCTGGCGCTGACAGAGCCATCCGCGACACCGTCTCCAATGACGCCCGGCAAGTCGCCGAAGTTGTCAGAGGTGCCGTCTACCGCATAGCCAATAAATGTCAGCTTATTGATTTCACCTGCATCGTTGCCGATTTGGAAATCACCCAATGTATTCAGAGCGCCTTCGGTATCAAAACCCAATGTATCGCGATAGGCCAGCGTTACTGGAGTCGCATCGTGGGCTGCAGGTGGTGCCTTTCCTTCGAAGAGGCTGAACCCAGGCAGCAATCCATCAAGAGAACTAGCCGTTGCACCTGCAAATGCAGATGCTGAAATGGTCACCAAGGCCTCATTGGCCAAGCTGAAGGTAAACCATTTGACCTGGTGCGAGTCTCCCCCAGTCGGCATCTGCGGCATCTGCCCAACCGAAACTTCGGGTGACTTGGTTGGAAACTGTGATTGACTGATCGCTCAGGCCATCAAAATTACCAAAATCCCGGCCCGTATAACTGACATGGGCAAACGCGGATTGGCTGGCAATCAAACCTGCCAGCAATAACATTTTTTTCATTGGTTTTCCCTTTCAATAAGAGCAAATTGGCTATAAGCGCCATAGAGCAATATAAGGAAAGAGGGGACAAGTGAGAATGTGACAAATTGTCGCATGACAATTTGTCACATTTGTGTTCAGTTAAAAAAGCTGACTATCCGCGAGGTAGTCAGCTTTAAACCACACTCAATATCAAGGATATATACAGAAAGATGGAAGAAGCAAGCCTAAGATGGTGCTACAAAGAAAGTATCCATTGGACGATGGTTTTAATGTCCTCATCCTTGACATGGGCATTAGGTGGCATTGGCATAGGTCCCCATACGCCGCTTCCGCCAGCCTTGACCTTAGCAATCAATGCTGCTTCTGCTGTTTTATCGCCTTTATATTTTCCAGCAATTTCTTTGTATCCTGGACCGACAATTTTCTTATCGACTCCATGACATGCAAAGCATCCGTTCTTTCGTGCCAATGCTTCTGCAGCTTTTGTATCCGCAGCATAAACATGAGCAGTAAAAATGCCCTGCGCCACCAACAGCAACACACATAGTTTATTCATACTTTCTCCAGATTATCTTTATCTTAAACATTGCATTTGAAAACAGTCTTCATTGAGAAACCATATTTCGAATGCGGACTAAATAATAATGACTCAGAGAAAGTTTAAGTATGTGGCAAATTGTCGCGCGACAATTTGCCACACCTCAAGCACTGTTAAAAAGCAAAAAGGCTGGAATCACCAGCCTTTTTGCTTTTGCTAAATAAACACTACCACCAGCCCCAGCGCGGGCCGTAATATCCGCGCCAGTAAGGTCCGTAGCCGGGGCCCCAGAAGGGATCATAGAATCCGCGATAGCGCCATTGGTATTCGCGGCGCAGCTTTTCCTGCTCCACCACTTTTTCCTTCTCGCGCTTGTTCAGCTCTTCAGCAAAACTATCTCGCAGCGCTTGTTCGCGGCTATTGTAAATATAATCCAGCACTTTGGGGTCCACTCCCTGCTTGCTCAACTCCAATGCCTTGGAGGGCGTCAAATCATAGCGGGAGTTAGTTTCCTTGATCTTGGCAATAATTTCGTCAGGGCTAGTACCGGCCTTGGACAAGCGCACCAACTCATCATAAGTGATGAAAGGAGCTGGCTTGGGCAGAAGCTTCTCCAGCTCTTCAGCGGAAATACGCTGGATCTGGGGTTCTTTCTGCTGCTGGGTAGTTGCGCATCCGGCCAGTAGCAAACTGCCGATTAGGGCAGCAACGATCAATCTCATCTCATCCTCCTGGCGCATGCCAAATCAAACAAGGCCATTACAGGCCACACTGCTTGTATGACCTTGGACCTGTGGCCAAATTCCCATAACGTCTTCTTCAAGTGTAAAAATTTTAACCTACGTATCAGGATCAGGGCAGGGATACCCCTGCCCTGACACGACTCATGCCTTACTGAATACCATACGCCCGCCTTTGAAGTCCACATGGATGGTATCCTTGGCAGCAAAGTTGCCATTGAGGATTTCCTTCGCAAGCGGATTCTCGATCTCGGACTGGATGGCCCGCTTGAGCGGTCTGGCACCATATACCGGATCAAAGCCAGCGTTGGCGATTTCTGCCAATGCAGCATCACTCACATCAAGGTGCATCTCCATTGCCGCCAGGCGCTTGGCCAGGTTCTGCAACTGGATGCGGGCGATCGACTTCACATGGGATTCACCCAGGGCGTGGAACACCACGACTTCATCGATACGGTTGACAAATTCCGGCCTGAAATTGGCCTTGACTTCGGCCATGACCGCCAGCTTCACGACCTGGTATTCGTCGCCGCTCATGTTCTGAATCATCTGCGAGCCCAGGTTGGAAGTCATGATGATCACCGTATTCTTGAAGTCCACGGTACGACCTTGACCATCGGTCAAACGCCCATCATCCAGCACCTGCAGCAGCACATTGAACACATCAGGATGCGCTTTCTCGATCTCATCCAGCAGAATCACCGAGTAAGGCTTGCGGCGCACTGCTTCAGTGAGATACCCCCCCTCCTCGTAGCCCACATAGCCTGGAGGCGCACCGATCAGGCGTGCCACGGAGTGTTTCTCCATGAACTCGCTCATATCGATGCGGATCAGGTGGTCCTCCGAATCGAACAGGAAGCCTGCCAAGGCCTTGGTGAGCTCGGTTTTGCCTACGCCAGTAGGGCCCAGGAACAGGAAAGAGCCATACGGCCGGTTCGGGTCAGCCAGACCAGAGCGCGAACGGCGGATTGCGTCACTGACAAGGCGCACAGCCTCATCCTGCCCGACCACGCGTTCATGGAGTTTCTCCTCCATATGCAGGAGTTTGTCACGTTCGCCCTGCAGCATCTTGGAAACAGGAATGCCAGTGGCACGCGACACCACTTCGGCGATCTCTTCCGCGCCGACTTGCGTGCGCAATAGCCGATGTGGCTTCTGGCCACCTTGTTCTTCCGCGCTGGCAGCCTGCTTGAGCTGGGTTTCCAGCTGCGGCAGCTTGCCATATTGCAGCTCGGACACTTTCTGCCATTCACCCTTGCGTGTGGCTTCCTCGATCTGCAGCTTGACCTTCTCGATCTCTTCCTTCAGATGCTTGCTGCCTTGGACCTGGGCTTTTTCCGCCTTCCAGATCTCCTCCAGGTCGGCGTACTCTTTTTCCAGGCGCCTGATTTCATCCTCGATCAGCGACAAGCGTTTCTGAGAAGCTTCGTCCTTCTCACGATGCACCGCCTCGCGCTCGATCTTGAGCTGGATCAGGCGACGCTCCAGCTTATCCAGTGCCTCGGGCTTGGAATCGATTTCCATCTTGATGCGTGCCGCCGCCTCATCGATCAAGTCGATTGCCTTGTCTGGCAGGAAGCGGTCAGTAATATAACGGTGGCTCAGCTCTGCGGCAGCCACAATGGCCGGATCGGTGATTTCCACGCCGTGATGCACTTCGTATTTTTCCTGCAATCCGCGCAGGATGGCGATGGTCGCCTCAACAGAAGGTTCATCCACCAGCACCTTCTGGAACCGACGCTCCAGCGCCGCATCCTTCTCGATGTACTTGCGGTACTCATCCAGCGTGGTCGCGCCCACACAGTGTAATTCGCCACGCGCCAGTGCCGGCTTGAGCATATTGCCGGCATCCATGGCGCCTTCCGCCTTGCCTGCGCCCACCATGGTATGGATCTCATCAATGAAGACAATGGTTTTGCCTTCATCCTGCGCAAGCTCCTTCAATACGGCCTGCAAGCGCTCCTCGAACTCGCCACGGTACTTGGCGCCCGCCAGCAGGCCGGCCATATCAAGAACCAGCACGCGCTTATTCTTGAGGGTTTCAGGCACCTCACCGTTGACGATGCGCTGGGCCAGGCCTTCCACGATCGCGGTCTTGCCCACACCAGGCTCACCGATCAATACTGGGTTGTTCTTGGTACGGCGCTGTAAGACTTGGATCGTGCGCCGGATTTCATCATCGCGCCCGATAACAGGATCCAGCTTGCCCAAACGGGCACGCTCGGTAAGGTCGATGGTGAATTTCTTCAGGGCCTCGCGATTGCTTTCGGCTTCCTGGCTATTGACCGTCTCATTGCCGCGTACGGCATTGATCGCTTGTTCCAGCGCAGCCTTGGTCAGGCCGTGGGTCTTCAGCAAACGACCCGTCTCGCCCTTGTCGTCAGCCAGCGCAAGCAGGAACATCTCACTCGCGATGTAGGCATCATTGCGTTTTTGGGCGTTCCTGTCCGTGATGTTCAGGAGGTTGTTGAGCTCACGCGAGATCGATACCTCGCCGCTATTGTTCTGCACCTTGGGCAGATTGTCGATGGCGGCTTGCAATCCGGCCCTTAGCGGTGCCAGGTTGGCCCCGGCACGGGCAAGCAGGGATGCCGTGCCGCCATCTTCCTGATTGAGCAAGGCCAGCAACAGGTGTGATGCTTCTATATTGGGATTGTCGTTGCCAACCGCAATGCTTTGCGCATCAGCCAGCGCTTGCTGGAATTTTGTAGTCAGTTTATCGAAACGCATGCTTGCCTTCCTTCATGAATATGTTGAGTTGACTACTAAATGGTGATCAACCTGGCTGAATTCAAGCATCTCGCTTTAACAAAATCCTACAGGGTGCTAACGCCGCTCCCAACTCCGTCCATCATCCTCCGAAACCAACCGATGCAGTGAGGTAGAACCATCGCTACGGATTTCCAGCCAGCTCAGCCTCACCTGGTTATTATTCGAGACCAGCTCAATATGACTGACATCGTCGGTCGTCATCCGCTTGGGTGGTGTGGAAACCCACGCGGAACCATCCATGCGCGCATAGTAAACACCCTTGTTCATGCGCATCCAGACCAGGTGCCAGCCCCAACGCCCTCCGCGCACGATGGCCAGCAACGGGAAGTGGCAACCTAGGCTGCGGCTGCCATCATACGTGACACGCCTGATCCCCTGCAGCCGACCTTCGAGGGAGGCAGCCATCACCAGATCCCGCGTGCCGTCGCTGAATGTATGCTGCCAGAAAAACACCGGCTGCCCGTTGGCATCCCGCGTCGCCGCCACCCGGCAATTGCTCGGGATACGGTCAGCCAGCTGACGCAGCTCGATGTCCTCGTCGTTGACGGCATCCGGGCCGACTTCTACTGCAGCAGCCGGACAACAAGCCATCAATAGCCCGATAAATCCAATAATCTTCTGTTTCATATTTCATCGATTCATGATGCGCATGACGCAAATGATACGCGTGCGACACATCTATCGCATCTCAAGAACAATGTGTGTTGTGATTATCCGGGCAAGCATGTTGTGAGGTAAAGCACTGGAGCTTGCCTTTCCTTCCTGCGTCACATCCCATTCAGCAGGCATGGCCCTTGTCTGGGTTGTCTACTTGACCAGCAAGAATGCCTGGATCCAATATATGCTTGGTCGAGTGAAAGGGCGGGTCGCGTTTTCCCTCATCACCGACGACACGCAATAGCCACACCCTCGCTATTCGAAGCAGCCTCCTAGTTACCTTCTTACTCTTCGTGATCCGTGCTGTCCTCGACTGGGCAGCGCCAAAATCCTGCCGCCATATTAGGCCGGAAACCACGATGCCAAGGCCAGCATCACCATGACGGGCAAGCGCACGCCGTCGCCATACGCACGCGGCATTTTGTCCTGTGCCGACGTCATCCGCAAGCGGGCCATTAAGGCTTGGTTGGCACAGAGCTACTCTCAATTGTTGTCCCGCCTGCCGCCGGGGAAGCAAAGAACCAGCAGCATATTAAATTTATGCGCACGGCCAGGCATACTATCGGGACTGAGGCCATCGATGGTGGCAAATTCTGATAAAGAAAAAGGCTGGGCACCAGCAAGTACCCAGCCTCTGCAAAAAAAGCCATTGGCTTTTAGATGAGGTATCCTCAATTGGATAAGGGCATATTAAATGCAGCACCTGCGCCTGGGAATGCGACATGTTGTCGCAGCCTCCCGTATAGCCAGCAGAGCGCATTTACGCAGGTGCGGCATTCTGCCGCATGCATTGCCAAGCCCTGCCTAAGGTAAAATCCTCCCATGTCTTCGCTCGCTTTTGCCACAAATCTGCGCCGCCTGCTGTGGCTACGCGTCGTCATGATGGCCGCCCTGGCATTGGCCAGCATCGTTGCCACCCGCGCATTCGACATCGCGCTGCCCACGATAGAAGTCGCCAGCGCCATCGGCCTCATGCTGGTCGTCAACCTCTTCAGCTGGTTGCGCCTGTGGCGCCAGGCACGCATCCACGAACTCGAGCTGCTGACACAGCTACTGCTCGACATTGCCCTGCTGACTTGGCTGTTCTATGTCACAGGAGGCTACAGCAACCCCTTTGTCTGGATGTACCTGCTGCCACTATCCGTGGCCGCGGTTGCACTGCCCTGGCGCTACACTTGGCTGATCGCGGCCCTGGTCATTGCAGCCTACAGCCTACTGATGTTCTGGTATGAGCCACTGACGATTCATAGCGCCATGCACCACGGTGCTTCCTACCACGAGCATGACCAAGGCTTCAGCCTACATTTACTCGGCATGTGGGGCGGTTTCGTCGTGAGTGCGATCGTCATTGCATTCTTCGTGGAGCGCATGGGGCGCAACCTGCGCGAATATGACAAGCTGCTGGCCGAATCCCGGGAAAAACTGCTCGCAAGCGAACGTATGTTGGCACTCGGTACCCTGGCGACCGGTGCGGCCCACGAGCTTGGCACCCCACTTTCCACCATGGCGGTCATCACCCAGGAGCTCGTGCAGGAGCATCAGCACGATCCAGGCCTATCCAGCTCGCTGACACTGTTACGCAAACAAATCGACCGCTGCAAGGAAATCCTTTCTTCCATTACTGCATCGGCGGGCATGATGCGCTCCGAGGCGGCCTCCTCCATGCCTGCAGACGCCTTTATCGGGCAAGTGACAGAGCGCTGGCAAGAGATGCGCCCGTCCACACCGATCAAGGTGGACATCCAGCTCCCACAGCCGTGCCCCCTCATTGTGGCCGATCTTGCCTTGGGCCAGGCGCTCACCAACCTGATCAACAATGCTGCCGATGCATCACCCCACGGTATCAGTCTGTCTGCACGGGTGGAACAGAATATGCTCATCATCGATATTCATGATCAAGGCAGCTTTCCCAGTGCGGACCGACTCGCGCTCATAGGCAGGCCATTCCACAGCACCAAGCAGGACGCTGGCGGCTTGGGCCTGGGCATATTTCTCGCCAAGTCTGTACTGGAAAAATTCGATGGCGAAGTCGCGTTCACGCCCAGGCAACCCCAGGGCACATTGTCCCGGGTGCGCATTCCGTTGAAAAATCTCCAATTGAAACCTACGCCATGACCCAAGAATCTCTTCAAGATCAACCCAGCATGCTGTTAGTGGACGATGACGAAGTCTTTACGCAAGTCCTGCAAAAAGCCATGCAGAAACGGGGATTTCTGGTGCAAGTCGCCCACAACGTGGCCGAAGCCATGTCCATGTATGTGGACGAAAGCCCGGAATATGCCGTCATCGACCTGCGTATGCCAGGGGATTCCGGACTGGCACTGGTCAGGCATTTGCACCAGCTGGATAACCAGACCCGCATCGTGGTACTCACAGGTTATGCCAGCATTGCCACCGCTGTGGAGGCGGTCAAGCTAGGCGCGACGCATTATCTTGCCAAGCCGGCGGACGCTGACCAGGTGCTTGCGGCATTCGAGCGCACGGAAGGTGACGTCAACGCCCCCGTTCCCGAAAATGCGCTCTCGGTCAACCGCATGGAGTGGGAGCACATCCAACGCGTGCTGCAGGAACATGACGGCAACATCTCCGCCACTGCGCGCAGCCTCAACATGCACAGGCGCACCTTGCAGCGCAAGCTGAACAAGCACCCGGCCAGGAAATAGCAATATACGGTCGACCGCTTTTCATGAAATACCTTGCAGGTAAAACAGTCGGATCAAGTTGGAGGTTGCGGAGGACGCTTGACCGGACGCCTGTTTAAAGTCACGCTTACCGCATGACAGAAACACCGAATGGACTTCAGGGAGTCCTAGCCCATTTGGACTAGTACCTATCCCAAGCGCTTGCACAGCGTTTACAATTCCGGAAATATTGCGTCTGCACAGGGATAATTTGCCGCCAAAGTGCGGTGAGGCGTGACACCAACGCCGAGAATAAGGCAAAATATTGGTTTTCTTATCAGCATCCCCTTAAAATCTTTGAGCTTTTTGGTATTCCGCTCCCCCGACAGCACAACGCTTGATGGAAAGCTATACTGAAACAAAAACTTACGTGCGCCCAGCGTCATGTAATTGATGGAGAGTAAACATGTTGGATTACGTAATCGCCTTTGACAAGCTGCGCATCTCTGATGTGCCTGCAGTTGGCGGCAAGAATGCCTCTTTGGGCGAAATGATCAGCCAGCTTACTGCCAAGGGCGTACGGGTGCCAGGTGGCTTTGCCACGACAGCCCATGCCTACCGCCAATTCCTGGCACAGGATGGTCTCGACAAGCGCATCAATGCAGAACTCGACAAGCTTGATGTCGACGATGTCGATGCATTGGCCGCCACCGGCGAGAAAATCCGCCAATGGATTGTCGATACCGCCTTCCCCAAGGAACTGCAGGACGCCATTGCCGAGCATTACAAGGCGCTGACCGCCGATTCCGGCGACGACATGACATTTGCCGTACGCTCTTCCGCGACGGCTGAAGACTTGCCTGACGCCTCTTTTGCCGGACAGCAGGAAAGCTTCCTCAATATTCATGGCCTGGACAACATCCTGCACGCCATCAAGGAAGTGTTCGCCTCTCTTTACAACGACCGCGCCATCTCCTATCGCGTGCACAAAGGCTTCATCCATGCTGATGTCGCCCTCTCTGCCGGCGTGCAGCGCATGGTGCGCAGCAATCTGGGCAGCTCCGGCGTCATGTTTACCATGGATACCGAATCCGGTTTCCGCGACGTGGTCTTCATCACCTCCTCCTACGGCCTGGGTGAAACCGTGGTACAAGGTGCGGTGAACCCTGACGAGTTCTACGTCCACAAGCCATTGCTCGCCCAGGGCTTCCCCGCCATCGTGCGCCGCACGCTGGGCTCCAAGCTGATCAAGATGGTGTTCAGCGACAGCAATGTCGCCGGCAAGAGCACCCATACCGTCGAGAACAGCAAGGAGGACAGCGCGCGCTACTCCATCACAGACGAGGAAATCCTCGAGTTGGCCCGCTTTGCTGTCCTGATCGAAGAACACTACAAGTGCCCGATGGACGTTGAGTGGGGCCGCGACGGCGTGGACGGCAAGCTCTACATTCTGCAGGCCCGCCCAGAGACAGTAAAATCGCAGAGCGGCAACGTGGTCGAGAAATTCCAGATCGACAGCAGCGGCAATACCGCGCTGATCACTGGTCGCGCCGTGACGCAGAAAGTCGGCTCGGGCCCTGTCCGCGTGGTTAAGCACGCCTCCCAAATGAATACTGTGCAGCCTGGCGACGTTCTGGTGGCAGACATGACCGACCCTAACTGGGAGCCCGTCATGAAGCGTGCCTCCGCGCTGGTGACCAACCGAGGTGGCCGCACCTGCCACGCCGCCATCATTGCGCGTGAGCTTGGCATTCCTGCGATCGTGGGCAGCGTCAATGCCACTGACTTGCTGGAAGATGGCAAGGTCGTCACTGTCTCCTGTGCGGAAGGTGAAACCGGCTATGTCTATGCCGGCGCAGTCCCTTTCTCCGTTACTCAGGAAGAGGAAGCCAAGCTGCCGCCAGCACCCGTCAAGGTCATGATGAACGTCGGCAACCCCGACATGGCGTTCAGCTTCGCACAGATCCCGAACGATGGCGTTGGCCTAGCCCGCCTGGAATTTGTGATCAACAACATGATCGGCATCCACCCCAAGGCCATCCTCCACCTGGACAGCGTGCCTGCCGACCTTCAGGAAGAAATCAAGCGTCGCTCCAAGGGCTACGAAAGTCCGCGCCAGTTCTACATCGACAAACTTGCCGAGGGCGTGGCTACCATCGGTGCAGCATTCTGGCCCAAGCCCGTCATTGCGCGTATGTCTGACTTCAAGTCCAACGAATATCGCAAACTGATCGGCGGCGAAATCTACGAGCCGGAAGAAGAGAATCCAATGCTGGGCTTCCGTGGAGCCGCACGCTATATTTCCCCCGATTTCGAGGACTGCTTCGAGCTTGAGTGCATTGCGATGCGCAAAGTCCGTGACCAGTTCGGCCTCACCAACGTAGAACTCATGATTCCGTTCGTCCGGACCCTGGACGAGGCACGCAAGGTCGTCGAGATTCTTGCCAAGCACGGACTCAAGCGCGGCGAAAACGGGCTGCGCCTGATCATGATGTGCGAAATCCCTTCCAATGCCTTGCTGGCTGAGCAGTTCCTTGAGTATTTCGACGGCTTCTCCATCGGCTCCAACGACCTAACCCAGCTCTCCCTGGGTATGGATCGCGACTCAGGCCTGGTCGCTGCTGGCTTCGACGAGCGTGACCCTGCGGTCAAAGTGCTGCTGGAAATGGCGATTGACACCGCGAACCGCCTCGGCAAGTATGTCGGCATTTGCGGCCAGGGGCCATCTGATCATCCCGATTTCGCGGAATGGCTGGTGGAAAAAGGCATCAAGTCCGTGTCCCTCAACCCTGATACCGTGATTAGTACCTGGCAACGTATCAGCAAGAGCAAATAACCATTCAGTCCAAGGGACAGCGCGTCATGCAGAAACGCAGCGTATTTTTCATTTCCGACGGTACCGGGATTACTGCCGAGTCCGTCGGGCACCTGTTGGCGCACTTTCCCACGGTCAGCTTCAAGCATATCCGCCTGCCCTTCACCGACTCTGAGCAAAAGGTACAGGAGGCATTGCTCAAGATTGCCGAAACGGAAAAAGCGGATGGTGCGCGGCCTATCGTCGTCATGACCCTGGTGAATACCGACCTGCGCGATATGCTCAAGCAAAGCAACGCCGTGCATCTGGATGTATTCGGCTCCTTCGTGGATCCGCTGGCTGAAGAGTTGCAGGAACAGCCTTCCCGCACCTCTGGCATTGCCCATAGCGTGCTGGGCAATAGCTACTATGAGCGTATCGACGCGATCAACTTTACGCTCAACCATGACGATGGCATGACTGATTTCGGCCTCAGCGAAGCGCAAGTGATCTTGGTCGGTGTCTCCCGTTGCGGCAAGACGCCGACCAGCCTGTACCTGGCAATGCAGTTTGGTATCAAGGCTGCAAATTATCCTTTGATCCCGGAAGACCTGGAGCGCGGCTCCTTGCCCGAGGCACTCAAGAAGTACCCCGAAAAGCTGTACGGGCTCTCGATCAATCCTGAGCGCCTGCACAGTGTACGTAGCGAGCGCCGACCGGACAGCCATTATGCATCCCTAGACAATTGCAGGCGCGAGATCCGCTTGGCGGAAGATCTGATGCATCGAGAAGGCATCAGCTGGATCGATTCCACCAGTCGCTCGATTGAAGAACTCTCCACCATCATCCTGCAGAAAATCCGTGTGAACTCGAACCACTGACGGCTGGCACTACAGCACTACCATAAAAGGGGCTTCAGCCCCTTTTTTATTGCACCTGACTCCAGAACTCACCAAGCATGCCTACACCCGGTATTGCTGGATGCTATGTGCTAGGTCGCTGTCCGAGCTGGATGAATATACTGACATGGCATACTCACTCATTTTGCTTTATGGTGGAGCCTGGCAATGCATGCGTTTTTGTCACTGCCGATTATTCCAACACTAAATGCAGAGGAGATTATGAATGAACCAATATGCACATCTAGTGGGCCGCATCCTGATCGCGATTATCTTTATCGTTGCAGGTGCAGGAAAGATTGCGGACCAGACGGGCACGATCGCCTACATGGAGTCCGTCGAGGTGCCAGGCATCTTGCTTTGGCCCACGATTGCGCTTGAGCTCCTGGGTGGAATCGCCATTATCATCGGTTTCCAGACACGCCTGGTTTCCTGGCTGCTCGCCATTTTCTGTATCGCGGCCGCCTTCCTGTTCCATTTCGACCTGAAGGACTCGATGCAGACCATCCTGTTCCTCAAGGATCTTGCCATCGCGGGCGGATTCCTGATCCTGGCAAGCACGCCCACACTCTGGCTATCTGTCGATAGCCGACGCAATTGATGACCCAACCACATCCATAGGCACGCCCCGGCTAGAAATACCAGTCTAGCCGAGGCCAAACAATTCATATTTAAGGAATTGTGAAATTGAGATATTTCCATTTATTGGATCAATAAAGCACGGCATAATAGCAACATTTTCCATATTCATTTACTGGAGTATTGCACCATGACCAAAGCCATTAGTTATGCAGCACATGATCCCAAATCTCCTTTGGCCCCATTTTCTTTCGAGCGGCGTCAGGTTGGAGCGAATGATGTCCAGATCGAAATCCTATTTTGTGGCGTTTGCCACTCCGACCTGCACCAGGCGCGTAACGAATGGGGAAACTCCATTTTCCCAGTCGTGCCTGGCCACGAAATCGTAGGGCGCGTGACCCAGGTCGGCAGCAATGTCAAAAAATTCAAGGTAGGCGACTTGGCAGGCGTAGGCTGCATGGTGGACTCATGCAACGCCTGCCCCGACTGTGCGGAAGGCCTGGAGCAGTACTGCAACCACGCTGTATTTACGTATAACAGCCCGGACAAGCACATGCCCGGCCAGGTCACTTACGGAGGCTACTCCAACCTGATTGTGGTGGACGAACGTTTCACATTGAAGATTTCAGACAAGCTCGATCTAGCGGCGACAGCGCCACTGCTCTGCGCCGGCATTACGACGTATTCCCCTCTGCGTCATTGGAATGTCGGCCCGGGACAAAAGGTCGGCATCGTGGGCCTGGGCGGTCTTGGACACATGGGCGTCAAATTCGCCAAAGCACTCGGGGCGCACACGGTGTTGTTCACCACCTCTCCCAGCAAGGTAGAAGACGCAAAACGCCTGGGTGCCGATGAAGTCATCATCTCCAAGGATCCTGAGCAAATGCAGCAGCACCTGCAAAGTTTCGATTTCATCCTCAACACAGTCGCCGCACCGCACGACCTTGACCAGTTCATGGCCCTGCTCAAGCGCGATGGCTCCATGTGCCTGGTAGGCGTGCCCGACAGCCCGCACCCTTCCCCCAGCGTCGCCAACCTGATATTCAAGCGCCGCAAGCTGGCCGGATCCTTGATCGGCGGCATCAAGGAAACCCAGGAAATGCTGGATTTCTGCGCCGAACACAATATCACTTCCGACATCGAGCTGATCCCGATCCAGGAAATCAACAATGCATTCGAGCGCATGCTGAAGAGCGACGTGAAATACCGCTTCGTGATTGATATCGCCAGCCTCAGGCAAGCGGCTTAAGCACAACAGCTCGCAAAATCCCTGTTGCATCGCAGTCCTGCCTCGCCATACTAGTTATAGCACTGGCTGGGCAGGACAACACGTCCAGTCAAAATCACTTTGCTGGATGCATGTTGTTGACACTCCATGAAATAAAACAAGCACACCGAGGTGTGCTTTTTTCTGTCCACTCAAGCCTGCAACGGCTCAGGCTTTCTTCCTGAAGCTGTCCAGTATCAGCAACGCGACGCCCACGCAAATCGCCGAATCCGCCACGTTGAATGCCGGCCAATAGTATTCTCCGTAATGGAAGAACAGGAAGTCCACCACATAACCCAAGGTCACGCGGTCATAGAGGTTGCCCAGCGCACCGCCCAGCACCAGGGCTAGCCCAAGACAGAACAAGTGCTGCTGCGGGTGCTTGCGCAGCAGGCGGATGATAATGATGGAAGCCACCACGGCGATCGCACTGAAAAAAATGCGTTGCCAACCGCCAGCGCCCGCAAGGAAGCTGAATGCAGCGCCTTCGTTGTGATAGCGCACCAGATCGAAAAATGAGGTGAGCTGCAGGTGTTCGCCATACTCGAAAGCCTTAAGCACCAAGTGCTTGGTATAAAGGTCAAGCGCAACCACGATGCCGCTCAGGCCCAGCCACTTAAGCATAATGACGCGACTCGCCCTGACCGAACAGGTTGCTGACACAACGGCCGCAAATGGTTGGGTGCGCGGCATCACTACCGACATCGGCACGGTAATGCCAGCAGCGCTCGCACTTGGCATGCGCACTCGCACTTACCTTCACTTCCAACCCACCCTCTCGCGCATGCACGGTGACGCGTGAGGCCATCAGCACGAAGCGCAGGTCGTCCTGCAGCCGCACGAGTGCGGCATGGATATCGCCGCTGGCATAGATATCCAGCTCAGCTTGCAGGGAAGCGCCAATTTTGCCTTGCGCGCGTTCGTTCTCGATCGCCTTGTTGGAGGCGTTGCGCACATCCAGCACTGTCTCCCATGCCTGCAGTGCGGACTGATCCAGGCCGTGCTCCGGCAAGGCGTACCAGGTTTCCTCGAACACGGTGGCCTTGGCATCCAGGCCCAAGGTGTTCCAGATTTCATCTGCCGTGAAGCTGAGGATAGGCGCCATCAGCCGCATCAGGGCATGGGTGATATGGTGCAGTGCACTTTGTGCGGAACGGCGCGCATGCGACTTGTCGCCCGATGTGTAGAGTCTGTCCTTGAGGATATCGAGATAGAAGCCGCCCAGCTCCTCGGAGCAGAAACCCACCAGCTTTTGCACCGCGAGGTGGAATTCGTAGCGATCGAAGTCGGCAAGCACCTGCGCCTGCAATTGCTGTGTCAATGCCAAGCCGAAGCGATCCAGCTCCAGCCACTGCTCGACCGGCAGCAAATCCTGCTGCGCATCGAAGTCGGCCAGGTTGGCGAGCAGGAAGCGTAGGGTATTACGGATGCGGCGGTAACTGTCGGTCACACGCTTGAGGATTTCCTCCGACAAGGACATTTCGCCGGAGTAGTCCGTGGAAGCGATCCACAGGCGCAGCATGTCCGCGCCGAGGCGGTTGCAGATATCCTGCGGCTCGATGCCGTTGCCGCGCGATTTCGACATCTTGTAGCCTTTCTCGTCCACGGTGAAGCCGTGGGTGAGCAAGGCATCGTACGGTGCACGACCATCGATCGCACAGCCGGTGAGCAAGGATGACTGGAACCAGCCCCGATGCTGATCCGAACCTTCCAGGTACAAGTCGGCAGGACTTTGCAGTTCCGAACGGCGTTTCAATACCGCCGCATGGGTAGCGCCGGAATCGAACCAGACATCCAGCGTATCCGTCACCTTTTTGTATTGATCTGCATTCTCGGGCGCATGCTGAGCCAGGAAGGTTGCCCCATCGAGCGAGAACCAGGCTTCGATACCCTGCTGCTCCACCTGCAACGCGACGGTTTCGAGCAGCTCCGCAGTGCGCGGATGCGGTTCGCCGGTCTCCTTGTGCACGAAGAACGGCATCGGCACACCCCAATTGCGCTGGCGCGAGACGCACCAGTCAGGACGGTTCCTGATCATCGCCTCGAGACGCGCTCGGCCCCAGGCAGGATAGAACGCCGTATCGTCCACCGCCTTGTTTGCCAGTTCGCGCAGGGATTTGCCATTGCTGCCGACCTGGTTCATGCCGATGAACCATTGGTGGGTCGCCAATTGCATCAATGGCGTCTTGTGGCGCCAGCAATGCGGGAAACTATGGTTCAGGCGCGCACTGGCGAACAAGGCGCCCTTTTCCTGCAATACAGTCAGGATGACTTTGTTGGCCTCTTGCCGGTTCAAGCCGCGAATTGCGGCCAGCTCGACCAGCTCGCTGTTGAAGAATTTGCCGTCGCCGCCGATCAACACGCGTGGCTTTTCCTCGGGATAATGCGCACGCATCACCAACCAGTCATCGTTGCCGTGCGCGGCAGCGGTATGCACCAGGCCGGTACCGGCATCGGTCGTGACATGCTCGCCCGTGATCACGGGGACGGTGCGCTGCTCGAAAGGATGCTGCACGAGCAGACCCCTAAGCGCCGCGCCCTTGGCAGAGCCAAGCACCGGCGCCTCTTCCTCGCCATAACGCTTGAGCGTCGCTTCGGCCAGGTCGTGCGCCAGCACCAGCAAGCCGCGCGAAGTCTGAAGCAGGTCATACTCCAGCTCAGGATGCACGCTGACGGCTTGGTTGGCAGGCAAGGTCCAGGGCGTAGTGGTCCAGATCACCGCGTAGGCATCACCATTGACGGTGGTATTGAACGCTGCGCCAAGCGCAGCGTGATCGACGAACTTGAAGCCAACGTCGATCGCGGGCGAGTTGACGTCCTCGTATTCGACTTCGGCCTCTGCCAATGCCGAGCCGCAGTCCACGCACCAATGCACGGGCTTGGAGCCCTGGTAGAGATAGCCATTCTTGTAGATGTCGCCAAGCGCGCGGATGATGTCGGCCTCGGTCTGGAAGTCCATGGTGAGGTAAGGATGATCCCAGTCGCCCAGCACGCCCAGGCGAATGAAGTCCTGCTTCTGCCTCGCCACCTGCTCGGCGGCATAGGCGCGGCACAGCTCACGGAATTTAGCCGGCGGAATATCCTTGCCGTGCTGTTTCTCGACAGCCAGCTCGATCGGCAGGCCATGGCAATCCCAGCCAGGCACGTAAGGCGCATCGAAGCCGGACAAGGTCTTGGACTTGACAATGATGTCCTTCAATATCTTGTTGACGGCATGCCCCAGGTGAATCGCGCCGTTGGCATACGGCGGGCCGTCGTGCAGGATGAATTTCTTCGCACCCTTGCGCGCATTGCGTATGCGCTGGTACACCTGTTTGTCCTGCCAGCCTTTCAGCCATGCGGGTTCACGCTTCGCCAGGTCTCCGCGCATCGGAAAACTGGTTTCTGGCAGGTTCAACTTGTACTTGGTGTTTTCGCTCATCAGTCTAGTTTCGTTCAATCTTTAAAAATCAGGCTTCGCGCTCAGGGATTGGCACGAAAATACTCACGCGCCATCTCGGCATCCCTGGCAATCCAGTACTTCAATGTTTCCAGGCTGTCGAATTTCATTTCATCGCGTATTTTGTGCATGAATTTCACGCGTACATGACGGCCATAGATATCGCCGCTGAAATCAAACAGGTGCGCCTCCAGCGTCGGCTTGCCATCCTGCTTTACGGTAGGTCGCACACCGAGGCTAGCTACACCCGGCCAATCGCCGCCCTCGGCCAAACCTTCCAATTTTACCGCATAGATGCCGAAAAGCGGCGGCCTATCATGCAGCATGTGAATATTCGCCGTAGGATAGCCAAGCTCGCGTGCAAGCTTGTCGCCATGCACCACCTTGCCGCTGATACTGTAGGGGCGCCCCAGCAGGCGCGCAGCTTCATCGAGCTGCCCCTTCGCCAGCGCCTCGCGGATGGCGGTGCTGGAAACACGCTTGCCGTCCAGGTTGACCTGCGGCTGGCTTTGCAGATTGAATCCTGCGCGTGCAAAATCCTCCATACTGCCCTGGCGCCCGGCACCAAAACGGAAGTCCTCTCCCACCAGGATAGTCCGGGCATCCAGCGCATTGCGTAGGATGTCCTGCATGAAGGCTTCCACCGTGATGGCGGCGAAACGGCGGTTGAAATGACAGACATAGACATAATCGACACCAGCTTCCGCAAACAACTCCAACTTCTCACGCAACGAAGTCAGCCTTGCAGGCGCCTTGTCAGGCGCGAAAAACTCCCGCGGATGCGGCTCGAAAGTCATGACTGCCGACTTCAGTCCTTGTGCAGACGCCACCTCGATCAGGCGACGCAACAATGCCTGGTGGCCCAGGTGCACGCCATCGAAATTTCCAATAGCAACCGCAAGCGGATGATGGGCAGCCTGGTGGAAATGACGAAATACCTGCATGAACCTCCCCGCCTCAACTCACACTTCGCTTGATAAAGTCGCGAATACGCAGTCCCATGACCCACAAGGCCGCAAAATAGACCGCAGCGCCCAAGCCTACCAGCCCCAGTAAATACGCAAGCTTGGCCCACAAGGTCGCATGCAGCCAATACTCGCTGTCGCCCGCACCTACCCAGAGCGCGGCGCCCATCGCCAGCAAGGCCACGGCGACACGCGCCATGAACCTCAGCCAGCCTGGCTGAGGCTGGTAAATGCCGTTCTTGCGCAGCTTGTAGTAAAGCAGGCCTGCGTTGATACAAGCGCCCAGCCCAATCGCCAATGCCAAGCCGGCGTGATGAAAAATGCCGACAAAAGCCAGATTCATCAGTTGCGTAGCTATCAAGGTGACCACTGCGATCTTGACCGGCGTCTTGACGTTCTGGCGCGCATAAAATCCCGGAGCCAGCACCTTGACCAGGATCAAGCCCAGCAACCCCAGACTATAGGCAATCAGCGCCTGGCGCGTCATCCAGACATCGTGCTCCGTAAAGGCACCGTAATGAAACAAGGAGGTCACCAACGGCACGGACAGCACTGCCAACGCTACCGCCGCCGGCAAAGCCAGCATCAAGGTCAGGCGCAACCCCCAGTCCAGCAGGGACGAATATTCGTGTTCCGCCTTGTCCGCCACGCTCTTTGAAAGACTGGGCAGGAGGATCGTTCCCAGCGCCACGCCCAGCAAGCCGGTAGGAAATTCCATGAGGCGGTCAGCATAATAGAGCCAGGACACGCTGCCACTCTCGAGAAAAGAGGCAAAGATCGTATTGATCAGCAATGACAACTGGGCGATCGAGACCCCGAACACTGCCGGTCCCATGAGGCGAAGGATGCGCCAGACACCCTCATCCCGGAAATCGAAGTGTAACTTGGGCAGCATCCCGATCTTGCGCAGAAAAGGCAGCTGGAAGACCAGCTGCAGCACACCGCCTGCGAATACCGCCCAGGCCAGCACCATGACCGGCGGATCAAAATAGGGGGCAAAGAACAATGCGGCGACGATAAATGCAATGTTGAGCCAGACTGGCGTAAACGCCGGCACGGAAAACCTGCTATAGGTATTGAGCACACCGCCCGCCAGGGACACCACGGAAATCAACAGGATATAAGGGAAAATGATGCGCAGCATGTCGATGGTCAGCGCAAAGGTTTCCGGCTCACGCTGCGCCCAGCCCGGCGCACTGATATAGGCAACAACGGGAGCTGCCAGTATGCCGAGCAAGGTCACGCCCATGAGCACCAGTCCGAGCAAGGTCGCCACTTTACTGACCAGCCCATATGTCTCGTCATGACCGCGGCGGTTCTTGTACTCGGCCAGGACCGGCACAAAAGCCTGTGAAAACGCTCCCTCGGCGAACAGGCGGCGTAACAGGTTGGGGATCTTGAAAGCGACAAAGAAGGCATCCGTGTAGATCCCCGCACCGAACACCCGTGCGATCAATGTATCCCTGACGAACCCCAGTACCCGGGAGACAAAAGTCATGCTCCCGACCGCAGCCAACGCTTTTAACAGATTCATTGCACAGGTATCATCATATGGAGTCTCAGCGACTGATCAGACGGCGATTTTATCATGTCAGTGCAATCGCACGCGGAACAAATTCACCATATTCTTGCAATTGGCGGCAATATTGGTTAATATGCTTGGCTTCGTATTTTGTTAACTTATTTAATTAGGAACTATCCATGGCTAATAGCGCACAGGCGAGAAAGCGTGCACGTCAGGCAGTCAAGCAACGCGCCCACAATGCAAGTTTGCGCTCGGCTCTGCGTACCGCGATCAAGAAGATCATCAAAGCGGTAGAGGCCGGCGACAAGACTGCGGCTCAAAGCGTATTCAATGAAAATGTCAGCGTGATCGACCGTATTGCGGACAAGAAAATCATCCACAAGAACAAGGCCGCTCGCCACAAGAGCCGTCTGAGTGCTGCAATCAAGGCGCTTGCCTGATTCAGCTCGAACTCTTGCGAAAAGCCGGGGGAATCCCGGCTTTTTTATTGCCTATTCAAGACTGTCCCGAATCACTTTCATTTCCCCGTCACTATTCAACCAAGCGCTTGATACACATGACGCCGGCAACCCCATCCGCCAGCCATCTTGCATGAATAGCATATGACTCGAGCCAGCACTACAACTACCCGATACATGCGTTAAAGGATATGCACTAAAGAAAGTCATATTCCTTCCGTAAAGTCTCATTAAGGTTTCAGAAAAAAAATATTTACTCACCACTTAACTTCAGGGGATAAGCTCAATATGCCAAAAACTACGGCAATACCTTTTCTTATCAGCATCCTGTTATCAGGTTGCGTGACTCCACACGGTGAAACGCCGATTGCGAAAAACTTTCCCACCATGTCGCAGGAGAAACTTCAAGCTGCCGCACATTGGGGATTAATAACTCAAGATCTATCCCAAAGGCTGCAAACACAAATGAGCGGCAAGGTGAGCAAAGAACAAACACTCTATGTGTCTGTGACTGAAGACTCTCCGTTCAACCAGGCAGTCGCAGGAGAATTGATCGCCACATTGGTCAATCGTGGCTATCACGTTGTCAAGACTCGCGGCGCCGCAGTCAACATTGAAATCGACACTCAAGTCCTGCAATTCTCTCCTCACCGCCTGCAAGCGCGCACTGTCGGCATTCCAACGGCCCTGGCAACAGGCGTGTGGACATTGAGCGAGCTCAATAGTTCAATTTCTGCCGCAGGTGTGGTGACAGGCGTGATCAGTGGTGCAGAAGCGTTGACATACTTCAACTCAGATAAAGCCTCTGGCGCGACACCGCAAACGGAAATCATCATCAATGCCGCAGTAACGGATAACAGTCGTTATCTGGCCGTCTCTCGTGCCACGTACTATGTTGCAGATTCGGACCAATGGCTGTATCACGCCGCCAGTCATGCCAACTTCAGCGTACGAGGAAGCCACTAACATGCTCAAGAACAGGTACACCATTGCAATGGTATTGGCTCTGACCGCATGCTCCGGCATGCCAACAGGATCGAGCACCAATGACAAGGCTGACTACACGACAGCAGCCAACAATCCGTTCATCGAGAATAATTACAAGGCAGCTGATGCGCTGATACAGCAGCTTAGCGGCAAGATCAATCCCTCACACCCGATGATCATAGCCACCCTGGTCAATATCGATGCGCTTTCCAGTTCATCCACCTTCGGCAGGCTGGCTTCCGAGCAGATTTCATCACGCTTTTCCCAAGCCGGTTACAGCATGATCGAAATGAAGTTCCGCGACTACGTCTACATGAAGCAGGACCAGGGCGAGCTGCTACTCACCCGAGAAATCAAGGATGTCGCAAAAAACCATAATGCGCAGGCTGTCATCGCAGGCACTTACGCATTGAGTAGCGACATGGTGTTTGTCAACTTGAAGGTCATTCAGCCCAGCAGCAATGTGGTGGTGGCAGTACATGATTATGCTTTCCCAATGGACAGCAACCTGAGAACCATGACCCGGAATATGCGCAAGTAAATTACATCCGCAAAAATAAAAGCCAGGCAATCTGCCTGGCTTTTATTGTTCAGGATTCCGGCTCCGTCAATCCCTGATGCCAAGCAAGTGGCGAACCTTCAACGCGCCTTGCAGCGTCTGGTCCGCCTTATCTCCAACCACGGTAAAGTGCCCCATCTTTCGGCCTGGCCTGGCTTCATGCTTGCCATAAAGGTGCATTTTCAACCCTGGCTCGGCATAGGCAGCATCCCATGAAGGCTCACCCCTGCTCCAGATATCGCCCAGCAGATTCACCATGACTGCGGGACTGTGCTGGCGCGCATCACCCAGCGGCAGGCCTGCCAACACACGCACTTGCTGCTCGAACTGGCTGGTTACGCATGCATCTATCGTGTAATGTCCGGAGTTATGGGGACGCGGTGCCATTTCATTGACCAGCAGACGGCCCTGGCTGACGAAAAACTCGACGCCCAGAACCCCCGTGTAATTCAGCTTTTGCGCAACATCCACAGCCAGCTGGCGTGCCTGCTCCCGGATAGCCGCATCACCTCGTGCCGGCGCGATGCTGACATCAAGAATGCCGTTCAAATGACTGTTTTCTGCCGCAGGGAAGGTCTCCACATTGCCGTCGGCATCCCGTGCCAATACCACGGAAACTTCGTAGTCCAGCCTGAGCATGCGTTCCAGCACGCAGACCTCGGCACCGAACTTCTCAAAAGCGGCGCTTGCCTCCTCCGGAGTCGCTACTCGCGCCTGACCCTTGCCATCATACCCGAAGCGCGCCACCTTTAGGATGGCAGGATACAAACCGCTATCGGCAGCAGGGATATCGATAGCCTGCTCAATCACGGCATACGGCGCAACCGGAAAGCCGGAGTCGCGGAAAAAGTTCTTTTCTGCGACGCGATTCTGCGCAATAGCCACTGAAGCAGCGGCAGGACGCACAGTACGATGCTGCGCCAGGAATTCCAGCGTAGATGCGGGCACGTTCTCGAATTCGGTGGTAATGGCCGCGCATTGCTCGGCAAGGGACTGCAGCGCAGTCTCATCATCATAGGCAGCACAGAGATGCACGTCGGCAATTTTGCCCGCCGGGCTGTTGCGGTCAGGATCCAGCACTGCCACCTTGTAGCCCATCTCATGAGCCGCAATCACAAAGAAGCGGCCCAACTGGCCGCCACCCAACATCCCCAGCATGGCCGGAGGCAATATAGTTTTTACACTACTCACGAAAACTCCTCGAGACTGAATATATCGTTCGATATCAGGGCTGGTCCGGCAATGTCATGTCCAGCACCCGGGCCGCCTGTGCGGCACGAAAATCTGCCAGCTGCTGCGCAAGTGCGCTATCCGTCGTCGCCAGGATGGCGGCGGCAAACAAACCGGCGTTGGCAGCCCCTGCCTCACCGATCGCAAACGTCGCGACTGGAATCCCTTTAGGCATCTGGACGATGGATAGCAGGGAATCCTGCCCCTGTAGATGGCGTGATGGCACCGGCACGCCTAGTACCGGCAATGTCGTCTTGGCCGCCACCATGCCAGGCAGGTGGGCGGCGCCGCCAGCGCCAGCAATAATGACACGCAAGCCGCGTTCGGCCGCTTGCTCGGCAAACTCAAACATCAGGTCAGGCGTACGGTGCGCAGAGACCACGCGTGCCTCGTAGACAATGCCTAAATCGGCCAACGTCTGCGCCGCGGCGCGCATGACGGGCCAGTCGCTGTCTGAGCCCATGATGATACCAACCAATGGTTTGGACATGATTTCCCCTTACACCAGAATCAGGTTGTCGCGATGAATCAATTCAGGCCCATCGATATAACCCAGGATATGTTCTATTTCGTGACTCGGCTGACGCAGGATGCGAGCCGTCTCTAGCGCACTGTAATTCACCAATCCGCGCGCGATTTCCTCGCCCGCGGTATTCACACAGGATACGACCTCTCCACGCTCAAAACTGCCTTCTACAGCCATCACGCCGATCGGCAACAGGCTGCGTCCCCCTTCGCGCAATGCCTTGGCTGCGCCTTCATCCACCACGACCTTGCCGGCAACACGCAGTTGATCCGCAAGCCATTGCTTGCGAGCCAAGGTCTTGACCTGGCCCGCCTTGAGATGCGTGCCTACCACCTCGCCTTGCGCCAGCCTCACCAAGATATCCGGCTCCCGGCCGGAGGCGATGACAGTATGCGCCCCGCTACGCGCTGCCCGCTTGGCAGCGAGGATCTTGGTCAGCATGCCACCGCTCCCAATCAGGGTGCCGGCGCCACCTGCCATCTTTTCCAGAGCAGGATTGCCAGCAGTTTCATACTGAATGAATTGCGCATCGGGATGCTTGCGCGGATCGGCCGAATACAAGCCCGGCTGGTCGGTGAGGATCACCAGCGCATCCGCTTCGATCAGGTTGGCTACCAGCGATCCCAGGGTGTCATTGTCACCGAAGCGAATTTCATCGGTCACAACTGTGTCATTTTCATTGATGATCGGAATGACGCCCAAGTCCAGCAAGGTACGCAATGTCGTCCGCGCATTCAGGTAGCGTTTCCTGTCGGCCAAGTCTGCATGCGTCAGCAGAATCTGGGCAGTATGCAAACCGTGGGAAGCAAAGCAGGACTCGTACATCTGCACCAAGCCCATTTGCCCAACGGCTGCAGCAGCCTGCAACTCGTTGATCGCCACTGGCCGCTTCTTCCAGCCCAGGCGCTGCATGCCTTCCGCCACGGCACCGCTGGATACCAGTACCACCTGCCGGCCCGACTTCACCAGCCGGGCAATCTGATCGGCCCAGGCTGCAATGGCACCTTTATCCAGGCCAGCGCCGTTGTTAGTCACCAGACTGGAGCCTACCTTCACGACCAGGCATTTTGCATTCAATAGCAATGACGTCATCTCTGCCTATCCTGGCTGCCTAGTCCCCGCTCATGGAAGCGGCACCTGTGTTTTCCGCCGCTTCATGCTCAACCCGACTGGCTTCCTCCACATGCTCCATGATGGCATAGGTCAATTCGCGACAGCCTATGCCAGCCAATGCGGAAATAGCGAAATAACGGCCCTGCCAGCCCAATCTCTGGACGAACTCGGCCACTTTCTGCTCGCTGTCCTCCAGCATGTCCACCTTATTGAGCACCAGCCAGCGCGGCTTGTTATAGAGTGCTTCATCATACTTGCGCAGCTCTTCCGTGATGGCCAACGCCTCACGTACTGGATCCACGCTTTCATCGAATGGTGCCAGGTCGACCAAATGCAGCAGCAGGCGGGTACGGGAAAGGTGGCGAAGGAATTGGTGACCTAGGCCAGCCCCCTCGGCGGCACCCTCGATCAGCCCCGGAACATCTGCAATCACAAAACTGCGATTGGCGTCCACGCGCACGACCCCAAGGTTGGGATGCAGGGTGGTAAATGGGTAGTCAGCCACTTTGGGCTTGGCCGCGGATACCGAGCGAATGAAGGTGGACTTGCCCGCATTGGGCATGCCAAGCAAACCGACATCGGCCAGCACCTTGAGTTCGAGGTAAAGCTCAAACTCCTCGCCGGGATCCCCCTTGGTGCATTGGCGCGGAGCGCGGTTGACACTGGACTTGAAATGGATGTTGCCGAGGCCGCCTTTGCCGCCCTTGGCGACCATGACCTTTTGACCATGCTCCGCTAGGTCTGTCAGCACCTGGCCTGTCGCCTTGTCGCTGACTACCGTCCCCACCGGCACTCTCAACACCATATCTTCGCCGCTCGCGCCGTACTGATCAGACCCGCGGCCGTTTTCACCACGCTGCGCCCGGAAGACACGGGTATAGCGATAGTCGACCAGGGTGTTGATATTGCGGTCGGCGATCATGTAGATCGAACCGCCACGACCGCCGTCCCCGCCATTGGGACCGCCCATGGCTTCGTATTTCTCGCGGCGGAAGGTGGCGACACCGTTGCCGCCATCGCCGGCGTAGACCTTGATTGTGGCTTCGTCTATAAACTTCATGGTCGCTATTTCACAGGTTCAACTTGTTGAGGCAGTCATCATACCTGCCTGAAGGACGACTTAAAATAAAAAAGCCCTATCAGCGGATAGGGCTTTTTCCGAATCATGCCAGGATTTACGCTGGAATGATGCTGACCAGCTTGCGACCCAACGCGCCTTTCACGGAGAAAGCCACCTTGCCATCGACCTTAGCGAACAAAGTATGATCCTTGCCGATGCCGACATTCTCACCTGGGTGCATCTTGGTGCCGCGTTGACGAACAATGATGCTGCCAGCGGAAACAAACTGATCGCCGAAAGCTTTCACGCCCAGTCGCTGGGCATTCGAGTCGCGGCCATTACGGGAACTACCGCCTGCTTTTTTGTGTGCCATTTTTAACTACTCCTTACTTAGCAGCAATCTTTTCAATCTGGATTTCGGTAAAACTCTGGCGGTGGCCTTGAGTCTTGCGATAGTGCTTGCGGCGGCGCATCTTGAAGATCAATACCTTATCACCGCGGCCATGAGCCACAACCTTGGCCTGTACGCTCGCACCTTGAACCAGAGGAGAACCAATGGTGGTATTGTCACCATCAGAAACCAACAATACCTTGTCGAGGGTGATTTCGCTGCCGACTTCGCCCGCCAACTTTTCTACCTTAAGCTTGTCACCAGCGGCTACGCGATATTGTTTGCCACCAGTCTTGATAACTGCATACATGGTTATGCCTCGTTTGCTACGCATTCAAATGAATCGGGCATTATACGGAAAATCGCGCGGAAAGCAAATGCTATTATCGCTGACGCTTTTCATGCTGTAAAAATGCAATTTTCACGTTGGGCACCTGTCATGCAGACACTGCATCCGGCCTGGCATATGCTAGAATCCCGAGACTTATTTTTGGCAGCCAGACGTGTCCCTAGCTTTTATTCAATCGTGCATCGCAGAAGACATGCAAAAGGTCGATGCGGTGATTCGCAAAGCCCTGCATTCCGATGTCGTCCTGATCAACCAGGTCGCCGATTATATTATCAACAGTGGCGGCAAGCGCCTGCGACCCACCCTGGTACTGTTATCGGCTGGTGCATTCGGGCGCATTGAAGCAAAACACCATGAGCTGGCAGCCATTATCGAGCTGATCCATACCTCGACTCTGCTTCATGATGACGTGGTGGACGAATCCTCGTTGCGCCGCGGCAAGGCAACAGCAAACACCTTGTTCGGCAATGCGGCAAGTGTGCTGGTCGGTGATTTCATCTACTCCCGCACCTTCCAGATGATGGTCGGCATCCAGAGCATGCGCGTGATGGAAGTGCTATCTGACGCGACCAACACGATTGCGGAAGGCGAAGTGCTGCAACTGCTCAATGTGCATGATGCGGACATCACCGATGAAGCCTACCTGAGAGTCATCCACTACAAGACAGCAAAGCTGTTCGAAGCCGCGACAAGACTTGGCGCCATCATTTGCGGCACCGACGCCCAGGATGAAGCCGCGATGGCAGAGTACGGCATGCGTCTGGGCACGGCGTTCCAACTGGTTGACGATGTATTGGACCTGAGCGGCGACAGTAGCGAGATCGGCAAGAACCTCGGCGACGACCTCGCAGAAGGGAAGCCCACACTTCCCTTGCTATACGCCATGCGCCACGGCACAGAAGCCCAGCACGAGATTATCCGCAACTCAATTGAAAAGGGTGGGCTGCAGGAATTGCCGGCAGTGGTCGAGGCAGTGAAGGCAACAGGCGCACTGGAGCACGTTCGGGAGCTCGCCAAGGCAGAGGCCGCCGCCGGGTGCGCGGCCATCATGCACTTGCCTGAGTCCACCTACAAGGAGGCATTGCTGCGCCTTGCCGACTTCGCTGTCTCCCGGCGCTACTGAAACCAGCGCATCGGACTCAAGAGCCTAGTTCCACCTGGCCATAACCCAATAGGGTCCCGGTAGCATATGCAATGTCGATCAACGCGGCCTGGTAATCCACCATGGCACGTATTTCCTTGATCTGCGACTCCCCTAGGCGGCTCAGCATTTCCAGCACCTCGGTCATATTCCGCAGCCCTTCATTGAATTGCTTGAGTTCGCCATCGTAATTAACGCCTGCCAGCATCACCTGCTGCCGCGCTGCAATGATGCGCTGCCAATGCTGCTCAGCCCGGTCAACCGCATCATGGATTTCCCTCTTGACCGTCAATATCTGCAACTCTTTGGTCGCTAAGCGCTGCATACGCTGCTGCACCGCCTGCTGCAATTGATTGCGTCGCGCTTCGTTCGTCATGGGCAGTTCGAAACGCAAGCCTACGGACCAATCACTGAAGCGGTTGTCGAATGGACTGTCGTACGCCCTCGACAGGCTGTTCTCGCCAGAAGACAAGGCACCATAGCTGTAATCCAGGGTAAACAACGGCAAGGTCTGGTTTTGCAGGTACTCCACCCTGTTGAGGTCTGCGGCGAGCTTCAACTCCAGCTCCAGCAATTCGAGCCGGCCCTGCATGGCGGACGAGATCAGCCTATCCTTGTCAAATTCGTAATGCATGAGGATAGGCTCGGATTGGGGACGGATCAGTGCATCGCTGTCTATGGCATATTGGGGATCATTGAGCAGGAATAGCAATTGTCGCTGGGTGAGCTGCAACCGGGTCTTGGCAAGGATCAAGGCCTCTATCCGGTCCGAAACGCCGATTTCGGCGCGACTGGCTTCAATGCCCGCGACCAGTCCCTCCTCCACCTTGCGGCGCACCATATCGAGATTACGCGCCGCTAGCTCATATTGCTGGCGCCGGACATCCAGCTCAGCCCAAGCGGCATAGAGCTCCCAATAAGCCTTGTCGATCAACGATACCACGCGGATGGACTGCAACCGCGTCTTGGCATCCACCGCCTGTCGGTCCAGATCGGCAATGCGGATGCTGGCTTCATTGACCTTGACCCCGGCATTGCGCAGCAAAGGCTGGCTGATCGAAAAGCGTGTTGCGCGACGGTACTGGTCTGAGCCTAGTACGCCTTCCGTCAGTTTACGCTCGAAGGGGGTGCTCACCCTCACCACTCCCCCGGTTCTGAGCGGAATGGCAACCCCGGCTTCGCCGTCCAGATAGTCAATCTGCTGTTCGGCCTTGTCTAACTTGGCGAGCTGTCCATCCAAGAGGGGGTCCTCGGACTTGATCTGCACGATGTCACCACTGGTCAACGGCCGATCCTCACGCCTACGTTGCAAACTGGCATAGATAATATTGTCGAACTTTGCACGCTCCGCGCCCAATACGCTTTGCGCAATTTGCTGATCGAATTGCACAACCTTCAAAGAAAGATTGTTCTGCAAGGCCCGAGCCCTGACATCTGCAATCGTCAACCCATGTTCAACCCCTTTTGGCAAGAATATTTCCTGCTCACGACTTTGCGCCAATGCCTCATCCAGGTTCAGACGGAACCGCTCGGGAACCGACAATCCATACTGCCGCCGCGCATTTGCGTAGTCTTCTTCGAGCGTTGTTGCCTTGTTCCGGCTCATGGCATTCAAATCAATGTCATTTGGCAGCTGCTCAGGCATGACAGGCCCCAGCGCTTCCATGCCGGACGCTGCCCAGGCCAGGGCTGGCGACATGCCTGACAGACTGAGCCAGGCCAACGCCTGACAACAGAGCATCACCAAACTCGACTGCCTATGTTGCATCATCAGGCTCCCTGGGCAGCATTAGCGGCAGGCTGCGGAACACGCGGAGGGAAACCATTCAGCACGCGCCAGATTTCATAACCAATCGAAACCTCCTCTAGCAGTATCCAGCCTCGGGCGGAACTTCCTTGCCTCAAGAAACGCTCGGAAGGCCATTTCTGCACACTTTCATCAGGCACCACCATGACCCGGAAACGCCCGGTGCCGTCATCGCTGGCATCGACAAAGGCTACTTTGCCGCCAAATGTGCCGATCGCAACATTGGGCCACCCGGAGATCTGCAACGCTGGCCAGCCTTCGAATTCCAACCTGACGCGGCTACCTGGAAGTATCAGCGCAGCATCCAGGCCCTTCACCATCAATTCCACCGCGCGCTGCTCTGTGTCAGGAATAATCACCAGCAATGGCTGCCCTTGACTGATCACTTGCGATTGGGAATTGACCGGCAACCTGAACACGGTGCCTGCGCGCGGTGCCCGTACCAATTGCGACTCCTGGCGAGCAAGGCTGATCTCAAGACTGGTCAATTCGTTCTGGGTATCGGCCACCTCCGAACTGATCTTGCTGATCAGGGCGCGACTGGCATCAATATTAGCCTGGGTCTCGGCCCTGACCTGCGCCTGGCTGGCTGTTGCAGCTTTTTCCTCGGCACGTGCCGAGTCCAGTGCGGCCTTGGCGCTATTCACGTTACGAAGCGCTACCGCCCTGTCCCGCTCGGCTAATTCTACATCGCGCCTGGAAACCAGCCCCTCCTGTACCAGGCGCTGCATCCTGCTCACCTGGAAATCGGCTGCATCCAACGTAGCCTGGGCGGATGCAACGCTCTCACCGGCGGCCACGACTTTCTGCTGGGCAACATTCAGGCCATAATCCACGGCCGCTATCCTGGCTTGACGCACAGCCAGCAAGTTCTGCAACTGTACTTCATAAGCCTGCAGCTCATCCTGCTTGGCCTTCAGCTTAGCAGCGACAGTCTGACGTTGTGCCGCCAGCCTTTCCTTGAACCTAGGATCGACATCGCTGATTTCAAGCAAGGGATCCCCAGCGTTGACGCGCGACCCCTCGCGCACGAACCACTGCCTGATCACGCCGCCCACCGGGGCATCCACGCTTTGGCGCCTTTCCAGTGGTGCAAATGCGGTCACGGCGCCCATGGCTTGCACATTTTGCTGCCAAGGGAGGAACAATATTAAGGTCGGTACGATAAAACACGACACCACAACCCAGAGCAGGATGCGCTTCACCAGCCTGGGCGTGACCGTATATTGTGAGAACTGCTGGTTGTGGATAACGTCAGGCGTCATGATCAGGCAACTCCAGCACAAGGGTCTGATCGCAGTGCTGTGCGATCGATGCACGGCGCGTCATGATGACAAGGCTGCACCCTGGCAAGTCAAGCAGCAAAGGCAGGGCGCGCTCCAAGTCGGCTTCATCCAGGTAGTCGAGCAAGCCATCCACAATCAGCAATGCCGGCTGGCCGATAATCCCCCTGGCCAACATCAAGAGATTGATCTGTGTCGTGGAAAGCGGCGCACCATTGACGGAAAGCTGGGTATTCAGGCCATCCTGCAGCTGGTTGATGCTGGACATCAACCCCAGTCTGCCCAGCAGCTCAGTCACCTCCCCAAGCGGAATATCATTCCGTCCGATCAGGATATTCTCGATAATACTGCCTTCAATGATCTCCAGTTTTCCGACACAGCCAATATGTTGGCGCAGCTCGTTCAAATTGAATTGGTCAATCGCGATATCATTGAACTCCACATGCCCGCTTTCTGGCTGCTTCAGGCCAGTGAGCAGTGCAGCCAATGAGGATTTTCCGCTGCCAGCAGCCCCCAGCACAGCAAGGCTGTGGCCAGGCTGCAGGGTAAAGCTGATGCCGGATTGCGAGGCTGTATGCCGCAAGTAATGATAGCTAAGATTCACGGCACTCAACTTGATAGGGCGCTTTATCTCTACTTGGCGTAGCGGCGTCTTTTCTTGGGGGAGGTCTTGGATATGGCCAATTTTGTCCATGCTGGCAAGGAGGTCGTAATAGTATTCCAGCTGGCCAATAAAGCGCAGGAACGATGCCAGGACGGCAAAGATGATCAGCTCGGCCGCAACGAACTGCCCAAGGTTGATTTGCCCCTTGATCACCAGGGTCCCGCCCAAGGCCAACATGGCAGTGCCGCCTACGGCATAGATAAACACCCCACCCAGGTATTGATTGATGAGAATCCGGAAATGCGCGCTTCGTTTTTTCAGATATTCAGATGCAAGCTCACTGGTGCGCTCATGCGCCAAGGTCACGCCAGAAGAGAACTTAAAGGTGCTGAGATTACGGGCTATCGTTTCGAGCCAAGCGGCCAATTCAAACTTGGCATGAGACTCAGCAATCGCCGTCAGCGGTGCTCTATGCCCGATGACGTATACAATGACCCCGATAACAAGCAACACCAAGGCCACTACCACCCCAAAATAAATGCTGTAGAACACCAGGATAATGCTGCCTACCATTCCCTGCAGGATGGTGGCCACACCTATCGTCAATAAAGTGGCGACTGATTTTTGTACCGAGGTCACCTCGAAAAACCGATTGACCAACTCCTGTAGGTCGTCTACATCTGCAGCATCGTATCTTGCCCCCTGCGTCTTTTTTGCAGCATCAATCGCAATACGGCAGAAAATGCGGCGCTGGATGAGCTCGACAATAAACATCTCCAGCACGTAGAACAAGCCTGCAAGCAGCAGAAAAACAAACAATATGAAGGAGATGATGAGCAACGGCTTCATCAGGCTGCCCATGGTCACTGTATTGATCAGGGCCTGCACCGAAACGGGGATCGCCAGATTGATGAACCCCACCGCCCCCATCAATACGATGATCAGTAAGATATCTTTACGTTCCAGGCTCAGCAGGTCGATCAACCGGTGCCTAGGTTGTATTTTGTGCAAGGTGTCGTTATTCATTTTTGATATTTATTTCAAGCCAGCAAAACGACCTTGTCATTCAGACTTAAGTTCCGGAAAGCAGACACTATAAATAAAAAAAGCCCTGCAAGCAGGACTTTTTTTATCGCTAGCCTATCATCGCTCAGTTCAAAGTAATCGGCTCCCCATTCTCTGCGTGATAATAGCTGAGGTGGGCGCAATGACTGGTCCTGGTAGTCAGCGACCCGTCGAATACGGATTCGCCATCTACATCAACCGTGGCATAACCGTTGTGGTAGAGGGTGACTTCGGCCTGCCGACGCCCGTGACGCATGGCAAAACTCATGTAGTTTTCATCCTCGGATTCGTCATAGACTTCCCAATCGGCCTTGCCGGTCAACTGTTCTAACCAACCCGACAAATCCACTTCGACGCGGCAAACGACAGGGGTATCCCATGTGGTTTGGACTGCTGTACTCATCATGTGCATTCCTTTCAGGTTAGTGATGTGAAAATACTTTGGTATCTATTACATGGCGGCAACCCTGCCGATTTCAAGCCCATCCATAGTGCCATGCTTACGGTTGCCATAGTGATATAACGGTGCGATGATGCGGAAAGTTTACCGGTACCCCAATTTATGCCTGAATTTGTTTTTCTGGATGCTTTGAGAGACAACCCCGCCCTCTTCATTACCTGCTCTGCGCTCCTGGGCCTCATGGTCGGCAGCTTCCTCAACGTGGTGATATACCGGTTGCCACGCATGATGGAGCTGGCCTGGCATGCTGAGCGCTTGGAAGCCGAAGGCCAACCTCAAACAGAACAGGCCCGCTACAACCTGATCACACCTCGGTCACGCTGCCCGCATTGCCAGCATGCCATCACAGCACTGGAAAATATACCAATCATCAGCTACATGATGCTGGGAGGAAAATGCAGGCAATGCAAGACTGCAATCAGCCCGCGATACCCTTTGGTAGAACTCCTCACGGCAACGCTGACCGGTCTTGCCAGCTGGCATTTCGGCTATTCCAGCCTTGCCGTGGCAAGCTGGCTTATCATCTTCGCGCTGATCGCACTCACCTTTATCGACCTCGACACGCATCTGCTGCCAGACGATATCACCTTGCCCTTGCTCTGGGCAGGACTGCTGTTCAATCTCGACCATGGCTTCACCGACATCAGCTCTGCCGTGATTGGGGCTGCTGCCGGATATCTTGTGTTGTGGTCAGTATACTGGCTATTCAAGCTCATCACAGGCAAAGAGGGCATGGGCTACGGTGACTTCAAGCTCTTGGCAGCCCTGGGAGCCTGGTTCGGCTGGCAATTGCTCCCTGCTGTCATTTTATTATCATCCGTCGCTGGTTCCATCATCGGAATTGGATTGATCGTATTGACCAAGCACGGACGGGAAACCCCGATTCCATTCGGGCCGTACCTGGCACTGGGAGGAATCGCAGCCCTGTTCTGCGGTGAACAACTTTCTCAATTATATTTAGGAGGCTGATAGATGTACGTCGTTGGACTCACCGGTGGCATCGGTGCTGGCAAAAGCGAAGCCGCAAGAATATTCAGCGGGTTAGGCGTACCCGTCGTGGATGTCGATGTCATTTCCCGCCGCCTGACCAGTGCTGGACAGCCATTGGTCGCGAAAATAGCCGAAGCATTCGGCCCAGAATATGTCACCGCAGATGGCGCCATGGATCGCGCCAAGATCCGTGACCGCATCTTTTCCAGCGATCACGATCGCCGGCTGCTGGAATCCATACTGCATCCCGCCATTCACAGCGAAGCACTGCGCGAACTTGAAAGCCATCACCAGGCGCCCTACCAAGTACTCGCCATCCCGCTGTTCTTTGAATCAAATCGTTACGAAGGGGTTGTCAATCGCACCTTGCTGATCGACTGCGATGAAGATAAGCAGATCAGCCGCGTCGTCAATCGCAACGGCTTTACCGAGAAAATGGTGCGCTCCATCATTGCTGCCCAGGCATCGCGTAGTTTCCGTCGGGCACTCGCCAATGACATCATCGACAACAACGGCACACTTGAGGAATTAGAGCAGAAAATCCGCATAATGCATGAAAAATTCATTAAGACTTGCATAGTTAGCGAATAAATCTGATAATTCACGACAGCTTTCATCAACAAACGGATCAGCCTCGAGAAGCCCGTGCCCAGTTACGACTACCCTTTTAATGAACGCATCCGTACCCTGTTGCGTCTGGAAGACCTGTTCACCAAGGTCTTGCATAACATTGAGGGTGAGCAAGAATTTATCCACCATTGTGTCCTGATTTCCATTTTCCAGATACTGGATATCATCGAGCGGGCCGAGCTCAAAATGGATCTGCTGCAGGAGCTCGACCGCCAGAAAATGGTGATGAATAACCTGCGCGGCAATCCGTCGATAGAAGAAAAAGTGCTGAATGACCTGGTAGCCGACATCGAAAATGCGGCACGCCCGCTGCGCAATACGCCAGGCAAGCTTGGGCAGTCACTGCGCGACAACGAATGGCTGATGAGCATCAAGCAGCGCTCCGTCATTCCTGGTGGTGTCTGTGAATTTGACCTGCCGTCCTACCACTACTGGCTGGGCCTGAGCAGCGAACGCCGCAAGCACGACCTCAGCGTCTGGATGAGTCCATTAATGCCACTATATGATGCCATTCGCATCATCCTGCATATCCTGCGGGGCAGTGGCGCCACCTCCAACATGACCGCCACCAATGGGGCCTACCAGCAAATGCTGGGAGGTGCCAAGCCTGCCCAGATGCTGCGGGTTGAGATCAGCGATGATACGCCCTGCTTTCCCGAAGTAAGCGCCAACAAGTACGCCATCAATATTCGTTTTAACAGCCTGGACAACGCCCAGCGGCCGCGTCCTTGTGACTCCAACATCGACTTCTCACTGACACTGTGCAATCTGTAGGCAAAAAACTGGTTCCCTGCCCGCAATGCGGGGAGTTGTCAGAATACTCTAGCGCAAACCCATACCGTCCGTTCTGCTCGGAACGCTGTCGCCTGATTGACCTCGGCCAATGGGCAAGCGAGAGCTACCGCATCCCGGACAACAACCCCAAACCTGACGATAGCGAAGAATACTAGTGTAAGTGCCAGTTAAGGCTGGACGCTGAACTCGAGTGCATATTGAGCCTTCAACGGCGGAGTGGGACGTTTGATATCCAGCGTCATCACCCAGTCGCTGCTTCGGCTCACACATACTGGCAAAGTGACCATGGCGCGCCAGCTGCCGTCAGGCTGTTGCTGAAGGCGGTAGCGGTTGAGCCCCATCTGCATATCTCGCATGTCAAAGCTGGCCTGTACCGACTCCGCCTCGGGCAACAACACCCGCAATTCGAACGCCTGCATGACTGTGGGCGTTGTCATTGTCCGGATCTCCAGGTCGCCATGGCGGCAGCCACGCACAATATCCTCGCAGGGGATCACTGACGGCTCGACCGTAGCTCCGCCAAGCCTGAGCCAAAAGTATGCCACCAGTACCGGCGCAGACGCCAGCACAACCGCCAATCGCTTGCGCGACATGATCAGTCCCATGCCCCGCGCATCATGGCAATACCGTGAGCACCGTGTTGCCATGCCTGTTCCATATGTGCCTTTTGCAGACCGCCCAATGCGTAGACCGGCAGGCTGCTGCCCTGCACCAAGGTAGAAAACCCCTCCCAGCCTAACACCCTTGCCTGGGGATGGCTCAATGTCGGCAACACGGGGGACAGTACGGCAAAATCCAGCGCCAGGGATTGGGCACGCGCAAGTTGCTGCGCATCATGACAAGAGGCAGCGCACAACATGTCATGAGGCCGCTCTGGTAGCGCCATCAGCCGCTCGGAAGACAGGTGCACGCCTGCCATGCCCAATGCCCGCGCAGTCTCGGGCTCGCCATTGAGCAGCACTCTAGCTTGATAAGGCTGCGCCAGCGTGAGTACTTGCTCCGCCAAACGCTCCAAGCTCTCGAGCGAAAGATGCTTTTCCCTCAACTGCAATAAGCGCAGCCCTTGGTCCAGGGCGCGCTGCAAGCGCTCCAGGAAGCGTTGCTCGCCCAATTCCACCGCATTGCTGACCGCATACATGGACGGCAGGCCCAAGGCTGCCAGGATAGGCGCATTAGCTGGCAACATCGGGCCCACGGTTAACGCTGCAGGATGCTGCCAGCTTAGTTGCTGTCCTTCGCAGCCATGCGGATCATGTCTCCACCCGCGCACGATAAAAAAATGTAGCTCCACGCTGCGGTCTGGATACTCGAAGCGTCGTAACAACCAGGGATAGGCTTTTTCCACTTCAATACCAAGCTCCTCGCGCAACTCCCGCACCAATGCATGGTATGGAGTCTCGCCCGACTCTATCTTGCCTCCAGGAAATTCCCACCAGCCTTCCCAAGGCTTGCCAACAGGACGCTCCGCCAGCAGCACCTGCCCGTCAGCACGTTGCAATACGGCCGCAGCGACTCGAACTACGCTCATGAATGCCCGGCTCCAGCCAGGGCTTGGCGGCCGACATAGTCGCGGGCGAACTGGTATGCCACCCGGCCGCTGCGCGCGCCACGGGTATGCGAAAACAGCAAGGCGGCGTTGCGAGTTTGCTCATCCACTTGCTCGATACCATAATGCTTGAGCCATTGCGCAACGACAGCCAAGTATTCATCCTGGCTGAATGAATAGAACGACAACCATAGACCAAAGCGCTCGGACAATGACACTTTTTCCTCGGTCGTGTCTCCTGGCCTGATCTCGTCGCCGTTCCTTGCCACCTCCAGATTCTCCGACATGTATTCGGGCATCAAGTGACGACGGTTGGAAGTGGCATACACCACGACATTATCCGATGTCGCCGCAATCGAGCCGTCCAGCACCACCTTGAGCGCCTTGTATCCCGGATCACTGGCCTCAAAAGAAAGGTCGTCGCAGAAAATGATGAAGCGCTCCTTACGCGCGCGCAGCAAAGCGACGATTTCCGGCAATGCCACCAAGTCCTGCTTGTCCACTTCCACCAGGCGCAGCCCCTGGTTCGCAAATGCACCCAGCACCGCTTTCACGAGTGAGGACTTGCCCGTGCCGCGCGCACCCGTCAACAACACATTGTTAGCCGGATAACCTAGTACGAACTGTTTGGTATTGCGCACGATCTCGGCTTTTTGCTCATCCACGTTGCGGATATCGTCCAGGCTGATATAGTGAGGATGCTCCACGGCCACCAGGTGACCGCGACCATTCAATACTTGCCAGCGCCAGGCAATGGCGCTCCAGTCGGGGTCGGGTACCGGCGACGGCAGGAAGCTTTCCAGCCTTGCCAGCACCGCTTCGGCCCGGGTGATCAACCGCTCTAGATCAGCCATGAATCGTCCTAACTGCGGTAGTCCGCGTTGATGCGGACATAATCGTAGGAAAAATCGCAAGTCCAGACCGTGGCACTGGCCTGCCCACGGTTCAGCACGACACGCACGGTGATTTCGGCTTCCTGCATGACGGCAGCACCTTGTTCCTCCACGTAGCTCGCCGCCCGTCCGCCATGCTCGGCTACCAGCACATCGCCCAGGTAAAGCTGCATGGCATTCACGTCAAGGTCGTCCACGCCAGCATAGCCAATCGCAGCGAGAATCCGTCCAAGGTTGGGATCGGAGGCGAAGAAGGCCGTCTTGACCAATGGCGAATGCGCAATCGCGTAAGCCACCTTGCGGCACTCATCCACATCTTTGCCGGACTCGATCTGGATCGTCATGAACTTGGTGGCGCCCTCGCCGTCCCGCACAATCGCCTGGGCCAGCTCGACCGCCACTTCTGTGATGGCATCCTGCAATTGCTGGAATGCCGCACTGGCAACCTCGACGATCTCGGCATTGCCGGCCTTGCCGGTTGCCATCACGATGAAGGAATCATTGGTCGAGGTGTCACCATCGACGGTGATGCAGTTGAAGGAGCGGTTCACGGCATGATCAACCAGTGCCTGCAGTGCGCCTTGGCTGATAGCAGCATCTGTCGCCACATAGCCCAGCATGGTCGCCATGTTCGGATGAATCATGCCTGATCCCTTGGAAATACCAGTCACCGTCACCACCTTGCCATCCAGGGTGATTTGCCGCGAAACGCCCTTGGGAACGATATCGGTCGTCATAATGGCTTCGGCTGCATCAAGCCAGTTCGAGTTACCGAGGTCAGCCACACATTGCGGCAAGCCAGCCAACAGGCGGTCCATGGGCAACGGCTCCAGAATGACACCCGTGGAAAAGGGCAACACTTGCTCGGGGCTGAGCTGCAGTAATCTCGCCAGCTCGCTGCAAGTCGCGTACGCTTTTTCCAACCCTGCCACCCCGGTGCCTGCATTGGCATTCCCGGTATTGACCACCAGCGCGCGAATATCGCCGTCCGTCTTGGATAAATGCGCTTTGCATACGGTCACGGGTGCTGCACAGAATCGATTTGTGGTGAAGACGCCAGCTACCCGTGTTCCTTCGGCAAGGCTGATGACCAGCATATCCTTGCGGTCAGGCTTGCGGATATTGGCTTTGGCAATACCAAGCGCTACACCTGGAACCGGCAACAAGGAGTGCGCTTCGGGCGCGACGAGATTGACTGGCATGATGATATTCCCGGGAAAGCAAAAGGCCGATTTTACCGTAATCGGGCGACGCATGCCCTGCAGCCTGGACAACGCAAACAATAAAAAAGCCGGAATTTCCGGCCTATTTTCAATCGTGGCTAAGACGCCTTGCCGCCAATGCCTGCATCACCTGCAAGCGCTCATCGTCACTCATGGCACCCCAGCCACGGATTTCGCCAAGTGTCCTTAAGCAGCCTGTGCAATATTCCCGTCGGCTATCCAGCAAGCATGCCCTGATACAAGGGGAGGCCGGTTGCGTCGCTTGTGCCTGCATCCGTCCTGCCTCGATATCAACTCAGCTTGCCATGACACTGTTTGTATTTCTTGCCGGAACCGCAAGGACAAGGATCGTTACGCCCCACCTTGGCACCCGCGCGCTCAAAGGTTTTCACTGACTGATCGCTTGCTTCGTCAGATTCCTCGGCATTGCCCAGCGCCTCGTCAAAGTCCGCGTGCTGATATTGCACGTTCTCGAGTTCGGGATGCTTCTCGACGGCCTCCACATCAGCCTCGCTCTGCACTTTGACCAGCATGGTCACCTGGGTTACTTCGCGCTTGACGGTATCAAGCATGCTTGAGAACAAGGCAAAAGCCTCGCGTTTGTATTCCTGCTTGGGATTCTTTTGCGCATAAGAGCGGAGATGGATACCCTGGCGCAGATGATCCAGTGCTGCCAGATGCTCGCGCCAGTGATTATCCAGGCTCTGCAGCATCACGGCACGTTCGAACTGACGCAATACCGGAGCCGAAGCCTGTTCTTCCTTTGCCTTGTAGGCGGCATTTGCCGCCTCGACGATATGCTCGCGCAGCGTTTCTTCATGCAAATTGGGGTTTTCTTCCAGCATTTTCTGCAATGGGATCTCAAGGCCGAGATCAGCTTGCAGGGCTTTTTCGAGCCCGGGCACATCCCACTGCTCCTCCAGGCTTTCTGGGGGAATATAGGTCGCGATCAAATCGTGAATCACATCCACGCGCATGGCTGCAATCGTTTCGCCCACGTCCGCAGCCTCGAGCAATTCATTCCGCTGCTGGTAAATCACCTTGCGCTGGTCATTCGCCACGTCGTCATATTCCAGCAACTGCTTGCGGATATCGAAATTGCGTCCCTCCACCTTGCGCTGCGCATTCTCGATCGCGCGTGTAACCCATGGATGCTCGATGGCCTCGCCTTCCGGCATTTTCAGGCGCTCCATGATGGCACCGACGCGGTCAGAAGCAAAAATACGCAGCAGTTGGTCTTCCAGCGACAGGTAGAAACGGCTGGAGCCCGGATCACCCTGGCGGCCAGCACGGCCCCGCAGCTGGTTGTCGACACGGCGGGACTCGTGGCGCTCAGTGCCTATGATATGCAGGCCACCCGCCGCCAGCACTGCGTCATGCTTTACCTGCCAATCAGCCTTGAGTGCGGCGATGCGGGCTGCCTTATCTGCTTCGGATAACTGCTCGTCCGCCTCAATCTCTGCAATTTCACCTTCCGGATTGCCACCCAGCACGATGTCGGTACCGCGGCCCGCCATATTGGTAGCAATCGTAATCATGCCAGGCCGACCAGCCTGGGCGATGATGTGCGCCTCCCGCTCATGCTGCTTGGCGTTGAGCACCTGATGCTCCAGCTTGGCTTCGGATAACACCTTGGAGATCAGTTCTGAATTCTCGATCGAGGTGGTGCCCACCAATACCGGCTGGCCGCGCTTCTGGCACTCCTTGATATCGTCGATCACCGCCTGGTATTTTTCCTTGGCAGTACGATATACCTTGTCCATGTAGTCTTTACGCTGCAAGGGGCGGTGCGTAGGAATCACCACGGTTTCCAGGCCATATATCTGGTTGAATTCATAGGCCTCTGTATCGGCGGTACCCGTCATGCCGGAAAGCTTGCCATACATACGGAAGTAATTCTGGAAGGTGATGGACGCCAGGGTCTGGTTTTCCTTCTGGATGGTCACACCTTCCTTGGCTTCCACCGCCTGGTGCAATCCGTCGGACCAGCGGCGCCCAGCCATCATCCGGCCGGTAAACTCGTCCACGATCACGATTTCGCCATCGCGCACGACATAATGCTGGTCGCGATGGTAGAGCGATTGCGCTCTCAGGGCAGCATACATGTGGTGCACCAGGCTGATGTTGGCAGCGTCATAGAGGCTGCTGCCTTCAGCCAGCAGACCTGCCTCGGCCAGCAAGGCTTCTGCATGTTCATGTCCTTGCTCCGAGAGCAAGACCTGATGAGACTTTTCATCCACCCAGAAGTCGCCTTCGCCATCTTCTTTTTCCTGGCGCACCAGCTTGGCCGCGATGCTGTTCATCTGCAGATAGAGGTCCACACTGTCGTCGGCCTGACCGGAGATGATCAGTGGCGTGCGTGCTTCATCGATGAGGATGGAGTCAACCTCGTCCACCAATGCATAGTTGAGGCCGCGCTGCACGCGCTCTTCCGCCGTGAACACCATGTTGTCGCGCAGGTAGTCGAAACCGAATTCGTTGTTGGTGCCATAGGTGATGTCCGCCGCATAGGCTTTCTGCTTTTCACCATGCGGCATCTGCGAGAGGTTGATCCCCACACTCAGCCCCAGGAAGTTATACAGGCGTGACATCCACTCGGCATCGCGCCGCGCCAGGTAATCATTCACCGTGACCACGTGGACACCCTTGCCGGTCAGGGCATTGAGGTAAGCTGGCAGGGTCGCGACCAGTGTCTTGCCCTCGCCAGTGCGCATTTCGGCAATCTTGCCAGCATGGAGCACCATGCCGCCAATCAACTGCACATCGAAGTGGCGCATGTTGAGCACGCGGCGACCACCTTCGCGCACCACGGCAAATGCTTCCGGCAAGATTTTTTCCAGCGATTCACCTTGCTGGTAGCGTTGTTTGAATTCCTCCGTCTTTGCCCTGAGCTGCTCATCTGTCAATGCCTGCATGCTGGGCTCCAGCGCATTGATGGCCTTGACGTTCTGGGCATATTGCTTGACCAGCCGCTCGTTGCGGCTACCGAAGATTTTCTTGAACAACGCGGATAACATGAAGTGACACCACTTTTCCGTCTAGACGGAAACCTCTAGGTTAGCTTTAAGTAAGTTTATTTAAATACAACCGAACTCTATTTCGCACTTTGCAAAAATTTGCGCGGATCCAGTGCAGCCCCATTCAGCCGTACCTCAAAATGCAGATGGGCGCCGGTAGAACGACCAGTGCTGCCGACACGGGCAATCATCTGGCCGCGCTCGACTCGATCCCCAGCTTTTACCAGCAGCTGGGACGCATGGGCGTAACGGGTTTCGAGCCCCGCGCCATGGTTAATCTTGACAATTCTACCATAATCGGGAGTCTGCTCCGCAGCCGTGACGATTCCTGCGGCTGAAGCATACACAGGCGTACCAGTGCCTGCTACAAAATCCAGGCCTTCATGGAAAGCGACCTTGCCGGAAAACGGGTCAACCCGCCAGCCGTAGCTGGAAGAGTTATATGCGACATCCGTTGGCATCGTGCTCGGCAATGTACTCGCCTTCAGGCGCTGCTGCAACAACATGGCTTCGAGCATACTCAATTTATCGCTGTTCAGCGCTATGGATTGTGCCAATGCATCAATGCGGTATGCCAGCTCAGGCCCGGACATGGTGCGTGCATCCACCATGGGGCCTCCCTGTCCCGGCGGCAATACATCGGCATCGCTGCCCTTGAGTCCCGCCAGGCTGGAGAGCCTGGCACCCAATGCATCCAGACGCAGTACCTTGGCCCCTATCTCTCCCAGCTGCTGCGCCAATGCATCAATGTGCACCTGCTCCCCTGCATGCGCGAAGTAGGGATGAAGCGGGGCTTCTTTGTGCTGATGCATGCCATGTGGCACAATAAGCACCCAGAGCAGCAGGGCTGGCAGCAAGCTTAGCAGCCCGATGCCAAGCAAGGCGAATGGGAGCGGGATGTTACGCGTCTTCGTCGTGCTATTCGATACTAAAATGATGTTCATTACTTCCCCTCGGGAGAATCCGGCATGCTGCGTGTAAGCGCATTGTTTACTGAAAATGCCGAATTGGCGGCTCTTTCGCAACAAGCAGAGCAACTGGCGCTGACGCAGAAGAAATGGAATGCCGTCGTTCCCGCCGCGCTAAAACCTTATACGCAGGCGGGAAGCCTCAGCCACAAGCGCCTGACGGTGTATGCCGCCAACGGCGCAGTCGCTGCAAAAATCAAACTGATGTTGCCCAGCCTGATGCTTGGGCTGAAAAAACAAGGGCTTGAAATTACTTCAATTCGGGTGGAAGTGCAAGTGCAATCTGCCGCTGGCAAGCCTGCCAAGAAAGTGCGCACCCTCAGCCCGGCCGCGGCAGCCAGCCTTGAAAAGCTGGCAAGGGAGTTGCAGGGCTCCCCTCTGGGCGAAGCCATTACCCGGCTTTCCAGCCGTCGTTAGCAGCATCCTCTTTCCCTGAATTCACCAGGATTTTGTCGCACTCGATATGGAATTGATACTTTATCTTATTGCCGGAGCTGGCGCGGGGATTTTGTCGGGGCTGCTGGGCGTAGGCGGAGGCACCGTGATCGTGCCCATCCTTGTCTTCATCTTCACTTCACTGGCATTTCCGCCGCAGCACATTATGCATATCGCGCTCGGCACCTCGCTGGCGACCATCATTGTCACCTCGATTTCCTCGGCGCGCGCCCATCACAGGAAACAGAATGTGCATTGGTCCGCCGTCAGGCTGATCGCGCCCGGCATCGTTATCGGCACACTGCTTGGCGCCGTACTGGCCGGCCAACTGGATACTGTGATACTCAAAGTGATATTTGCGGTGTTCGTGTTACTGATTGCCACCCAGATGGTGCTCAACTTTACACCGGCGCCCCATAGGCAATTGCCAGGCAGGGCGGGCACCTTGAGCATGGGAGGCATCATCGGCGTACTCTCCAGCCTGGTCGGCATTGGCGGCGGATCGCTCTCGGTACCGTTCCTGATCTATTGCAACTTCAATGCACGCTATGCCATCGGCACCTCTGCGGCAATCGGTTTACCGATTGCCGTCGCCGGGACCCTGGGCTTCATCATCACGGGCCTGTCGCAAGGCAATCTACCCGCATACAGCCTGGGCTATGTCTACTTGCCCGCATTCGCGGGGATTGCGCTCGCCAGCATGCTCACGGCGCCATTCGGCGCCTACCTGGCCCATAAGCTGCCGGTCCAGGTGTTGAAAAAACTGTTCGCACTATTGCTCTACATCGTAGGCATCAAGATGCTCTGGAGCCTGGTATGAGCCAAGAGTTCGTCATCGAAGTCGATGGTCTATACAAGTATTTCGACCAGTTCTGCGCTGTGGAAAACCTCAGCCTGCGTGCCAGGCGCGGCGTCACTACAGCGCTACTGGGAGGCAATGGTGCGGGGAAAACCACAACAATTGCCATGCTACTGGGGTTGTTAACGCCGACCCAGGGGCATATTCGCATTCTCGGCGAGGATATGCTGCAGCATCGCCACCGACTACTGCACCGCATGAACTTCTCTTCGCCATATGTCGACCTGCCGCAACGGCTGACGATACGCGAGAACCTCACGGTCTACGGGCACCTGTACCGCTTGCCCAGACTGAAGTCACGCATAGACGAGCTTGCCGGGGCGCTACACTTGGATACGTTATTGAACAAGCGTTACGGGCAACTCTCGGCCGGACAGAAAACCCGGGTTTCCCTCGCCAAGTCGCTGCTCAATGAGCCGGAACTGTTGCTGATGGACGAGCCCACCGCCTCTCTGGACCCTGACACCGCGGACTCCATTCGCAGCTACTTGGAGCAATACCAACGTGACACCGGCGCCAGCATCCTGCTCGCCTCGCACAACATGGCAGAGGTCGAGCGCATGGCCACTGACGTCATCATGATGCGCAAAGGCCAGGTGGTGGACACCGGTACACCTGACGAGCTGCAGGCCAGGTATGGTCGCAATAACCTCGAGGAGGTGTTCATCGACATCGCACGCCACAAGGAGCCTGCCTGATGCGGGATATCCAGTTCTCTCCACGACGCATTGGCGCAGTGGCATTGCGTCACCTCTACCTGATGCGTTCCTCATGGCCTCGCGTGCTGGAAATGGTCTACTGGCCCACGGTGCAGATGATACTGTGGGGCTTCATCACCTTGTACCTGCAAGGTAACAGCAGCCTGATTGCACAGGCCAGCGGCATCCTGCTGTCGGGCGTACTGCTTTGGGACGTGCTGTTCCGCGGGCAACTCGGCATTGCATTGGTATTCATGGAGGAAATGTGGTCGCGCAACCTCGGTCATTTGTTTGTCAGCCCGTTACGGCCTTATGAAATGGTGGCATCGCTACTGCTCATGAGCCTGATCCGCACCCTGATCGGCATCGGCGGCGCCACCCTCATCGCCATCCCGCTGTTTGGCTACAACATCTACGATATGGGCCTGCCGCTGATCGCCTTTTTTTTCAACCTCATCGTCATGGGCTGGGCCATTGGCCTGATCGTATCCGGCATTGTGCTGCGCTACGGTATGGGCGCTGAAAGCATCGCCTGGGTCAGCGTGTTTGCCATCCAGCCACTCTGCGCCATCTATTATCCGGTTACCACCCTGCCTGACTGGCTGCAGCCTGTCGCCCTGGCCCTGCCAGCCAGCCATGTATTCGAGGGAATGCGTGCATTGCTGTTGCAGCACCGCTTTGAGGCAAGCCACATGGCCTGGGCTATCGGGCTGAATATCCTCTACTTGGCCGTCGGCATCGCGGTATTCCTCATCTATTTCCAGATCGCAAGGCGCAAGGGGCTGCTATTGCAGGTGGGTGAATAATCAGCTTTCTTCTCAGGGGCCGTCCATATCACCCCCATTCCGCCTGCAAGTGCCAAGCGCCTGAGGTGCATCATAATGGGGCTGCACACGAGTCTGGGCGCGCTCAAACCTCTACGTGAGCCACACCTACATCCTTCCAGGATATGCCTGAGTCACGACTGGTCGAGCCTCGCTCACACGTCAACTATCATGACAAATACACATGCCGGAAAGGCCATGCCGATTGGCCTTGGCGGAGTCGGTAACGATCTCAAGAGACGCTGATAGACACCCCTGCTACCTTTACCGCATAAAAAAAGAGGAGCATCGCTCCTCTTTCGGGTCGGTCTTATACCGAAACCGGATTACTTGCCGAAGCGCTCAACCCCAGCAACGATTTCCGCCTTGGCATCTTCCGGCCCCTTCCACTCGCCAACCTTGACCCACTTGCCCTTTTCCAGGTCCTTGTAGTGCTCGAAGAAGTGGGCGATGGGTGCCAGCTGGAACTCGGGAATATCTTGGTAGGACTTGATGTCCTTGTATTGTGGGCAGATCTTGTCCAGAGGCACTGCCAGCACCTTGGCATCCACACCGCCGTCATCTTCCATGGTCAGCACGCCGATTGCGCGACAGCGGATCACCACGCCCGGCTGCAATGGAATCGGGGTGATCACCAGCACATCGACCGGGTCGCCATCTTCGGAGAGCGTCTGCGGAATATAGCCGTAGTTGCATGGATAGTGCATGGACGTGCCCATGAAGCGGTCCACAAATAAGGCGCCGGAGTCCTTGTCCACTTCGAACTTGATGGGCTCGCCACGCATGGAGATTTCGATAATGACATTGAAGTCGTTAGGGATGTCTTTGCCTGCCGGCACATTACAGAGGGACATTATTGTTCCTTAATATGGGTTGGATTGGATCATGATTTGAAGATAACGCGGGATTTTAGCGTAAATCAGGAGCAAAAATCATCTATTGGTCAGCTGTGCGATCAGCAACCTGCCGCCTGCACTCATCAATCACCACTGCCGGCACGCACTTGATTCCCAGGTAGAACAGGCCCGGTACGATGACCAGGTCGTCCAACTGACCGAGGATGGGAATGAAGTCCGGGATCAAGTCGAAAGGCAGCAGCAGATAACCCACCGACATGCCAAGCAGTACCCTGGCCAGCCAGGGCGTTTGCGGATGGCGCAGCACCAACTGATAGACTGCCAGTTCGGTCTTGAGCTGCCGCGCCAACTTTTTCAGGTTTTCTTTCAGGGGATATCCTGGCTAGAAAGGCTTCCCGGTCAGGCGCTCGAATGCCTCGCGGTATTTGTCCGCCGTCCTGGCGGCCACCTCATCAGGCAATGCAGGACCCGGCGGGGTCTTGTTCCAGCCAGTGGACTCCAGCCAGTCGCGCACGTATTGCTTGTCGAAGCTCGGTGGATTACTACCGACCTGATATTGATCCTGCGGCCAGAAGCGGGATGAATCCGGCGTCAGCACTTCATCGATCAGGTACAGCTCGCCCGCCTCGTCCAACCCAAACTCGAACTTGGTGTCGGCGATGATGATGCCGCGGCCCAAGGCGTATGCCGCCGCTTCCTTGTAGAGCTGTACACTGACGCGCGCCACCTTGTCAGCCAGTTCAGGCCCGATCAGCTGGGCGCATTTTTCCAGCGTGATGTTCTCGTCGTGGTCGCCGACTTCCGCCTTGCTCGATGGCGTGAACAAGGGTTCGGGCAACTGGGCCGCCTCCTGCAGACCAGCCGGTAGCGGGATGCCACAAACGCTCTGGCTGGCCTGATATTCCTTCCAGCCGGAACCCGCGAGGTAGCCGCGCACGATCGCTTCGATCGGCAATGGCTTGAGCTTCTTCACTACCAGCGCGCGTGGTCCCAGCTGCGCCTGTTCAGCAGGATCCTTCACCACGGTGTTGGGGTCGATGCCGGTCAGGTGATTGGGCACGATATGCTTGAGCTTCTCGAACCAGAAATTGGCGATCTGGGTCAGGATCGCTCCCTTATCCTTGATCGGTGTCGGCAGGATGACGTCGAATGCGGAGAGGCGGTCACTCGCCACCAGCAACATGTGTCTGTCGTCGATATCATAAATATCCCGCACCTTGCCCTGGTTGATGAGCTTCAGGCTCTTGATGCTGGAGTGCATGAGAGGAGTAGTCAAATCGCGTACCTTTATCAAAAACTATTTGTGAAGGTCCTGTTCGGGACCGTCGGAATAAGGAAATTTCACATATCCGTAGCGCGCCTCTCAAGAGGGAAGCAGCGATCGGCAGGATGGAAGCCGCCACAGTCACGGTTCGCATGGCCCAGATATGCAGCGCTGCCCTAAATGGCTGTATTGATTGGGTTGCATAGCGCTTCCGGCTCAAGCAAATGATCCCGGCATTATACGCTGCAAACATCCGCAACCGTGAACAGGCGCCTAGGAAACCACGTATCTCTGCGCCATTTCGTCGAGAGGGACAGGTTGGATTTGTGTCGCCCGCCCGGCAGAGCCAAATGCCTCGAAGCGTTCCCGGCATAATGTCTGCATGGCGCTGGTCGCGGCCGCCAAGATTTTGCGTGGATCGAATTCCGCCGTGTGCTCCGGCTGACCGAGAAAGCGGCGCAGCGCCCCAGTGAAAGCCAACCGCAAATCGGTATCGATATTGACCTTGCGCACCCCGCTGCGGATCCCCTTGACGATTTCCTCCACCGGCACGCCATAGGTCTCGGGAATCTCGCCGCCATATTCATTGATTACCTGCAGCCACTCCTGCGGCACGGAGGAAGACCCATGCATCACCAGATGCGTGTTCGGCAACCTTGCATGAATCTCGCGCAGGCGGCTGATGGCAAGTGTTTCACCAGTAGGCGGACGCTTGAATTTATAGGCCCCATGCGACGTGCCGATCGCGACTGCCAAAGCATCCACGCCTGTCCGCGCAACAAAATCCACCGCCTCTTCCGGGCTGGTGAGCAACTGGCTACGATCCAGACGGCCTTCAGCACCAACACCATCCTCCTCGCCTGCCAGGCCAGTTTCCAGCGAGCCTAGCACGCCCAGCTCGCCTTCCACTGACACGCCCACCGCATGCGCCGCCATCACCACCTGCCGCGTCACCTCCACATTGTATTCATAACTGGCCGGCGTCTTGCCATCCTCCAGCAACGAGCCGTCCATCATCACGCTGCTAAACCCACTTTGGATGGCATGTAGGCATATCGCCGGACTGGCACCGTGATCCTGGTGCAGCACGACAGGAAGATGCGGATAACTGGCGATGGCCGCTTCGGCGAGCTTGAGCAGAAAAGCCTCTCCTGCATACTTGCGCGCGCCTGCGGATGCTTGCAGGATCACCGGGCTATGGCACGAATCCGCTGCGCGCATGATGGCTTGCACCTGCTCCAGGTTATTCACATTGAAGGCTGGCACGCCGTAGTCATGCTCGGCAGCGTGATCCAGCAATTGACGTAGACTGATAAGCGCCATCCTACTGTATACCCTCAAAGATTGTTCGTCGCCAATATGACTGGCAGTCAGTGCCGCTCGCGCCTGTGCTCGCCTACTCTGACGATCTGCAGGGTATTGGTGCCGCCCGCCTTGCCGATCGGCTCGCCGAAGGTCAGCATCATGAGATCGCCGCGCTGCACAGCGCCCAGCCGCAATAGCGTTTCCTCTGCATCGTAGAGTATCTTGCTCAGTTCCTGGCTAGCAAACTCCACATGATAAGGATAGACCCCCCGGTACAACGTCAGCTTGCGTCTTGTGTCGCGTTCTGTCGTCAAGGCATAAATCGGCACATTCGTATTCGAGCGTGACAGCCAGGTGACAGATGAACCCGACTTTGTCAGGGCAGCAATCGCCTTCACATTCAAATGTTCTGCCGCATACACCGATGCCATGGCAATCGCCTCATCGATGAACTCGAATTCATCATTGATCGGCGCCTGAAGATGATGGCTATCATACTCCTTCTCCGCCTCCAGACAGACACGGTGCATGGCCTGGATGGACTCGACCGGATAATGCCCCACAGCCGTCTCGCCGGAAAGCATCACCGCATCGGTGCCATCCAGCACGGCATTCGCGACATCGGATACCTCTGCCCGGGTCGGGATCGGGCTGCTGATCATGGACTCCAGCATCTGCGTCGCCGTAATCACCAGCTTGTTGCGCATGCGCGCCGTGCGGATCATGCGCTTCTGCAAGCCGGGCACCGCCGCATCGCCCACCTCGACGCCGAGGTCGCCGCGCGCCACCATGATCACATCAGCAGCATCGATAATCTCTTCGAGCGCATCTATCGCCTCCGCGCGCTCGATCTTGGCGACAATCGCCGCATGGCCGCCTGCCTCCCTGACCAAGTGGCGCGCCAGCTCGATATCCGCACCGCTGCGCGGGAACGAAACAGCGATATAGTCTGCCTCCAATGCCACTGCCGTCCGGATATCTTCCTGATCCTTCAGCGTCAACGCTGGCGCAGAAAGCCCTCCCCCTTTACGATTGATGCCCTTATTGTTCGACAGCACTCCACCGGCCGCCACCGTGCAATGCACCTCGCCGCCGTTCACCGCTTCGACATTGAGCACAATGCGCCCGTCATCCAGCAGCAACACCGCACCAGGCTCCACTTCGGATGGCAGCGTCTTGTAATCCAACCCCACCCGCTCCTGGTTGCCCAACTTGCACGCCGCGTCGAGGATGAACCTGTCGCCGGCCTTCAGTAGGATGCGGTCATTTTCGAACTTGCCGATACGAATCTTCGGCCCCTGCAGGTCGCACAATACCCCCACTGGCCGCCCGCTGCGACGGGAGATATCGCGCACCAACTCGGCGCGGGCAATATGGTCTTGCGCAGACCCATGCGAAAAATTGAGTCGCACTACATCCATCCCGGCATCCACCAGCCGCTCAATCACCGCCTCCTCACTGGAAGCCGGCCCCAGCGTCGCCACAATTTTTGTTTTACGTAATGCCATGACAGCCTTTCCTTAGGATTTCTCAGTGTTCATGTTAATGCTGACATCGCCTAGGGAGAAGGGTGCATATTTTGTGTCATGAGATAATAGAAACCAATTAGCAGCTTACATCTACCCCTAGGAGTATTAATCGACATATTGCACTTCATCTGGGAATGCATTGCTCTGATAATTTATGCAAATCCTTAAGATCATGATTGGGAAATAGATCGCAGAGCTGTTCAAATGTCACAGAGCCTAGACTTCCAACAGCATCACGCACATGGCGAGCAGCGCAGAACGTACCACTAGGCAGCAACCGAACCATATTTAAAGCTTCATGATAAGGGCCTGAGTGCGGAGACTGTATAGACGTAAGGTTAAATTGTTGTTGGGCATAGATTGAAAACTCAACAGCAACACCCTCTTCTAGCCAATTAGTGTATCCAGCCATTGGGTTCAATAAATGAATTGTTTCATGTGCCATTTCATATACAACGGTTGGCCAATAATTTTTACTCGCATAACTAAGCTCAGAAAATGCGCCATCAAATGAAGGAGTGTTACGGATATTTGGACCGTTTTCGTGAAACTGAGGTTGATAAATCTTTTTTGATTGATCTCGCATACCAACAAGCTCTTCAGCCCAATTGAGCAAAATATTTTGTAACGACCAAAGACTCGAAGAATCCGCTTCAGGAACTGATGTAGGTAATTGCATCATATGGTTAAACACACAATCATCATTTAGATATCACCCTGTGTCTGACAGGCTAGCAAAACTGTGATTTTCTGCGCATGGTCAGCGATAAATATAGGATCCTGCCGTTGCCACTTCCCCCAAGCAGAATAAGATAATTGATATTTATTAGCGAACTCGACGATTGCATTATTGTTATAAAAGAAAATCCATTTATCTCCGTAACCCGCTGAACTCAGCGTATTAATGTTTGGAGCAGGGTATTTTGACCCAGCAAACAGAATACCTACCAAGAGACCAGCATAATCCAGGATCGGCGAACCTGATGCCCCGGGAAAAGCATCCATACGCATACGCTGTATGAACGGCTCTTCGTTTGGATCGCTCCATACTTGAATCTGCCCCCACTTTGTTTGCAACCTAAAACGGTTGCGCTCTGGAGCAGAAAACCCCGCACTAAAAATATCTTCCGTCTCAGTTGGAACGGATACGCTCCCTGTATTTCCATATACACGTATTGAAGCAAAAGCATCAACTGGCTTGTTAATACTCCCGGCAGCCAAGTCTGCTTGTGTATCAATCGCTAGTAGACTCACTGGATGCCAAGCACCATCAGAGGTTCTCGCATGAATAGATCCATCACGACACTCTGAAATCACATGCCGATTTGTAAAAAAATCCCCATTGCGGTTATAAAAAAACCCTGTACCAAAGCTCATTACATTTTCGGGAGGCAATACACTTACCGAAACGAGCGAAAGAAGAGTGCTTGTTAAAATCACAAATTTTCCTTCATTCTAGTATCAAAAATTAATCGGCCATCCTAACTTAGATACAGTAGGATAGTAGCAAATCATCTTTTCAAACAACACTTGGATATCAACAAATAACTAGTACAGCAACTTGGCTTTGCTACACGCATCCAAAAGAGATCTTACAAAAAAATAAAGGAGCCCGCAGGCTCCTTTATTTTTAGGCTTATCTTAGCAATCAACCTTTAGCACGCTGTTCCAAAATCTCCACCGCCGGCAATTTCTTGCCTTCAAGGAATTCCAGAAATGCCCCGCCCGCCGTCGAGATATAAGACACCTTGTCATAGATATCGTATTTCTGGATCGCAGCAATGGTGTCGCCGCCGCCGGCCAGGGTGAAGGCCTTGGTCTTGGCAATGGCGTCGGCGATGGTCTTGGTGCCTTCGCCGAACTGGTCGAACTCGAATACGCCGACCGGGCCGTTCCAGACCACGGTGCCTGCATTGAGGATGATCTCGGCCAGTTGCTTGGCCGACTCGGGGCCAATGTCGAAGATCATGTCGTCGTCGGCCACGTCCTCCGCCGATTTGAGTACGGCAGGCTCATTGGCGTCGAACTGCTTGCCGCAGACCACATCCACCGCGATTGGCACGGCCGCACCACGCTTCGCCATTTTTTCCATCAGGCATTGGGCAGTAGGTACCAGGTCGTCCTCGCTCAGTGAGCGGCCAATCGGTTTTCCAGCTGCCTTGAGGAAGGTATTGGCAATACCGCCGCCTACCACGAGCTGGTCGACCTTTTCAGCCAGGCTTTCCAGCACGGTAAGCTTGGTGGAGACCTTGGAGCCGCCGACAATCGCGACCATGGGGCGGGCAGGTTCGCACAGGGCCTTGCCCAGTGCATCCAGCTCGCCGACCAGTAGCAAGCCCGCCGCCGCGACCGGTGCATATTGCGCCACCCCGTAGGTGGAGGCCTCTGCGCGGTGAGCTGTACCGAAAGCGTCCATCACGAATACATCGCATAGCGCGGCATACTTGCGCGCGGTTTCTTCGGCGTTTTTTTTCTCACCTTTATTGAAGCGGCAATTTTCCAGCAAGACCACTTCGCCTTCCGCCACTTCAAAGCCACCGTCGACCCAGTCCTTGATCAGGCGCACCGGCTGACCCAGCTTGTCGGCCAGCACGTCAGCCACGGGCTGCAAGGAGTTTTCCTCCGAATATACGCCTTCTTCCGGGCGACCAAGGTGGGAAGTCACCATAACGCGTGCCTTGGCATCCAGGGCATGGCGTATGGTGGGAATGGAGGCGGTGATACGCGCATCGGAAGTGACTTTGCCATCGCTGACCGGCACGTTAAGATCGGCGCGAATGAAGACGCGCTTGCCCGCGAGGTCAAGGTCCGTCATGTTGATTACGGTCATCGCTTGCTCCTTGGCCTAGCTGGCAATGTGACGCACCAGGCGCAACATGTTGCAGGTGTAGCCGTATTCATTGTCGTACCAGGCCACGACCTTGACAAAGGTCGGGTCGAGCTGGATACCAGCGTCGGCGTCGAAAATCGAAGGATAGGCATTGCCGCGGAAATCGGTGGACACCACTTTCTCGTCAGTAAAACCGAGTACGCCCTTGAGCGGACCGCTTTCGGAAGCAGCCTTCATCGCAGCGACAATCTGCTCGTAGGTTGTCTCCTTGTTCAGCTCCACAGTCAGGTCCACCACAGATACGTCGCTGGTCGGGATGCGGAATGCCATGCCGGTCAGCTTCTTGTTCAGTTCCGGGATCACCTTGCCCACGGCCTTGGCTGCACCGGTAGAGGAAGGAATGATGTTTTCCAGGATGCCGCGGCCACCGCGCCAATCCTTGTTGGATGGGCCGTCCACAGTCTTCTGCGTGGCAGTGGCCGCATGCACGGTGGTCATCAGGCCGCGCTTGATGCCGAAACTGTCCTGCAACACCTTGGCAACCGGTGCCAGGCCGTTGGTCGTGCAAGAGGCTGCAGAGACGATGGACTGGCCTTTGTAGGTGTCATGGTTCACGCCATAGACGAACATCGGCGTGTCGTCCTTGGATGGCGCTGACTGCACGACCTTCTTGGCGCCCGCATCAATGTGCTTCTGGCAGGTTTCTTCTGTCAGGAAGAAACCAGTACATTCGACCACCACATCCACATCGACTTCATCCCACTTGAGGTTTGCAGGGTCACGCTCGGCCGTCAGGCGGATGGTCTTGCCATTCACGACCAGGTTGCCGCCACTAACGGAAACGTCTCCATCGAAGCGGCCATGCACGGAATCATACTTGAGCATGTAAGCCAGGTAGTCGGGCTCGAGCAAATCGTTGATCGCCACAACTTCGATATCAGTAAAGTCCTTGATTGCCGCACGGAACGCCATACGGCCGATACGGCCGAAGCCGTTGATGCCAACCTTGATTGTCATAGGGTTTTCCTCTCTATGAAAAACAAAAAGGGAGCCAGTCGCCTGGCCCCCTTTCTTTAGTCAATTCACGCCATTACAGCACGGACTTGACGGTGTTCACTACATTTTCAACCGTGAAGCCGAAGTGCTTGAACAGCACGCCGCCTGGAGCAGACTCGCCAAAGGTGTCGATACCGACCACGGCACCTTCGAGGCCAACATACTTGCGCCAGAAATCGGTCACACCAGCTTCAACAGCTACGCGCTTCACGCCTGGGGTCAATACGCTGTCCTTGTAGGCTTGATCTTGGCGGTCGAACACGTTGGTGGATGGCATGGAAACCACACGCACCTTGGTGCCAGCAGCATTCAACTCTGCCGCAGCCTTGATTGCCAGGTCCAGCTCGGAGCCGGTCGCGATCAGGATGACGTCTGCCTTGCCTTCCACGTCGGAGAACACATAACCGCCCTTGCGGATCAGTTCGAAGTGCTTCTCGTCGTGCTTGATGCCAGGCACATTCTGGCGGCTCAGCACCAGGCTGGTCGGGCCATCCTTGCGCTCAACGGCAGCCACCCAGGCAATCGCGGTTTCAACGGAGTCGGCAGGACGCCATACATCCATGCGGGGAATATAACGCAGGCCTGCGGTGTTTTCGATTGGCTGGTGGGTAGGACCGTCTTCGCCCTGACCGATGGAGTCATGCGTCAACACCGCGATAGTGCGTTGCTTCATCAATGCTGCCATGCGCAATGCGTTCTTAGCGTAATCGGAGAACATGTGGAATGTACCGCCGAAAGGCAGCAGACCGCCATGCAGCGCCATACCGTTCATGATCGCGAACATGCCGAACTCACGCACGCCGTAGGAAATGTAGTTGCCTGGCTCCTTGCCGCTAACATGCTTGAAGCTGGCGCAGCTGGTCAGGTTGGAACCGGTCAGGTCGGCAGAGCCGCCGAGGAACTCGGGCAGCACTGGTGCCAAGGCAGCAATGGCATTCTGGGAGGCCTTGCGGGTAGCAATGCTTTCTGCCTTTTCGTTGGTGGCCTTGATGAAGGCGTCGGTGACTTCCTTCCAGTTGGCAGGCAACTCACCAGCCATGCGGCGCTTGAACTCAGCAGCTTCAGCAGGATAGGCCTTGGCATACGCTTCGAACTTCGCGTTCCACTCGCTTTCGAGCTTAGCGCCTTTTTCCTTGCCATCCCAGCCAGCGTAGACCTCTTCAGGAATCACGAATGGCTCGTGTTTCCAGCCCAAGGCTTCGCGGGTAGCGGCGACTTCTTCCAGGCCAAGGGCAGAACCATGGCAGTCATGGGAGCCACACTTGTTGGGGGATCCCTTACCGATGATGGTCTTGCAGCAAATCAAAGTCGGCTTGTCAGTCACCTTCTTCGCAGCTTCGATGGCGGCATTGACTGCGTCGAAATCGTGACCATCAACATTGGGGACAACATGCCAGCCGTAAGCTTCGAAACGCTTGGCTGTATCGTCAGTGTACCAACCCTCGATGTGACCATCGATGGAGATGCCGTTGTCATCCCAGAAAGCAATCAGCTTGCCCAAACCCCATGTCCCGGCCAGCGCTGCGGCTTCGTGGGAAATGCCTTCCATCATGCAGCCATCGCCGAGGAAACAGTATGTATAGTGATCGACGATCTCATGGCCTGGCTTATTGAATTGGTGTGCCAGCAGTTTTTCAGCCATGGCGAAACCTACAGCATTGGTAATGCCCTGGCCAAGAGGACCAGTTGTGGTTTCGACGCCAGGCGCGTAGCCATACTCAGGGTGACCAGCACAACGGGAATGCAGCTGACGGAAAGACTTGATGTCGTCCATGTTCAGGTCGTAGCCTGTCAGGTGCAACAAGGAGTAGATCAACATGGAGCCGTGACCGTTGGACAGGATGAAACGGTCACGATCAGCCCAACTAGGGTTGGTCGGGTTGTGACGCAGATGATGGTTCCAGAGAACCTCTGCGATGTCTGCCATCCCCATCGGTGCACCAGGGTGTCCAGAATTTGCCTTCTGAACTGCATCCATGGATAACACGCGGATGGCATTTGCCAATTCTTGACGACTTGCTGCCATACATATCTCCCTACGGTTGAAGAGAAAAAGGCTTCACCAGCACAGGGAAGGCTGGTGGAAGCCTCACTCAAATTCTTGAAAACCCTCTGGAATGTTGGGGATGCTGAAACCGTTGCAAACCACAATGACGAAGAGGTATTTAACCCATAATTATTCCTTAGATGTGCGGTTTCAGCAATACCAACAACGAGATTAATGCCGTTGCCGCCATGATCCCCGCCTATTCACGCCGGCTCATTCCGCAGGCTCACGCCACTTGATCGAGCAACCGATTGAAGGCACCTGTTCGGCAGGGCCACGCCCCGTCTCGGCAATCTGCTTCATGGCATTGAACAGGTCGCGGGTGGGGTTTTCCACTGGCGTCATGCTCCGCCCCTGATTATCGAAGCGCCCGCGGTATTGCAGTTCGAGATGCGCATTGAAGCCGAAGAAATCCGGCGTACAGACAGCACCGTAGGCCTTGGCCACTTGCTGGCTCTCATCAAACAGGTAAGGAAAAGGAAAATGAAACTCGCGGGCCACTTCCGCCATTTTCTCGAAAGAATCCTCGGGATACGTCACTGCATCATTGGATGAAATAGCGACAGCATTGATGCCGAATTCGCGCAAAGCGCGCACATCGGCCACCAGCCTCTCGCGGATGGCCTGTACATACGGACAGTGATTGCAAATGAACATCACCAGCGTACCGTTGACCCCCTTGACCTCTTCTAGCGACCAATGCCTGCCATCCACACCAGGCAGGTTGAAATCAGGCGCCTTCCAGCCAAAATCACAGACTGGAGGGTTCAGACTTGCCATAATGCACACTCCTTCCATTAGAATTTCAAGTTCCGCCAATACTACCACCTCCCCATGACAACTCCTCGCTTTTACCATCCCGGGGCACTGATTCCCGGCAATGAAACCGCATTGGCTGGCAATGCAGCAAGCCATGCCAGCAAAGCCCTGCGTATGCAAGTAGGCGACCATGCCATCCTTTTCAATGGCGATGGACACAATTACTTGAGCAGGCTGACCTCTATTCGCAAACAGGAGGTAATTGCCGAGGTATTGGAAGCGCAACCATGCCCGACAGAGTCTCCCTTGAAAATCACGCTGGCCCAGGCAATCTCCTCAGGCGACCGCATGGACTTCACGATTCAAAAAGCGGTGGAAATGGGCGTATCGTCCATCCAGCCCATCTTTAGTCAGCGCAGTATCGTCAAGCTCACCGGCGAGCGCGCCGAGAAACGCCGGGAACATTGGCAGAATGTGGCTATTTCCGCCTGCGAGCAGTCAGGGCGCGCCTATATTCCTCCCGTGGCGCCCGCCATCAACCTGAGCGAGTGGCTGGCACAGAAACCAGGTGCAGATGCCTATATTACCCTGGCGCCCGGCGCACCTCTCACACTGCCGCAACTTACTTCCCCAACACGCCATATCTGCTTGCTGATCGGCCCCGAAGGGGGCTTGGCCGACCATGAAATAGCACTGGCTGCTCAACACGGGTTCACTCTCGTACGCATGGGTCCGCGCATACTCAGAACGGAAACAGCCGCCATTGCCGCCATTGCCAGCATGCAAACGCTATGGGGTGATTTTATCAATTGACTCCAATTAAATTGCATTAAAAGTCTATTTGCTATAGAAATATGTCTTAAACGCAAATTTAGGACAGATTTCCATGGCTTTAGGAAACGCAATCCGCAAACGTCGCAAAGCGCTCAACATGACGTTGCAAGAACTGGCCCGCAAGGTCAACGCGAATAGCGGCAACCTATCCCGCATTGAACGCGGAGCGCAAGGCGTATCCGAAACCATGTTGCGCAAGCTATGCACTGCACTGGATTGCACTGCAGCCTACCTATATGCCCAAAGTGATGCAGAAAGCGGGCATAGCACCAATACCTCACGCCTGACCCTGCACCAACCTCAGGAGTTCGTCCGCTGGTTCCGCTCTGCTGCCCCTTATATCCACGCATTTGGGGGGCGGACCTTCGTGATTGCCTTTGGCGGCGAGGTCGTGGATGACGGCCAGTTCGTTGCCCTTTCGCACGACCTCAACCTGCTTGCCAGCCTGGATGTGCGTCTTGTGCTCGTGCATGGCGCACGCCCGCAAATAGAACGCCGCCTCAGGCGTGCCAAGCTGCAGACCAAACTGGTCAATGGCTTGCGTGTCACGGATGACGAAGCCATGGAAGCCGTCAAGGAAGCGAACGGCGCCGTTCGCGTTGAAATAGAATCCTTGCTTTCTATGGGGCTGATCAACTCGCCGATGGCAGGCGCAGACATTCGCGTTGCCAGCGGCAACTTCGTCACCGCCAAGCCGCTCGGCGTGCGCGACGGTATAGACCTGCAGCATACCGGCGAAGTACGCAAAATCGATGCTATTGGTATCCAAAAGCGCCTGGACGACGGTGAGCTGGTATTGCTATCGCCCCTGGGCTACTCGCCTACCGGGGAAGTATTCAACCTGACGCTGGAAGATGTTGCCACCAGCACGGCCATTGCCCTGGACGCTGACAAGCTGATTTTCCTCATGGACTCCAGCGGCGTGCACAATATTCGCGGGGAGCTGCTGCGGGAAATGACCACCGACAAGGCCAGAAACCTTCTGCGCCATATCGGTAACAACGGTGCCCAACAGATTACCGAAGATGAATTGTATTACCTGCCTGCCGCAGTCCGCGCCTGCGGACAAGGCGTAGCACGCACTCACCTGATCAGTCGGCATGTGGACGGCGCGATTTTGCAGGAGCTCTTCACACACGACGGCATCGGCACCATGGTGACCGAGGATCCGCTGGAAGCCATGCGGCCTGCGGATATTGGTGATGTCGGCGGCATACTGCAATTGATCGAGCCCTTGGAAAACGAGGGAATACTGGTCAGGCGCGGGCGCGAACGCCTGGAAATGGAAATCAACCACTTTTATGTCATGGAGCATGACGGCAAGATCATTGGCTGCGCAGCGCTCTACCCCTTTGCTGATGCCAAGACCGCGGAGCTCGCCTGCATGGCCATCCACTCCTCATTCCGCCGTGGCGGACGCGGCGACCGACTGCTCAGCTATTGCGAAGGACAAGCGCGCGAGCTGGGCTTGAAATCCATCTTTGTCCTCACGACGCGCACAGAGCATTGGTTCCTCGAACGAGGCTTTATTGAAACCAGCGTCGAGCAACTGCCGGGTGAAAAGCAGAAACTCTACAACCTGCAGCGCCGCTCCAAGGTTTTCATCAAGCATATTTGAGTCTTGCATTCTTCCCCAGCAAAATAAAGTATTGACCTTTTAAATGATAATAATTACTATTATTTAATCAATGATATAAATGATACCTATTTATATTTATTGATCATTCTCACCGCCTGGTCACGCTCATAGTGCTCAGGCACTCAACCAGCTTTAAGGGGAAAAATGCATTTCACATACACTAAAAGCATTCTTGCACTGAGCCTGCTTGCAGCCACATCCATCGCTCAGGCAGCCACCGAAACCAGCGAATACTTCACTGACGTTGCAGGCTCAGCGTCTACAGACGGCTTCAACCAATTGATTGCCAGTCGTCTCGGTAGTGGCGCAACCGGCATAGCCGCAGTCACCACAGGCGTTGTCAGCAACGCTCCTGCTGGCGATGCCGTCCTGACCCGCACATCTGGCACAGCTTATCCTGCAGGCTTCGGCCTCTATGAGTGGCAAGGCCCATACTCAACTTTCACCATTAGCGATGAAACACTGATCTCTGATCTTGGCTCCATCGTATTCCAGAGCCATGTCAACCCTGGCGGCAATTATGAGCTTGGCGGCGCTGGCGGCATTGATGCTGCGATTTCAGAAGTATTCCTGAGCTTCAACGGCGGCAACCAACTTCTTGCGGCAACTTCGTTCAGCCTCACAAATGCCATTGACAACCCTGGCTCGCCTTTCTACAACCCTGACAGTCCAATCCTTGAGGCAGCAATCGGCTACTTTACGTGGGATTTGAGCGGGATCAGCGACCCAATCACTTCCTACTCAATTTCTTTCGGTACCCATGCCCACAGCAGCATCATCGCCTTCCAGGTTGACCAGATCGCTGCCGCTGTACCCGAGCCTTCCGCTTATGCACTGATGCTCGGCGGCCTGGCGCTGGTGGGCTTTGCGGCTCGTCGCAAAAAGGCTTAATCGTCCACGGTCTTTGACATCTACCCCGGTCGGCAACCTCCCGCGCTGTTCAAGGAGGTTGCCGCTTTCACGTTCCCTCACCCATCACCCGCTAATATAGCCCGACCACCTGCCCATCATCATCTATATCCATCCTGATTGCGCATGGCTCCTCCGGCAATCCAGGCATCGTCATGATGTCATCACATATGATCACGACAAACTCTGCTCCAGCACACAGGCGTACCGCTCTGACCGTCAATATATGCTCATGCGGCACACCGCGCCGGGACGCGTCCGTCGAGAATGAATACTGAGTCTTGGCGATACATATCGGATAATGCCCATACCCTGCATCCTGCAACCTGTCGATCATGGCACGAACCGGGCGAGGCGCATGGACATCCATCGCACCATAAATCTTGCGCGCCACCTGATTGACCTTTTCCCAGAGTGTCTCGCTACTTTCGTACACATACCGCACTCCTTCGCTTCGGCCCTCGATTAATTGCAACACATGGGCAGCAAGGCTTTCCGCACCAGCTCCGCCCTTTGCCCAGTGCTCCGCCACTACCACCTTGATCCCCATCTCCCCCATTCGCTTCATCACCAGCGCAAGCTCCGCCTCGGTATCATGATCAAAGCGGTTCAGCGCAATCACTGCGGGCATACCGTAATGCGTCGTCACGTTTTCCACATGCTTTTCCAGGTTGGCAATCCCTCGGTCCAACGCCAGCATATCCTCTCTTGATAGCGCCGACACGTCGGCGCCACCGTGATACTTGAGCGCACGTATGGTCGCTACGATCACACAGGCATCGGGATGCAATCCCGCCTTTCTGCACTTGATATCAATAAATTTCTCCGCGCCCAAGTCGGCACCAAATCCAGCCTCAGTCACGACATAATCTCCCAGTTTCAGGGCGGTCCTGGTGGCAATGACAGAGTTGCAGCCATGGGCGATATTGGCAAACGGCCCGCCATGCAGCAGCGCAGGCGTATGCTCCAATGTTTGCACGAGGTTGGGCTTGATGGCATCTTTGAGCAGTACCGTCATCGCTCCGTGTGCCTTGAGGTCCTGCGCCGTCACCGGCTGACCTGAATATGTATATCCAACCACGATACGACCCAGGCGCGTGCGCAAATCCTTGAGAGAGTCCGCCAGGCAGAACACAGCCATCACCTCAGAAGCCACGACGATATCGAAACCGTCCTCGCGAGGCTGGCCATTGACCTTGCCGCCCAACCCGATCACGACCTGGCGTAAGGCACGATCGTTCATGTCGATCACCCGCTTCCATGTGACTTGGCGCGGATCTATCTGCAAGGCGTTGCCGTGGTGGATATGATTGTCGATCATGGCGGCAAGCAGGTTGTGCGCTAGCGCGATCGAGGCAAAGTCGCCAGTGAAGTGCAGGTTGATATCCTCCATCGGCACGACTTGGGCATAGCCGCCGCCGGCAGCCCCTCCCTTCATGCCGAATACCGGCCCCATGGAAGGTTCGCGCAGACAGATGACAGCGCGTTTGCCCATACGCTGCAAGGCATCACCGAGGCCAACCGTGGTCGTGGTTTTGCCTTCTCCCGCTGGGCTCGGGCTGATGGCCGTGACCAGGATGAGCTTGCCGTCCGGCTGCGCTTGCAGTTGCGGGTTGGCGTTGAGGTCTATCTTGGCCTTGTATTGCCCATAAAGCGTGATGGAGTCCTCGTTCAGGCCGAGTTCAGCGGCAATCTCGCTGATTTTACGGAGCTTGGCCTGCCGGGCAATTTCAATATCGCTGAACATGCAATTCCCTGTGCTGATGGTTGAAGAATACCAGGAAGGTGTGACTTTCGAGCTCAGTGTACCTCTGCCTTCCAGGCTTTGATAGTTTTAGCAAGCTGTCGCGTGATTTTCACGTTAAACCAGTTAAAATAACCGCTTATTCATTCACTCGCACTTTTAGAGAGAGTCGATGCTCAACCAAACCACTGCCGCCCAGAAAGCCCAAACCCTAGCCGAGGCCTTGCCTTACATCAAGCGTTTCTTCGACAAAACCATTGTCATCAAATATGGCGGCAACGCCATGACCGACCCTCACCTCAAGGAATGTTTCGCCAGTGATGTCGTGCTGCTCAAACTGGTGGGCATGAACCCAGTGGTCGTGCATGGCGGCGGCCCACAGATCAATGAATTGCTGGACAAGCTTGGCAAGAAAGGCGAGTTCATCCAGGGCATGCGCGTCACCGACGAAGAGACCATGGATATTGTGGAAATGGTACTGGGCGGACAGGTCAACAAGGAGATCGTCAACCTGATCAACCGCAACGGCGGCAAGGCCGTCGGACTGACTGGGCAAGATGGCAATTTCATCCATGCGCGCAAACTGTTGGTACAGGACTTGCAGAACCCGTCCAACATGATCGATATTGGACAGGTAGGTGAAATCAGCGGTATCGATCCCAGCTTGATCCAGTTTCTGGACAGCGGAGACTTCATTCCTGTCATTGCCCCTATCGGTGTAGGAATAGATGGGCAGACTTACAATATCAATGCCGATGTCGTGGCCGGCAAGCTGGCAGAAGTGCTCGGCGCCGAGAAACTGATCCTGCTCACCAATACGCCGGGCGTATTGGACAAGACGGGTCAGCTACTCACAGGCCTCACCCCCAAGCAGATAGATGACCTGGTTGCCGACGGCACCCTGTCGGGTGGCATGCTGCCCAAGATCAGCTCAGCGCTGGACGCCGCACGCAGCGGGGTCAAGTCCGTTCATATCATCGATGGCCGCGTCGAGCATGCCTTACTGCTGGAAGTCCTGACTGACGCCGGCGTAGGCACCCTCATCACCGCCAAGTAAGCGCATACTCCCGTCCTAATCCATGTCACACAAGGTCTGGATCTTCGACCTCGACAATACCTTGCATGATGCAGATGCGGAAATCTTTCCGCATCTGCATATCGAGATGACGCGCTACATCATGAGCGAGCTCAGGCTGGAGGAAGAGGCGGCATGCCTGTTGCGCCAGCATTACTGGCGCATCTACGGCGCCACCCTGAAAGGCCTGATGCGCCATCACCGTGTGCACCCGCACCATTTCCTGCAGACCACCCACCAGCTCGCCGGGCTGCCTCAAATGGTGCGCTCGGTCAAAAAGCTGCGACATACCTTGCAGCAACTCTCTGGCCGTAAGGTAGTATTCACTAACGCGCCGATGAGTTATGCCAAAAGAGTGTTAAAATTGCTCGCTATCGACGACTTGTTCGACCAGGTGTTCAGTGTGGAATCCTCTGGTTTCCACCCCAAACCTGCCATACGGGGATTTCAGCACCTGCTGCGAACGCTCAAGGTCAATGCCGGCGACTGCGTGCTACTCGAAGACAGCCTGCCGGCATTGATGACAGCCAAGCGACTGGGCATGAACACCATCCATGTCTCGCGCAGGCCAAAACGCCCCAGTTATGTGGATGCACGCATTTCGAGCGTGTTGGAGCTACCGCATACCTGGCTTTATAAAACGTACAACAATGCAGAGTATCGCCATCCCCCGGCGTACTGTCCCGGACTGGCTTCCTGCCTGGATCAAGAGGTAAAGAAATGGCTTTGAAACCCGGAGAACGCAAACAGCAAATCCTGGAAACCCTGGCGAAGATGCTGGAATCGCCCAAGCGCGAAAAAATCACCACCGCGTCCCTGGCCGCCAAGCTTGATGTCAGCGAAGCAGCGCTCTACCGCCACTTCCCCAGCAAGGCCCGTATGTTCGACGGGCTCATCGAATTCATCGAGCAAACCCTATTCGGCCTCATCAACAAGATCACCTCGGAAGAGGAAGAAGGCCTGCGACAAGCGCGGCGCATTGTCACCATCCTGCTGCTGTTCGCGGAAAAGAACCACGGTATGACCCGCGTGCTGATCGGCGATGCATTGGTCAACGAAGATCCTGCCCTGCAAACCCGCATCAACCAACTGTTCGACCGCATTGAATCTACCCTGAAGCAAAGCCTGCGCATTGCTGAAACCCAGACCGGCCGCAAGTTCGATCCCGAGTCCCAGGCCAACTTGCTGCTATGCTTCGTGATTGGCCGCTGGCACCAGTTTGCCAAGAGCGGCTTCAAACGCAAGCCGATGGAATATGTACAGCAGCAATTGACCTTGCTGTATGGCCTCGAAGAATAAGGTTAATTAAGCTGGCGGCGGGCTGGATTTAATGCACAAACGGCGCTCAATCTGGCCTAAAGGCGAGTATTGTTCCAGCAAATCCAACAGCCCATCCTGTACGTCCATCCGCTGTCACGTGAACAGATCTAAGCTCGTTGGATGTGCCACTCGATTGAACCGTCCACGCCTGACCTCCATTTGAGGTGGCTAGAATGATGCCGTTAAACCCGACGGCCCAACCTGAACCACCATCAGGCACAACGCTGACAGAGTGAAGTTCATGTTGGGTGCCACTGGATTGCATTTTCCAGACACCTCCACTGTCCGAAGTGGTGAGAATAGTGCCACCGAATCCCACAACCCAACCGTGGCGGCCATCAGACGTGATGCTGATTGAGTACAACTCATTTGATGTACCACTATCTTGGCGTATCCAGGTTTCTCCGCCATCTACTGTAGAGAGTATCGTACCGTTGAATCCAACTGCCCAACCTGTGCGCCCATCGGCTGTGAATGTCACAGAACGAAGCTCATTCATCGTTCCGCTTGCTTGTGGCTCCCAAGCCAGACCTCCATTGGTGGTAGCAAGAATAGTACCGCCAAACCCGACTGCCCAGCCGTGCTGCCCATCACTAGCCACACTGACTGAACGTAGCTCGTAAGGCGTGCCGCTCTCTTGCTGCACCCAGGTGGTCCCGCCATTGGAGGTGGTGAGTATGGCTCCACCGAAGCCGACTGCCCACCCCTGTCGACCATCACGGCTAATACTCACTGAGTTTAGCTCGCTAAAGGTACCACTGTCCTGTGCCACCCAGGTTTCCCCTCCATTGGAGGTAGCGAGTATCGTTCCGCCGAAACCCACTGCAAATCCGTGCTGCCCATCACTAGCAAAACTGACTGAGCGTAGCTCATGGGACGTGCCACTGTCTTGCTGCATCCAGATCTGTTCTGCGTAGGCGCCCACTGCAATGGACATTGCGAAGAAGCTCATGAGCAATATTGCGATGCCCCGAAAAATCGCACCAAATTGAGCAACACTCACATTGAACTCCATCGCTAATGCCTCCATCAAGCACCATTTTTCCCAGATCAATTGGCAGCCGGATTTAGGTAAGCAGCACTTACCAACTGCATTCACCAGCGTGATAGTCACAAGTCAATCATGCCTGAGTCATATTGATACGAGTGCTAGCATCAGCCACGACTGAGCATCCCTTTCCAGCTCCGTCTCTGAGCAACCCAATTTCTTTGCAGCAGGGATGTACCTTCAATCATCCAACAGCTTCCTTAAGCGGAAACCGGTATGCGGCTTCCATTGCCGCAACCCGGGCGGAAAATACAGCTTCCTTGATCGCGTCCGGACTACTTTGCTCACGGGCAATTGCGCCAGCATCCACTGTCCTTACAAGTTGCAATATCTCCAGCAATAGTGGGAACAATGGCAATGCCTGTTGCTCGAAGCCAGTCCGCCCGCGGGCATCCGCCTCGCAGGCGGACAGAAAATCACGGAATCGTCCCGGCTGCCGCAGTGCATCGGTTTCCTGCAGGAAACGCAGGACAGTGGCCGCCTTCATCTCGCCGACCTGATGCACCTTGCCGTGGTGCTTTGCTACCAGCAAGGCCAGATCCTTGCAATCATTTGGTACACGCAAGCGCTTCACCAGGGACTGCAGCAGCTCCACGCTACGCTCTTCATGGCCAATGTGTCGTGGCAGGATATGGGCTGGCGTAGTTCCCTTGCCCAGATCATGAGTCAACGCGGCAAAGCGAACCGGCAGGCTGAATCCCGCACGAGCGGCATAGTCAATGACCAACATGACGTGGACGCCGGTATCGATTTCAGGGTGGTATTTGGCCGTCTGCGGTACGCCAAACAATCTGTCCAGTTCGGGTAACAGCCTCTTCAGCGCACCGCAGGCCCGCAATACTTCAAACATGCGGCTGGGCCGCTGCTCCATCAAGCCCTTGGCCAGCTCCTGCCAGACGCGCTCCGGCACCAGGGCGTCGACTTCGCCATCTTCCACCATATGCCGCATCAGCGTCATGGTTTCGTCTGCTACACTGAATTCGACAAACCTGGCCGCAAAGCGTGCAACGCGCAAGATGCGCACCGGGTCTTCACAGAAGGCGGGACTGACATGGCGCAGCACCTTGGCATGCAGATCGGCGACCCCATGGTAGGGATCGATCAAATTTCCGTGCTCATCCTCAGCAATCGCATTAATGGTAAGATCCCGTCGCGCCAGGTCCTGCTCCAGCGTCACTTCTGGATCTGCATGAACCTGGAACCCTTTGTAACCTTTGCCAGTCTTGCGTTCAGTACGCGCCAAGGCGTACTCCTCATGAGTAACCGGGTGGAGGAACACTGGAAAATCCTTACCCACCGGCCTGTAGCCCAATTGCACCATCGCCTCTGGCGTACTGCCGACCACGACATGGTCCCGATCCTTGACTGGCAAGCCCAGCAACCTGTCCCGAACAGCGCCACCGACCGTATAAATGCGCATGAATCTAACGCCTGCTGAACGTACGTCCAGCCAGGCTGCGAAAACGCTCATAAGCACTGCGCGGCGTTTCTCCGGCAATATACTCGGGAGCTATCGCTTCCAGTGAAGCCAGGGAATGTCCAAAGAACTCGGAAATTGGCCCATCACATACGCTATCCACTTCCATGCTCAGCAGATTGTCACGCGTCATCAGCTTGAATGGCATCAGCTCAAGCGCATAGGCCTGATAGTAGGACAGCTTGTCGTTCAAGCTGACAATGCGGCGCTTCTTTCCTAGCAAGAGGGCCGTAAGCTCAATCAACTGCTTGAGGGTGTATACCTGCGGCCCGCCAAGATCGATGCTGCGGCCATAAGTGCTGACATTTTCCAGCGCTGTCAGGAACACATAAGCCACATCCTCTACCCAGATGGGCTGGAACTTCGCGTTTGGCTTGGCAACCGCAACGACTGGCATCATATTGACAACATTGGCCAACATGCTGAGGAAGTGGTCGCCCCGGCCAAAAATGACCGAGGGACGGAATACCGTCACCTGCAACTCATCTGCCCGCCGGAGCACAGCCTGTTCCCCGGCCGCCTTGGAGCGAAGATAGGCGCTTTTAGCATCGGCACTGGCCTTCAGCGCACTCATGTGCAACAGGCGAGGCACGCCCTGTTTGCAGCAGATATCGGCAATCCTGGTCGCCAGGTCGACATGGATGGACTCGAATGTCGCGTTTCCGCTCTCGTGCAGAATGCCTGCCAGGTTGATGACAGCATCCTGGCCATGGAGCTGTCCGGATAACGAGGCCTCGTTGAAGACGTCGCACTCTGTCACCTGCACGTTCGGGAGCAGGATCAAGTGCTTGCTGCTCTCACGCCTGCGTGTCAGCACCTTGACATCATAGCCGGCGGTGCTGAGCCTATGCACGAGGGCGCTACCGACAAAGCCCGAGCCACCGACGACACATATTTGCCTGACACGTTGCATATTGAATATTTTCCTTGCTGCTATCTGCCAAGGACAGGCTTAATCCTGTTCCGGATTGACTGGTGATCCCACGCCTGGTACGACCCCCAGCCGCTGCTTGAGCGTCTGTGACTGAGTCCCCAGTTGATGGGAATAATAGATGGAGTTGCTGAGTACTTTCTTGACGTAGTCACGCGTTTCACTGAAGGGAATGGTTTCAGCATACACCGCTCCCTCCAGTGGCTGATCCGAAGCCCAGCGTTTTGGCCTGCCTGGACCAGCATTGTAGGCTGCAGTCGCCATCAGAGGCTGTTGGTCCATCCTATCCATGGTATAGCGCAGGTAATGGGTGCCAAACTTCAGGTTGGTATCGAGCTGGTTAATCATGGCAGGCTTGTAGTCTCTCATGCCCATGCGCTTGGCAATCCACTTGGCGGTTTCAGGCATGACCTGCATCAAGCCGGATGCGCCGACCACAGACTTGGCCCAGCTGACAAACCGGCTTTCCTGGCGAATCAGGCCATAAACCCAGGCTTCGTCCAATGCATTGTCCGCCACATATCCCTGCATCAGGTCTCGATAAGGAGTAGGGTAGCGCAAGGCGAAATCGTGCAACAACTTGGTGCGGTCAGCCGTATTGATGGCAATGTCGTACCAACCTTCACGGAACGCCACCTCGGCAGCGGCGATCAACTGCTTGTCATCGAAGTCGCGACTGGCAAATCGCCATTCCTCGCGTGACTCCCAGCGCATTTCCAGCCGGCGTAGTGCCAAGGCACGCTGTATGCCAGGGTTATCCAATACGGCCCGCACCTCATCGGCACTTGCACGGTAGCGCTCAGGCGCCGCGCCTAATGCATCGCCCATCTCCTCTTCCGCCAGCAATCCATAGTAAGTATTTTCCTTGGCCAGTTTGACCAAGATCAAATTGGCCGCGACGATCTGCTTTTGTTCTTTGAGTGCCCGGGCTTTCCAATACTGCCAAACCTGTTCTGCCTGCAGGGATTCCGGCATGGCGGCAATCGCTTCCTGCAATGCCTTCCAATCGCCTGCCCGCATGGCAGCCCTGGCTTTCCATTCCCGCTGATCATTGTCCAGGACCACATTCCCGGCTCTCTGGAAATAGGTCAATGCGGCGGGATCATGTTTGCGTGCGGCATGGAGGGCAAAGCGCCCCCAGAAATAGTCGCGGTCCGCCACGTCGAAATTGCCGTGTATCTTTTCCCACAAATCCAGCACCAATGCAGGCTGGCTACGGCTCAGTCGTTCCAGGGCGTAAAGATTGAGCTCTCTTCCCAGGCGACTCTTGAAGCTGATCTGGCGATTTTCCAGGACTTTCTGTGGGTTCTGGTAAACCCGGTCCAAGAGCTTGAGATTGTTCTTGTCGATGCCCGGCAGACGCTGCAGCACAGACTTGGCCACAGTGATCCTTGAGCCTTGCAACAGCAAACGGGTCCTTGCCCAGATATCCTCTTCCCGCAGAACGCCGCCCTTCTGCAGCCGGTCAAACACGGCATCGCAATTGGCAGGCAGTTCATTGCCCGTCATCCATAGGGCCTTGCCTGCATTGACGGCAGACTCCAGGCCCTGCTGGATGCCGCCGTCTGCCGCATAGCAGTTCACCGCCATATCCTCGCGCTGGAGCTTGGGATATTCTTCAAAGAATGTTTCCCAATCTTGGCGTCTCGCCAATACTTTCAACCATTCGCCGCGCAGGCGATCCGCGAAGGGCGCATCCTTGTATTGATCGAGGAACTGCCTCACGGACTGGTTGCTTGCCTGATTCAACTCCAGCAAGAAACGCCAATAATCGGTGTAGGGAGCGAGAATATAATGCTGCGCATGCAGGTTTCGCGAAGCAGTGGTGAGTGCATTGAGGTTGCGGGCATTATAGGCTGCGCGCGCGCTCAGGAAGACATCGTCAGGACCGGCGGCATGCCCGGAGCCATTTCCCAACAGGAGCCCTGCCACCATCAGGAATGAGGCACACGCCATCCTGCACACTTCTACCCATTTGGTTTTGCCTGTACGACGCAAGCCACTTGCCTGCGCGATGCCCACCTTACTCAATTGCATTGTAATGTACCCAATGGTGCTCTCGTAGCACAACCATCCAGAGAGAGCTGCTGCCAATCAGCAATCTAGTAAAGAATGATGCGGCCCATTGAAATCACCAAGGCCACGACCATCAGCATGACCAGCGTGAATTTGGTCAACTGCCAGGTGAACTTGAGATAGCGCTTGTCGCCGGATATAAAATAAATGCCCAGCGAGACAGCAACCGAAATCAAGCCCAGTACCAGCAGGATTCGTAATACCAGCATGGCTAGACGTATTGTAATGCCGGCGGCAGACCAATGGGATTCCGAAAGGCGCCGGGCGCCTCCTCGATCTTGGCAAAGGTGGCGTATTCCCATGCATCGCCATCGGCCAATAGTGCCCGCAGCAGTTGATTATTCATGTAATGCCCCGCTTTGTAGGCGCTGAAAGCACCAATCAAGGGGTGGCCCAATACGTATAGGTCGCCAATGGCGTCCAGCATCTTGTGCTTGACGAACTCGTCGTCATAGCGCAATCCATCGCTGTTCAGTACGCGAAACTCGTCCAGCACGATCGCATTATCCAGGCTACCGCCCCGGGCAAGGCCCATGGAACGCAGCGCCTCCACCTCATGCATGAATCCGAAGGTGCGCGCACGACTGATTTCCTTGATATAGGAGTTATCAGCAAAATCAATCGTGATGCGCTGTCCGGTGTGCTCCACGGCAGGATGGTTGAAATCAATCGTGAAATCGAGCTTGAAGCCAAAATAGGGATCGAAACGTACCCATTTGTCGCCTTCGCGGTACTCAACGGTTTTCTTGATGCGGATGAATTTCTTCATCGCATCCTGTTCGACGATGCCGGCCTGTTGCAGAAGGAAGACAAAAGGCCCGGCACTGCCATCCATGATAGGGACTTCACCCGCATTGAGCTCAATACGGATGTTGTCTATCCCCAACCCTGCCAGGGCAGACATCAGGTGCTCAATCGTGGCAACCCGGGCACCGTTGCACTCCAGGGCGGAACACAACTTGGTATCGGTCACGAGATGAGGTTGTACCTTGAATTCCGCAGTATCGGGCAGATCGATCCTGCGGAATACAATGCCGGTATCAGGTGCCGCCGGGCGCAAGGTCAGGGTCACCTTGTCGCCGGAATGCAAACCAACGCCGGTGGCGCTTATTTCTTTTTTCAGTGTTCTTTGTTTAAGCACTGCTGCCCCTCTCGCGAGAGCCCTCATTCATATGATTGCCATATTGTAGCACGCAACGCTACCCGACCTGGTCGGGCAAGCCCGCTTCAGTCAGCCTGCTTGCGCAGGAATGCAGGAATATCATATTCCTCCACGCCCGACATCTTCATGGCTTCAACCTGCGCACGACGGCCATTCGAACTGAATACGGCAGGACTGTCATCATCCGTACCACCCATATACATCGGCTGGTTGGTGGTACCATCGCGCACCTGCGTCATCACACGCAATTCGGGCTTCTGCTGGCGACGAGACGCCACACCGTTCAACCCGGTTGCTACCATGGTGACACGCAAGCCATCGCCGATAGACTCATCGAACACATTGCCCACGATCACCGTGGCATCCTCAGCCGTGAACTCCTTGATCGTGTTCATCACGTCATAGTACTCCTTCATCTTGAAGGAAGTGCTTGCAGTGATGTTGACCAGCACGCCACGCGCATTGGCGAGGTTGACGTCTTCCAGCAGAGGGCTTGCCACTGCCTGTTCAGCTGCGATGCGGGCGCGCTCGCTGCCGGTGGCAGTCGCGGAACCCATCATCGCCATGCCCATTTCGGACATGACGGTACGCACGTCGGCAAAGTCGACATTGACCATGCCAGGGCAATTGATGATCTCGGCAATACCGGATACCGCATTGTGCAATACGTCGTTGGCCGCTTGGAACGCCTCCAGGAAGGGTACGTCTTCACCCAGCACCTGCATGAGCTTCTCATTCGGGATGATAATAAGAGAATCGACATGCTTAGAAAGTTCTTCCAGCCCCTCCTGTGCGACCTTGGTACGTTTGCCTTCAAAAGCGAACGGCTTGGTCACCACCGCCACGGTGAGGATGCCCATTTCCTTGGCGACTTCCGCGATGATGGGCGCTGCGCCGGTGCCGGTGCCTCCCCCCATGCCTGCGGTGATGAACAGCATGTCTGCACCATCGATCACCTCAGCGATGCGATCGCGGTCTTCCAAAGCGGCCTCGCGGCCGATCTCCGGACGCGCACCTGCACCCAGGCCCTTGGTGATGTCAGTGCCAATCTGCAACACGGTCTTGGCTTGGCTCTTCTTCAGTGCCTGCATGTCGGTATTGGCGCAAATGAACTCCACGCCGCCGACCTCTTTTTCAATCATGTGAGCCACTGCGTTGCCGCCGCAACCACCCACGCCTATCACTTTGATCACGGCCTCTTGTGAGTCCCTGTCCATAATCTCAAACATGTTAAATCCCTCCTAAGTTACGTCTGCCTAAACTCGAAAAAAGCACTATTGCTTACCAACAATCGCTTAAAATCAATGTACTACTAGAAATTACCCTGAAACCAACTCTTCATCCGGCTCAATACCTGGCTGAAGGAATTGGATTCCATCTGTCCCTGAAGCTGACGTTCCACTTGCTGCTGGCCCATCAGCACCAGTCCCACCCCGGTGGCATAACGCGGATTGCCTACCACCTCGGACAAACCTCCCACATTGCGCGGCATGCCAAGACGAACCGGCATGTGGAAAATCTCTTCACCCAGCTCCACCATCCCCTTCATGAGAGAGGAGCCGCCAGTAATCACGATGCCGGAGGCGATCATTTCCTCCATGCCGCTACGGCGCAGCTCGCCGAGCACGAATTCGTACAGCTCGACCACGCGGGGCTCGATCACCTCGGCCAGGGTCTGTACTGACAACTGGCGCGGGTCGCGGCCATCGACACCCGGCACTTCCACTACTTCGCGGGCATCGGCCAGCTGGCGCAAGGCGCAGCCATGCTTGATCTTGATCTCTTCCGCCGATTGGGTGGGTGTACGGAATGCCACTGCGACATCGTTGGTGATCTGGTCGCCAGCAATCGGCACCACGGCCGTATGGCGGATCGCGCCCTGCTTGAACACGGCGATGTCGGTCGTGCCGCCGCCTATATCCACCAGGCAGACGCCGAGCTCCTTTTCGTCTTCAGTCAATACTGCGAGACTGGAAGCCAGCGGCTGCAGAATGAGATCGCTGACCTCCAGGCCGCAGCGCTTGATGCACTTGACGATGTTTTGCGCGGCAGAAACCGCGCCAGTGACGATATGCACCTTGACCTCAAGCTTCATGCCGCTCATGCCCAAGGGTTCGCGCACATCCTCCTGGCCATCAATAATGAACTCTTGCGTCAGGATATGCAGGATCTGCTGATCTGACGGCAGGGCAATCGCACGTGCGGTTTCGATCACGCGGTCCACATCCATCTGCGTTACTTCGGCATCCTTGATCTTCACCATGCCGTGCGAGTTGAGGCTCTTGATATGGCTGCCAGCAATGCCGGTGTAAACGGTGCTGATCTTGCAATCCGCCATGAGCTCGGCCTCCTCCAGCGCGCGCTGTATGGCCTGTACCGTGGAGTCGATATTCACCACGACGCCCTTCTTCAGGCCGCGCGAGGTGTTCTGGCCCAGGCCGATCACCTTGAGGCTGCCGTCTACCTGCAACTCGGCCACGATCGCCACGATCTTCGAGGTGCCTATATCCAGCCCGACGATCAGATTCTTATCTTCCCGGACCCTGCTCATTTATTTCTCCAATTTTCCATGTTTCTCAGGCTGCTCCTGTCTTGCGTTTTGGCGTCAACCCCTCGGGCTTGCGCACGGCAAAGCCATTGGGATAGCGCAAATCGGCGTAGCTGATCGCCACTTTCAGCCCGCCTAATGTCTGTTTGTACACGCTGGCAAATTTCTGCAATCGTGTTTCCATCTGCTCCCGCCCCAGTTCGACCACCATGCCGGTATTGGTCCTGATCTGCCAGGCGCGCCGCGGTGTCAGCGCCAGCTGGACAATATGCATGCCGGTGCCCTCTGCCAGTATCCGGCTGTAGATACCATATTGCTTTGCCACCTCGGCCACGCCGTCTCCGGGTCCGTAAAACACGGGCAGGTCGCTGTCCGAGGCCGCATGGAACAGCTCTCCGTAACTGTTCACCAGCGCGATATTGCCCCAGCGCGCCAGCTCCCGGTGCTCCTCAATCACGACTTCCAGGCGGTCGGGCCAGCGTTTCCGTACGCTGACCTTGCGTGCCCACGGCAGCTTCTGGAAAGCATCGCGCGCTTTCGCCACGTCGACCGTGAAGAAGTTGCCCTGCAAATGCCGGTCCGCAATCAGCTTGATCTGCTCGCGTGTGACATGCTCCAGCTTGCCATTCACCCGGACTTCCCTTAGCGGGAAAATCGGCAGATGAACCACCACATACACCAGCCCGTACAAGAACATCACTGCCGCCAGCGCATTGAGCAGGTTCGCGATCCAGTTGAGGACCCGCGGCTTATCCCACATGCGCAAGCTCCAATATGCTCAATACCAGCTCGTCAAAGCCAAGCCCGACCGCCTTGGCCCCCATGGGCACCAGGCTGTGGTCAGTCATGCCGGGTGAAGTATTCACTTCAAGGAAGTAATGGCGTCCGGCCTCATCCATGAGGAAATCCACTCGCCCCCAACCTCGTCCGCCGACGATGCGGAATGCCTGCAAAGCCTCAGCCTTGATCTGCTCCTCCAGCGACGCATCCAACCCACATGGACAAAGGTATTGTGTGTCGTCGCGCAGGTACTTGGCCTCATAGTCGTAGAACTCATTGGCAGGCACGATGCGAATCACCGGCAAGGCGGCCCCACCGAGTATGCCCACCGTATACTCGCCACCGCCGACGAACTGCTCAGCGATCACCAGTGGGTCGGACTTGGCCGCCAGCGCGTAGGCTGCCTGGAGACCGCCTGCGGCCTTCACCTTGCTGATACCAATGCTGGAACCTTCATTGGCAGGTTTTACGAACAAGGGCAGGCCAAGCTTGCGTTCTATCGCGTCAAAGTTGCTATCTGCCGTCACCAGTTCGAAATCCGGGGTCACCACGCCAGCCGCACGCCAGAGCAGTTTGGTTCGCCATTTGTCCATCCCCACGCTGGATGCCATCACTCCACTGCCGGTATAGGGAATGCCCATGAGCTCCAATGCGCCCTGAATGGTGCCGTCCTCGCCATAACGGCCATGCAGTGCGATGAACACGCGGTCGAATCCGGCCAGTTCGCTCAGCGCGCGTTCAGCCGGATCGAAGGCATGGGCATCGACGCCGTTGCGGCGCAAGGCAGCCAGCACTGCAGCACCGCTCTTCAGCGACACCTCGCGCTCACCCGACTTGCCTCCCAGCAGCACGGCCACCTTGCCGAAATCCCTACGCATGCCCATCTTCTCCAATCACTCTCACTTCCGGTTGCAGATCCACACCCTGCTGTTGCTTCACCACTGCCTGCACATGCAGGATTAATTGTTCGATATCCCTTGCCGTCGCATCGCCCTGGTTGACGATGAAATTGGCATGCTTCTCAGACACCTGTGCTCCGCCGATACGGTAACCCTTGAGGCCACTGGCCTCGATCAGGCGCGCCGCATGGTCACCCGGCGGGTTGCGGAAAACTGATCCGGCATTCGGCAGGTTCAATGGCTGTGTCGCCAAGCGCATTGCCAAGAGCTGCTTGATCTTGCTTTCTGCCTCTTCCGCATCGCCATCCGCCAATCTGAACCAGGCTGCCACGAACCACTCGTCCGCCACCGGCATCTCCACATGGCGGTATGCAGTGGCGAACGCCTGGTGGTTACGCTCGTGCAGCTTGCCTACGCGGTCTATGGTCAACACGCGGTCGACAATCTCCCAGGTTTCGCCGCCATGGCAGCCCGCATTCATCGCCAGCGCTCCCCCCACTGTACCGGGAATGCCCGCCATGAATTCCGCGCCGTGCTGATGCTGGCGCGCCGCAAACCTGGCGAGCTTGGCGCAGGTCACGCCTGCCTCGGCATAAATGCGTCCTTGATCCACTCGTAACCCGGTCAAAGCGCCATGCATGAGAATGACGGTCCCCCTGACGCCGCCATCCCGCACCAGCAGGTTGGAGCCCAAGCCAATGAAATGCAGCGGCTCGGCGTCAGGCAATCCGCTAAGGAATTGCTGCAGACCCTCCATGCTGGCGGGAATATACAGTTGATCAGCCACCCCGCCCGTACGCCAACTGGTATAGCGGGCCAGGGGTTCCCGGTGAAGCAGCCTGCCTTCCTCGACCATGGCCGTCACCTTACGGCCTCCATGGGCACATGTTCAGCCACCTCAGCCATTTCCTTGGTTCTCGCGGCAACCTGCCCGATGGAGCCAGCCCCCATCACAATCACGACATCGCCATCCTGTGCCATATCCAGGATCGATTGCGGCAACTCCTGAGGCGTTTCGACGAATAGCGGCTCCACTTTCCCGGCAACGCGAATGGCACGCACCAGGGAACGGCCATCTGCGGCTACGATCGGGGCCTCTCCTGCGGCATACACCTCGGTCAACAACACGACGTCGGCGCTGGAAAGTACTTTGACGAAATCCTCGAAGCAGTCCCGGGTGCGAGTGTAGCGGTGTGGCTGGAAAGCCAGCACCAGCCGGCGACCGGGGAAGGCATCACGGGCAGCGGCGATCACCGCGTTCATCTCTGCGGGATGATGACCATAGTCATCGACCAGCGTGAAATATCCGCCATCCCTTGCTGGCACTTCGCCATAGCGTTCGAAGCGGCGCCCTACTCCCTTGAATTCGGCAAGTGCCTTGATGATGGCGCCATCGGGCACGTTGAGCTCACTGGCCACCGCAATCGCAGCCAGCGCATTCAGCACATAGTGTCTGCCCGGCAGGTTGAGCGTGACATCAAACGTCGTCGTCACGCCGTTGATGCGGGTCACGGTGAAATGCATACGGCCATTCTCCGCCTGCACATTGCTGGCGCGAATGCGGGCTTCCTCCGAAAAACCATACGGCATCACCTGCTTGGAAATCTGTGGCAGGATGGCGCGGACGTTAGGGTCGTCAATGCAGACCACAGCCATGCCATAGAACGGGAGACGCTGCAGGAACTCGACGAATGCGCCTTTGAGCCGCTCGAAATCATGACCATAGGTATCCATGTGGTCGGCATCAATATTGGTGACGACGGAAATGATAGGCGTGAGGTGCAGGAAGGAAGCATCCGACTCATCGGCTTCCGCGACAATATATTCTCCCGTTCCCAGGCGCGCATTGCTGCCTGAGGCTTCCAGGCGGCCTCCAATCACGAAAGTTGGATCCATGCCAGCCTCTGCCAGGATGCTGGCAATGAGGCTGGTCGTAGTCGTCTTGCCATGTGTGCCGGCAATTGCAATTCCCTGGCGGAAACGCATCAGCTCCGCCAGCATCAAGGCACGCGGAATGATGGGGATGTTGCGCTCGCGTGCCGCCACCACCTCAGGGTTGTCATCCTTGACCGCGCTGGAAATCACCACCACGTCGGACTCGCCAAGGTGTTCAGCAGCATGGCCTTGATACAGCTTGGCCCCGAACCCCGCCAGCCTGCGCGTGGTCGCATTATCGGCAAGATCGGAACCGCTCACGCTGAATCCCAGGTTGAGCAAGACCTCGGCAATGCCGCTCATGCCCGAGCCGCCGATACCGACAAAATGCACGTGTTTCACTTTATGCTTCATGAGTGCTTTCCTCCCTGCACAGGCAGGGCAATGCTTTCCAGTTCGTTTGCAATCGTCTCCGCCGCCATGGGCCTGCCCAGCTCGCGTGCTGCATGCGCCATTGCCAGCAGGCGGGTGCGCGTCAGTTCCTGCAGAAGCAGGGCCAGGCGCTGCGGTGTCATTTCCTGCTGCGGCAGATGGATCGCCGCGCCATGCTCTGCCATCCAGCGCGCATTGTCGCGCTGGTGCGACGTGGTCGATACCACGAGCGGCACCAGAATACTGGCCACGCCAGCCACCGCCAGCTCACTTACCGTGATCGCCCCGGCACGGCAGACCAGAACATCGGCATCGGCATAGGCACTCGCCATGTCATCGATGAACGGCACCACATGGGCTTGCACCCCGACGGCAGCATACGCTTCGCGCAACGCATCAATATGCTGCGCCCCGGACTGGTGAGTCACGATCGGACGCTGCTCAGCTGGCAGCAGGGCAAGAGCCTTGGGCAAGGTGGCATTTAACACCTGAGCCCCCAGGCTTCCGCCTACCACCAACACACGCAGCGGTCCCTGACGGTCAGCAAATCGCTGTTCCGGTGAGGCAATTTCCACGATCTCGGCGCGTACCGGGTTGCCGGTCACGCGCGCCTTGAACGCCATGCCACCCAACGTCGCTGCGCCGCCGTCGAAGCCGAACAACACGCGCTTGGCATGTTTGACCAGTGCCCGGTTCGACATGAGCAAGGCAGCATCCGCATTCACGATGGCCAGCGGCACACCCGCCAACCTAGCCGCCCAGCCACCGGGCACGGTGACATATCCCCCCATACCGAGCACGGCCTGGGGTTGCAATTCGCGCATCAGGCGCCACGCCCTCCACGTAGCACCCACCAGGCGGAACATCCCCAGCAGTGTATGTTTCCACCCCTTGCCGCGCATGCCGGAGAACTTGAGCAGCGTCATCGGCAATCCACTAGGCGGCACCAAGCGGTTTTCCATGCCATGGGTAGTACCGAGCCAATGGACATTCCAGCCGCGCGACTGCATGGTTTTGGCAATCGCCAGGCCGGGCATGACATGTCCGCCGGTGCCTGCGGCCATGATGAGCAGGGTCTTACTCATGCCCACCACCTTTGGCCCATGGAAGCGTTTTGGCTCTGGCCGAATGCTTAACTTGCTCTCGCAAGTTAGCCTGACGGTCAAATAAGCCGCACCAGGTTGCCATGCCGCTCATGCGAGCAACCTTCTCGAAGATACGGAAGTTTTGGCTACGGCCGCTACGCTTATTAGCCTGCGGCGAAACAGGCGCCTGGCAAATCCCTTCGAATATTGTGTTATCCATCATGCTGGCAATCCCTTTTGAAGGCGCCTGTTTTCCCAATCGATCCTCAGCAGAATCGCCAGCGCAATGCAGTTTGCCAGAATGCCGCTACCGCCGAATGACAGCAGCGGCAGGGTCAAGCCCTTGGTAGGCAGCACGCCCATATTCACACCGATATTGATGATGCTCTGCACGCCGATCCAGACGCCTATGCCCTGCGCGAGCAAGGCAGAGAAATAGCGCTCGTTGGCAACGGCTTCCTTGCCGATTCGGAAAGCCCGGATCACCAGCCAGGCGAACAGGGCAACCACGACCATGACACCAATGAAGCCGAGCTCCTCGGCGATCACCGCCATGAGGAAGTCGGTATGCGCTTCAGGCAGGTAAAGCAGCTTCTCCACGCTCGCACCCAGGCCAACGCCCAGCCACTCACCGCGCCCAAATGCGATCAGGGCATGCGAAAGTTGGTAGCCCTTGCCGAATGGGTCGGCCCAAGGATCCATGAAACCGATCACGCGCTGCAAGCGGTATGGAGAACTCCAGATCAGGCCCACGACCGCCACTGGCAGCAGGGCCATGAGGCCGACAAAAATGCGCGCGTTGATGCCGCCGAGCCAGAGGATCGCCATGGAAATCGACACGATCACGCTGAACGCGCCGAAATCAGGCTCGCGCAGCAATAGCCAGCCTACGACAACCATCACCGCCACCATGGGCAGGAAGCCGCGCTTGATACTGTCCATCACCTCCGCCTTGCGGATGGTATAGTCCGCAACATAGATCGCGGCAAACAGCTTCATGAATTCCGACGGCTGCAGGTTGATGACGAACAGGGACAGCCAGCGCTGGCTGCCGTTGACATTGCGGCCGACCCCGGGAATCAGCACCAGCACCAGCAGAAATAAGCCCAGCAGGAATAGATATGGCGCCATCTTTTGCCAGAACCGGGTCGGCACCTGGAAGGCGAGCAAGGCTACCGTCAGGCTGATCACCAGGAAAATAGAATGGCGCACCAGGAAATAGGTCGGCTGGTGCCCGGTCATCTTGTCGGCTTCCGCCAACGCAATTGAGGCGGAATACACCATGACCAGGCCGATGCCGAGCAGGATCAGGGTCACCCAGACCAGACCCTGGTCATAGGTCGACGATGCAGAAGTGAATCGGTTGCGCCCGCTCAGCATGTACATCATATTGTTCATGCGCTCACCTCTTTTTTTTGCAGGTCGGTGACCGCCTTTACGAACACTTCTGCACGATGCACGTAATTGCGGAACATATCCAGACTCGCGCAAGCCGGGGAGAGCAACACGGCATCGCCCCTGTCAGCCAAGTTGAACGCTTTCACCACGGCTTCTTCCAGCGTGTCGCCATATTCCAGGAGCACCCCTGACTCCTGCAGCGCGTCGGCAATCACTCCGGCATCGCGCCCGATCAGCACCACGGCGCGCGCATGCTTGGCCACAGGCGCCCGCAAAGCCGCAAAGTCCTGCCCCTTGCCGTCGCCGCCCGCAATCAGCACCAATTTGCGGTTCAGCCCATGCAGCGCCGCGACGGTAGCACCGACATTGGTACCCTTGGAGTCATCATAGAAGGACACGCCATCGATATCGGCTACCCATTGCACGCGGTGCGGCAAGCCCTTGAAATCGCGCAGTGCTTGCAAGGCAACAACCTCGTCGATATCGAGCACGGTGCACAAGGCCAGCGCCGCCAGGGCATTGGCTGCATTGTGCAGGCCGGTAATGTTCAGGTCGGCGACAGGCATCAGTTTGCGCTGTCCGCGGGCAAGCCAGGCTTCACCGGCGTCATGCAGCAGGCCAAAATCCTGTGCACTGCGCGGTGCATCCAGGCCGAACGTGAGCTGGGCAACGCCTTCTGCCGCCATTCCCCGGCTCCACGCATCATCGGCATTAAGCACCTGCAGGCCGGCACGGGTAAAAATGCGTGCCTTGGCATTGGCATAAGCCTGCATGTCGGCATAACGGTCCATATGGTCTGCGCTGATATTGAGCACCGTGGCAGCATCTGCGGCCAGGCTGTAAGTGGTTTCAAGCTGGAAGCTGGAAAGCTCGAGCACATAGACATCCACCGCGTCATTGATCACGTCCAGTACCGGCAAGCCGATATTGCCTGCCACCACCGTCTTGAAACCAGCGGCCTTGCAGATCTCGCCCACCAACGTCGTTACGGTGCTCTTGCCATTCGCGCCGGTAATGGCGATGACCTTGGCATGCGCCGACCTTGCCTGGGCGAACAATTCGACATCGCCTACTACCGGTACGCCGCGCTCAATGGCGGCTTGGACTTGAGGCTCCGCTACCGGCACGCCCGGGCTGGCCACGATCAACTCCGCTTCCTTGAATGCAGCTGCAGTAAACGGCCCCAGATGGATGGCCATGCCCGGAAACTCCTGCCGGACTGCATCCAGGCCCGGCGGCAGTGCACGGCTGTCGGCAACGGACAGGCGCGCGCCCTGACGGGCAAGCCAGCGTAATGCCGAAAGGCCGGTATCTCCCAGCCCCAGCACCAGCACCTGTTTATCCTTGAGTTGCAGCATATCCGTTCGCCTGTTGCCTCATCTCAGTTTCAGTGTAGAGAGACCGACCAGGACCAGCATCATGGTGATGATCCAGAACCTGACTACGACTTGCGTTTCTTTCCAACCCTTGAGCTCGTAGTGGTGATGCAAGGGCGCCATGCGGAATATTCGCTTGCCCGTGAGCTTGAACGACCCAACCTGCAGCATCACCGAAATCGTTTCCATCACGAACACCCCTCCCATGATGAACAACACGATTTCCTGGCGCACGATCACGGCCACTGTGCCCAGCGCAGCTCCTAGCGCCAGCGCACCGACATCGCCCATGAACACCTCCGCCGGATAGGCATTGAACCAGAGGAAGCCCAGGCCCGCCCCGCCGATCGCCGCACAGAACACGGTGAGCTCACCTGCCCCGGGCACATAGGGCACGCCAAGGTACTTGGAGAAGTAAAGATGGCCCGCCACGTAGGCAAACACTGCCAATGCACTCGCCACCATCACGGTGGGCATGATCGCGAGGCCATCCAGCCCATCGGTCAGGTTGACTGCATTGCTGGTGCCGACAATCACGAAATAGGTCAGCACGATGAAACTCACCGCACCCAGCGGCAGCACGAGATGCTTGAAGAACGGCACGATCAGTTCAGTCTCGGCCGGCACCGTCGCGGTATGGAACAAATAGGCTGCAACACCCGCACCTATCAATGATTGCCAGAAATATTTCGCCTTGGCCGACAAACCCTTGGGGTTGCGATAGACCACCTTGCGCCAGTCATCAACCCAGCCGATCACGCCGAAGCCCAGGGTCGTGATCAGCACCACCCAGACAAAGCGGTTGGAAAGATCAGCCCAGAGCAAGGTCGAGATGACAATCGCGATGAGGATCAGCGCCCCGCCCATGGTCGGGGTGCCCGCCTTCACCAGATGGGTTTGCGGACCGTCATCGCGCACGGATTGCCCCACCTTGTATTCAGTCAGCTTGCGGATCAGCTTGGGGCCTACCAGAAAAGAAATCGTCAACGCCGTCAATGTCGCGAGGACGGCGCGCAGCGTAATGTAATTGAACACATTGAAGCCGCGAATATCCTGGGCCAGCCAACGGGCAAGTTCTAGCAGCATGATGGTTTCTCCTTTTGATCTTGCAGCAAGTCGATGACGCGCTCCATACGCATGAAGCGCGACCCCTTGACCAGCACCGTCGTATCGGCATCCAATGCCGGCAGCAGGGCTGCCGCCAGGCCTTCCACTGTCTCATGATGGCTGGCACCAGGGCCGTATGCTTCCACGGCCCCGGCAGATAAACGGCCCAGTGCATGCAGGGCGTCCACGCCTGCCGCCTTGGCATACGCGCCCAATTCGGCATGCAATGCCGCTTCGTTCTCACCTAGCTCGCCCATGTCGCCCACGACCAGCAGCCGCTTTCCAGAGTGGCTGGCAAGTACGTCGATCGCGGCACGCATCGAAGCGGGATTGGCGTTGTAAGTGTCATCGATCAGCAATGCGCCGTGCCTGCCGGGCTTGCGCTGCAACCTGCCCTTGACGCCGGCAAAGCCGGCAAGGCCCTCGGCAACCGCATCCAGCGACACGCCCATGGACAAGGCGACGGCTGTGGCGGCCAGTGCATTCCTGATGTTGTGTAGACCTGGCACAGGCAAGTGCAATGCGCGTTCGCCTGCTGGCGTACTCAATTGCAGGTCGCATCCTGCGGAGTGCAGCGCATACCCCGCTGTCACATCTCCGGCATTGAGGCCGAAACGCACGATGCGGCGCCGCCCTGCCAGGGATTGCCATAGACCTGCAAATGAGTCGTCGGCATTGATCACCGCCACACCATCGTCGGCCAGGCCCTCGAAAATCTCGCCCTTGGCTTTCGCCACGCCCTCGACGGAACCCAGGCCGCCCAGGTGGGCAGCAGTCGCATTGTTGATCAGGGCCACGTCCGGGCGGCCGATTCGGGTGAGGTAGCTGATCTCGCCAGCATGGTTCATGCCCATTTCCACCACGGCATAGCGATGGCGTTCATGCAACCTCAGCAGTGTCAGCGGCAGGCCGATGTCATTGTTCAGGTTGCCCTGGGTCGCAAGCACGGCATCATCCGCGCCTGCCGCAACCCGCAGGATCGCGGCCAGCATTTCCTTCACGCTGGTCTTGCCATTGCTGCCGGTAATGGCCGCCACAGGAATGCTGAATTTACTGCGCCAGTAAGCGGCCAATTGCCCGAGCGCAAGACGGGTATCCTCAACCAGGACGGCGGGCGTTGCACCGACATCATGGGAAAGCAGCACAGCGGTCGCCCCTTCGCTCAATACCGCCCTGGCATAATCGTGTCCATCAAATCGCTCTCCCTTGAGCGCCACGAACAATTGTGCCGGTTCCAACTTGCGGCTATCTGTACCTACCGACTGGATCAGTACATCCTGACCGACCAGGGTGCCGCCCGTTGCCTTGGCGATTTCAGACAAATACATCATGTGGCAACTCCTAGTACCTTGGCCGCCACCTCAGCATCGTTGAACGGATACCGTACACCCGAGACTTCCTGGTAATCTTCATGCCCCTTGCCTGCGATCAGCACGACATCACCCGCCTGCGCCGCCCTGATCGCCTGGGTAATGGCCTGCTCCCGATCCGGCTCCACCTGGGCCGGGCCATGCAAGCCAGCCACCACTTCGGCAATGATCTCCTTGGGGTCTTCGTTGCGCGGATTGTCCGAAGTCACGATCACTTTGTCTGCCAGTCTTGATGCGACTTCTGCCATCAGCGGGCGCTTACCTTTATCCCGGTCTCCACCGCAACCGAATACGCAAATGAGGTTGGCCTTTGCCTGCTCGCGCAAGGCATTCAGCGCCTTTTCAAGCGCATCAGGGCTGTGTGCATAATCCACCACGACCAGTGGCTGACCACCGCCGCCCAGTTGCTGCATACGCCCGGGTGCTGGCCGGATGTCAGCCAGGACGCGCACCGCATCTTCGAGAGCAACTTCCGAAGCAAGCAATGTCGCCAATACGGCGAGCAGATTGCTGGCATTGAAACGCCCCACCAGCTTGGCATGCACCATGGCTTCACCCTGCGGGGTGTGCACCTGCATATGCAGGCCCTCTGCATCGAAATGCAGATCATGACCGCACACGTCTCCGCCGCTCAATCCATAGCTCAGCACATGCTTGCCCTTGGCCTTGAGTTCGCTCAGTAAAGCCCGGCCAAAGGCATCGTCCTGATTGAGAATGGCGGCTTGCACGCCGCCGAAATGGAATAATTTGCGCTTGGCGTCGGCATAGCTGGCCATGTCGCCGTGATAATCCAGATGGTCACGCGTCAGGTTGGTCAGCACGGCGACCTTGAAATCGATGCCATTCACCCGGCCCTGGTCCAGCCCGTGCGATGAAACCTCCATTGCCGCCACTTCTGCCCCCGCTTGCAGGTAGTCGGCAAGCATGGATTGCAGCAAGATGGGGTCCGGCGTCGTGTTCACCGCAGCAGACAGGGCATCCGGAAAACCGTTGCCCAGGGTGCCGATCACCACCGCCTTGCGTCGAAGGGCGTTGAATGCCTGCGCCAGCCAATGGCTGCAGGAGGTTTTTCCATTGGTACCGGTCACACCTATCATCCAGAGCTGGCGAGACGGGTGGCCGTAGAATTGCCCGGCAATGGCGCTTGCCTGGCCGCGCAAACCTGTTACTGGCTGGTGATCAACGGTCCATGCAGGATTCCAGTCGAATCCCTCCTGCTCCCATATCACGCCTGTTGCCCCGTTGGCGATGGCCTGTGCAATGAAACGGCGCCCGTCGGCCTGCTCGCCAGGATAGGCAAGGAACAGGCTGCCGGCGGAAGCCCGGCGGCTATCGGAAGTCATGCCGGTGAAATGGTGACGATCAATGTTGAGCAGGCTCATACCACCTCCTTGATCTCAGGCAGGTCGTCGACCGGGATCACGACATTGTTGTTCGGCGCATCCTGTGGAACTGCCAGCATGCGCAACGCGCCCGACATCACCTGGCTGAATACCGGGGCGGCCACCGTCCCGCCGTAATACTTGCCAGCACTGGGATCGTCGATCATCACGGCAATGATCAAGCGCGGGTTGGAAGCAGGCGCAAAACCGACAAACGAAGACACATAATGGTTTGCCTGGTAGCCGCCAACGCCGGGCTTATGCGCTGTCCCGGTCTTGCCGGCGACACGATAGCCCAGCACCTGCGCCCGCGGGGCAGTCCCGCCAGGCTGGATCACCGTCTCCATCATGTCGCGCAAGTGGCGCGCGGTTTCAGGGGTATACACCTGATGCCCGACGGGAGGCTCCTTGAGCTTGAGCAGGGAGACCGGCAGCAATGCGCCGTCATTGGTGAATACGGTATAGGCACGCGCCAGCTGCAGCAAGGTCAGGCTGAGGCCATGACCATACGACATGGTGGCCTGCTCGATCGGACGCCAGGTCTTGTAATTGCGCAATTTACCTGAAGCCTCGCCGGGAAAGCCAATGCGCGTCGGAGCACCCAGGCCGATCTGGCTATAGATACTCCACATATATTGTGGCTCCAGGCTCAGCGCCATTTTTGCCGAGCCGATATTGGATGACTTCTGGATCACCTGCGCAACTGTGAGCATCCCTTGCTGATGGGCATCCCGAATCGTTGCCCTGCCAATGCGCATGACGCCTGCGGATGTATCGATCAGGGTATTAGGCTTGTACTGTCCGCTGTCGAGCGCCGCGGCTGCAGTAAACGGCTTTAGCGTCGAGCCGGGTTCGAAGGTATCGACAATTGCCCGGTTGCGCGACCGCCCTCCCGCGAGGTTCACAGGATTGTTCGGGTTATAGCTGGGAACATTGACCATGGCCAGCACCTCGCCAGTCTTGGCATCCAATACTACTGCAGAGCCTGCCTTGGCTTTGTGCTCTGTCACCGCCGCGGCCAGTTCCCTGTAGGCCAGGTACTGGATCTTGCGGTCGATGGAAAGTGTCAGGTCACGGCCATCCTGTGGCACCTTGACGGCCTCAAGATCTTCGACGATGCGGCCTTGCCGGTCCTTGATCACCCGGCGGCTCCCTGGCTTGCCGGACAACCACTGCTGGAAATGCAGCTCGAAGCCTTCTTGGCCATTGTCATCAATGCCCGTAAAGCCGACAATATGCGCAGTCACCTCTGCCGCAGGATAATACCTACGGTATTCTCGCTGCATGAAAACCCCAGGGATGCCGATACGCATCACTTGTGCCGCGACCTCTGGCGGCAAGCGACGCTTGAGGTAAACGAATTCACGCTGGGTATTATCGAACTTGGACTGGATCGCTTCCGGCTTGAGTTTGAGGATTCCAGCCAGCCTGGACAATTGTTCAGGTGTCATTTTCACATCGGGCGGACTGGCCCAGATGGACTCCACGGGCGTGCTGATGGCAAGGGGCTCACCATAGCGGTCGGTAATCTTCCCCCGATGCGCTGGCAAGCTCAGCGTACGACTATAGCGTGCTTCACCTTTCTGCTGGAGAAAGGACTTATGCACGCTCTGTAAATAAACACTGCGCACCAGCAGTATGGCAAATCCGCACAATACCAGTGCCAGCAGTAAACGGCGGCGCCAAACGGGCAGCCTGACCATGAGCCGCGGCCTGGATCCTACGCGCATGCGCATCGAACTCATCATGGCGCCACCACCTGTATACGACTTGGGTCGGGCACCTGCATATTCAAGCGGCGCTCGGCGATCTGCTCGATGCGGGAATGCATGGCCCAAGTGCTCTGTTCCAATTGCAGCTGGCCCCATTCGATCTCGTATTGCTTGGCCTCATCTTCTTGCTGCTGCAGCTCAATATAAAGCTTGCGCGCCTTGTGCTGGGACGTAATAACGCCTAGCGCAGCCGCTATCACCACCAAAAAAAGGATCAGGTTGAGCTTCACCATTACAGCACCGCGGTTCTCTCGGCGACTCGCAACACTGCGCTGCGCGAGCGTGGGTTGCGCCTGACCTCATCTTCACTCGGACGCACTGCGCGGCCAATTGCCACCAGGCGCGGCTGAGGAAGATCGCTGGCACGCACCGGGAAATGTGCAGGCAGGTTATCCCGATCCTGCTCGCCACGAATAAAGCGCTTCACGATCCGGTCTTCCAGCGAGTGAAAACTGATCACGGCCAAGCGCCCTTGTGGTGCCAGCAGCGACAGACACTGAGGAAGAGTCAGCGACAATTCCTCAAGCTCCTGATTGATGAAAATCCGTAAAGCCTGAAAGGTGCGCGTCGCCGGATCTTGGCCAGGCTCGACTTTTGGGACCGCGCCTGCCACGATCTTGGCAAGTTGTCCGGTAGTGGAGATGTCCATCCCTCCTGCGCGCTGCGCAACAATCGCCCTTGCAATCTGTTTAGCAAACCGTTCTTCACCATATTCCTTGATTACCCTCGTCAGTTCCTGCTCCGTTGCAGTCGCGATGAATTCCGCAGCCGTCTGCCCACGGCTTTGATCCATGCGCATATCGAGCGGGCCGTCAAACCTGAAGCTGAAGCCGCGCTCGCCCTCGTCGATCTGCGGAGATGAAATCCCCAGATCAAGCAACACACCATCTACTTGTTGAATATTCAGACTCGCCAGCACTTGTGCCATGGCAGCAAAATGACTATGGACAATCTTGAAGCGTGCATCCTGGATACCCTGTGCAGCCTGAATGGCTGCGAGATCACGATCCAGCGCCACCAAGCGACCTTGCGCCCCCAGCTTTTCCAGTATCTTGCGGCTGTGTCCGCCCCGGCCAAATGTGCCATCCACATACACGCCATCCGGCTTGATTGATAGCGCCTCTACTGCCTCTTCCAACAAAACCGTGACATGCTGAGAAACTTGGGCGGCGGGCACATGGCTAATGCCTGCACTCACAGCGAGAAGCCCTCCAGTTCGTCCGGCAGCTCCACACTCTCAGCGGACATGACCTGCTGCAGCTGGGCCCGCCAGGCCTCCATACTCCAAAGTTCGAAATGAGAGCCCTGCCCCACCAGCATCACCTGCTTTTCAAACCCGGCAAATTCCCTGAGCACAGGAGAAACCAGCAGCCGGCCAGCACCGTCCAGCTCGACATCTTCGGCGAACCCGACCAGCAAGCGCTGCAGGGCACTGGATTGACGGTCAAAACTGGAAAGCGCCATGATCTTGGACTGGATAGGCTCCCAGGCAGGCAAGGGATACAAGAGCAGGCAGCGATGAGGATGGGCAGTCAGGACCAGATTGCCTTCGCTCTGAGCGTGCAGGGCGTCACGATGCTTGGCTGGCACCGCCAGCCTGCCTTTGGCATCCATATTTAAAGACGTCGCACCGCGAAACATGAGGTCCCTTGACCGATGCCAGCGTGAAAACCCCTGGATCGGCATTAAATTTTCAGATCGGGAGGTGGGCTATCTGCCAAGCATACGGAGACGAGCAATCAACCTGGCCCGCAGATAACCCACAAAACTCCACTTTTCTCCACTGACACCCACTATAGATAAAAAAAAATGGCAATGCAAGGGCTTTTTCAGGGTTTTTCCTTTACGGGACAATGACTTATAGGATTTTTATAATAAAATTTTTATCCTTAAGAAATAAGGAGATAGGGGACTTAGTGAAAGTTCTTTGTTAGAAATCTTTGGGAGATAACTGAATCTTGGTAACGGGGGAATGAGATAGAGCAGAAAATGCAATATTGACGATCAATCATCAAGAATGAAGCTGGCCGGTAAGCCGGGTTCTGTCCCCGCAAAGCGGGTGGCAGCCATTCATCTAGGCCTGGCGTTGCCACCAGGCTCAAGCGACCTACCCGGTAGCGGCGCGAGCCACGCCATCGCTACCCTATTTGGCCTTGCTCCGGATGGAGGTTACCGCGTTTCACGTCCACCTTGCGGCTTACTCGTCTCTGTGGCCCTGTTCCTCGCCTCACGGCGTACGGCCGTTAGCCGTCATCCTGCTCTATGGAGCCCGGACTTTCCTCCCCTCGCTTGCGCGAGCGGCGGCTGCCTGGCCAGCTTCGATGCGCATTTTATCATGCCAGCCAGATTTCTTTTTAAATCAATCCAAAACGATTAGTGCCTGCGGACTATTTCCCATGGTTGAATTTAGGTATATGGTCGAAAAGTAGTTTAAATATTCTTAAAAATAAGGGAGCTCAACTATGAAAACAATGCACTATCTGGCAGCTATCGCGATAAGCAGCCTCTTCTCGTTAACGAGTCACGCCGAACTGAAAGGCACACTTTACTATCTAGAGCCGCACGACACCATCAGCAGCACTGACAGTGTAATAGTGAACATGCGACTGACCCTGAATGATGACTCAGATACACTGAACATTAACGGTGCCGATCCAAATGCATGGCTTGATTTTGTAAATGCGCAGCTACCTCACCACTGGGATCAAGAGCTTGCCAGCATCCAATTTGTCAATATTGATTATATGGGGATAGGCGCTTGGCGCGCCTGTGGAGGAGGCACATTTACTACCCATTGTGATGATGGCCCTCCATATGATTTCAGCTTTACTACTCGTACACTGGCTGGTGATCATTTATTCGACCTGGACTTGCCCCTTGCACCAAGTGAAAGTCTAGACTTCACCTTTGGTTTACTCACCCCTAGCCATGGCCCAGTAGCAGCAGGCACTTACGAATCTCCTCGTGAAGGACTCGCTTTACAATTCTATGGTTACACAGCAGATGATTATGATGAGTACGGCAATTTGCGGTTAGATGATGATGGCTGGGTAATTGCCCCTAGAATGTTCTCCTATGATCTGGCAACCACCTGCCATGACTGCACATTCACTCGCACTGTAGTGGCAGCCGTACCTGAACCATCAAGTTATGCACTGATGGGGCTGGGTATGGGAATGCTAGCCTATTCGGGGCGCAGGAGAAAAGCGAAGGCTATTCAATAAAACAATTCATTCCGCTCAATACGAGGCGATTTTCCAACAAGGTCCACTGTTGTGGGCCTTGTTATTTTTAGTCTTTTAATCTCCAGGAAATATGGCTGCCAGCTCTCAGCGGAACCAGCTCATCCCCGGCAAACGGCAAGCTTGCAGGCACTTCCCACGCAGTTTTTTCAAGAGTGATCTTGTCCGTATTGCGCGGCAGACGGTAAAAATCCGGCCCATGGAAGCTTGCAAATGCCTCCAGCCTGTCAAGCGAGCCAGCTGCATCAAACACCTCGGTATACAGTTCAATTCCGGCATGTGCGGTATACATGCCGGCACAGCCACAAGCCGCCTCTTTGGCGGACTTCGCATGCGGCGCGCTATCGGTGCCCAGAAAGAACTTTGGATTGCCGGAGGTCGCCGCCGCGACCAAGGCAAGTCGATGCTCCTCACGCTTGAGCACGGGCAGGCAATAATGATGCGGTCGGATACCCCCGTTGAACATGGCATTGCGGTTCATGAGCAGGTGGTGCGCCGTGATGGTGGCAGCGACGTTCTCCGGTGCCCCAGCGACGAAGTTGGCCGCATCCTTGGTGGTAATGTGCTCAAACACCACCCGCAACCCCTGGAATCGTTCCAGCAGCGGGACCATATTGCGCTCGATGAACACCCGCTCGCGGTCAAACACATCCACATCGACATCAGTCACTTCCGCATGCACCAGCAGGGGAATCCCGTGCTTTTCCATCGCCTCGAGCGCCTTGACGCAATGCCCGATGTTAGTCACCCCCGAGTCGGAATTGGTGGTCGCCCCGGCAGGATAAAGCTTCACGCCATGCACAATACCGCTAGCCTTGGCGCGGTCAATCTCTTCTGCACTGGTATTGTCAGTGAGGTACAAGGTCATCAATGGCTCAAATCCTGACCCAGCAGGCATTGCCTGCATAATGCGCTCACGATATGCATACGCCAATGCCGTGGTCGTCACCGGCGGACGCAGGTTGGGCATGACAATCGCCCGCCCAAAGCGCCTTGCCGAATCTGGCAGCACTGCAGACAAGGCTGCGCCATCGCGCAAATGAAGGTGCCAATCATCGGGGCGCGTGATAGTAATGGTAGTCGTCATGAAGCTCTCTATTCAATACATACTCATGAATTCAGGATTGCTTGAGGCTAAGCGCCAGCTCATAAAGTGCATTCTTCTTGGCACCGGTGATTTCCGTCGCTAGCTTGACCGCCTGCTTCAAAGGCAATTCATCCAGCAGCAGCGCCAATATTCGCTGCGACTCTGCATCAACCGGCTCAACCTCCCTTGCCGGTGCAGGCTCCACCAGCAGCACGAATTCACCGCGCTGGCGGTTGGCATCCTGCTCCAGCCACGCTCTAGCCTCCAGCAAGGGCAGCCGGTGGATGGTTTCAAAGGTCTTGGTCAGCTCACGCGCAATCGTCAGCATCCGCGATGGTCCCAGCACAGCCGCCATGTCTGCGACACTATCGAGCACCCGGTGCGGAGCCTCATAGAATACCAGGGTAACTGCCACATCCGTCAGGGCCTGCAGGGCCAAACGGCGCTGGCTACCGCTGGCAGGGAGAAAACCATGAAACTGGAAACCGGGCGTTACAATTCCAGCAGCACAGATCGCAGCAATGACCGCAGAAGCCCCCGGCACGGGCACGACCCTGACACCTGCTTCATGCGCCATTCCAACGACCAAAGCGCCTGGATCGCTGATGCCGGGCGTGCCAGCATCGCTCACCAGTGCAACAGATCCACCGGCCAACAAGCGCTGGATCAATTGCTCACCCGCCTTGCGCTCATTGTGCTCATGCACGGCCACCAGTTTTTTCTGAATGGCAAAATGCGATAACAGGCCGGACGTGTGGCGCGTATCCTCCGCCGCCACCACATCAACTGCCTTGAGCACCTCCAACGCGCGCAAACTGATGTCCTGTAGGTTTCCAATTGGGGTGGCTACCACATATAATGTTCCGCTATGATCCAACGACTCTTCGTCCTCCTGTATTTCACATGGGTATTGCTGCCAGGACAGGCCATGGCAGCCACCGCAACTGATACTACCCCCGAAGCGCGGTTCAAAGAAGGCATGGCCTGCCTGCAGGCCCAGGATATCGCTTGTGCGACCCTGGCGCTCAACCGAATCCCCAGCCAGTCTCCTTATGCAAAACTCCTGGCTGGCAATCTTGCGGCGGCACAACGGGATTCCGACACTGCCTTCCAATTGCTGCTGCCTTTGCAAGTCAACACCTCGCTCACCCGCGAAGCAGCCGCAAGTTTACACGCAAGCCTCGCACTCGCCTATGAGCAAGAGGCCGATCCTCTGCGTGCGCTGGAGCAGCGCGTAGCGGCAGAGCGCTTCATGGATGACGAACAGGAACGTGCAGAAAACCACAACAGAATCTGGGACATCCTAAACCGCTTGAACCGGGAAGACCTGATCAGCATCCGAGGTGAAAGTCCAGACACGGATATCCAAGGCTGGATCGATCTGGCACTGGCAGCCCAGGAGCCCGGCGGAAATGCGCTCAGGAATTGGTCGGATGTCTACCCTGGTCATCCTGCAAGCAATGGTTTCAGCCAAGCACTGCTTTCCAGCCACCTGGAAGCCCCAGCACCCATCCCAGCCACCATGGGGGCAGCCACTAGCGCCGATGGCAAGATCGGCATCATGCTTCCATTTGCGGTAGAGACCTACTATCCCGTTGCGGATGCAATCGAACAGGGATTTGCTGCAGCCCAGTCCCTGGCAGGAGATCAACGCGAGCTCACACTCTATGCCACCGACGGCAACCCCGCAAACATTGTTGCGACATACCAGCGTGCGGCCGATGACGGCATGCAAATGGTACTGGGGCCGCTGACGAGGGACGAGGTCACACGCCTGAGTCAGCAGCAGGCACTCAGCACTCCCACACTGGCGCTCAATCAGCCGGACAACATTCCAGGAAACACCCCCAACCTATATATCTTTGGCTTGTCCCTTGAGGTAGAAATTGCCCAGCTTGTCAGGATGGCACAACAATTGGGCATGCAAACCGCGACCATCGCGGCCGGCGCCAATCATTTAGCTGAACGCATGGCGCAAGCATTCAGTAGCGCGTGGAGCGACGCTGGCGGACGTATCACTCAGCAGCTGACATTTGACGAAAATAGCGACCCGGCTGAACTGCAAGCCAACATCGCATCCAACCCTTCCGACCTGATTTTCCTGGCGGCAAACTATGAAGAGGGCAGGGCCATACGTCCTTACCTCGACACTGCAACCCCTACATTCGCAACTTCGCATATATACGCAGGCATTCCACAGGATCCAGACAACGCCTCCCTCAATGCAGTGCGCTTCGTGGATATGCCTTGGCTGTTCGAACCTGACGCCCCTGCATTTTCAGACTTGCGGCCTGCAGCCTCCGCTTTGCCTCCCGGGGAAATGCAACGCTGGTTTGCGCTCGGGGCAGATGCCTACCATATCCTGGACCACATCAGCAAACACCCGCAGCAAGCGCATACCCTGCAAGGCCTGACTGGCAAAATCAGCATCTCCGCCGATGGCATAATTACCCGAGAACTCGCCAGCGGACATTTCAGTGCTCAAGGGATCGTGCTGGAAACCACGCCTTGAAACAACTGGGGGATGATGCAGAAGCCCTTGCAGAGCGCTACCTTATCAAGCAAGGTTTAGTGGTGATTGCCCGCAATTATCGTTGTCGCTTCGGTGAAATAGACCTGGTGATGAAACAAGGCGCAACCATTGTATTCGTCGAAGTCCGCATGCGGAGCCATGCTACGTTCGGTGGCGCGGCTGCCAGCATTCATGCTGCCAAGCGGCAAAAGCTGATCCTGACCGCCGAGCACTTCCTGCAGCGACATGGCAGCGCCCCATGCCGCTTCGATGCCATTTTGCTGAGCAAGCGTGACGCAGACGGAATCGAATGGATTCAGGATGCATTTAGCGCCTGACCGCCTTGCCCCTACTGACCTTACGACAATATGACTGATCTTCACCATCGAATTACTGCCCATTTTGAAGAAAGTGGACGCCTCAAGTTGGAGCTCGCAGAACTATTGGCTGCACCCATCGCCAACTCGGCCGAACTCATCGTTCAGGCGCTACTCAATGAGAAAAAAGTTCTGACTTGCGGCAATGGCGGCTCAGCCTCCAACGCGCAATATTTTGCGTCACGCATGCTCAATCGTTACGAACAGGAGCGCCCAGGACTGGCCGCCATCGCCTTGCCGGCAGATATCTCGACCCTGACCTCAATTGCCAACGACAATCATTTTGAACAGGTGTTTTCACGCCAGATTACCGCGCTAGGCCATCAAGGCGATGTGCTGCTTGCACTCAGCACCAGTGGCAGCTCCAAAAACATCCTGCGCGCGATCTCCGCCGCCAAGGATGCGGGAATGTACATCATCGCGTTTAGCGGTGGTGACGGCGGCGAGCTAGTGGAACTTCTCACCGAAGAAGACATCCATATCGGGGTGCCGCATGAGCACCCCGCCAGAATTCAGGAAGTTTATATGTTGACCCTGCATTGCATTTGCGATGCGATTGATTGTCTTTTGTTAGGAGTGAATTGATATGCGCGCACTTACCCTCTCCACCCTGGCTCCCCTGCTTCTGGCGGTGTCCCTTTCCACACAGCTGGCAGCATGCGTGCCTGCAGTGATTGGAGGAGCAGCTGCTGGCGGTGCCATGGCCGCCGACCGGAGGACCTCCGGCATCTACATTGAAGATCAAAATATAGAACTCAAAGCAAGACACGCCATCTCGCAGGAGCTGGGTGACAAAAACCATATCAGTGTCACCAGTTACAACCGGAATGTGCTGCTGACCGGAGAGGCCGTTGATGAAGCAAGCAAGCAAGCTGCTGAGAAAGCAGTGCGCGGCGTTGAGAACGTCCGCAATGTGATCAATGAAATCGTCATTGGCCCGAAGAGCACATTCAGTGAGCGAAACAATGACACCTACATCACTTCCAAGGTCAAGGCACGTATGGTGAAAGAAAACCGCTTCCCGCCAAATTATGTCAAAGTGGTCACTGAAGCCACCACCGTCTTCTTGTTGGGCCTAGTCACCCGGCAGGAGGCCGAGGATGCCGTGGATATCGCCCGCAGTACCAGCGGGGTAGGCAAGGTGGTCAAGGTATTCGAATATATCGATTAACAGCGGGGCAGTGAGCACCCAGCCAAACTATCCGGGCCGGTTGGGTGCTAGAATGCACTGATCATAGAGGCAATGGTTAAGTCATGGGCACGACAGAGAAATCAGGTATCAAGGAAATCATCATTCAAGGCTTGACCCGGGCAGGCAAACCGTTCAGGCCCAGCGACTGGGTGGACAGAATGTGCAGTACTTATGCCAGTTTCGGCGCTGATCGCAAACTTCGCTATTCTCCGTACCTCAAGCCCCGTGTCATCGAAGGGGTGCGTTGCCTGGCGGTCGATCTGAAGCTGAAGGACACCAACCCCGAAGGCTTCAACCAGCTGATGCATTTTGCCACTGAGAATCAGCTCAATATACTGGACGCTGAAGGCAATAGTATCGATGCAGCCCAGGTGACGGAAATTTAGGCAACTCATCAGCACGACTCCCGCGCCAGCATGGCCCTCCGGGCGCCACAAGGCAGTGACAAATCCACCAAGACTATTTACCATCCTCACTTTAAAGGGGGATTTAGGGAATGCTCTTGAATTTGAACGTGCCGGGATTGGTGGACCATCCACTGATTATTGCAGAAACCAAACCTGCAAAAATTACCAAGTTCCTGAATGCACTCCCAGTCACGAATATATTAGAAACCTCCCAGGCGCTGCAAGAAGAGTTAGAAATCCTCAATCGGCAGAAAGTCGCGCCAGACACCCGGGTCAAAGCACTGGAAACCTATCGCCCAGCCATCATCTCGGTAACGGAATCCCTTGCTGCACATTACTGCAGTGCTCCGCTCCCTCTGCCTGAGCAGGACAAGCAATATGCCATGCTGGCCAACATTTTGTGGACCGAGCTCGCTTATGGCTACAAACTCGCCCTGCTGGATGTCGAAGCCAGGCTATTTAAGCTAGGCGGTACAAAGCTTCTGACCCTATGCGTGCATCGCGCCATGGATGCCTTACGTGTCCAGGTAGAAATTTATTATGAAACCTACCGCGCGCAAGCGCCCTCCCTCTGGAGCGAATTGCACCAGCTTTACTTGTTGGGCGTAACGCGAAACTTGGCAGATACGATGATGGAAGACCCGGTACGCAATCAAACGCTACCCGCCAGCCACATTTACAAGCAGGCTCTGCTACTCAGCCTTGCAGACCCTCAGCATCTCTCCCAGAAAGACATCAAACTCACCTGCGATTATATTGCGCGCTTTGCCGGTCTTGCCCAGCTGCAGCGCCCGGAACCCATGGAAAATCCCGCTGCCATCTTCTTGGTATCAGGCAACCGTGACAAGCCGCCGGTACCACTGGGCAAGCGTCTACGGAAAGTGGATCAGGAGCACGATTTCTTTCTGCTGACCATGGATTTGGCGCGCCAAATCCACCAGCACATCAAGCAATGCCAGCTTGGCCCATTCCCACCGGAAGCGGGCCTACCCGAAAACGCAAATCAGCCACGCTATCAGGACCTGTTGACCTACCTGCTCCGGCACTGGGGAGCTGCTCCAAAACGCATTTACAATCGCACCCCAAAAAATGACGGCATCGAGCTGATCATCGGCTTACCGGCATTACATGCAACGCTATCCGGGAAGACATTGCCAGTCGCAGACAACACATCTGCCAAGCTACCGCGCAGCTCGCGCTGGCAGGCGCTCAACATCAGTGCCGGCGGCATGGCCCTGCGCAAACTGCCCGCAACAGAAGTCCACCTACACATTGGCGACTTGGTGGGCGTCAGGATCAGTCATGCCACCCATTGGGCCATCGGCGTGCTGCGATGGGGCAGCCACACGGAAAATCGTCATCTGGATATTGGCCTCCAGCTACTGGCTCCGGAAGCAAAACCAGTCAGCATGCGATCAACCGACGAACAGCTCACGCCGTTACTGTTGCTGCCAGAGATCGCCACCCTCAAACAGTCTCCTTCTCTGATCGGCGCTCCAGGCAGTTATAGCCCGGCCAGAATCATCGACCTGATACTGGAAGACGGCAGCAACAAACGTGTCATGATTACTCGGTTGATCGAACGAACCAATCAGTTCGATCACTTCCAGTTCAGCGCCTCATGAACACTCGCTGAGCATATCTCAAGCACTACAGTGGTGCACAAACATCACTAGAGTGCACTACTTTATGCCAAAACCCTCATCCACCCAATTGAAGTCAAAGCACAGTATGCTGACCTGGCCATGCAGCACAATCGCCATGGATAGCGTCACGCAAAGCTTACCTGTCGCGATCGAGAGATAAGGCCGCGTCATCTGCAACGAGCCCGGATTCTGCAAGGCCCGACGCAGATAAGGACGGCGCAGCCAGACGGCACCACTCCCATCGGCCAAAGGCCGGTAGCGCCGGTCCGTTGACATTTCAGCACGATCAGCCAGGTAACTGCTGCCAAGCTGTACCCCTTGCTGATCCAGCATATAGCAACGATCGGCCCCGTTCAGCAGCAATAACTTATGGAATGCCAGCTCCGGCAAGGCTCCGGCCTGTAGCTGCGCCACGGCCTGCATGAAGGCGCCGCGGTAATATGTCAGGCACTTTTGGCTCGCGTCCAAGGCGGAGGAAGCCTGGTACCGCTCAAACAATGAAAATATCTTGTTTTCACTCTGCGCTTCGTTGAGCGTATGGGCAGGCATGCCGAAATAATGCCCCTGAACCAGATCGACATCCGTTTCCATTGCCACCATGGCCTCTTCCAAGGTTTCTATGCCCTCAATCAATACCAGGCTGCCAGCCTCGTGGATCAGAGACACGATTCCTGGCAGTAACCGGCGCGCCATCGGCTTTTGCATGGCCTGAACGATCATTGAGCGATCAAGCTTGACGATGTCAGGCGATAATCGCCATATCCGTTCAAAATTGGACTGTCCTGCGCCAAAATCATCGATCGCCACCAGACAGCCCAGATCCTTGTAGAAACCGACAGACTCGGACAACTGCAGCTCGTCGTCGATCGCGCCCTCCATGATTTCCACCACCACCCGTTCAGGCGGCATGTCGTTCTCTTCCAATAGCTGCCGGAAAAAAGCACCATACTGCCTGCCCTGCACAATCACGCGGGGATCGACGTTCAGGAATAGCCAGTCTGCACTTTCGCGCCCCATACTGCAAAAATTACGTAAATGCAGGGCTCGCGACAGGCGATCCAGATGCACGATGCTGGCCTCGTCCCTGGCCAGGGAAAATATCTGATAAGGCGATACTTGCCTGCGCCCATCAATGGCGCGCAGCAACCCTTCGTAGCCGACTACCCGGCAATGCGACAAACTATAAATTGGCTGAAATGCGCTATACAGTTTTACATGCTCATAAGCGGCAAAAACCTTGCCATGCTCCCCAGGCTCGTCCAGGAACTGGAACTTCCCAGTCGTGTTTTTGGTCATCGATGAAGCCCTGTCCTAATATGTCATTGAGGCGATTCGCAGCGCGGATAACAAAAATCCATGCAGCTCAGCAATATCCATGCCTGCATTCAATACTTCACTTGCAGGATTTTTTTCGCTAGGATAGCGGAATTGCTTGGCATGCTATAGTCACAATCCAGCTGGTGCACAAGAGTCACCCAGCATAACCAAAATCATCACTAGAGGTTCAAATGAGCGAACATATTACCCATATCAGCGACGATACTTTCGACCAGGAAGTTTTACAGTCCCAGCTGCCTGTTCTGGTTGACTACTGGGCGGAATGGTGTGGTCCTTGCAAGATGATCGCTCCAATCTTGGACGAAATTGCCAAGGAATATGCTGGCCGTCTGAAGATCGCCAAGCTCAATATCGATGAAAACCAGAACACGCCGCCAAAGTATGGCATTCGTGGCATTCCAACCCTCATGTTATTCAAGGATGGTAATGTGGAGGCCACCAAGGTTGGCGCACTTTCAAAATCCCAACTTACGGCATTTATTGACAGCAATATCTAATAGCGCTACTCTGGCGCCAGGCTCCATCTAAAACAAAACGCTTATAAGCGTCTGAACGCCACAGGAGCCTGGCGGTCATCCTTCAAACAATCCCCGTTTTGCAGCACATCCGATCTTCAACGAGCCTTTCCAAATATGCATTTATCAGACCTGAAGCACCTTCCTGTCACTGAACTAGTCGAAATGGCGATCGCCAATGAGATTGAAGGCGCAAGCCGTATACGCAAACAGGACTTGATCTTTGCGATATTGAAGAACAAGGCCAAGAAAGGCGACAGCATCTTTGGCGATGGCACGCTGGAAGTCCTGCAGGACGGGTTCGGCTTCCTGCGCTCCCCAGACACTTCCTACCTTGCCGGCCCTGACGATATCTATGTTTCGCCTTCGCAGATCCGTCGCTTCAATCTGCATACTGGAGACACGATTCAGGGCGAGATCCGCACTCCGAAAGATGGAGAACGCTATTTTGCGCTGGTGAAAGTGGACAGCGTCAACGGCGAGGCGCCAGAAAACAGCAAGCACAAGATCCTGTTCGAAAACCTGACGCCCCTTTTCCCCACCAAGCCGCTGGTGCTTGAGCGCGACATCCGCAGCGAAGAAAACATCACAGGCCGCGTCATCGACATGATCGCGCCGATAGGCAAGGGGCAGCGAGCCCTGCTGGTAGCGCCGCCCAAGTCGGGCAAGACAGTGATGATGCAGCACATTGCCCATGCCATCACGGCCAACCATCCAGATGTGGTACTCATCGTGCTCATGATCGACGAGCGGCCAGAAGAAGTCACGGAAATGACCCGCTCAGTAAAAGGCGAGGTGGTCGCGTCCACCTTCGATGAACCTGCGACCCGCCATGTGCAAGTCGCAGAAATGGTGTTGGAGAAAGCCAAGCGCCTAGTCGAACACAAGAAAGATGTCGTGATCCTGCTCGACTCCATTACCCGCCTTGCGCGCGCTTACAATACTGTAGTACCAGCCTCTGGCAAGGTTCTGACCGGAGGGGTGGATGCCAATGCACTGCAGCGCCCCAAACGTTTCTTCGGTGCTGCCCGCAACATTGAAGAAGGCGGTTCGCTCACCATCATCGGCACGGCCCTGGTTGATACCGGGTCCCGCATGGACGATGTCATCTATGAAGAATTCAAGGGTACCGGCAACTGCGAACTGCACCTTGACCGCCGCATGGCCGAGAAACGCATCTATCCAGCCATCAACGTCAACAAATCCGGTACTCGCCGTGAAGAGCTGCTGATTGAAAAAGATGTGCTGCAGAAAATATGGGTATTGCGCAAGCTGCTTTATCCGATGGACGATCTCGAGGCCATAGAATTCCTGCTCGACAAGCTCAAGGCCACGAAGAATAATGCCGACTTCTTCGACTCAATGCGTAGGGGTTAACACTGCAGTCCGCTCGGAGCGAGTTGCAATTTATTGATAAGCATTGATATAATGCGCGACTTCCCTGCTAGGCAGGGACCCATACACTGGCCCGCCGCACAAACCGGCATATAGAGGTAAAACATTATGAAACCTGGCATTCATCCAGAATACCGCGAAGTTGTATTCCAAGACATCGGTGCTGATTTCAGCTTCCTGACACGCTCCACCATTGCCGCAAAAGAAACCATCAAATGGACAGACGGCAAGGAATACCCATTGGTGAAGATTGAAGTGTCCTCCCAGTCTCATCCATTCTACACAGGCAAGCAGAAGATTCTCGACACTGCTGGTCGTGTTGAAAAATTCCGTCAGAAATACGGCATGTAATCCAAAAATCACATGTTGCGGAAAAAGGCAGCCTGGGCTGCCTTTTTTGTTTTCCATACGATGACCCCGTGATTAAAATGGGCAGGTATCAACAAAAATACTAAAGGATATACATGGCATTCGAGCTTGAGCACGATTGGCAGGCACACTTGGCAACTCCTCGCGCACGCGTTGGCGAGCGCGCCAAGACGCACCTGCTGATCCTGCTCTGCATTGCATGGATATTTCTCGGACTGATCGGACACGAACCCTGGAAACCGGACGAGGCGCAGACTATCAGCATCGTCAAGAACATGACGGAAGGCAAAGGATTGCTGGCTCCGATCGCCGCAGGACAGCAGTCGATAGAATACCCTCCACTGTATTACTGGAGCGCCGCAGGGTCTGGCAAACTATTGTCGACCATTCTTCCTTTGCATGACGCTGCCAGGCTGATCAACAGCGTCTGGATGGCCATCACCCTGCTCATGGTCGGCATGCTGGGGCGCGAACTCTGGGGCGTTGGCATTGGCCGGCAGATTACCTTTGTCTTCATTGCCTCGATTGGCCTCGTGGCCTCTTCGCACCTGCTGATGCCACAAGTCGCCTCTCTGGCCGGGCTGTCAATGACATTGTATGCCTTGGCACTTGCTAAGCGTCGTCCGATCAGGGCATCGGCACTGCTAGGATCAGGCATAGGAATCAGTTTTCTTGCGACGGGGCTGGCTAGTGCGCTCATCCCTATCGCCACCATGCTGCTGCTGCCCATTCTGTTCAGTCAATGGCGCAGCAAGAGTTTTGCCGTTGTCGCTGCACTAAGCCTGCTGGTTGCCAGCCCGTGGCTTTCCATCTGGCCTTGGCTGCTATACAGCACTGACCCAATGCAATTCCACACCTGGTGGCACAACAGCCTCTCCGGCTCAGGGACGGTCACTTACCCTTATATCCTGCGCACACTGCTCTGGTATTCCTGGCCAGCGCTGCCCATTGCCGCATGGGGTGCGTGGCGTTACCGCGCCGTACTCTTCATCAAACCCAAAATGCAGTTGTTGCTGGTCTTTTTTGTAGTCAGCATCATCATTATCGGTGTCGCGTTCGAGCGCCGCGAGATCCATATCCTGCCCATCTTGCTACCGTTAGCCGCCCTGGCGGGAGGAAGTATCGAAACATTGAAGCGCGGGGCTGCTGGCGCACTGGACTGGTTTGGCTTGCTATTATTCGGCCTGCTGGGGGCGCTGATCTGGCTCGGCTGGTTTGCCATGCTGACAGGCGTGCCCGCCAAGATTGCCGAACGCATGCAATTCCTAGCGGCCACCCAGGAAGCGCACCTGAACATTCTAGCCCTGGCTGCAGCCCTGACCGTCACTATTATCTGGCTGTTTGTGGTTTCAAACAGCCAACGTTCCAATCGCGGTGCGCTGACCAACTGGGCCGTCGGCATGACAATGGCATGGGGGTTATTGATGACACTCTGGCTGCCCTGGATAGACAACGCACGCGGCTACAAGCATGTCTTTGAAGCGCTCAATGAAGCTATGCCCGCGCAATATGCATGTATCAACAGCTATGGCGTAGGCGCTGCACAGACCGCTTTACTTGACTACTATACCGGCTTGACCATCCAGCCACAGCGCGCTCCCCGCAGCCATCACCCGGCCTGCGATCTTTACCTGGTGCAGGAAGACAGCCGACACGTCACCCTGACTCCCGGTGATGACTGGCAGCTGATATGGTCTGGCAACCGTGCCTTGGACAGGCGCGAAAGCTTTAGGCTCTTCATGCGCCGCCCCAGTTCGTCAGCGGAAGATTAAAGATACCGGGCAATATTAAAGCGGTTGTAGCAAAGACGCCAATGCCTCTGCATCCTGAGCGATACAGCTGCTGGCCTTGGCCTCCATCGCACGATAGCGTGCCAGCACATCATGTCCGAATGGCGTGACCTTCGCACCACCACCATGGCTCCCGCCCGTCGCTGTTGCGACCAGCGGCTCGCGAAAACTTTTATTCATGGCATCCACTAGATCCCAGGCACGCTTGTAGGACATTCCCATAGCCCGCGCACCTGCAGATATCGAGCCACTTTTGTCTATGGCTTCCAATAAATCAGCCTTTCCTGGGCCGATCGCAACCAAATGCTGATATGGCAGGCGGATCTTGATACTGATTGCGCTCATATGGAATTTTCACCTCTTTCCAAGGTCGTATAGACATTATCTTGACGATAGATTGTTAGTATTGACCGAAGGACTTACAATCCCCACATCTTATCGCATCCATGCCAGGCCTGAATAGCCGTCCAATGCCCAGCTCCGCCTACACTCCCGAGTTGATCGACCAGTTTGGTCGCCGGGTGGATTATATACGTCTATCGATTACGGACCGATGCGACTTCCGCTGTGTCTACTGTATGGGTGATGACATGGTTTTCCTGCCACGTGAAGACGTGCTGTCCTTAGAGGAATGCGCCCGCCTCGTACGCACCTTTGTCACACTAGGTGTCAGCAAGGTGCGCATTACCGGTGGCGAACCCCTGGTACGCAAAAACGCGTTGACCCTTTTTCAAGAAGTGGGTCGCCTACCCGGGCTGCGTGAATTGACAATGACCACCAATGGCTCGCAGCTTGAGCGTTACGCCCACGACCTGAAAAAGGCCGGGCTTAGTCGCATCAATATCAGCATGGATAGCCTTGACCCTGAGCGTTTTCGCAAGATCACCCGCGTAGGCGACCTCGACAAGGTGCTGCGTGGCATTCAGGCAGCCAAGGATGCGGGGTTCACCCATATCAAGCTCAATACGGTCCTCATGCGCGGTATCAATGATACCGAAGCGATACCCCTGCTCGAGTTTGCAATCCAGCACTCCTTGGATATCGCTTTCATCGAGGAAATGCCGCTGGGCGAGGTTGATCATAGCAGGGGCGACACTTATGTCAGCAACCAGGCAACGCTCACATTACTGCAAGCCCACTTCCCACTGATCAGCAGCACCGAAACGACGGGCGGTCCGGCCCGCTACTGGCGAGTTGCACATACCAATACCCGCGTAGGCTTCATCTCGCCACACAGTCACAATTTCTGCGAGGCATGCAACCGCGTGCGCATTACCTGCAAGGGTGAACTCTATCTTTGCCTGGGACAGGAAAACAAGGTCGATCTCATGCCCTTGCTGCGCGATCACCCCCACGATGACCAGCCCCTAAGAGAGGCCATTATTGCCTCCATGCAAATCAAACCCAAGGGCCATGACTTTGACCTGCGTCGTCAGGCGCCTTCTGTCATCCGCTTCATGTCACAGACTGGCGGCTGACCACACCGGGCTGCATGATGACACCACGCTGTAGCAACAATAAAAATTAAAGTAAAATTTTACATTTCATCATCAGGGCTATTGGCATTGCTGATGAGTCATTCAATAGCCGACAAAATCATATGAGTATTACAGGTATCGTACTTGCTGGTGGAAAAGGCACACGCATGGGTGGCGCAAACAAAGGCCTGCTTGAATTCCATGGCCGGCCCATGGTCGCGCATGTACTACATCGCCTTGCCCCGCAAGTGGATGAGTTAATGATCAATGCCAACCGCGAGATCGAGCGCTATCGCCAGATGGGCTACCCCGTCATCCAAGATGAAATCAGCGGCTTTGCTGGTCCACTGGCCGGCTTGCATGCGGGAATGCAGCATGCGCAGCACCCTTACATCCTTACCGTACCATGCGACTCACCACTTCTGCCGTCCAACCTGGCAAAGCGCCTGATCAATGCATTGATTGAGCGGGATGCGGATATCGCTATTGCAAAAACCGGCACACAAGCCCATCCTGTCTTCAGCTTATGCCGCAAGGCTTTGCTTCCAAAGCTGGAGTTGTTTCTGGAGCGAGGTGAACGCAAGATGACAGAGTGGATTGCAGAACTCGACAGCATCGAAGTCTCTTTCACAGACCAGGCGCCAGCCTTTACCAATATCAATACTCCGGAAGAATTGCGGATATTGGAGCAGGCAGCATGAACACCCTGGTATTCCCTCGCCCTGTTTTAGGCTTTTGTGCCTATGGCAGCGGTTCGGGAAAAACAACGCTACTTACCCGCCTGATCCCGGTGTTGACTGCCCGTGGCTTGCGCATTTCTGTAATCAAGCACGCACACCACAAATTCGATGTGGACAAACCGGGCAAAGATAGTTATCGCCTGCGCGAAGCTGGGGCCGTGCAGACATTGGTAGCTTCGGATATCCGCTGGGCATTGATGACCGAACGCCAGCGCATCCCTACTCAACAAAATGAGCCGGCCAACCTGCCAGAGCTGCTTTCCCAGCTCGATCCCGATGTCGTTGACCTCGTGCTGGTCGAGGGTTTCAAACAGGCAGACATCGACAAGATCGAGATTCACCGCCCCAGCCTTGGCTACCCGCTGCTGGCACCAGAAGACCGCCATATCATCGCCGTAGCCGCTGATGGCCCTGTCACAGGTCTGGCCGTGCCGACGCTGGACTTGAACAACCCTGAGGCGATGGCCGATTTTATTACTCACTGGATGGAAGACCGGACATCATGACCATGCAATCCTCATTCAACCAGCTCATTAGCTGCCAAGGTGATTATGACCCTGACTCCCTGCCAGTAGAGCAGGCAAGAAAATTCATCCGTCAATTCCTCAGTCCGGTCAGCTCCACCGAGACATTGCCCCTGAAAGCCGCCCGTGGGCGCATCCTCGCATCCGATGTCATTTCACCATTGAATGTTCCTAGCCATGACAATTCGGCCATGGATGGATTCGCCCTCCACAGCCGCGACATCAATGCAGGATCCTTGAGAATCATTGGTACTGCATATGCAGGCAGGCCATTTTCTGCCACCGTGAAATCCGGCGAATGTGTCCGCATCATGACTGGAGCAGTCATGCCTGAAGGTACGGATACCGTCATTATGCAGGAGCGCACCCAGATAGCCGATGGCATCATGACCATGCTTGAAGCGCCGAAGCCATTGGCGAATGTGCGGTATGCAGGCGAAGATCTCAAGGTTGGCCAAATCGTGCTGCAAACTGGGCGCAAACTCCGTCCCGCGGATATTGGCCTGATCGCATCATTAGGTATTGGCGAAGTACTGGTGTACCGAAAACTAAAGGTAGCCTTCTTCTCAACCGGCGACGAATTGGTCAGCATAGGCAAACCATTGGGTGAAGGGCAAATATATGATAGCAACCGATACACCCTATACGGCATGCTGGAAAGTCTGGGGAACGTCGAAATCATGGACATGGGCGTGGTTCCCGATGCCCCGCAGGCATTGGAGGACATGTTGATCCAGGCATCTTCCCAAGCGGATGTGATTCTGACCAGCGGCGGTGTTTCCGTTGGCGAAGCCGACTTTATGAAGCAGCTATTGGAAAAACTAGGCCAAGTCGTATTTTGGAAAATTGCCATGAAACCCGGCCGACCACTGGCCTATGGAAAGGTTGGGGAAGCACATTATTTCGGCCTGCCAGGCAATCCTGTCTCCGTCATGGTCACCTTTTACCAATTTGTTCGCGATGCCTTATTATACCTGATGGGGCAAAACCCGGTCCCAATGCTGCCATTGCTGAAAGTTCGATGTGTCGAACCCATTCGCAAGCTGGCAGGACGTACGGAGTTCCAGCGCGGCATCCTGTTTGCCGACCCATCAGGCACATGGCAAGTACGCCCCACTGGCAACCAAGGCTCTGGCATCCTGCGCTCCATGTCTGAAGCCAACTGCTTTATTGTGCTGGGTGACCAAGTAGGCGACCTTCCCGGGGGGTCAGAAGTCGAGGTTCAAGTAATGGAAGGCATGTTGTAGGCACGCCATCCCATGCAGGGATAGCGCGCCTCTTGAACTAGTTGAACTTCTGCAGATGCAGATGTTCACTCAAGTCGATTTTCATTCCCTTTTGCAGCTTCATTTTCTGTACGTGATGAGACAGCAAGGCGTATTGCACCCATGCTCCCCTCGCCCGGGTCCAGTTAACCACACCGCCTTGAAACCTGCTCTGGCGGCCGCCGCCCTTGCGCGGCTCTTCATCTGAAATCGGGTATCCGAGCTTGCTGCGCTCCCAGCCTAGAGTAGCCCATTGATTGCGAATCACGCCGCGTACCGACCACGCTCCTGTCTTAGAAGTCCAATAAATGGATCCGCCCTCAAAGTGGTGATAACGCCCGTTCCCATCCGGAGTGCCGAGTTCATCGGTCAATGCCCTGCCAAGAAAACTTTGCACCCCTCCCAGGGCGGCATACTTTTCACCAATCGCCCCGCTCACCTCGAACTCGCGGCGGACGCTTTCGACGATGTGATTGAAATTCATCTGGATCACCGAGGGAAATGCGGCACGCCCGCCATGCTCCCCGAGTTGTCCGATGAAATTGGAGACACTGTTCAGTATCTTGCTCGCCACATTGGCGATAGCACCGTACTCCTGACCGAATATGCTGGCCGCTTCAGTCACTAGGCCGGTGTCGAACTGGGGATTGCCCTGTATTTGAACCTGAGTACGCCAATTTACCAGCGTGCCCTGGCTGTCAAATTGCATCTCGAGTTGGCAATGGTCATCTTTTGCTCCGCCACGAATATGATCCAGTTTGGTGAATAATTGCAGCCCACCTCCTATTGGGGTCGATACTGTGGGCTTGTAGGTACGGTAATTACTTCCCGCCGCCTTATACTCAGCAGCCGTCCGGCTTTTAAAACGCCACCCACCCAATCTGCTCCCCAGCTCGTTGAAGTCCAATGTTATTTTGGCCATGCTAAACCTCCCTGATTGAAGATAAGAAAGCCAATATTATTATACTTTTATAGTTATAGATATATCTTAATATGCCGTCCTGAAATATATTCCTGTTGAACGATCGTCGCAGTGGAAGTTAATATGCCATTGAATTTTTATGGATCCAATGTGTGTCATCATTACGCCCACTCAAAGACAATGTTCCGCCCATCACCAACCTGATCAGATTGGATAAGCACTCACCTATCCCACTCTATGCACAACTGTATCAGCAGCTTGAATCCCTGATATTGCAGCAGGAGCTCAAGCCAGGCACGCAATTGCCAACCGAGGCTGCTTTCTCGGAAGCGCTAGGAGTCAGCAAAATCACAATCAAGCGCAGCTATATGGAACTGCGCAACCGCAAGCTCATCACCAGTAATCGCAAGGGCGGTACCACCGTCCTCACCCCTGGACGGCTTGACACCCACATGTTCAAGCTGCGCGGCTTCACCGATGAGATGCGCGAGTTGGGCATGACACCGTCCACCCGCATTCTGAACCGCTCCATCGTCAATGACCGTGGCCTCGCCTCCATGTTCGGCCTCAACTCCAACACGCCCCTCCTCAAGCTGGAGCGCATTCGCTGCGGAGACGAGAAACCCCTATCCCACGAAGTTGCGTGGTATAACCTGCACCATTTGCCAGAACTCGCTTCAGCAGACTTGCAGGGATCCGTCTATCACACCATCAACCAACAATGCCGGCATCGCCTTGACTGGTGTGAGCAAACCGTAGAAGCCGTGCTTTCCAATGCGGTAGAAAATCAGGCATTCGGTTTCAGCACACCTCAGCCTTGTCTGTTGATCAAGCGCCGCAGCTATTCGCAAGATGGCATCCTGCTAGAATACGTGGAGGGCACATTCCGTGGCGACGCCTATGCCTACCGCGTCAAGATGAAAGGCTGAGCGCGCATGCTGGCAAGCTTCACACCCACCACCTCGCATGCCTACATACTTGCCAGCCTCATGATCGCGCATATCTATTTCGTGCGGCGCTTCCCGGCACCAGGCGAATCATTTCAGGCAGATGGCTTCTACTGCGAAACCGGTGGCAAGGGACTAAATGTCCTGATCGGACTGCACAAGCTTGGGATCCCCGTGGACGGCATACTGCCTTGTGGCCGAACCCCATCATCACGACAGCAGCACCTTGAGGTATTGTCGCAATGGGCACTCGACCATATCGCTGCACCCATCACCGCCGAATACAATGGTCACGGCGTCGCACTCATCGATGAACAAGGGCAAAATCAAATCATCGTTCACCCCGGGGCCAACGCCTTGCTTGGAGAAAATCACGTCCAGCCCCACGCAACCTCCATCCAGCGGGCCAGCCTCGTCTACGCTCCCTTTGAATTGCCTGATTCCGCCATATTGGCTGCCTTCAAGATCGCACATTCGGCCGGCCGCATGACAGTGCTCAACCCATCTCCCTATCGAGATATCTCCCCCGAATTACTCGCGCTCACCGACGTATTCATCCTGAATCAAACCGAGGCACAAGCATGGCTGAATGGCATGCCCGAGCATTTCGCCTCATGCGAAGCAGCACTCACTTGGCTGCGCGTCATACGATTCAACCAGCGCTTTGCAGGAAAGTCCATCATTCTCACCCTAGGCTGCAAGGGCGCAATTGCCTTATTGGAAAACGGCAATACCTACACACACACAGGCTTTATCACCCCAACCGTTGATACGATCGGGGCAGGCGACGCCTTTGCCAGTGCCTTGCTCGCAAGCCTGTTACGTGGCGACTGCGTCAACACTGCCTTGCGGCATGGCTGTGCCAGCGCCAGTCTTACCATCCGTCAGCGTGGACTTCTTGCTCACTTGCCTAGCGAAAAAGTGTTGCATGACTTCCTGAATGGTGAAGGTTCAACGATAAATTCATGATTATCTTGATAGTCAAGACAATAACTTTCACCTAAGCTCGCCAGACTTATAAAACAATCGAAAAGTATCATTGGGGAGTCACCATGCATCATTCCAGATTTCATTTCAAACTCATTCCACTCGCTGTAGTGAGCACATGCTTCGGCAATGCAGCCTTTGCAGAAGACAGCATGCCATCCTCTCAAGGCGGCCTTCAAATCGTTTCCCCGGTGGTAGTCACAGCCACCCGCGCGGCACAAAGAAGCTTTGATCTGCCTGTCGCCATTGACCTGGTCGATAAGGAAAACATCCAGAATGGCCTGCCGCAGATGACCTTGTCCGAAAGCCTGATCCGCGTTCCGGGCATCACAGCACAAAACCGCACGCAAATGGCACAGGATCCGCAGATTTCCACGCGCGGTTTTGGAGCCCGCTCTGCATTTGGCGTACGCGGTGTACGCTTATATGTCGACGGCATCCCTTTAAGCTTCCCGGATGGCAGTGGCCAACCAGGCAGCGTGGACTTGGGTGTCATGCAGGGCATTGAAGTCATGCGAGGCCCCTTCTCGGCACTTTATGGCAACTCCTCCGGCGGCGTTGTGCAATTGCTGACAGAAAATGCGCCTGCAGGCCATGAGTTATCAGCGGGAGTATTATTCGGCAGTTACAACACACATCGAGAAAATGCGCGCGCAGCTGGTACTGCGGATGGACTGGAGTACCTGATCAACTACAGCAACTACTCCTCCGACGGCTATCGCGATCATAGTCGTAACAAGAAAGAACAGGGTACAGCCAAGTTCAGTTTCAACTTAAGTGAAGACACCAAACTCACCACATTGATCAATTGGTTTGATCAGAAGGCAGATGATCCTCTTGGATTAACCCGAGCTGAAGTTCGTGCTGATCATAACCAAGCCGCCCCCAGCGCATATCGCGCAGACACGCGTGTATCTCGTAGCCAGACTCAGGTCGGCTTCAATCTTGAACATAAAATCAACGACAATAATTCCATCAACCTGATTTCTTATGTTGGCACCCGCAGAAACGAACAATACCTCTCTATCAGCCAAGTCAATGGTAATGGTCGCGCAAGCTCTATTGATCGTGAGTTCTGGGGAGCCGACCTGCGTTGGAATAATAAGGGCGAATTAATAAGTCGTCCTTACTCCATCAGTCTAGGCCTGACATACGGCAAGATGAATGATGATCGCTTAGATATTGAGGCGGTAAATGGTATTAAAACAGGCACATTGAATCGAGATGAAGAAAATATTGCCACCAATTCCGATCAATATATCCAGGCACAATGGTCGGTATTAGATAGCCTAAATTTGCATTTTGGCGCTCGCCGCACCAAGGTCAAACTGGAAGTTGACGATCATCGTGGCACCAACGATGGCAGCGTCACTTATGAAAAAACTACGCCCGTTTATGGCGTGGTTTGGAAAGTTTCTCCAATCTGGAATATCTATGCAAATTATGGCAAGGGCTTCGAAACTCCCACTTTTGCTGAAGCAGCTTATGCCACCGTTACCCCTGCAGTTACTGGCCCGAACTTAGGCTTAAAGCCTAGCGAAAGTCGCAACTTCGAAGTTGGTACAAAGGCATTTATCGGCAGCAATACTGTTGCTAATCTAACTTTGTTCAATGTACGTACTGATGATGAAATTGTAGTACAGCAAAACCTAAACAATAATGTCACCTATATGAATGCTAGCAAAACTAAGCGCAATGGTGTTGAATTATCAATTGACTCCAAACTCGCTAACAATATTTCGCTATTTGGCTCTTACACCTTGCTACGCGCAAAATTTGATGACACCTACTCTTATCCTGTAACTCGCTTTGGGAACACTACCATCAATACAGTTCAGTCAGGCAATTACATCCCAGGAACTTATCGATCCCAAATTTATGGTGAAATTGCGTGGAAACATCAAGCTAGCGGCTTCAACACTGCCTTTGAAGCTCGGCACAATAGCAAGGTGTACACTGACGACCAAAACAGCGACTCTGCCCGTTCATATACGCTTTTCAATATCCGCGCAGGCTTCCAGCAAAAACTACAGAACTGGCGCTTCAGTGAGTACGTTCGCGTAGAAAATATATTCGACAAGGACTACATTGGCTCGATCCGTGTCAATGACGGTAATAGACGCTTCTATGAACCTGCTGCAGGCCGCAACTGGCTGTTGGGCCTCAACGCCACCTATATTTTCTAGACTTTCCTCACATCATTTCTGAATAAAAAAGGATGCTGCAATTGCAGCATCCTTTTTGCTTTCTAGAGAATCCTTACTTTCAACATCGACCTTCGTCACTTCGATTTTCCCGAAGTATTGATCAGGGAACAATATGTTTTTCTGTTTGTCTATGACTAGTAAGATGTGAACCATTGCAAGACACAATATTAATTAATTCATTATTCAGGAGAAGATCATCATGAAAAAGACAGTTGCAATGTTAGGTTTGGTACTTGCTGCTTCCTGGGGCGCTGTTGCTCAGGCAGAAGAGCATAATGCAGCATTGTTCGATCATCAGGTGCTGGCCGCAGCGGCCATCAATCCTAACCGCCTGGCTACCGATGCACGTGTTGCGGAGTCTTCTGCCGTGATTACTCATAAGGATGTGGTGCAGTCCCGCAACAATCGTCCTCACTTCAGGCACCACTTCAATGTGAACCGTATCGACACAAGCGGAATCAGTGCTGATCGCCTTGCCGGGAAGAAGTTTGTCTATGTGACTCATCCCAAGCATCATTTCAAGGTAAAGCGCTATGTCGGTGGTATGCAGTAAGCTGTAAAGATCAGGCAAGCTCAGATCATTCTGGGCTCCATCAGCCAACACCCTCAGGATAATATCCTGAGGGTGTTTTTATATGGGAATACTGCTACCGCCTCAGTCAAAAAATGACATTCGCTTCAAAGTGTTATCCTTGTCAATGAACTGGTGCTTAAGTGCAGCGGCAATATGCAAGCCGATTAATACTATGAGTATTGATGCAGAGAAGCCATGCGCATCCACAAAGAAATCCCGCCATCCAGGGTTATCCAACCCCGGCAGCACCGGCACCGAAAACCAGTGCAAGCCATATTTGCTATAAAGCGTCGTCAGTAATCCTGTGAGTGGCATCAGCACCATCATCAGGTACAGCAAATGATGGGTACCATGGGCCACTACTTTTTCCCACCGCTTCATCGACGCTGGCAAAGCTGGAGGCCGATGCATGAGCCGCCAATACAGTCTTAAAGCGACAAGTAGCAACACGGTAAAACCGATAGATTTGTGCAGATTGAAATAAAAGGTTCGCGGCGTTGCAGCCTCGGTAAGATGAAAGGTATATATCCCCAGGTCAAATAGATCAATGTCGGTCACCTTGCCGCTGCCACGGGGCAGTTCGTTCATATACCAGCCAAGCGCAAACAGGAAGAGGATAACGATAGCGATCAGCCAATGTAGCATGATAGCCACCTTGGTATACCTGTCAGGGTTATTCATGGCAATTCCAAGCTATAAGCCTGGCATTTGACAGTGATTGCCAAGTGCCAGGGCAGGGTCAACGATCTCTAATGAATGAATACACCCCATGGGGTATCACCCACTGGAATTTCCTTCAGCGCCTTGTCAGCAACTGTATCCACAACCGTGACCGAGTTTGATTTGCCATTGGCAACATATAGCTTCTTGCCATCCGGGGTCACCGCCATATTCCATGGTCGCTTACCGACTGGAATAGTAGTGATCACTTTATTGGTTGCAGTATCGATGACAGAAAGATTAGCATCCCCTCCATTGGATATATAGACCTTTTTGCCATTAGGCAATACCTTCACCCCATTCGATCTCTGCCCCACAGGAATAGTCGCAATCACTTCATGCTTGCTGGTATCGAAGACAGAGACAGTACCTGCGGCCTCATTGGCGACATAGGCACGTGAACTATCGGGCAGGAAGCCAATACCGCGGGGGCGATCGCCGACTTCAACCAATTTGATGGAAGAGCGCTTCGCCACATCAACGACATCTACATACTTGGCTTCTTCGGCACTGACATACATCCACTTGCCGTCGGGACTGAATTCGGCATGTTCAGGATTCTTGCCTTGCATCGGAATGATAAAGCTCACCTTATGGCTATCAGTATCAATCACGGCGACACTATTGTCTTCCTCGTTTGCTGCGGCAATCCATTTGCCATCATGCGAAATGCCAACACCCTCCGGCGATTCCTCGAGCTCAATCTTGTCAGTCACTTTCTTGGTCTTGAGATCAATGACCAGCAACGCATTCTGCTTCTGGTCGCTCACAAAAATATATTTACCATCCTTCGTAATGGCGGCACCACGAGGCTTCTTGCCTGCATCAAAGGTCTCTACCACGCTATCAGTCTGGGTATCAATCACTGAAATCGTCCCCGATTTCTCATTGGTAGAGTAGGCGAAAGGGGCCGCGAGCAAAGTGCTCGAAAATGCTAGCGCCGCTGCCGCTGTCATGAGCTTTATCTCAAATTTACATTGCATATACATTCTCCAATAGTCTTTTTAACGCGTTATAGTTGTCGTTTAAACGCATTGTTTCAGACGCTGCGATACTTCTCAAGTTCAATTGGGGTATTTACAGAATTGTATATCCCCATTTAACATGCAATTTTTGCATTCCCTCATGTATGGTTCGTCAGCTCATCCATTGCATTGCCCCTCTATTCTACGCTGTCAGCCTGCTGGGGATACCATCATGTGCGCATAGCCAGCCATCAGCACTGTCTGTGCAACAAGTAGCGCCTGGGGTCTATATGCACCAAGGTGCCCATCTCGACCTGGACGATGGGTACCAGGGAGATATCAGCAATATCGGCTTCATCATTGGCGCAAAAGGAGTGGCCGTTATTGACACGGGCGGCAGCCGGCAGGTAGGTGAGGCCCTGCTCTCCGCCATTCGAGAAATAACTGACCTGCCTGTTTTGTATGTCATCAACACCCACATTCATCCTGACCATATTTTCGGTAATGCAGCCTTCAAACAGGAGCATCCAGTATTCATCGGCCATGCCAAACTGCCGAATGCCATGGCACTGCGTGGCGAAGCTTATTTACGCCAAGGCCAAAAGCTTCTCGGCATACAATTTTCGGAAAGCGAGATCATCCCACCCACACAACTGGTAGCGTCCTTTCAGGAACTAGATATTGGGGGGCGAAAGCTGCTGTTGACAGCGTACCCGAACGCCCATACCAATACCGACCTTACCGTATTGGATGAGACCACCGGCACACTATGGACGGGGGATCTGCTTTTCATCGAACGCGCTCCCTCCATAGATGGCGATATCAAGGGATGGCTGTCTGCCATTGAAGACTTGCAGAAGTTGACCGGAATACAGCTTGCAGTGCCCGGCCATGGGCCCGCCACGCAAGATTTGCAAGGCGCCTTGAGTAATCAGGCCCGTTACCTCAACCTTTTACTGCATGATGTCCGTAAAGCCATCAAGCAGGGGCACAGCATGCAACAGGCGATGGAAAGTGCTGCAGCTAGCGAGTCTGGTCACTGGCAATTGTTCCATGAAGTCAACCGACGCAATGTCAATCTGATTTATCCTGTGCTCGAATGGGAATAATTTCATGAAGGCATCCAGGGTCGGTCTATAATTAACAATGCTTTCTTTCTAATAATCCATCACAAATCACCCACATCTTGGTTGCGATCTCCTACTCAGCCCCTGCTCAGATAAACCGGCATAACATCGGCTGGGCTGTTCTCGCGTCGTTGGCACTCCATATCATGCTATTCATGCAATTGCCTGCGCTGAACTTTACGGCTCCGGAACCGATTGAACAGACAACGCTTCAAGTCGAGCTGGTAACGCAACAACCCACTCTGGCTCCATCCGTTGCCTTGCCGGAGCCAGATACCATCAACCCACCGGCACCAGTCAAGCAGCCAGACCCAGAGCCCGTCCCCGTCGTGCACAAACCGGCGCCCGCGCCGGTGCCCTCCCCTCCCAGACCCGTCACAAAACCGCCAGAACCTGCTCTTGCAGAGCCATCCCCTGAAGCACATGAAACCACAGAAGCGACCAGCCCGACGACTGTCCAAGAAGTCATGACAGCGCCTCCGGGAGATGAACCAACACCATCAGCCCAGCCTGCCCCTGCCGCACCTCCTGTGCATGAGCCTGCACTACCACCCCAGCCAGCGGGCCCGAGCCAGCAGGATATCGAGGCAGCACGCAATTTGTATGGATCCCTGCTTTCACAGGCCATTGCCAAGCACAAACAGTATCCGAGGATTGCCCAAATGCGGGGATGGGAAGGCGAGGTTTTATTGGAGGTGCATTGTGATGAGACCGGCCACGTGCTGTCGACACACGTGAAAAAATCCAGCGGTCATCAAGTATTGGATGAGCAAGCCATCACCATGGTGAGAAAAGCCTCTCCCTTGCCACAGCCGCCAGAAATATTGCGTAACACCAAGAACCTCGTCATCTTGGTGCCGATTCCTTTCACACTGGAATCGTCATGAGCAGTCGGCCCCACGCCAAGTCGTTGAAAGATGTTTTACTGATTCATGAGTTGACGTTCTTCCTGCTGGTCATCCTTGCCGGAGCCGCGGGCGTCATAGGAATGCGCATCTGGGATAAGTCATCCCAGGAATCCCAACGCATTCACCTCATGGTCCAGGAAATCCAGCAAACACGTGGTGACTTGTATAGACAAATGAAAGAGTTGTTCGACCTGCACTTTTTGAAAGACCCGCAAGCACAAGAAGAATATAACGTCTATACGCTTTCAATCGACGCACACTTCCGCAAGCTTCTGGCACTTTCCGCGGACAGCCAGGAAAGGTCAGCCATTCAGGAACTGAATGCCAGCTATCAGGATTTAATCCAGGAAACCCAGCATATCTTTACCCTGGTAGAAGGCTACAATAATGCCGAGCTGGAAAAGGCATTGAATACCCATTTGGAATCCAGCATCTTTCATCATTATGAAATTATTTCCGCACGGGCCGAGCGCTTGCTGCTTCTGAAGCACAGTGAACTTTCTGCACGTTTGGAAGACGTCAAGCACATAGCCTTCACCCTATTGATTATCCCCATCGGACTGGCGTTGCTGCTCCTGGTGTTTTCCCACATTTTCCTCAAACGAGCCATTGTGTGGCCCATCCGCAATGTCTTGCATGCCACTCGCGAAATCAGTGCGGGCAACCTGGACCACAAGGCGCCTGAAGAAGGTGTTGCTGAGTTAGCTGCATTGTCGTGCGCTATCAATAGCATGGCGCAAGAACTGAGCCGGAGCCAAGAAGCATTGGTGCGCTCGGAGAAGCAAGCGGCGCTTGGGCTGCTGGTACCAATGCTGGCCCACAACATCCGTAACCCATTGGCCAGCATCCGTGCTACAGCCCAAGTAGCAGACAGTGCCAATCTCGACCAGGAAACACGCGACTCACTCACGGCCATCATCAATACCGTGGACCGTCTAGACCGCTGGACTCGTGCCTTGCTCGCGTACCTACATCCATTGAAGCCCCATGCCAGCGCCATGACCCTGCGCCAGGTATTGCAAGGCGCGCTATCGCCCTTGCAGCAGAAAATCCAGGAAAAGCAGATATCGATACAACTGCCAGACTGGCAGAATGTGAATGACAACATGTTTACCGACGAGAACCTGCTTGAGCAGGCACTATACAACCTGTTACTGAATGCCGTGGAAGCGTCCCCGCCATCAAGCGCAATCACCATTGAGTGTGATATCGCCGAAGACAGCATACGTCTTAGGATCAGCGACCAGGGGCCAGGCATGCCATTCATTCCAGACCCTCATGCCGCCAGCCCCGCCCCCACCACAAAACGCTTTGGCACAGGGCTGGGAATTCCTTTTGCATTCAAGGCAATGGAAGCACTATCAGGACATATCCATTTCAATCATCAGGTAAAGGGCGGCACCATGATTGACATCGTCCTGCCGCGCGACTATGAGCCGCAATGAAGCCAATGAGCAGAAGACGCCCATAAACTTGCTTGCCATCTTTGCTGTTTTTATCAACAATGGGAGCGTCTAGAATTTCATGTCTACTATGTTGAATCAAGCAATTCCCGACTTTGAATTACCTTCTACCAGCGGAAAAATCTTCAAGCTATCTGATTATATTGGCAAAAAGCTGATTATTTACTTCTATCCAAAAGACAATACCCCTGGCTGTACCAATCAAGGCAAAGACCTGCGCGATCTCTATGAAGCATTTAAGGCCAGCAATACCGATATTGTCGGGATCTCGCGCGATAGTCTCAAATCTCACGAAAACTTCAAAGCGAAGTTCAGCTTCCCTTTTGAATTACTATCAGATTCCGAAGAAAAAGCCTGTACGTTGTTCGACGTAATCAAGATGAAGAAACTTTATGGTAAAGAAGTACGTGGTATAGAACGCAGCACTTTCGTTGTCGATGAACAGGGTGTCCTGATTCGCGAATGGCGGAAAGTAAAAGTTGACGGTCATGCACAGCAAGTGCTCGAATTCATTCAATCCCTTTAAAAAGGCAGCCAGATGATCAGAAAGCGCACGGCAAGCACCAAACTGTTTGTACTTGACACCAACGTGCTCATGCACGATCCATCAAGCCTGTTCCGCTTTGAGGAACATGATATTTATCTTCCCATGGTCACGCTGGAAGAACTGGACAACAATAAAAAAGGGATGACAGAGGTGGCCCGCAATGCGCGCCAGGCAAGTCGGAACCTAGAGGAGATCGTGGGTAGTAACCTCGCAGGCCTGGAAAAAGGCTGTCCACTTTCGATGAACGGCAACAAGCATGTCAGCGGCAAACTATTTATGCAGACAGAGGCCGTGACGACAGAATTGCCCATGCTGGCAGGCAGCAAGGCCGACAACCAGATACTAAGCGTGGTGCTCAGCCTGCAGGCGTCCCAGCCCAGCCGGGAAGTGGTTCTTGTCAGCAAGGATATCAATATTCGCATCAAGGCACGCGCAATTGGTGTGGCTGCGGAAGACTACTTCAACGACAAGGTGCTGGAAGACACCGACCTGCTCTACACCGGCATGAAAGAGCTTCCCGCCGACTTCTGGGACAAGCACAGCAAGGCCATGGAGTCATGGCAGGATGCAGGTAGAATGTTTTACCGCATCACCGGGCCGCTATGCAAAGGCTTTCTGGTGAATGAGTTCGTCTATTACGAATTCGAAAAGCCGTTCCATGCCATCGTACGCTCAATTGAAGGAAATACAGCCGTGCTGGAAGTCGTCAAGGACTACACCCAGCCCAAACACAACATCTGGGGCATCACAGCCCGCAATCGAGAACAGAACTTCGCCCTCAACCTGCTGATGGATCCCGATGTAGACTTCGTGACGCTGCTTGGCCAGGCTGGCACTGGTAAAACCTTGTTGACGTTAGCCTCAGCACTGACACAAACATTAGATAAGAAGATTTACAGTGAAATCATCATGACACGTGTCACTGTCCCGGTCGGAGAGGATATCGGCTTTCTACCCGGCACAGAAGAGGAGAAAATGGCGCCGTGGATGGGGGCTTTGGAAGACAACCTCGACGTACTCAACAAATCCGACGAGGACGCCGGGGAATGGGGCCGCGCAGCGACCCAGGATCTAATACGTACCCGTATCAAGGTAAAATCATTGAACTTCATGCGTGGACGCACTTTCCTACATAAGTTCCTCATTATTGATGAAGCCCAGAATCTGACGCCAAAACAGATGAAAACGCTTATTACGCGTGCTGGACCCGGGACGAAAGTGGTTTGTTTAGGTAATATTGCGCAAATCGACACGCCTTACCTCACAGAAGGAAGTTCCGGCCTGACCTATGTTGTCGATCGCTTCAAGGGCTGGAAGCATAACGGACACATTACCCTGGTTCGCGGAGAGCGATCCAGGCTGGCAGACTTTGCCGCAGAAATATTGTAATAATCGGTCAATACCATGACTCAATCTGGCACAGCCAGTCATAATGACAGGAAAATGCAATCCCCTTACTGGGGTGCAATAAAGCAGCGATGAACTGGGGTTTTTATATCATACTGCTAGCGCAATTCTTATCTGCGCTGGCTGACAATGCATTGCTGTTCACCGCAATTGCCCTCTTGAGAGAACTGGAGGCACCGAGCTGGCATGATCCATTGCTACAATGGTTTTTTGTCATCTCCTATATCTTGCTTGCCCCTTTTGTTGGCGCCTTTGCTGATGCTTTTCCCAAAGGCCGGGTGATGTTTGTATCCAATGCCATCAAATTCATTGGCAGTACCGCCATGGTATTGGGAGTCCCGCCTTTATATGCCTATGGCATTGTGGGGATCGGTGCTGCAGCATATTCTCCTGCGAAATATGGCATCCTGACCGAATACTTGCCCCATTCCATGCTCGTCAAGGCCAATGGCTGGATGGAAGGCTCCACTGTCATGGCCATCGTGCTGGGCACTGTCATTGGTGCAATTCTTCCCAGCATCGACATCCAGGTTGCCATGATCGTCATCACGATACTTTATCTATCCGCAGCCATCTTCAATATCTACATCCCCCGCGTACCGGTAGACCATAAACCTCCGAAGAAAACCCCAGTGTTTCTGATCAAGGACTTCTGGATTGCGACCAAGACACTGTGGAAGGATGCTCAGGGCCAGGTTTCCCTTGCCGTCACCACGCTATTCTGGGGGGTAGCGGCCACGCTGCGCTTCGTTGTGCTTGCCTGGGCCGGCTTTGCCTTGAACTTCACTCAAGAACAATCCACCTATCTCATGGTCGTGGTTGCGATCGGCATTGCCATTGGCTCTATTGCCGCAGCGCGCATGATCAAACTCGAGCATTCTGTCCGCGTGCTTCCTGTTGGCATCGTGGTTGGTTTACTGGTCATTGCAATGGCATTTGTCAGCAACTGGCTTCTTGCTTGCGTCCTGCTCATGCTGATCGGCGCCTTGAGCGGCTACCTGGTGGTACCACTGAACGCCTTGCTGCAGCATCGCGGGCACTTGCTTATCGGAGCTGGCCACTCCATTGCCGTACAAAACTTCAACGAAAACTTAGGTATTGCCGCGTTGATCAGTCTGTACACCCTCATGATCAAGGCAGATATTCACATCAACTTTATTATTGTGGTCTTCGGCCTATTCGTCAGCCTGAGCATGGGCGGCATATACAAGCTTTATCAGGCTCAACATTCAAGACAATAAATAGACTATTAGCCTTTTGATGGATAGCTACTATCTATCCATCAAAGATAAAGCCCGGACCAGCCGGGCTTTATCTATTTTCTATCAGATGTAAAGTGTATCAATGCAGCTTGACCCTGGCCTCTGTCCTCCTGGTAATCAGGCGCGCCAATATCTGGAGCACCACAGCGAAGAAACCATGCAACGCCATCAGGTGCATTTGATACAAGGACTGATACATCAAGCGCGCAAATAAGCCTTCAATGTACATGCTGCCACCGGCAATCGCGCCCATGAGGCTACCTACAGTAGAGTAGCGCCCAAGATTGACCAGCGACCCATAATCGCGATAGGTGAATTCCGGAAGATTACTCTTACCTGCCACTCGGGCCTTTACGGTTTTGACCAACATTGAAGCCTGCTGGTGAGCAGCCTGGGCACGCGGAGGCACATTCTCATCGTGACCAGGCCAAGGGCAGGCGGCGCAATCACCAAAAGCAAAAATATTCTCATCCAGCGTGGTTTGTAGCGTGCGCTTGACCACCAGCTGATTGATACGATTGACCTCCAGACCATCCAGCTCTCGGAGAAAGTCGGGCGCCTTGATGCCAGCTGCCCATACTACCAGCGAGGAAGGAATGAATCGGCCGCTATGGGTATACACCCCTTTATCTGTCACCTCTGTGACTCTCTCTCCGACATAGACATGTACACCCAGCTTGCGTAGCTCAGTATCTACTGCTTTTGAAAGTTTGGGAGGCAACGCAGGCAATACACGATCACTTGCCTCAATGATGGAAATCTTGATATCGCGATCAGGATCAATCTTGTCCAATCCATATGCGGCTAACTCACGCGTAGTATTGTGTAGCTCCGCAGCAAGTTCGACGCCTGTGGCACCAGCCCCTACGATCACAACCTCTAGCTGCCCGGCTTGAATCGGTTCGGCCTGAGTTTGCGCCCTCATCAAGGCATTCGTTAATTGGCGATGAAAACGTTCAGCCTGATTTTGCGTATCCAGTGCAATGGAATGCTCACGCGCGCCGGAAATTCCAAAGTCATTTGTCGTGCTACCGACGGCAATAATCAAGGTGTCATACTTGAACGTGCGACGCGGAATGACCTCAACCCCATCATCATAATAGGGTGCGACAGTCACCTCCTTCTTGGTACGATCCAGGCCATCCATACGCCCCAGGCGGAAATGAAAGTGATGCCAATGCGCCTGGGCAATATAATCTAGCTCATGCTTGTCTGGATTCATGCTCCCAGCGGCAATTTCATGCAACAGTGGCTTCCAGACATGAGTACGAGTGCAATCGATGAGGGTGATATGAGCTTTTTTCTTGCGCCCCAGAGTTCTACCCAGGCGTGTGGCAAGCTCTAGACCACCCGCCCCACCACCGACGATAACAACACGGTGCAAATCTGAATTTGTTTGCTTTTCCAATTGCATAACTTCACTTTCCAGGACTAATCAATGTAAATCCATACATTTTCAGAGCAAGCGCAGCACTGTTATTCCTCAACGGACTATCTGTCTACCCTCAGACGAAGCCAACTTGCTCAAGAAAGAATATTCAGATTTTACCTCTAAAGACCAGGCTTCGCGCATAAAAAAACGGTCATTGCAAAAACAATGACCGTCTCTTGGCTACCAGGGGGAACTCAGCGAGTTAGAAAATACAAACCCACTATGTTCCACGCTCGTTATTTCTGTGGCTTTTCGTTCAACCATGGCTTGTCGCCGCCGCCCTTGTATTGGCTGCGCAAGAAACCGATAATCTTGAGGATCTCATCAGTCGTCACCAGATCTGGATTGTTGGCCACCTGCTTATGCCAGGCAGCCATGCCACCATTGGTACCACCGGCGATAGTTTCAAACAAGCCCTTGTCCGTGATGTGCTTGGAGTATTGCCAACGATCATCGGTAATCGACACGGCTACCTGACCATCACCATTCGGCCCATGGCAAGTCGTGCAAGAATAAAGACCAAATTTCCTCTTACCTTGCTTCGCCTTATTGGGATCCTCTACATAAATTTTGGTGTAGGGGTTGACGCAAGTCTCCAAGAACTCCTTGGCCTCGGGAGTATCCCCCTCTTCGACCTTGATGTTCAATGGGCTGTTATCCTTGGTAGAAACGAGATTACATGCAGCACTTGCCTGCATCGGCATAGCCAATCCTGCGAGCGCCAATACAGAGGCTGCCAAGGTTGCTTTGATCACTCCATGGTTCAACATACTTTCTCCTTGCTTTTTGAACATTTAAACTTCGACTATTTTTTTGAAAATCACGAGTCTGCAACTTCATCAACGTGTCAGACTATGAATAGTTGACCCGGTTCATGAAAAATATTACTCAAATTTAGGAATAACATCCCCCCTGCTTTTGGACTTTTTCTCGATGTCGTCATCTTCGACAATCGGCACATGGGGGATACCGTATTCGTCAAGTATCTTGATGATATCGTCATGACGCCTGTCCAGCACCTCCTGCAACATCGCAAGCCGCTCCTTGTCGCGTTTACGTACGCCCAGTGAAATATTCCAGTATTCCTTGCCATGAATATTTTCCTGTTCATATTCTGGAGCAGGAACCACGACCAAGGGAATGGGTGCTTTCTTGGCATAGTATCCGGCAATGGGTCCCCACAGGATGGCAACATCAATCTCACCCTTGACCAGATCGTCGATCACGAAACTTGGAGGCAGATTGAGGTCGCGCTGGATACGGTATGGACGCGAGTTGCCGAGCAAACCCTTGTCATTGAGCGGTCGCGAGGGCGGCGTCTGCCCTACCACGCCGATAATCCCTTTACGCAGATCAGGAGAGTCCCAGTCCTTGATGTCGTAGCCACTGTCCTTACGATAGACAAAGACATATCCTGAGCGATAATAGGGCTTGGACGTCAACATCATGTCATTGCCAGCCACGGTACCAATAATCACATCACATCGTCGCGCATTCAATGTGTTTCGAATGAATCCCATACGGTCATACCAGAATTGGTAGGTCAGGGTCTTGCCAAGATCCTTGGCGATCAGTTCGGCGATCTTGTTCTCGAAGCCTTCCTGCTTGCCATTTGAATAAGGCAAATTGTCATAGTCGGCACACACCCTCAATTCATTGGGGTTGTCTTCACGTACCGGCAGGCCACCGCGTCCCACTTCCGTATCAACTTCCAATGTATTGACAGCAGCGCCTGCCATCACAAACTGGCTCACACCAGACAGCACAAGCACTAATGAGACCTTTTTCAGCGTTTTAAGCATTACCTACTTCCTTCTACGTTGATAAGCAAGCTAACTAATTGCCTATCAAAGATAAAAGCACCCCGTCCTAGGACAGGGTGCTTGGGAACAGCTAACCCATGTCAGCTTTGAATCTTCCGCATCAAATGCAACAAGATTACAGGCTAAACACGTTCAGTGCACCACCACCAGGAGCGGCGTTGTACTTGGTCAGCTCCTTATAACCACCGGCAGCGCCCAACGCATCGGTTTCATTTTCCAGTCCCAGGTTCATCGCAACGCCAGCCCAACCGCCGATACCGGACAGTACACCAACGTATTGCTTACCCTTATGACTATATGTAAACGCATTGCCAATCACACCGGAACCTACTTGGAACTTCCAGAGCTCCTTACCAGTTTGCGCATCCAATGCCTTGAACCAACGATCAAGCGTACCGTAGAACACCAGATCGGAAGCCGTTGCCAGAGCACCACCCCAAGCAGAGAATTTCTCCTTGTTGTACCACTTGGCCTTATTGGTCATTGGATCATAAGCAGCAAAACCACCCATGACACCGTCTGGACCAGCAAACATGGTCAGGGTAGCACCCACCCATGGCTGACCAGCAATGTACTTGGACTCAACTGGCTCATATGTCATACATACATGGTTCAGAGGAGAGTACACCAGACCAGTACGTGGGGAGTAAGCAGCAGGCTGCTGATCCTTAGTACCTAGCGCAGCAGGGCAGATACCCTTGGTATTATAGTCCTGGTGAGTGGAGTATTTGCCATCCTTATGCGGAATGCCCGTGGCCTTGTCGACATGCGTTGCCCAGTTGACGAATGGGTGAACCTTTTCTGCGGCAATGATGCTGCCGGTATGTGCATCAAAAGTATACGCAAAACCGTTGCGGTCATGGTGCCAGGCGTAAGTCTTGCCACCCTTGTCGAACAGGATTACCTCGTTGATACCGTCATAATCCCATTCATCGTGAGGCGTCATTTGATAACCCCACTTGGCGATACCAGTATCCACATCACGAGCAAAAATAGTCATGGACCACTTGTTGTCGCCAGGGCGTACATCCGGATTCCAGACAGATGGGTTACCAGTGCCGTAGTACACCAGATTAGTCCTGTGATCGTAAGGCCACCAACCCCATGTGGAGCCACCGCCATGCTGCCAGCCATCCTTAACGGCCTGTGGCTTGAGCCAGGTTTTTACACCCAGGTCTGTCTCAGGGAACTTCAACTTTTCCTTGGGCAGAGCCTTGAAGGAGCCACCTTCCTTGTTACCGCCGTTGATGTCTTCATAGACCGACAGGGCGCTGTAATGTGGGTTGTCCTTGTTGAAATCCTTGCCGATCAGCACTTCACTGTCAGGACCTGTGCTGTATGCTTTCCATACCTGAGAGCCATCCTTGATGTTGTAGGCAACCAGGAAGCAGCGAACACCGAACTCAGCACCGGAACAACCTGTCAGGACCTTGTCCTTGATGACGTGGGGAGCATTGGTATTGGTTGCACCAACCTTGGGATCATTTACCTTGACGTCCCAGACCTTGGCACCAGTTTTTGCGTCCAGGGCAACCAGCACGCCGTCATTTTGTTGCAGGAAGATCTTGCCATCGCCATAGCCCAGACCACGACTGACGTTATCGCAGCAAAGCACAGCTTGTACAGAAGGATCCTGCTTGGGGAAGTAAGCCCAGACAATTTTTTGATTGTCGTTCAAGTCAAGCGCGTAAACGTTATTAGGGAACGCTGTATGCACATACATCATATTACCAATAACGACGGGAGAGCCTTCGTGACCGCGATTTACACCGGTAGCGAATTGCCAGGCTGCCTTGACATTCTTGACGTTGCTCTTGTTGATTTGATTGAGGGTGCTGTAACCCTGGTTGTTATGTTGTCCACGTGGATGTACCCAGTTATTGGGGTCCTTCATTGCGGCTTCCTGGTCAGCAGCTGCAGATGCAACCATGGGCACAGCCATAGCCATGCCAAATGCCACCCCAAGCGCCAGCTTGATTTTGCTCATCTCCATTTTTATAAATCTCCATAGTGATACTACTAAGGGTTTAACAAGACCCAGCCCCACATACACCACCTCCCATTTATAATTATGGGTTTTGCAGCATCGTTGAGACTTTGCCTTTTACTCACCACAAAGCGAGTAGAGTGCATCTTAGTGCAGGAAAAAATGTTTTGCAATACTTCATTTACATTTTACTTACAATTAAATAATTCCTAAACTTGACAAGACAATTTCCCAATATCAGAGAAGACTTATCTCGCTACAGACAAGGCCTTAACCCATGAATCACGTATTATTTCCCGACATTCAACCCTATCAGCAAGAGATGCTGCCCGTCTCAGACCTGCATGCTCTTTATTATGAACAATCGGGCAATCCTGCCGGTCAACCGGTCATTTTCCTGCACGGCGGCCCAGGAAGCGGTTGCAATCCAGGGCAACGCCGCTATTTCGACCCGGGCCACTACCGCATTATCCTAGTGGATCAGCGAGGTTGCGGACGCAGCACGCCGCAAGGAGAAATCAGGGAAAACACGACCAGCCATTTAGTGAATGATCTGGACACGCTGCGCAAGCACCTGGGCATTGATCGCTGGCTGGTGTTTGGCGGCTCATGGGGTAGTACGCTGGCGCTGAACTACGCTTTGGCATATCCGCAACATGTCACAGGTCTCATTCTCCGCGGCATTTTCCTGAGTCGCCCGAGCGAGCTGGAGTGGTTTTTGCATGACGTGCAACACTTTTTTCCTGAGTCCTGGCATCGGCTGCTTTCCTACTTGCCTGTTGCTGAACGGCATGACCCCTTGACTGCATTCGCGGCACGCGTGTTTTCAGATGATCCTGCCGTCAACGCACCGGCCGCCATCCACTGGAACGCATTCGAGTCCAGCATCATGACCTTGCTGCCAGTAACCGCCACCAGCGAACAGGGCCTCAACCCCGACATCGAGCTGGCACGAGCCCGCGTGCAAATCCATTACATCAAACACCAGTGCTTCCTCGAGGGACGCAACCTGATCGCGGAAGCCTCCGCCCAGCTGCGACATATACCTACCGTCATCGTACAAGGCCGCTACGATATGGTGTGTCCTCCATTGACAGCATATGAGCTTCACCAGGCCATGCCTCATGCAGAATTCCACATAATTCCGGATGCCGGCCACTCAGGCATGGAAGCCGGCACCAGGAGCGCCCTGATTGCGGCTACGGAAAAATTCAAGCAAGCTCTGCAATCAAGATAACGCAGCAGGAATACTCTTGGCACTCAACCTCTCCAAGGTCAAGCATCTGGGCAGCCACCCGGCGCTGCATAAGTCTCGTCGCGCTTACGCGCGCCACCGCTATAGCACCCCGTTCTTCGTGCTACGCGAAACGCTGAACAGCTTCCAGGTTCATAATGGGTTCGGGATGTCCGCATCGCTGTCGTTTTACGCCATGTTTGCCTTGATTCCGCTGATCGTGCTCATGTTTTTTCTCTTGAGCCACCTGGTGGTGTCATCCAACTCCGCTACCGTCAAACTGGCGATCATCGTCAGCAACCTGGTACCGAACCTCAGTAATCGCATCATGGTGGAAGTCTACAATGCCTCTCAGCACAAGGCAGCCTGGGGCGTCTTCGGTTTCATCGCCATGTTCTGGCTGGCTGTCCCGCTGGCAGGAGCGCTGCGCTCAGCCTTTTACACCATTGCGGGCGTTCAGGAAAAACCTTCCTTCATGCGTCGCCAGATCAAGGACATTCTGGGCGTACTGGGTATATTGCTGATGTTTTTCCTGTTCACCATTCTTGGACTGGGCATAGAAAAAGTGATGCATGTGCTGGAGCCGCATACCAGCTATTCCAGATACATCAACTCAGCGATTTCCATCGCGCTCACCACTTTATTGATTGCCATGTTCTACCGCGTTTATTTTCCATTACGCCTACAACATTCCCATATTGTGATTGGCGCAGCGATCACTGCCCTGCTGTGGCTTGCCATGCGCCCGGCCTTTAGTCTGTTTCTATCCATCAATCCGGCGTATGGTGCTGTGTTTGGCGGCATGAAAAACCTGTTCATCTCAATTGCCTGGCTTTACTACACCTTTGTGGTGTTCATGCTTGGTACCACGCTGGTTTCCATACTGCATAAAAAAGATGTGTTATTGCTGCGCGGGCTGTTCGGCCAGATGCCGGATGACAAGGAAACCTATCTGGAAGAGCTGATGGAGCGCTATGGCAAGACATTCCAGCGCAGTGAGTATATTTTCAAGGCAAATGACAGCTGCCATGATCTTTATTATCTTGTGTCTGGGCAGGTCAAGCTCATGGTCGGAGGGAAACTCTTGCGCGAACTCAACGCTGGAGATTATTTTGGCGAAATGGCTTTCCTCACCCAAACTCCCAGGGTTGCGGATGCCATCGTGACATCGGATACCGCCAGCGTCGTGGTGATGAGCGCTGAAAACATTGAGACCCTGCTACGGAGCGAACCCGACATCACCATGAATTTTTTGCGCCAGATCGCCTCTCGCTTGCAGCATAACCATATACAAGGAGCGGCATGACATATTGATAAAACTTGATTCTTTAATAATTGGGAACGATTCCGGGCTGTGCCACCCTGTCCTGCACAACACATCATGCCTTACATGCCCACCGACACTTCCCCCTTGGCAATCTAATCCCGTGGCATGGCAATGTGCCTAGCTGTCTGCCCACATTCTTAAAAGATTATGGTACACGCCCGTCAGGCGGATCACTTCAGGATCCCCGGCTCCGCGCTCGGCGCCGATGGCCTGAATGCTGCCGTCCAGCTGGAACAATAACGTACGCTGCGCATCATCGCGGATCATGCTTTGCATCCAGAAAAACGACGATACCCTCACTCCGCGTGTGACAGGCGTGACATGATGCAAACTACTGGAAGGGTACAGCACCATATGTCCGGCCGGTAACTTCACCTCCTGAATGCCGAACGTATCCTCTATCGTCAGTACGCCGCCGTCATAATCTTCAGGCTCGGAAAAAAACAAGGTCGCCGAAAGGTCGCTTCGGATACGGAAATTGGTGCCGCGCAACTGGCGAATCGCATTATCCACATGCGTACCAAATGCCTGCCCCCCTTCATAGCGGTTGAACAAGGGGGGAAATACCTTCAACGGCAAAGCTGCAGAGATGAACAGTGGACTCATTCCCAGCGCATCCTGGATCAAATCTCCCACCTGCCGCGCCACAGGAGAACCCTCTGGCAGCTGCATGTTATTCTTGGCCAACGCAGACTGGCTGCCGGACGTGACATTGCCATCCACCCACTCCGCAGCATCCATCAGCTGCCGGCACTGCGCTACCTGTTCCTTGGTCAATACTTCCGGAATTTCAATCAGCATATTGATTTCTCATTCATTGAAACAAAAATCCCCGCCAGAGTATTCTGACAGGGATTTCGTCAAGCCCAAACTATCTCAATAGTCTAGAAATGATAAGTAGCATTCAACAGTGCAGAACGGCCCGGCGCCATCACAGCAAAGATACCAACGTGCGACGCATCGTAAATGCGCTCGTCCGTCAGGTTCAACACATTCAGGCGCAACGACAGCTTCTGGTTGACCTCATAAGTTGCCGATGCGTCCCAGCGCCATGTGGAATCGAAAAACATGGTGTTGGCATCGTCGAGATAACGCTTTCCTGCATAAATTGCACCGCCTCCCACAGAAAACTTCGGCGTCACCTTATACATGGTCCACAATGAACCAGAACGCTTGGCGATGAACTTGCTCTGATTGCCAGAATAATCACTTGTTGTATTGGCTGCAAACTTATCAAGCACAGGATCCATGAATACCACTCCGCCCCATACCGACCATTTATCAGTAATGTTGCCCGCAGCACCCAGATCGATACCCTTGACGCTATTATCGCCTACCAAAGCGACCTCGCCAGTTGTAGGATCCGCCGCACGCGCGTCAGTCTTTTTGGTCTCGAAAATTGCAGCGGTCAAGGACAGCCTGTTATTAAACACATCCCACTTGGTTCCAAGCTCAACCGCCCTGGTTCTTTCAGGCGCCACATTCATATTCGCAGCAGTCAGGCGACCACCGGCTACACCATCAGCCCCTCCGCTTTGTCCAGCCGTCTCACCAGTAGGATTGGATGACGTTCCCAGATTGAAATATACACTGCCATTAGGCGCAGGCTTATACAACAGACCCAAGGTGTAATTGAACATTCTATCTTTGCGATGCACTGTAGGATCGCTGGTATCAACAACGCGATAATGATCCAAACGGATTCCTACATTCGCTTGCCATTGTTCATTGAAATGTATCGTGTCGCTTGCATACCAAGCGCGCGTATTATATTTGAATGGATCACCATAGTCCGTCCTACGGAAAGGTCCCCCGGGGAAGGGGGCATAAGGGTTAGGGTTGTAAAGATCCGTAGTCGTCCCAGCAGCATTCGTATTACCCCCCGTTGCTGTCTGATAGCCCCCTGACGAAAGCTCCTCCTTGCTTATTTCTATACCAGTAGAAATGTTATGCTTCATACCAAACAGCTCTACGCTACCGAAATAGTCAGTTTGATTAAGCATACCCTCGGTCAGCCTACGACTTCCACGAATACTCTGATCCACGATTCCATTAGCAAATGCTGCCGCATTAGCGAATGATGGCCTAGTCATTATGTACTGGTTGGTAGTACGGGTATACATCGTAGTATTACGCAATGTAAATCCATGATCAAAATCATGCTCCAGCCTCAAGGTAATCTGATCAGCATTTTGCTCACGGAAATCCCGGTTCTTCAGCCCATAGAAATTGTCCCGGTCGACACGAGGTGGTGTTCTCAACGCACCACCGGCACTGAATGGTAAGCCCAGGTCCGGCGTATCGTCAGATTCAAAATGATAGAAGCTGACATTGGCACGCGTGGAGGTATTCAAGCCTAACGCCAGCGCAGCTGCAATGCCTTTGCGTTCCAGCTCTACCGCTTCACGCCCCGCTACGTTGGCATCGTGGTGCACCAGATTGATGCGCAAGGCCGCCTCATCGCCGAGTAGCCAGTTGGTATCAACCGTAAAACGCTTAGTCTGGTCGGTACCCCAGGTAACGCCAGCGCTGGTAAAGTTTTCTGCTTTCGGCTTCTTGGTCACCATATTGATGACACCGCCAGTGGAACCACGACCATTCTGCATGGAGCCAGGCCCCTTAATGATCTCCACGGACTCGAGATTAAAAATCTCATGGGAGAAACGTCCAACCTGACGGATACCGTCTATCTGCAAGTCGGTACTCGCTTCATAGCCTCGGATGAAAGGGCGGTCACCCATTGGCGTCCCACCCTCACCTGAACCAAGTGTCACACCAGGAGTAGTGCGCAATATATCGGTCAGGGACATCAACCCACGTGCCTGGATCAACTCTTCGTTCACGACCGTAATGGATTTCGGTGTATCCAAAAGCGGTTCGGTAAATTTGGGAGAAGACACCCTATCAACCTTGTATGAAGCCTCCTTCTTTGCAGACACGCTCACTTCCGGCAGCGCACCTCCCTCTTCAGCCGCGTGTGAAGCCCCCGCAAATGCCAGTGCTACCGCAGTGGTAACGCGTTGAAAATGAATAGTTTTTTTCTTACTAGAAATTTGCACAGATATCCCTTTACATCCATTTACAAAAATAGAATTGGTGGAATATAAATAGTAAAAGTTATCATTACAAGTAAAATTTATGTTCAGTTGCAAAATTACAACACAATAACCATATGAAATTTATGGAATTTTATTTAAAATACGATGCTTTGACACGCAAATGCTCATTGCAAAGTGTCTTGATCATCCATTAATTTGCCTGTGATTTCGTGAGTGTGCACCGTGCCCCAGATTGTTGTCGCTGCTTTATACAAGTTTGTTAGCCTTCCTGATTACCAAGAGCTCCAACCCGGCTTACTAGCCTTATGCAACGCCCAAGGCATCAAGGGCACCTTATTGCTGGCTGAGGAAGGCATCAACGGTACTGTCGCTGGTAGCCGCGCCGCTATTGATGCGCTGTTAACTTACTTGCGGCAGGATTCACGTATGGTCGACATTGATCACAAGGAATCCTTCGCTGATGAAATGCCGTTTTATCGCATGAAAGTGCGGTTGAAAAAGGAAATCGTGACCCTGGGTGTACCCGGCATCAGCCCAAATAAGAAAGTGGGAACCTATGTCAAGCCGGAAGACTGGAACACCTTGATCTCGGATCCGGATGTCGTTGTCATCGACACGCGCAATAATTATGAATACGAGATCGGTACATTCAAGGGCGCGATTGACCCTGCAACCACGACCTTCCGCCAGTTTCCCGAATTTGTCCGCAAGAATCTTGATCCTGCGAAAAACAAGAAAGTCGCCATGTTCTGCACGGGTGGCATTCGCTGCGAAAAAGCCAGCTCGTATATGCTGGAACAAGGATTTAAAGAGGTATACCACTTGCAAGGCGGCATTCTGAAGTATCTGGAAACCATTCCTGAAGAGGAAAGCCTTTGGGAAGGCGAATGTTTTGTTTTTGACCAGCGGGTAGCTGTGAAGCACGGCCTGCAAGTCGGGGATTATGACCAGTGCTTCGCATGTCGGCACCCCATTTCTGCTGCAGATATGGCCTCCTCGAAATACGTGAAAGGTATTTCCTGTCCGCGCTGCTATGACAGAATGTCAGCTGAGAAACGCGCCAGAATTGCCGAAAGGCAAAGACAAATTGAAATTGCGCGCCAACGAGGAGAAGAACATATTGGCGACAATGCCCGTCAATACTCGCTCATCCATAAGCTATCAAAAACAAAAAAAATACTCCCTAAAACTTAGTTTTAGGGAGTGGCTTCCTGGTATCACCGACTACCAGGATTGGTCGAGACTCGCGCTACAGCTTACTGCATACCACCGACATAGCGCTTGACCTTGAAATGATGCTTGGGATGAGTCACATAGACAAACTTCTTCCCGGCAAGGCGATCAGCACTGATTCCGCTTGTGTCGATACGGTTCACATTGAAGTGGTGCCTGAAGTGAGGACGATTGTTGCGGGACTGCACCACATCCTTATGAGTAATCACGGCAGAAGACTCCGCAACACGTGCATCGGTAGCCAGGCGGTTAGGATTGATGGCCGCTGCGGCCAGCACCTGATGATCGAACAATGCTGCATTATGCTCTTCTGCCTGAGCAACAGCGCCCCAGGAAGCAGCAAGTACCAAACCTAACATTGCAACTGTCTTTTTCATGATGATCTTCTCCTGAATAATGAATTAATTAATATTGTGTCTTGCAATGGTTCACATCTTACTAGTCATAGACAAACAGAAAAACATATTGTTCCCTGATCAATACTTCGGGAAAATCGAAGTGATGCCAGCATTCCTCATTCGGGAGAAATTATGAATTATAAGCAACTCAGCTATTTCTGGGCCGTGGCCAAAGCCGGCAGCTTAGTTAAGGCCAGCGAACAATTGGGCGTCACTCCACAAACACTCAGCGGGCAGATTTCACTACTTGAAGCTGACTTGAATGTGACTTTATTGCAACGCGCTGGACGCGGGCTGGAATTGACTGATGCTGGTCGGCTCGCCCTTCCTTATGCCGAACGCATTTTTGAAATTGGCAGCATGTTGGAGGAAACCCTACAACATCAGCCAAAAAAACGTCCTAGGGTGTTTAATGTCGGGATTGCTGAATTCGTCCCTAAATCCATCGCCTATCACCTGCTATCCGCTGCGATGGAATTAGAAGACCCCATTCGCATCGTATGCCGGGAAGACAACTTCGAAACCCTGCTTGCCCAATTGGCGATTCATAAACTGGATATCGTGCTGGCAGACCGACCCATGCCGAGTGAAGTCAATATTACGGGCATCAGCCGAAAACTTGGGGAAAGTGGCACAGCTTTCTTTGCTACTAAAGAGCTGGCAATGAAATACCCCGGTCAATTTCCAGAGCGCTTACACCGGGCCCCCATGTTGGTCATGGGAGAGGATAGCCTTCTCCAAGGACAGATCATGCGCTGGCTGAATGAACAGCACATTACCCCCAATATCGTCGGGGAATTTGACGATAGCGCCCTCATGAAAGCTTTTGGTACAGCGGGAGCAGGCTTTTTTACTGTTTCATCCGTGATAGCACATGAAATTGAACAGGAATATAACGTTATCAAGATCGCCGACACTAACGAGTTTACTCAGCATTTCTATGCCATTTCAGTACCAAAGCGAGCGACTCACCCTGCCGTGATAGCAGTGAATGAGTCAGCGGACAAATTATTTTTATTCAATGCTCCAGCATCACATCAATAGAAAGCTATTACAGTGTAGGTATCTACGGACTCCCATCATTCTTAAACATCAGAGTTAATGTGCCTAGCTTACTCATGATTTAGGCGACGCCTTCCCAGACTAGGTCACCCAGAAATTTGGGGCCAATCACCCTAATAGTAGGAGATTAGACATGAGGGAGCGATGCACAAAAAGAAAAGATTATTGGTTTCCTACGAAAGCTGATGCATTACCTACCTGGTTAGTGCAGAAAGTACGCATCATTACCGGATAACATTACCACCTTTTTAAAAATAACGGCTGATACAAAAAAGGGGTTACGAATTAACGTAACCCCTTGATTCTATGGTGGGCCTCCCCGGAGTCGAACCGGGCACCAACGGATTATGAGTCCGCTGCTCTAACCATGCATGAGCTAGAGGCCCTGAAACTGTAGCCGCTTAGTCGTTGCCAGTTTCGAGGAAACTGCGCAGGCGTTCTGAGCGGGTTGGATGGCGCAGTTTGCGTAGCGCCTTGGCCTCAATTTGACGGATACGTTCGCGGGTGACATCGAATTGTTTGCCAACCTCTTCCAGGGTGTGGTCGGTATTCATCTCAATACCGAACCGCATGCGCAACACCTTGGCCTCCCTTGCGGTCAGCGATTCTAACACTTCTTTGGTGGCATCACGCAAGCTTGCGTATACGGCGGCATCCACGGGAGCAAGTGTTGCGACATCCTCGATGAAATCACCCAAGTGGGAATCGTCGTCATCTCCAATTGGGGTTTCCATGGAGATAGGCTCCTTGGAAATCTTGAGGATTTTGCGGATCTTATCTTCCGGCATCTCCATTTTTTCCGCAAGGGTGGCTGGATCTGGCTCCAAGCCGGTTTCCTGCAGGATCTGGCGGCTGATGCGATTCATCTTGTTGATCGTCTCGATCATGTGCACAGGAATGCGAATAGTACGCGCCTGATCTGCGATCGAGCGTGTGATTGCCTGGCGAATCCACCATGTGGCATATGTAGAGAACTTGTAACCACGACGGTATTCGAACTTGTCTACCGCCTTCATCAAACCGATATTGCCTTCCTGAATCAGGTCAAGGAATTGCAGGCCACGGTTGGTGTATTTCTTGGCGATAGAAATCACGAGACGCAAGTTGGCCTCGATCATCTCGCGCTTGGCACGACGCGCCCGTGCCTCGCCTGTGGACATCTGCTTGTTGATTTCCTTGAGCTCCCTGATGGGAATACCCACACGCTCTTGAATGGCAAGTAATTGTTGCTGCTGGTCATCGATCGAGTGCCTGAATCGCTCAAGACGCTCAACATACGGTTTGTTGACGGCAAGTTCCGCAGCCAACCACTCTGGATTGCCCTCGTTGCCCGGGAAGCTCTTAATGAAATGCGCCCTCGGCATACCGGCCTTTTCGACGCAGAAGTCCATGATTTTACGTTCATGGCTACGGATCTCTTCTACCATGCCACGCACACGGTCACACAATGCCTCAACCTGCTTGGCTGAAAAGCGGAATGCCATCAGCTCTTCAATAATCGTAGCCTGCAGCTTGAGATACTCTTTGTCCTGAGAACCCTTGCTTGCCAAAAGCACGGTCATCTTCTCATGAGCGCTACGGATGACGGCAAATCGCGTCAGCACTTCCTCGCGAAGCCTTGCAAGTGCTTCTGCCGAGATCGCTGCCGCCTTGGCACCATCATCGTCTTCTTCGTCCTCCTCGTCGGCGTCTTCAGCCACATCTCCAGCATCAGCAGCTTCTTCAGCCACGATTTCGGCACCAAGACCATCGTCAGCATCAATCAGGCCATCGACCAGATCATCGACCCCCAACTCGCCCTTCTCAACCTGATCCACCATGGCCAATAATTCGGCAATGGTACTGGGACAGGCGGCAATAGCTTGCACCATATGCTTGAGGCCGTCTTCTATCCGCTTGGCAATCTCGATTTCGCCCTCACGGGTCAACAGATCGACCGTACCCATTTCCCGCATGTACATGCGCACCGGGTCAGTGGTGCGGCCAAACTCGGAATCCACCGTAGAAAGGGCCTGCTCGGCTTCCTCAACGGCATCCTCGTCAGCAACTGGTGCTGGTACATCGGACATCAGCAATGCTTCGGCGTCGGGCGCCTCTTCATAGACCTGGATGCCCATGTCGTTGATCATGCCGATGATGCTGTCGATCTGCTCGGAATCCTGTACATCATCCGGCAGGTGATCGTTAATTTCTGCGTAAGTGAGGTATCCGCGCTCCTTACCCAGGATAATCAGGGACTTTAACCGCGTGCGACGTATATCTGCGTCATTCAGTGTAATATCGGCTTTATCGTTTACATTGTCATTCTGTTGCTCTTTAGCCATGCTTGACCCCATCGAACTGCGGTTGAGTACGAAAAACCCTAGATTATACCTTAAAAACAACTGCAATTTTCAGCAGTTTTGCAGCCTGTCGCTGCCAATTCAGCGAGTGCCAATGGACTTCAGCAACTCGCGCTCCTCTTCCGTGAGCTGGCTCAGGTTTTTTTCCTTGAGCCTATCCACTGCAGAGGCTTTTTGGCGTTGCAGGTACATGTCTTTCAATTGCCTGCGCACACCATCAAACTCCAACTCAAAGTCCAGGCTTTCATCCAGCAAATGCAAATCACGCTGCAAATCAGGTAAAAGCCTGGCATTCACTACCGACTCAAGCCCATGCAGTATCGCCACGGGCTTGGCATCGGGACTTTCCAGTGCAAGTTTAACAACTTGGCGCACCATCTCATCTTCATCGGTAGAGCCAGTCATCCATTGCTGATCGCCTTCCTGCACCAAATGCGGGCGCATGATAGCCATCAGCGTAAATCTGCGTTGTAATGACATCGTAACGCGTGCCTGCTTGGGAGCAGACCGTGTCTGCTGGCGATTAGTTTCCGGCAATTTGACCATACGACGCATTTCATCACTCGAGATATCCGCCAGCTCCGCTATGCGCTTACGCAATAACAATGCCAGTCGCGGCGCTTGTATCTGCTTTAGGATGGGCTCTGCCTCGTTAAGGAACTGTACCTTGTCTTCCTGCGATTGCAGGCGATTATTAGCACTCAGCTCCTGAATAAGATATTGCGACAAGGGCATTGCCTGTGCCATTAAGTCCTCAAACGCTTGTTTGCCAAATTCGCGCACATAGCTATCCGGATCATGCTGAGCCGGCAAGAATAAAAAGCTAAGCCGCAGCCCATCCTTGAGCACAGGCAATGCATTCATTGCAGCACGCCAGGCTGCGCCCCGGCCTGCGCTATCTCCATCAAAGCAAAACACAATCTCATCCGTCTGGCGCATGAGCTTGGCGATATGAGCCGGTGTCGTAGCCGTACCCAGGGCAGCCACCGCATAATCGATGCCATATTGCGCCAGCGCCACGACATCCATGTACCCTTCGACCACTAGCGCACGGCCTGCTTCGCGAATGGCACGTCGCGCCAGGAAAAGGCCATAAAGCTCTTGCCCTTTCTGAAATAAGGGGGTTTCTGGCGAATTCAAGTACTTCGCCCCAGCATCAGCACTCTCCAGCACCCTGCCACCGAAACCGATGACCTGCCCCTTCTGGCCATGAATAGGAAACATGATACGGTCGCGGAAACGGTCATAGCAGCGCCCCTGCTCATTCTCAATCACCAACCCGGCTGTTTGCAGCACTTCGTGCCGGTAATCCGCAAACACGGCCTGCAGATTCTGCCAGCCCGCAGGCGCATAACCAATCTGGAAGCGGCCAGCCACTTGACCACTCAAGCCGCGCCCCTTGAGATACTCGATGGCACGCGGCGACTTCTTCAGCTCCGCCCTGTAATAATCCGCCGCTTGCTGCATCACTTCCTGCAAGCCGGGGATTACCTTTGCTCGTACCACATCTTCAGGCCGCGACTCCTGGGGCACGATCATGCCAACCGATTTGGCCAGCTCGTGCACCGCCTCGACAAAGCTGATTCCCTGGTACTCCATGACAAAGCCAATGGCGGAGCCATGCGCACCGCAACCAAAACAATGATAGAACTGCTTGGTCGGACTGACGGTGAAAGAAGGGGATTTCTCGTTATGAAATGGGCAACAGGCGGAGTAATTGGCCCCTGCCTTCTTCAAGGGGACGCTGCGGTCAATCACATCCACAATATCGACGCGATTAAGCAGCTCTTGAATGAAGGAATCAGGAATCATGAATGAAAATAATAGCCTAAACCCAAACTGAATCCAAAAGCAAAAAAGGAGCTTGCAGCTCCTTTTTCAACATCGTCAAGCTTCAGTTCACGCAGCAAGTTTGGACTTGATCAATCCTGAAATCTTGCCCATATCGGCACGCCCCACCACTTTGGGCTTGATCGCAGCCATTACCTTGCTCATATCCTTGATGCTGGCAGCGCCGGTTTCAGCAATCACATCATCCAGGATGGCATTCACCTCTTCCTCGGACAATGCTTCAGGCAAATAGGTTTTCAGCACGGTCACTTCAAACTTCTCTACATCCGCCAGATCATGCCGGTTGGCAGCCTCATACTGAGCGATCGAGTCTCTACGCTGCTTGAGCATCTTCTCGATCGCCTCAATCACCTGGCCATCATCCAGCTCGATACGCTCATCCACCTCGCGCTGCTTGATCGCCGCCTGTAAAAGACGAATAGCCCCGAGGCGCGCACTATCCTTTGCACGCATCGCGGCTTTCATATCCTCGGCGATTCTCGCCTTAATTGTCACAGCAACCCTACCTTAGGCTTAGTAAAGCTTGGTAGGCAGAGTCTGGCTGCGGATACGGCGGTAGTGACGCTTAACAGCAGCAGCAGCCTTACGCTTGCGCTCCCATGTAGGCTTTTCATAGTACTCACGAGCGCGCAAGTCGGTCAGAAGGCCAGTTTTTTCAATCATGCGCTTGAAACGGCGCAGAGCCACATCAAACGGCTCGTTCTCTTTTACACGTACGCTAGACATTTAAATCACTTTACCTTTGAGAAAGGGTGAAAAAGTTTGCTATTCTAGCGCCTCATTATTGATTTATCAACATTATCCTGAAACTTATGTTAATTCTTGGCATTGAATCTTCCTGCGATGAAACCGGCCTAGCCTTGTACGACACGGAACGAGGCTTGCTCGCCCATGCATTGCACTCCCAGATCGACATGCATGCCGCATACGGCGGCGTGGTGCCAGAATTAGCTTCCCGCGACCATATTCGCCGGACATTACCACTGACCCAGCATGTATTGGAGCAAGCAGGAAAATCATTGGCCGACCTGGATGGCATCGCCTACACCCAGGGGCCTGGCCTCTCGGGCGCCCTGCTGGTCGGCACCAGCATTGCCGAATCCCTGGCATTCAGCCTCGACCTTCCGACCATCGGCGTCCACCATCTCGAAGGCCATTTACTCGCCCCGTTGCTTGAGCCCGATCCACCGGCATTTCCATTCGTAGCCTTGTTGGTATCAGGCGGACATACCCAACTTATGCGCGTGTCCGCGATCGGCGACTATGAGTTGCTGGGCGACACCCTGGACGATGCCGCCGGGGAAGCGTTCGACAAAACCGCCAAGCTGCTCGGCCTCAGCTACCCCGGCGGCCCCGCGGTTTCGAGGCTGGCAAACCAGGGACAGCCCGGTGCCTGTCAATTGCCTCGCCCCATGCTGAACAGCGGGGACCTCAATTTCAGCTTCAGCGGCCTCAAGACGGCGGTGCTCACACTGGTCAACCAATATGGCGACGCACTCGACGAAACTGCGCGCGCCAATATTGCCTACGAATTTCAGGAAGCCGTCACGGAAGTACTCACCAAGAAATGCATGGCCGCCCTGCGCAACACCGGTTTAAATCAATTAATCGTCTCGGGCGGAGTAGGCGCCAATGCCCGGCTGCGCGAACGCCTCAATATGGCAGCCAAGCGCAGGCAATACCAAGTGCATTATCCGAGGCTGGAATTCTGTACCGACAATGGCGCCATGATCGCATTTGCTGGCGCCATGCGCATGCAACACGCCAAGCAAGGCAACCACAGCTTCACCGTGCGGCCGCGCTGGGACCTGGCGGAACTGAACAAGCCGTAAAAAACGCGCTTAGCGCACTCAGGACTTCTTGCCGAATCCAGCCTCACTGCCATCCAGCAATTTGCGAATATTGCTGCGGTGGCGCCAGATCAACAATAACGACAGCACAAACACGACAATGATGTAGCCAATCTGTGGCAGCAGGAGCCAGGCAAAACCAGGTGCCAAGGCTGCGGCAGTCAACGCGGCCAATGATGAAAAACGCGTCAATGCAAATACCACAATCCAGCTCAGCAAGGCTAGGCCTGCCAACAGCGGGGAGAATGCCAGCAATACGCCTAATGCGGTTGCCACACCCTTGCCGCCCTTGAAGCGGTAGAACACCGGATACAAGTGCCCCAGGAATACCGCCACTGCAACCCAGCACACCACCCCCACCGGCAGCGCATAGTATTGTGCAAGCCAAACCGGCAGCCAGCCCTTGGCCGCATCCCCCAGTAATGTCAGCAAGGCAGCCAGCTTCTTGCCGCTGCGCAATACGTTAGTCGCACCGGGATTTCCCGAGCCGACGGTACGTGGATCCGGCAGGCCGAAGGCTTTGCTCACCAAGATACCGAAAGAAATTGAGCCGAGCAGGTAGGCGGCGATGACGAAAACTGCGTTATTCATAAGGATTGGATTAAAATTGCGTTGCCGTATTCTATCAGCCCTCAAGCCCTAAAGCAGGATCCCGCCCATATGGATATTATTTTTCTCAGCGAAGTCAAGGTACAAACCCATCTCGGCGTGCCCGACTGGGAACGCCTCGCAGCGCAAACGATCATCCTTGACATTGAAATTGCCATGCCCGACAGCAGCTCCTGCCAGACCGACGACATCAGCGACACCATCGATTACGGCGTAGTCGTCTCGCGCATTCGAGAAACACTGGCAGAGCGCTCATTCAAGCTGGTCGAAGCACTGGCAGAACATGTCTGCCAACTCATCATGCATGAATTCGGTGCCCCCTGGGTCAAGCTGCGCGTCGCCAAACCTGGCATATTGCCTGGGCTGAAAGCGTTGGGAGTGGTGATAGAGCGGGGAGAAAAACTGCCTCATGGCAACCATCCATGAACAACCAGGACTGCCTGCGGCTTTACACAGACAACAAACACCCAATACCGGATCGCGTGATCCACTAAGTATTTAAATGTATCTGTAGCATCCGCTGCCTAATGACAGCGGACATGGATTTTGGTCGCCAATACATCATTCAGGCCGCGGTTATCATCCTCGTGGATGATGTTGTTGATGCAATCGCTTCAAGCGCTCGCGCGCGACATGGGTATAAATCTGCGTAGTGGAGATGTCTGCATGACCCAGCAGCATCTGCACCACGCGCAGGTCGGCGCCGTGGTTAAGTAGGTGAGTGGCAAAGGCATGGCGCAGTACGTGGGGAGACAGGGAAGCCTGGATACCGGCAATGGCGGCATACCGCTTGATAAGATACCAGAATGCCTGGCGCGTCATACCCTCGCCACGCTGAGTCACGAACAGGTGGTCACTCAGGCGCTGCTGCAAGATTGATGGCCGACCTTCCTGCAGGTAGCGTGCCAACCACTCCACCGCTTGCTCACCCAGCGGCACCAGCCGCGTCTTGCTGCCCTTGCCTGTGATGCGAACCACACCATCCGTCAGACTCAATTCGGTAACATGCATGCCGACGAGCTCGGAAACCCGCAATCCTGTCGCATAGAGCGTTTCCAGCATGGCGCGGTCGCGCAAGCCGAGATTGGTATTGGTATCAGGCGCATTGATCAATCGCTCTACCTCATCCTCACTCAGGCTCTTGGGCAGGGAGCGCGGAAGTTTCGGCGATTCGATGTGAATACTCGGATCTGCGCTGATATAGGACTCACGCAAGGCGAAGCGGTAAAATCTGCGCAGGCTGGCAACCAGGCGGCTGATGCTACGCGGCTGGCTTTGTGGAAAGCGGAACGCGATGAAGCCCTGGATATCCTCCGGGCCAGCCTCCAACATAGCCCTGCGCCTGGTCTGTTGCAGCCAGGCGGCAAATGCAGCCAGATCCTGGCGATAACTGGTCAAGGTATTCTTTGCCAAGCCGTCTTCCAGCCATAAATGGTCGATGAAATTGTCTAGCAGTGCATCAATGGTATCCATCGGCCCGCTCGTGCTGCAGCAACCAGCGCTTGATCTCCAGACCCTTGACATCTCCCTGCATGAATCCGCCCAGACCCCCTTTGGCGACGATGCGATGGCAGGGAATCACCAAGGTCAGGTGATTGGCGCCGCAGGCATTGGCAACCGCACGCGGACCAGACTTCACCCGCTCCGCCAGGTCTCCATATGTCCACGCCTGGCCAAGCGGAATCGTGGACATCACCTGCCACACCCGCTTCTGAAACAAGGTGCCCTGTAGCAGGTAAGGAAAATCAAGCGGCGAGGCAGCATCTTGCAGATATTGCCCGACTTGCCGGGCGACATGCTGAACGAAAGGATTGGCGCTGCAAAATGCCCGCTGCTGTTCGGAAAGCAGGCGTATGCCCGTCACGTAATCGTTTGACACATGGATCCCTATCGCACCGAACGGCGCTGTGACGACGGCATCGAAGGAAGGGGGTGGTTTGATCTCCATATAGCGATGATAGAACAAAACAGCACGATCACAAACGTGATCCCACAGGATCAGCGAAAATGAAAAAGCCCCGGATGCCGGGGCTTTTGTACACTGCCAACAAGCAAGTGCTTATTCTGCGCTGCTTGTTTCCTTTGGAGCGCGCAGTTGCAGCTTTTCCTTGATGCGAGCGGACTTGCCTGAGCGCTCGCGCAAGTAGTAGAGCTTGCTGCGGCGTACGTCACCACGGCGCTTCACTTCGATGCTGGCGATCAGCGGGGAGTAGGTTTGGAAAGTACGTTCCACGCCTTCTCCGGACGAGATTTTACGTACGATGAAGGAGGAATTCAGGCCACGGTTGCGAATTGCAATTACAACACCTTCGTATGCCTGCACACGCTTACGTGTACCTTCAACCACATTCACACCGACGACGACAGTGTCGCCAGGAGCGAAAGAAGGGATGGTCTTGCCGAGGCGGGCAATTTCTTCCTGTTCCAGTTGCTTGATGATATCAGCCATGTCTTGCTTCCTTTTAGTTATGGGAATCTTGTTCCTGCTCTATTTCCATGAGCAGCCGAGATTCCTCTTTCGTCAACGGCCTTGCGGCCAATAAATCCGGGCGCCTGGCCCGGGTTCGCGCCAGCGATTGCTTCAACCGCCAACGCTTGATCTTTGCATGGTTACCAGAAAGCAATACTTCCGGCACCTTCTGCCCCGCGTACACCTCTGGCCGGGTGTAATGCGGGCAATCCAACAAACCATCGGCAAAGGAGTCTTCCTCTGCCGACCCGGCATCGCCCAGGCTACCGGGCAACTGCCTGATAATCGCATCCAGTATCGCCATGGCGGGAATTTCACCGCCAGACAACACATAGTCGCCGATCGAATATTCTTCATCCACCAGCGTGGACAGCAAACGCTCATCTACACCTTCATACCGACTTGCCAGTAATATCAGGCCGGGTACATCCTTCAACTGCATCACGTGCTCATGCTTGAGCGGGACGCCCTGCGGGGAGAGGTGGATGACTCGCGGGTTCTCCACACCGCGTGACTGCTGGCGGACTTTCGCCGCCGCAATCGCCTTTTCCAACGGTTCAGCCAGCATCACCATGCCGGGGCCGCCACCGTATGGCCTATCGTCGATGGTGCGATAATTGTCGGTTGTGAAATCCCTGGGGTTCCACAACGCCAGCTCATAAATACCGCGTTCCTGAGCCCGGGCGCTGATACCAAACTTTGTCAGCGCATCGAACATTTCCGGGAACAAGGTCACCACGTCAAATTGCCTGGCACACCTTTCCTGCAGATGACTGGCCTCGCTCAAAACTCCGGATCCCAATCCACCAGCATCGTCTTGCCGTCGGTATCCACTTCCAGTACAACCTGGCCGATAAACGGCACCAACCGCTCACGGTCACCCTTCACCACTAAGACATCATTGGCACCGGTAGCAAATACATCGACCACCTGGCCGAAATCCACCTCTTGTTGGTTGCGTACCTGCAGACCGATCAGGTCGGACCAGTAATATTCACCCTCTTCAGGCTCCGGCAACTCATCCCGATACACGGCAACATACATGCCCTTGCAGGAAAATGCCTGGTCGCGATCATCAATACCTTGGAGCTTGACCAGCAACAAATCGTTATGCACCTTGGCCTTTTCGACCTCGCATGACTGCCATTGCTCAGGTTGCTTCGGATCGCCACGCCCCAGCATCCAACGGCCATAATCAAACAGGCTGTCGACATACTCGGTAGCCGGCTGGACCTTGACCCAGCCATAAACGCCATAAGGGGCGACGATGCGCCCCATAATGACCAATTCACTCACAATTTGCACGAACCGCCTTCACAGCGGCTTTTCAAATCAAGCAGACTTTTGCGCTTGCTTAACCAAGCGGGCAACCGTATCAGACAGCTGAGCACCGTTATCACGCCAGTGAGCAATACGCTCGTTGTTCAGGCGCAAACCTTCTTGACCTTCTTTCGCCAGCGGATTGTAGAAGCCCACACGCTCAATGAAGCGACCATCACGACGGTTACGGGAATCAGCGACGACAACGCTATAAAAAGGAGTTTTCTTCGCGCCACCGCGGGCGAGACGAATAATCACCATAATCTTGTTCTCTTTGGATTGGACTGAAAGGCGCGGATTTTACGTTATTTTTTATGGTCTTGGCAAGTAAATCATCTAATACCTGCCGTCGGCGCATACCGAGTGGGGTCGGCCAATCCTGCTGCAACAAAGCCCTGGCGCCGCAAGCGACAAGAATCGCATACGCCACATGCCCGGCCCTCGTCATCCGCCTGGTAACAGGAAACAGTCAAACTGTAATCGACACCAAGGGAAGTACCCTGGGTCACGATATCAGCCTTGGTCATATCAATCAGCGGCGCATGGATGGCGATTGTTCGCCCCTCCACTGCACTCTTGGTCGCAAGATTCGCCATGGCCTGGAAAGCGTGCACATACTCTCCACGGCAGTCAGGATAGCCGGAATAATCCAGGGCATTCACGCCAATGAAGATATCCCGCGCCTCCAGCACCTCAGCCCATGCCAGCGCCAGGGACAGCATGATCGTGTTGCGGGCAGGCACGTAGGTTACAGGAATGCCTTCGCTAGGCACTTCCGGCACTGCAATCGAGGCATCGGTCAGCGCAGAGCCGCCGAACACCGACAGATCAAGCTTCACAGTACGATGCATTACGGCACCAAGCGCTTTGGTGACGCGATCGGCAGCTTGCAGCTCGGCGCGATGCCGCTGCTGGTAATCCAGGCTAAGACAATAGACGTCATAGCCCTGATGGCGTGCTATGGCTAGTACAGTGGCAGAGTCCAGGCCGCCCGACAACAGCACTACGGCTTTCTTGCTCATATATATTGGTTCCAGTGACTACCGCATGGATTGCGGTCAGAAATTCTATTTCCCGGGTGTCTCACCCCAGAGTATTTTGTGCAACTGCACCTGCATACGCACAGGTAGCCTATCCTCCAGTACCCAGTCGGCCAGATCAGCAGGCTTTACCTGGCTATACACCGGTGAGAAAATCACTGCACATTTTTCATTTAACGCGTGCTCGGCAAGCAATTGCTTGGCCCATTCGTAATCTGCGCGGCTGCACAGCACAATCTTGACTTCATCATTGGGCTTGAGCCGTGACAGATTATCCCAGTGGTTTTTGGCAACCTCGCCAGAATCCGGTGTCTTGATGTCGAGGATGATCGCCACCCTCTCATCCACGCCATCCGTGGCAATCGCGCCACCAGTTTCCAATGACACCTCATAGCCGGCATCGCACAACTGCCGCAACAACTCGAGACAGTGCTTTTTCTGTGCCAGTGGCTCTCCCCCAGTCACACAAACATAGCGCGCACCATAACTTGCGACTTGTTCCATGATCTGGTCCAGGGTCATATTGCTCCCACCCTTGAATGCATACTCAGTATCGCAATAAACACAGCGCATTGGGCAGCCGGTCAGGCGTACGAAAACGGTAGGCAGACCTACACGTGACGACTCCCCTTGCAGGGAGTGGAAAATTTCATGGATACGAAGCACGGAGAAAACTATCTGGACTTGATTGAGTCCAGCACATTGAGTCGACGCTTGGCGCTTGGCGCCAGCTCATGGTCAGGGAATTTATCCAACAACTCACGTAATGTTTTTTTTGCACCATCCACATCTGACAGCTGGATCTGGCTATTGGCGATGCTAAACATGGCATCCGGCACCTTGTCGCTTTCCGGGTGTTGGGAAATAAGCTTCTGCTGAGTACTGATGGAAGCCTTATAGTTTTTCAACGAGAACTGTGCACTGCCCAAGCCGAGCAATGCATCAGGGACCAATGCTGACCTCGGGTAGGTCTGAAGGAATTTGCCATAGGCATCAAAAGCCTCTTTGAATTTTCCAGATGCGGCAAGTGCTCTCGCTGCTTCGAGATCTCGCGCTTCCGGATTATCGGCATTGTTGTTTGGACCAGCGGGCGCATGATTTCCATCAGCACCGCTCTGAACGGCAGACGGAACACCGCCTTCTTCCAGTTTACGCAAGCGACTATCAGTATCCGCATACAAATCGCGCTGACGCTGCTGCGTATTTTCAATGTTGTGATTGACAACCTCAAGCTCGCCCCTGAGGCGGCTGATTTCCTGATTGAGCCTATCTATCTGTGCCATTAAATCCAACATGCCCTGGCTTCTTGCTTCCAGGGCTTGCTGGCTTTTCTTCAACTCGGCCAATGCAGCTTGCGTTTCCTGATTCTGGGCTTGAACCTGCTCCTGTAAATCAGCGATTTTCTTTCTTGCCTCATCATCGCCGAACAGCGCTGCCTGCACCATGTGAGGCAGCGAGAGACAACCGACGACGACCAGAACCAGTAAACGCTGCATCATGAATTATTCGCCTTGATATACAAACTCTACGCGGCGGTCTTGCTGCCAGCAAGTGTCATCCACGCAAGAGGTATTGGCCTTTTCCTTGCCAAAACTCACGGTCTCGATCTGAGTGTCCTGCACGCCGAGCAAGTTCAGCACTTTCTTGACGGCCACGGCACGACGTTGTCCCAGCGACAAGTTGTATTCACGCGTACCACGTTCGTCAGTATTGCCTTGCAGGAATACCTTGGCACCACTGTTGGAGTTCAGGTATTGCGCATGAGCTTCTATTAACGGACGGAACTCCGCTTTGATCGCGTCGCTGTCAAAATCGAAATACACATTGCGCTTGGACAGGATGTTATTGGGGTCCTTCAATGGGTTGCTGGCCACGGAAGAATCAGACACACCGCTGGTGGCGGATTCGCTACTGCTCGTACTGCTTTGAACAGGAACTGGGCTTTTGTCTTCGACGGCAGCCTGTGGAGTTTCTTTCACAGCCTTGCTCGAGCAAGCGACCAACATGGCTGCAAGCAATACACTGATCACGATATTCTTGTTCACTTTATTCTCTCCTTTAAATTATGTAAGACATACCATCAATAAATTGTTACTACACAACAAAACTTGCTGATTACTGCAAAAGCAGGCAAGCAACACTCATCACGACTATTTCTACAGCAGCTTGCTTGCTAATTCAATTTTACTGACTGATGATCGGCCCCCAGGCAGGCTCTCGCACATCACCGCCACTTTCACTCAGACGTTGCTTGACCCGACCATCGGCAGATACAGCTGCAAGTGCGCCACGCCCGCCTACCCGTGTGGCATGCAGCAGCATGCGGCCATTTGGCGCAAAGCTGGGAGACTCATCCTTGGGACCATCACTCAACACCTGCACCTGTCCGGTCTGCAAATCCTGCAAAGCTACCCTGAACTGCCCACCGTCACGGCGGATATAAGCAAGAGACTTGCCATCCGGAGAGAGACGCGGACTCACCACATAACTGCCTTCGAACGTCATGCGGCTGGCTTCGCCACCACTGGAAGGCATGCGATAGATTTGAGGGCTGCCCCCACGATCCGAGGTAAAGTAGATATAGCGCCCATCTGGGGACCATGTCGGCTCAGTGTCGATCGCGGTTGTGCGCGTCAATTGTTGCAAGCCAGTGCCATCGGCATTGATGGAATATATCTGAGAATTGGCTGCATGGGTCAGTACAATCGCCAGGCGCTTTCCATCCGGCGACCATGCAGGCGCACTATTATTACCCTTGAAATTCGCCAAGACGGTGCGTTGCCCGGATACCAGGGATTGCACATAGATGATCGGTTTTTTCTTTTCGAACGAAACGTAAGCCAGCTTGGTACCATCAGGAGACCAGACGGGCGAAATAATGGGCTCTGCAGAAGAAACGACGGTCTGCGGGTTATACCCATCGGAATCCGCCACTTGCAGTGCATAGCGACCGCCTGATTTGCTGACATAGGCGATACGGGTAGCAAAGACACCCTGTTCGCCCGTCAGCTTCTGATAAATCACGTCGGCGATCTTGTGCGCAGTCAGGCGTAACTGGGACGGCGTGATATTGTATTCCATGCCTACGAGCTGGCTTTGCTTGTATACATCCAGCAGCCTAAAAGACACCTTGAGGCGATTGCCGGGCAGCGTTTCTATATTGCCGATGGTCAGGGCTTGCGCCTGGATTGCAGCCCAGTCCTGATAGTTAACCTGGCTGATATCACTTGGCTGATTGGCCACTCCGCGAGTCTCTAGTACGCGAAACAGTCCGCTACGGCGCAAATCGGCGCCTATGACGTTGGCAATCGTATCCTGCTGGCCGGGAATGACACCCTGCTGGGCAAAAGGCACGACCGCAATCGGAATTTGCTGGGCGGCACCACCCACAATTTCAACGGTAAGCGCACCATGGGCGGCGCCAGTCGCCATACCGAATGGCAGGAGAAAAGCGAAGAAACTGCGAAATAGGCGTAATTTATTCATGTGGATTTAGGGCAATAATACAGCGCAAAGTTCCCAGTGTCGATACATCCCGCATTCTATCAAACTCGCCTATAGACTTGCTATGGGCGCATGTTACTTCATGATGATTAAATGATAATGCTCATATTTAATTTTCCTCATTGGGACGGAATTTGAGCCTAAGGTCACGGAACTTCGAAAACAGGTCGGGCTGCGTCGGCACCGGTAAAGGCTGCGCCTGCAGGATCGCCCTTTCGATGGCTTCATCACATGCCGGCAGGCCGCTACTCTTCAATATGCGCGGCACGCCTATCACCTCTCCCGTGGGCATCAGGCTGATACCAACCTCGAGCTCCGGCTTGCCTGTCCCGCATAACTGGCGATTCACGTTACGTCTAATCTTGTCGCGAATTTGGCCCAGATACTTGTCAATTTCGCCCTGATTGGCCACATTGGCACCCAATTGTGTCGGCCCCTGCTTTTGCGCAGGCGCGGGCTGCGAACTTTCTTCCAGCAGCTCCTGCTGCAGCTTCTTCAGCTCATCCAGCTTGACCTTATCCTCTTTCTTGGGCACCGGCTTTTTGGGCTCGGGCTTCTTGGGGTCAGGTTTCTTCTCGGGCTTCTTCGGTTCCGGCTTTTTTTCTGGCTTTGGCGGCTTGGGCTTTTCCGGTTCCTTCTTCACCTGGATTTCTGCCTGTGGCTCCGGTGCGGGTTCCGGTTTTGGCTCAGGCTTGGGTTCGGGCTGCGGTGCCGGCTTAGGCTCAGGTGTTGGCGGCTCGGGAACAGGCTGGGGCTGCGGTGGCTTCACCACCGGATTGTCGGCAGGCAGGCTCTCCCAGAGCTCGACCTGGGCCACCATTACCGGCGGCTGCGTCTTCCATTCAAAAGACACCAGAAGCAGCGCCAGCAACAGCAGATGCACGAACAACGAAAGTGCAGCGGCACGCGCTTTATAGGGGTTTGCTCGACGTTTTTTCATGCATCAACTGGCTGGCTTAAGCAGAAGACCGACCTTGTACTGCTTGAGGCTGTCCATTAAGGTCACCACTTTGTCGTATTGCACGTTCTTGTCGGCAGCGATCACAATGGCGCGTTCCGGGTTCTTCTCGACCTGGGTCTTAACCTCAAACAACAGCTGGTCGCGTTCCATGACCTTGCCTTCGATCTCGGCGCGGCCATCCGCCTTGACGGTGATGACGATGGGCGCAGCGGCCTGCTTGAGCGTCTGCCCGACCTGCGGCAGCTCGACAATGCCGGGATTGGTCATGGGCGCCGTGACCATGAAGATCACCAGCAGCACTAGCGTCACGTCGATGTAGGGCACGACGTTGATCTGGTTCATCAGGCGGCGGGATTTGCGACGGCTCATCACAACCTCCTTATGCTTTGCGTTGCAGGATGTTGGTGAATTCTTCGATAAAGCTCTCGTAACGCACGGCCAGTCTGTCGGCCGAGGCGGTAAAGCGGTTGTAGGCAATCACGGCGGGAATCGCGGCAAACAGGCCGATCGCAGTAGCGACCAATGCTTCGGCAATCCCGGGCGCGACGTGGGAGAGGGTGGCCTGGGCCATATTGGCCAAGCCACGGAATGCGTTCATGATGCCCCACACGGTGCCGAACAAACCGATGTAAGGACTCACCGAGCCGACCGAAGCCAGGAAAGGTAGGTGGGAATCCAGCTCGTCCATCTCGCGGTTGTAGGCGGCGCGCATTGCGCGGCGCGCGCCCTCCGTCACGTCGCCGACATCCAGGCTTGGCTGGCGCTTGAGGCGAGCATATTCCTTGAAGCCGGCCTCGAAGATACTGGCAAGGCCCTGCGTGCTGCGCCGTCCCGATGTCACGCTCTCATAGAGCTGGTTGAGATCGCCACCCTTCCAGAATACGCGCTCGAACTCCTCGGCTTCATTATCTGCGCTGCGGATGGAGAAAAATTTGATGAAGATATACCACCAGGAGATCAGCGATGTGAGCAACAGCAATGCCATCACGATCTGCACAGGCACACTAGCGCCGCTGATCAGCGATATAAAGGACATGTCTTCAGTAGGATTCATTCAAACTCCATTGGGGTTGATCACGTAGGGTTGACCAGGTTGCGCACGGCAGGCGGGATGACGGCCGGCCTGAACTGCTCCGCATCGATGCAGACGATATCCACGGTAGCCTCTGTCAGCAATAGCTCGCCACGGTAGATCTTCTGCTCGAATTTCATGAGGCTGCGCCCAAGCTCCTCGAGCCGCGTCACCACTTCCAGCGCGTCATCGAAGCGCGCAGGACGGCGGTATTGTAGCGCAAGGCTGCGCACCACGAACAAGACCCCGAGATCATCCCTTAGTTCCGCCTGGCCAAACCCCAGGCTACGCAGGAACTCGGTGCGCGCACGCTCCATGAACTTGAGATAATTGGCGTGATAAACCACTCCGCCGCTATCGGTATCTTCGTAGTAAACCCTGACCGGCCAACGGAACTCCGTGCTTGCGCTCATTGCTGCCAGAGCTCTCCCGTCCCGATCTTGCCTGGTATGGCCAACCCGAAATGTTGGTAAGCCTGCTGCGTGGCGATGCGCCCGCGCGGGGTACGCATGAGGTAGCCTTGCTGGATCAGATACGGCTCGAGCACATCCTCGATGGTATCGCGCTCCTCTCCGATCGCGGCTGCGAGGTTATCCAGCCCCACCGGACCTCCGTCGAACTTCTCCAGCACGGCTAGCAACAGCTTGCGGTCCATGACATCGAAGCCGAGCTTGTCCACGTCAAGCATTTTCAGGGCAGCGTCGGCAATATCGGCGCTGACGACACCGTCGGACTTCACCTGGGCATAGTCGCGCACCCGGCGCAACAGGCGGTTGGCAATACGCGGCGTGCCGCGCGAACGGCGCGCGATTTCCAGCGCGCCCTCCTGCTGTATGGCAACTTCCAGCAACCCGGCGGAACGGTGAACGATGCGGGCTAGCTCGTCTGCAGTGTAGAACTCCAGGCGCGAAACGATGCCGAAACGGTCGCGCAAAGGGTTGGTCAGCATGCCGGCCCTGGTGGTCGCCCCCACCAAGGTGAAAGGAGGCAGATCGAGGCGCACCGAACGTGCAGCGGGGCCTTCGCCGATCATGATATCCAGCCGGTAATCTTCCATCGCTGGATAAAGTATTTCCTCCACGACCGGGGAAAGCCGGTGGATTTCATCGATAAACAAGACATCGTTGGGTTCAAGATTGGTGAGCAGCGCCGCAAGGTCGCCGGCGCGCTCCAGCACCGGGCCCGAGGTCTGGCGCATGTTGACGCCCATCTCCTTGGCGATGATATGCGCCAGCGTGGTCTTGCCCAGGCCCGGCGGCCCGAACAGCAGCACGTGATCCAGCGCCTCGGAACGGCCACGTGCGGCGTTGATGAAGATTTCCAGCTGGCCGCGCGCTTTTTCCTGGCCTACGTATTCATCCAGTACTTTAGGACGCAGGGCACACTCTAGCGCTTCTTCCTGCGTGCCTTGGGTGGATGGGGCGATTAAACGGTCGGTTTCTATCATTCAGGTTGGATTCTGCTTGGCAACGCTGCGCAGCTTCTGCGCGCAGCGGCATATGCGCATGATACAGAAAAGCCTGCGATTGTTCTCTACCTTGCAGGTCAAAAAACGTAAAAACCTTCCGGGACTTAACAACAGCCTGTTCACGATATTTTCATCAGGTACGTTGTCCCGGCAGGGCAAGTGATGCAAGGTGCAAACCATCAAGCGCGTGGATTTCACCGGGACATTACCCGAGGAATTGCAACGTCCCGGCCATTGCGCTGCCGAGACAACCCTATGGGCAAGGCCCCAACATGCATCCGGTCAAGGCGCAGTTCGCAGGTGATGCTGATTGCCTCGCCAAGGACTGCAACGCAGAACGGGCGCATGTTGGGGCCTTGCGTACCCGATGAAAATATCGTGAACAGGCTCTGGACTGGCTATTTCCAGTCGCTGGACGAACCGGCCCAGAGGTCGATGCCTCCTTCCTGGGCAAGAACATCTATCGCCGCCAGCTCTTCCGGCGTAAAGACAAGGTTCTGCAATGCGGCAACATTCTCGCGGATCTGCTGGCTATTGCTCGCGCCGATCAAGGTGGAGGTCACGCGTTCATCACGCAGTACCCAGGCCAGCGCCATTTGTGCGAGCGTTTGCCCACGCTGCAATGCAATCTCGTTGAGGCCACGAATACGCTTGAGGTTTTCCTCGCTCAAGTGGCTGGTAGGAATGGAGTTGCCGCCAGGACGGTTGATGCGCGCCTCCTGCGGAATGCCGTTGAGGTATTTGTCAGAGAGCAGCCCTTGGGCCAGCGCGGTAAAGGTGATGCAACCTATGCCTTCTTGCTGCAAGGTATCGAGCAGTCCGCGCTCTATCCAGCGGTTGAGCAGGTTGTAGGAGGGTTGATGGATCAGGCAAGGAATATTCCACTTGCGCAACAGCCTGGAGGCTTCCAGCGTTTTGGCAGGGGAGTAGGAGGAAATGCCGACATAGAGCGCCTTGCCCTGCTGCACAGCACTGGCGAGGGCGCCCATGGTTTCCTCTAGCGGCGTTTCCGCATCGAAGCGGTGGGAATAGAAAATATCCACATAGTCCAGCCCCATGCGCTGCAGACTTTGGTCCAGGCTCGCAAGCAGATATTTGCGCGAACCGCCGCCCTGCCCGTAAGGACCCGGCCACATGTCCCAGCCTGCCTTGGTGGAAATGATCAACTCGTCGCGGTAAGGCCGGAAATCCTGCCGGAATAACTGTCCGAAATTGGCTTCCGCGCTGCCATACGGCGGGCCATAGTTATTGGCAAGGTCGAAATGGGTGATGCCAAGGTCAAACGCAGTGCGCAACATGTCGCGCTGCACGGCGATACTGGTGTTATCGCCAAAATTGTGCCATAAGCCCAGCGACAGCAACGGCAGCTTGAGCCCGCTCTTGCCACAACGGCGGTACTGCATCTGTTCATAGCGATGTTCATCAGCCTGGTAAGTCATTCACTGCTCCTTCAATTCAAATGCATTCAATATCAGGCGCTCTCGCGCGCAATTAATTCACAGTCCAGCAGGTTGAGGTGCTGCACCGGGCCATCCGCCGGCACTTCGCCCAATGCCTGCAATACACGCAAGGCGGCGACCTCACCGATTTCCCTTGCAGGAGACCTGATGGTAGTCAAGCTAGGCAACAGCATCTCGGAAAAAGCGTAATTGCCGAAGCCGAAAATGGCACAATCCTCGGGAAAGCGCTTGCCTGCCCGCAAGCCAGCCAGCATGCCACCTGCAGCCAGGTTGTCATTGGCGAACACAATGGCTTCGGCAGGCCGCTGGCGCAACAGCAAGGAGTTCACCGCCTGCCGACCCGCCTCGAACGGGTCGGCCTGGGTGGGGACGAATACCCAGGGCTCCAGGCCGTATTCGTTCATGCGCGATATATAGCCATCACGCCGGTCCAGCGCGCTCAAGTCGCCTATCAGACTGTTCTGCACATAGGCGATGCGCTTGTAGCCCTTGCCATGAAGGTACTCCACCGATTGCCGACCCACCTCCACATGCGAAAAACCTACCTGCACAGGCTTGCGCTCCGGCACATAGTCCCAGGTTTCCACCACCGGCATGGCAGCCTTGGCAATCAGCCTCTCGGTTCCCTCGGAGTGATACTGGCTAGTCAGCACCAACGCCGCCGGCGACCAGCCGAGGAAGGCGCGTACCGCACTTTCCTCCTTTTCCATCGAGAAATAACTTGAGGCCAGCAACAACTGGTATCCATGCTGGTTCAACTCATCGCTGAAGCTCTGGATAGTGTTGGCAAAGATGGGCCCTGAGATGTTGGGAATCACCATGGCCACAACCCGGCCCCGGGTCGAAGCCAGGCCGCCTGCTGCATGGTTGGGCAAATAATCCAACGCGGCCACCGCCTCGGCGATGCGGTCACGCAATGCTTCGGACACGATTTCCGGCTGCTTGAAATACCGCGACACGGTAATGGATGAAACGCCTGCCAGCTTCGCCACATCATGCACAGTGGCCCTACCCAATCCCTTGCGCTTACCCGACATCAGCCGCAGCCCGTATATAATTTTTATGAATATTAATTTTCATTTTAATTCTTTGACAACATACAAAGACTTGCCGGAACATTCCAATGTTACCGGTAACATCATTGAGATTATCAGTGTTTTCAAAATTTTCAAAACATTTGTATGTTATTCAAGAAAAACGGTTCTTGAATATATTGAAGTCAGTTTTAATACAGGCACCCGCCCATGGCAACGCTTAGCCTGCAGCGTCTGGGCAAGCACTTCGCCCAAACGCGCATTCTCCAGGAGATCGACCTGGACATTGCATCAGGGGAATTCATTGTGCTGGTCGGCCCCTCTGGTTGTGGCAAGTCCACATTGCTACGCATTCTGGCCGGCCTGGAAGAAGCTGACGAGGGGCAAGTGATCCTAGACGGTCGCAGCATCAACCGCCTGCCGCCGCGCGAACGCAACATGGCACTGGTGTTCCAGGACTATGCGCTCTATCCGCACAAGACGGTTTACGACAACCTGGCGTTTGGCCTCAGCATACGCGGCACCCCCAAGCAGCAAATCCAGCAGAAAGTGCACGCCGCAGCGGAGCTTTTGCAATTAACCCCCTTGTTGCAGCGCAAGCCCGCCGCGCTTTCAGGCGGCCAGCGCCAACGCGTGGCGATCGGCCGCGCACTCGTGCGCGACGCCCAGCTGTTCCTGTTCGACGAGCCGCTGTCCAATCTGGACGCCAAACTACGCACGGAAATGCGTATGGAAATCAAGCGCCTGCACCAGCGCATCGGCAAGACCATGATCTACGTCACGCATGACCAGGTGGAAGCCATGACGCTGGCTGACCGCATTGCAGTGATCAATCACGGCCGCATCGAGCAATTGGGCACACCGGCAGAAATCTACCAGTCTCCAGCCACCACCTTCGTGGCCGGCTTCATGGGCTCACCTTCAATGAACCTGCTCGACCTGCCGCTGCAATGGTCTGCCGATTACAGATCCGCCTTTGTTGCCGGGCAGTCGGTGCCCGTCAATCATCTGGAGATCGATCCGGAACAACAGATCACCCTGGGCATCCGCCCTGAGCACATCCATATCGACGCCGCTGCCCTCAATGGCCAGGCGGCGCTACGCCTCAACGCCGTAGTTGAACTAATCGAGCCCTTGGGCGCGGAGACCATTGCCACGCTGCGGCTGGAGCAATTGACTGCAAACCTCGGGCAATACACGGTGCAGGCGCGCCTGCCCGGCCACCAGACGGTATCCCCTGGGCAGCAACTGCAAATCCAGGTAGCACACGCCAACCTGCACTGGTTTGACGACGGACAAGGCACGCGCATTGCCTCTCGCCCAACAGGCAACACGGAGCCAGCGGCATGAGCTTCCCTCGCGTACTCCGACTCATTGCCCTCACCCTACTGGTATCCGTTGCCGTCCCGGCGCAGGCAGAGACAGTGCTGCGCGTCTTCATCGGCGGCGCGGCGCAACGACCTGACCTGTTCCGAGCGCTTGCTGATCGCTATGAAGCCAGCCATCCGGGTGTCCGCATCGAAATCGGCAGCGGCGCTGCCACTTCAGAGCTGCAACGTAAATACCTTTCCGTCCTGCTCAATGCGCACGACCCCAGTTTTGACGCCTTGATGCTGGATATCGTCCATCCCTACCAATTCGCCACCGCTGGCTGGATCGCCCCGCTAGACCCGTATTTCGGCGAGGAGAGGCAGACGCTGCTCGCCGACGGTTTGCCCATCTACCGCCAGACCAACCTGATCAAGGGCAAGCTCTACACCTTGCCCGCCGTGACCGATGCCATGTTCATGTACTATCGCAAGGACCTGCTGGCGCAACACGGCATTGCACCACCGCAAACCTGGGACGAGCTGGCAAATGCCGCGCAGACCATCCTGAAGCAGGAGAACAATCCTGCGCTGCAAGGGCTTTCCGTCCAGGGAGCGCCGATCGAAGGTACGGTGTGCAGCTTCCTGTTGCCTTACTGGAGCCAGGGCAAGGACATCCTCGACAGCAACGGCAAATTGGCCTTGGACAAACCTGCGGCGTTGCGCAGCCTGCAACTATGGAAAGGGCTGATCGACAAGAATGTGATCCGCCGCCACGTAGCCGAGGTCAAGACCGGCGACACCGTCAACACGTTTAAGGCTGGCAATGCGATCTTCGCCATCAACTGGGGCTTTGCCTGGGGCGCGTTCCAGAACGATACGGATTCCCGCGTCAAGGGTAAGGTCGGTGTCATCCGTATACCGGCGGTGCAAGGAGGCGAGCATGCGACCTGCCTGGGAGGATGGCAGTGGGCGCTCTCCAACTATTCGCGCAACAAGGCGCAAACGGCGGATTTCTTGCGCTTCCTAGCCTCGCCTGAAAGCGTGCGCTTCATTACTTTGCAAGGCGCATTGTTGCCGCCTTACCTGCCGCTTTATGACGATGCGGAAGTCCAAGCCGTGATCCCCTGACTCAAGGATGCCAAGCCAGCCTTGCTGGAAGCAAAGTCCCGTCCGCTGACCGCGCGCTACGCGCAGGTATCGGACGTACTGCGTATCTCGACCTCGGCCGTATTGGCCGGATCATTGACAGCCGAGGAAGGCCTGGAAGACATCAGCCGTCGTCTGGAAAGGATATTGCGTTGAACCTTCGCGCATTTTCCAACCTCCGGCGTAACTACTTACGCAACAGTGCCAGTGATGTCAGTGAGTCATCGCTAGCATTCTGGCTGTTACTGCCTGCGGTGCTACTGCTCGCCCTGATCGTGGTCTACCCGGTGGCGAAAGTCATCCACGACAGCTTTTACTCCATCAGCCTGTTCAGTGAGAGCGGCCCGGCCTTCGTTGGATTTTCCAACTACGTTGACGCCATGCGCGATCCGGATGTCTGGCGCGCAGTGCGCTTCACGATTGCCTTGTGCGTGGTGACTGTACCTGGTGCGCTGCTCGTCGGTCTCGGGCTGGCGCTGCTCGCCAATCGCGAATGGAAGTGGCGCTGGCCCGTACGCCTGGCATTGCTGCTACCGTGGGCCATACCCCTGGCATTCTCGGGCATGATCTTCGCATGGTTCTTCAACACGGAATACGGCGTGGTCAACGACTTGTTGCGCCGTGCCGGCTTTGCGCCGATTTCCTTTTTGCTGATACCACAATGGAGTTTTCTTGCAATCTGCATCGCCACCATCTGGAAAACTTCTTCATTCGTCGCGCTGATCCTGCTCGCAGGCCTGCAAACCATCCCGCGCAGCCTTTACGAAGCCGCGGCGCTGGAAGGCGCCAGCCGTTGGCAGATATTCCGCCATGTCACCTTGCCGCTGCTGATGCCAGCCATGATGATCGCCTTGATCTTCCGCACCATCAGCGCCCTGCAGTCCTTCGACATCCCTTATGCAATGACGCAAGGCGGCCCGGCCCGATATACGGAAACCTTGTCCATCCTGATCAACACCACGGCCATTGAATATATGGATGTCGGCTACGGCTCGGCCCTCGCGGTGCTGCTGTTCCTGCTGTCCATGGCCATCAGTTCGGTCTACCTGCGTAAGCTCTACAAGGGGGCACTGTAATGCTGAAGCTCCCCTTGCGCTGGATTGCCGCTGCCGTCCTGCTGATCAACGGCTTCTTCCCTGCTGTGTGGATATTGCTGACTTCGTTCAAGCAAGATGCCGAACTAGCCCAAACCCCGATTACCTGGTGGCCGCAGCACCCTACACTGGATAATTACGTGCATGCGTTCAGCGACCAGCCGCTGCTGCTATTCCTAGGCAATAGCTTCGCTGTCGCCTTGCTTTCCACCCTGCTGACCTTGTTTGCCGCCACCGGTGCCGCCTACGCACTTACCCGTCTGCGGCTGCGCCGTCGCGGCCTCACCCTCACGGCACTGGTCGCAATTGCGATGTTTCCACCAGCAACATTGCTGGTACCCCTGTTCGAGATCATGCGCGGACTGGGCTTGATCAACACCTATGGCGCACTCATCCTGCCTTATGCCGTACAAAGCCTACCGGTATGCACACTCGTGCTCGCAAGCTTTTTCCAGCAGGTACCCAAGGATATCGAAAATGCCGCCATGCTGGACGGTTGCACCAGGCTGCAGGCGCTTTACCGCATCGTGCTGCCATTGTCGGCTCCCGGTGTGTTCACGGCAGGCATCCTGGCTTTCGTCAATGCGTGGGACGAATTCCTGCTGGCACTGGCCCTGAATGCCGCCCCAGGCAGCCGCACCCTGCCAGTTGGCATTTTGCTCTATCAGGGTGAATTCACCTTTCCATGGCCGGTGATCTCCGCCGCACTGGTGGTTGCCATCGTGCCGCTCGCCATCCTCATCATCCTGTTCCAGGAACGCGTCATTAGCGGACTTACTACAGGAGGCATCAAGGGATGAAGCATATCCCTCCATTCCCCTGGTTTCCCGACAACGGGTATCAGGCTGACTACATCATTTTCACGACTAAATTAGGGGAATCAGCATGAAACCACACCACACTCAATTGCGACCGTTCAGACGCCGTGGCATCAGCCTGGCACTCGCTGCCGCATTGCTTTCCGCCGGCATCCCGACAGCATTTGCCGTCGAAGAAACCACCAAAGCCGAAAACAAGCAAACTTCGGCCGATCAGGAAGCGCAGCCTGCGCTTGGTACAGTCACCGTCACCGCTACCCGACGCGAAGCCAGCCTGCAATCCATTCCCGTCGCCGTATCCGTGCTGGACGGGCGCAAGCTGGAACAATCCAACCTCAACAGCATCCAGACCATCGCCAACGAGGTGCCCAGCCTAACCTTCCGCCAGCAAGGCGGCAACAAGGACTCCTCTATCTTCATCCGCGGCGTGGGTACCATTTCCACCTCGCCCGGTATTGAACCCACCGTTTCCACCGTGATCGATGGCGTGGTCTATGCCCGCCCAGGCCAGGCAACACTGGACCTCATGGATGTGGAACGCATCGAGATATTGCGCGGTCCGCAAGGCACATTGTTCGGCAAGAACGCTTCTGCTGGCGTGATTAATATCGTCACAAAGGAGCCTAGCGCCGACCTCCATGCTTATGTCGATACCTCCTACTATGAAGGTGGGGAAAAGCGTATACGCTTTGGCCTTTCCGGCACATTAGTTCCTGACCTGTTATATGCCTCTATCAACGGCTTATGGGCCGACTACGACGGCAACGTGAAGAACTTGCTTGGCGGCCGACTCAACGGTTATGAGCGTGAGGGAGCCCGTGCCAAATTCCTGCTAACACCGAACGAAGATCTCGATATCACTTTGATCGCCGACTATACCCATGGTACCAATGGTGTTATCGCGGTGCCTTACCAAACCACCGACAGCACATTCACTCAGGCCATCAGCCCAGTTCAAGTCAGCAAAGGCAACCGCACAGTCCGCAGCGATGGCAAAAACGAAGTCACCGATACCAACCAGGGGATTTCCGCACAAGTCGACTGGCGCATCAACGACTACACGCTAACCTCGATCACGGCGTTCCGCACCTGGGACAATAAGCAAAATACCTCCGTATCCGGGATAGGCAACAATTACGACCCTGCCAGAATCGCCACTGGCTATCCTGCGACATGGGACAGGGGAACTGTGGATTCCAGCCAGTTCTCACAGGAAGTCCGCATCGCATCGCCCAAGGATAAATTCGTGGAATATGTTGCAGGAGTCTATTACCTCAAGAGCAAGACAGACGAAGTCTACCAGCGTTACGCTGAGACCATTTCCGGCGCTAATTACTTCGGGCGTTCCGACTATGGCGTGGAAAACGACAGCATCTCGCTGTTTGGCGAAAGCACCCTGAACTTCACTCCCGAGTTCCGCGGCATTGCAGGCCTGCGTTACACGCATGACGAGCTTTCCTTCGACCACGTGCGCAACAGCAATGTCCCTTCGGGCATACAATCCGCCGTCAGGGCCAGTCAGCCGCTCAGGAAAGGCACCACCAGCGCTAGCGAATACTCTGGCCGACTGGGCGCGCAATATGATTTGAGCAAGGATGCAATGGTATATGCCACCTATTCCCGTGGCTACAAAGGTCCGGCCTACAACGTGTTCTTCAATATGTTCGACGGCAACAACGATACGGCACCATTGGAACCCGAAACCGCCAACTCCTTCGAGATCGGCCTGAAATCGGCATTGCTCGATAATCGCCTGATTTTCAATGCCGCGGCTTTCTACACCAAATACAAAAACTACCAGGCCAATGCACCAGAGCATGTGGGTAACAATGTCTACATCTACCGGTTGATCAATGCGGGCGAGGTCTCGACCCGAGGGGTGGAGCTCGACGTCAATGCCAAAGTCACTTCCAGGCTTAGCTTCTCCGGCTCGCTGGCATACGTGGATGCACGCATAGACAATCTCAATTGCCCGCCGACCGATGCCGCTTGCCAAGTCAACGGCAAGCCATTGCCGTTTTCACCGAAATGGAAATCCGCAGTACGTGCCAACTATGCCATTCCTCTCAACAACGGCTATGTGATCGACCTCGGCACAGACTACATCTGGCAAAGCAAGCAGCAATTCAGCCTGATACCGCAGACCGACGCCACGATACAAGAAGCCTATGGTATCTGGAACGCCAGCGTAGCGCTTTCCACACAGGATGGCTGGCGTTTTGCTCTAGTTGGTCGCAACCTACTGGATCGCTCCTATGCCAGCACATTGTCCGGCAATGCCTCCGTGGCGCAGCGCTACGTCCCCCGCGACGATGCCCGCTACTTCGGCGTTCAAGTAAGGAAGGACTTCTAATCATGAGCCAACCCCGTCAACTCAGCCTGGGCGCGTTCCTCATCCGCAATGGTCACCATGTGGCCGGATGGCGCTACCCGGACAATGTGCTGGATGACGACCCGTTTGCCGTCTACAAGGAAGCGGCACTTCTGGCAGAGGCAGCGCATTTCGATGCAGTGTTCTTTGCCGATGCGCTCACCGCTGCGGCCGGCCCTGCGGGGCTGGAGCCACTGACGCTACTCAGTGCGTTGGCAGCGGTAACCAAGCGCATCGGCCTCATCGGCACGGCAACCACCACCTATAACGAGCCTTATCATATCGCGCGCAAATTCGCCTCCCTTGACCAGATTTCGCGTGGGCGCAGCGGGTGGAACCTGGTGACCTCAGACAATGCGTCCGAGTCAGCCAATTTCGGCCTGCCGCAGCATGTTTCCCATGCCGAGCGCTATGCCAGGGCAAGAGAGTTTTATGAAGTGGTCACCGGGCTCTGGGATAGCTGGGAAGAGGACGCGTTCCTCAACGACAAGGAGAAAGGCATATGGTTTGACCGCAGCAAGCTGCATGCGCTCAACCACCACGGCAAGCATTTCAATGTCGCCGGGCCGTTGAATGTGCCGCCCAGCCCACAAGGACGACCAGTGGTCGTGCAGGCCGGCGGTTCAGAAGCAGGGCGCGAGCTGGCCGCAGAAACGGCGGAAGTGGTATTCACCGCCCACCCCACGCTGTCATCTGCGCAGGACTTCTACCGCGACCTCAAGCGTCGACTGGCAAAATACGGCAGGCAGCCAGACAGCCTCAAGATCATGCCTGGCATTTTCAGCATTATCGGCAGAACGCAAGCAGAAGCCGAAGCCAAGTTCAACAAGCTGCAGGAACTGGTTGACCCCGAACTCGGCCTGGCATTGCTGGGGCGCATGATAGGCAATTTCGACCTTTCTTCCTATCCAGTAGATGGCCCATTGCCAGAACTACCCCTGACCGACAACGGTCAGCAAAGCCGACAAAAGTTGCTAACCGAATTGGCCCAGGGAGAGAACCTGACCATACGCCAGCTATACCTGCGCATTGCAGGCGGACGCGGCCATTTGACTGTCGTGGGTACACCGGAAACGGTCGCCGATAAGATCCAGGAATGGTTCGAGCAGGATGCTGCCGATGGCTTCAATGTGATGCCACCCTGGCTGCCAGGCGGTTTACGCGACTTCACGGAGCTGGTGGTGCCGGAATTACAGCGACGCGGCATTTTCCGTACGCAATATCAGGGTCGCACATTGCGGGAGCACCTGGGTTTGCAGAGACCGATAAACCGTTATAGCAAGGCCTGATAGCAAATCAATGGATTTATCCCAATGAGCAATTTGAATGCCTGGCAACTATCGCCAGGCATTTTTTCTTTCTGAACCACAAAACTCACGCTCAATAAACAAGGGTGAGCGCAGCCAAGGGTTGGCTTTTCCTCCCTTCTGGCTGTGCCGAGTAGCGCAGTCAGTCAGAGGAAGTCAACGTCAAATCCATACTTGGCATCGCTGCGCTCACCCTGAAAGTTGCTGAGGTATTTTAGCTTATGTTTTGGAAAGCGACTTGAGTGAGAGCTTGATGCCTTCGGCAACCGCAATGTCGGCAGGAAGCTGCTTGACCGCAGCCAGGGCCTCGCGCTCGTTATAGCCCAGCGCAAGCAAAGCATTGAGCACATCGCTGCTAGCCGACTTGGCCGGATTGCTGCCAGCCAGGGCTGTACCGCCGTCGATAGCAAACTTATCCTTGAGCTCAAGCAGGAGACGCTCGGCGGTCTTTTTGCCTATGCCAGGCACCTTGATCAGCAAACCGGTCTCCTGCAAGGCCACCGCCTGAGCCAGGTCATCCACGGACAACCCACTCAGGATAGCAAGCGCTGACTTTGCGCCTACGCCGTTCACTTTGAGCAATTGCCGGAAGGTAGCGCGCTCCTGGTCGCTGCCGAAACCGTAGAGCAACTGTGCATCTTCGCGCACGATAAACTGGGTGAGCAGGACAACCTTCTCGCCGGTAGCAGGCAAGTTGTAGAAAGTGCTCATGGGCACTTCGCACTCATATCCCACACCGTGACAGTCGATCACCACCTGGGGAGGCGTTTTCTCGACGAGGATACCGCTCAATCTTGCAATCATATCAGCCTGCCACCTTTCACCCTGAATCCTGCCGTTGCCAATTTACCCAAGCCTTGCCCGCCATGTGCATGGCAAATCGCGCAAGCCAGCGCATCTGCCGAGTCCGGCCGAGGCAGGCCAGGCAGGTTCAGCAGACGCTTTACCATCTCCTGCACTTGGTCCTTCGCCGCATGACCATGACCAACGACCGACTGCTTGACCTGCAGCGCGGTATATTCGGCAATCGGCAAGCCTTGCAATACCAGGGCGCTGATGGCTGCACCACGCGCCTGACCCAGCAACAAGGTAGACTGGGGATTGACGTTGACAAATACCTTCTCGATCGCCGCCTGTTGTGGCTGGTAGTTATCAATCACTTCCGCCAGGCTATCCAGGATGATCTTGAGGCGGGTAGGCAAATCTTCGATTTCGCTGCCTTTGCCGGTTGTGGTCTTGATGGTGCCGCTGGCCACATAGGCAAGCTTCTCGCCGGTTTTCTCAATGACACCGAAGCCTGTCAAGCGCAGGCCGGGGTCGATACCGAGAATGCGGAATGTCATTACTCCTCGATGACTGCCGTGGTATAGACTTCCTGCACGTCATCAAGGTCTTCCAACGCATCGAGCAGCTTCTGCATTTTGACCCCATCTTCACCGCTGAATACGGTTTCATTATCAGGCTTCATGGTCACCTCGGCCAGCACTGGCTTCAACCCTGCAGCTTCCAGCGCCTCCTTCACCGCAGTGAAGTCTCCGGGAGCAGTGATCACCTCGATACTACCGTCTTCGTCGGTAATGACATCTTCAGCCCCGGCTTCCAACGCAGCCTCCATTACCTGGTCTTCACTGGTGCCTGGCTCGAAAACCAGTACGCCGCAATGCTTGAACATGAAGGCAACACAACCGTCAGTTCCAAGGTTGCCACCATGCTTGCTCAATACATGGCGCACATCGGCAACGGCACGCTGCTTATTGTCAGTCAGACAATCGATAATGAGGGCTGCGCCGTTAATGCCATAACCCTCATAGCGGATTTCCTCGTAATTGACACCTTCAAGTTCGCCAGTACCGCGCTTGATCGCTCGGATAATATTTTCCGCAGGCATGTTCTGCTCTTTGGCTTCTGCCACGGCAGCGCGCAGGCGCGGATTGAAATTGACGTCACCCCCGCCCATACGCGCGGAGACGGTGATTTCCTTGATCAGCTTGGTGAATATCTTGCCACGTTTGGCATCCTGGCGACCTTTGCGGTGCTGGATGTTGGCCCATTTGGAATGCCCTGCCATGTGTAAAATCCTTTGATTGCGAAATATGCAAAAACCTTGCGGATTTTACCATAGAGGTCCACAGGCCTGCTCACGGAGTGCTATGCCGCCTTGCCACCCTATTGTTACTCAGCATGAAGTACGATATACCACCATTAGTCCGTGTGATAGTGCTTGCAGCTAGACCAGCATCAGTCCTGACCCATGGCCGGATTCACCACTTCCCTGCGCTTCATGCTATGCAGGGAAATAATGAGCAGTGCAACTCCAATCAATATCATGCCGATAACTTCGCCTCGCTCCGGCTCCTCGCCCAATTGCCACCAGGCCGCAAGCACACCGATGACGGGGGCCAGCAATGATGTCATGCTGGCGATGCCCGCAGGCAAATGCTGCAGGGCATAAAGCCAGAGCAGCCAGGCGAGCGCATTGCACAATACTGCGTTGTATAGCACGGCGCCAATGAAATTGATGCTCCAGTCTATCGGTGGCGCAGGCACAATGAAGGCGACGGCCACCAGAGGCAGCGAGCCGAACAGCATTTGCCACGCAGTCAACGACATCAGGTCAAGATCGGGAACACGCTGGTGCAGCTTCTTTGCGACGATGACGGAAATCGCCCAGAATACGCCGCCCAGGATGGCAAGCGACATGCTGAACAGGTCTGAGCCCAGGTGCAGCGGATCTAGAATGAACAGCAGCCCCATCACCGAGAACAACACAGCCAGCCATTGGATACCGCGAATCTTTTCACCGAGCAATGGCCAGGCCAGCACCATCACCCAGAACGGCATGGTGTAGGTCAGCACCGCGGTCTTGCCGGCGCCGCCCTCGACCAGAGCCCAGATGATGAGGCCGGTGAAACCGCAGGTCTGCAGCACTCCGAGCCAGATCAACGTCGGTACCTCGCGTGGCTTGAGCGGCTTGCGCATCAGCACCAATAACGCCATGAGGCAGACGGCGCCGTAAAACGTCCGCATCGCACCGAACTGGAACGCGCCGGCATAATCCAGCGCATGCTTCATGACTACCCAGTTGTAACCCCAGAGCACTGCCAGCAGCAGCAAGGCTGCAAAGGCGCGCAACGTGGTCGAGGTTCCCGCTTTCATGTCGATTCCTGGCCCAAGGCCTTAGTTAACACATCAAGAGCAATCGAGAAAAGGCAAACGCTCCGACCAGTGTTGCCCTGCCTCAGCAGTAGGTCATACCGCACGGCAGCGCAACAAAGTCGGAGGGGCTGCGTCAGTGGCTCTAATTCCAGATATGGCTCAATAGTTTCCAGCTGCCATCGGCCTGTTTCTTGTACAGCAGGTGCACATTACCATTGAAGCTCTGCCGGGTACCTTGGGCATCAATCACGGCCGCGCTCCAGTGTCCGCGCTGGAAAGCGAGGTTGCCGTCAGCCTGTGCATCCACCAACTCCAGCTTGTGGTCGATGATGCCTTGTGCAATCGCAGTTTTCCAGAAGCTCAACAGCGCCTCCCTACCAGTCACCTGCGGCGCACCACCGGCAGGCATAACGGTGGCAGCATCATCGTAAAAAGAAACGACCAAGGCATGGTCCTTGGCATTGAAGGCGGCGTCCCACGCTTGGTTGAGGCGTTCGGCGGTAGCCTTGAAATCCGAAGTAGTCATTACGATTCCTTGATAATGAAAGGTTAATTCCAGGTATGCGTCAGAATCTTCCAGCTGCCGTCGTCCTGTTTCTTATAGAGAATATGTAGGTTGCCGCTGAATTGCTGAGGCTCGCTGTCCGCGCTTTTGAGCACTGCGCTCCATTTCCCGCGTTGATAGATAGTATTGCCGACGATACCGGTTTCCACGGTGGTAATCTGATGCTCAGCAAAACCCTTGGCAAACAAGCCAGACCAGAAATCCGCAATATCATTGTTGCCGGTGACTTGCTCTCCACCAGCAGGCAGCAAGCTGCCATTGGCATCGTAGTAGGAGGCGAGCGTACCTGCGGAAGCTTCTGCAAATGCGGCATCCCAAGCACTGTTGAGCTTGCTGACGATCGCCCTGGCCTCTTCTTCATTCGGCTTGGCATTACATTTGTAGACAGCAACGGCGGCAACCGCCACCAATGCCAGCAACACGATAGAGACAATAACCTTGCTGATTTTCATAGTAGTGCTCCTCTCCTAAATTAATATTAAGAATACAAACTTCACGCCACCGTCGACCGTCATGTGCCCGTACGCATGCTGCCAGGCACATCGAAAGCCGAGATCCCTGCATTGAGCTTGCCCAAAATACCGCCCAATAAAACCCTTTCCTCCTCATTCACTGCAGCCATGCACTGGCGCAAACGCGTGTAATAATCCGGCATCACCTGATCCAGCTTTTCCTGTCCCGCTGCCGTCAGGCGTATGGATACCCTTCGGCGGTCATCCCGGTCAAAAATACGTTCCACCAGGCCGTCACGCTCCAGGCCGTCAATCAGCCCAGTCATCGTGGCACGGCTGACGCCAGCCTTCTCTGCCAGCACGGAAGGCAAGGAGATGCCGTTCTCTTCGCGCATCAGCAGGATCAACACCCACCAGCGCCCCTGCAGAAGGCCATGTTGGCTCAGGCATGCATCCAGCGCAAGGGAAAGATCACTTGCAACACGCAGTAGGTGCAGGAAAGACGATACCGCACTGACATCCGCTTCAGGATAGCGTGCGGAAAACTTGTCCAGGACGGCCTTGCTGGGAAGATCTCTGAGCTGCAGCATAATTAGTCACATTATAATTAGCCGACTAATTATGTCAACCGTCATTCTCAGGGGGGGGTAGTTTCCTTGCATCCGCCAACGTTACATTTAACCCGATGCAGTTAAGGTGTATATTGGTTTACGCCAAGAAAACGTAAGGAGTAGCCAACATGAAAACCGTGAGGCAAGTTCTGGAAACCAAAGGCAGTACCGTCTATTCCGTCGCACCGGAAAGCCTGGTCTATGACGCCTTGCTGCTCATGGCCGAGCACCATATCGGCGCACTGGTGGTCATGCAGCGCGACAAGATGGTGGGTATATTTTCTGAACGCGACTATGCGCGCGAAGTGGTCATCAAAGGCAAGACCTCCAAGACCACGACCGTGGGCGATATCATGTCAGTGCAATTGATCACCGTCAGCCCTGACGACACGGTGGAGCATTGCATGAACCTGATGTCGGGCAAGCGCATCCGCCACTTGCCGGTGTTGGAGGGTGAAAAACTGGTCGGCCTGCTCTCGATCGGCGACCTGGTCAAGGAAACCATCGCTTATCAGGAGTTTCTGATCAAGCAGCTGGAAAGCTATATCCAGAGCTAGGCCACCGCCCAGGCAGTAAACCTCACCCCTTTTCCTCGGGCGTGTCACTTGGTGGCCGCCCTTCCCAGGCATTGCGACCCTGGCCGGCAATTGCATCTTCCATCTCGCGCGACAAAGTACGTTGCAAGTCTTGCCGCGTGCGTACACTATAGGACACCACTTTCTGCATATCAGTATGGATGGGATGCAAGTTGTGCATCAATTTCTCGTCATCCTGCCTGAACTTCCATGCAGTACGGTAGGCATGAAACGGGGAATAGCCCATTTCGCGCAATGCTTTCTCCCCCAGATGCACTGCACTGAGGAATGTCTCGCGTACGCAGTCTATCTCCATATCCATATAGTCGAACACATAGGTACGGTTACGCGCACGGGCCAGAATCTTGACTTGCGGATAATGCTCGCGTACGTAGCGCGCTGTCTCCAGCGCTGCATCGGCATCGTCGATGGCGAGAATCAGCAACCTAGCATTCGCGATACCCGCCGCCCGCAACACATCCGGCCGCGTGATATCGCCATAATAGGCATGGTAACCGAAGCTGCGCATGAGCTCGATCTGGTTGGGGTCATGCTCGATCACGGTAGGCTCGACACCGACACTCGTCAGCAAGCGGGTAATGATCTGCCCCACGCGCCCAAAACCAGCCACGATCACCGGGCGTGCCTCTTCGAATTCATCGTGTCCCCTGCTGCTACGACGTTGTTGCAATCTGCGGCGATAGACGCCACGGAAGCCCAACAGCAACAAAGGCGTTGTCACCATCGACAGTGCAACGACCGAATTGAGCAGTGCACCATGCTCACCGCTGATGACCTTGGCATCGAGTGCCGCACTGAAAATGACAAACGCAAACTCGCCCACCTGCGACAGGGTCACCGCAAACATGAGTCCACCGGCATTATCAAGACGGAAAACCTTAGCAAGACAGAAGAGCAACACCAGCTTGAACAGCACCAATACCAGTGCCAGACCCAAGACCAATTCCGGCTGCTGCAATATCAAGTCAATATTGATCGACATCCCCACCGAAATAAAGAACAGCCCGAGGAGTAGTCCTTTGAAAGGCTCGATGTCCAGCTCCAGCTCCTGCCGGTATTCTGAATCCGCCAGCAGCACCCCGGCAATGAAGGCGCCCAGCGCCATGGACAGGCCAACCAGGGTCATGAGGATGGAAACGCCAATAATCAGGAACAGGGCGAAGGCGATGAATATCTCGCGTAGCTTGGTGTTGGCAGTGTATCGCAGCACGGGCCGCAACAGGTATCGCCCACCCAGTACCAGCAACACCACCAGTGACACCGCTTTGAGGATGGCAAACCAATCCATGTGGACGCCATGCGCGGTATGCGCTCCAGGCGCAATCACCAGCAACAGGATCATGATGGGGATCACTGCCAGATCCTGGAACAGCAGCACCGAGAACGCAGATCGCCCGGACGGGCGATTCAACGCACCCTGCTCCGTGAGTATCTGCATGGCGATTGCCGTCGACGACATGGCCACACCCATGCCCGCCACCAGCGACAATCGCCAATCTAGGCCGATGGCAATCCCGGCACCATACACCAGCGCTGCAGTCAGCACCACCTGCAATCCGCCCATGCCAAAGATGGGAAGTCGCAATGCCATCAGCTTGTCGGGCTCAATCTCGAGACCGATTAGGAACAGCATCATGACCACGCCGAATTCGGAAAAATGCATGACAGCTTCGGCATCTGCCACCAGGCCCAGGCCCCAAGGCCCGATCACAACGCCGGCAAACAGGTACCCCAGCACGGAACCGAGCCCAATCCGTCGGAAAACAGGAACAGCGATCACGGCAGCACCAAGGTAAATAGCGCTTTGCAGCAACAGCGAAGAAATCTGGGGTTCAGCCATCAGGAAGCGCCTGCACCATCAGCAGGTGCCAGATAATGCGCCTCTTCCGACTGCAGGCTGTCAACCTGTGGCGGCCAGCTTCCCTTTGCCAGCCCATCCAGCCATGCTGCATAGCTGGCTGCATACTCTTGCAATGTCTCATCACTCAGCGTGTCTGCAGACTGCACCAGAAAAGGTTGCAAATAGCGCATGCCGCACAATCGTGCTGTCTGCTCGAAAGGTCGCAGCAGTTCAGCGATGGAAAAACAATTGTATCCGCGCCGCTGGTAGACACGTTCAGACCCGCCTGTAGACACCGTATGCACCCATGCCTTTTCCGAGAGCTTGTTGGCACTGCCGCCATATGCCCAGCCATAGCTCAGCACAGAGTCAAACCAGCTCTTGAGCAGGGCAGGACAGGAATACCAATACATGGGGTGTTGGAACACCAGGATGTCATGCGTATCGACTAGCGCCTGCTCATGCGCCACATCGATCATCTGTTCCGGGTAATGAGTGTACAGGTCATGTACCTGGATGCCCTCGCAACCTTGCGCGGCATCCAGCAACGCTCGGTTTACCCGCGAGCTCTCTAGCATGGGATGAGCCATGACGACCAGCACGCGGTGTTTCACCATCTATTCACCAATGATCTTCACCAGCACCCGCTTGTTGCGGCGTCCGTCGAACTCACCGTAGAAAATCTGCTCCCATGGGCCGAAGTCCAGCTGGCCATCGGTCACTGCGACCACGACCTCACGCCCCATTATCTGGCGCTTCATATGGGCATCAGCATTGTCTTCACCGGTATCATTGTGCCGATAGTTGCGGATAGGCTCATGTGGCGCGAGGCGCTCAAGCCACTCGCGATAGTCATGATGCAGTCCGGATTCGTCATCGTTGATGAAAACGCTGGCCGTGATGTGCATGGCGTTGACCAGTACCAGGCCTTCCCTCACGCCGCTCTCTCGCAGGCAAGCCTCGACCTCGTGTGTGATGTTGATGAATGCCACACGCGAAGGTGCATTGAACCACAGCTCTTTACGATAACTTTTCATGAGTGTTGCCCTTAAAAATGTAAGCTGGGAAATTATAGCCTGCCGCTGGTGTCATTGAGTGGTCAGTCAACATTTTTGCAATTGCGCCGGATTTCGGTTAAAAGTAAGTGATCGATCAATTTCGTTATCCATCCCATCAAGCAAGGAGAAACAATGAGTGACAAGATTTTCATGCGTGTCGGCGAAGCTCTGGTAGCAGGAGGTCCTCCAGGCACGGCAGCAGAACCCGAAGTCATCATCGGTGAAATGGACGGCCCCATGGGCACGGCTTTCGGCACGCTGCTCGGCGACCAGGTCAAGGGCCACTCACGCGTGCTGGCCATCCTCAATACCGACATCATGGTTCGCCCTGCCACCATCATGGTGAGCAAGGTAACTGTCAAGAACGAGCGCTATACCAACATCCTCATGGGAACAGTGCAGGCCGCGATCGCCAACGGCGTCCTGGATGCCGTGCGTAACGGCGACATCCCCAAGGAGAAAGCCAACGACCTTGGCATCATCGTTTCCGTCTGGCTCAACCCGATCGTGGCCGAACAGGACGATCTCGATCACAAGATCCTGTTCGACATCCACCGCAAGGCAACTGCCAATGCCATCCACAAGGCAATGAGCAACAAGCCGGATATCGACTGGCTGCTGGAGAACCAGGACAAAATCGTCCACAAATATTTCCAGATGGGCCTGGATGGCAAGATCTAGGCTGCCTTAACCTATGTTATAACCAACCCATCGGCAGTCGTCGGCTGCCGATGCCACGCCAGTCTTGCGACCACGCCTCTTGCGGCAAGACTGGCGCCCATTCACCAGAGGATGCTCATGGCTGCAGCGAGTTTTCAGGTAGAGGATGATACCCAGGGTGGTAAGCGCATTGTGCTTAACGGACAATGGTCCTTGCGCGCCTTGGATAACGACTTTGCCGAGTTGCGCCGGGCCCTCAAACCGTATTTTTCCGATGAAAAAGCGCAATGGGACCTGACCCAGGTCGAGCAACTGGATACCGCCGGCGCAGCGGTGCTATGGAACGGCTGGCAGGGAAAGATGGAAGGCAGGGTAACGCTCACTGACGAGCAAGTGGCCCTGTTCGATACGCTAGCGTCCATTGAGACAACGACGGTCGCCGAAAAACCACCACGTTTCGACTGGCTCAAGCTGGTGGCCGGGTTCGGAAAATTGACCATCTTCATTTCCAGTCATGTCGTCGACTTCGTCAAGCTGATCGGACTACTGGTGCTGGAGTTGGGCTACCTGCTGCGCCGCCCCCAGGATTTTCCGTGGCGGGAGTTCAGCGCCAATATCTACAAGAGCGGCGTTACCGCACTGCCTGTCACCGCGCTGCTTGGCTTCATGATCGGGATTGCCATGAGCTATCTGATGGCTACCCAGCTGCGCACCTTCGGCGCTGACATCTTCATCGTCAATATCCTCGGGCTGGCAGTTATCCGCGAGCTCGGCCCCATCCTCATGGCCGTACTGGTCGCAGGGCGCTCTGGCTCCTCCATGGCAGCCCAGATCGGCGTCATGCGGGTGACGGAGGAAATCGACGCACTTGCCACCATGGGAATCTCGCGCATCCTGCGCGTGGTTCTGCCCAAGGTACTTGGACTGACGGTGATTGCCCCCTTCCTGGTGATCTGGACCTCGTGCTGGGCCCTGCTGGGCGGCGCATTATCGGCCAATATCGAGCTGGGCCTCGGCTTTCGCTTCTTTTTCGACTACCTGGCAGCCGTCGTACAGCCGGTCAATATCACCCTGGGCCTGATCAAGGGCGTCATGTTCGGATTCATTGTCGCGGTGATGGCCTGTCACTTCGGCCTGCGCATCAAGCCGAACACTGAAAGCCTCAGCCGCAGCACCACGAGCTCCGTGGTCACGGCGATCACCTGCGTCATCCTGATTGATGCCGCTTTCGCCATCATCACCAGCGGCATCGGAGTGTAGAGGCCATGAACAGTCAACACACTCGCCCCATCTGCGAAATCAGGAAAGTCTGGACCGTGTTCGGCAGCAATGTCGTGCACCAGGATCTCGATCTCAGCATCAATGCGGGAGAAATCATCTCCCTGGTCGGGGGGTCGGGCAGCGGCAAAACCACACTGCTGCGCCACATCGTAGGCCTGACACGCCCGACCAAGGGAGAGGTCTTGCTGTTTGGCAAGAATCTGCATGAAATGGATCGCGTGCCACAGCAACGCCTGATGAACCGGCTAGGCATGTTGTTCCAGCAGGGTGCACTGTTTTCCGCCCTGACCGTGTTCGACAATATTGCCTTTCCACTGCGCGAGCTCAAGCAGTTCGACGAAGCCACCATCCACCAGCTCGTGCTGCACAAGCTCTCGCTGGTGGAAATGGAGCCGGATACGGGGTCAAGACTGCCATCCCAGCTCTCTGGCGGCATGATCAAGCGCGTGGCCCTGGCGCGGGCGCTGGCGCTGGAGCCAGAGCTGCTGTTACTGGACGAACCGACAGCGGGGCTAGACCCAGATCGCAGCGAAAAATTCGTGGAGCTGATCAAAAGCATCAAGCATAGCCTGGGCCTGACGGTGATTTTCGTCACTCACGACCTGGATACCCTGGTATCGCTGACCGACAAGGTCGCTGTCCTTGCCGACAAACACATCGTCGCCAATTGTGGGTTGCGTGAGCTCGGCAACATCGATCATCCTTTTGTGCAAAACTTTTTCCAGGGCGTTCGTGTCCGATTGGAAAGGACATGAGGCACCTGTGCAATGGCCTTTTATTTAGCATCCTTGGCTGCAACATCTCCTTGCTCAGGGCGCAGGCAGTATATAGGCACTGTCACATACCGCGCCACACAAGGCGGGGGCATTTTAAAACAATGCCTCATTTATCGGTTTGCCCTGTCGGTGCAGCTACAGCTGTGTGTCAAGCCCTTGCCGAACCATGCGCCCGTCTGTGGCATGCGCCTTGCATTGACTACGCCGACAGGGCAACATTCCCATGAAAAGACATTGAACATGAACAGGCTCTAACATTATGGAAAACCGCGCACATGCCTTGGCTGTTGGCATTGCCACCCTGATCTTGGTGGCCATTCTCGCATTTGCCTTCTGGTGGATGAGCGGCAGCCGGCAGCCGCTCACTGAATACAAGATCATCTCGAGACAGCCTGTGACCGGTCTCAATCAGGAAGCATCGGTCAAGTTTCGCGGTGTGAACGTAGGCAAGGTTTCCAGCATTGCGCTGGACCCGGACTCGCAATCCTCGATCGAGATCACCATCCGCGTCGATGAAAAACTGCACCTTACCAAGGATGCCTACGCCGAATTGCGCTCACAGGGGGTCACCGGCCTTGCCTATATCGACCTCAATGACCCCAATGATGATGGCGAACAACTGCCACCCGGCTCTCTGATCACGATGCGCCCTTCATTGATAGACCGCATTTCCGAACGGGTGCCGCGGCTGGTGGACAAGGTGGAATCGTTCGTCAACCATGGCGTCGAGACCATTGAGCAGGCGAACACGATGATGCAGAGTATAGATGTAAAGCGCCTGAACCAGACGCTGTCCAACCTGGAAGAGGCATCCTCCAAGTTGGGACCGGCTCTCGTCTCTGCCAATGAGGCTTTCGGCCAGGCCACTAAACTGCTGTCCGAACAAAACCAGCAACAGTTCACGCAAACCTTGAATAACCTGCAGGCAGCCACCCAAGCCGCCACACCGCTGCTCAACGAACTGACAGCCACTGTCCACGATGTACGCGGAATGACAGGGGATATTCGCAACAGCGCCAGCCTGATCGGCGATACGTTGAATCACGAGACCCTGCCGCAGCTCAATGAACTGACGGCCAATGCCAGCAACGATGCGCGCCGCATCAGTCGTATTTTGGATATGCTGGAAGAAAACCCGCAAAGCCTGCTTTTCGGCAAACCAGAAATTCGCCCGGGTCCGGGTGAATCCGGCTTCAAACCTGCACAATGAGGTACCCCATGCAAAACATTACGTCCATGGCGGCGCTGTTGATGACTGTTCTCAGCCTGAGCGCCTGCATGAGCTCGATCAAGCCTGACACCAAGCCACTGGATTTTTACGACTTCGGGCTGCAGGATGCAGACAATCGCATCAGCTTCACCTTGCCGCTGGAAAAGCTAGACGCCACCGATGCGATCCAGCACAGCAATATCCGCTACCGCCTGCACTACAAGCATCCATCCCAGGTATTCGCCTATGCAGAAAGCCGCTGGTCTACCTTGCCCGTGGATCTCTTGCGCCAGAAAGTTGCCAATGCGCAACCTCTCAACACGACATGCGGCCTGAAAATACAAATCGTCACTTTCGACCAGGTGTTTGACGACGCCAGCAGTAGCCAAGGCGTAGTCCAGTTACAGGCAGAGTTGACAGACAGGCGTTCACGCAAGCTATTAGCTTCCACGCTTATTTCCGCACGACATGCAGCGCAAAGCGCAGATGCGCGAGGCGGGGTTGCCGCACTGAACATTGCCAGCACGGAAGCCTTGCAACAGGCTGCAGACTGGGCCCGGGAAACCAGCCAGGCCGCACCTGCATGCCAAACTGCCACGCCATGACAGGGCGTTGGCCACCGCCTGCTGAAGGGCATGCCCAATGAGAGAAATCGACGTCCACCCGGCCTTCACTGACCTCAATGGCAGTGGTCCCGACCCAGACCTGTCGCCACTCCCGGTCGTGGCCAGAGTGGGCAGCTACTCCATGGGCTGGCGGGTGGAAGCCCATGCACACCAGCGGGGGCAATTGATGTTCGTTACCAACGGCAGTATGCGCGTAGAGACGCGCGATGGTTCATGGATCACGCCGCCCGGCCGCGCCTGCTGGATACCCAGCGCAGCGGTGCATAGTGCCATCTATACGCAGGCATCGAAAATGCAGACGGTATTGATCGCGCCCGAGCTGCTGGAAACACTACCCAAACGCTGCTGCGTCATTAAGCTTACTCCCTTGTTGCGTGAACTGGTCTCGCAGGCAGTGGCGATCAACAACCAATACACGTTGCACAGCCGGGAGCACAGGCTGATGCAGGTGCTCGTCGACCAGATCAGCACTGCGCAACAAGCGCCGCTTTTTCTGCCCGAAGGGCGCGATCCTCGGCTACGCCGGGTAACGGAAAGCCTGCACCAGAATCCGGGAGATGACCGCAGCATCGAGGCGTGGGCCCAGATTGCAGGTGCCAGTGCCCGAACACTTGCTCGCCTGTTCCAGAAAGAAACCGGCATGACTTACTCCTCCTGGCGCCAGCAGCTCTGCCTGATACGCGCCGTCGAGATGCTGACCGAGGGAGCCAGCGTCACCAATATCGCCCTGGCGCTGGGCTACGAAAGCACTGCTGGCTTTACCAGCATGTTTACGCGCTCAATGGGTGAGTCGCCCAGCAATTACCTGACACGCTGGTCGCAGGAAACTACAGCGTCAGAATAGATCACTCATGAATTGCCATCCTTGACTGCGCCTGCCGCTTCGGCCTGCTGCCAGTCACCTCCCAGGGCACGGATCAATTCCACACTGGTGCGCAGCTGGCTGACCTTGAGCGTCACCACTGCGCGCTGAGTCTCCAGAGCCTGTGTCTGCGCTGCCGTCACCTCCAGGTAATTGGCGGCGCCTTCACGATAGCGATTCATCGCAAATGCCATCGATTTTTGCGCTGCCTCGGCGGCGGCCTGTTCCGCATCCGCAGCTGCCTGGTAGTGATGCAGGCGCACCAAGCTGTCCTCTACCTGCTGGAAGGCCTCCAATACCACCCCGCGATAACGGGCCCCAGTCTCATTCAGCACCGCCTCAGCCTGCGCCAACTGGGCCTTGCGGCGTCCGCCGTCAAAAAGCTGGAAGAGCATGCCCGGCCCGATGGACCAGAAATTGCTGGGCGCCGTCAGCCAATTCCCGGTGGAAATGCTCTGATAGCCAAATGCCGCACTCAGGCTCAAGGCAGGGAAATAAGCCGTCCTTGCCACGCCGATACTGGCATTTGCCGCCGCAACGCGTCTTTGCGCAGCTGCAATATCCGGCCTGCGCTGCAGGAGGGTGGAAGGTAGCCCAGGCGGAACATGCGGCAGGGCAATCGTATCCAGTCGGCTGGCAATCGCAAAATTCGAGGGAGACTCGCCAACCAGGGCGGCAATCGCATGCTCGACCACCGCGCGCTGTGCCCGGGCCTGCGCCAGCTGCGAGCGTGCCGTTTCCAGCTGCGCCTCGGCACGACTCACGTCCAGGCCTGGCACGATACCCCCCTCATGGCGCGCCTTGGTAATCGACAATGCCTTGTCGTTGGCCTGCACGGTTTCTTCAAGGATATGCAGCTGCTGATCCAAGCCACGCAACACAATGAAATTGTCAGTGAGCTGCGCCTGCAGGCTCAGGCGTACCGACTCGAGATCGGCCTGCATGGCGGCAGCCTCGGCAACGCCTGCCTTGACCGTGTTGCGCACCCTGCCCCATAGATCCAGCTCATAGCTGGCCTGCAGCCCTATGCTGTAATTCGAATAAGTCGGAGGGATGACAGCATTGGGCGGTACCAGTGGGCGGTGCTCGGAAACGCGATTGCGCCCAGCCTGGCCATTTGCAGACAGGCTGGGGAACAGATCTGCACGCGCTTGCTCGCTGTATGCCAGCGCCTGCTGGTAGCGTGCCAGCGCCGCTGAAAGGTCTGGGCTGTGCGCAACCAGCTTTTCCTGCAACGCATCAAGTTCAGCATCGCCATAAAGCTTCCACCATTCCCCGCGCGGCAATTGGTCGGCCGGTGCCGCCGGCACCCAGGGTTGCATTTCCTTATATGCCTGCGCCACCGGCACTTCTGGCAGCTTGAGCTCGGGCGCAAAAGAGCATCCCCCGAGCACTGCCAGCATGCCACAAGCCAGCATCCCTTGCCTGATGATCATGACTTGGCAGCCCCTGTGCCTGCCTCGGCAGGCACACGCACCTGCATGCCATCCGTGATGTCGTCAGGAGGACTGTCTACCACCCTGTCGCCTTCCTCCAGGCCCGAACCGATTTCCAGGGTCTTGCCGAGATCGCGGACGATCATTACCGTTTTGAGCACAACCCTGTCATGTTCATCCAGCGTTGCGACATGCACGCCATCGTGCCGTACGATCAATGCACTGGCTGGAATACTCAAGGTCGCAGCATTGGCCGCAAGCTCGATATTGGCGCGGGCAAAGCCGCCGGGCAGCAACTCACCGTTATCGTTCGGTACCAGAAACTGGAACAGCGTGGTACCGGAAGCCGCATCCACTGCCTGTGCCGAAGCCACCAGCTTCGCGGCATATTCGACGCCAGGCCGGCCAGGGATGGTCACTTTCGCCGTGGCACCCTTGCCGATCGCTGGCACATAACTCTGCGGCACATTGACGTAGAGGCGCAGCTTGCGCGTATCCGACACGACAAAGAGCGGCTGCCCGGCTTCTCCTGCGTTGATCAGTGCGCCAATATCGGTTGAACGTGCGGTCACGGTGCCGGAAAATGGCGCCACCAGCCTGGTGAATCCCTTGGTGGCCTGCATGCGGTCCAGGTTGGCCTGCGCGGCCTGCAGGATACCCTGTTTGGCCGCATAATCACTGACCCGCTCCTCCACCTCCTGCTTGGAAACGGAATCGGTATTCAGCATGGATTGCCAGCGCCTGGCAGTCGTGCCAGCCAGCTCTGCATTCACCTTGGCGGTCTCGACGTCGGCCTTGGCCTGCAATAATTGCTGATCAAGGTCTGGCGTTTCGATTTCGCCCAACACCTGTCCTGCCTTGACCTCGGCACCGATGTCGACATACCACCGCTTGAGGTAACCGCTCACCCTGGCGTAAATGGGCGCACGGGCAAAGGCTTCCAACCGGGCGGGAAGCACCAGCGTCCGGGTGTCGCTGCCGCGCTGCGGGCTGACCAGGGTCACAGACGGCACCGCCTGCTCCTCCGTCCATTGCTTGAGCGCCTCGCCTTCCTTGGCACGGATCGACAAGCCATAGACCACGATGCCAATCGCCACCAGGGCAATGACCAGGCCGCCTCTGCGCACAGTACGGCGTGACGCGCCAAGATCAGTAGTCCTCACATCAGATGACATTCACTTCTCCATAATTCGAATTCTCTACCAACGGCTTGCGGTAATTGCGGTGCACGATACTGAACACCACGGGCACGAAAATCAAGGTGGTGACGGTGGCGAACAGCAGCCCCCCGATCACAGCCCGGCCAAGCGGCGCATTCTGCTCCCCGCCTTCTCCCAGGCCCAACGCCATCGGTGCCATGCCGATCATCATTGCCAATGCCGTCATTAAGACCGGGCGGAAGCGCACGAAGCCTGCCTCGATCGCAGCCTGGGTAGCATTGCCCAGCTCTGCCAGGCGCTCACGTGCAAAGCTGATCACCAGGACACTGTTCGCCGTCGCCACGCCCATGCACATGATGGCGCCAGTCAGAGCCGGCACCGACAGCGGGGTAAAGCTGGCAAACAGCATCCAGACAATACCCGCAATCGCGGCGGGCAAGGCGCTGACGATCACGAATGAGTCGCTCCAGGACTGGAAATTCACCACGATGAGCAGGTAAATCAGCACGATCGCACCCAACAGCCCGAACAGCAGCCCCGAAAATGCATGCTCCATGGTTTGGACCTGGCCTAGCAAGGCGATACTGGATCCCTTGGGTACGCTATCGGCATGGGCATCCATGATTCGGCGGATATCCTTGGCGACCGCGCCCAGGTCGCGGCCCTGCGTCGTGGCATTGATCTGCACAATGGGCTGGATATCGTACTGGCTGACCAGCGCGTTGGCAGTGCTGCGCGAGAATGTCGCCAGGCCGCCGAGGATCTGCGGCGATGCGCCCGGTGCGCTGCCGTTGATCGGCAGGTTCTCCAGTGCAGACAGGCTATCCATGCGGTATTGCGGTGTCTGCAACACGATGGGGTAGGAGACGCCATTGGCTGGGTTCAGCCAATACGTGGGTGCCACCTGGCTACTGCCCGCCAGCGTCACCACCATATCATTGGTGACATCGCGTGTCGTCAGCCCCACTTCCTGCGCACGCGACCGATCGACCTCGACCTGCAATACCGGATTACGGCGCGACTGCTGGATACGCACATCGGCAATGCCTGGCACCTTGCGGATTTCCGTCACCAGCTGATTGGCATAATCAAAATTGGCCTGCAGGTCGTTCCCGCGAATCTGCAGGTCGATCGGCGCCGGAGAGCCGAAGTTGAGGATCTGGCTCACGATGTCCGCAGGCGGGAAGGTAAAGGTCGAGTCGGGGAACAGGCGCGGCAGCTCCTCGCGCAAGCGCTTGACATAGGCAGCCGTAGGCTGGTGTTCCTTGGTCAGTGCAATCTGGATATCGCCATCCTGTATGCCCATGACGCCAGTATTGTTGTATGTCAAGTTGATTGGGCTGATCGGCAGGCCGATATTGTCGACGATGGTATCGATTTCATCTGCAGGAATGATCTTGCGAATTTCCGATTGTATCTTGGCGAACCTAGCGGCCGTATCTTCCAGCCGGGTGCCAACCGGCACGCGTACATGCATGAGAATTTGCCCGCCATCCACCTCGGGGAAGAAATTGCGCCCGAGGAAAGGCACCAGCGCAAAACTGAGCATGACGAATGCCATGAACCCCGCGATGAACTTTCTGCGGTTTTCCAGCATTAACATCAGCACACCGCGATAGCCTTCGCGGAAATGCTCGAAGCGTGCCTCGAAACCACGCTGGAAACGCACCAGTGGATTTCGCGACGGGGGAAGAACATGATCATTGCCATGCAGGTCGGTATGCGGCGCATGCGGCTTCAGCAGGTACTTGGCCATGGTCGGCACCAGGGTGCGCGACAGGATAAAGGAGCTGATCATCGCGAACATCACGGCCTTAGCCATCGGCACGAACAGGAAGCCCGACACACCTTCGAGGAAGAACATCGGCACGAATACGATACAGATGCACAGCAGCGAAACGAAGGCCGGCGTGACGATCTGCCGTGCGCCGTCCAGAATTGCCGGCTCGACCGGCTTGCCCTGCTCCAGATGCCAGTTGATATTCTCGATTGTCACGGTGGCATCGTCCACCAAGATACCCACCGCCAGCGCCAGCCCCCCCCAGCGTCATGATATTGAGTGTCTCCCCGGTAAACGCCAAGCCGGCGATCGCCCCCAGGATGGACAAGGGAATGGAAATCGCGATGATCACGGTGGAACGCCAGCTGCCAAGAAACAGCAGGATCATGATGCTGGTGAGTGCGGCTGCGATACAGCCCTCCAGCACCACGCCCTCAATCGCGGCACTGACGAAAATCGACTGGTCGTTGATGGGGCGCACTTCCAGTTCATCCGGCAGGGTAGGCTTGATTTCTGCCAATTTGCTCTTGATGCCGTCCACGATCGCGAGCGTGGAAGTAGCGCCACTTTTCATGACCGACATCAGCACGGAGCGGGCGCCATCCACGTGTACCAGATTGGTCTGCGGCGGGTTGCCATCGCGCACATGCGCCACATCGCGGATATACACCATAGCGCCGTTGACCATCTTCACCGGCAGATTGCCAAGCTCCTCCAATGCCGAAGGCGCATTATTGAGCTGGATCGTGTATTCGAAACTGCCGATTTTCTGCGTGCCGGCAGGCAGGATCACATTCTGCACTGCCAGCGCATTCGCCACATCCTGCCCCGAGAGCCCACGCGCCTGCAAGGCATCCGGATCGAGGTCGATCTGCACCTGCCGCGTCTTACCACCATACGGCCAGGGAACCGCTGCCCCAGGCACCGTCACCAGGCGCACCCGCACGGCATTCATGCCGAGGTCGGCCAGGTTCTGCTCGGTCAGGCCTTGCCCTGCCAGCGCCAATTGCAGGATAGGCACAGTGGATGCGTTGTAATTCAAAATCAGGGGCGGCTGGGTGCCTGGCGGCAACTGCCGCAGCATGGTTTGTGAAATTGCCGTCACCTGGGCATTGGCAGTAGCAATGTTGACGCCCGGATGGAAGAAAATCTTGACGATACCCAGGCCCGCATAGGAGTTGGCCTCGATATGCTCGATGTCGTTCACCGTCGTCGTCAGCGAACGCTGGAACGTCGTCAGGATACGCCCGGTCATCTGGTCGGGCGACATGCCGGCATACTGCCAGGCGACGGAAATGACGGGAATGCGGATTTCCGGGAAAATATCGGTCGGCATGCGCAGTGCCGACAAGATTCCGACGATCAGGATCAGGATCGCCATCACGACAAAAGTATAAGGGCGCCTGAGCGCAACTTTGACGATGCCTAGCATGCTGCGACTACCATAACGAATCCATGTTGACTGACTTAGCCTCTGATTATTTCAGAGATGCTCAAGGTCATGCTTAATCAAATCTGCCACATTGTTGCTTGATCTTGCCATTATGTCCCGGTTTTAAATAGGGGCTTAACCAAACCGGTCAATAAAAAAGCCGCTCCACGAGCGGCTTCACGACCTGCACAGCGTTATTTCTTCGCAGGCAGTGTGGCCTGGCAATGCTGGTAGTCATGCTTGTAGCCATCGTCGAGTCTGGCTGCCTCCCCTTCGAGCACCAACGTGGTGATGCCATTACTGTAGGATCCAGCGTCCGTCCTGTTGAGCAGGACTTCACGGTCTGGCAACATCAGCCAAGCCGCTTTTCCTGCATCCTCCAGCTTGACGTAGAACTTGCGCCCCTTGTCGCAACGGTATTCCGTCGAGCCGCCGGGGCCACGCGAGCGCGCATCGGCATTGTCTCCACCAAATGGCCAGATGCGGAACCCACCACAGGCGGACAATAGGCTGCCAAGTACCAACAACAGCAGGAGCTTTCCGTAAGCCCCGGTAATACGCGCGGATATGATCAAAATCCCAGACTCCAAATTGATGCGCTCAATGGCGCTTGGAACGTAAGTATAAACAATCGCCCGCCTGACTTGTAGCTGCCATTCAGCACATATCCGTCATGATGCATGCATGCAATGACCCAGACCATGCCGGCGTGCGAAGCTTCCCAAGGGCAGCCGTACCACAATGGCAACCAGCGGCAATACAGCCCTAGCCATCCGTCAGATAGCGCATCCCCCACAAGCCAATGGTGCTTGCCACGAACTCGGCGGCCGGCCTCTCAGACACCATATGATCCGCATCCTCTATCGCCAGCAGGCTCTTCGGGTGCCGGGCTGTTTCGAAAATCGCATGAGCATGGCGCATGGGCACCATCTCGTCGCGGGGCGAATGCATGATCAACACCGGCACACGCAAACGCTGCATGGTGTCATGCAGCCGGAATTGTCGGGCATGGTCGGCAAATTGCCGCCGCAAGACATAAGGCTGCCGGTTCACCTCGATGCTGGTGGCACCACCCTGCATGATCTCCCTGGTTTTGTCCTCGCCGATGATCTCCAGCACATGCGCCGGGCTCTCAGGCGTGGCAATCGTGACGCAGGCCCGCGATTCTGGAATCGAGTGGCACGCATTCAGCGCCACCAGCCCGCCGAAACTGTGGCCGATCAAGATGTTTGGCGCAGCGACATGCTGCCGCAACCAATCAGCAGCACTGACAAAATCCTCAACCTGCGTATCCAGGTTGGTCATTGAGAAATCCCCCTCGCTTTGGCCAATCCCGGTGAAATCCAAGCGAAGCGAGCCTATCCCATATTGCAGCAATCTTCGTGCTGTCCTGGAGGCAATCAATATTTCCTTGGTACAGCCGAACGCAGGCGCAATCATCGCCATCCCGCGCGGTGGAATGTCAGGCAGCTCCAGCCTGGCTGCCAGCTTCAAGCCGTTCGCATTGCAGATGGTGACGTTTTGTGAACCCTTCAATACCGACATCGCCTGAGGTTCCGCCTCTTAACATCAAGGGTGAATACTAGCATTGTTACCTGCCGCCCATCTCATGCCGTCATGGGTAGTAGTGTCATTTAACTTCTCCTGGCTTGGCAGTGCGGCTTGAGCCTGAAATTTTCTTTTCCAGCATTAGTGACTTTAGCTATATTGCATTTTGACTAAAATTTAAGACAAATAAGCATACAGGCAAAATTACTTGCGCATTCTGGACGACATGCCTGTCACCATTATAGCCATCGAGCTACACACCTTCAGTATCCACTATGCCAATACCACAACTTCATCACACACAAGCATCAAGAAAATTGCTGGCAATCCGCTAAAGCCTATATTAAAGGCCATCTTGCAGTACTCGTTGTTCATTTCGGCACAACCAGCATGGTCAGTCAAATCACATTAATATATTCCTACATAGATTTAGCCTTTTCTCCTACACCACTTTTCAACGCACAGCTCTACAGTGAGACGCAATACCATCAAATAAAATAGGGGTATGCCTCATGAAGAACAAAACGGAGAAAGTCAAAAGCCAACTGGCAGGGTCAACCGCTCCAGACAAGAAAAACACCACTGCAAAAACGCGCGATCTAGAGTCGTACAAGTCGGATGCCACCGGGCAGCCACTGAGGACCAATCAGGGCGTCAAGATTGCAGACAACAAGAACTCCCTGCGTGCCGGCAGCCGTGGGCCCTCCCTGCTGGAAGACTTCATTCTCAGGGAGAAGATTACCCATTTTGATCATGAGCGCATCCCGGAACGAATCGTCCATGCACGTGGCGTCGGCGCCCATGGTTATTTTGAATCCTATGCCGACCACTCTTCACTCACCAAGGCGGGATTCCTCGGCGAAAAAGGCAAGCAAACCCCGGTCTTCGTCAGGTTTTCCACCGTCCAGGGCCCCAGGGGCTCTGCCGACACGGTACGGGACGTGCGCGGCTTTGCCATCAAGTTTTATACCGAGGAGGGCAACTTCGACCTCGTAGGCAATAATATTCCCGTTTTTTTTATCCAGGATGCCATCAAGTTTCCCGACTTCGTCCATGCGGTCAAGCCCGAGCCTCACAATGAGATCCCGACGGGCGCCAGCGCCCACGACACCTTCTGGGATTTTGTTTCGCTACAGCCGGAGTCGGCGCATGCCGTCATCTGGGCCATGTCCGACCGTGCCATTCCCAGGAGCTTGCGCGCCATGCAGGGATTTGGCGTCCATACCTTCAGGCTCATCAATGCCAAGGGCGTTGCCAAGTTCGTCAAGTTCATCTGGACCCCGAAGCAGGGGGTGCTGTCGCTGGTATGGGATGAAGCGCAGAAGATCGCGGGCAAGGATCCCGACTTCCACCGGCGCGACCTGGGCGAATCCATTGAGCTCGGCAATTATCCTGAATGGGAATTCGGCGTGCAGATCATTGACGAACAAGACGAGCACAGCTTCGATTTCGACATCCTCGACCCCACCAAGATCGTGCCCGAAGAACTGGTTCCGATCACGCCGCTGGGCAAGCTGGTACTGAATCGCAACCCGGATAATTTTTTTGCCGAGACCGAGCAAATCGCCTTTTGCCCCGGGCACATCGTGCCCGGCCTGGACTTCAGCAACGATCCGCTCCTGCAAGGCCGTCTGTTCTCTTACACGGATACTCAGCTGAGCCGGCTGGGCGGACCCAATTTCCATGAAATCCCCATCAACAAGCCGGTATGCCCTTTCCACAACAACCAGCGGGACGCATTGCACAGAACGACGATACACAAGGGCCAGGCTGCCTACGAGCCTAACTCGATCGACGGAGGCTGGCCGCAGGAAACGCCGCCAGCAGCCAAGGATGGCGGCTTCGAGAGCTACTACGAGCGCATCGATGCACACAAGGTCAGGGAAAGGTCGGCGTCGTTCAAGGACCATTTCTCCCAACCCAGGCTTTTTTACAAGAGCTTGAGCGCCACGGAACAACTACACATTGCAGAGGCTTACAGCTTCGAGCTGGGCAAGGTCAAGAGGCAACATATCCGGGAAAGAGTCGTCAACGAGATCCTGTCCAATATCGACCTGGGCCTGGCAGGCACCGTTGCGCAGAAGCTGGGCATTCCGGCGCCCAAGAAACCGACCATCAAGGTGCCCGAACCCAGCCTGAAGCAATCGTCGGCGCTGAGCCAGATGAAGCTGACTCCCCAGGACCTGCAGGGGAAGAAAATCGCGGCACTGGTGTTCGACGGCTTGTCCGCCAAGGCCATCCGCCCGCTGCTTGACTGGGCACAACAGCACAGCATCGCGCTACAGCTTCTTGGCCCCACTTCTGCGCCAGTCAAGACCAGCGAGGGAAAATCGTTGGCGGTGGATGGCTCAATCAAGGGAGAACCCTCGATTTTGTTCGACGCGGCGATAGTACCGGATATCCCGACGGACCATACGGCGCTACTAGACAATGGACAAGCCGTGCACTTCATCCTCGAAACATTCAAGCACCTGAAGCCGCTGGCACTGACCGGGCCAGGCGCGAGCCTGATAAAAGCACTTCATCTGGAGGAAGATGCGGGCTTGTTGCAGGCCAAGGATTTCAGTGCAGTACGCGAGCAGTTCGAGCGCGCCTTGCTGGCTCATCGTGTATGGGAGCGGGAAAAGAAGGCCGAACGCATCCCGGCATGAGGAAAGGCGACGGATCCATCGCCCTGATGTAGCAAGGCCTCTGCTTGCAGAGGCCTATTGTCTATCTTGGTGCCGCTTGCCGGATTCGAACTGGCGACCTTTTCATTACGAATGAACTGCTCTACCAACTGAGCTAAAGCGGCAACGCCGCCCATTTTATCGCAAACTGGTGGCGATTTAAAAACGGTTTGGCAAAATCCATTGTCATCTGCCACCTTCGCGGGTGCGCACATCCTCCATGATATCAGTGGAAAGCGCGATTTCGCGCAGAAAACAAAGCAGCCCAAACACCAGCGAGCCCATGGCACAAATGAACAGCAGGGAAACAATGCGCGACGGGTTCCAACCGACTTCCGCCGCCGCGAACAAAGTGGCAATCACCACGCAGACAAGCAAGGCTGCCAGCGAGGTCAGGGAAATCGCCCGGTGTATCCAGCGCGAGCGCCTGAGCAGCCTATGCATTTCCTGGGATTTCTGCGCATGGTCCCAGCCGCCGGATTCGTGCAATTCGCGGAAGCGGTCGACAACGCGGGCCAGACGGCCCGCCATCACGCCCAGCATGGCGCCGCTCCCCGTGAGCAGGAAGGCGGGCGCCACCGCCAGCTGGATGACGTTGGCCACGTTGGCGACATTCAGCACATCAGGCACAGGCAGCATCAATGTTTCTCCTTGGAGCCGACCAAGCCAATCATGAGCCTCACGACGACATACACGATCCATGAGAATGCACACTTGAAGACATGTCGCCGAGACCAGTCTTCCGGACGCACCTGCACGGACTTTTCCGCAATCGCCTTTTCCAAGTCCGCCTTCAGCTCGGCATTGAAGCGTTTGTCCTGCACCATGATGTTGGCCTCGCGGGCCAGCATCAGGCTAAATGGGTCAAGGTTGGAGGAACCCACGGTGGCCCAACGACTATCCACTACCGCCACCTTACTGTGCATGAAGCTGGCGCGATACTCGTAAATCTCAATGCCATGGCGCAGGAACAGGCCATAAACTTCGTGTGTCGCGAACATGAGCCAGTATTCCATGCGTCCCTGCAACAGCAGGCGTACGCGCACGCCGCGCTTGGCAGCTTCGATCAGCGCCTGGCGAAACTTCTTGCCCGGCACGAAATAGGCGCTGGCAATGATGATATCGACCCGCGCCTTGCCAATGGCCTTGAGGTAGGCGCGCTCGATATCCCGGCGATGCAGCACGTTATCGCGCACGACGAAGGCCGCACGCATCCCGTTCGTGATGAATGGCGGCGCAGGCAGGTTGGGATAGGCCGAAACTTCGCGCAAGTGCATCCAGGCCAGTCGCCGCCACAGGTTGCGCACGCTGGCATGGATGCTCAGCACCAATGGCCCGTCGACGCGAACGGCATAATCGACGCGGGGTGCATCAAGGTTGCTCGGCACGTTCATGTCGTCGATGATGTTGATGCCGCCGACATAGGCATGCTGCCCGTCGAACACCGAGACCTTGCGATGCAGGCGACGCAAGCGATTACGCTTGAATGACCACGGTGAAATCTTCGGGCGGTAGAACATGACCTTGACGCCGAAGGCTTCCATCTCGAGCACGTATTCCGGCGGCAGCTTGCGGCTGCCGAAGCCGTCCAGCAGGAGATGGACGGCCACGCCACGCGCAGCGGCCGCCTTGAGTTTCTCGCCTATCATGGCACCGGTGGCATCCAGTTCGTAAATATAGGTCTGGAGATGGATTTCATGCTGCGCAGCCTCGATGGAAGCCGCCAGTGCCGGGAAGAACTCGGTACCGTTGCGGAGCAGGGTGATGCGGTTGCCGGATTCCCAGCGCATCATATCCTCGAGAGCACGGCCGTCAGGGCAGCATGGTCGGAGACCTTCATGAATTGCGGCCCGGCATGCACCTCGACATGCCGCACATGGAAACCACGCACATAGATGCGATCCAGCCTGAATAGCGGCAGAAACGATGGGAAGCTGCGCGCAGGCTTGCCGCCGCTATGATGCTCGAACACTTCCTGCAGATGCAGGCCATGTACCAGCTCGCGCCCTGCGCTCATGCTCCAGTCGTTGAAGTCCCCCGCAATCACCAGCGGCGCATCCTTGGGCACCACTTCCTCGATCTGCTTGCGCAAGATGGCAATCTGCTTGCGGCGCCATCCCGCAAAGAGGCCAAGGTGCACACAGATGCAGTGCAATGGCTGATGCCAGCCCGGCACCGCAATCTCGCCATGCAGCATGCCGCGCTGCTCGCTTTGGTGAGCGGAAATGTCAATATTTTCGTACTTGACGATGGGGTATTTGGACAGCAGGGCATTACCGTGATGCCCGGCGGGATAGACCGAGTTCTTGCCGTAGGCATAATCGCTCCAGACGGCATCGGCGAGAAACTCCACCTGCCCGGCCAGCGGCCAGGCGCTGAAGCGGCGGCTATGCTTGATGTGCTGGTCACGCACTTCCTGCAGGAAGACAACATCGGCCTGCAGCTTGCGGATCAGCTCGCGTTGTTCGTGCAGCGCAAAACGGGCGTTGAAACTGGTCACGCCCTTATGGATGTTGAAAGTGGCAATCCGGATGACGCTCTGCAACCTCAACCTTTCATCAGGATGCGTCCAGCATGCGTTGCAGTGTCAGGCGGGCCAACTCTGCCTCGTGCTCCGGCACCTTGATACGGTTGACCACGTTGCCTTCCGCGAGGTTTTCCAGTGTCCACGCCAGGTGCTGTGGATCGATACGCGCCATGGTGGAGCATTCGCAGATCACATGCGACATGAACTGGACGATCTTGCCCTGCGGCTTCATCTGCTCGGCCAGGCGATTCACCAGATTGAGCTCGGTGCCTACCAGCCAACGCGTACCGGCAGGCGCCTCGCTGACGGTTTTCAGGATGTATTCCGTGGAGCCGACGTAATCGGAATTGAGGCAGACTTCGAACGGCGATTCCGGGTGCGAAATCACGATGCCATCGGGATGCTCGGCGCGGAAGCGCGTGATGTTCTGCTCGCGGAACATCTGGTGCACGGCGCAATGGCCCTTCCACAGCAAAATCTTGGCATTCTTGATCTGCGCTTCCGTCAGGCCGCCCATCGGCAGGTCAGGATCCCATACCGGCATCTGCTCCAGCGGGATGCCCATTTTGTAACCGGACCAGCGGCCCAGGTTCTGGTCGGGGAAGAACAGTACTTTCTCGCGCTGCCTGAACCCCCACTCGATGATCTTGGTGGCGTTGGTCGAGGTGCAGACGATGCCGCCATGCTCGCCGCAGAACGCCTTGAGGTCGGCGGCGGAATTGATATAGGTGATCGGCGTGATGGTGGCGTCAAAATCCAGTACCTTGGCCAGTTCGCGGCGCGAGCGTTCCACCTTGGCCAGATTGGCCATGTCGGCCATGGAGCAGCCAGCGGAAAGGTCAGGCAGGATGGAAATCTGCTCGGGACGAGAGAGGATGTCCGCCACTTCGGCCATGAAGTGCACGCCGAGAAACACGATGTATTCGGCATCCGTCTCGGCAGCGAAGCGCGAGAGTTTGAGCGAGTCGCCAGTGTAATCCGCATGGCGATATACGCTTTCCTGCTGATAATGGTGACCGAGGATCACCAGCCGGTTGCCGAGCTTTTTCTTGGCGGCAATGATGCGTGCCTGCAGCTCGGCCTCCTGCGCCGCCTGGAAACGCTCGAACTTGATCGGCGCGGCGGTCAGCGTATTGGCTGGTCGTTCTGTTGTCTCTAGAGTTGCTTGCATGGCTGATAGCTCACAATGTTAAGTTGTTGCGTTCACCCAACTTGCGCAGGGCCTCGACATTTGTCCATGAGAATACACGTTTCGCCGCCTCGCGCCAGTCCACCCACTCGTAAGCCACATGCTCACGCGGAGCGAGTTGGACAGCGACAGGGGCAGGTAATTCCAACCCGAATATATGCTCGGTATTTTGCGTCACCCCGGGCGCATAGCGAAAGCGCCAGTGCGGGTAGATTTCGTACACATGCGCGCAATGCCAGTCCACCAGCTTGTAATCTGCCGCATCAAGGCCGGTTTCTTCCTTCAACTCGCGGATTGCCGCATCCACTGGCTGCTCCAGTTCACCATTCGGCAGCCTTTCCAGGCTACCAGTCACCGATTGCCAGAATCCAGCCTTGTCCGCTCGCTCCATGATGAGCACCTGCAAATCCCTGGTATGCACCAGCACCAAGACTGAAACTGGCGTCTTGTATACCGGTGGTTGGCTATTCACTCACTGTCCTCGAACTGGCACAGGCTGAATGTCTTGTAGCCCAATACACGCAATTTCCGTTCACCGCCCAGATCGGGCAAGCCGATGATGAATGCACACTCCAGCACATGGCCGCCGAGTTTCTCAATCAATATCGCAGCCGCTTCCGCAGTACCGCCAGTGGCAATCAGGTCATCCAGCAACAATACGTGTTCATCCGGGCTGATGGCATCGCTGTGGATCTCCACACGGTCAGTACCATATTCCAGGGCATAGTCATGGCCCAGCACGTCGCCCGGCAGCTTGCCCTTCTTGCGCACCGGCACGAAGCCGACACCGAGCTCGTATGCCACTGCTGCGCCGACAATGAAACCGCGCGACTCGATGCCCACCACTTTGTCGACCTTGGCACCCGCATAGCGTTCAACCAATGCATCCACCACCTGCCGCAAGCCACTAGCATCCTTGAGCAGCGTGGTGATGTCGCGGAACTGGATGCCGGGCTTGGGATAGTCGGGGATGGTGCGGATGAGCGACTTGATATTCATCTAGTAGTGATGCCCCTACTCATCCAAAAAATGAAATCGCGCCGGGCTGGCAAGGCGCAAACTCGCAGACAGTACATTGAGTACGGCAAGAGTTTGCAACGCCGCCAGCACAAGCGATTTCATTTTAAGCAGCAGGGTTCTGCTGGCGCACGCGAATATGTAGCTCGCGTAGCTGTTTCTCATCCACCTCGTTCGGTGCCTTGGTCATCAGGCACTGCGCACGCTGGGTCTTGGGGAAGGCGATCACGTCGCGGATAGATTCCGCGCCCGCCATCAAGGTCACCAGGCGGTCGAGGCCGAAGGCGAGGCCGCCATGCGGTGGCGCGCCGTATTGCAATGCGTCGAGCAGGAAGCCGAATTTCTCCTGGGCTTCTTCCTTGCTGATCTTGAGCGCGTCGAACACCTTGGACTGTACTTCCTGCTTGTGGATACGCACGGAACCGCCACCGACTTCCCAGCCGTTCAGCACCATGTCGTAAGCCTTGGACAAAGCCGCGCCGGGGTTGCTGGCCAGCAGGTCCTCGTGGCCGTCCTTGGGACTGGTGAACGGGTGGTGCAGGGCGACCCAGCGGTCGTTTTCCTCGTCGTGTTCGAACATGGGGAAATCCACCACCCACAAAGGTGCCCAGGCGCGGCCGTCGACGTGGCCCTTTTCATGGCCGATCTTGGTGCGCAATGCCCCCAATGCCTCGTTGACGATCTTGGCCTTGTCGGCGCCGAAGAAGACGATATCGCCGCTTTGTGCGCCGGTACGCTCGATGATGGCCTTGAGCGCGGGTTCGTGGATGTTCTTGACGATGGGGCTTTGCAGACCTTCCTCGTTCAATTTGCTTGCATCGTTGACCTTGATGTAGGCCAGGCCCTTGGCGCCGTAGATCTTGACGAATTCGGTATAGGCGTCGATCTCGCTGCGGGACAATGCGGCGCCGTTAGGAACGCGGATGGCCGCCACGCGGCCGCCTGCGGAATTGGCCGCGCCGGCGAACACCTTGAAGTCGACGTCCTTCATGACGTCGGTCAATTCGGTAATTTCCAGCGTCACGCGCATATCGGGCTTGTCGGAGCCGTAGCGGTTCATTGCCTCGGCAAACGAAATGCGCGGGAACGGGTTGGGCAGGTCGATATCCTGCACCTGCTTGAACATGGTGCGGATCATGCCTTCGACGATGGTCATGATCTCTTCCTCATTGAGGAAGGAGGTTTCGATATCCACTTGGGTGAATTCCGGCTGGCGGTCGGCACGCAAGTCCTCATCGCGGAAGCACTTGGTGATCTGGAAATAGCGGTCGAAGCCGGACACCATGAGCAGTTGCTTGAACAGTTGCGGCGATTGCGGCAAGGCAAAGAACTGGCCATGATGCACGCGCGAAGGCACGAGGTAGTCGCGCGCGCCTTCCGGTGTCGAGCGGGTCAGCATCGGCGTCTCGACCTCAATGAAGCCCTGGCTGTCGAGCTGATCGCGCAATACCTTGGCAACGCGGTAACGCAGCATGAGGTTCTTCTGCATCGCGGGCCGGCGCAAGTCGATGTACCGATGCTCCAGGCGCACCATCTCGGACAGGTTGTCGTCGTCAAGCATGAACGGCGGCGTCAACGACGGATTGAGAATCTCGATCTCGCTGGCCAGCATTTCGACTTCGCCGGTCGGGATATTGAGGTTGACGGTGCCCTCGGGGCGCGCACGCACCTTGCATACCACCTTGAGCACGAACTCATTGCGTACCGATTCCGCAATCTTGAACGCCTCGGGCGTATCAGGGTCGATGACGATTTGGGCCATGCCTTCGCGGTCACGCAAATCGATGAAAATCACACCGCCATGGTCGCGGCGGCGGTGTGCCCAGCCACAAAGGGTGACGGTCTGGCCAATGTGTTCACGGTTCAGGTGACCGCAGTAATGAGTACGCATAACAGTTTTCTTGTATTAGAGATAAGGTTAACGATCAGGATTTTGACTTGCTGGCCGGAGCCACCACACCCATGGAAATAATGTATTTCAGCGCTTCATCCACGCTCATGTCGAGCTCAACCACGTCTGCCTTGGGCATCATGAGGAAGAAGCCGGAAGTCGGGTTGGGCGTTGTCGGCACGTAAACGCTCACATACTCGCCCTCGAGGTAGTTTGCCACGTCGCCGCCGGGCTGCCCGGTGAGGAAGCCAATGGTCCAGCTTCCCTGGCGTGGGTATTGCACCAGCAATGCCTTGCGGAATGCCTGGCCCGAATCGGAAAACAGGGTGTCGGACACCTGCTTGACGCTGTAGTAGATGGACTTGACCACCGGCACGCGTGCCAGCAAGGCTTCCCAGAACTGGATGATGCGGCGGCCGAAGAAGTTGGTCGCGATCAAGCCGGTGACGAACACGATCAGCAGGGTAAGGATGGCGCCGATGCCGGGAATGGCCCGGCCGAATTGCGCTTCGGGGCGCCAGGATTCCGGCAGCAGCAGCAGGCTCTGGTCCATCAGGCCGATCAAGGTGCTCAGCACCCAGATAGTGATGCACAGCGGCACCAGCACCAGCAGGCCGGTAATAAAGTAGCTTTTCATGTCAACCTTGGGCAACAAGCAGACCGCGCTGCATCAATGACAAGCGCAGCCAGCGCCACAGGAAGCGGCAGGCGCGGACTCTTCGGATTTCTTCGCCGGGCTGCTGCCCTTGAAGTCGGTCGCATACCATCCCGTGCCGTTCAGCTGGAAGCTGGGTGCGGATACTTGCTTTTCAAAGGTTTCCTTTGCGCATGCAGGACATGCCGTGGTACCGGCTTCGCTGACCTTGCGCATGAGCTCGGCCTTGTGGCCGCAACTGGTGCATTGATAATCGTAAATAGGCATCGCAACAATCCCCTTAAAAATGAAATTATACCCGAATGCGCGTTGACCAAGCGGCTGTTCAATGCCATTTAACAGGAGATAGCCTGCCAAAGGCAGCCTGTCCAGCACCCGGCAGTGGACTACGCGCGGAAAACCACCTCTGCAGCGCACGAAGCGGTATGGAACACGCCCTAGATGGGGCCTTGCATGCCGGTTTCAATATCCCCGCGTCTTTGCGCTGCCAACAGGAGTGAAATCCTGCTGTATACCTACCAGCCAAACCCGCAGGGTGGGATTTAGCGATAGCCAATGCCATCAATGTGCAACATGATGACGCAACGCTGTTGCGTTCGCATATAATGCTGCAAATCGGGCTTCTCTGCACTGGCAGCAACCTACCCCACCTTCCGAAACCATGACACATCCAATTCACGCCAGGCGTCTGCTGCCTGCCCTGCTTGCCATTGCCTGCAACAGCCATGCCGGAATGACAGATGAACCTGCGCAGCTGGAAGAACTCACGGTCAAGGTGCCCGGCACCAGGGGCAAGGCCAGCGGTTATTACCAGAAAGATGCAGGCGGCGCCACGCGTACCGATACCCCGCTGCAGGAAACCTCACAATCCGTGAAGATCATCTCGCGCCAGGTGCTCGACGACATGCGGGCCACACGGCTGGACGATACTTTCGATCTCGTGAGCGGCGTCAGCCGCCAGAACAGTTTTGGCGGACTATGGGACAACTTCGCCATCCGTGGTTTCGCTGGCCATGAAAATACCGGTCCCGCCATGCTACGCAATGGCTTCGCCGGCAACCGTGGCTTCAACCCGCCGCGCGACACCGCCAATACCGAGCGCGTCGAGTTCCTCAAGGGGCCCACTGCCGCACTTTACGGTAACAGCGAGCCGGGCGGTACACTCAACGTGGTCACCAAGAAGCCGCAATTCAAATCCAGCAATACCGCAGAGGTTTATGCAGGCAGCTATGACACTTACCGCACTTCGTTCGACGCCACCGGACCGGTTGCCGACAATCTCGCCTACCGCATGATCGTGGCCGCAGAGGACAAAGGCAGCTTCCGCGACCATATGGATAGCGAGCGCTTGCTTGTCTCGCCATCCTTCACCTGGCTAATCGGTCCTTCGACCACCATCAATTACGAGCTCGAATATCTCAAGCACCGCACCCCATTCGACCGCGGCATTGCCCTGCGTGACCGTGATGGAAACCGCCTGCACAATGTCAAGCATAGCCGCTTTCTGGGTGAGCCGCGCACAGGGGATACCACCATGGAGGCCTACACCCACCAGCTATCGCTGGAGCATGAGTTTTCACAATATTGTCGCGGCAGGATCGGTCTGGCGTACAAGGAGAACAAAACCGATGGCGACGCGGTGGAGCCATTGTCGCCGCTCAGCGCTGTCGCCCCCAACGGCAACATCAACCGCCGGCTGCGCGGACGCGCATTCGACTCTGATGACTTGATGCTGCAAACGGACCTCAATGGCAAATTCAACACCGGCAGCCTCAGTCACGATCTGTTGCTGGGAATGGAAGCCTATCGCTTCAACCAGCAGCAAACGCAATTTGGCTCGAGCGCCACGGCCATCAATATCTACAGCCCTGCATATGGCGCGGTACTTGCGCCGATGACCAGGTTGTCAGACTTCAAGGAAGAACAAACCGATATGGCAGTGTTCGCACAGGACCAGGTCAGCCTCACAGAAAAATGGAAACTGATGGCAGGCGTGCGTTTCGATTCCTTCCGCCAGCAGATAGATACGCTCACCAACAATACGCAAGTCCGGCAGGACCACTTCGTCACCTCGCCTCGCGTCGGGCTGACGTATGTGCTCAACCCGGAGGTCTCGCTATACACATCGTTCAGCCGCTCATTCCGGCCAAATGCCGGCACAGATGCCGCAGGCAATGGATTTGATCCCGAACGCAGTCGCGCCTTCGAGGTAGGGATGAAATACCAGTCTGCGAACCAACTACTGGGCGGCAATATCGCCTTATTCGACATCACCAAGCAGAATGTGCTGACCGCGGACCCCGCAAGCAATTACTTATTCAGCATCGCGGCTGGAGAAGTCAAAAGCCGTGGGCTGGAGCTGGACTTGAACGGCCAGCTTGCCGAACACCTGCGAGTGATTGCAAGCTACGCTTATACCGATGCCTATCTGGGCAAGGATATTGCCCTCGGCGCAGCATCCTCCATTCCATCCGGCGCACGCCTTTCGAATATTCCCAGGCACTCCGCCAATGCCCTGATCATGCATGAACGCACATTGGCAAATGGTGGCAAGCTTGGGTTGGGCGGCGGATTTAGCTATGTTGGCAAGCGCGCCGATAGCCCGGAAGACATGTTTGAACTGCCGTCCTATGTCACGGTACGCTTAATGACGTATTGGCAATTCAATGAAAAGCTGCGACTCTCGTTTGACGTTACCAACTTGTTCGATCGCGAATATTACGCCAGTTCCTATAACAGCAATTGGACCATGCCGGGCGCGCCGCGCATGATGACCTTAGGACTGCAAGCCAGATTCTAGGGCGCTGCTAGCCAAGTTTGAAATAACAATTCACCACATGCTTTCACAACGAATATCCAGGCAGGTACTTCCTTTTTCCGCTGCCCTGCTCGCCTTATCCATCCTGGCAACGGCTCCTTGCCTAGCCGCCAATACCGAGGCAAAAACCAGCCTGAGCATTGTCGGTCCATGGGAAATCAGCACGCTGGAACCTTCCCGAGCCGGGTATATGTTTCTGCGCATGCAAGTGGCAGAAGCCCTGGTGAGCACCGATCTCGAAGGCAAGGCTGCGCCCGGTCTCGCCGAGCGCTGGGAGATTTCAACTGACGGGTTGCAGTGGCGCTTCTTCCTACGGCCCGATGCGCGTTTCCACGACGGCAGCCCGGTCACGACCGAGAGCGTCGTCATGAACCTGCAACGCGCGCTCAGCCAGCCCGGGGTGCTCGCCATGGCGCCCATCGCCGACATCAGCGCGGCTGTACCGGGGGAAATCAAGATTACGCTTTCCAAGCCCTATGCCATGCTGCCCATGCTGCTCGCACACAGCAGCGCCATCATCCTCGCCCCGGCGGCCTATAACGAGAAGGGCCAGGTGCGCCGCATGCTAGGCAGCGGCCCTTACCAGCTCGTGCGGCAGACCCTGCCGCAGCAATTCGAGCTGGCATTGTCGCCCCACTGGCAAGGCAGGCCGCCCGCCATCCGGCATATTCACTACCTGTCGGTCAGCCGCCCCGAGACACGCGCCCTGATGGCGGAATCGCACCAGGCAGACCTGGTGTTCGGCTTCGACCCGGCCAGCACACAACGCCTGCGCCGCAATCCCAGGGTCGTGCTGCAAGAGGTCGACCTGGCCCGCACCGTCATGCTCAAGCTCAATAGCGGCCACCGCTTCCTCAACACAGTGGAAACACGCCAGGCATTGAGCCTAGCCATCGACCGCGCCGGTATTGCCAAAGGCATCCTGCGCACGCCAGAACTTGCGGCGGACCAGCTCCTGCCGCCCAGCATCACACATTGGCACCAAGCTGACCCGGAATTCCCCCGTCTGCGGACCGACCTGGCGCAGGCAAAAGCCTTGCTATCCGCCCAGGGCTGGCAACCGGGAGCAGACGGCATCCTGCGTCGGAATGGCGAACGCTTCTCGCTCCAGCTCACGACCTTCCCGGATCGGCCCGAACTACCCATCATTGCCACCGCGCTGCAAGACCAGTTCCGCAAGCTCGGCATTGAGCTCAAGGTCATTGTCACCAACTCCAGCGAAATCCCGCTCGGGCACCGCACCGGCAAGCTGGAGATGGGGCTGGTGCCGCGCAACTTTGCACTGGTGCCTGACCCGTTCGTCACGCTGAATCAGGATTTCAAGCATGGTGGCGGGGACTGGGGCGCCATGAATTGGCAAAACGGCACAGTTCCCGCCCTGCTCGAGAAAATCGCTACTGAAACAGAACCAGCCTCCCAGGCACACTACCGCCACGACATCATGCTGACGCTGCAACAGGGGCTGCCGGTGATTCCCGTCACCTGGTACCGCCTGCCTGTGGCAGTGCATCCGCAATTGCGGGGCGTCAAGGTCGACCCCCTTGAGCAATCCTATTACATCAGCGATATGGCTTGGTCAGCCCAATAAATCATGCTCAACATTCTCCGCCATCTATTGCTCCGCCGCTGCCTGCAAGCCGGGATCGTTGCGTTGTTGGTCAGCACCGTGTGCTTCTTCCTCATGCACAGCCTCTCGGGCGACCTGGCGTTCCGCATTGCCGCGGGACGCTACGGTTATGACATGGTCACCACCGCCGCAGCCGAAGCCGTACGCGCCGAACTGGGACTGGACCGGCCATTACTGCAAGGCTTGCTGTTCTGGTGGCAGCAATTGCTGCAATTCGACCTCGGCGACTCCTACCTCACCAGTGCACCCGTCATCGAGGAAATCCGCGAGCAATTCGGCCATACCCTGCAGCTCGCCATCAGTGCGCTCGCGCTATCCATCGTGATTGCATTGCCCGTTGGCCTGATCGCGGGACTCAACCCGCATGGCTGGCTGGACCGGGTATCACTCGCGCTTTCAGTCGTCCTGCGCGCGTTTCCGCCATTCCTGCTCGGCATCCTGCTGATCCTGCTGCTATCGAGCAAGCTCGGCATCACCAACGCAGCCAACGCTAGCCATGAACATGGCGGGTTGCTGCTGCCTGCGCTTACGCTGGCCTTAGGGCTTGCCGCCGTTTCATCGCGCGTGGCGCGCGATGCAATGGTGGAAGTGCGCCGATCCGCCTATTTCAATTTCGCGCGCACCAAGGGCTTGAGCGACCTGCTGGCGCTGCTGCGTCATGGCGTGCGCAATGCCGCAGTACCAGTGATCGCTTACCTAGGCGTGCAATTGGTATTCCTCATGGAAGGCGTGATCATCATCGAGAGCCTGTTCGCCTGGCCCGGCATCGGCCATGCGCTCGCCCACGCGGTGTTCGGCCGCGACATCCCCATGATCCAGGGCACGGCCATCGTCATGGGCCTGTTGTTCGTGCTGTGCAATACGCTGGTGGACATCGCCTGTCTGGTGGCCGACCCGCGCCAGCGTTACCTGGCCACCAGGAGGGCGGACACATGATTGGCTGGTGGCAAAGCTTGACACTCGCCCGTCGCAGCGGCGCGATTCTGCTGACATTGATCGTATTGACCGCGCTGCTCGGGCCCATACTGGTCACAGACCCGGTGTCGCAGGACCTTGGCCGGGTATTGCGCTCCCCCAGCCTGGCGCAGCCGCTGGGCACCGACCACCTCGGCCGCAGCATGCTGGCCCGGCTGGTGCACGCCTTGCAACTCTCGTTCAGTCTCGCCGTGCTTTCCGTGCTTTCCGCCGCCATCATCGGCATCAGCCTGGGCTTGCTTGCCGCCTGGCGCGGCGGCATCATCGAGGCCGTACTCACCAGCATTGCCGATGCGGTCATGACCCTGCCTGTGCTGCTGGTCGTGCTGCTGTTTTCCGCGTTCGCCCAGGGCGAGTTCTGGTCGCTTTATATCGGCCTGTCGTTTGCATTGTGGGTGGAATATTTTCGCGTTAGCCGCGCCAGCATCAAGGCCACGCTGGTCAGCGCAGCGGTCGAATCGGCGCGCATGCTGGGCTTCGACAGGCTTTACCTGTTGCGGCGGCATTTGCTGCCTGCACTTGCGCCTGTCGTCGTCACGCTGATGCTGTTCGGCATTTCCAGCGCCATTCTCGCGCTCGCCGCGCTGGGGTTTGTCGGCGTTGGCCTGCGTCCGCCCACGCCGGAGCTTGGCGTCATGATGATAGAGCTGTTCCCTTACTACGAAGAAGCCCCTTGGCTGATCGCCAGCCCGGTCGTCACGCTGGGGCTAATCATGCTCGCGCTGGCATTGTTGGGTGGACGTAAGGAAATGCCATGAGCGCGCCGGAATTGAAACTCCAGGACCTGGCCGTCCGGGACGGCAAGGGCAACTGGCTGGTGCACCCTTGCAGCTTCACCTTGCAGCCCGGCATAGCCTTGTCCATCATCGGCGGCAGCGGTTCTGGCAAATCGCTATTGGTGCAGGCCATCATGGGCTCGCTCGCCCCCGGACTCAAGGCCAGCGGCGAAATCCGCCTGGGCAATGCGGCTTCAAGGGCAGAGGATGCCGCAGGCCGGCGTCCCTGGTGGGGCCATACGTTGGCGATGCTGCCGCAGGAGCCTTGGCTGGCGCTCAACCCCAGCATGCGCGCGGGCAATCAGGTCGCCGAGTCCTACCACTACGTCAGCCACGCACGCATGAGTATGGCGCAAGCCAGGGCGCAGGCGAGGATCGACCTGGACCAGCTTGGCGTCGCAGCAGCGGACAGGCAATATCCCTTCATGCTCTCCGGCGGCATGGCGCAGCGCGTTGCATTTGCCGCTACGCGCGCAGGTGGTGCACAGGTCGTGATCGTGGACGAGCCGACCAAGGGACTGGATGCCGATGCGCGCGACAACCTGCTTACCGTGCTGCAATCGGTCTTGCAGAACGGCGGCAGCGTGCTCACGATCACGCACGACATGCATGTGGCCAAGGTGCTCGGCGGCGACATCATGGTGATGCGGGACAGCCATGTGCTGGAACAAGGTCCTGCGCAACAGATACTGGAACATCCGCAGCATGCATACACCCGCGCCCTGCTCGCCGCCGACCCCGAACACTGGATACAGCCCATCCCTGTGGCAGGCACAGGCCAGCAAATCCTCGAAGCGCGAGGTCTCAGCAAACGTTACGGCGCACACACGCTGTTCAGCGGCATTGATCTGGAAATCCATGCGGGCGAACGCATTGCCATCAGCGGCCCGAGCGGCGCGGGCAAGACCACGCTGGGCAATATGCTGCTGGGCCTGGTGCCGCCGGACCAGGGCAGCATCGTACTGGCGCCAAACATTGAGAAACTCAAGCTGCAAAAGCTTTATCAGGACCCGGTGTCGGCATTTGCACCGCGCCTGGCGCTCAGGCAGGCTTTCGACGACCTCATCCGCCGGCACAAACTCAACCCGGCAACACTGCCTCGATTACTGGCAAGACTCAAGCTGGATGAAGGGCTGCTACGCCGCCTGCCAAGCCAGGTATCAGGCGGGGAACTGCAGCGGCTCGCGCTGGCGCGCATATTGTTACTCTCGCCTGCGCTGATCTTTGCCGACGAGCCTACTTCGCGCCTGGACCCGATCAGTCAACGGGAGACCATGGATTTATTGCTGGAGATGGCAGCCACCAATGAAGCGGCCATTCTCCTGGTCACTCATGACAGGAGGCTTGCCTCGCGCACCATGCAACGCCAGATTGCCCTCCGCCCTGTCTGAACGCGCATGTCCTTCCAGGGATGGCGCCAGCCATTCAATAGCGTCTGAATACCGGGTGAACAGCTTCTGGGCATAAAACCCGCGGTTGCCGGCGATAACCTCGTACAGCCGAACACCCGCCGCCTTGGCGGAGTAATCCAAGTAAACCATGGCCACCCGGTAGTGCAGCGGCACCCCGAGCTTCAGGTTGAGGTCTGGCAAGCCGGAAGTTTCCGCAAAGCTCAGGTTGAATGCCACATCGCGCAGGTCGAGCACAATGCGGGTCGTCCTGCGTGCCGACATCTCGGCCAGCACAGCCCGCACCATCGCCTGGTATTCCAGCAGCCGCATGACGCCAGACAATGTCGCACGGCTGACATGTTGCTGCTCCAGATATGCTAGCGCTAACCTCACTGGTCGCCCTGGCCTGCCTTACATCGTCCCGATGACATTGATGAAGAAGCCACGGCTGCGGTACGACAGGTTGGTCAGGTCATCGGAGTAGTTGGTAAAGTTATAGCCCACACCTGCCTTGACGCCTTCCGCCATGTGCCGGTAGATCGCGACCAATGCGCCAGCGCGTGAATCCTCGGCCTCGGTAGCGCGCAGGTTGCGCAGCTCAAGCACCGCATCCCATTCCTTCACAAAGTGCCAGTCAGCCCGCACGATCATGAGGTCTGCCCGGCTGGAGAACCATTGCCCATCGACCCTGCTGTCCTTCAGTTCGCCGATGCGGAAGGCATACTTGGCGCCCAGCGACAGCCATGGCTTGACGTCATAAATGGTATCCACCGACAGCACCTGGCTGCGCTGCGCGTAATCCGTAGCAAATCCGGAAGGCGACAACTGGCCGGGCGACGGCAGGTTGTAGAAGTTGGTGTACTTGAACAAGGTGTTCCAGCGGTCGTTGTCGATGGGCCTGTATGCGGCACCTGCCACGATCTCATGGTAGTCGCCATCGTAGAACGCACCGCGGCTGTTATTGGACACCGACCAGTTGAGCTTGCCGAGCAGGCGCCACTCCGGCGTCGCCTGGTGACCGAAGGTGTTACGGATCAGCCAGGTATCCCGGTCGCCGGCAGTGTTGCTGCTTTCATCACGGTATTCAATGTTGCCGCTGTACTTGGTGTTGTCCCGCCTGTAGGCCAGCGAGAAGCTCACCGCCTTGCGCTTGAGGTCACCGGACAATGGGTGCGACACCTTGCCGACTTCGCCCTTGACGCCATAGTTCCAGAAATCACTGGCGGCATAATCCAGGCCAAAGGCATTGACCAGGCTCTGCACCCCAGAACCATCGACGGTACGCGTTTCGCCGAATACCCGCATCTCGTCGCTGACACGGTATGACGTCCCCGTGACCCAGCTGCCCTGACGGCCACGCCATGCATTGTCCGGGCGTTCGTTCTCGACCAGGTAATTGGTATAGGCGTTGCTGCGGTCGGACAGGCGGTAATCCGCGCCGACCTTCACGCCGGGGCCCAGGTTGCCTTGCGAGCTTTCCGCGATGAGCTTGAGGCGGTCGTTCACACGCCAACTCATCCCCATGCCGGCACGGTTGTTATCTTCGCGCTCGCCATCGCGCGCCACCGTGCCCTGCAGGTAGCCATACGCGTTCCAGTCCTTCTTGGGCAAGGGCTCACCTTCCTTTACGTCGGCCCCACGGTCATCGGGCGTGTAGTCCAGGCGCACTTGCACGTCGGTACGGTTGCCGTTGCGCGACAACAAGCTGCTGGCATTGGTAACGTGCACGTTCCTGTCGTCCTGCCGCACGGCCACGCCGGCCTGCCATTCGGAATCCAGCTTCTGCCGCACGCCGAGTTCCACCGCTTGGGCGTCGATCGTATCCGCGCGCCGGACATCCCCCTTGGCATCAATGAAAGTATTGTCGGTCACCTGCACATTGGCCTTGAAGCCATGCTGGTCTACCGCTTCACCGGTGATCGATATCTGGCCTGGTCCAGAAAAGCCGCGTTCGCGGTTCTGGACGTAAGCAGTCACTTTGCCCTTGGCCTTGTCGGTGACATCAGCCAGATCGACAGAACCCTCGACGCGGAAGGCCTTGGCAGGCTCGCCGCTGGTCGTCATGGCGTTGAAGGCAAAACCGCCGTCCAGAGAGGTCTGTGCGCCGGCCCCGGCACCCTCTGAATGCGCAGCCTCCAGCTTGATGAAAGTGCCCGGTGTATAACGGACGGTCGCATCCAGGCCATTGAGTTTCTGCTCCAGCATCCCCTGCCCCTGCTTGAAGCCAGTAATGCCGATCTGCAGGTAATCGTTCACCCAGTGCGAAACACGCCCTCCGGTGGAGAAATTATCCACCCTGGTGAGACCCGGCACATATTCATAGTTTGCCACCAAATAGATTTCATTGCCGTTGATGGAGGCGGTACTGATCAGGCTGGAAGCGGCGCCGGTCGAGGTCAGCGCATCGCGCAGTACCACCCGCCCCTGCAAGTAGTTGATTTCATAGTCCTGCGCAGGCGCCAGCAGCTTGCGCTCGATCACCAGACCGGAATCACGGTCGCGCACCTCCACCCAGATACGCTCGGAACCCATGGTGAGCGCCTGGTGCCGGAGGTAGTACAACGACCCGCCGGTTCCGCGGAACTCGTCGCGCGCGCCCAAGGTACCTGGGTCGGCCGCAAACGCATCCACTGTCGTCGCTTTCTCTCCATACTTGGTGGTGCTGTCGGAGCGGTACTTGGCGTTGGCGCCATACAGGCCGCGCGAGTATTGCAGTAACTCGGTGCCGCTCCAGCTGGTCTTGAAGTTACCCCACATCACATGGGAGTCACCACGCGCCAGCTTGACGTAGAACTTGCCCTGGGTGGGCGCATCATCCACGGTCGTGCTGTCGTCGCCATAGACCGGATAATAGAGGTCGGGGTTGATGTTGCGCAGCAGGTAGCGCGGGTCTTTGGATGAAAAATTGGAGAACAGGTGCTCCAACGGTTGCTCGCGCGTATCGGCAGACGCAGTCAGCAAATACTCACCCTTGATCTTACCCTTGACATAGAAGGCGCCACGGCCGTCGATATGACCGGAACCGTCGTAATGCTGCTTGTCGCCAGTCACCAGTTGCGCCGGACCGCGCACATTGTTCTTGCCCGCCGTGATGTCGCCGATCGCGATATAGAACCAGTCGTCATCTGCAATCGTGAGGTTGCGGCGGAAGCTGGTAAATTCGCCATCCGCTTCCACCAGCTTCACCTCCACACTGTTGGGCCCGGGCGGCATAATCTGCTTAATGGCAAAGCGACCGTTGGCATCAACAGGTACATTCAAGCCTAGTGTTTCTACCTTCTGGCCAGGTTTAATGTAACGGCCATTCACCGTCACCGTGCCGCCCTTGACCGGGATATTGCGCAGGCTCAGACTGTTCTCGCCATAACCAATGAGTGCCTCCTTATCCGGCTGCACGTCACTCTCCAGGCGTGGCGTCGCATGCGAGCGTATCTCCAGCGGCTTCATCACGGTTTCATCGAAGCGCCCTTTTTCATCATAGACACGCAGCAGGAACATTACCTGGTCTGTATCGTCGACCTTAGCCTGCCATTTGGTCACGCCATTCCAATTCACCGGCAACACAGCCAATGGGATTTCCTGTGGTTGCTGACCAGGCTTGAACAGGCGGATTTCCGCTTTCTTGATCCATGGCAGGTAATTGGCCCAGGCGCGGAATTCGGCTTCCTCGCCTCGAACCACACCGCGCGTGGTGTTCCATACGTTCAGCTGCGGCAGGGTAGAAAGGTTGTCATAACGCACCTGGATATCGGCTTTTTCCAGCGCCACGTCGGCACAACGCTGTCGATCTGCCTCCAAGGGACCTTCGTCAAGGCTTACAGGCTCACCGTCGATACTGATACGGAAAGGCGCTCCCGCTCTCGCCACGGAGCTAGCCTCACAAGCGCTGCGCACAGGTGGCACCGTAGTCACCGGCGTTGGCGGGATGATCTCTTGCTCGTCGAACCAGACGCGAATAATCACGCGGCGGTTCTGCGCCATGCCTTCAGGCGTGTCGTTGCTCGTGACAGGTTGGCTCTCGCCATAGCCGCTGATGCTGAGCTGGCTGTCCTCCAGTCCCAGCTTCTGCTTGAGGAATGCCGCTACGGCAAGCGAGCGAGCCTCGGACAAGCCCTGATTGTCGCGGAAAATCTTTCTGGCATTAGGTGACAAGCGCTGGTTGTCGGTATGCCCGGCAATGTCGATACGCACATTCTTCTTGCCCTGCAATTGGGCTGCCAGCTGCTCCAGCGCGGCAACCGAGCTATCAGTTAAATCGGCCTTGCCGGACTCGAACTGCGCCGCGCCGCTGTTTTCCACCAGCCGCGTCAGCACCTGGGGTTCGGCTTGAGGCACATTGGCTGCTGCGGCACGCATACGCTCCAACGCACTGCTGTTGATGCCAGAAGGCAGCGGATAGCTGGTCGGCCCCTGCCGCTCGGCGGGTGCAGGCATCCCGTGGAAATCGACGCGGCCATGGTCGATCCGCTTGCCTGTCTCCTGCTTGAAATCAGGCACGGGCATATCGCGCGCCGGCAACATCGATGCCGCATAGCCCCGGTCGCTGATCAGCAATGACTCCGCATTGGCCCCGCTCATCATAACGCTGATGGCAATTGCAATTGCACGCCGCTTGATCATGGCTGCCCCTCCACTGCTGTCTCGATGATCAGCGGGAAGGCTGCCTCATCCTTATTGTTGTTATGTGTCTCTTTCCAGTGCTTGCGAGCCGCCTTAGCAATACCATCCAGGCGTTTTTTGGCGAGATTCTCCCCCCCGCCGCCTGGATCGTAGGCCACCCGCAATACCGAAGGCCGGCCGTCCAGTTGCTTGACCATGTTGGCGAATGCCTGCTGCCATTGTGGCTGCAATTCGGTACTGTTGGGGATGAAGGCTTCAGCGTTGAGGTCGAGCCGTACCACTCGGTGCACAGTCGCGCCGAAATTGAGCTTGACCATCTTGCCTCGCGTCACGCGCACATCGCGCGGATTCTCGGTCGTTACGCGATAGCCGGAAGGCAGGGTGCGCTCGTCCAGCTTCATGACGAAGTTGGCGCCGCGGTCCATATTGGGAATGTCCGCACAGGTGACATGGAAGCGACCTTCGGCATCGGTGGTGACCAGCAGGCCGCGTGCAGTGACCACGCGCACATTGGGAATGCCGGGCTCGCCCTGGTCCTGGTAGCCATTGGCGTTCTTGTCGTCGAAGACCTTGCCGATGATGTCGGAACAGTCGAAAGTCGGGTCGGGCGTGACCTTGACCGTGGCAGAACCGACGTTGGATAGGGTCCCGCCTGCGTTCTGTGCCCAAGCCTGGTTGACATACTCGCCCTCGCCCACACCAGTACCCACGACCAGGATCAATTTATAGATGCTGGGCTTGTGGGCGATGAGATTTTGATGTTTCCAGGTGATGTCGCGTCCACTGATGTCTGGCTCGATACGTACGCCATTGGCAGAGGCGGAACCGCTACGGTACTTGAAGCCTGGTGGCAAGCGATCAGCAATATCCACATCCTGCAGGTCCACTGAACTGGTGGCCGTGATCGTGTAAGGCACCAGGTCGCCGCGCACCACATTGACCAGCGGTGTCGTCTTCACAATCCTGATCAAGCCGCTGGTGTGTGGATCAATGGGAATGTGGTTGTTGATGACATCTCCGGAATCGGGACCGAAGTTGAAGCTGGTGTAATAGCGGGTGGCGGCACCACCCAGTGTGGGACTGCCGTTGACGAATGAGCCGTCTGCAGTACTCGATGGACAAGTTGCCGGATCATGCAAGGTATCCCCCTGCGGTGCGCCATCGTTGGGTTGCACCATGGCCGGATCAGCGCCACCCGCGGTCACACTTGTCACCGTCAGTGTGGTTTGACAGACGGGGATGATGCTGGAAGGCTGCTGAATATAGCCGCCCGGATAGCTGGTGATCTCCAGCGTATATGTCCCGGCAGGTGCGCTCGGATTCAGCAGGAACTGGTACGCCCCATCTGCACCAGTCGTCTGCGAGACATTGCCGCCCACCAGGTCAGTGGCAGGCGTAAAGCCGGCAGGTCCCCGTATCGTCACGACGGCCCCGGCAACGGGCATCCGGGTCACGGCGTCGTATACGACCCCGGCAGGATCCAGTGGCAAGCTGTGTTCGGTCAGATTGGGATTGGCTGCCGTAAGCGTGATATTGCTCAGCCCGCCATCCAGGTTGCTGGCGCCTCCGGGGTTGGCTGGGCTCACCTGCCCATTTTCATAAGCCAACCCCCGCTCATTGGGACGTGCATGGCCGGCCAGCTGTCCATTGGGATTGAGGAAGCGAACCTGGTAGCCGGAGCCCAGCGGGAGATTGGAAAAGACATAGGCACCATTGGCATCGGTTTTGGTGACCGCAACCCGGGTGCCATTGCGCCACAACTCCACATCCCAGTTCGGCTGGGGACGGTCAGCGGTACTGGGGCTGATGCTGCTGAACTGGCGATCATGATCACCATCCAACCAGACATGGCCACTGATGCTGCCCAGGGTGCCTTGCGGGATTTCACCGAAGTTATACCCAGTGCCGGACTGATTGGTCAGCACCACCGTGAAACTATCAGTACCCGCTGGGAGGACAGCGCCCGGTACAGTGCCTTGCGCCCCCAGGCTACCGACCGTATCCCGACCATCGTCATACCCGGCTGGCTGGACTTGCGTGATTGTATAGCCCGCAGCATTGGATGGCGGTAAACCTGTGAAGCTATAGCTGCCATCCGGCGCCGTCTGTATTTCCCGCCTCACGGGATTACCGTTGATATCGGTACCGTCCAGGATCATGGTCACGCCGCCAATCCCGGTCTCCCCCTCATCCTGCAGTCCGTTGTCATTGGTATCGATATAGACGCGGCCAGACAGAGATAGGTTGTTGAGGGGAATGTTACGAATGGTCGTGGTTTCGGTTTCCGTATTGTTGAGCAGGTTGCGGTCTGTTTCATTGGCCTGCACCGACACTTGGCTGCCGTGCACGTCACCACTTGCATCCGGCTGACTCAGCATCCGTACCGTCAGATAGCGGTAACGGTCGACACCATTGGCGAGCCTGGCAGCTTCACCAACATAGGTACATGTGATCAGCAGGGTATTGGGCCCGGTCACCACCTGTCCGACATTGTTGCAGATGCTGCCGGATGGAGGTCCCGAGACCGGGCTATCCCCCATGAACTTCAATGTCTTGCCTGTTTTGGGGGTCAGCGCATAGGTAAAGGACACCCCTGTTGCCAGCGACGGCCCGTTATTGTGCAACCTGATGGCGTAGATGACATCGTTCTGCGGATTGTCACCGTCATTGCTGGCGTCATAACCCAATGGGTCGACATTGTCGCTGATGCCGACCTGTAGATCGATGTCAGCGGCATCCACTGTCAATGTAGCGCTCTTGCTGTTGTTCCCGCCATCCGAACCGTCCACGTTTTCGGCGGTTGTCGTGGCGATTTGTGCAGTGTTGCCAATGGTCCAGGCCTGGCCGGCTGCTTGACCGGTTTTCCAGTTGGGCCGTACCAGGATGCTGATCGTACGCTGCTCCCCGCTGTTGAGCGCCCCACCCTGGCAATTCAGCGTGGCTGTCGACCCTGCACCGTAGCTTTGACCGACCACCAGGCCGCTGCAGTTGGGCGCACCGCTCGTCCAGTCCACTGGATTAATTGCCAGCACGGTGAAGCCTGGATCGCCCGCCCCGACAACGAATGTGTCGCTGACTGAGACATTCTGTGCAGGAGATGGGCCATTGTTGCGGAAAGTCAGGACATAGCTGACGTCAGTGCCTGCCTGTGCCACGGCTGGCGTGACAATCTTGGATACCATCTCGACATCGGCAATCGGGTCAATCCGCACATCGACGGAAGCCGTATTGTTCGCCGTATTGGTATCGCCTTGCGATGTAGAGGAAACCGTTGCCGTATTGGTCAGGTTGCCTGCTGCCAGCGGACGGCTGACCGCAATCGTGAAAGTGGCAGTGTCGCCTTGTACCAGTCTCGTTCCTGCTGCCTGCGCGCACTGCAACACGGAAGTTTCGATGATGACGCATGTAAACGTGGCATCCGAACCATTGGCAGTACTGACCGACACAACATTGTCCAGCGGCAGCCCAGCACCGGTAAGCCAGCCTGGAATGGGGTCCCTGACCACAATATCCTGGGCATCGACAGCAGATGTGTTGTTGCGCACCACGAGGGTATACCTCATGGTCGACTCATTCGCCTCCAGCGTGGCATTCTCACCGCCAGAAGTCGTGACAGACTTCTCGATGGAGAGGTCGACGGAATTCGTTGTCTGGGTAACGCTTGCGTCCGCACTAATCGTCTTGACGGGATACCAGCACTTTGCGCCGGCGGCGCATTCAACTTCCGCATTGTTGGTGGAAGTGTAGGCACTGCCCTTGACCTTGGACCTTGTCACGATGGTCAACGGCTCGCTGATACCGCCCACCGCCATGGCCTGATTGTAGGTACAGGTCACCGCAGGCACTGTCGAATTCAGGTTGTTGCCCGTGGTCACATTGTCACAAGTCCAGCCAGTGCCCGAATAACTGACAAACTCCTCATCGTTGAGAACGATGGTATCCGTCACCCGTACAGATCCCGCAGCTACATCCAGCGGCCCTTGGTTCCCCACACGCAAGACGTTGTTGATATTCTGTCCCTCAGCTACCGGGTTGGGACTGCGTGCCTTGCTGATGGAAAGTCCGGCGCCATCCGGTCCCACCTGCAACGGCAGTACGGATTGATTATTGGCCGCGACAGGGTCTTCAGGATTTCCCGGGTTATGCGCGATTGCCGCCGTCAGGTTGTAAGAGGTGATTTGAGTCGTGGCTTCAGGCGCTCTCACCTTGATTTCAATCGGGTCATCACGCCCTGCCTCAAAATTACCGGAGTTATTACAGGTAATGATGATCCCGGTGGCAGCAGAACCTGCCGTAGTACACGCCTGCCAGTCGGGGCCGGTCGGGATGGCAGAGACCAAATCAAACCCTGCAGGCAGGTTATAAGTCACCGTGACGCCATTGCTGGCATCGCTTGGCCCGTTGTTCGTCGCCGCCAGGTTGAACGTGACTTCCTGCTCGGAAACGGCGACTGACGTTGGTGAAGTCTGGGTGATCTGAAGATCGGCACCCGCATTGATCACCACTGAAGGAGACGCAGTTAATTGGTTGTTATTGACATCGGGATCATCAAGCGATGAGCTGATTCGCGGCGTAATGGCGACATTGCCCGAACTCACGTCCAGTACCTTCGTGACCAGCGACAAGCCGGAAAAACTGCCATTCACTGGCATTGCCGCCGACCGGACGCAAGTCACCTCCTGGCCATTGGCGCTGCAGTCAAAACCGTCGCCGCTGCCTGACACGAACTCGAGAGAGCCGGGTAAAGTGAGCACGATGCGCGGGTTGGTGGCATCACTTGGGCCATTGTTGCCACCGGCAAGGCTCCAGGTGATGTTGCCACCGCCTACCACGGGATTGGGCGACCCCGTCACACTACCCAGATAGATATCCGCGCCATCCCTGACCGTGGTATTGCGTGACAACGCATTATTGGTGCCTGTATTGGGACTTTCATTGGCAGCAGATACGCTCGCGCCTATCGTGATGGTTTCTGGCGTTGAGGCATCCGCCGCCACCACCAGCTGGGCCACGACACTGCTGCGCGCGGCAAGGCTGGCCAGCGTGCAAAGTGCAAAAGTGCCCCCTGCATCAAGCACGCAAGCCGCAGGATCCCCGCCCAGGCTCACTCTCGGATTTTGCGTGCCTGCGGGAATATCGATCCGCACCTGCACATTCGCTGCGGCATCGCTGCCATCGTTATTGACGGTAATCGAATAAGTGACGTCCCCACCGCGGATCACCGGATTGGGGGAGTTGCTCATGGTCGGGATTAAGACATCGACATCGGCCAATGCAGGCAATGCCATCATGCCCGCGAATACGAGCATCCACTGCAGCATGATTCTTTTCGCACGCGTCATCACTGCTAGCCAGGCAAACCTGCCCAGGCATCGATAAAGCGCCTCCGCGCATGACCATACGTTGACTATGTTGTCGTTCTGCACAGATTTCTCCCAGGCGCTGCATCATCTGCTGTTATTGGCAGGTGTCCTGCTCGACACCTGCTAAGGCTGGGAGAATTTATCCCTATTTAAAATAGGGATCATTGACATTTACTCACACAAACTCACACAAACTCATCCATTTAGACGTTGGTTGTCATATGAAAAAATGGCAGGAATCCCTGCGTAGCGCACTATTGGGGGTATCAGAAAAGGCTGGAAGATATGTGAGTGACAATTGTCAACAATAGACAACTAGCCAGAATGGACTATACAAAAATGTGCTCAGCCCGGCAGGAGCAAAGCTTCAAGTGAGCGTGCAATCCGCAGTGAAAGAAAATCCGAATCCTGGCAAGGCCTTGATCGGCAATGGCTCGCCCGTGATGGCCTTTCCCTTGCGCCGCAGGCGGGAAATCATCACTTCCACGCGATGAAAGTCGAAGTCGTCCACCTCGCCGCCGAATGCATGAATGATGTGCGCCCTGGGTACAGGCTGCCCGCACTTTTCCACCAATCGATTCAGAAATGCATATTCTTTGGGCGTCAATGGAATGGAAACGCCATCAGGAGAAATCAAGCTCCAATGTGTCTTGCAGAGCTTCCAGACCGGCGCCGCTGGCAATGCAGGCGCGGGCGATGGCTGCCGCCTCCGCTCTACCCGCATCGCCGCCAGGCGACGGCCCAGCGAGCACAACACCGAAGCCAACTCCTTCAGGTCGACAGGCTTGACCATATAGGCGTCGGCCCCCTCGTTCAGCCCCTGTACCCGGTCATTCAGGGAGCCTCGCGCAGTCAGCATCACGATCCCCATATTGCTGGAGCTGCGCAAGTACTTGAGGATGGATAACCCGTCTTCGCCAGGCAACCCGATATCCAGAACCGCAATATCATAAGGCTTGCTGACCAATGCGCGATAAAACGCCGCCGCATCCGCCACACCGGCAGCCTCGATCCCCAGAGAGCGCAAGCCAAGCTCAGTTTCCTCACGAAGGTCTTGCTCATCCTCGACGATAATCACGCGCAAATGACTGGGGCTATTCAATTCCGTATGGAATCCGTTCATATTTCTTTGCATAACCACGGTAGTTTAAAATTTTGATCCGGCTATTGCGCTTCTTCGCCATCTTCCTGTCGTTCCTGCCTATTTATGCACACGGGTTCCAGGTGCCATCCTCCCTCACTGAAGGCATCGCGTTGGAAAAGGCAGGCGCAGTCTCTTATCTGCGTGACCCATCGGGAACCGCCACGCTGGACGACATCATTGCCCAGGATGAAGCCGACGCCTTCAAGCCCTTGCCGCCTCACTGGAATGCAGGATACACCACTGACACCATCTGGATGAAGTTCACGCTGGATTTCCCCGATATCGTCAACAATAAATACTGGCTCGAAATCTCTCCCGCCACCCTCGATGACGTTGTGCTCTACCTGCCGCAAGCGGAGCATCGCTATGCCAGCATGCAATTGGGAGATCATCATCCCGTCAGCGCCAGGCCCATATTGCATCGCAACTTCATTTTCCCCTTGTTTTCCGATGCCAATATCCCGCAGCACACCTATTACGTCCGGCTCAAGACAAGCAACGCCATGGCTTTCCATGCCACGCTCTGGCAACCTCATCTCTTCGTCAGCGCACACAGCCGTCCCGACAGCCTGACTGGCGCATATTACGGGGTACGCCTGTTCCTCGCGCTCTTTTCCTTCATCCTATGGCTGTGGCTGCGTCACAATATCTTCATCCTATATACGCTTTACCAATGCGTCACCTGTACGGCACAGGCATTCCTGGCCGGTACGGCGCAAATATCTTTCCCGCTCGAGCCCCTGACGGCCGATGCACTGCAGAAATCCATGAATTTCCTGTTCATGGCCACCATATTGTTTTTTTACGCTACCCTGTTCCAGATCAAGCGGTACCTGCCCTCGCTCTTCCGCCTGACGCAGGGCATGGTCGTGCTGGAGTTATTGATCTTCATCGGCATCAGCACCCAGCTGCTACCTTTCAGCGGCACGATGACCAATATCCTGCCGCTCATCAATGCCTCCATCCTGGCATATAGCAGCCTATGGCTGCTATATCACAAGCATTTTGACCGCGTACTGTATATCCTCGCATTCGTAGTAGGGCCAGGCACGCATGTACTGTCCAGCCTGCAGAATCTGGGCCTGGACCTGGGGCCGTCTATCGACCTCATGGACCTCTCCATCGTATGGTCGCTGTCATCGCTGATATTGGTGACACTGGGCATCATCAATATTGCCAAAAGGGAAGCCGAGAAAAAACTTAAGGCACAAGAACTAGCCCTGGAGCTTTCCCAGGAAAGCCAGAGAGTGCTCGATCAGCGTGTTCAAGAAAGAACCAAACAGCTTGCGCTTGCCAATGCAAAATTGAACGCCGAAATTGCAGAGCGTGAAACTTTGCAGGCAATTCTGGAGAACTCCCTGGAACAGCAAAAAGAACTCATGCAGGCTCAGCAGGAATTCTTCGCGATGGCCTCCCATGAGTTCCGCACCCCGCTCGCCATCATTGATACAACGTCGCAAAGGCTGTCTCTGCTGCAGTCCCAGCCCAACCTCGATATCACGGCCATGCTCACGCCTGCATTGCGCAAAATCAGGCGCGCCACGCAACGCATGAGCCGCATCATCGACAACTTCCTGAGCATGGACAGGCTTGAAGGCATCCAGGCCAATCAAGGCTTCAGCCAGCAACCACTTGACTTAGGTCAATTGGTGCAGGCGACTGTCGAGCATTACCGGGACTTCAGCGACCGCAACATCGTCATGGAATCCAGCCCTACCCCGGCTCATGTGTTAGGCGACCAGTATCTCCTCAACCTTGTCATTTCGAACCTCATCGACAATGCATTGAAATACTCACCTGCGGACACAGACATCATTGCACGAGTATTTCACGGACAGCATTACTGCCATGTCGAGATCGAAGACTCGGGTCCGGGCATCGCGCCAGAACAGCAGGAAAGCATTTTCGAAAAATACGTCAGGATCGAGGGCAATGCCGCGGTACATGGCACAGGCCTAGGTTTGCACGTAGCACGGAGGATCGCGGAGAATCACGGTGGCCAATTGATTGCGCGCAGCACCCTTGGCCAGGGCACGTGCTTCCGCCTGACGCTGCCGCGGAATCCCCAGTGAATGAATGAGCAACAATAAAAAACGGCGCTCGATGAGCGCCGCCTTTAAACTCCGTTGCGAAGTCAATTACAGCTTGCTATTGCGACGACGTGCCACAGCACCCAGAGCAGCAAAACCGATCAGCAGCATGGCAACACTGCTTGGTTCTGGAACAGCAGCTACAGTAATGGAACCAGTGTAAACACCACCAGCAACACCGTTAGCTATGCCACTGACGGTCAAGTAATAATCACCAGCAGCCAAGTTCGCAAAAGAGAACTCGCCACCAGCGACAGCACCAGCCAGCCAATTGTTGGATGCATCATACAATTGATAGGACAGGTTGCTGAAATTGAACACAGAAATACCACCATTGCTGTGTTCAACATTCGTCAATGAAAAATTGGCGCTGCTCAAGTCCGCCAGGGAAAATGTGTAGTTGGTTGAGAAAGCACCGACTGCTACAGTGTCTACATAAGTATTGACACCTGCATTCAGCTCACCCAAGTCAATCACATCTGCTGCAGATGCACTGGAAGCTGCAACTAAGAACGCTGCAGGAACCAGCACGCTTTTGAGAATATTCATACAAACTCCTTTTTCTGATTAATGTCGATGATATTCCCCCCACTGCGGATTATACATGGACATGCCGAATAACAAAGAACTTATAGTTATTCCTTTAGAAGCGATATAACTGATTTAAAAACAAAAATGGCGCCATTGGCGCCATTTTCTTATTGCCTAGATCTATTCAGAAACGAGACAGATAATTACAGTGTCTTGCGACGCCGAGCAACAGCACCCAGCGCAGCAAAACCGATCAGCAACATGGCAACGCTGCTTGGTTCTGGTACTGGAGTAATGGCAAAAGTATATGCGCCACCAGCGATGCCACTGGAATTACCTGCAACTTGAATGAAATAATGACCAACGTCCAAACCATTCAAAGTGAACTCAACAGTATCAGCAGTCACAACAGGAGCCACATTCAACAATGCGCCATCTGTCACATCAGAAACAAATTCACCAGCAAAAACATTAAATGTAATTGTAGAAAAATCCCAGATTGTTGCTGGGCCATGCGTTAAAATCAATTTGCTAACTGAAAAATCAGCAGCTGGCGAATTCAATTCAAACTTGAAAATATGATCAAAAGTAGAAGCAGCGCCTACGGTTACAGGCAACTCAGTAAATGTAAGGTCAGTGATAAGACCAAAATCACCCTTTACTTCAGGAGCAGCATTTGCACTGGTAGCCACAGCAATGAACGCTACAGAGGCCAGCAGAGTCTTGATGAACTTCATGGTAAATCCCCTATTTGAAAGATAAGAAAGGAAAACTTGTTTTTCTACTACCTGGCCTGATTATAACAAGCCAATATCTTTTGTCTTGAGTCCGAATGGACTAATCCGGCAACTTGATGGGCTTGGATAGCTTACCAATTGAATAATGCAGATCACAAAACGGCATCTGTAGTTTCAATGGGTTCATCCCATGCCGAGCATCACACTTTGAACTTGTCCCGGCGGCGACGATGGCTGATAAAGCCCATCAATATGAAGCCTGCAAGCAGCAAGGCGTAAGCAGATGGCTCCGGCACAGCGGCAGCATGCGCGTCAATGGGCGATGCATCTACCACGTTTTCGGGTGTGGCCCCATCATGGCTGGCAGTCGCCATGGCATCATCGGATGGTTGATCGATATGCATCACATCCGGAACCGATGGCGTATCAGCAAGGTGTTCAAACACCAAGGTTTCGGAAGATTGGCCTGCGTCCTGTATCCGGGTCGGATTGGCCGCATCGCTGACGGCTGGCAACAATACCAGCGCAATGGCGGCAGATATCATGCTGTTTTTCATTGTTGAGTCCCTATCATTGGCTTGAATCACATGCTGCTCCAGCATGTCTCTATCAGACCATAGTGTAGGAACACAACATGACACCTCTGTGTCGTATCAGGCTGATTAAAAAGTAAAAAGAACTACTTGAGAACCACGCCTCACCATCAGCCCACAACAATCCCGGCGCTAGGCCGGGATCATATGACTACCTTTACTACCTTGCCTGGCTATGGCGAGATATCACCTGCTCCCAGTCTGGCCTCGTCTATCTTGTCCTTATAATCCTGCAGGATATTTTCTAGCTCTACGCGCTTGAGCTGGGTAAAGGGCTCATCACGTATCACTTTCTGGTACAAGCTGGGCTTTTCATAAATCTTGATCAGCTCCAGGCCGAATTCATACAAGCGCTCGTTCTTTTCCCTGCTCGCGTTCAACTGCTGTTGCTTTTTGACAAGCACAGCCTGCATATCGCGACGTTCTGCCTCGCCCTTGCGGATGACGTCCTGGGCATTGGCGAGTTGCTGTTGCAATTCGTCGAGCTTCGCCTGCATCTGGGCCTGCATGTCGGCTTTTTCCTTGCGCAATGCTTCAAGCTCCGCATTCAAGGCCGCGTTACGGCGGCTTGCACTGGCAACACTGCTCTGCAACTCATTACGCTTGGCCTGCTCAGCCTCTGCCTCTTGCTGGAGCCTGGCTTTTTCCTGTTCGAACTGGCTTTGCAATTGCTCTTTTTCCGCCTGCATCTGCTGCATCATCTGGCGCATGCGGCGCTCCTGCTGCTTGGCGGCCTTGTCCTTGTTGTCGGCTGCATCCGCGACCACAGGGACCAGAATAAATGCCAGGATCAACAAGGCAAACAATTTGAAAATACTGAATCCGTTATGCATGATCAGAACCTGGCCGTCAGGTCGAACAGGAATACGTCGATCGACAATGGCAAGCCACTCACTTCACGTGTGCTATACCAACGTGCAGTAAACCAAGTGTTTTCATCCAGGCCGTAACTGCCACCAAGGATCGTACCCTTGGCATTCGTGCCGCCAAGGTTGAAGTCGGAGTCAGTGAAGGCATCCATGACAGCGTCCGCCTCTATCCTTTTGTATGCAATGAATGCCTGCCAGTCGTGTCTGTGCTTCATTTCCGGCATACCGACCGTCAGCTTGACCTGATAGGCTTCGTTTTCTTCCTCGAAAAGTGTATTGGTCCGCCTCAGGATTTCCTTCTGGTCGAAGCCAATGTTGCGTGCATAATCACCCTGCAAAATCACATGCACTGGATCAAATGTGGCCAGGTCGACTTGCCCGGTGAGGTTGAGCACCTGGAACTCCGAGGCCAGGCCGCAACCATCGCCGGAATAGCCCAAGAACGTAGTGCCCGGTATGGTGACCGTACCGCAACTACTCCTGCCATTCTGCATGACGTCAAAGGTATTGTTGCCCTTTTGTCGATACGGCATCACCGTCGCGTTGTAGCGAGAGTCGAAACCATCTACATTGTTTTGTATACCCTCGACGTTCTTGAAATCATACAAGGCGATCCCAGCCTTGATGCTGGAATGATTGGGACTGACCCATTCAAAGCCGGCCTGTGCACCCAGGAACCATTTATCCTTGGCCTTGTTGACCGAATTTGTTCTGACCTGATCGATCGGGAAGGCGCCTATCGTACCGAACGCGGACATGCCTCCATTGAACTTAGGGGTAAATGTCACGGCAGCCCCATCGAATGCGAGTGATCTATCCCATACCATGTCGGTGGAGAAGAAAGGGTTGGCGAATCGGCCAGCCGTCGCGGTCAGCCAAGAATATGGCTTGGCAGTGATGAACACCCGGTCCAGCCCCCAGTCCAGCTTGGACTGCCGGATCTCGATGGATTGGTTAGGCGATAAGGGATTATCCATATGGCCGGTGGTCATGCGTATCCCGGCGGTAAAGGTATCGCTCAGTTTGGCATTGATGCCAAATCGCGCACGGACGCGATAGCGGTTCTGGTCATCCTGTGTATTGGGAATCATGGCCTGGCGGTTTACGTAAGTGCCATACCTAAGCTCCTCTAAATTACGCCCCGAAAAGCGGTCAGGCTCATAGCGCAAGCGCACATCGCCCTCGAAGGTAATCCGATCCAGCCAGCCGGGCAGCTTCAGCCGTTCTTCTTCCACATGATAGTTGAGCTTGGCCATCACATCTTTTTCGATATCGGCCCGCAGCTGCTGTTTGACAAACTCAGGCACATACTGCACGCGGACGACATTGCTGTCTCCCTGCGCGCCAACAGCGCCTGCAACTGCGGGCGTCGAGACTTCCTCGGGGTTTGCTGCCGATGCAGGCGCCTGCCTTGCTTGTTCAGCCTTCCTGATCAGCCCCTCCGCCTTTTCCTTCGACAGAATACCTTCCTGTACCAATGCCTCGATCAGGCCGACCGTCGTGCTGCGCAACTGTTCCAGCGATTCGCGCTCCCCTGCTTCGGCTGGCGCCGCGAATGCCGTTGACATCGCCAACGCCAGCAACGCTGGCCTGATTCTCCCTGCTTGCTTCATCATATTCATGTCTGCTTTCATACCTCGCCCATGACAGGCTCGTCATATTCAATCCGTGCCATCAACCCAAACTCTTGGCGGTAATCCTTAGCTTCACCGGCTGCGGCATATCTTCCGGTGGCGGATCAGAGATGCGCTTGACCGAGCTCAATGCCTGGCGCAGCAACGCATCCTTTTTCTCGTCGCCGCTGCCATTCACCATCTCAATCCTCTCCACCTGCCCGTCCTTGGAGAGCCACAGCTCCACCACGATCTTGTATTGTTCTTTTGCCAAATCCTTCTGCTCGGCGATGGCGGCCTCGATGCTGGCCTTGATCTTGCCCGTGTACCATGCATAGGCTGCGAGGTTCTTGCCGCCGCCGATCTTGACGCCCACATCCCCGCCGCTATATTCATTGGTCACCTGGCCCGCACCGAATGCGCTGGGCGCATCCCCTGCATCGCCCTCCATCTTGAGGTTCTGTGGCTCAGGCGGAGCTTCCACTGGCTTGGGCTGCTCCACCTTGATTTCCTTCGGTTCCTCCTTGGGCGGCTCTTTCGGCGGTTCCTTGGGCGGAGGGGGTGGCGGAGGCGGCGTATCAGGCATGATCTTGATCGTGGTCACAGGCGGCTTTTTCGGGCCGGGCTTGCTCGACATCAAGTTGTAAATGCCGTAACCGATCAATGCCAGCAGGATCAACCCGGCTGCCACCATGCCAATCCGCTTTGCTAGCGCTGCTTTCTTTCCTGTTGCCTTGCCTTCCGCCGCCATCGCATCGCTGTCCTGCATCACGTCCCTATCCTGGAAGTCACCAGGCCCACGTTTTCGATCTCCAGCCGTGTCACCAGGTCCACCACGGCGATGATGCCGGCATAGGGCGCACGCGCATCGCCCTTGATCATCACTGAGAATTTCGGGTCGCGGGCTTTTGCCGCATTGAGCTGGCTTTCCAGTTCAGCCAGGCTGATCCCCATGCCGTTCATGAGCATGGTGCCGCCCTCCTGCACCTGTACGATCTTCACCTCGTGCTGCTCCGTGCTCGGCTTGTTGGAGGGCTTGGGCAGGTTCATGGTCAGCCCCTGCACCGATGCCGTCGTCATGAGGATGAAAATCACCAGCAGCACATAGGCAAGATCCAGCATCGGCGTGATGTTGATTGAGTCATACGGCTTGCTGTCGTCTTGAACCTGCATGGTTCAACCCTCCGCTTTCTTGGTCACCAGGCCCACTTCCGTGATCCCCAGCTTCTTGCATATTTCCAGTACCGCGGAGACTTTTTCGTAATGTGCTGCGGCATCGCCCTTCAGCACCACTGGCAGCTCCGGGTTGTTGGCCTTGTATTCGCCCAGGCGCTGCTCCAGCGTTCCCAGGTCCACCGGATAGGCATCCAGATAGACATCACCCTCACCGGTAATGGTGATGCCGCGAATGTCAGGCTTGGCAAGATTGCCGGTCGCCTTGGTTTCCGGAATTTCCACCTTAACGCCCTGCACCGACGCCGTCGTCATGATGATGAAGATCACCAGCAGCACATAGGCGAGATCCAGCATCGGCGTGATATTGATCTCGTCATACGGCTGGTTGTCTTCCTTGATATCCGCCATGCTTACTTCCCGTAAAGCTCGGCAACGCGGGTGACATACTCATCCACGAAAATCTGCATGTCGGTATTGATGTTCTTGATGCGGCTGGACAGGTAGTTGTAACCGAACAGGGCAGGAATCGCGACAGCCAGGCCAGCCACCGTCGCCATCAGCGCTGCGGCAATACCAGGCGCGATCGCATTGACGTTGACGTCACCCGCAGCGGCAATTTCGGCAAAGGTGATCATCACCCCGACCACAGTCCCGAGCAGGCCAAGGAAAGGTCCCCCGGAAATCGCAATGGTCAGCAGCACGATGTTGGCATTGAGCTTCTTGTTCTCGCGGATCAGGTCGGCGTCGATCGCCGCCTTGATCGCATCCAGCGAGGCGCCACTCAACGATACCGAGCCATCTGCAGCATAACGCTTGCGGATTTCACGCAGGCCAGCCATGTAGAGCCGGGCCAGGGTCGAATCCGTCTTATTGTTCCCTTGATCAAGTTGCAGCAGCTGCGCATTATTCGCCTGATTGAAACGCTGCAGGAACTCCTGATTAGCCTTGTCGTTGCGGGCAACTTGCCTGGCCTTGGCCACCATCACTGCGGCACTGATGACAAACATGATGGCCAGGATAATGATGACCACCCAGGCATCGACGGTGAGGCTCTCGAACAACACCATGAAGTGCGAGCTACTGCCTTCACCAGCCTCATCATCATCCGCGGCATGCACCTTGATCAGTTGACTATCCATGCTTTGCCCATTGGCGGCCAGCTTGATCCATGCCGGGCTACGTGCCACATTCGCCAGCACCAGCTCATCCAGCTCACCCTGGAATCCGGCGCCAATCTGCACATTGTCCGAGACGTCTGCCAGGGCCGCCTCGCCACTGGCCACCTCGACCCCATCCAGATATAAGCTGGCCCTGCCGTTGCCCACTGTCAGCGCCACATGCTGCCATGTATCGGGCTTGAGCTCGCCACCTGCGATGGTAGCGCTGCCGTTGCTGAACTGCAGCTTGCCGTTCTCGATGGACAAGCTCACGCCGCCCTGCTGATATACAGTCCCGTCCACAGCCGTCGGCTTGAGCCAGGCGCTCACGCTCAACCCGCCCGCGCTGCTCAAGGCCAGTGCGGGGGTCGCCGGCACCACCAGCGGCGATCCATTCAGCACAGCCGCCTCGCCGATCAAGGCAGCTTTCTGTACTGTCGCATCTCCCGTTGCCACCAGGCCGCTTTTGGCATCCTGGAAAAAGGTTTTCTCTGCGAAGTGGAACACTGCCGTGGTCGCGTCATCGAAACTGGCCTGGCTGTCTGCGGTCGACGGCGCAGACTCATTGCCGGAATACAGCCAGATATGCGCATTCTTTTCGGCGGGGTCGACCTTGGGCAGCAACACCCAGATCACGGCCAATTCATTGATGGAATCGAATTTCTCGATATGGAACTTGAGCTCGGTCTTGTCATCTGCCGCGATCACGCGCAAATCAGAACCGTCGAGATTGGCGGAAGAAAAATCGAAATTGCCGGAATGCAAGCGCAGCACCACCGGCACCTGACTTTCGGCAGACTGCAGGCCTGCCGGATTCACGTCGACCTTGGCGCGGCTGCTCCAGTCGTCATTCCAGGCCGCATGCGCCAATGCGGGCAACACCATCAGCAAGCCCAGCAGAAAACCACACTTTCTCAACATCGAACCGCGCTCCACAAACAAAGCGCGTAATATAAATTTCACATGTGACACACCCGTGACTCAAATGTGAAATTGTCGAGTCATAAAAATGCAAAAGGGACTAGTCAAGGACTAGTCCCCACTCCCTTACGCCTGCCATCGCAGGCAATGTCACCTATATCGTACTAAGCTTATTCCTGGATGCAGTAGCTCCGCTCCTCAAGACCGGATTCCCAGCCCAGCATCGCACGGCAACACCACCATTCAGGTCATCATAACGAGCCTAAAGACGGTTGTCGCCATGCTGGGTACCGATGCAACAACTGCGTTACCTGAAGATATTGCCCAACCCCAGAATCTCGACCGTCACGAATGAAGGCATGAAATCCCTGACGTTGAAATCCTGCGGCAGATTCATCAGGCCATCAAGCGAAGCCGTTGTAGCAGAAGCGACATTGGAGGCACCACTTACCGTACCAGCCAGTGTGCCTGTGGTGGCGATGGGGACGCCCACTGTAGTCGTTCCAACTATATTCCCGGCATTTACAATTTGAGGAGCCACAGCCAGTACTCGTCCCCCCAAAATCCCAGCCTCTCCGGCATCAAGCACGCCTCTTGGCGCCATCAATGCAACAGTGCCTAACTCTGGCGCTGACAGCGGACCAGAAGGCCCATCTGGATCATATGTACCTGCTTGAATACCACTACCAGACCCTGCACCCTTGATGCGCAGCGTAGTATTGCCATATTTGTCGGTAAAGATTTCAGCCTCAGGCACGGCGACCACACTGCGTGATCCCTTGCCCGCATCGATATTGCCATTGTTGACCCACACTGTAATATCGCTGCCGAACTGCGTCATCACCCTAGACTGGTTGACCTGGAAATCGGTCTCGGCAAACGCACGAATGGCGCCACCACTTTCTGTGACGATGCCATTCCCAGCCGTGACAGCACGGCCCGGCACCCCTGCATTTACCATGCCTCCAGGCACCAGGATATCAATGCTGCCATCCCTGGCTGTGCGTATCCGGCTGTCAAACAGGGTCAGGTCGCCAAAGTAATCGTTATCTGACTGACGCGGGAACAAGGTAGCCACTGCATCATCCCCACGCTTGTGTCTTTGAATACCACTGATGTCTTCTCCCGATGCCATCAAGGCAGCATCCGCCTCGCCCGAAGCCAGCAACTCCGAAGAGTAATGGCGGAAAGCGAACACTGCCTGCCTGTCCTGATCCAGCGCCAGGTACTGTGTCATGGCGTCCTCCTCGGAAAGATTCACATCACCGCTCAATTCACGCATGTATTCCGCGACCGCCTTGGCGGTGCTGGCCCGGTAGGCTGCCATGCCTGTGGCATCCTCGGCCAGTACCGACGGTCCGCTGCCTTGCGGATCAATATAAGTCTTGATATAGGTCGAGACATGCGGCCCTTGCCCTACGCCGGCCAGCACGGTGAGCGATGCCCCCGTCTCAGGCAGGAAGGAATTCACCGTATTCGCCACACTGTTGATCCCACTGCCCGCGCCGAGGTCGAGATGACGCCCGGCCTGTATCATGAAGTTACCCGGACCCGCCAGCTGCATGCCAGAGGTATTGCCAGTCGTATACTTCAGATCGCGGCCAGCCTTGATTACGGTCAGGTCGGAGGGATCCGTATGCTGTATCTGGCCTTGAATCCCACTCACCGCGTCAATCGACATTTCGTGGATGTTCAGATTGACGATGTCCTGCCCGGCAATGATGGAGGCCGCTTTTGGCAAATTCACATTGATGGTGCCATCGCTACCATCATTGTTCCTGAAACTAATGGATCCGTTTCTCGCCACAATCGCTGCCTCCTTGCGATTGTTGGCATGCACCGGATTGGCGGCATGATTGGTCATGATGAAATTATTCAGACGTCCAATCACATTGGTCTCGACGTTAGGGTTGCGCATGGGATTGAACACCCCGGGCAACTGGGTCATATCGGCATCCGACATCATGATGGTATTGGCACTGACATTTCTGCCGGCAAGCAAGCTCAGGTTGCCTTGGGAAGAAGGCATGAGCTTGAGCGTAGTGGCATTGATGTCACCTTCAAAAGCAGTCGCCTGCACGCTGCCTGGCAGATAACCCAGGCTGGACTTACTGGCCATGATGCTTTGGTTCATCAGCAAGTTGCCTGCCCCTTTGCTCAGTTTGTCAGTAATAGTATTGGAAGCAGTGTCCGTATTGCCGAACCGGACATTACCGATCAATGCCATCACATCTATCCCTGCCTGCGCAGAATAGGTATTGAAATAAGCACTGGTACCAGTGTGTGAATTCGCTGGTGAGTTCGCTGTCCCCAATGCCGGGATCGTGGTATTCGATGCCGTCTGGGCGAACAGGGTCGGATTGAATACGGCTTCCAGGTAAACATCCCGCACTGCGGATACCGAGGCTGTCGCATCCTGCAGCGCAAGCGTCGTACCGATGGTATTTCCGGCCTTATTGACCGAGCCGCCAGCATTCAAGTCAATATGCCCGCGTCCTGCGTAATACACGCCATTATTGATATCCCCCCCTGCTGCGACCCTGATGTCTCCACCGCCATCCACCCGATAGCTATCCTCGCTGACATAACGTCCTGTCGTTGGCACCGACACCGAGAAATTCGTCACATGTCCACCAGCACTGACATCCACATTGCCACCACCAAATGCGGCTACTCCCTGCTGGAAAAGGTCAGTACGCAGCCACCAGCTGGTCGGCAGATTGTTGACTCCACCACCTTGCCGGAATATCCAGTTGTTGGGAATCTGCTGGACGCCGCTGGCATTCAACAGTGCACCCGTGATATCGCCTTGTGCGGCAATGCTGATATCCCCGCCTCCCGTCAGATATTGCGTTGCCGCATTACCGGCGCCTGCATTGGGCCCATTGAACCCAGCCAGCGCATCTGCTGCCCGGCCTGCCGTATAGACTACCGAACCCGCATTATTGAGCGTGAAATTACCGCCAGTGGCAATATTGATATCTCCGGTACCAGTCCGCACCAGCTTGTTGTTCGCCAATGTCATGTTGCCAGTGCCGGCAATGGTTTCCAGGGTATTCACTGCATTCAGGTCAGCGCCAGACACCAGATTGATGCTCCAGGAATCTCCTGCCTGCAACGCGCCGGTGTTGGCCAAAGCGGTGGAGAAACCGTCACTGAGACTGCCGTTGAGTTGCAGGTTGCCAGTGCTGCGTATCGTAAGCGCACCATCGCGTCCTTGCGAAAGATCCCTCAGGTTCCAATCATTGGACAAACTCGTATTACCGTCTACGCGCAGCTCTGTGTGCGGCGCGACAATTGCGGCAACACCGTCGCTGCTATTCTGATATGCAGCAGAAGATGAAGCCGCGCTGGCATAGAACTGATTGGTATCGGATCGGATCGAATTCAGTGTAGCCGCATTCAGGGTGCCGCTGGCAGGACTGATGATTTGCACGGATTCCAGCAATATCTTGTCAGCGCCAGCGACAGCAGAGGTCGCATTGTGATCGACCTTGAGGCCGGCCACACCGTCGCGGGCGGCCCGCATGTTGACCTGTCCGCGCTCGCTGCCGCCGACATCCACCAGGGCGCCATTAGCGGCGCTGATTATTCCACTATCGGATGCAAGCAGCACCTTGCCGCCCTTGCCATTTTCCGCATCGCCCTTGACCAGTACCTGACTACCTGCATTCAGGGTCAGGTCATTTTTGGCATAAATCTGTACATTGCCGCCATCCTTGCCACTGGCGTTGACGGTGCCGAGAATATTGACACTACCGTCGTCAGCGCTCAGTACGAACTTCTGGGCGTTGACGCTATCGGCTTGCGCAATCGTCACATCGCCCGAGCGTATGCGCAGATTACGCGACGCATTGAAACCACCTGCATTCAAGGCTGAATTCAACGCAGAGAAATCAGCAAGCTGCCTGCTGTCCAACACAAAATGACCTGCAGTCTTGCCCTCGGCAGCCGCGCCTTGCAGCGTGCCCTCGGCAACATTTACGCTGCCATTGACGGCAGTCATCCTGACTGTACCTGCATTGCCACCCTCACCGCCGCCCACATTAATCGTGGCTCCATCCATGACATGGATATCGGCCTGGTCCGCCTGCAAGCTCACCGTTCCGCCCGGGGTATGCGCGGTATATTTGTCAAAAGCAACGGCTGCGGAGCCTGCATTGATATTGGCATCGCTCGCAATATTCAGGTCACCTGTCGTGGCCCTGGCATTCAACTGGCCAGATAACAATTCCATGCTGCCTCCAAGCACCATGGAGGCTGCTGTGAGGCTGAGCTTGCCGCCCAGGCCGGAGCTCGCCTGCTCAGCTGTATTACCGTTGCCTTGCGTCGTGAGGCTACCGTGATTGGCTAATACGGCATAATCTGTGCCCGTAGCTGCCGTCACGCGTTGGCTGGTCAAGGTGGTCTGCTGCGCAGTGCTATTCAAGGTGCCAGCACCGGAAAACACGATATCTGAAGTGCTATTCAAGGCAATCTGGTCGTAACCGGCCAACGCGAAATTACCCGCACCAGTCGGTCCGCTTTCCCCTTTACCCTCAATATGGATACTGTCAGCGTTCACCGTCAGCTGGCTGCCAGAAGTCTGGGTAACCGGCGCAGAAACCGCACCAGCGGAGTTCTTCAAGGTCAGGCTGGCAGCTGTCAGTGTGGCATCGGCACTGCCATTGACTTCGTGCCCTACGATCCCTCCCGCGTTGATGGTCACATCCAGCGCCTCGTTCCCCAGGCTCACATCCCCATACAGGTTGACATCCTGCTGGCTGTTTAGCGTCACCTTGGACAAACTGCCGAAACTGCTCAACAACTGGTCGTCAACACGCATGCCGCTGACCGATGGATCGGCATCGCCGATCAGGATATTGTTGGCCCCCAGGGTTACGCTACCATTGAGGGAGCCGTCATCTTGGGGAACGATGGTGACTGATCCGGCAATATCGGCTTCCCTGGTGGCATCCAGGACCAGGGAATTGTGAGCACTCACCACACTGCCATCTGCAATATCCAGAATGCCTGTGACAGGATTGCTGGTGGTATTGACACGATCATAGACCAGGTCATGTTTGCCCGACACAGCGAGCAAAGCGCCATCCCCCTTGACCCGGAGCATGTTTTCACCCGCGGCTTCGGTGGCATTCGTACTGATGGAGGCGTCAGCATCGACGGCCACTTTTTCAGCGGCCGTGGCAATCAGCTCATCCACACTCAATCCGCTGCCGCTATTGGAGAATGTCACATTTTTCGCAACGGTATCGATTTCCGTTGCTTCTGCCCCCTGGCTGCGGCGCCCCCCCAACAAAATGCTCTCGGCATTCAGGGCATTGAGCGACTCTGCCGTGAGTTGCAGGCTGCCATCGTCGTCACCCACAGTGGAAACCACTTTGATATTCTCGGAAACAATATCCACCATGGCGCCACGTCCCTTGCTGGCATCGGTCTTCAGGGTGGCCTGCAGGTTAAGCCGCTCGCTGGCATTCAATACCAGCTGGCCAGCGTCTGTCGCCAACCTCGGAATGGCCGTGCCATTGCTGATCGCCTGGCGGGTGAAATAGTCATTGCCGCTGGTGATCATGTATTCAGCCGGCACCTTGATACCGGAGGCTTCCGGATTCCTGAACACTGCACCGTCGGTCACCTTGAATGTTGTCCAGTAGGCGTCACGGCTGAAGCCATTCACATCCGTGAAATAACCGGCACTCAATGTCGTGCCATCAAGCAGGTTGTTTATCATGGGGCCAGGCTGGATCGAATGATCGACTTCCACCATGAAAGCCCCTTCCAGCAAGGCATAGCGGGCAGGCAACAAGGTATAGAAGCCGGCAGCCAGGCCTTTTCCACCTGCAATGTAAATGGATTGACCGACCTTGGGAGCATACCCCGCATCCGTATTGGCGTACTGGTAATAATCATAGTCAAACGGTGCATATTCCCCCTGCAATGAAGGCAGTATGGCAAATACGCCGGCCTTGTTCTTGAGGATGTCGGTGGAGCCGCCTAAGCCGGGAATAAACTCATAGGCAAAGGTATCGCCATTGCCGGACAGATCAACCACCGCGCCCTGCTTCTGGTCTACCGTCCTGCCCGTCATGACAATGCTTTTTTCCATGGGCGTCTTGCCCAGGTTGACATTGTTGGGGAAGCGCCAGCTATTGCCTCCATCGGCGGTATAGCCATAAGGGATAGACAAGCCTTCTGCCGATGTCGAGGTCAGGCTGTTCTCACCGATGGTCAGGGTATCTTCAGCCTGCAGCTCGATTTCGCCCAATGGCGCACGTATCACCCCATCCTGCTGAATATTCTCGGCCTTGAGCGTCAGCTTGCCACCAGCGCTGAATACGGCCTTGGGGGCCATCCCGCTTGATTTCACTTCGATATGACTGCCAGGACCAGTGGCCTCCACAGTGAAGGCGCTATTGGTCACCGGGTAAATCTGGCGTGCCGTCATCTGCAATTCACCAGGCGTGCGGAACGAGCCATGATTATCGGCCGTCAACCCGCGCATACGGATATCCAGCCGGCTGTTCAGCTCGGTTCTGTTCACCCCAGAGATATTGGGCGACCCATTCAGGTCTATCCAATCGGCATTGACCTGCAGCAATCCTTGTCCTGCCACCATGTCATTGCTGATGAGGGGCGCAGAAAACGTCACGTGTGAGGCATTCAGCGACACCTGGCCGTCATCCAGCACATTGATGCGCGGCGCGGTCAGCGCCAGGGTCTGCCTTGCCACCAGGTTGACGCCCGATTCAAGATCAATACGGTCATGTTGATTGGCACTTGGCGCCCTGCCATCGGTGGTGCTGCGCAGGCTGACATGATCGAACTGGCCTGCATTGATCTGTTCGGTGGAAATCTGTGCCTTGCCCTCGAATGCCGCCAGGCTATCCCCCGCGGACAGTCCCGATGCCTGTACTTGCTTACCTGTAGTGACTGTCAGTACCCGCTCACCGGTAGGGGGAGCCGGACTCTGTGAAGAAGGTGTCAAGTCCCCGATCAGGCCCACCGACAGCGTGCCCCGTTCACCGGTGCCCTGCGCACTCCCGACCAGGCTGCCATCAAGCGCCATCCCTTCCCTGGCGCGAATCTCAATATCCCCTGCCGCCCCATAGAGGGTGGAGGTATGGTAGCCCCATCTGTCGCCAGTAGTCACATCCACCTGGCCAGAGGTCCCGGAAACATCGATGACGCTGCCTTCCTGGGCGATGACGAAGCCCTTGCCTGCGGACTGACTCTGGCCTTCACCGGTATTGATATGGACGCTGCCACCGTCAAATACGCGCGCCTGCAATAGGCTGCCGGTATAAGTGTAGCTGGGAGGGCGTAAATAATAGCCTGCTACATTGATCACCGAGTGTTCACCTAGCCAGATGCTCTGGCTACTATCGTACGGTGATGCATCCACTGCGCCGAGCAGGTCCAGCTTCACCTTACCCGCAGGCGTGATCAGGCTGCCGAGCATAGTCAGCTGCTTGCCTGCATCCAGGGTGATACTGCCTACATTGCCGTTGATATCGGGGATATCCGTCCTGATCGTTGTGTTTTCCAATACTGTCAGGCTACCCACCGCATTATCATCGCCAAAAGCCGAAAACTTCACCGTCGCCGGAGCACGCAACCCTTCCGCCATCATTACCGGCGTTGCCACACCAGCTTCTTGAATGCTGTTGGCGGACGCACGACCGGCAAACCCGCTGACTTGCTGCAGGGTCTGCATCTTGGGATGAATGACGCTGGCCCTGCCCGTTGCGTCGCCGACAACAAACTCACTGTTATTGCCGGTCGTCTTGATGGTGTAGGATGAAAAACCGCCCTGCTCGAAGAAAGACTCCGATAGCCAGAATGAGCCATCGCCCGGATTCTGCCCTCCCACATGGATATCACGCCCCGTCGACAGGCTGAGCTCCCCTCCCCTGGTGAATCCATAGGCACGCATGTTCGCCGGCCTGTTGAGCTCGCTGCCGCCAGCCAGAGTGATATTGCCACCGTTACCCTGATGCCAGGTTCCCTGGCCATCCAGCCACGCCCCTGCGCTTGTATCGATCAGCGTACGTTCACCGAATGCAACAGTACCCCCGGTGAGGCTGACATGGCCACCATTCAAGGCAACAGGCATCGTGAAAGCGCCTTGTATGCCAGGAATGTCATTCGCCCACGTGCCAGCCGTACTCAGCACAACATCATCCCTGACATTGACTTGATCAGTGCTGGTCTGGGTCTCGACAGTAATGTTACCGCCTGGGGTCATGATGCTGCGGTTGATATCGACATTCCTGCCCTTGAGTCCAACCGAACCATTGGCTGCGGTCGTGATGGCCGCATCCACGTTCAATTTGCCCTGGCTTTCAAACTTCACATGGTTGAAGCCATTGGCCAGCATACTTGTATCAATCTGTGCCTGCTGCGTATTGGCGGTATCTGCAGAGAAGGTTGCGCTAACATTGCCTGCATCATCCACCACGGTCAGGGCCTGATCACCTGTCATGAGGTTGAACTTGCCACCATCGGGCAATTGGGCACGCTGGGTAATGTCATGCCGGGTATTGGCGACCATGGTGCCGTCGATGACTGGACTGCCACCAGTACTGGTCACATTGATCGTGCCAGCATCGCCGCCCTGACGGTATGCCTGCTGGAAATTGCCATTTGTCCCCTGGTCAAGGATAAAGGTGCGGGACATGCCTGATTTACGATCAGTCACTGTCACCTGGTTGCCAATTCTTTGATAGGGCGTATCACGCCTGGCCTGGGAAATAGGCACAATCCTGCCCTGATAGACCAGGGTGCTTTCCTTGACGGCACCAGCCGCATAATCAATCACGCCACCGGATACGTCGATGACAGAGCCCTGCTTGGTGATCACATCGCCTGCGGAACTGATGTTCACCGTGCCACCTGCGCTCATGCGTTCGGCAATGGTCTGTGTTCGTGTATCAAGATATGGCTGGATATCGAAGAGATCGGTGCCTTTACGCGCATCGACATAAATATAATCGCCGAGCAAAGGGCCCCCTTTGAGCATGGGCGTATCTTTCAGCTCTTCCGAGTAAAGCCGGATTTCCAGCTGATTCTTGGACATGGCCGCCTTGGCATCCACGCCCGAGACATCAATGCGCGCCGTATCATCCAGAAACACCCGGACCGGCATCGTCGCCGTGGCATTTTCGGTACCCCGCTTGGCGCTCAGGTTGACGACACCGCCCTTGGCATTGATGGTGCCCTTCACGTCAACCAGGCGTCCCTCCGCCGTCACTGTCGAGGGTTTCAACACTACCGTGTTGCCGATTTCCTCGGGATTTTTATCCTCGACAGTGACTTCCGTAACACTTCCTTCACCCAGCGTCACCTTGCCAAACCGTTGGGCGACGCCATCAGAGGCGCGTACTGAATCGCGGGCCAGCAAATGAATTGAGCCATTGGCCCGTACGGAAGTGCTTGCCTTGATCCTGCCCATTTGGTTCACTGCCAACCCAACCAGGCTGGCATTGCCACGCTCGGCAATAATCTCCCCCAGATTGGTCGCCGTGCCGCCGCTGTCGACTTCCACCAGCATGCCGGCCAGATCCGTCGTCGACTTGAGATAGACCTTCTCACCGGCCGCCAGGATCGTCTGTCCTTCAGGCGTGGTGATCAGCCCATTGTTTTCCACATTCTTGGCCAGCAGCACCACTTTGCCACCGGTGGCGGCATTGAGGTGCGCACCGGCCTCGACCTTGACGAAACCGCTCATGCCGATGAAGGTCGCTTCTCCGGCGAGATTATTGATGAAGCCCTGCCTGAAGAGATCATCCGTCATGTTGCTCGCCGTCATGGCCCAGACAGACCCCATATTGATCTGGGCGCCCTCGGCAAACACAATGCCATTGTTGTTGAGGAAATAGTTGGTGCCTGCAGCATTGATGGTGCCGGCAATGATGCTGGGATCGTTATCGTAAATCCGGTGCAGCATGCCCCAGTTGGATAACTGGCCCTCGATGTTCAAGGTATGATCGCGCGCCAGGTTGAATTTTTGCCAGTTGGCAATCGCCTGCGGCGCATATTGCTGGATGGTGGTCACCGTCGGGCTGGCAGCGGTAATCGCGGCATTGCTCCATACGATATTGCTCACCTGCAACCCTGACTGCGGCAGAGGAATGATGTCGGCAGATGCATGCCCGGCAGCTATCGATGCGATCAGTGCCAGCAAGGCGCGGCGCCGGGCCCTGGCGGATGAGGCTCCTCCCCCGGAATGCACGACTGCCACTTCCGGCGCTGGCACGTACATCCCCAAGCGCTTGCTGAATACCAGACGAAATAGACCTTTATTCATCACGAACTCCTAAACTTTGGGCTACCAGTCGTAGCCAAGACGGAAGTGCAGCAGGGAGTCTCCCTTGTCGATAAAACCATCCGTGCCTTCCTTGCCTTTCGTTTCCCTCAATGCCCACGCCAGATCCATGTTGGCGTAAATGCCATGCCACTTCTTCAATTGCATGCCGAAGCCGACGGAGGAAAGATTCAAACGCTCGCGCTCCCTCGGCCCAGGATGAAAAACCGCCGTATAGCCCGCACTGTAAAACACGGAGGCATATAGCTCACCCGTACTCATGCCCAACCAATTAGCGAGCGACGGGGTACGCAATTCCGCCACGCCAAACAAGCCTTTATCCCCGACAGAGGTCGCTTCGTAGTAACCTCGCACGGAATCCACTCCCCCGAGGAAAAACTGCTCATTCGAAATCAGCTGCCCGGTCGAAGCCTGGCCGGAAATCCGCCCCAGCAGCTGCCAGTCCCGTGGCATGCGGTAGGTATGCTTGAGATCACCGCGCAGGTGGGCAAAGCTGCTTTCAGTGAATAGCTCATTCTTTTTCTGGAAGAATGCTTCTTCATCCGACATCAAGTCGCGAATCGCAAAGGTCACTCCCAGATTGAGCTGGGTCGTGGTGACCTTGGATTGCATGGTGGCGTCATACCCCAGATAGAACGGCAGATAATGGATGGGCATGCTGTCCACTTCAGTGCCGTTGAGGCCGATGAATTCATCAAAATTCTTGTAGTCCACCCCCAGGCTCAGGTTATGGAAATACCCGGACAACAATGGTGCCGGCAATGGCTTGATATAGCGCAACCCGGCAATTTCCCCGTTACCGACGACATTCAGACCCCCGATGCCGCTGAGCACATTCACATTGCTGCGCGAAACCACGCCATACAACGCCCAGTAATTCCCCGTTCCGGTAGGGATCATGTAGTTGAGCGACAGTACCCGGGTTTCGTCAAACCGCTCCGGCGTGACCTGGAAACTCATGGACAGGCTGTGATCCTTCTGCCAGAGGTTGTCATAGCGCACCGATCCAGCGAGACGGGTATGCGTGGTATTCGCCATATAGCGGTTGTTCAGCTCGAGGTTGGCATGAAAGGGCAGCTTGTCCTGCACCTTGAGATCCACCTCCACCTTTCCAGGCGTCTTCCCCGGACGCATGATCGGCGCCACCTGCCTGTCGGGCTGCATGTTCAAGCCCGCCAACTGGCGTTGCACATTGGGAAAATGCGGCACCTTGCCCTCTGCCAGCTCAGGCACCCTGGACTTGATCGCGCCCAGGGAGTAATAGCGCGAGCCGACCACGCGCAATTTCTCCACCTTGCCTTCCAGCACCTCCAGCCTGACGACCTTGTCATTCACCTCCTGCTCAGGCGTGTTGACAAATACCGTCAGATAGCCTGCATCATGAAATGCCTTTTCCAACGCGGCCCGCGCGCGCTCAACATCATCAATCGTCTTGCCTTCACCCAGGAAGGGATACACCGCCTGCTCAATCTTGCCTGCAGGCAATACCGTGTTCCCGCTAACGCTGAACTCCATGATGTCGAACTGGGGCTGCTCCTCCACAGACTCTGCAGGCGCATCCTCGCCCGGGACTTCATCATCAGCCGCGAACCCTGGCACGGGCAAGAAATACAGCAACCCGGCGATACACAACAAAAATAAACGCACGCTTGATACTTTCCTGGAATGTCACAAATGGAAAATGGCTAATAAAACAAGCAACCACCAGCAGACCCCATGTTTTATTAGCCGCTCTCGGCTTGCATGTCCTGCATCCGCATACACCGAGCGCGCCTATCATATGAAGCTGATATGACACACCCATGACGAAATACAGAGTAAAAAGCACTTTCCTGTTTTCACAGGAAAGTGCCTAGGTATTACAACGGGTTCACACCCTTGTTATTGCCAGCTTTTTAGAAGAACAATTGCTGTGCTGCGCAGTTGTTGCCGAAGCGGGTACCCTTGGCAGTCACTTGCAGTTCGCCCTCAACTTGAGCGCTGCCGCAGGCAGAACCACCCAGCGGATTCAGGGTCAGGCCGCGTGGCACGTCAGCACAATTGGCTGGGCTACCCAATGCAGCAGTGATTTCAGGAATCAGCTGAGCACCAAACGCATCCGCCGTATTGGCAACGAAGGAACGCAGTTCGATATGGAATGGGTAATCACCGTTGATAGCAGTTTCACGAGCGAACTCAACACCATCAGCAATACCGTTGCCATTGCCGTCGAAAGTACCGCCTTCAGGATGTACGCCGTCCAGCTTCACATAGCGATAACCCTGGTTGGAAGCACTGTCAGTACGCCAGTTGTTTTCCATGGACAACACACCGATAGCGAACTCACCACGGCTACCACGACTCGTCAAGGTGGACTTGACATTGCCAGAGCCACTGTGCTCAGTCACCACAAAAGTACCTGTAGAATCTTCAGCACCAGCTGGCTCCAAGCTTGCCAAGGCACCTGCGGAGCAAGGATTCTTCAGGAAATGTGCATTGGAACTAGCTTGCGTACCGGAAGTCGAGACGCGGCGCTCCAAATAGACTGTCTGACCTGCACCTGCATCACCCAGAATTGGGGACCAATCAGCTTGATATCCAGCGTTACGAGCAATAATGGAAGCATATTGCGCAGAAGAGATATTTGGCGCATCAGCTGGATCATCGCTACCTACGTTCAAGCCTTGTGCTTGTTGCAAGGCACGATACAGCGGCAGACTTACAGCCACACCAAAAGTCTGACCAACGTAGGCTTCAGCTTCAGTGCCTGCAGCAGAAACATCAAAACCGAACAAAGAAGCTTCAACATCAGAGAAACCACCAGCAGGCTTGGCCACTGCACCATCAGCATTAACAGCAGGATTCACCAACGCGCAGCTCTTGTAGTTGACATGGCCAGGGAAAGCGCCAGTAGCAACTTGGCAATTGGCTTGGTCAAGACGGCGCAGACGTTGCAACTGGGTGCCATCGATATGAGGTGCGTAAGCATTCCAGGAACCATCGGCAACAGAGTGGTATACCACAGAAACCACACCGCCACGTGTACAGGCATAGGCTGCGTAGTTGCCCAAGGAGCCTGGACGCACATTGGTGTCGGAGCTGGAGCTGGAGAACAGGGAAACAGAATCAGCATCGCAACCCGAGGCAAAGCCGGTGTAGATGTTGAAGGTAGGTGCGGAAGCGCCGGAAATCCAGGTTTCCTGCAATGTGCCGGCAGCGCGGGCAGCGCCAATATCAGCAGGTGTAACAGGGGCAGCCAGCACGGAACCAGCAGCCAGGGTGGCCGCAACAGCCAGGATTAATTGTTTGACTTGCATTTGAATCTCCCAATATTGATATCTATTGAATAACACTAGAGAAGACAGCCCCGCCCTTGTGAGACGGAGCCAATACTGCAATTAAGCAGATTTGCGGCGACGGGCAGCAACCCCTACCAGACCCAGGCCAGCCAACAACAAGGCATAAGTTTCTGGTTCAGGAACAGCAGCCAAAATCAAAGCGCCATTTGCATCTAAGCGGATAGAAACAACTTCATCATAGGGAACTACACTTCCGCGACCAATCACACCAGCCCCACTCAGGTATTGCACAAGACTTTGCTCAGCGCCAAATTCAGCCAAGCTTTGAGGACCACGACCCCACAAACTGCCATGCTCACCGCTATAAACATAGCCAGCATATCCTTGACCACTTGTTGAAACATTGCCATTACGCTCATTAGCAACGAGATAATTATTCATTGGCCCAGTAACTTGTGTAATGACATTAGTAACCATAGGGTCTGGAAGCGCAGCTCCATCCCTCACAGTAGTAATGAAACCAAACTCGCCAGCCACCCGGTTGTTACCAAGATTGTCAAATGCAGCAACAGCCCACTTGGTGCTAGAAGCATCAGCTGTTGCAAAGAACGTATTCCATGTATCAGCATATTCACCAGCACTCAAATCCCAGCTAAAACCACCTGAAGTATTAATAACATCTGGCGTAAACGTGTGGTAGTTAAGCCCAAGGTCAAAAACCGCAGAAATATTGTTTGTACGGTCAAGCAGAGTCAAAAATACGCTGCTATCACCACCCCTATCAAACGCATTTGCCGCGCCAGAAATGCTCATTGTTGCAACAGCGGCAACAACCAAAGCCTTCATCTTGATATTCATGTCATTACTCCCGAAAATTGTCTTAAAAAACTAAACGAAACATCTTTGAGTCGCTGCATTCGTCACGCTGCAAACTACCTAACGTACCCAACTGCGCCTTCTCAAAATTCGCGACTGAGTGCATCTTAGAAATGGAATGTGAAGTAGGTGTGGAACCGATATAGTTCTTTAGGACTAGATCGGCAGGCGATGAAAGTGGGCAGATGGCCTGACTTGGCGCCCAGCCTCAAACCGAGATCAAGCTTGATGACATACGCCATGCCAGAGCTAATCGGTCACATAGCAATCATTCTGTAGATTTTCAAGATGACGGGGTTGTATCTGACATCAAGAATCGCGAGATACCCCGTCATTCACAACGCCCGCCAACAGGAACTCAGGTAAGCAACATTTCATGATCATCACGGGAATGTACTGGCACGACGCTGATACTTATATATATGTATATTCAGGGCACCGAATAGCACTTTCTCGCCTTCGTTGGCTTGCCGCGGTTATGGACAAGGCAAGTTCTGCGACAGAGCGAGCCTGCCTGGATAGAGACGGTACAATCTCAGTGGCGGATCAAGCCCAGGCGATAGGCTTTGGCGGCCGCATGGCTGCGGTTTTGCACATCGAGTTTGCGCAGGATGTTCTGCATGTGATTCTTGACGGTCAAGGGGCTGATCTCAAGAATGGTGGCGATTTCCCAGTTACTCTTGCCGGTATGCACCCATTGCAGGATTTCTTTTTCCCTGGGGGTGATGATGCCTGCATTGACACCTTCTCCCATTGCGTCACCAAAGTTGAACACGCCATCGCTCACACGCATGAGCACGGAATGCAGGTAAGGCACCAGCAGTTCCAGCATATAGGCATGACTGGCATTCAGCTCGCCGGAAATGCGCGAAAAGGAGAAGAAAGAAGAAATGCTGCCATCGGCGGAGGATAATCCATAAGCCGCGATATTGCGCAGCTCGCTTTCCTGCAGGTTGACCTGATCGATCTTGGGAACGGTGAACCTGCCGAAGTTGCCATCCTTGAGGTAAGGGTCAATCAGCACCGGTTGGGAAGTCTGCCGCCAAGCCTGGATGGCCTTCATTACGACACCCGTTCTTTCATGCATGGCGATTGCGACCTGCGCATCGGTCACATAGCGCGTGCTGCTGAATGTCTCAAGAGAGAAATTTCTCCCCACCCCAACAGCAAAGCCGCAGAGCAAGACTTCGTGCGGTAACAGAAATTGAAAATGGCCCTGCAGCCATGAAAAAAGTTGCGCCTTTTTCTTGATCCGCAAGGACGCATCGACCACTTCCAGAAAGGCACTCGCCTGATCCGGCGTGAGATCCTTGTTATAGTTGTCCATAACCCCGATTGATTCTAATTGCAGCACAATGCCTTCCTCCCAATGTGCATTCTCGGGGATTCAGGTTTCAATCCCGTGAAGGCAGAGTGGCATTCTTGTTTCAATATCAACAGGCATGTTGCTTCCAGCCTGACGGCTGGCATGATCCTTAACGCCTGTTCACGAGCTGAAGGTTATAGCAACACCACATGACAATATATCGGCCAGTCATAGTCCCAAAGAACTAGTCCTGTTTTTGCAATTTTCATGGTTGTGTCATCTCGATTCGGCAGGCTAGCTGGCATGAGCAAACTTGGTTTGATATTTGTCCTGGCCTTCTGGACTTGGCTGTCGCTGATCCCTGAATCGCGCGCGGATATCTGCCTGCAAGGCGACAGCGATGATGTCATGCGCATTTCCAACACGGGGAACACCCAGGATTGCACATGGCGCATCAGCGAAGCTATTCCACTACAACGCGCCACTACCTCCGCCACCATGCCGTTCCATGACGCGGTGACGGCAGCCGCGCATGCTACCCAGCTTGACCCCGCCCTGCTGCATGCAGTCATCAAGACGGAATCAGGCTACCAGGCTTCGGCAGTCTCCCCGCGCGGGGCAACAGGACTCATGCAATTGATGCCAGCCACGGCACGCCAGTTGGGAGTAAGCAACGCCCTTGATCCGGGGCAGAACATCATGGCGGGCGCACGCTACCTCAGCCAGCTGCAGCACGAGTTCAACGGTGACATCAGCCTGGCGCTCGCCGCCTACAATGCCGGTCCGGCCACGGTAAAACGGTATGGCAATGTGATCCCGCCCTATGCGGAAACCCGCGCCTATGTGCCCAAGGTATTGCAGGCATATCGGCTTATCAGCGGCAAGACCGATTAAATTCCATCTCTAAAAACCAAGAGGGTAAGTGCCGACGTTGGGCTTGAATTCCACGGCTGGCTGCGCCCGGGCAGCGCAAATCCATCGACAAAAGCGCTTGCGCCTGTCTGCGTGTTAGCGAGTGCACTACAGCGGCGATGACGGATGCCGCTCCTCAATTGGCCTTTTTCGCGATGCCTCCAGCACCTGCTGCAGGTAGGTTGGCCGCCGCCGGGGCCGATGGGGAAGCTGAAGGCATGCCGGGATTGGCCGGGCTGCGGGCGTTGGCATTGATGCCGCCCTGCTCCGCGCCTTGCTTGGCGGAAAACTCCCAACGCTGGTAGCTATCCGCCCCGGTGAATGCCCGATGTGCTTCGTCGAAACCATCCTGCTTGAACGGGCGGGCCTTGGAGCGGCTGTACACACCCACGATGCGCTCCTGGTCCTTGATCAGCCCCCAGTCCTTGCTTGCCGTCATCGGGTCAATATAAACCCGGCGCAAGTGATGCTGCGGCGTGGGTCCGCGCTTGTCCAGCAGCAAGTCATCGAGCCTAGCGGGATATTGCTTGATCGGGCTGGGCGTCTGTTGGTAGTAGCGCAGGATCGCAGCCTGTATCTGGTCGCCGGCGAACAGCAGCTCTTTTTCCTTCTCGCGCTGGGAGGCGGTATGCCAGGCTTCGCCGAGGGCGGCAAGGCCGATGCCGCTCACTGCGATCATCATGAGCAGGCCGATATAGGTAAAGCCGCGCTGCATGCTACCACTCGGCGTAGAGAGAGCCATCGGATGCCTGCCCCTCCGCGCCGCTGCGCAGATCATACAGTCCGCCCGGCATGTCTTCTTCCGGGGCAACCAGTTCCCAGGTTTCACTACTTTCCGTGATCGGGTCAACTGGCACAGCGCGGATATATTTGCGCTCTGCAAGCTCTTCCAGTGAGTCAGGGTAGCGCGCATTGTCCGCATGGAATTTGTCGATGGCATCGCGCACCACGACAAGCGTCTGCTTCAGGGCCGCCTCCTTGGCACGCTCCACCCCGTTGAAATAGCGCGGGGCTGCAATGGTGATGAGCAACATGAGAATGGCCATGACCACCAGCAGTTCGACCAGCGTGAATCCGCGAAATAACGAGCGTTTCATCACCATTCCCGATAGGCAATGCCATTGAGGCCGGTGCCGGTGCTGAGCGAGTACACATCAAACACATCGGCGCCTGGCTGCGGCGCATCCGGCGGACTGGCATAGCTGCGCTTGCCCCAAGTATCCTGCGCAGGCACATCTTTGTCCGGGAACATCGGGTCGCGCGGCAGGCGGCGCAGGAAACGGATGAGGCGCTTCTTTTCGCTGCTGGCATCCGGCACGCCGTTGGCCAGCACTTCGAGGTTGGGCGGATAACCGGATGCATCCGCATTGACGATGATCTTGCCCTCCTCCACCGCTTTTTTATAGGCGTCGATCGCGCTGCGGATGTCACGCAATGCCTGGCGCAATTCGGCTTCCTGCTGGCGCTTCACGCTCCATTGACCAAGCGGGATCAAGGCACTGGCGAGGATGCTGACGATGGTCAGCGTCACTACCAACTCAATCAAGGTAAATCCGGCCTGGCGTAGCATGATGCTATTGCGCCTGCTGCGGCGCAGCCCTGGGCACCACCACTTCGGGCGTCACCAGGGGAACCACTGGCTTGGGCTGCGTAGACATGAAGTTATCCTGCTGCGCCGGCTGGCTTTCCTCGGTTGGTGCGGGCTCTGCTTGCGGCTCAGGCTCAGGCGCAGCGGCAGGTTCCGCTGCCCCGGGACGCAAACGCTGCATCAGCAGCTCACGCGGGCTCATATTGCCAGCCGCGGCAGCGCCGGTACCGGGCACATTGATCTGCGGATGGTCACTGATGCCGTTTTCCGTACCCGACCAATATTCCAGGACCTCGGATTCCGGACGGCTGATGTTATTGACCACGTGCGGCGTAATCGCCAGCACGATCTCGGTTTTCTTGCGGTTATCCGTCTGGTTGGAAAACAGGCGCCCAAGCAGTGGGATATCGCCCAGGCCGGGCAGCCGGCTGGTGTTCCTGCGTTCCTCATCATTGATCAGCCCCGCCAGAATCTGCGTCTCGCCATCCTTCAGCCGCAGCAGGGTGCTCGCGTTGCGGGTGCCGATCTGATAAACCACTCCGCCGCCGTTGAGCGTCGTGGAGCTGCCGAGCGAAGAGACTTCGAGCGCAATCTTGATATTGACGAAATCATCCAGCGTGATGCGCGGCTCGGCTTCCAGCTTGAGGCCGACATCCAGGTACTGCACACTTTGGGATGAGCCCACGCCGGCTGTCGCCACGGTAGTGATCACCGGCACCTTGTCGCCCACCAGCACCTGCGCCTTGTCGTTGTTACGCACGCGGATGCGCGGATTGGCGAGAATATTGATGTCGCCCGTGGTTTTCCTGAAATTCAGGGTGGGGTTGCTGTTGAACAAATAGGTACCGGAATTGTTGCTGCGCATGGCGTCGATCGAGAGCCCGGCAGATGCCGTCAACGAAGTGGGATAGTCGATACCCAGCTCCTGCAAGCGTTCTCGCGACACTTCCATCACCTCGATCTCCAGCATCACTTCCGGGTCCGCCAGGTCATTTGCCGCCACCAGCTTCTCGGCAATACGCACCACTTCCGGCGTGTCGCGGATCACGATCATGTTCAGCCGCTCGTCGGTGTGCACATCCTTGGTCTTGAGCATGGTCTTGATCATGGTGGACACATCCTTGGCCTTGGCATTGGTCAGGTAGAAATTACGGATCACCAGGTCCTGATAGTCCTTGAGCTTGGCAGCGGTGTTGGGAAACACCAGCGCGGTGTTCTCGGACAGCACTTTTTTCTGCAGGCCGTTGGTCGCCAGCACCATTTCGATGGCTTCATCGACTGGTGATTTCTTGATGAAGACCGTCGCCTTGGTCTCGGGCTTGATATCCTTGTCGAGGATGAAGTTGATGCCCGTCGCGCGCGACAATGCCTCGAACACCATCTTGATATTGGCGTCGCGCAATTCCAGGCTCACCGGCTTGTTGAAGGCAGGCTTGAGCTTGGGTGGGTCCATGCGCACATTCGTACGCTGCTGGCGGATCTCGCGCTGCAAGCGCAACGCTTCCTCATGCTGCGGCGCTTCCAGCAGGACCTGGTGCAGGATATCGCGCGCAGCCTCGATCTCGCCTTTTTCCAGCAACTGGCTTGCCTGCTGTACCTGCTCCGCATGTTTGCGGGTGCTTTCGATCAACAGTTCACCCGACTGCGCCCGTGGATTATCCGGTTCTATCGCCAGCACGCGACGGAACAATTCCCCCGCATCGGCCATGCGCCTGTCGCGCAGGGCAGCCTCGGCCTCGGCCAGCAATTGGTTGATCCCCTGCTCCTGCGCCAGCCTGACGCGCTGACGCTCGGCAGTACCTTCCGGTTTTTTTTCACGCGCTGCCCGTGTATTGGCAATTTTTTCCTCGGGCGTATCCCCTGGGAACCCGGGTTTGGGCCAAGGAGTAGTCGCACAGGAGGACAGCAGCAATAAGATATTGACAAGGCCCGCGGCGCGCCATGCATAACTCGACAACATTAAAGATTCCCTTGTAAATCGTCCGGATTGACCGGTAAATGACTGGCAGGATTGGCGGTCGCCGCTGGCTTGCTCTTCTTGGATAGTATCTTGGGCAAATCGAGCGGCAAGTAGGTCAGGTAAAGATTATGCTCATCCTCCCTGTCCAGGCGCCACTGCCGGTCCACATTCTCCCCGGCACCGACCATATAGAGACGGTTTGCGCCTGCCAGCATGATCATCGTGCCCTGCGGGCCATCCTCCAGTTTGCCGATGTAGGCAAATCCTGGCTGAGGCACCACTGGCGCCTGAGAGGCGAGCTCGGCTGCCGTCTTGGGCGGGGGAACATACCAGCGCTGTGACCTGAACAGATCCGTCTGCACCTTGTCTGCTCCCGCTGCCACCGTACGACCTTGCAAGAGTCCCCAATCAAGATAATGCTGCCCACTGCCTGAAGCAGGCTGAGCAGGGTCTGGCAGCACGGCAGCAGCAGAACGGGCGCGCCCTGGCCGCTCTGGCGGCAGCAGGCCGGAATCGTCTTCATCCTCCATGCTGAACACCAGTGCCAAGGTCGCCAGCAACCCCAGCACCAGACCCCATGAACGCTTGGATTGCAGCTTCATACGCCCTGCTTCCGAATGAAGAACACCAGGCGCAGCCGCGTCTTGACCTCGCTCTCCACGGCTTCGCCGCGCTCGAAGCCCAGCTCTGCCAGCGCCACATTCGGCAAGGCGTCCAAGATCGCGAGCACCAGCGCCTTCACGGACTGGTAGCTACCTTGTACCGGCACACTGGCCTCGAAGCGGCGCACGCTCCCCTGTTTTTTTTCCGACAGTGAATACTCACCCTTGACCACTTGCAGGCCATGTTGCTCAGCCAGCCGGAACAGTACCGCCAGCTCATCTGGCAGTTGCTGGATGTCAGGAAAGCGCGCGTCGAACTCGGCCAGCTCCTGTGCCAATGCCTGCTCCGGGGAGGCGACAGCTTGGCGTTGCGGCTGTGGATGCAGGCTTGAAGCCGCCTCCTGCGCCTGCAATTCCTGCTGCAATTGCACAATGTCACCTCGCAGTGGTGCCAACCACCCGAGAACAAGGCAGACGGCTGCCACCAGCAGCACAGCCAAGGCCATGCCAGACCACCCCAGCCGGTACTGCGCACGGCGCACGGCCCATTGCAGCCATTTACCATCCAGCGGGAACGCCGCAAGCCGCATCACATTGCCCCCCACCTGGCCGTAATGCCAAAGCGGATGAAGTGCGCCATCCCCTCGCCTTCCGGCTTTTCCATCATTTCATGTTCATCAAGCGCGACATCGTGCATTTCCGGCAAGCTTTCCAGTCGTTGCAGATACGCCAGCAGTGCAGCGATGTCCTTGGCCTCGCCCTTGAGGCCCAGCTTGCCCTTGGCGGCATCGGGACGGATTGCCATCAAGGCGATTTCAGGCCTGGCGACTTGCTCCAGCCTGTTCAGCAAGGCCGGCCACGGTCGGCCCAGTTCATCGAGGATTTTGTTGGCCTCCTTGATCTCGGCCTTTTGCGCAGCTGACAGCGCTTGCGGCTGAATAGTGGCCACTTGCACTGGCTGACGGGCATCCTGCAATTGCTGCAGCTTCTGCGCGATAGCACCACGCTCGGTACGCATCTCCGTCAGTTGCCAGCCACACAACAAGACAAGGGCGCCGGCAATAACCAGGCCCGCCTGGTAACGGCTACCATTGCCGATGGGCGCCATATGGTCGAGCTGCAGCTTCACGCCATGCCTCCTGCTACCGACCCGCCTGCTGGCGGATGCCAGGTCGCCAGGCGCGGCAGCACTTCCCCACGTGGCAGTTCACATACCTGTACCTGTACATTGTCCGGTAATGCCAGCTGCAGGCGCAGCCTGCGCAGTGCGGCCTCCAGCACCGGTGGCCACTCGGCAGGCACAGGCAGTAGTTGTACTGCAGCCCAGCTTCGGTTCTGCCAGGCCAGCAAGCACAGCCGACCCGGCTCGCGCAATACGAACACCCCGTCAGGCCTGGACTGGGCAAGGTGGTTGAAGGCATAAGCCAATCCAGGCTGCACGCTGGCAAGCCGGCCTTTTTCCGCCTGGACGTGCTGCGCCAGGCCTTCCAGCAGATCCTCGTCCATCGCGCTGGCCAGACCGTTGCCGCCAAGCGCAGCCAGGCTGAGGCGGATATTCCATCCCGCGACGGCATCGCCATGCACGCGCTGAAAAGCATGGCGGCACAGCAATGCCAGCTCTTCGCTATTGGCAGCGCCATCGGGATTGGGCACGAGGGCATAACGCACGAAAGCACTCGATAGCACCAGCTTGACGCGCGCGCCAGCGACACCGGCTTCACGCAGCACTTGCGGCAATGCCGCGAGCAATGGCTGCATATCCTTGGCATGATGCTCGACACTGACTTTGCCGCGTGCGATATCACCGGGCTTGAACATGCCGTGCCGGCGTATCCAGGCAATATGCTGGGGCTGGATGTGAATGGTCACACCAGGCCGCCAGCCTGTCAGCATGCGCTCACGCCACGAAAGTGACACGATTGATCTCCTCCAGGGTGGTCTCGCCACGTGCAACGGCTTCCAGCGCCGCTTCCCGCAGGCTCTTCATTCCGCGTGCTCGGCCGGCCTCCTTGAGCTTGCGCAACGGCTCGCGCGCGATGATCATCTCGCGCAGCTCGTCGTCCAACGCCAGCAATTCGGCCACCGCCTTGCGCCCCCGGTAGCCGCTACCGCGACAATGTCCACAACCCTTTCCTTGGCGCAAGTGGTAGCCGGCCACCTGGTCGCGCGTCAGCTTGGATTGCAGCAGCAGCTCATCGCTTGCTTCTGCGGGCTCCGCGCACTGCGGGCACACCAGCCTTACCAGGCGCTGCGCCATCACGCCGTTCAGCGCAGCCACCAGGCTGTAGGCCTCGACATTCATGTGCAGGAATCGGCTGATGACATCGAAAACATTGTTCGCATGCAGGGTAGTGAACACCAAATGGCCGGTGAGCGCCGACTGTACGGCAATCTGGGCGGTTTCGGGATCGCGGATTTCGCCCACCATGATCTTGTCCGGGTCGTGACGCAGGATGGAGCGCAAGCCGCGCGCGAAAGTGAGCCCCTTCTTCTCGTTCACCGGGATCTGCAGCACGCCGGGCAGCTGGTACTCCACCGGGTCTTCGATGGTGATGATCTTGTCCTGGCCGTGGTTGACCTCGCTGATAGCCGCATACAGCGAAGTGGTCTTGCCGGAGCCCGTCGGTCCAGTGACCAGCACCATGCCGTAGGGTTCGCGTACCAGCCGACGGAAATCCTCGATGATATAGTCGTCAAAACCGAGTTGCTTGAGCGACAGCCCCTTGGCCTGGTCGGACAGGGATTTCCGGTCCAGCACCCGCAGCACGGCATCCTCGCCATAGATGCTCGGCATGATGGAGACGCGGAAATCCACGTCACGCCCTTGCATCATCACTTTGAAGCGGCCGTCCTGCGGCACACGTCGCTCGGCGATATCGAGTTCGGCGAGTATCTTCACCCGCGATACGGCCTGCTCGGCCATATCGGCACCCTGCATGCTGCCGACATGGACCAGTACGCCGTCGATGCGGTACTTGACCATCAGTCCGGCAGCCACGCTTTCCATGTGGATATCGCTCGCCCCCGCTTTCAGGGCATCGTATAGCGTGGAATTCACCATGCGGATTACCGGGCTGCTGTCGGCATGGATGCTCTGCAGGCTGAGATGCTCGACGTTGGTCTTGTCTGCCTCCATGGCTTCGCCGGTCTCGAGCAGGTCGCCATCCATGGCGCGCAGGTCTTCTTCATGCCGGCTCAGGTATGCCTGTATATCCCGGAAATGCGCCAGCCCGGTATGGAAGTCTTCCGCGATCCATTCCGCCGCCCAGTCCAATACGGCCTGGTCGAAAGGGTCGGCAAGCACCAGCCATAGCATGCCGTTCTCACGCAAGGGCAAGCACTGCAGCCGGCTGGCCATGGCAAAGCTCATGACCTCAAAAGCAGGTTGCATGGCATGCAAGGCATCCATGCTGAACAGCTGCAGTTGCGTCGCCTCGGCCAGCGCCGCCGCATACGCTTGGTCTTCAAGGGCAGACAGGCTCTGTAGCATGTCCACCATGCTGCGGTTGTTGCGCATGGCCATGCTTTGCGCCTCGGCCATGCGCTCCGGGCTGAATATCTCTGCCGCCGCATTCATTGCAGGCTCCCGGCGAGCTCGAAGATCGGCATGTACAACATGACCACCACAGCACCGATGATGAGACCGATGAAAATCATGAGCAGCGGTTCGAACAGGCGTGTAAACCACTCCAGCCAGCGTGCAATTTCCTCATCATGCAGGGTGGCGATATGCTCCATCATCCTGCCCATTTCGCCGCTTTTTTCACCAACACGCAGCATGCGCAACGAAACCGGCGTCACCAGACCGGCAGCTTCCATCGCCTCTGAAATCGACCTTCCCTCGCGGATTAACGTGGCCGCCTTGTCCAGGCTCTGGTGCATGGAGGCTGTCAGCAGGCCGCGCGCCATTTCCAGGGCCTGCTTGATGGTGATGCCGCCTTCCAGCAGCATGCCCAGCGTACGGTAGAACCGCGCCAGCTGGAACACACGCATCTGCTCGCCTAGCGTCGGCAAACGCCACAGCATGGTCAAGAGGCGTCCGCGCACGCCGGGACGCATGAGCGCCGCCACCGCCAACCCAAGACAAACCACGCCGCCCAGCAGCAGGCTTTGACCATGTGCGTCCATGAGATCCGCCCAGCCCAAGACTAGCCTGAGCATCCAGGCCTGGTTCTCGCCAGCATCGGCATAAATCTGGGAAAAGCGCGGCACGACATAGCCAAGCAGGAACAGGACGACCAGCCCACCCACAGTGATGAGGAGGAAGGGATAAATGGAAGATGCGATGAGTTTCTTGCGCAACACCTCTACCTGTTGCTCGTAACCGATGTAGCGCAACAGGGCTTCAGGCAGGTCCCCGGTACGCTCACTGGCCTTGACCATGGAGGTATAGAGGCCAGGAAATGCCGAGGGATAGGCTGCCAGCGCAGCCGAGAAGGTCTGCCCACGGTATAGCGCGTCCAGCACACCCTTGAGTACCTGGGCAATCTCGGGACGCTGCTCCTTCTCCGCAATACCTTCGAGCGACTCGACCAGTCCCAGACCGGCCTTGAGCAAGGACAACAACTCCTGGCTGAATAGCAACAAGGGAAAACGCGTGCGCCTGTTGCCAGTGAGCCCCTGGCTACCCGACTTGGTCGCCAGGACTTCATACCCCTGGCTGCGCGCCTTGGCGGCGGCCTCTTCGGCATGCTGAGCCTCGAACTCAAGCGAAACCAGGCGGCCCCCGCTTATCGCCCGTACCTGATAGCGCATATCACCAGTTCACGATATCGACGTTGTCATCGCTACCACCGGGCTGACCATCCTTGCCTAGGGAATAGAGGTCGAAATCCCCATGCTCGCCGGGTGACTTGAAATGATAGGGACGGCCCCAGGGATCATTCGGCACGCTCTTCTGCAGGTAGGGCCCCGCCCATTTGCTTTCGCCAGCGGGCGCAGTGTTCAAGGCCGCCAAGCCCTGCTCTGTGGTTGGATAGTGGCCGACATCGAGCCGATACTGATCCAGCGCCTTCTCCAGCGCCCCGATCTGGGCGCGTGCCGTCTTGACCTCGGATTTGCCGAGTTGGGCGAAATACTTGGGCGCTACATACCCGACCAGCAACCCCAGGATGACGAGTACCACCAGCAGCTCGAGCAATGTGAAGCCTATCTGGCGCAAATGCATTGAATAAGGGTTTTTCATAGCGGCATGCCAGGTTCCGCCTGGCGTTCATACATAAGATTTGGTGCCCAGCATAGTCCCGATTTATGACGTTTTCATTAAACTGAACCCACCCGTACTGTCGTGCTGGTCAGGCCAATGCATATGCCGCCACTTCATAATTCTGCAATCTTTGCATGCATAATCTGGACGGTAGGCCACGATCACCTGGTCACATCGGATTTTCCACGCTAAGGCCACCACACTGCTTCATGAACACTGCCACCCACTTCAGATTCAGCCATGGCGACGACAACCCCACCGTAAAACGCCTGCTGCGTGCAGTGACCCCTGTCCCGGACGATATGCCTTGCCTGCAGGTACTGTCCATGTTTCAGGAGAATCAGCGCATGTATGCCCTGCCTGTCGTCGATGCGCAGCAGCACCCGGTCGGCATCGTGGAGCGGCATGCCTTCATGGAAATCTTCATCAAACCCTACACCCACGAAATCTATGGCAAGAAGCCGATTGCCGAATTCATGAACCCTGAACCCCTGATCGTAAACAGCCATACGTCCATAGACGATATCTCCCGCATCATCATCGATGCCGGCATGCAGCATATGGTGAGTGGCTTCATCGTCACGGAACAGGGGAAATACGCAGGCCTCGCCAACGGCCATGACCTGCTCGACGAAATCACGCAGCGAAAACAGGCCAACCTGTTCTATCTGGCGCATTTCGACCAGCTCACCAAACTGCCAAACCGGGTGCTGTTCATGGACAGGCTGGCCATGACGCTGGCAGAAGCGAGTCGCACCAATGCGCAAGTCGGGCTGCTGTTCATCGACCTGGATAAGTTCAAGCACTTCAACGACTCCATGGGGCATGCCTTCGGCGACCAGCTGCTGATTGCGCTGGCTGGCATCCTCGCGCGCTGCTCGCGCGAGATGGATACCGTCGCCCGTCTCTCGGGCGACGAGTTCACCATCATCGTCGACAGCATCAGCGGCCAGAAAGACCTGGATATCCTATGCTGGCGCATACTCGATGCCCTGAAACTCCCACAGCAGATCATGGGACGCGAGATCTTCATCTCGGCCAGCATCGGCACCGCGATCTACCCGCTGGATGACGAGGATGCCAACAACCTCATGATCAAGGCCGATGCGGCCATGTATGAAGCCAAGCGCAACGGACGCAATACTTACCGGCACTATGCAGCAGGCATGCAGCTTTACTCGCTGGATCGCATGTCGCTGGAAACCGACCTGCGCCTTGCCATCGAACGCAATGAATTCGAACTCTATTACCAGCCGCAAATTGCGCTCGACAGCGGCCAGGTGGTCGGCAAGGAAGCCTTGATCCGTTGGCACCATCCGCAACGTGGGCTACTCACCCCCATCCATTTCATTGAAATTGCCGAAGAAACCGGGTTGATCGTGGCCATCGGCCAGTGGGTGATCAGTGAAGCCTGCCGACAGCACCAAGCCTGGCTGCAGGAAGGATTCCAGCCCATGCGAATCTCGGTCAATATTTCCGCCATGCAGTTCTACCAGAGTGACTTCTGCGACATGGTGGAGCACATCCTCAAGGAGACCAGGATCAACCCGGCTTATCTCGAATTCGAGCTGACCGAGAGCATGTTCATGCAGGATGCCGATGCCGTGGTGCGCACCCTGCATCAACTGAGCAGGCTTGGCATCAAACTGGCAATCGATGATTTCGGCACGGGCTACTCCAACCTCAGCTACCTGCGCAAATTCCCGATCGACCGGCTCAAGGTCGATCAATCCTTCATCAAGGGCATAGAGCGCGAACCGATCAATGTAGAAATCGTCAAGACCATCGTGGCGCTGGCGCGCAGCATGTCACTGGAACTGGTGGCTGAAGGTGTGGAGACGGACGTGGAGCTGCACTGGGCGGAAAGCAGCGGCTGCACCTTCGTGCAGGGCTACCGCTTCTCCCAGCCGCTGCCGGCGGAAAAATTCACGCGCTGGGTGAGGGAATACAAATACCAGGCCAACCAGCACTCGCTGGCTGACATTTAGTGTTCAGCAAGGACCTGTTCCCGTATTTCCGGGCGGTCTCGGCATCGACACAACCATTCACTTACTGGTGATCAGCGTGGATTGTTTGCGCTGCCAGCGTCCAAACACGCCAATCAGGCCCAACAACAACATCCAGATGGTCGACGGCTCGGGCACCGCGCTCACCTGCCAGCCGATGTCCGCCAGCGCCGCGTAATCCAGATCGCTGAAATATTCGCGATTGCCGAACGGGGTGCCCGGATCCATGAGGTTGGGCACAAGCTCCCCGTTTATCCTCCCCTGCACGCCATAGGCCCAATGCGCCCCTCCATCAACGGGCACCATATCGCCATACGCCGCCACGGCATGTTCACCGGCAAATACCCAGCCGTCATCCGTGGGCAACAGCAAAGCATCCCAAGCTGTAGACGCCCCAAAACCGAGCAGGTGCGCGATTTCATGGGTTGCCGTGGTCAACAGGTCCGGCTGGCCTGCAGCCAGGCCGCTCTCATCGAGACCTGCATACCATGAAAAATGGCTGTTAAACCAGATGGAGTCTCCCCATGGACCGACATCAGTAGGTACATCCTCCAGCGCGCCTTCCTGCCCACGCGCCGTTACCGTCTCCAAGAAATCCTGGCTACCCTGGGCACGAATGCTGCCACCACCTGCTGCGCCAAGTACCGAGCCATTAAAGGAGGATGCCCCTACGAAAATCACCATGCTGTTTTCCGGGACATACAAATCCGTCACCGTGACATTCTCGATCCAGCTATTCCAGCTAGGATGCTGGAACCTCACACTCCAGCTATCACCTGCGCCAGGCTGGATTGCCGAGAGGGAATCGGTGAAGCCACTGAATACCGAGGCGGCCTGCTCCAATACGTTGCGCCGCATCAGGCCAGCATCGCTGTCGGTACTGAACCAGCCATTCCGGTCAAACCGGTAGTCAAACACAATATCGAGCGCATGGGCCGAACTCGCAATCAGGGCAAGGCTGGCGATCAGGGCCGCTTTAATGGGAATGCGGAATGAATGCATGATGCAATTTCCAAGCAGTGAAATTATTAATTGAGAATCATTATACATTGAATCAACAATCATTCTCAATAATGCACCAAGAATCCGCTACTTCATGGCTTGTTAGCGCAACAAAAAGCCCCGCTTGACGGGGCTTTCAGCAATCACCGACGAAGCAAAGCATGCCTTAGAACGGGATATCGTCCTCGAAATCATCGAAATTGCTGCCTCCAGCAGGCTTGGATGCGGCAGGCGCGGGGCGTTGTGCCGGCGCAGCCTGTTGCCTGGGGGCGGGCTGGCTGTAGTCTTGGTTGAAGTCGTCGCCACCATCATAGCTCGCTCCGCCACCGCCGCCGCTATCGCGCCCGCCCAGCATCTGCATCTGGTCGGCGATGATCTCGGTGGTGTAGCGGTCCTGGCCTTCCTTGGTCTGCCACTTGCGGGTTTGCAGGCGGCCTTCGATGTAGACCGGGCGCCCCTTCTTCAGGTACTCGCCGGCAATTTCCGCCAACCTGCGGTACATGACGATGTTGTGCCATTCGGTGCGCTCCTGACGCTGGCCGTTCTTGTCTTTCCAGCTGTCGGTAGTGGCAATGCTGAAGTTGGCCACCGCCTCGCCATTGGGCATATAGCGCACTTCCGGGTCGCGGCCCAGGTTGCCTACCAAGATTACTTTATTGACCGATGCCATCTTTAACCCCTTATCAATTGCAGGGCGGCGGAATCATCCCAATCCGCCTGCATATCCACTTTCAATATCACCACGCCCTCCTCGGGCAAGACGACCGATTCCTTCACGCCCGGCAACGCTGCCAGTTGCCGCGACAATTGCGCCGCATCATGCGTTTGCCCTTCAGGCAAGGGGTACATTCTACTACGTACTGCCGCCGGTGCACGCATGGTCCATACGCTGACCAGCCATAGCAGCATGAGCGCACCGCAGAAAGCGAATACTGCCGCATATCCATGCTGGCTGGACAGCCAGCCGCCGCAGACGCCGCCAACGAAAATGCCCAATGACTGCGCGGTATTGAACACCCCGATCGCGGTACCCTTGGCATCGGCAGGCGCCTGCTTGGAGATGGTGGAAGGCATGATCGCCTCCAGTACATTGAAGGCGATGAAGAAAATGGTCAACGCCACCATGATGCCCCAGAAACTATCGATCATGAGCCCGAACGCAAGTTCCGCCAATAGCATCACGGCGACACTGATGATGAACACCTGCTTGAGCTTGGCCTTTTTCTCGCCAATGATGATGGCCGGCACCATGAACGTCAGGGAAATCACCATGATGGGCAGATAGATCATCCAATGGTCATTCTCGTTCAACCCACTGGTCTGCTTGAGCGCGAATGGCACCACGACAAACATTGCCATGTGCGAGGCATGCAACGCGAAGATGCCGAAATTGAGCCGCAACAGCTGCGTATCCTGCAGCACTGGGCCGAGCTTGGCCGGCGCGGCCTGGGTATCGGAATGGAACCGGCTGACCTGGGGGTTGGGTACCAGATACTTGATATCCAGCATGGCAAGCAAGGCCAGGACGCCGGTCAGCACGAAAATGCCTGGAACGCCAATCCACTGGTTGAGCGTCGGCCCGAGGATCAGCGACAATGCGAAGGTAATGCCGATGCTGCCGCCGATCATCGCCATTGCCTTGGTACGGTGCTCTTCGCGCGTCAGATCGGCCACTAGTGCCGTCACCGCGGCGGATACGGCGCCCGCGCCCTGGATGGCACGACCGATGATGATGGTATGGATGTCGTCCGCCATACCGGCAACGAAGCTGCCGATCGCAAAGATCAGCAGGCCGATGTAGATCATGGTCTTGCGGCCAAAGCGGTCTGAAGCCATGCCGAACGGCAGCTGGAACAAGGCCTGCGTCAAGCCGTAAGCGCCTAGCGCCAGGCCGATGTAGAAATGGTCATCCCCCGACGGCAAGGTTTCAGCGTAGATCGCAAAGATCGGCAGGATCAGGAACATGCCCAGCATGCGTAAGCCATAGATCGAGGCCAGGCTCAGGGTGGAGCGTAGTTCAACCGGGGACATGCGTTCAGGCTGTGACATTAAAATTCATTGAATTCAACACGCGAAGTTGCGTATATTAACAGGTTGCCCCACCAGGCGTTAACCAAACTCAAGGCAACAGCTTCTACCCCATGGATTACATACGTATACGCGGTGCCCGCACGCACAACCTGAAAAATGTTTCACTGGACTTGCCCCGCAACAAGCTGATCGTCATTACCGGCTTGTCGGGTTCAGGTAAGTCCTCGCTGGCGTTCGACACTTTATATGCCGAGGGACAGCGCCGCTATGTAGAATCCCTGTCCGCTTATGCGCGCCAGTTCCTGGCGCGCATGGACAAGCCGGATGTCGACCTGATCGAAGGACTGTCTCCCGCGATTTCCATCGAACAAAAATCCACCTCGCACAACCCACGCTCCACTGTAGGCACCGTCACCGAAATCCATGACTACCTGCGCCTGCTCTATGCGCGCGCAGGCGACCCGGAATGCCCGGACCACGGCATCAAGCTCGAAGCGCAAACCGTCTCCCAAATGGTGGACAGTGTCCTGCTGCTGCCAGAGGACACCAAGCTGATGATCCTCGCGCCGGTAGTCAGCAACCGCAAGGGAGAACAACTGGACCTGTTCGAGGAACTCAAGGCACAAGGCTTCGTACGCGTGCGCGTGGACGGCAATATCCACGAGCTCGACAGCGTACCCAAGCTGGCCAAGACCGTGAAGCACAACGTCGACGTCGTCGTGGACCGCCTCAAGGTACGCGCAGACGTCAAGCAGCGCATTGCCGAATCCTTCGAGACCGCGCTGCGCCTGGCCGACGGCAAGGCTGTGGCGCTGGAGATGGATAGCGGCAAGGAGCACCTGTTTTCCGCCAAGTTCTCATGCCCTGTGTGCGACTACTCACTTGCAGAGCTTGAGCCGCGCCTGTTCTCATTCAACAACCCGATGGGTGCTTGTCCCAAGTGCGATGGCCTGGGCCAGATCAGCTTCTTCGATCCCAAACGCGTCGTGGCTTTCCCGCATCTCTCACTGGCCAGTGGCGCCATCAAGGGCTGGGACAAGCGCAACCAGTTCTATTTTCAGATGCTGCAAAGCCTGGCCAAGCATTACGGATTCGACCTGGAGACGGCTTTCGAAACCTTGCCCGATGACGTACAGCAAGTGCTGCTTTACGGCAGCGGTAAGGAAGCCATCACTTTTCAGTACCTCAACGAACGCGGCAAACTATACGAAAAATCCCACACCTTCGAGGGCATCCTCAACAACCTGCAACGCCGCTACCATGAAACCGACTCCATCACGGTACGCGAGGAACTGTCCAAGTATCTCAACTCGCAAGCCTGCCCGGAGTGCGGGGGCACGCGCCTGCGCCGCGAGGCACGCCACGTCAAGGTGGGGGGCAAGAACATTCACGAAGTGTGCGAGGCCCCGCTGCGCCTGGCCTTGCATTTCTTCGAGCACATCGAATTGACCGGGCAAAAACATGCGATTGCGGACAAGATCGTGCAGGAGATCAGCAGCCGCCTGAAATTCCTCACCAATGTCGGGCTGGAATATTTATCGCTATCCCGCTCCGCCGAAACCCTTTCGGGCGGTGAGGCACAACGCATCCGCCTGGCCTCGCAGATCGGCTCCGGCCTTACCGGCGTCATGTATGTACTGGACGAACCATCCATCGGCCTGCACCAGCGCGACAACGACCGCCTGTTGCAAACCCTGGTGCGCCTGCGCGACATCGGCAACAGCGTCATCGTCGTCGAGCACGACCAGGATGCCATCATGGAAGCCGACTACGTCGTCGACATCGGCCCCGGGGCAGGCGAACACGGCGGTCACATCGTGGCGGCAGGCACACCGGCAGAAATCCAGCGCAATCCCCAATCGCTCACAGGACAGTACCTCAGCGGCGCCAAGGAAATCGCCGTCCCCAGGCAGCGTCACGCCCCTGACCCAAAACGCTGGCTCAAGCTGACGAGGGCCAGTGGCAATAATCTCAGGAACGTGGATTTGGCTTTGCCTGTCGGTCTGCTCACCTGCGTCACTGGCGTGTCTGGCTCTGGCAAGTCCACGCTGATCAACGATACCCTTTACCGCGTGGTAGCACGCCACCTTTACGGCAGCTCGACCGAGCCTGCGCCTTTCGAGGAAATTTCTGGCCTGGAGTTCTTCGATAAGGTCGTGGATGTCGACCAAAGCCCGATCGGCCGCACACCGCGCTCCAACCCGGCCACCTACACCGGCGTCTTCACACCCATACGCGACCTGTTTGCCGGCGTGCCGGAAAGCCGCGCCCGCGGCTATGGCCCTGGCCGCTATTCCTTCAACGTCAAGGGCGGCCGTTGCGAAGCCTGCCAGGGCGATGGGGTGATCCGCGTCGAGATGCACTTCCTGCCCGATGTCTATGTGCCTTGCGACGTCTGCAAAGGTCACCGTTACAACCGTGAAACCCTGGAAATCCAGTACAAGGGCAAGAATATCCACCAAATCCTGGAAATGACCGTGGAGCAGGCGCGTGAATTCTTTGACGCCGTGCCTGTGGTCGCACGCAAACTGCAGACACTGCTGGATGTCGGTCTAGGCTACATCACGCTGGGCCAGTCCGCGACTACACTGTCGGGCGGCGAGGCGCAGCGTGTTAAGCTGGCATTGGAGCTGTCCAAGCGCGATACCGGCAGAACGCTCTATATCCTCGATGAACCCACCACCGGCCTGCATTTTGCCGATATCCAGCTGCTGCTCGACGTATTGCACCGCCTGCGCGACCACGGCAACACCGTCGTCATCATCGAGCACAACCTGGACGTCATCAAGACCGCGGACTGGATCATCGACATGGGTCCGGAAGGCGGTGATGGCGGCGGCACCATGATTGCGTGTGGCACACCGGAAGAAGTCGCGGATACCAAGGCCAGCTATACCGGGAAATACCTCAAGCCGATGCTCAAACGCTGAGATAACTCTCCTCAATAAAAAATGGCTCTCCTGATGGAGAGCCGTTTTCATGAGATACAAATAGCTTTATCGCTTATGCTGCCTTGCGGCGGCGTGCTGCAAACCCGACAAGACCCAGGCCTGCCAGCATCAATGCATACGTTTCAGGCTCAGGAATAGCCGCGATGGTCAGGTTGGTCTGGCCAGGGCTACCGATATCGCCCACGCTTGAGCGCCAGGAACCTTCGGAATCACCCACTTGGGAGGATACCCAACCGTAGACGTCGTTGGCACCCAGTGCATCTACGCTACCAGGGACACCGCTGTTGTAACGGGCACGAATGCTGCCAGGAAAGTCCTGGTCGCCATAAGTCAGGCGGTCCACCAGGTTCAGCTCGTGATCGAAAATATTGATTTCGTCGTTGCGGCCCAGGTTGGGATTCATGAAACCAATCACCTTGACATCATCGCTCAGACCCCAGCGTGCACGGAATTCGTCAGCACCGATTTCCGTAATCACCACGGACTCGCCAGCCTTCACAATGCCGAAATCCGACAGATTGAACACCAGGCTGGTGCGACTGTCGTCGTCATAGCTCCAGTTGGTGAAATCGACGTCGTTGGAACCAAGGTTGGAAATCTCGATGTACTCGCCCAATTCGCTGCTGTGGCGACTTTGATAGGACCACTCAGTGATATAGACATTGTATGGATTGGCCAGTGCAGGAAGCGCTGAGAACGCACTTGCGGCCAGGATGCTTGCTGCAACCACTTTCTTGATGATGCTCATGATATTAACCTCTCTGATTTGAATAATATTAACGACGCAGGAACAACAACACTCAGGCAATGCGGCGACGGCGTGCCGCAAAGCCCAGCAAGCCAAGACCGAGCAGCATCAATGCATACGTTTCTGGTTCGGGCACGGCAGGCGTTGGCGGCAGGAACACAAATACGGAAGGCTGTTCCTGGGAAACATAAATAATGCCGTTCTCATCGATGGTGACACCTTCGGCAGCACCGCTCAGATAGCGAAGGTTGATGGAGCCGAGTATTTCGCCTGTGCGGGTGACTTCCATCAGCAAGCGCGACTCCTGGCTGATGACCAGCAAGTTGTCATCCAGGCCAGTTCCAAGGAAAGAAGGCACGGTAGCAAGCACTTGCACATCGGAAAGATCCAATACACCCAGCAATGCTGCATCAAACAGGATATCGTGGCTGCCAGTGCCGTCATTGAAGTCGATATTGGCTTCGTAGATGGCCTGCGGATTCTTTTCCTTCACTGCAATGAAGCTGTTGTTGCGAGGATCCCAGCTCACGCCTTCCAGGCCTTCGTTATTGCTGTATGGCCCAAAGCTATAGGCGGGCAATGCATTGGCGCGACGCAGAGTGGTATCGGCTTCATAGGTCACCTTGAACAGGCTTTGCGTACGCTCCTCGCCCAGTGCGAACTGCCCGTTGCCGATATACGTCAGGGCTTCGGTGTCATCAAAGCCGCTGAGCTTCATCGAGCCGATCACCTCGCCGCTCTTGCTCACCTCGACTATGGCCTCTGCCTCGTCGCCGACGACAAACAATGTGCCCGTATCCCAGTTATAGGTAATGGCCGAAGTCTCGGCTGCCATGCCAGGCTGGCCAGGTAGCCTGAACTGATACCCCAAGGTATAGCCGGAAAGATTGAGCGATGGCTGTGCCATGGCCAGAGCCGACATGGAAAGCCCGGCAAACAGCACCAGAATGCGTGAAATCATCTGAAATATCCCCTTGTGAATTAATGTGAAACTTGTACTTGATGAGCTAGCGCAGCGATATTGACGAGGGCAAAAGACAACAGGATGAAGATGCGCATAGTCCTGCCACGAGTCATGGCAGGGGCACCATAAAGCGGGAGTCTGAAAGGCGGAATAATCCCGCACCTGGATTCAGGCGCGGCATGAAAGACAGGGTTAGTTGCTGATATGCAGCTTCATGGCTTGATGGGGAATGCCGGCATCCATGTATTCATCCCCAATGCGGCGGAAGCCGGCTTTTTCATAAAAACCGGACGCATGGGTTTGCGCAGAGACATGAATATCTAGCCAGCCGTGCTGCCGGCACAACTCGATGGCCGTATGCAGCAACGCCTGGCCACCCCCTGCCTGCGCCAGTGTTTCAACACCGCCATGCGGCCAATGGTGCCATCGCTGAGAATGCGGGCGCAGCCGATCGATTTACCATCCTCCGTGACGGCCAGCAGGTGCAGGGAGGTCTCGTCCAGCCCATCCCATTCGAGATCGGCTGGCACATGCTGCTCCTCGATGAAAACTTGCTGACGAATAGCCGATATCTGGGCCTGATCGCTGATCCAATCAGCCTGCCTTACATAAAAAGTCATGTCGATGTTCTTTCTGTTCTTGGTAGGCGGGAGATAGGCATTTCAGCCCGGCGCCTGCCGCCTTGACAAGTGTTGCGGCGCATGGCGCTTACAGGCATCATCTATGCTCGCCTCGATTGATGAAGTCGATATAACAATTAACTTAAGCACAATTATTGTGCATTTGGACGAGAAGGTAAGACGATGACGAAGTTTTTAGGTTTCCTTGGGCGCATCCTGTTAGCACAGATTTTTCTGGTCGCCATCCTGTTCCAGCTCATGATCATTTTTCAGAACCCCAGCGGCTATGAGCAATACCAGATGTACCTTGGCCATTTCGGCCTGCCCGGCGTATTTGCACCTTTGATGATCCTGGTACAGCTGGTATTTGGCCTGACCCTGCTGTTGGGGTTCAAGACCAAACTATCTGCTTATGTGCTGGCAGTGTATGCGATTTTCGTCGCCGTCTTCTTGAAGCTGCCCGACCCCACACCCGGCAGCGGACTGATTGGTTTCATGCAGTACCTCGCACTGGCCGGGGGCTATATCACCCTGGCCTTGCATGCCCCAACGGCCTTCAGTCTGGACAATCTGCGCAAGGCTGCTTGACCACCGCAGTGCACGCACTCGAAAAAGGGCGGTAGAACCGCCCTTTCAATTTGCCAACCGCGATATATCAGGCCTCGGCCAGATTGCGCGGTATTTTGAACACCACATTCTCCACCACGCCATTGAGCTCCTGCACATCGGCAGCGCCCAGCGCTCTCAGCTTGTTGATCACTTCCTGCACCAGGACCTCCGGCGCAGAGGCACCTGCAGAAACACCGATGCGTTTTTTACCGACGATCCAGGCAGGGTCAAGGAAAGAGGCATTGTCGACCATATAGGACTCTACTCCCTGGTTCTGCGCCACTTCCCGCAGCCGATTGGAATTGGAGCTGTTGGGAGACCCCACCACGATCACCAGGTCGCAATCCCGCGCCATGACCTTGACTGCATCCTGGCGGTTCTGCGTCGCATAACAGATGGAATCACTGCGCGGCGGGGTGATCTCGGGAAACTTGGCCTTGAGCGCACTCACGATCGCAGCGGCATCATCGATCGACAGGGTCGTCTGCGTCACGTAGGCCAATTGCGATGGATCTTTCACTTCCAGCATCGCCACATCCTCCGGCGATTCCACCAGGTACATGCCACCCTCGGCCTGGCCCATGGTTCCTTCCACCTCCGGATGTCCCTTGTGGCCGATCATGATGATTTCCTTGCCTGATGCACGCATCTTCGCCACCTCAAGGTGCACCTTGGTCACTAGGGGGCAGGTAGCGTCGAACACCTGCAAGCCACGGGCTTCTGCCTCGGCGCGCACATCCTTGGAAACACCATGGGCGCTGAAAATCACGGTGTTGCCGGCGGGCACCTCATCCAGCTCCTCGACAAAGATCGCACCCTTTTTCTTGAGGTCGTCGACCACAAACTTGTTGTGTACCACCTCGTGTCGCACATAAATGGGGGCACCGAACTTCTCCAGTGCCTGCTCGACGATAATGATCGCGCGGTCTACGCCTGCACAGAACCCACGTGGGTTGGCTAATACAATATCCATAGTCTCTTCTATCAAGTCACCCACTGCCCTCTTCATCACTGCCCCAGCCAGTGGGCGAAGGTCAGCAGTAGCAATAATCCAATCAACAATACCAGCACGCGCCAGACGAGACCTACCGCACTGCGCAAATAGTCGGCATCGGCCGCATCGCCCAGGCCGATCTCGGGGCGGAAGACCAGAATGCCATTCATGGGCAACGGTTCGCCTATCCTCACGCCCAGTGCGCCAGCCCCGCTTGCGAGGATCATGCCCATCGCCTTATCCGGCCAGGTCTCCGCCTGAGAGCGCCAGCAATAAATCGCATCCTCAAAATCGCCTACGATTGCAAAACTGCCCGCGGTCACGAAGGCGGGTGGCCAGTTTAGCCAACGAAACACCTTGCGCGCCCAATCATTGAAAGGCGTCGCTTCTTCAGGCTGCCACTCCATGGTGACGATATGGGACAGCCTGTAAAACAATGCGCCGGCAGGACCGAGGATGACAAACCAGAAAATCGGTGCAAACAAGCCATAATGTGAGCGTGACAACACTGTCTCCACACTCACCTGCGCCACTTGCGTCAGCGTGAAGTTGTCACTGTCGATTTTCTCCCACTGCCCGAGCAAGAGACGTGCCTCGTCGATGTTACCGGTACGCAATGCGGCAATGATCTCTTCCGCACGCGGGCCAAACTGGCTCAAGCGCAAGGTGAAATAAAGCAAGGCCACGCCGAATACGATGCCAAGAATTGCATTCACCTGCAACAGCACATAGTAGACCGCACCAACCAGGAGACTGGGCAACAGCACGACCAGCGCCCAGGCCGTCATCCCCTGCAGGCGGTTGCCACCATTGAAGTTACGCTCCAACAACTGGACCAAGGGCGCGACGATCTCCTGCAACCAGTCCAGCTTGCGGTGCGGCCGGTAATAAGTCAGCGCCAGGGCGCCAATCAGTGCAATGAAGTTCAAGGCGACACTCCTGCATTGGGTTGTGATTCAGGAACGGGATTCAACGGCATTTCGACGCTCAGCACACTATCATCCACAATCTCGACCGTGGGCAGGTTCAATGGCATATCCTTGGACTTGACGAACTCCAGCACCTTGGAATAAGTCTTGCCATAGGCAAGCAAGGGATGCGCCTTAATGCTGGCGACGAACACTTTGCGCACGGGTACGGTATCCACCTGGATCGGTGCCACCGGCTTGGCATCGGCATCAATGATGAAGCCGGCACGCGCATGCAGTTCCTTGTATGGCGTAGTGCGTGGATCGCTGAAAATCAGGGTGATTTCCGGGCCGGGCTGTATATTCTGATCAACCAGCTCGTGCAGTACCTCTTCCTGCTTGCTGGATAGCTTGGAATAAGGGCCGTCGGCTTCTAGGTAGGCATAGCGGTAATTGCCTCGCTCTGCAATCTCGACATCGGCAGATGAAAACAAGCCCCACCACCACAGCACCAGGGTCACGGGGATCAGAAATACCAGCAGGAAATAAGGTAATTGTTTCTTCACGGTCTTGGCTGCCATCAGACAATTGTCCGCAACATGCCTTGCGGGCCCGAACAACAGGCTGAGGCTACTATTATTGTTACTGCCAAACGATACCACAGACACAGCTTGTCTTCATCATAACTTTCAATCATGCATTTGAAATCCCAACTGCACGTATTCACGCTATTTTTTGAGGTGGGCACGGCACCTAACCGTAGGCTCGGGACATAGGTACGGGTGCTGTGCCACATTGGCATCAATACCCAATGAAAATGACGTGAGCAGCGCTCAGCCATCAAATCCCAGTATAATGGCGGTTTTGCGTTTCAAAGCTGCCAGAGCCACGATGAAAAACACCGCAACCCTGCTTGTGACCTGCCCTGACCGCAAAGGCATCGTCGCTTCGATTGCTGATTTTCTCTATCGCCACGATGCCAACATCCTGCATGCGGACCAGCACCAGGATGCCGAGAACAACCTGTTCCTGATGCGTGTAGAGTTCGACCTAGAAGGTGCCAAGGTAACCTTGGACAACTTCCCGGGGCACTTCTCTTCGATTGCCGACCAGTTCAGCATGAATTGGGAGCTCAAAGGCTCACAGCGCCGGGCACGCATGGCCATCATGGTCTCCCAATATGACCATTGCCTGGTGGACCTGCTGCACCGCCACCAGAGCGGCGAGCTCGATTGCGACATCCCACTCATCATCAGCAACCATCGCGATACTGAGCACTTGGCCAGGTTCTACGGCATCCCTTTCTTCCATATTGAAGTCTCCAGAGACAACAAGGCCGAGGCCGAGGCGCGGCAATTCGCATTATTCGATGAACACCAGGTCGACCTCATCGTACTGGCGCGTTACATGCAGATTCTCTCCCCTGATTTCGTCAAGCGCTATCCGCACCGCATCATCAATATCCATCACTCCTTCCTGCCGGCGTTCATCGGCGCCCGCCCATACCACCGGGCCTTTGAGCGCGGCGTCAAGCTGATCGGTGCCACCAGCCACTATGTCACTGAAGTCCTGGATGAAGGCCCCATCATCGAGCAGGACATTACCCGCATTTCTCATCGCGACCAGGTCGAAGACCTGATACAGAAAGGTCGAGACCTTGAGCGGGTCGTACTATCCCGCGCCGTGCGCTGGCACATCGAAAACCGCATCCTGCTCTACGCGAACAAAACCGTGATCTTCGACTGACCGGACCAACGCCGAGAAACTGTCATCAATGCCGGAATATCGACATGATGGTGCCAAGTTCCGGCTACACTGGCACTGGCGACTCAAACGCCGCCTTAGTCCAATAGGACTAAAAACCCTATAAAAACAATGACATTTACCTAGCACATCATTTAGACTAGCCCGCAGCTCTCCGAATTGGCGCAATCCATGCTTAATGATGGGTTGTCATCAATCATGCGTGATATCCGCAACTCGCTTGGGTTCACAATGATTGACATTCAGGGCATGGGTTTTGAGCTAGATTAACACTGCAGAGCAGAAAGAATTCCGCCGCGTATCTATAAAAATCACTAAGGGTTGAACGTGTCAAACAGCCGCAAGTACTTCATGTTTAAATGTACATGGCCTATGTTAGTGGTGACAGCAGCCTGGGCTGCCGAACCGCAAGGGGAAACCACAAATGCACCTGCCAGCGCATTGCAGACTGCTTCCAGCGCCGCCCACGCGGCAGTTGAGGCTGCCAATGCGGCGGCCGCAGCAGCCACGGCCGCCGCGAATGCCGCTACTGCGGCCGCGAATGCAGCCAGCGAAGCAGTCAAGGCCACCGAGCAGGGCTTGAAGCAACCACAGCTAGTCGTCGCGCCAACGACGCCGGAGCAGCTGGCTTCTCCCCCTGCCAGTGCAGCGCCTGCCCTTGTTGGCAACACTCCCCTGCAACAGCAGGCAGCCCAACCCAATGTGGCACCAATCGGACTGCAATCGCTGAACCTGGACTTGCCGACACAGGCTCAATCCGTGGCTGCAGTCGACGAGCTCCACTTGTCACGCCTGTTTGGCACCAGCATCATCCCGGTGGCAGTAGCCAATGAAATCCACAATGAATACCTGAGCAGCGAGTATGCAGATCAGGTTCATTCCGAGCAGTCACCGGCCACCGTCACCGACACCATGGATATCCGCGCGGCAACCGATGCCGCCGTCGATTTCAGTCGCGATGTGCATATCGCCGATGAACGCCTGAACCAGGCCGAAGCGCAATCCAAGCAGGCACGCGGCCTGTTGCTACCCAATCTTTCCGTGCGCTATGGCAAGGGGCGTGAAATCTCCTCACCCTCTTCCGCCATTAATGCCCGTACCGGCTCCCGCATGGAGGAATCGCACCATACCCGCACTGACCGCATCATTACCCTGCGCCAGCCGCTGATGGACTTGACCAGCATTTATGACTGGAAGCGCCGCCAGGCCATCATCAGTGCACGCGAGGAAAGCCGCCGCGGCAGCCAGGGGGATGCCTGGCTTTCCACCGTCAATGCCTACCTCGGCCTGACCACCAGCCGCCTGATTGCCGACCTGTCGCTGGGCTATGAAAACCAGCTCAACGAACTGTTCACTTATGTGGACAAGCGCGCTGCCGCCGGCGCCTCCAGCGATGCCGACCGCGAGCGCGTGCGCGCCCGCAGCCTGGCCGCGCGCTCGGCACGTACCCAACAAGAAGCCGCGCACTCGGCTGCCAGCATCGAATTCCTGCGCCTGACCAACATCGCACCACAGAATATCCGGCTGCCGGAGCGTGAAGACATGGGCACCATCCCGTCAACGGCAGCCGAAGCCATCAAGATCGCGATGGACAACAGCCCCGACATCGCATCAATTCGGGAAGAACTGCGCGCGTCCCAAATAGACCACAATGTGGCCCGGTCACGTTACGCGCCTCGCCTCGACCTGGAGCTTTCCAGGTGGACCACGGACAACGCAGGCGGCCCCGTGGGCGAGCAGGACGACAAGCGCTTCATGGTCGTCCTGAACTGGAACCTGCTGAATGGTGGTGCCGACTACTACATGGCGCGGGAGAAACTGTCGCGCATCGAGGAAATCCGTTACCGCCTGGACGACCTGCAGCGCCGCATCAGCCAGGCCATGATCTCGCAATATGCCATTCTTGAGTCCACCCGCGAGCAACTCGTTGCCGGATACCGCGAATTGAATGCGATCACTTCCGCAGTAACTGCAATGTCTGAAAAGATGCTGGCAGGCAACCAGTCGCTGCTGGATCTGCTGGATGTCTATGACCGCCAATACCAGGCCCGTACCCGCTTGGTGACGCTGCATGCCCAGGAAATCGACGCCCTCTCGCAAATCAATCGCTTGCTCGGACAATCCCGGCCCATGACCATGGTTGCCGACGGCAAGGCGCCAGGTTTCGGTCCTGCCACGCCGCATGCTGAAGACACCGTGACCATGCCGTTGGACCTGCAAGAAGAAGGCACGGCTACGCCGCTACCCAAGGAATAGTGAAAGAACGCCATGCAGCTTGATAACGAACAGGAAGACGCCGGCATTTTCTGGCCCGGTTACGTGGACGCAGTCAGCAACCTGGTGCTGAACCTGCTGTTTGTCGTCGTGATTCTCACCATTGCGGTCTTCATTTTCGCCATGGAGCTGGGACGGCGCCATATCAGTGCCGAGACCCCGGTTGCACCGCCGGCTGACGAGCAGATGCATGTCTCCCAGATCACGCCTTCGGATATGGAAGCGATAGAACCCACTTCGCACCAATCCGACGATGACGCGGCCCGCTTGCGCCTGCAGGTCGATGCATTGCAGAAACAACTGGCCGCCCTCAAGGGCAAGGACGACGAGGTGCGCCGCCTCAAGGAAGAGCTGGCGGCTCTGCAGCATGAGAAATCTGCCGGCCGCAACAGCCAGCGCCGTGTGGTTGCCGCCACCGTACGTGCCGAAGAACCCGACATGACCATCTCAGGTGCCCAAGGCGGCCTCGTTGTCGACTTCGTTGATGATGCCATCACGATATCGACTGCCGAGGCCGATGAATTACGCGGCCCGCTGCAGCCTATCGTGGAAAGCGGTGGTGCGACCCTGGAAGTCAGCGTCCCGCCAGGCTTTACCGAGGCACGGCGCCTCGCATTCTATCGCGCCATGGCGGTACGCAACCTGCTGATCGACATGAAACTCCCTGCCGACCGGATTCGTGTTTCCATCATCGATGGCAACGCCAGGTCGGACAGCTCGCTGGTCTCCGTCGTGCCGGCAAGCGGTAAAGAATAGAGGGCACGCCTGGCGACATGAGCTGGTTGCGCAGACAATGGAATGCCATGACGCCTTCACGGGCCTTTGTTCTGATCAGTGTGTTCGCTGTCGCGGCATTGATCACTTGGGCAGCACTGGCACAAGTTGACCTGATTGTGCGTACGGTGGGCCGTGTGGTACCGGCGGGCAAGGCGCAAATCGTGCAGCACCTCGAAGGCGGGATTGTGAGAACCCTCCTTGTGCAGGAAGGCGAAATCGTCAAGGCAGGCCAGCCGTTGATCGAGCTTTCCGACATCAAGGCGCGCTCCGACCTCGGTCAGGAGCGTACCAAGCGCGACGCCCTGCGCGGACGCGAGGCAAGACTGCTGGCGGAGGCACGCGGTAAGACCAGCATCGAGTTCCCTGCCGACCTGCACGATGCCGAAGTCAAGCAAGCAGAGTCCGCCGCGCTGCGTGCCAGGTTATCCAGCGTGAACGAGGAGTCCCGTGTATTGCGCGACCAGAGTGCCCAGCGCCGAGGTGAAATCGCCGAGATTGAGACCAGGCGCAAGAACTTGGTGTCGGAGATCGAGCTGGCACGCCAGCAGCATGCCCTGATTGAAGGGCTGAACAAGAATGGTGCCGCATCGAGGATGGAATTGCTGGACGCGGAAAGCCGGCTGCAGCGCCTGGAGTCTCAGTTGCGCGAAGCCGAAGCAGCTTTGCCCCGGCTGAAAGCGGCACAGGCGGAAATCGAGTCCAAGATCGCCGAGCTGTGGGCCCGCTTCCGGGCGGATGCAACAGCCCAGTTGACCGACGTCCGGGCTGAGCTGCAACGGTCTACACTCGAGTTCGAGACCAATGCAGACCGCCTTGAACGCAATATCGTGCGTGCGCCGATGGCAGGGTTCATCAACCGCATGATGCTTTCGACGGTGGGTGGCGTGATCAGGCCGGGAGAGCCTTTACTGGAAATCACGCCGGAAGACGAACATATCGTCGTCGAGACCCGTGCGAGGCCGGATGACCGTGCCAACCTGCGCAATGGCCTGCCGGCAAGGGTACGCATCGGCGCATTCGACTATGCCACTTATGGCGCCTTGCCAGGCAAGGTCACCGAAGTCAGTGCGGACACCTTGTTCGACGAACGTGAAGGGTATTACTACCGGGTGAGGGTAGATGTTGGGAGCATCAGTGAGATCAAGCTGGCGAAATCTGCTGGCCCGATTTCACCAGGGATGTCAGTGACGGCGGATATTGTCGTAGGCAAGCGCACCGTGCTTTCCTACCTGCTGTCGCCGATGATGCGTTTCGGGGATCGCGTATTCCGCGATCCGAGATAGAGATTATTTGTTAAAGGTAAGTTCCACATGCTGAAGCGACTAAGAATTTATTACTTTTATGCGGCTTTGCCATTCGTGCTGCTTTTGCTGGGGGCTGCCGTCTATCATGAGGCCATCATCAAGACGCTGGTCGAGAACCCGCATCCGCAGATCAATTACGCCATCTTCTTCATCACTATTCTCGGCGGCATCCTGATCCTGCTCAACGTCCGCCGCCTGTTGCGCGAAGCCAGCAAGCTGGAAGACTATACCAATGCCGTACAGTCTGGCGAAGGCCCTGCCCAGCTACAGGACAGAGCACAGTCCTATGAAGGTGATATTGCCTATGTATTGCGCATGCTGGCCACTTCCACCGGTCGAGGCATTGCCCACCAGGAGCAAGTCGCCATTGATGCTGAGCTCAATAGTGCAGGCCGCCGATTGGTCAATCGCAACGCCTTGCCGCAATTCCTGACCAGCTTGCTGGTCGGCCTCGGCCTGCTGGGCACTTTCATCGGCCTGCTGGCAACGCTGGACGACATCGCCATATTGATTTCCAGCTTTGCCACCGTCAACGTGGCAGTGGACAGCCCAGTCGAAGTCTTTCGCGACATGGTATCGCGCATGCGTGCCCCGATGCGCTCCATGGGCATCGCCTTCTCGGCCTCACTGTTCGGCCTGCTCGGGTCCATCGTGCTCGGCTTCATGATGGTGGCTGTACGCAGGTGTACCCAAGAGGTCCTCTCCATCCTCGGCTCCGAAGTCGCCCAGCACATCGAACAAGCCATTGCGCGCCTTGCCAGCAACGGCCAGACCGGCAATGCCGCTACCACAACAGATGGCGAAACCGTGGTCATCGAATCTGGCATGCCAGACAATGCCGGCTATCTTGCCAATATGGACCCGGCAGAACTCAAGTTCCGCCGCGAAGTCGCCACCGAGGAAATCCGCGTACTACGCCGCATTGAAGAGCGCCTCAGCGAATCTTCGCGCCTGCAGGAACGCGCATTGCAAGCCGAGCTCGACAACTTCAGCAAGCAGCGTGGCGAAATGATGCGCGCCATGGCCGACCATAACGAAGCCGTCTCCCAGTTCCGCGGCGAACTGCAGCGCGTGGGCCGCCAGCTCGGTACCATCCTCAGCATGATGGAGCGCGGCAATGCGGACATGATGGGTCAGCTAAACGACCATTTTACCGGCCTGATCCAGGCGACTACCCGCCAGGGCAGCGACCTTGCGCGCATGACGGACATGATGACCCGTATGACCGACGACTCGATGGAGCTTCGTACCGCCATCATCAACATGATGGACAGGTTCTCGCCAGCCGAGCAGCGCGCCCTGCTGGCCAGCCTGTTGGAAGAAGCGGGCAAGCAGCGCCGCTGATCACGACGTTCCAGCACCTGAATGTTGAATGCCCGGCACCGCCGGGCAGCCAATTGAACAAAGGAGTACCATACCATGGCAATTACCCAACCTGCAGTCACCGAACAGCGTAATGGCCCAAGCGCCAAGCAGAACCATGTGACCAACGTCACGCGCGCAGAAGCCGATGCAAACGGCGTCATCCGCCTGACGGAAAGCCATGGTGCGCTCAAATCCGTCGATGTCGCCGACGTCGACCTGGTGTTGGGATTCGCCGACGGCACCTACGTCATCATCCCCAATGGGGCCCTGGATGCCCTGGAGCCTGACGCCCCCACGGTAGAATTCGACGGCGACAAATACAACACCAGCCTGTCCGAACTGTTCAAGCTGGTCGGCACCGTCGATGCCGCCGACGCCGGCAACCTGCGCATCATCAGTGAAAACATCGATACCCGCCTGACCGAGCTGCAGCCAGACGAGATCGACTACACCTCGCTGTTCATGGCGCTCAACAACCATGCCTCAGCCCCCGCAGCACCAGCTGCACCTTTGCCGCAGGCACCCACCCTGCCTACCGCTTCACAGGTACAACGAGGCAGCATCAACGGCCGCGGCAACAACAGTGGTGAAATGATAGAAGCCATTATTCCGCCACGTGTAGACCAGCCGTCGACTTACCGGTTGGGAAATCGGGTGGAAACCGCGGACAACCTGAACATCGGTTTACCTGTTATCAATGGAAACCTGTATAACTCCTCAAGTTTTAAAGTCGCCGGCGATATCACCCAAACTGGCCTGCCAACAGGTGCACGTGACTCATCCCAACCAGAAGACTCTACCTTTAACTCCACAGCACGTAATGCTGCCAGCCAGGCACACAATGAGCTGATTACCGGAACCAGCGGTGACGATACCATTCAATGGAATACGGCCGGCTTTTCATCCAGTGACCAGACATGGAGCAAAACCTTCCATCTCAGCACAAATGGATTAGACAATATCGATACGGTTAGGCTGACATCATCCGATACATTGCCTCCCAACTTCAGTATTACTGGTCCCGGAGTGACATCTGTCACCAGTAATGGCGTCACCACATGGTTCATTAATCCGACATCCCTCAATGCTGACGGCTCTATTGACTTGATTATCACATACGATGTTGGAGGCACGCTGGCAGTGCCCGATTTCACCATCAATGCCTATATCAAAGGCTCCTCTGGTCCGTTTACTTTTGAAGTCGGTAAAGACTTCTACTTTCGCTACATTGATGCAACCACCGCAGATGATTTTATTGCTACCAAGAATGGTGAAGCCATTATGGTGCTTCCATCCAATGGTATCGGCTATAAAATTGATGGTGGTGATGGCAATGACATCATCAGTGCCGGCGCGGGAAACGATACACTGATTGGTGGCCATGGAAACAACCAATTGGATGGCGGGCTGGGTAACAATACTGCCAGTTATGAAAACATGACGATTGGACAGGATGTCACTGCCTCTTTGATATCCAACACTGGCACTGTCAGTGGCGGCATTGCATCCGATACCTATGCCAACATCCAGAACCTTACAGGCGGAGCCGGTAATGACTTTCTCACAGGCAATATCGTCGCCAACCGCCTGATTGGCGGTGCTGGCAACGACACATTGGTAGGAGGAGGCGGCGCCGATACATTGGATGGCGGAGACGGAGTAGATACAGCCAGTTTTGTCGACTTGGCTGCGGTGAATGTCGTGCTGGATGCCAACGGCAATGGCACAGGAGAAACAGCTAGTGGCAATGTAACACTGCTCAGCATTGAAAATCTGGTTGGTACAGACCATGATGACACCTTTCAGGTCTCTGTACTACCCAGCGAAGTAGGTGGAGTAAAAAGTGGTGTCATTCAAGGTGGCGCCGGTACAGATTCCCTAGTCTATAATGTAGCCGGCAACTTAAACGTGGATTTGCAGACTGGCACTGTCAACGGCATCACCGACATTCTCGATAGCATTGAAAACATCACCACAGGCAGCGGTAACGACATCATTGTCGCGACCAATGGCGTTAACAAAATCGATGGCGGCGCTGGCAATAACACGGTGGACTTTATTCATGCCACGACTGGCGTTTCGGTAAATATTATCGACCCCACTGTCGAGACCCTGATCAGCGGCGGCAGCGGTGCCGACATATTGCGCAATATCCAGAACATTAATGGCTCCGCCGCTGGCAACGACACGATTACCGTCGGGAATTTCGATAGCACCATCAATGCGCGCAATGGAAACAACCTGATAAAAGCAGGTACAAATACCGGAAGCAGTACCTACAACATCGCAGCCGGTTCAGGCAATGACACTATTGAAGCATTAGGTAGCGGCAACAACGTTATTGATGCTGGCAATGGTAATAACAATATCAAAGCTGGCAATGGCAACAACACCATTACCACCGGCAACGGTAATGACACGATTGTTTCCGGCACCGGCTTGAGCAATATCATGGCAGGCGATGGCACAAACACCATCACCATCGGCAATGCCAATAGCACCGTAACAGGTGGCACCGGCAGCGACACCGTTACCTATAATCTATCTACAAGTGTTTATGCCAACATCGACACCGGCTTTGCTGGCTCCAGCCTTGGCACGGCCCAGGCAAATCGCCTGGTGGATATCGACCACCTGACAGGCGGGTCTGGCAATGACACGCTGATCGGCAACGATGGTAACAATATCCTGCGCGGCGGCGCAGGCAATGACTCCATCTTTGGCGGGGGCGGCAACGATACCATCTACGGCGGCGCTGGTGCCGACACAATTGACGGTGGCACAGGCAACAATACAGCCGTCTATACCTCTTCAGTGCTGGTTTCACTGACAGATGGACTCTTACGCACCACAAATACAAACGGCGACGTCCTGGGTTCAGGCACGATCGTGAATGGCGGCATTGCAGGACGCGCTACCGGCGGATCAACTGCCAGTGATGAAGCATTTGGCGACGTATTGACCAACATACAAAACCTCACTGTAGAAGGTTCGGGCTCCAGCTATCTTATTGGTAATTCGCAAGCCAACCGCCTGACGGGCGGCAGCGGCAATGACACTTTAGAAGGCATTGGCGGCGGTGATACCCTAGACGGTGGCAGTGGCAGCGGCACCGATACCGCAACCTACGTTCATGCCAGTGCTGGCGTGAAGGCAAGCCTTGGAGCCACAGGACTGGATTCAAAGGCAGCAGCGGCACTTGCAGCGGCAGGCGGCATTTCTGCCAATACAGGCACTATCAACGGGCTTGCATCCGATACCCTCATCAGCATAGAGAACCTGACCGGTACGCAATATAACGACGTATTGGTGGCACGCAACGGTGGCAGCACGCTACGGGGCGGCAATGGTAACGACACATTGATTGGCGGCACTGGTAATGATTACCTGGACGGGGGGGATGGTAACGACGTGATTTACGCCACCCAGGGAAGGGACACGGTTGTTGCCGGTGCCGGTAACGATACCATTCACGCTTCTGTTGATGAGTCAGCTAGTGGCTCCGCATATAATAACCGTTTCACCAGTATTGATGGTGGCTCAGGTGAAGAAGATACATTGGTATTAACCGGCTTCGTTCCTGATGCCAACTATTCACTCTCTACCCTGCGTACAGGCAGCGGTGCTGGTGGCGGTAGAGTCAGCAATATCGATATCATCGATATCCGTGATGGCACCAATACCAATCTTGCAGTGGATGCCGCAACAGTGAATGGCATCAAGACTGGTAACAATGCAACTACGGGCTCAGTATTGACAATACGTGCAGATAACGGTGATGACATTACGATATCCGACCCTGCCGCAAACTGGACAAGCCAAGCAACCGCTAACGGCATGGACTATTTCATTTACAGCAGCAGTGATCATTCAGCAGCCAATTTGATCGCTACTGTGCACTGGCAAACTGCTTAATGACCAGTCAAAAACGGGAGTTCTCTCCCATTTCAGGGTTGTGGAATCTACTTCGCACCCAATGGCTTGAAGTCGGCCTCGCCAGCCTGCTCATCAACAGCGGCCAGATCCTGCTGCCGCTGTTTTCCATGCTGGTGTACGACAAGATTGTCAGCAACGGCGTGTTCGAGACGTTATGGGCGCTGGTGATCGGCATGCTGATCTTCATCGCGCTGGACGTGGGCATGCGCGTGACCCGCAACTGGACGGTGGAACGGGTTGCGGCGGATATGGCCCGCAAGACGGATGAAGGGCTGTGGCACAAGCTACTCGCGGACCGCGACATGCCGGCGGGCGGCGTCGCGACGTTCCTGGCGCATTACCGCGACCTGACCAATACACTCAATTTTGTTTCCTCCACTTATTTACTCGCGATTGCCGACCTGCCGTTCTACCTGCTCTATATGCTGGTGATCGGCTTCATTGCCTGGCCGATCATGATCCTGGTCGGCGTGCTGACCTTGGTTTACGCCGGCATCGGTTATCTCGTGCAACGCCAGACATTGCGCCTCAACCGTGATGCCGAGCAGACCTCCACCCAGCGCATGGCCTATATCGGCGAAGTCTTGCAAGGGATGGAGGTGGTGCGCACCGTTCCGGGCGTCACAGGCTTGCTGCAGGGCTGGCGCACGCAATCCGAAAAGGTCAGCGACCTGGAAGCGGCGCGCAGGCTTTCCGCCAGCCATAGCAACACGCTTTCCGCCGGCATGATGACGTTCACTACCGTCGCCGTATTGACACTTGGCGCCTACCTGATCGAGGCGCGCATGCTGTCCGTGGGCGGCCTCATCGCCTGCTCATTGCTGGCTGCGCGCGCCATGATGCTGGTCACGTCGCTGTACTTGGTGTTGGGCAAATGGGAAGACTTCGCCCGCTCGGCGAAACGCATGGATGAGCTGCTGGAATCCGGCAAAGCCGCGCATGGTATCAGCCACGATATCGAACAATCCGCTCCACATGCTTCATTCAATGTCAGCAAGCCGGAAGCCAAAGGCGACATCACCCTGCGGCGTCTCACCAAACGCTATCCCGATCGGCCCGCCGCACTGGACAATGTCAGCCTGACCATTGCAGCAGGAGAGAAAATCGGCCTGCTGGGCCGCCCCGGCGCTGGCAAGAGCACCCTGCTCAAACTGATTGCCGGGCTCAGCATTGCAGATGAAGGCGAAATACTGATTGACGGCTACGAGCTGCACGCGATATCTCCTGAGGACCGCGCCCGCTGGCTCGCCTACAAACCGCAGGAGCCGGTGCTGTTCGCAGGCACGCTGGAGGCCAACCTGCTGTTGGCTGGCAGCAAGCCGCGCAGCGAACGCATGGAACTTGCGCTGTGGGCCTCCGGCCTGGAGGAAGAACTCAAGCAAGGCCGCCTCACCCTCACCATGGCCATCGCCGATCGCGGCAGCAACCTCTCCGGTGGACAACGCCAAAAGGTCGCGCTGGCGCGCGCATTCGCGCAACCCAGCACCATCCTCCTGCTTGATGAACCCAGTCTCGGCCTAGACCCCGAAGGCGAACAGCTGCTCGCCCAACGCCTGCCGCAAGTCGTCGGCAATGGCAACCTGATCATGATCAGCCACAGCGCCGCCATGATGACTGCCGTACAACGCATCATCGCGCTGGATGGCGGCAAGGTTGTGGCTGATGGGCCGAAAGAGAAACTGTTGCGGCCAGCGTGAGCAAAACCTATATTCATGTTATTGCAATGTGGCAGCCACATTCCGTCAATAAATGCCATTAGCCAGCGCGTTCCTGCACTCTCGTTACCCTATATCGTAACGCTGCATTAATCGCGTCCCACTTAACAATACATCAATGAAGCATTTGGCTTGACGATCCCTCTGTCCAAACGTATTGCCATCCTAGCCTAGCCTGATGATCCTCATGAATGCATTGGTCCCATGGTATGGCAAATTTTCAGAGGCATGACTTTTCGAATAATAGTTCTTACTGTGAAATTACTAGACTTGGTCGACCGTAGCGCGGGCCAATGGCATTTAGATAGTGATGCCAGCTACCCCTGCTAACAGCACCACGAGCGCTGGCGGCGCACGTCCAATGGTCAGCAGGCCGAACAAGAGCAGCGCCAGCGCAAAATCCGCCTTGCAGTGAATAGCACTCGTCCAAACTGGGTCGTATAGTGCAGATCCTAAAATACCAACTACACCGGCGTTGACACCGGCCATGGCAGCCTGGATGCTTTCACGACGGTGTAATCCTTCCCAAAATGGCAGTACGCCGATTAGTATGAGGAAAGCCGGGAAAAAAATAGTGCTTAACAACGCCAAACCGCCAACCCAGCCATGTAACGGCCCTTGCGCGATGACACCCAGATAGGCGGAGAATGTAAACAGTGGCCCAGGCACGGCCTGGGCCGCGCCGTAACCGGCCAGAAAGTCGGCATTACTGACCATTCCACTGGGCACCACTGTGGCTTGCAACAGTGGCAACACGACGTGTCCACCGCCAAAGACCAGCGCACCCGAGCGGTACACCCCTTCCAGCAATGTGATCGTGGTGGACGAACCCGTACCCGTAGCTGCCCCCCATAAGGGCAGCCCGACAAGCGGTACCGCAAACAGCATTAGCGCAGCCATGCCAAGCTTACGCGAAACCGGGTAGCAATGAGCCTGGCCACCGCCTGGCGGCGTGATCTTTAACCCCCACCAACCCAGCAATCCCGTCATCGCGATGGCGGCAACCTGTCCCATCGCTGAAGAAAACACCATCGTAAGCAGCGCTGCCAGAATGGCCAGTACAGCACGCGGCCAATCAGGACATAGCGACTTGGCCATGCCACATACTGCCTGTGCCACGATGGCCACCGCGACAATCTTCAGTCCATGAATCCAACCGGATTGGGACAACTCCTGGTACTCAGCAATACTGAAGGCAAACAGGGTCAGCGCAATTGCTGATGGCAGGGTAAACCCTACCCACGCCGCCAGCAGGCCAAGCCAACCCGCACGGCCCAGTCCCAGCGCCATCCCCACTTGGCTGCTGGCTGGTCCGGGCAGGAACTGGCACAAAGCGACGAGATCAGAGTAGCTACGATCATCCACCCAGCGGCGGCGCTCTACAAACTCGGTGCGGAAATAGCCAAGGTGGGCGATGGGACCGCCGAAGGCAGTCAGCCCCAGCTTGAGAAAGGCAACAAAGACTTCTGCGACCGATCCATCAGGACTGGATATTTTCACAGTTTCGTCCTGCATAGTTATGTGGCATCAGACATAGGCGCATTGCCCCTCGATAGCTTTCGCATGCGTCCGCCAGAGCTTAGGCTTACTGGCTTTGGGCTATGATCGTGTATAGCTTTCTCACGGGAAGGCCCTCATGCCCCTGGCACGAATGGAGATCGACATTGTATTGGGGGATATTCTCCACCCTTTCATTTTTAGGGACCATCTCACTGCATCTCTTGGCAGGGACGAGCACCATCCATCCTGGATCAAGATAAATTAAAGCCAAAAGCCAGCAATCGCTGGCTTTTCTTTCATGCAAAATTACTCGTGGAATTACTTCTGCAAGGCTTTGCTGATTTTCTGATCGGTCTTGTATTCACTCAAGGCATACACGGACCAAATCGCGGCTGGCAACCAGCCGATCACGGTAATCTGCAGAATCAGGCAAATGATGCCTGCAATTGGCCGACCGATCGTGAAGAACTGCAGCCAGGGCAGGAAAATGGCAAGAATCAGGCGCATTTCAATCTCCTCTTTAACTCTATCAAACTTGCGTTAGCAGTTTAGCCCAGAATCTTTTCGAGGGCGAACAGTTGTGCTACGGTTTCACGCTCGCGGATCAGGTGTGTCTTGTCGCCATCCACCATGACTTCAGCGGCACGGGGGCGCGTATTGTAGTTGGAGCTCATGCTCATGCCATAGGCGCCGGCGGACAACACCGCGAGCAGGTCGCCTTGTTGCAAGGCTAACTTGCGGTCATGACCGAGAAAATCACCGCTTTCGCAAACCGGGCCGACGATCTCGTATACCTGGGCGGAGGATGGGTCCGTTGCTGGCACGACAGCTGCAATCTCATGATAGGCATCGTAGAGCGCCGGGCGCATGAGGTCGTTCATGGCGGCATCCACAATGGCAAAGTTCTTGGCTTCGGTATGCTTGAGATATTCCACCTTGGTAATCAACGCGCCGGCATTCCCCACCAGCGCACGCCCAGGTTCGAACACCAGCTTGACCTTGCGGTCACCCAGCTTTTGCAGCATGGCGGCCGCATATGCAGCAAAATCAGGCGGCGTCTCATCGGCATAACAGATGCCGATACCTCCGCCGAGATCGATATGCGCTACCCTGATACCTTCAGCTTCCAACTGATCCACCAGGGCCAATACACGGTCGAACGCATCCATGAATGGGGAAAGCTCGGTCAATTGCGAACCGATGTGGCAATCCACGCCATGCACGGCGATATTCGGCAAGCTGGCTGCATGCTGGTACAGGTTGAAGGCATCCTCATACGCGACCCCGAACTTGTTGTTCTTGAGCCCAGTGGAAATATAGGGGTGCGTCTTGGCATCCACATTGGGGTTGACACGCAAGGACACGGGCGCCGTCTTGCCCAGGCGGCCAGCAACGTCATTGAGCCGGTCCAACTCGCTGGCGGATTCCACGTTGAAGCAGAAAATACCAGCATTTAACGCAGTTTCCATCTCCGTCTCGGTCTTGCCCACCCCGGAAAACACCACCTTGGCAGGATCTCCACCTGCAGCCAGTACTCGCGCCAGCTCTCCGCCTGACACAATGTCAAACCCGGCGCCCAGGCGGGCAAACAGGTTGAGCACCGCCAGGCTGGGGTTGGATTTCACCGCAAAGCAAACCAGGTGATCCTGGCCATCGAAACCCGCTGCAAAACGCGTATATGCGGACTCCAGTGCTGCGCGGGAATAAACGTAGGTGGGTGTGCCGAACTCATCGGCAATCCGGGTCAGGGGGACATTTTCGGCATGCAGGATGCCATTCTTCAACTGAAATGGATTCACGGACAGCTCATCGGGAAGGTTGTTGTTGCGGCTGGAGTTCCTGCGGGTACTGCTGTTCCGGGATGTAAAGGTTGCCCTTGGTGCCACAGGCAGCCAAGGTCAGGCTTGCAATCAGGATCAGGAAACAGAAGCGCATAGGGTTTTAATGCAAAAATCGCATTCTAGCACAAGGCCGTAGCAGCCCAGGCAATACCGTCACGGCACTTCTGCATAACGCATGCGCGCCTCGATAATGCGTGCCTTTCGGATCAAGCCGCGCGCCTCGCGATGTTTGTCATAGTAGCGCGGGTTAGGGATCATCGCCGCCAATCTGGCAGCCTGAGCGACATTCAGGCTACTCGCACTGGTCCTGTAGTAATGTCGCGCGGCAGCCTCGGCACCGAACACGCCATTGCCCCATTCGATCACGTTGAGGTAAATCTCGAAAATCCTGCGTTTGCTCATCATCCGTTCCAGCATCCAGGTAATCACGGCCTCCTCCAACTTGCGCCAGGGCGTGCGCTTGGTGGAGAGAAACAGGTTCTTGGCAAGCTGCTGGCTGATGGTCGAGCCACCAGCGACAATCTTGCCTTGCTTCCAGTTCTTTTCATAGGCCTTCTGGATGCCGTCCCAATCAAACCCTTCGTGGCCGACGAACTTGGCGTCCTCGGCTGCAATCACCGCCCGCTTGAGATGGATGGAAATCCGCTGGTACTCGACCCATTGATGCTTGAGCGCAGCATCAGGGTTATCCTGCTGCAACGCAGACAGACTGGCACGCATGAACGCGCTGCTCGAAGGATTGTGCTCCACCCACCAGAGGATATGCATGAAGATCCAGAACTGGTACAACACCACGAGCACCAGCGCCAGCAACAAGCCGCGCCAGAACAATTGCTTGATCATGCGGCCCGCAATGCGGCCATCACAGGCGCAGTATCAGGCCGCACCCTGCGCCAGATATAAAAGGCTTCCGCTGCCTGCTCCACCAGCATGCCCAACCCATCGGCAATTCTGCTGGCGCCTTCCTCACGCGCATACCGCATAAAGGGCGTCTCGCGCCCGTACATCATGTCATATGCCAAGGCATCGGCTGCAAACAATCCGGATGGCAAGGGCAGCCGCTCGTTGTGCAAGCCGCTGGAAGTAGCATTGATCACGACATCGAACTCTTGGTCGGCCAGGGCATCGAAACCGCGCGCGTCCAATGAAGTTTGACCCGGCCTCACACGTGCCGCCATCGCCTCTGCCTTGTCCACGGTGCGGTTGGCAATGCAGAGTGACAAGGGAGACGCTTCCAACAGGGGGGCCAATACTCCCTCCGCAGCGCCTCCTGCCCCCAGTAGCAGCACACGCTTGCCTGCCAGGGTGAATGCCAGGTTCTGCAGGATATCGCGCACCAGCCCGACGCCATCCGTATTGTCGCCATGAATGGCGCCGTCCGTGAAAGTCAGTGTGTTCACCGCACCAGCATCACGTGCCCGTGGTGTCAGCTCCGTCGCCAGGGAATAAGCCTCAAATTTGAAAGGCACGGTGACATTAACCCCTCGATAGCCTTTTTCCTGCAAATCGGTCACGATGGCAACGAATCCATCCAGGGGAGCCTGCACCTTGCCATATTCAAGCTGCTGCCCCGTCTGCTGCGCAAAAGCCGCATGAATCAAAGGCGACTTGCTGTGCTCCACCGGGTGGCCGATGACGGCGTAACGATCCATGACTATCCTCAGGCGTTGGTCCAGGGCAATCCGGCGGCTTTCCAGCCATTGATCCTGCCACGCTGCTTGGTATCGGGAGTGGGATCGCCTTCGAATCCCTCCAGTACGTTGTAGGCTTCGGCATACCCGGCCTGGGCAGCCACGACGGCTGCATTGTGAGAGCGGCCGCCAGAACGGCACAGAAACATCACCAGCGCCTCGCGATCAACCTGCTTGTCCAACTGAGCCAGAAAATCGGGATTGGGGACCATGCCGGGATAAAATGCCCACTCGATGTGCGTCGCATGGGGCACACGCCCCACCAGCTCAAGCTCCGCTTTGGTGCGTACATCCACCAGTTTCGCCGCTGGCGCCAGCTCCAGCACCTGCTGCGCCTCCTGCGGCGTCAATGCACCTGCATAAGGAAGCCCCTGCTGCTCAGCACGCTGCTTGGCATTCTGCAAAATGGCACTCAATGTTTCCATCGCGTTCTCCTTTCCTCTCAGAACTGCGGAGTATAGCGTTAAATTTTGCCACAATTCCATGAGCACCAATATGGTGCACAAAACCTCTTGCTCGCAATATAGTGGTGCATCACATAGCGTTTCTCTTTTGGATCCTTATATGTGAGAATGGGAATTTACGTAAATTCCGTGGCACAGTTCCTGCTTCACTTCAGTGTCAAGCATGCGTGCTTAATCAACTTCTTAATCCAAAAAGAGCTAGGAGAATCAAATGGCGGTGGCCGATGTATTGAAACTCGTGAAGGAAAACGACATCAAATTTGTCGATTTTCGCTTTACTGACACCAAGGGCAAGGAACAGCACGTAACCGTGCCAATTTCTGCATTCGACGAAGACAAATTTACCGAAGGCCATGCTTTCGACGGGTCTTCCATTGCAGGCTGGAAAGGTATCCAGGCATCCGACATGCTCCTGATTCCGGACCCGAACACAGCCAACATCGACCCGTTCATGGATGAACCCACCCTGTTCCTGACCTGTGACGTTGTGGATCCTACCGACGGCAAGGGATATGATCGTTGCCCACGCAGCATTGCCAAGCGTGCTGAAGCCTACTTAAAGTCCAGCGGCATCGGTGACGCAGCCTTCTTCGGTCCCGAACCAGAGTTCTTCATTTTCGACTCCATCAACTGGTCCGTGGACATGAGCGGCAGCTCGGTCAAGATCAACTCCGAAGAAGCCGCATGGGCCTCCAACGAGAAGTTTGAAGGCGGCAACACCGGCCACCGCCCCGGCGTCAAGGGCGGCTACTTCCCTGTGCCCCCGATCGACTCCCTGCACGACATTCGTTCCGCCATGGTTGTGGCGCTGGAAGAACTAGGCGTGCCCGTCGAAGTTCACCACCATGAAGTAGCAACCGCTGGCCAATGTGAAATCGGCACCAAGTTCAGCACCCTGGTTCAACGCGCCGACTGGACACAGATTCTCAAATATGTCGTCCTGAATACTGCTCACGCATACGGCAAGACAGCCACCTTCATGCCCAAGCCCATCTCTGGCGACAATGGTTCCGGCATGCACGTGCACCAATCCGTATGGAAGGACGGCAAGAACCTGTTTGCAGGCAACGGCTACGCCGGCCTGAGTGAGTTTGCCCTTTACTACATCGGTGGCATCATCAAGCACGCACGTGCGCTGAACGCCATCACCAACCCGGGCACCAACTCCTACAAGCGCCTGGTTCCCGGCTTTGAGGCCCCTGTGAAGCTGGCCTATTCCGCGAAAAACCGTTCCGCCTCCATCCGTGTCCCATTCGTGCAATCCGACAAGGCACGCCGCATTGAGGCACGCTTCCCCGATCCAACCGCCAACCCATACCTGGCATTCAGCGCATTGCTGATGGCAGGCCTGGACGGCGTGCAGAACAAGATCCATCCTGGCGAACCTGCTACCAAGGATCTCTACCACCTGCCACCAGAAGAAGATGCAGCGATCCCAACCGTTGCCTCCTCTCTGGAGCAAGCGCTGGAAGCCCTGGACAAGGATCGCGAGTTCCTGACCCGCGGCGGCGTGTTCTCCGATGACTGGATCAGCGCTTATATCGATCTGAAGATGGAAGAGGTAACCAAGCTACGCCAGACTCCACACCCGATCGAGTTCAGCATGTACTACAGCGTTTAAGCGGCGCAACCACCAGAAAAAGCGGGGTAACCCGCTTTTTTTGTATCTGGAATCCATCCCGTCAGCAATTGCCTGTCCCAGACTTCTGCTCTACACTGAATCTCATGAAAAGAATCAGCCTATTCCTTCTGGCCTGGCCCATGTATGCAGTCATGCATGGCAGCGCCCATGCCGAAATCTACAAAAGCGTGGACGAACATGGGCATGTCACCTACTCCAATGTCCCCAGCAAGGGAGCCATCAAACTGGATATAGATCCGCCGCCCCCGGCTCCCCCGCCCAAACCCAAGCCCCAGGCCACGCCTAGCGATTTTCCGCGCATCGACACCCAAACCCAGAAAAAGCGCGATGAACAGCGCAAGCAAATCCTGCTTGAAGAGCTGGAGGCTGAACGCGCAGCCCTGGAAGAAGCAAAAAAAGCCTATGCCGAAGGCGAATCCAAGCCTGAGGTTTACCGGGGCGCCAACGGAAAAACCTATCGCAACGTCGCAAAATTCGAGGAAAAAATGAAGCGCTTGCAAGCCGAAGTGGATGCGCACGAGCGCAATGTACAGCTCTTGGAAAAAGAATTGGAAGCATTCAAATAACTACTGCCCATACCGGCGTCATGTCCACGCCAGGCCCACTATGCACAGCGAAAGCATGAGGAGAAAGCCTTGGTCGCCCCCAATGCACAGCAAATAGCGCTATACCCCACCCGCGCTTGCAAGCGCGGGGCTGACGCGAGCCGGGACGCCTGTAGCATAGCCTGCCTGCATAACGCCACGGGGCCTGGCCTGGCTTTTGCTTAATAGAAGCCATGGAACATAAAATCCCCCCCTCATTCGCAGGTTTAGAGCATTTATCGACCGCGATTATCCTACTCAATAATCAGCGTCACGTTGTCTATGCCAACCCCGGCGCCGAGGTGCTATTCGCCATCAGTGCCAAACAGATCGCAGGCCTGCCGGTGTCTCAGGTATTTCCTGGCTGCGACATCCTCGACTCCGCCATGGAACACGCCATCAAGTACCACAGCCCGTTCCGCGAGCACGAGTTCCCTATCACCACGCTGCGACAGCAATCTTTCGCCGTTACCTGCACTGTGACGCCGGTAGAGCTGGACCCAGCGTGCCTGGTACTCGAATTCCAGCATATGGACCAGCAGCTGCGCATTGCGCGTGAAGAACGCATGCTCATCCAACAGCAAGCCAACGCCGAACTCCTGCGCAACCTGGCCCATGAAATCCGCAATCCGCTAGGCGGGCTACGCGGTGCGGCGCAACTGCTGGAACACGAGCTGCCGCAAGTCAGCCTGCGCGAATACACCCAGGTCATCATCAAGGAGGCCGACCGGCTGCAATTGCTGATGGACCGGCTGCTGGTGCCGCACCGCGTCCCGAAATACGAGCCGACCAACATCCACGAAGTATTGGAACGTGTGCGCAGCCTGCTGCTGGCTGAGTCCCCCCGCGGCATCCAGATCCGCAGGGATTACGACACCAGCCTGCCCGAGCTGATCGGCGACCGCGAGAAACTCATCCAAGCGGTCCTGAACATCGCGCGCAATGCCGTGCAGGCCATGCTGAACAACCCTGGCGAGCAAGCACCGGAAATCATCTTACGTACGCGTGCGGCCCGTCAGGTCACACTGGCAAAAAAACGCTACCGGGTTGCCATCAAGCTGCAGATCATCGACAACGGCCCCGGAATTCCGCCCGACATCCGCGAGCGCATTTTCTACCCGCTGGTGTCAGGCCGGGAGGGCGGAACAGGCCTGGGCCTGACGCTGGCCCAGACCTTCATCACCCAGCATCACGGCATGATCGAATGCGAAAGCGAACCGGGCCGTACCACTTTCACCATATTGCTGCCAATAGAAAGCACGGCAATGAAGTCTTACATCGCAAGACAATAAACCACAGCAGAGCAAATACTTTCAATACAAAACAAAGACTGTACAGGTAACCATCATGAAACCGATCTGGATCATAGACGACGACAAATCCATACGCTGGGTATTCGAAAAGGCGCTAGCCCGTACAGACATGGATTTCAAGACTTTCGCATCGGTACCCGAGGCACTGAATGCCCTTACCCGGGAAGAGCCACAAGTCATTGTCAGCGACATTCGCATGCCTAATGGTTCTGGCCTGGATTTCCTGCATGAGGTGAAGCAACGCCATCCAGACATTCCTGTCATCATCATGACCGCTTATTCCGACCTGGAAAGTGCCGTTGCTGCATTCCAAGGCGGGGCTTTTGAATATCTGGCCAAGCCTTTCGATGTTGACCAGGCGATTGAAATCATCCGCCGTGCAGTGGATGAAAGCATGCGCCAGGCAACTGAAGTAGTGATACAAGAGGAAACACCAGAGATCATCGGCCAAGCTCCTGCCATGCAGGAAGTGTTTCGCGCGATTGGTCGTCTGAGCCGCTCGCACTCCACAGTATTGATCAATGGCGAATCCGGCACCGGCAAGGAGTTGGTGGCAAGCGCACTGCACCGTCACAGCCCCCGTTTCGACAAGCCGTTCATTGCCATCAATACCGCAGCCATCCCCAAGGATTTGCTCGAGTCTGAACTATTCGGCCATGAACGCGGCGCATTTACCGGGGCGCAAGCCGCCAGGCGCGGACGCTTCGAGCAGGCGGACGGCGGCACCTTGTTCCTCGACGAAATCGGCGACATGCCTTCTGACCTGCAAACGCGCTTGTTGCGGGTGCTATGCGATGGACAGTTCTACCGCGTAGGGGGCCACCAGCCGGTCAAGGTCAATGTGCGCATCATTGCCGCCACCCACCAGGACCTGGAAGAAAGGGTCAAGCTCGGGCTGTTCCGCGAGGACTTGTTCCACCGCCTCAACGTCATCCGCCTACGCCTGCCGCCGTTGCGCGAACGCCGCGAAGACATCCCCTTGCTGGTCAAGCATTTCCTGCAGCATAGCGCCCGCGAACTGGGCGTCGAAGCCAAGCAGCCATCCACCGCAGCCTTGCGTTATCTCGGCACGCTGAGCTGGAGCGGCAACGTGCGCCAACTGGAAAACGTATGCCACTGGCTCACCGTCATGGCCCCCGGCCAAAACATCGACATCGCCGACCTGCCGCCTGAACTCAAGGAAGATGCCGCCAAACCCGCCAGCGCCACCTCATGGCAGAACGCCCTCGCATCGGAAGTCACGGATGCCCTTAACCGTGGCGAACACGATATCCTCGATAGCCGCACTCAGCAATTCGAGCGCATCCTGATCACCAAGGCACTGCAACATACCGGCGGACGCCGGATCGAAGCAGCAACGCAACTCGGCATGGGACGCAATACCCTCACCCGGAAAATCCAGGAACTAGGGATAGACGAGTAACAGTCTATTATTAATTCACAATCTTTAATGCCGGGCAAAGACCCGGCATTTTTATTTACTGTTATCTAGTTAAAAAGACAATAAAAAACGGCACTCTAAGTTACCGTTTTTACAATTCAAACTTAATTAAGCAAACTAGAAATTTTCAGATTCCCCTAAGCAACCCAATTTGCCTCACCAAATCTGGAATATTACGTTGAACCGTTTGCCACACGACATTCAGGTCAATATCAAAGTAACCATGAGCAATCCGGTTACGCATACCACGCATATTTCTCCAAGGAACTTCGGGATGCTGTTCAACAAACTCGGCATTACTATCCATCACCTTCGCCGCCGCCTCACCAATAATCACAAAACTCATGATGACAGCTTGTTGGGTTCGCTTATCTGCCAGAAAATCGTGCTTATCCAATCCATCAACAAAATTACCGGCATCCACTGCCGCCTGATAGATGTGCTCAAGATAATCCGACAAGCGGCTCTCATTCATACCGATTGTGCTTCCGCAAGCACCTTATCCCGAAATTTAGCCGGGATGTCTGCCGGAGTTAGAAGATCAACCTGAATGCCAAGCAAGGCTTCTAAATCCTCTTGCAAACCTCCCAAATCAAACAACGTCGTATCAGGCAATGCATCAACCAGCAAATCAAGATCACTAGCATCTACATCTCTACCATGCAATACAGAACCGAATATCCTAGGATTCCGCGCACGACTAGTTTCGACCATTTTACGAATGGCTGCACGGTTTTTATTCAATACCTCAGAAGGCTTCATCTGAATTCATCCTCTGCGCTAAATGGATACATCCTTAATATTATGACAATAAAAATCTATCATCACTTAAATCCTCATCAACACCCGCCCGCTCCAACCTATATTAATCTGCAATTCTATTTAATAGACAAGATATATTACTAGTTACGAAGGCAATATCAAGATACAAATACACGCCGATCGCAGATAATAAAAAACGGCACCTGAAGAGTGCCGTTTTTCTGACGATTGCTTTCTAAGCTAAATCTTGCGATTTAATCCTAGAAGAACAGGATCGCGCCCAAGCTAACAGTCTTAGCCTTACCGTCAAGACCGCCAACTACGTTGTTTTCGATCTTTTGTTGAGCATATTCTGCAACCAGGTTCAGGCTCTTGGTCAGAGGGTGGTAAGCACCAACGATCCAAGACTTGTTCTCGATGTCATAAGCGTTAGTACGCTCTTCAGACTTGCTGACACCGTAGGAAACACCCAGCTTGGTACCAACTGTAGGCAACTTATAAGTAGCTTGAACATAGCCACCCTTGTCATCAGACTTGTTGCCACCCAAGAACTGCAAACCACCTAACTGGCCACCAGTCTGCATGTCCAGACCTTTACCATCATAGTAGTAACCAACCAAGCCGAAATCAGCTACGTTGATCTTACCACCCAGGTCATAACCGCGGGAACGATAATCACCTGTTTTAGTGTTATTGTGCTTTTGAGTAATGTAACCAGCCCAAACTTTACCGGAAACATCACCAGTCCACTCGTAACTTACCTTACCATCAAAACCAAGTTCTGTTTTGTCATCAGCAAGAGCAGTACCAGCAGCTACGCCATCATTACGCAGACCTTCACGAGCAGCTACAGCAAAGCTGAAACCGTTCCAGTTAGGGGATGCATATTGAATTTGACCGATCCAGTCAGCGTAAACATAACCGGAACCGATACGGCCCAGTGTAGAGTTACCAGGACGACCAGCACCAACACCAACGCCCAACAGGGTCATGTCGGAGAGGATAGCATCAGAACCGAACAGACCGAGGTCACGACCAGCCTTGATAGTACCCCAGGAAGCATCACCAAAAGTCATGTAAGCTTGACGAATGTTGATGGAGTTACCATCACCAGCACGGCTTTGCCAATTACCATTTGCACCTTGAGCGGTACCAGTAGTACCAAAACCACTGTCAGCATTCGCACCAACAAAGAATGTGAACTGGAATGCAATATCCAGATCGTTCTGACGAGTCTTACCACCGATACCGATAGCGGAAGGCAACAGACCTGTAGAAACTTGGTTCTTTCTAGCGTTATTAGCAAAAGCTTCGCCAGAGTAACGAGTGTTTGTGTAGTAAGTATTGACGTTACCACCGATATCAATCGTCCAGTCACCTGCTGGAATGATGATACCTGCGTTTGCAGCGGAAGCGCCGAAAGCCAATACTGCGCCAGCAACTGCCAGGCCTAGTTTCTTGTTCATGTATATCTCCTAATGCGTTTTAGTTAGCTCCCGTGCGGTTTTTACCACCGCTTCGAGAGTATTTCGCCTACTTCTTGTGAAAGAAGTTATGGGCAGTATGCCAAAGGCGATTCAGAGGCTGCAAGCAATCTTGTAGTTTTTTCATGCTGAGCTGGGGATTGTGTTGCAATTACGCAACACATTAATGCTATAGCCAATATTTTCCGGGAAAACTTCTTCTCTGCTAATCAGTTAGAAAAGAATGCTAAAGCTTTTATTCAGAAATGGAGAACAGCCGCTGATGCTCACGGATGGCATAACGGTCCGTCATGCCCGCAATGTAGTCCGCAATCACCCGCGGCTGTGCATCGCCGTCTGCAACCCGGTATTCATCAGGCAGCAGGGTGGGGTCTGACAGAAAGGCGTTGAATAATTCCGCAATGATGCGCCTGGCCTTGGACGTCATGCGATTGACGCGGTAATGCCGGTAGAGGTTGGCCCTTAGGAAGCGCTTCAACTCAAGCTGCTGCTCGTCGATGGCCGGGCTGAAGCCGATCAACGGCGGAAGCGCCCGGATGTCGTCCAGTGTCCTGGGGGCATGGTCTGCGATGTTCCTGCGGCTTTGTTCGCATAAATCCGTCACGAGGATATGAATCATGCGCCGGACGGTTTCGTGGATCAGGCGGCGGCCGGCCAACGCAGGGTATTGCCGCTGCACCAGGGAAAACTGCTCGGCAAACAGCCGCACCTCGGCAAGCTGTTGCATCGTGATCAGGCCGGAGCGCAAGCCGTCGTCGACATCATGGTTGTTATAGGCGATCTCGTCGGCCAGGTTCGCCACTTGCGCTTCCAGCGAAGGCTGCTGCTTGTTGATGAAGCGCTCCCCTAATTCGCCTAACAGCCTTGCGTTGGGCAGGGAGCAATGCTTGAGAATGCCTTCGCGCACCTCGAACGTCAGGTTAAGGCCGTCGAATTCGGCATAGCGCAATTCCAGATGGTCCACGACGCGCAGGGATTGCAGGTTATGCTCAAACCCGCCGTATTCGCGCATGCACTCATTGAGCTGGTCCTGCCCGGCATGGCCGAACGGCGTGTGCCCCAGGTCATGCGCAAGCGCCACCGCCTCGATCAGGTCTTCGTGCAGGTTGAGGTTGCGTGCAATGGCGCGGCCTATCTGCGCCACTTCCAGGCTGTGCGTCAGCCGGGTGCGGAACAGGTCGCCTTCATGGTTGATGAATACCTGGGTTTTGTATTCCAGCCGGCGGAAAGCGCCGGAGTGAATGATGCGGTCCCGGTCGCGCTGGAAATGGTTGCGGGTCGCCGGCGCCGGCTCCTCATGGACCCGCCCTTTGGTCAAGGCCGGGTCGGCGGCATAGGGCGCCAGCGCTATCATGCGGCGATGGCCAGGGTTTCTTTCAACAGAGCGGCATCATAGTCGCTGGTCACCAGAGATTTGCCTATGCCTTGCTGCAGGACCAGGCGTATCTGACCATCGACGACTTTCTTGTCCAGCCCCATGAGGCCGAGATAGCGTTCCACGCCCAGTGCCGGCGCCTCTATTGGCAGCCTTGCTGCCTTGAAGATAGCCTTGATGCGGCTGATCTCGGCATCCGTCAGCCAACCGAGGCGGCGCGACAGGTCAGCCGCGAGCATGGTGCCTGCCGCCACGGCTTCGCCGTGCAGCCAGACGCCATAACCCATGGCATTCTCGATGGCATGGCCGAAAGTGTGGCCCAGGTTGAGCAAGGCACGTTCGCCCGACTCGCGCTCGTCAGCGGCCACGACTTCTGCCTTGTTCTCACAGGATCTGTAAATGGCATAGCTCATGGCTTCGGTATCCAGCGCCAGCAGTTTTTGCATGTTGGCTTCCTGCCAGACGAAAAATGCCTCGTCACGAATCAGGCCGTATTTGATCACTTCCGCCAGGCCGGCAGAGAGTTCACGTTCCGGCAGGGTGGACAAGGTGTCGATATCCGCCAGTACGACTTGTGGCTGGTAGAAGGCCCCGATCATGTTCTTGCCGAGCGGATGGTTGATACCGGTCTTGCCGCCCACGGAAGAGTCCACCTGGGATAGCAGCGTCGTCGGCACCTGGATGAACGGCACACCCCGCAGGTAGGTTGCCGCTGCGTAACCAGCCAGGTCGCCAATTACGCCACCGCCGAGTGCAATGATGGTGGTGCTGCGCTCGCAGCGGTTTTCCAGCAGGGCATCGTAGATGAGGTTGAGGGTAGCGGCATTCTTGTAGGCCTCGCCATCGGGCAGCACGATGGGAATGACATTGACGCCAGCATCACGCAATGGCTGTGCCAGCTTTTCCAGATACAACGGCGCTACGGTGGTGTTGGTGACGATTGCCACCTGCTTGCGCTTGAGGTGCTGCAGGATCAGTTCCGGCTGGGTCAGCAGGCCGCGTCCGATATGGATAGGGTAAGAGCGTTCTCCCAGCTCTACATGTAGTGTTTGCATGGTCATAAGGATAAAAGTTTCTGTTCGATCTGGTGCACGATGGCATTTACCGGCTGTCCGCCGGTATCCACGATAATGGACGCCACTTCACGGTACAAGGGATCACGCTGGGCGAACAAGTGTTCCAGCCTCTGGCGCGGGTTGTCGTTTTGCAGCAACGGGCGGTGCTTGTCGTTGCGGGTGCGGTGCCAGAGCTCATTCACATTGGCACGCAGGTAGATCACTGTACCATTTTCCATGAGGTGCTTGCGGTTCTCGGGCAATAAAACCGCTCCGCCCCCTGTGGCGAGGACAATGTCCTGCATGTGGCTGAGCTCCTCTATCACTGCGGCCTCGCGCTTACGGAAGCCGTCCTCTTTTTCCAGCTCGAAAATGACAGGAATGCTGACACCTGTTCGGCGTTCGATTTCATGATCGCTATCGTAAAAGGCCTTGTTGAGGTGTTTGGCAATAATACGGCCTATGGTGGTCTTGCCTGCCCCCATCAACCCGACGAAGAAAATATTTGCTGCCATAAAAAAATGCCCGCCATATGCAAGCGAGCATTTTAAGGGAATCTGGTTGAACTGTCAGATATGGCAGTAATGGTCGAGCGAGTGGCTATTGCTGCAATTTCCTCATCAGCGCAGCGACAGACTCTCGTCCATCACCTTTGGCGTGATGAAGATCAGCAGCTCGGTCTTGTCACTTTGCTTGACACGTCTTTTAAAGACATTGCCAAGAAAAGGCAAGTCGCCAAAGAACGGCACCTTGTCCACATCGTTACGCTCGGTCTGCTCGTAGATGCCGCCAAGCACGGCAGTTTCACCGTTTGCTACCAGCACCTGGGTCTGTACGCGCTGGGTATCGATGGAAGGCACATTGTTGAACACGACCCCGACTTTATCCTTTTTGACTTCAAGATCCATGATGATCTTTTCGTCTGGTGTAATCTGCGGCGTGACCTCCAGGCTCAGGGAAGCATTCTTGAACTGCACCGCGGTCGCGCCGCTGCTGGTGGCCTGCTGGAAAGGAATCTGCGTACCCTGCTCGATGATGGCTTTCTGCTGGTTGGCAGTGGTAACGCGCGGGCTGGACACAATCTTGCCGCGCTGGTCCGTTTCAAGCGCAGACAGTTCGAGATTGAGCAGGAAGCCCGCTGGCAGGCGGAACAGGCTGAAGGCGAAATTGCCGAAGGCATTGGCGACAGGGAGATTGACGTTCAAGTCCTGTGCGCCGTCGGGGCTGACACCCACACCAACCGTGCCGGGAATGGAGGTAGTCGCCAAGGTAGAGGAGCCGACACGATTGGCAATTGTTTCGGTAATGACGCCCGTGGTGGGATCTACCGTCCGCTGGGTGATGGTGTTACCCAGGGTACCACTGGAGCCGTAACGCGTATCCCCGCTGGCCTGCTGTTTCTGCACACCGAAGCGCGCACCCAGGCTACGACCGAACTTCTCATCTGCAATGACCAGGCGCGATTCGATCATGACCTGCTTCACCGGGATGTCGATCTTGTTGATGATGCTCTGAACCTCTTCCAGATGCTTGGCCGTATCCTGCACGAATACCGTATTGGTGCGCGCGTCCACCACGGCGCTGCCACGCTTGGACAGAATCTTCTGCTTGCTGTCGCTGATGATATTCTTGAAGTTCTCGGCCTTCTGGTAACGCAGGGTGAACACTTCCGTCCGCATGGGCTCCAGTTCCTCGATCTGCTGACTGGCCTCGAGCAACAGCTTCTCCTTGGCAGCCACTTCATCAGAAGGCGCGACCCAGATCACGTTGCCGGTCTTGCGCTGGGTCAGCCCCTTGCTGGACATGATGATGTCCAGCGCCTGATCCCAGGGCACATCCTTGAGACGCAGGGTCAGATTGCCCGTCACGGTATCGCTGGTGACGATATTGAGGCCAGTGAAGTCCGCAATCACCTGCAGCACCGAGCGCACATCGATGTTCTGGAAGTTCAGCGAGAGCTTTTCTCCCGCATAACCGGGCTTGGATCCCTGTACCAGCTTGTTCGGGTCTTCCACGACGGGACGGATGTCGATAATGAAGCGCTTGTCGGCCTGATAGGCTGATTGCTCCCACAAGCCCTTGGGCTCGATGATCAGGCGGGTGTTCTTTCCCTGCTTGATGGCATCGACATACAAAACTGGGGTATTGAAATTGATGACATTGAGCCGACGTTGCAGATTCTGCGGCAGCTCGGTATTGAGAAAATCCACGACCACGGTCTTTCCCTGCTGACGGATGTCAATTCCGGCAGATGCATCGGACAAATCGACAATGATCCTGCCCTCGCCATTCTTGCCGCGCATGAAATCGATGTTGTTCACGCTGTGGAATTTCTCACCAGCCTTGGCTTCGGCGAATCTGGACACGGTATCGTTGCTGGCAGTATTGGTTTCCGAAGGCTGCAGGATGATGGTGGTTTCCTTACCCTGTGTCGTGGTGTTATAAGCCACCATCTTGGCAAGGTTCAGCACGAGCCGGGTACGATCTCCGGCCTGGGCAAGGTTCACGCCTTTCAGCACCCCCTGCCCTGTCTGCAAACTGTTCTTGCCCAGACCATTGCCGACGGCAGGAAAATCCAGCGCAATGCGCGAAGGGTTATTGAGAGTGAATCCGGCGGGAGGATTGGGCAAGGGCATGGTCGTCTGCACCTGTACTGCGATTCTTCCTCCCGACAGGGCGACGAAATCGATTTTCTCGATCTTGTTGGCAAACTCATCCTGCTCTCCGGCTGCCTGTGCCAGCGGCATCAGCATCAGAAACACCAGCCCAGCAGCCCATTTCATTATGTTCATGCGTTCACCCTCAATCCTGCAATTCAATACTGGATATACGTTCTATCCAGTCACCGCTTAATTCGTCCTGTATGATTTCCTTGAGCGTCACGCCGCCTTCGCTGATCTCGGTCACCATGCCAAAATTCTGTCCCATGTACCCACCTACCTTGACTTGCTGAACCAGGTTGTCAGGGGTCAGGATCAATGCATACTTCAATTTCTCCTTCGACAAGGAGCCAACAAACTTTAGGCTTTCCAGTGGAAATGCTTCCAATGGTTCACGCGGCCGATTCATATTGGGTTGCAGACTGCTGCGCGAATTGATGATCTTGCGCGCCTTGAACGGGTCATTCAGTGCGCCGTCGGCGTTATAGGTCGCCGCAGTATATGGCTTCACCTCGGGCAATGGCTCCACCCGCGCGAGCATATCGTTGCCTGCATCCCGAATGAAACGGTCCAGATCGTCGCCCTGCCCATCCCCACACGCGCTCAGCAGCAGACTCATGCCCAGCGTAAGCGCCATGGCTTGCCAGCGTTCACGCCCCACTTTCATCCTCATTTACGTGCCTCTTTCTTTTCCGCCTGTTTCTTGCTGGCAATCTCATTGGCATCCAGGTAACGGTAGGTACGGGCGACCGCTTCGATCACGAGCCGCCCGTCCTTGCTGTCCTTGCCTGCGGTATTGATGACGATATCGTTCAGCGTCACGATGCGGGGCAGCCGAGCAATATCGCCCGCGAACTGGCCAAGGTCATGATAGGTTCCAGTCACCTTGATGGAGATCGGCATTTCCGCGTAGAAATCCGCAATGACTTCCTGTCCGGGCTTGAACAGCTCGAACTCCAGGCCGCGCTCAAGCCCCGCCTGGTTGATGTCGGTCAGCAGGCCATCCATCTGGGACCGGTCTGGCAGCTGCTTGACGAGGGCACCGAAGGTACGCTCAATTTCCACCATTTGCTGCTTGTAGGCTTCGAGGTTGATGGCCTGGCGCTTCTTGGCAAGGAAGGTATCCCGCAGCTCCTTTTCCTTCGCCCGCGCCTGCTCCAGCTCTTCCATTGCCGGACTCCAGAAGAACCAATAGCCGGCAATGACAATCACCACGAGCAGCAAACCCAGCAAGACCCCCTTCACTGGCCAAGGCAGGCTGCCGGCGTTTTTCAAGTCGATATTGTTGAAATCCTGCAGGTTCACTGTGCACCGCCCTTCTTCATGTCTGACACCCCATCCTCTGGCGATGGCGGTGCCTTGAGCTGGGCATTGACTGTAAAGTTGTTCTGCCTGATACCATTCACCGTCGCAGACTTGATTTCGACGAGATTGGGGGATTGCAGCCACTCGGAACCGGACAGGTTGCGTACCAGCGTGGCAACGCGGGCATTGGTATCTGCCACGCCTTCCACTGTCACCAGATTGCCCTGTTGTTTCAACGCCCGCAGATACATGCCTTCCGGCAGCTGACGGCTGATTTCATCCAGCATCATGACGGACTGGCTGCGATTGACCTGTAGGTTCTCCACAATCTGCTTACGGTCCAGCACATTGCGGATCTGGGTCTTGAGCTCCCTGATTTCCTCGATCTGCTTGTCGAGGTTGGCGCTGGCAGCTTCCAGCCGCGCATTGCGGTCCGCCTGCTCATCAAGCTTGCTGCCGAGAATGGTGCTGCCCAGGAAGACAATCGCAACGCCGGCTGCCGCAGCGCAGGCCAGCATCAGGTTGAATTGACGTTGCCGCTCCGCACGGCGGATCTGGCGGTGGGGAAGGAGATTGATCCTGACCATGCTAGTCAAACCTCCGCAGGGCCAGCCCGCATGCCGTCATCAATGCCGGTGCATCGGCAATGACTTGCTGCTGCTTGAGGCGTGGATTGATGGACATTTGGCTGAAGGGATTGGCAATCAGGGTATTGGCCTGGGTTTTTTCCTGGATCAGGGCTGCCAATCCCGGAATAGTGGCACATCCGCCCGCAAGAAGGATATGATCCACCTTGTTGTACTGGGTGGAATTGGTGAACAGCTGCAGACTGCGCATCACCTCGTTTGCCAACGACTGCATGAAAGGTTGCAGTACCTCGCTTTCATAACTTTCAGGCAACCCGCCGTTTCGTTTGGCAATTTCCGCCTCTTCCCCGGATATGCCAAAGCGGCGCTGGATTTCCAGTGTCAGCTGGTTACCGCCAAAGGCCTGCTCGCGGCTATGCACGAGCTGTCCATCATGGAATGCATGCACGTGGGTCATGACACTGCCTATGTCTGCCACCATGACCGTTCTTCCCTTACCGGATTTCGGCAATTCGGCTGCCGCAAGCGTATAAGCAGCCTCGGTCGCATAGGATTCGACATCGACAATCAGCACCTTGAGCCCTGCCCCTTCCGCCGCCGCAACCCTGTCCTCGATCTTTTCCTTGCGCGAGGCAGCAATCAGCACCTCGACTTCATCGGTGCTACTGGGCGAAGGGCCCAGCACCTGGAAATCGATGTTGACTTCATCAAGCGGGAAAGGGATGTATTGATTGGCCTCGGCCTCGACCTGGAACTCCATGTCTTCCTCGCGCATGCCGCCCTGCATGATGACCTTCTTGGTAATGACGGCAGTGGCCGGCAAAGCCAGCGCCACGCGCTTTTCACGCGAAGCCAGCAGCTTCCAGGCACGCTTGACGGCATCAGCAACCAAGTCGAGGCCAACAATGTTGCCATCCACAACAGCATCTCTTGCCATGGAAGCGATGGCGTAACCCTGCAGGTGATAACCACCCTTGCTCCCCTGCGTCAGCTCGACCATCTTGACCGAACTGGAGCTGATATCCACACCGATCAGAGGGGGGGTTCGCTCTGAAAAAAAGTCGAATTTCAAAAGAAATTCCCTTTCAAATACAGTTAGTTACATTAATTTTCAATAATCTACTTTAGATGCTACCAACAAGCATCTGAGAAGTCAAAACAGATTATTTGATTTTAAATTCACTGTAATGACAATTATAATAACGGCGTCTGTTACCAATACTGAACCCTAATCAATGCTCCCGAAAAAATGGTGGCAGTTCCTGATCCTCGCCGGCATCATCCTGGGATTGGTGGCAACTGCACTGGTAGCGCTGGCTGCCACATTGATCTACCCCGAACTGCCTTCCCTTGAAGCCCTCACCGACTACAAGCCCAAGGTGCCAATGCGCGTCTATTCCGAGGACGGCCACTTGATAGGCGAGTTCGGCGAGGAGCGCCGCGCCTTCATTAGTATCGACGAGACGCCGCAGGCGCTGAAACAGGCCATCCTTGCCGCCGAAGACGAACGTTTCTACCAGCACGGAGGTATAGACACACTGGGCATCCTGCGCGCGACCGTGTCCAACGTGACCTCTGGCCGCTTCAAGGAGGGCGCAAGCACGATCACCATGCAGGTTGCCCGCAATTTCTTCCTTTCCAGCGAGAAGACCGCCACTCGTAAACTCAGCGAGGCATTGCTCTCGATCAAGATCGAGCACAACCTGACCAAGGACCAGATCCTGGAGCTTTATATCAACCAGATCTACCTGGGCCACCGCTCGTACGGCTTTGCAGCCGCTTCACAGGTGTATTACGGCAAACCACTGGATCAGCTCAGTATTGCGGAGGTCGCCATGCTGGCCGGCCTGCCCAAGGCACCGTCCCGATACAATCCCTTCGCCAATCCCAAGCGCGCTGAAGCGCGCCAGCGCTATGTGCTGCGCCGCATGAAGGAATTGCGTTTCATCGACCAGCAGCAATATGAAGCTGCGCTGGCCGAGCCGCACCGTTTCCGAAAGTCCCGCAAAATACGCGATCTCTCAGCAGACTATGTGGCTGAAATCGTGCGGCAAGCCATGTACGAGCGATACAAGGATGAGATCTACAGTAGTGGCCTCAAGATCTACACCACGATCCGCAAGAGCAACCAGGAGGCCGCCAACCGCGCCATCCTCCAGGGAATCATCGACTATGACCGCCGTCATGGCTACCGCGGCCCAGAGAGAACCGTGACGCCCGGCGCCAATGACCAAGGCAACGGCAACTGGCTGGATAATGCCATGGACGACCTGGAAACATTCCAGGGCATGATCCCGGCCGTCGTGACCAATGTCACGCCCAAGGCCGTCAGCGTCCATGCAAAGGATGGTAGTAATATCGAGATCAGCGGCGACGGGCTGGCTTTCGTACAGAAACAGCTGGCAGAAAAAGATGCTGCCAAGCGTACCATCAAGCCAGGCGCCGTCATCCGCATCATGCGTCAGGGAGAAAGCTGGCACATCGTGCAGTTGCCGCAGGCAGAGGCGGCATTGGTGGCGATGGACCCGGAAACCGGTGCGGTACGGGCACTGGTCGGTGGCTTCGACTTCAACCGCAACAAATTCAACCATGTGACACAGGCATGGCGCCAGCCCGGCTCCAGCTTCAAACCCTTCATCTATTCGGCATCGCTGGAAAAAGGGTTCACACCAGCCAGCATGATTGAGGACGAGCCCATTTCCGTATCGGCGCGAGAAACCGGCAGCGGCTCCACATGGGAGCCCAAGAACTATGACCGCAAGTACGATGGTCCGATGCGCATGCGCACCGCCCTGATCAAATCCAAGAATATGGTTTCCATTCGCATCCTTGAAGGCATAGGCGTCAATTACGCGCAGGATTACATCACTCGCTTCGGCTTTTCGCCCAAGGACCACCCCCCTTATCTCGCGATGGCATTGGGTGCCGGCTCGGTCACCGCCTGGCAGATGGCCGGGGCTTATTCCGTATTTGCCAACGGCGGCTATCGCGTCAAGCCATACATCATCGACAAGGTCGTCGACAGCCGCGGGAATGTGCTTGAACAATCCAAGCCCTTGCTCGCCGGCCAGGGCGCTGCGCGTGTGATTGACGGCCGCAATGCCTTCATCATGAATTCGATGCTGCAGGATGTAGTTAGACTGGGAACGGCCACGCGAGCGCGCAGCCTGGGCCGGTCAGACCTGGCGGGGAAAACCGGCACGACCAACAACCAGATCGACGCCTGGTTTGCCGGCTACAGCCCGAAGCATGTCGCGATCACCTGGATGGGGTATGACAAGCCCAAGTCACTGGGCAGCCTGGAAACCGGCGGCAAGGCAGCGCTACCGATCTGGATAGACTATATGCGTTCCGCACTGAAAGGCGTGCCGGAAGTCACTCCGGAAATGCCTGCCGGTGTCAGCGCCATCCGCATCGACCCAGCCACAGGCATGCGGGTCAAGGGAGACGAGGAAGGCATCGTGGAATATTTCTATCATGAGTTTCCTCCGCCCGAGCCTGAGGAGTCCATCTTTTCCATTATTCCCGGTTTCCCGATTCCCGGCCATGGGTCGCCCCCACCCATGGAAAAACAGGACAATGCGCCACCAGGGCCAGATCAGTTGTTTTAGAGCACTCCAGCCCGCACGAGTTGGGAAGATGGCCAATAAGCGGGCGGATTAATTTTCAGAAGGGCGCTTGCACCATATGGCAAAAGACAGCAGCAATCGCCAATCCCAATTGCGTCAGAGGATTGCGCAGATGGCAGCGCGCATGATGGCAGAAGAAGGCATCGCCGATTACGCCCATGCCAAGCGCAAGGCGGGCCGCCAGCTTGGCATCACCGATTCGCAATGTATGCCCACCAATAGCGAGATCGAGGAAGAAATTCGCGTTTATCACGACCTCTACAGCAGCGAGGATCAGCCCGAAGCGTTGCTGCAGTTGCGCAAGGACGCATTGGTGGTCATGCAACTGCTGGCGCGCTTCAACCCACACCTGACTGGGGCGGTGCTGGACGGCACGGCCGGAAAGTATGCAGAAACCCACGTTCACCTGTTCGCGGACAGCTTGAAGGAAGTAGAGATGTTCCTGCTCAACCAGCAAATCCCCTATGCCACTGACGAGAAATCCTATCGCATCAGCGATCGGCGCAGCATGGAACGCAAAAAAGTGCCGTTATTTACCCTGGAAGGACCGAACGGCCTGATCAGGCTCAGTGTGTTCGAGGTCGATGACATGCGCATGCCGACCAAGAGTCCGGTCAATGGCAGTAACGCGAGCCGGGCCAATATCGAAACACTCGCCAGCCTGATTCAGCAGAGCAAGCCTTACCCTGAGATTTAAGAGCCACTAACAAAATCCAGAGAAACGATTCTGGCTAGACGCTCTGCCGCAAACAACAGTACAACAAGGCAGAGCAACAACGCCGGAAGGGGTTTTAACGGCGCTAAGCCTCGCGCAACCAGCGGGCAATATCCATGGCGTAATAGGTCAGAATGCCGTCGGCCCCGGCGCGCTTGAAACCCAGCATGGCTTCCATCACCACGGCCCTTTCATCCAGCCAGCCGTTCTGCACGGCGGCCTTGAGCATGGCATATTCGCCACTCACATGATAGGCATAGGTTGGCACGCCGAATTCATGCTTTACACGGCGTACGATATCCAGGTACGGGATGCCCGGCTTGACCATGACCATATCGGCGCCCTCCTCAAGGTCGAGCGCTACTTCGCGCAACGCTTCGTCCGAATTGCCCGGGTCCATCTGGTAATTGTATTTATTTCCCTTACCCAGATTAGCGGAAGAACCGACTGCATCGCGGAAAGGGCCATAAAAAGCGGAAGCATACTTGGCAGAGTATGCCAGGATACGGGTATGAATGTGCCCGGCCTCTTCCAGCGCGTCGCGGATCGCCCCGATCCGCCCATCCATCATGTCCGAGGGCGCCACCACGTCCGCCCCTGCCTGCGCATGGCAAAGCGCCTGTTTCACCAAGATTGCCACAGTCTCGTCGTTGAGCACATAACCGGTATCGTCGATGACACCGTCCTGCCCATGCGTGGTGTAAGGGTCGAGCGCGACATCGGTGATGATGCCCAGTTGCGGATAGAGCGCCTTGAGCGCGCGCACGGTGCGCGGCACCAGCCCGTCGGGATTCCATGCTTCATCTGCGGTCAGACTCTTGTATTGCTGGTCGACGACAGGGAATAGCGCCAGTGCAGGTATGCCTAGCGCCACGCATTGCCCAGCGGTTTCCAGCAGGCGATCTATGCTCTGGCGTTGCACGCCAGGCATGGAGGCGACTTCCTCGACTCGGTGCTCCCCTTCCAACACGAATACAGGATAGATCAGGTCATCGACAGTGAGCACATGCTCGCGCATCAACCGACGCGAAAAATCGTCACGTCGCATGCGGCGTGGGCGGATGGCAAGAAACTGGCGTGCTGATGCAGTCATACAAATTCCTTATGCGAATACCTGGGCCAATGCCAAACCTGGATCAGGCTGGCGCATGAATGCCTCGCCAACGAGGAAGGTATGCACCGCATGGCGGCGCATCAAGGCAACGTCCTCGGCAGTGAAGATGCCCGACTCGGTGACGACGGTCTTGCCTGCAGGGATACGGGGCAGCAGTGACAATGTCGTTTCCAGCGTCACCTCGAAGGTGCGCAGGTTTCGATTGTTGATCCCCAGCAACGGCGTCTTCAGCTGCAAGGCCTGCTCCAGCTCCTCGCCGTTGTGCACCTCTACCAGCACGCTCATGGCGAGCCGGTGGGCGATGGTTTCCAACTCACGCATCTGGGACAGGTCAAGCGCTGCCGCGATCAGCAGGATGCAATCAGCCCCCATCGCGCGCGCCTCGAACACCTGGTAGGGGTCTATCATGAAGTCCTTGCGCAATACAGGAATATCACAGGCGGCGCGCGCCGCCTGGAGATATTCGGCACTGCCTTGGAAGAACTGCTCGTCGGTCAATACGGAAAGGCAGGCCGCGCCATGGCTGGCGTAACTGGCAGCAATCTCGGCAGGACGGAAATCCTCGCGAATCACGCCCTTGGAGGGACTGGCCTTCTTGATTTCCGCAATCACGGCCGCCTTGCCTGCCGCAATCTTCTCTTGAATTGCGCGGAGGAATGCACGTGGCGCGGCCTGGGCCAGCGCCTCCGCTTCGACTGCCGCCAATGGCCTACGCTGTCGCGCAGCATCGATTTCCGCCCGCTTCACTTCCAGAATTTTATTGAGTATGTCTGACATTGCCCTGCAATCGCTTTCGTTAATCATGACTATATTTCTGATTATTGATACAACCTGCCTTGATAGCGCAGCCATCCGCCCGCATGCTGGCCGCGAGGGTCATGATGGGTCCAGTGTATGACGCCCCCCTTGGCGTTCCATTCATAGACACCATTGAACTCCACGACATCGCCGACCTCCAGGCCATCCAGCCTGGGCGCCAGATCGATATTATGCGCCACCAGCACTGTCATACCGTTATCCAGCTCAAGAATGAAGCGCTGGTGGCGCGACCCATCATTGTCGTCCGGCAGCACTTTACTCACCACGCCGGCAGATTGTACCGCCACGCCATGCTCCCGCTGGCTGAATGCCTGTGCTATCCGCTGGTTCGCCGCAGCATGGGAAGAGACCGATACTGCCTGAACCCCGGCAGCATCATGCTGCCCTGGCTGCGTGAAATGGAAAAAGGTATAGGCAGCTGCAATGGCAACCACCAACCATAAGAACCTGTTCACGATATTTTCATGGGGCGCGCTGTCCCGGCGGTGTAAACGATGCAAGGCACGAACCGAAGCCATCTTGATTGTCCGGCGAGGATTTGCAGCGCGGCTGCGCTGCCGGGGCAACCCGAAGGGCATGGCTCTAGGCGCATCATGCCGCCTGGCTCAGCGCCTTGAGCTGCTGCAGCTTGTGCAATGCCGCGCCGGAGTCCAGCGAATGGGCAGCCTGCGCTATGCCGTCCTGCAAATCGCCCGCGATCCCGGACACGTAAATCGCCGCCCCCGCGTTCAGCAGGACGATGTCGCGCGCCGGGCCACGCGCGCCAGACAACACCCCGAGGATAATCTCGCTGGATTGCTGGGCGTTTTCCACATGGATGCTGTCGATCTCATGCAAAGGCATGTCGAACTGGGCAGGATTGAGGGTATATTCGTTTACCTCGCCATGCTTGAGCTCGGCAACATAGGTATCCGCGGAGAAGGAAATTTCATCCATCCCGTCCGCGCTGTGCACCACCATCACATGCTCGCTACCGAGCTTTTTCAACGTATGTGCCAACAGGCTGACCAGGTCGCGATCGAACACGCCCATCACCTGACGCTTGGCCCCTGCCGGATTGGTCATCGGCCCCAACAGATTGAACATGGTGCGCACGCCTAGCTCGCGCCGCACCGGCGCTGCGTATTTCATCGCCGCATGGTGGTTAGGGGCGAACATGAAGCCGATACCCGCCTCATTCACGCATCGGGCCACTTGCTCGGGTGTGAGGCCGATATTGACGCCCAGCGCCTCCAGTACATCGGCGGAGCCGCTCTTGGACGAGGCTGCGCGCCCGCCGTGCTTGGCGATACGCGCACCGGCTCCGGCAGCCACGAAGGCCGACGCCGTGGACACGTTAAAAGCCTTGGTGGGAGCACCGCCGGTACCGCAGGTATCGACCAGGTAGCTGCTGTCTTCCACTTCCACCTTGCTGGAAAGTGCACGCATCACCTGCGCTGCTGCAGCAATCTCCGTGACGGTCTCGCCCTTGACGCGCAAGCCGGCAAGAAAGCCGGCGATCTGGACCGTGGTGAAGGCGCCGCCCATGATCTGCTGCATCACGTCCAGCATTTCTTCGTGTGTGAAATCGGTATGGTCGATCAGCCTCTGCAGGGCAAGCTTGGGGGTCATGCTCATCAATACGCTTTCAGGAAATTGTTCAGCAGCTCGTGGCCGTACTGGGTGAGAATGGACTCGGGGTGGAATTGCACGCCCTCGATCGGCAATGTCTTGTGGCGCACACCCATGATCTCGCCGTCTTCTGTCCAGGCAGTAATTTCCAGACAATCCGGAATCGACTCGCGCTCAATCACCAGCGAGTGATAGCGCGTTGCCGTGTAGGGATTGGGCAAGCCTTTGAACACGCCAAGGTCGGCATGGTGGATTTCGGAGGTCTTGCCGTGCATGAGCTGCTTGGCATGGACGATCTTGCCGCCAAAGGCCTGGCCTATGCTCTGGTGGCCGAGACATACCCCGAGGATGGGGATCTTGCCCGCGAATTCGTGGATCAGCGGCACGGAAATGCCGGCCTCATTGGGCGTACAGGGGCCGGGCGAAATCACGATATGGCGAGGGTTGAGGGCAGCTACGCCTGCCAGGTCGATCTCATCGTTGCGGTAGACCTGGACGTTCTGCCCCAACTCGCCCAGATATTGCACGAGATTGTAGGTAAACGAGTCATAGTTATCGAGCATCAACAGCATAATGTGCATCCTTCATCTTGCACCGGGCGAATCTGTTATTCTGGGCGCAATTGATCATAAAAAAAAGTCCTTGTCCTGCACCATCTGCTCAAAATCCTGGATCAACATGGGCTTGGCAAACAGATACCCCTGGAAAAACCGGCAACCATAGCTTTGCAGCAATTCAAACTGCACTTCGGTCTCCACACCTTCGGCAATCACCTTCAGTCCCAGTGTGTTGCTCATCGCCAGAATGGCCTGCACCATAGCCGCATCGCTAGCATCCTCGGCGATCTCGCGCACGAACGACCGATCAATCTTGACCTGGCTGAGCGGCAAGCGCTTGAGATAGGCCAGGGAAGAATACCCGGTGCCGAAGTCATCCATGGAGAAACGCACCCCGAGCTCACGCAAGGCGTTCATCTTGGCAACCGCATCCGCAATATTGTCCAGCACCACACTTTCAGTCAGCTCGAGCTTGAGCAGGCTGGGATCCGCGCCTGTGCTCTGCAGGATCTTCCTGACTTCGTCGACAAAATCAGCATGGCGGAACTGGCGGGCGCTGACATTCACGGCCAGCTGCAAGCTGTCGAAGCCCGGGCGAGCTTCCCAGTCCTTGAGCTGCAGACAGGCGTTATACAACACCCAATGGCCTATCGACACGATCAACCCGCTGTCCTCGGCAATACCGACAAACTCCTTGGGAGCCAGCAGTCCATGGTCCGGATGTTGCCACCGCAACAGGATTTCCGCCCCAAAGACCTTGCGCTCGGCATCCACCTGTACCTGGCAGAATAGCCTGAGTTGCTTCTGTACGATCGCCAGGCGCAGCTGCAATTCCATATCGACCCGTCTTTCCAGGGCCGCCTGCATGGCAGGATCAAAAAAGCGCAAGGTATTGCGCCCGGCCGCCTTTGCCTCGTACATGGCAGTATCGGAACGCTTGAGCAGCTCTTCCATGCTGACGAAATTGCCATTAAACAGGACAATGCCGATACTGGATGAATTATGATGCTCAATTTCGCCCAGCTGGTACGGATGGTTGATGATCTCCAAGACCTTCTGGGCAACCTGCCGGGTTTGCGCAATGGCCTGCTCCAGATTGAGGCTGAGATCCTCCAGCACAATCACGAACTCATCGCCCCCGAGCCGGGCTACCGTATCTTCATTGCGCACGCACTGACGCAGACGGCGCGCCACTTCCACCAGCAGCAAGTCACCGATATCATGCCCGCGTGAATCATTCAGTGCCTTGAAGTTATCCAAGTCAATGAACAATACGGCACCATGCCTGCCATGCCTGACACTTGCCGCAATCGCCTGCTGCAGCCTGTCCAGCAGCAGGCGGCGGTTCGGCAAGGTAGTCAACGCATCATAGAAAGCCAGGTTACGGATTTCAGACTCGACCTTGCGGCGCTCTGTCAGGTCGCGGAAAAAGCCCGTCAACAGCGGCAGGCCCTGCTCCTTGAGCGAGGTGATGGTCACTTCGACCGGGAACTCGGTACCGTCGGCGCGCAAAGCGCTCAGCTCCAGCCTGCGGTCGAGCATCTTACTGACCCCTGAAGCCAGATATCGCTCGTGCCCCCGCCTGTGGGCATCACGTAGCGAGAGTGGAATCAGGATATCCACCAGCATCTTTCCCAGCACATCCTCGCGGCGATAGCCAAACATGACCTCCGCTGCATGATTGAATTCCACCAGCCTGCCGTCCTCATCTATGCTGACGATACCGTCCTGGGCATTTTCGATCACCGCCCTGAACTTGGTTTCGCTGTGGCGCAATGCCCTTTCCGTCACCTCGCGCGAGGACTGCAGGGCAGCAATCAGCATACCGACAATCGAGAGTGTCGCCATCAGCACCCATAACGCCCATACCGGCTGATACCCCGCGTGATCCAGGCCGGCTTGGTAATCGACCTGGGCCGACATGAGCGCCACAATGGACAAGGCAAGCACCACCATGGATACGCCGGTGATCCCCATGCGCATGGAAATCAGCACCACCAATGGCAAGACCAGGAAGGCAAACCACATGTATTGGTCCGCATAGTCCGGAACAAGCTGGAAGATCGCCCATTCGACCGTCACCGCAAGCAAGGCCAGCAGGCTGAAACGCGCCCGCCGCTGCCAGAAACTCCGTATCTCGGCCCAGGTGATATTCAGCAACAATGGCAGCAACAAGAGCACGCCTAGCGCATTGACGAGCCAGGCGAACAGCAAGGCCGGCAATACATGCTGCAGTGTCACCAGCTGTGCCTGGTACAAAATGGCCACATTGACCACAGCGGACACCAGCATTCCCACGGCGACGCCCAACATCATGATGGGAATGCGCGTATCCTGTCCAATGCATGATGGAAGCCGCTGAGCCGCAAGATCCACGCGGTAAGGAGGTAAGTGGTCGTGCAAGCCGTAGGAAGCGCAGCGATCAAGAATGCATTGGCCGGAATAGGGTCATACGTTGCAAATGCCAACGCGACATGCGCGCCAAGAATGGCGGGCCAGTAGACCATCCCCCAACGGAGCAGGGCTGCGACGGCAACACCTGCTGATAGCCAGACCAGGTTGGCTTGCCATGCAGGAAATGGCAGCACCTTAGCCAGCATGCCAACAGCAAAACACCCGAGTGCCAGAATGATGAGCCGGAGCAGAATCCGACTGTTAGCTGCCGCCATGCCTACTCCTTGTTATCGAGTCCTGCCTGTACGATCTCCGCGGCGCGCAATACCGCGCGCGCCTTGTTCTGGGTTTCTATCCACTCGTTTTCCGGTATTGAGTCGGCGACGATGCCGGCCCCGGCCTGGGAATACAACATACCATCCTTGATCACGCCAGTGCGGATGGCAATTGCGAGATCCATGTCGCCATTGAAGCCGAGATAACCGACAGCGCCGCCGTAGATGCCTCGCTTGCTTGGCTCCAGCTCATCAATGATTTCCATCGCGCGCACCTTGGGTGCACCGCTCAGGGTGCCGGCAGGGAAAGTCGCCTTGAGCACATCGATCGCGTGCAAACCGGACTTGAGCCTGCCTTCGACATTAGAGACGATATGCATGACGTGCGAATAACGCTCGATCACCATCTTCTCCGTCACCGCCACACTGCCTACCTGCGCAACACGGCCGACATCGTTGCGCCCCAGGTCCATCAACTGCACGTGCTCGGCAATTTCCTTGGGGTCGGCCAGCAGCTCTTCCGCCAAGGCGATATCTTCCTCTCGGGTCTTGCCGCGGGGCCGCGTGCCAGCAATCGGCCGTGAGGTTACCGTCTCATCCTCCAGGCGCACGAGAATTTCCGGGGAAGCACCAACGACATGATGGTCCCCCATGTCGTAATAAAACATGTAGGGCGAGGGGTTGAGGCTGCGCAAGGCACGGTAGAGCGACAACGGCGGCGCTGTGAAAGGCTTGGCCATGCGTTGCGACAGCACCACCTGCATGATGTCACCATCGAAGATGTACTGCTTGGACTTGGCCACTGCTTCCTTGAAGCTCTCCTCACCAAACTCCGACTGCGCCTCGGTGACCGGCATGGCGACGGCATACGGAATATCCACCGGCTGGCGCAGGCGTTGTACCAATGCGTTCAGGCGCTGGATGCCCTGGGTATAGGCATTTCCACTTGCCGGATCGGCATACACGATGAAATACAGCTTGCCTGAGAGATTGTCCACCACGGCAATTTCTTCCGACACCATGAGCAGAACATCAGGCACGCCGAGCGCATCCTGTTTGGCATTACCCGCCAACCGGCGCTCGATATAGCGAATGGTGTCATAGCCGAAATAACCGGCCAAGCCTCCGGTGAAGCGTGGCAAGCCCTGATACGGTGGAATGCGAAACCTGGCCTGGTAGGCCTGGATGAAGTCCAGCGGATTTACATGATTCGTCTGTTCCAGCACCTGATCGCCGTCGAGCACCCTGACCGTCTGGCCTTGCACCTCTATACGGACGCGGGCAGGCAGACCTATGATGGAATAACGACCAAAGCGCTCCCCGCCCTGCACCGATTCGAGCAGGTAGGAATAAGGCTGGTTAGCCAGCTTCAGGTAGAGCGAGAGCGGGGTATCGAGATCGGCAAATGTCTCGACGACCAGAGGAATGCGGTTATAGCCCTGGCTGGCCAGGGCATCAAATTCGTGTTGACTGATGGTTTGCAGCATAAAGACTCCCGAATCCTGATGATTTCCAATTGGGGTGGCACCCATGCATCAGCATGGGCCAAGGCGGCTACTTCAGCGCCACCATCGCCAGCTGCTGCGATAATTCAGGATTCGGGCGTTCATGCGCAGGCTGCCTATACTTTGGCCAACTCAGCACGCAATGCGCCGATGACAGTGTCATAACGGTTGGGATCGGTATCCTTTCCTGCGCCAAACACGGCAGAGCCTGCCACAAAAGTGTCGGCGCCAGCACGGGCGATTTCAGCGATGTTGGATGGATTCACACCACCGTCGATTTCCAGCCAGATTTCGCGGCCGGTCTTCTCCGTGTAGGCATCGATACGGGCACGCGCCTCACGCAACTTGTCCAGCGTGCCGGGAATGAACTTCTGGCCACCGAAGCCTGGGTTCACGGACATCAGCAATACCATGTCGATCTTGTCCATGACGTAGTCCAGGTAGGACAGCGGCGTCGCAGGATTGAACACCAAGCCTGACTTACAGCCGTTGTCACGAATCAGTGACAAACTGCGATCGATATGATCGGAAGCTTCCGGATGAAAAGTAATGATATTGGCACCAGCCTTGGCAAAGTCAGGAATGATGCGGTCAACGGGTTTCACCATCAAATGCACATCAATAATGGCATCCGTGACGGGGCGGATAGCCTCACAAACCAACGGACCAATGGTCAGATTGGGAACATAATGGTTGTCCATCACGTCAAAGTGGACAATATCCGCGCCGGAAGTGATCACATCGGTAATTTCCTGGCCCAGCTTGGCAAAGTTGGCGGAAAGGATACTAGGGGCAATTCTGAATGGTTTAGCCATGATGTCGAGGTTATATAGCGTAAAAAATGGTTATTTTAACTGAAAATGTGTCAACGCACCCGGCCTCAGCAACGCTTATTGCAAAACCCATACTGGAATCAGGTTTATACGCGGCCCAAGATCATGCTATTCCCATAAGCGGCGGGGGATGATAGCCAAATACTTGGGTCCAACAACCAATGGCTTGGTTCAACGCTACCAAATGAGAGTATGATAGCGGCCTGCCGGGCATGCAATACAGTTAGCTTAATTACTTGAAATTGTTGCTCAAGTTGCCGCGATACAGGAAAATTGCAGGATGCACTTATTTACAGTCGGCGTTAATCACACGACCGCACCAGTTTCAATACGTGAGAACGTCGCTTTCCAGAACGAGCATCTCAGTGGCGCCCTGCGCGACTTGAACTCTCACGGCATTCGCGAGGCCGCCATCCTGTCGACCTGCAACCGCACCGAACTCTACTGCAATACCGATGACCCGCAAAAGGCCCTGGAGTGGCTGGCGAACTATCACAGACTTAAGCCGCAAGCCATTGCTCCTTACATGTACACCCTGCCCCAGGAAAATGCCGTCAAACATGCTTTCCGCGTGGCTTCCGGACTCGATTCCATGGTACTGGGAGAGGCCCAGATACTGGGCCAGATGAAGCAGGCAGTCCGCATTGCGGAAAATGCCGGTACCTTGGGCACACTGTTGCATAAACTATTCCAGCGCACCTTCTCCGTCGCCAAGGAAGTGCGTACCAATACCAATATCGGCGCCAACTCGGTCTCGCTGGCGGCGGCCAGCACCCGCCTGGCACAGCGTATCTTCGGCGCCCTGAACAACCAGCATGTGCTGTTCATTGGCGCAGGCGAAATGATTGAACTCTGTGCCGAGCATTTCGCAGCACACCGACCCTTATCACTGACTGTCGCCAACCGTACGCTGGAACGCGGCCAAGAGCTGGCTGCCAGCATTGGTGGCACCAGCATGCTGCTGGCCGATCTACCCGATCGCCTCGCGGAATTCGACATCGTCATCACCTCAACTGCCAGCCAATTGCCCATTGTGGGCCTGGGGATGGTGGAGCGCGCTATCCGCGCCCGCAAGCACAAGCCCATGTTCATGGTGGACCTGGCAGTGCCGCGCGATATCGAGCCCGAAGCAGGAGAACTCGATGATGTGTTCCTTTACACCGTGGACGACCTGGCCCAGATAGTCCAGGAAGGGATGGAGAACCGCCAGGAAGCCGCGGCGGAAGCCGAAGCCATCATCGACATGCGCGTGGAAAACTTCATGCAATGGTTGAAAACCCGCAGCGCGGTACCGACCATCCGTGCCTTGCGCGAGCAGGCGGAGCGCCACCGCCTCAACGAGCTGGAAAAGGCCCGCAAGTTACTTGCCCGCGGGCATGATCCTGCACAGGTTCTGGACGCACTGAGCAACGCCCTGACCAACAAGTTGCTGCACGGCCCCAGCCATGCACTTAACAGTGCTACCGGTGAAGATCGCGAACAGCTGGAAGCGACATTGCGCCAGCTATACCAGATTCACCACTAGCCTTCCCTCTCAACTCCTTAAATAAAGTATTCCCTACTTTCCTAGCAATGAAACCTTCAATGATCAAAAAGCTCGCCACTTTGAGCGAGCGCCTCGACGAACTGAACCGCCTGCTGTCCAGTGAGGACGTGACTAACGACATCGACAATTATCGCAAGATCACGCGCGAACATGCCGAAATCACACCCATCGTCGAACAGTTCCGCGCCTACGAGCAAGCTGAAATCGATATCAAGGAAGCCCAGGCCATGTTGGCCGACCCGGAGATGAAGGAGTTTGCACAAGAGGAAACCGAGGCAGGCAAACAAAAACTCGACGACATCGAGAAACAGTTGCAGAAGCTGCTGCTGCCCAAGGACCCCAACGACGAGCGCAACATCTTCCTGGAAATCCGCGCGGGCACCGGTGGCGACGAATCTGCGCTGTTCGCGGGCGACCTGTTCCGAATGTATTCACGCTATGCAGAACGTCAAGGCTGGAAAGTCGAGATCGTCTCCGCCAATGAATCCGAAGTGGGCGGGTACAAGGAAATCATCGCCAAAATCGAGGGCTTCGGTGCCTACTCCAAACTCAAGTTCGAATCCGGCGGACACCGTGTGCAACGTGTTCCGGAAACCGAGACCCAGGGTCGCATCCACACCTCGGCCTGCACCGTGGCGGTATTGCCGGAAGTGGACGAGGTCAGCGATGTCACCATCAACCCGGCAGATATTCGTATCGATACCTTCCGCGCCTCTGGTGCCGGCGGACAGCATATCAACAAGACCGATTCTGCTGTGCGTATCACCCACTTCCCCACCGGCATCGTGGTGGAATGCCAGGATGGCCGCAGCCAGCACTCCAACAAGGCTCAGGCAATGCAAGTGCTCGCTGCACGCATCAAGGCCAAGCAAGTTGACGAGCAACAAAGCAAGATCGCCAGCGAGCGCCGCAGCCTGATCGGCTCAGGAGACCGTAGTGAGCGCATACGCACTTACAACTACCCGCAAGGTCGCATCACCGACCATCGCATCAACCTGACGCTGTACAAGATTGATGCCATCACCGAAGGCGACATGGATGAGCTGATCAATGCCCTGGCGGCAGAACACCAGGCCGACCTGCTCGCCACGCTGGGCGAAGACAACTAAGCCATGTCGGCGAGCGTACGTACCATTGCCGTATTCGAGGCCAGCAAGGGCATCATAGTACTCGCTGCATCGCTGGCACTATTCCGCTACATCAATGCAGATTGGCAAAGCCATGCGGAAACATTTATCCGCCACCTACACCTCAACCCTGCCAACCATTACCCACGCATCCTGTTGCACTGGGCGGGCAACATCACTGAGCCCAGGTTAGCGGTACTGGCATTCGGCGCCATATTCTATGCCGTCATCCGCCTGCTGGAAGCCTACGGCCTATGGCTGGGCCGGCATTGGGCTGTCGTGCTCGGCATGGCCAGCGCTGGACTTTACCTGCCATTCGAGATACTGGAATTGCTCGCGCATTTCAGCTGGCTCGGGTTTGCGGTATTTGCCGCCAATATCGTGATCGTGGCCATCCTCTGGCGCCATCACCGCTAAGCACCTAGCCATGGCCAAGCTCAAGCACCTCGTGTCATGCGCCGCCAACCGCCTGCAGCAAGCCAGTGGCCTGGATCTGAACGAGGCACGCATAGAAATCCGCGCACTCATGCAGCACAGTCTTGGCGACGTCGACCACGCCTGGTTGATTGCACATGGCGATGAAGCCGTGACAGATGCGCTTCGCGCACGGTTTGAATCATTGCTCGCCCGGCGCATTGAGGGGGAGCCCGTTGCCCACATCCTGGGCAGGCGCGAATTCTATGGCAGGGATTTCATCGTAACGCCAGACACCTTGATCCCACGGTCCGATACCGAAACCCTGGTGGAAGCCGCCCTTGATCGCATCCCAGTTGGCCAAACCTGCGAGATCCTCGACATGGGCACCGGCACAGGGGCGATCGGCATCACGCTGGCGCTCGAACGGCCGCAAGCCAAGGTCACCATCGTGGATTATTCGGAAGCCGCGCTCGCGATTGCCAGGGAGAATGCCCGGCAATTATCCGCGCACAATGTCACAGCGCTCCGCAGCGACTGGTTCAGCGCCCTGGGCGGCCGGTGTTTCGACCTCATCGTCAGCAATCCTCCTTACATCGAAGCCGCCGACCCGCACCTGCAGCAAGGCGACCTGCGCTTTGAGCCCATCGCCGCCCTGGCCTCCGGCGCAGACGGCCTGGATGACATCCGCATCCTCAGTGCGCAAGCCGCGGACCATCTCATTACCAACGGCTGGCTCATGCTGGAACACGGCTATCAGCAAGGCGCTGCGGTGCGCTCTCTCCTGCAACAGCATGGTTTTGCCAATATCGGCACCGCGACTGATCTGGCAGGGCATGAAAGAGTGACGCTAGGACAACTCGCCTAAACGTCTGCAAGCGAATGCGCCCTGCGCTTACAATACTCCCAACAGTGCAAGGCTTTTCCTGCCAAGCACCACTCGCTTGTCTGCATCAACGGCGCTATGAACATCCATATTCAAGGCGAATGTGTAAATACGATTGTTTTTATGCACCCATCCCACCCACCATCCGACTCCGGGATTAGGGGCACTCTCCCAACCGGTTTTGCCATATAGCACCCAGTCCTTACCCTGATCCACCTGGACAATTTCCCTGACGCTTGCCTGCAACGCTGCGGGGAACGGCAATATGCCCTGAGCCAACCTGGCAAGGAACCGAGCCTGCTCTATCGCGCTGACCTTGAGCGGGCCATCGAGCCAGAAACGATCCACCTGGGAACCAATCTCCTTGTTCCCGTAATCCATTTTCATGATGTTTTCCCGCATGTGCTCCAGCCCAATACGCTGCGCGAGATGTTGATAAATCGGAACATTGGACAGGGCAATGGCTTTTCTCAAGCCCATATCCTCTTCCCACTCTTTCATAAACTGTGGCTGGCCGCCGTAAGGCAGGACTTCATCCACATCCTTAACCGCGCCAACCGAGAGCCCAATCAGCGTATTTGGAATCTTGAAGGTTGAAGCCGGGACAAACCTCGTCTCAGCCCTGGATTGGTTGTAGCCAATATATGCATCATCGGCAATATCATAAAGAACAAATGTTCCGTTGATGCCCGCACTTTTGAAAAGTGCGCCAATATCGCCACGCTCCTTCCAGTCGGCGGCCTCAACCGGGAAAACAAGCAAGGCAACAACGATAGCCAGTACATATTTCATTTTATCTCCCCAACATCCCATCAATCCTTTACACACTTTGCAAGCCATGATGACGACAGCGTGTGGTCCCATCACTTCTTCTTCCGCAAACTAATCATCATCACCCCGACCAGCACCAGCACCGACCCCAGGAACTGGATCAGCGACAATTGCTCGCCGAGGAAGACGTATGCTAGGTAAATCGTCGCTACCGGCCCCAACGCGCCTATCATTGAGGTCTGCATTGACCCTATGCGCTTCATGGCGGCCGCGAGGGCAAATGCCGGCAATACCGTGGAAAAAAGCGCCATATTCGCCGTCAGGACATAAACCCGGCCCGATTGCCGCAATGCATCCAACGGATGCGTCAACAGGAACTGGGCTATGCAGGCCAGACAAGCCACCGTCATCGCATACGCCGTGAAGCGCATGGCCCCGATGCGGGCAATGGTATGCCCCGCCCCGACCAGGTAGACCGCATAGGCAAACGCGCTGGCAAACACCAATCCGCCGCCCAAAAACAAGCCATCACCGCTCATGCTGAAGTCATGCACGAACACCAGCACGATGCCGGCATAGCTCAGCAAGAGTGCAACCATCACCGTCCTGCCGATACGTTCGCGGAACAACAACGCGCTGATGAGCACCACCATGGTCGGATAGAGGAACAGGATCAGGCGCTCCAGCCCGGCGCTGATGTATTGCAGGCCGAGAAAGTCCAGGAAGCTCGCAAGATAATATCCGATGAAGCCCAGGACCAGCACCGCAAGCCAATCGCGCCGCTGCATCGCCACTGCTTTTTCCTGTCCGTAAAACATGGCAACGATGAAGAACGGCACCGAGAATGCCATGCGCAAGGCTAGCAGCGTCACCGCATCGACAGGCTCGACATAGGCTAGCTTGACGAAAATCGCCTTGGCGGAAAAACCAATCGCCGACACCAGCGCAAACAATACCCCCAACGCCTGCTGACGCGAGGAAAAGAATTTTGCAAGAAACGGAGGCATAAGGAAAACCTGTATCTAAACATTCAAAAACACAGGCCTTATCACGGAAAGACAGCAACAACGGGACAAGGCCCGCATCGCCATCTGAAGATCAACAACTCAATGTCATGATCCGACGCGCCGGGCAATGGCAGGCAGCCGCCACAGTCGCAGAATCAGCAGAAGATTGAAGGCATTCATGATGCTTGCTACTTTAGGCGATGGCAGAGCTGCTGTCTACAGCGCATTGCCGACAGCCATCAGGTAATGCTGTTTCAGGCGCATGTAATGCTGGGCCGAATACATGAAATGGGCGATTTCCTTTTCCGTCAGCGCCCTCACCTTGCGCGCGGGACTGCCCAGATAGAGAAAGCCGCTTTCCAGCACCTTGCCTTCCGGCACCAGACTGCCTGCGCCGAGCAACACATGCTTTTGTACGACAACCTTGTCCATGACAATACTGCCCATGCCGATCAGGCATTCGTCTTCCAGCGTGCAACCATGCAGAATGACTCTATGACCGACAGTAACATTGCGACCAACAATCAGGGGGCAGCCCTGTGGCTCCCAACTGGATTTGTGGCTGACGTGAAGGATGGAACCATCCTGGATATTGCTGCCCTCGCCGATACGGATATGATTGACATCGCCGCGGATCACAGCGCCCGGCCAGACTGAGGCATGGTCACCCAGCACCACATCCCCGATGATCACTGCAGAAGGATGGATGAAAACTTCCTGCCCGACTTGCGGCGAGATTCCCTGGTAGGCGGCAAGCACAGAACCCGCTTGCGGGGTATGATGGTCCGACATAAGCCATAGTATAATCCCATCCATGCAAGATTCTTCATCTGTCGGCATCGTCGCCCCGCAAATCGCCCATTTCCAGCAACCGCTCATACTGAAAAGCGGCGAAGCGCTTCCCTCATTCGAGATCGTCTACGAGACCTATGGCACATTGAACAGCGACAAATCCAATGCCGTCCTGATCTGCCACGCACTGTCAGGCAATCATCACGCCGCAGGCCGGTACAAGGAGGACGACAAGTATCCCGGCTGGTGGGATAACCTGATTGGGCCTGGCCGGCCGCTGGATACCAACAAGTTCTTCGTCATCGCACTCAACAACCTGGGCGGATGCCACGGCAGCACCGGCCCGGCCAGCATTGAGCCAGCCACAGGCAAGCCCTGGGGCTCCCGTTTCCCCATGGTCACGGTAGAGGACTGGGTCAAGTCCCAGGCCATGCTGCTTGACCATCTCGGCATTACCCAACTGGCGGCCGTCGTCGGTGGCAGCCTGGGCGGCATGCAGGCATTGCAATGGACGCTGGATTTTCCCGAGCGCGTACGCCATGCGCTGGTAATCGCTTCCGCCCCCAACCTCACCGCGCAGAACCTGGCCTTCAATGAAGTCGCGCGCCAAGCCATCATGACCGATCCCGAGTTCCACAATGGCGACTATTATGAACACGGCGTAATTCCCAATCGCGGCCTGCGCATCGCCCGCATGCTGGGCCACATCACTTACCTTTCCGATGACGCCATGGGCGCGAAATTCGGCCGCAAGCTGCGCGATGGCAGCCTGAAGTATAACTTCGAGGTAGAGTTCGAGATGGAGTCCTACCTGCGCTACCAGGGCGACAAGTTTGCTGCTGCGTTCGACGCCAATAGCTACCTGCGCATGACCAAGGCGCTCGATTACTTCGACCCCGCCTTTGCACACGGCGGCGATCTCAGCCTGGCGCTTGCCAAGGCCAAGGCAGATTTTCTGGTCGTGTCGTTCACCAGTGACTGGCGCTTCTCGCCAGCTCGTTCGCGCGAGATCGTCAAAGCCTTGCTGGACAACGAATTAAGCGTCAGCTATGCGGAAGTCACCGCTGCGCATGGACATGACGCATTCCTGATGCCCGACCCACACTACCACCAGATTCTGCGTGCCTATCTCGCCAAGATCGATACAGGAGCCAGCGCATGAGCACAACGGAAATTGTCAAAGAAGCAGAAAGCCGCCATGATTTTGCGTTAATCGCAAACTGGATACAGCCTCAATCCAAGGTCCTCGATCTGGGTTGCGGCAACGGCTCCCTGCTATCTTTCCTGCGCGAGAAGCTTGGCGTCAAGGGCTACGGCGTAGACAAAGACGACGATAATGTGCTGGCCTGCATTGGCCATGGCGTGAATGTGATTCAGATGGATCTTGAAGCAGGTTTGGCGGGATTTGACTCCCTGTCCTTCGATTATGTCATCCTATCCCAGACCTTGCAGGCGATGGTCAATACCGAAGGCGTGTTGCGCGAGATGCTGCGCGTAGGCAAGCAAGGCATCATCACCTTCCCCAACTTCGGCTACTGGCGCCACCGCATCCAGCTCATGGCTGGGCATATGCCGGTGTCGGACAATATCCCGCACCAGTGGTACAACACGCCCAACCTGCACCTATGCACCATCGACGACTTCGAAGCACTGTGCGACAAGATGAATATCCGCATTACCGATCGTATCGTTATCAACGAAGGCAATACCGTTAGCTTCATGCCCAACCTGTTTGGTAGCCTGGCCATCTACCGTTTCGAGCAGGCAGCTTGGCCAGTCAGTTATTGATCCCAATTCTGAGTAATATACTCAAAACCAGAGGCGCATCAAGCCAAGCACGCCAAACAGCAGCACCGCCAAGCCGCTGACACGCCTAACCCACAGCCGCTGTAGCCACGCTTTGAGACGTACCGCCGCCATGCCCATCGCCAGCAGAGTGGGCAATGTTCCGATACCGAAAGCCAGCATCAGTACCCCGCCCTGCACTGGGCTGCCTGTTGCCAGAGCGGCAATCAACACGCTATAGACCAGTCCGCAAGGCAGCCAGCCCCAGATCGCGCCCAGCATGCCCGCCTGGGCAATGTTGCGTACCGGCAGCCAGCGTTTGCTGAAAGGCTGCAGCCACTTCCACAACACCGTACCGATACGCTCCAGGGCAATCACGCCATGCCAGAAATTGGCAAGATAGAGTCCCAGTAGAATCAACATGATATTCGCTAACGCATATAATATCTTGCCGACCGGCAGCAGATGCTGCAGAAAGAAGCTGCTGGCACCTACCGCGCCAGCAATCACGCCGGCGATGCCATAGCTACCGATGCGCCCGAGATTATAGGCCAGCAGCAAGCGCCACTGAGGGCGGCTACCAGGCATGCTCATGCTCACAGCGCCCACGATGCCGCCGCACATTCCCGCACAATGTCCACCGCCCAACAGGCCAACCAGCAGGGCAGCGAACAGGCTGAGCTCAGGCATGCCGCTCCCAGCCCCTGAAGCGTCGGATCATGAGCAGGCCCGGTATGGCAAGCACGGTGCACAGGAAGAAGAACATGGTCCAGCCCATTTCCCCGGCCATCCATCCCGTCGGCGTGGAGAGAATCACACGCGGCACGCCCATGAGACTGGATAGCAAGGCGTATTGGGTAGCGGTGAATCTCCTGTCGGTCATCGCGCCCATGAAGCCGACGAAGGCGGCAGTGCCCAGGCCACCGGTAAAATTCTCTACCGCGATGACGCCAGTCAGCATGGGCAGGTTGTATCCCACCTGCGCCAGCAACACAAAGCCGAAAGTCGATGCCATTTGCAGGAAGCCGAACAACCACAATGAGCGATACAGCCCGATACGCAATATCCAGATACCGCCCAGCGTGCCGCCTATCAGGGTAGCCCAGAAGCCGAACAGCTTGGCGATGGCGCCAATCTCGCTCTTGCTGAAACCCAGGTCGAGATAGAAAGGCACGTTGATGGCCGAAGCCAGGGTGTCGCCCAGCTTGTAGAGCAGGATGAAGGCAAGGATGGTGATGGCCTCGGGCCGCTTGAAGAACTCCAGGAACGGCTCCACCACGGCTTCACGCAGGGTACGGGGGCTGCCTGCGGCTTCCCTGGGCTCGGGGGAGAATAGCGTCACCAGGATGCACAAGCCCATGAATAGGGCCATGAGCTGGTACATTTTGGGAAACGTCAGCAGGTCGGCAAGAATCAGGCCACCGCCGCCAGCGAGCAGCATGCCGACGCGGTAACCGTTGACGAACATGGCGGACCCCAGGCCCAGCTCCTGATCGGACAAGCTTTCGCGGCGATAGGCATCGATGACAATGTCCTGAGATGCCGAGAAAAAGGTTACCAGCAAGGCCGCAGCAGCCACGCCCCAAAGACTGCTGGCCGGGTCGCTCATACTCAAGCCCAGCAAGGCGAGCACCAATGCCAATTGGCTCAGGGCCAGCCAGCCGCGCCGCCGCCCAAACAGCGGAATGGTATAACGATCGAACAGCGGCGCCCATAGGAACTTGAGTGTATACGGCAGGCCTATCATCGCCGCTGCGCCTATCATGGCAAGGTCGACACCCGACTCCTTGAGCCATGCCTGCATGGTGGAGCCCGTCAGGAGCAGGGGCAATCCCGACGCGAATCCCATCATCAGCGCCACCAGCATGCGCCCGCTTACCACGGCCTTGAGGGCAGCCCCCCAGCCTTGCTTGTTCATTGTGTATCCTGACTTGAAATGACTGATCTACCAAACATTATTGGTAATCAACGATAAGCGGCGCGTGATCGCTGAAGCGCGCATCCTTGTATATCGAAGCGCTGACCGCCCGCGCCGCCAATGCCGGCGTCGCCACTTGGTAATCGATGCGCCACCCGACATTCTTCGCCCAGGCCTGTCCGCGGTTGCTCCACCAGGTATAGCAGGCATCAGTGGTATCCGGATGCAGCAAGCGGTAAACATCCACCCAGCCGACTCGGCCGAATAAATCCGTCAGCCAGGCACGCTCTTCCGGCAGGAAACCCGAGTTCTTGCGGTTGCCGCGCCAATTCTTGAGATCAGCCTCCTGGTGGGCGATGTTCCAGTCGCCGCAGATGACGACATCACGGCCATCCCGGATCAATGACTCGAGGTGCGGCATGAAGCGTGCCATGACACTGAATTTGAATGCCTGCCGCTCTTCCCCGCTGGAACCGGAAGGCAAGTAAAGCGACACGACGCTCAGGTTGTCGTAGCGCGCTTCCAGATAGCGGCCTTCGCTATCGATATCAGCCATCCCCAGCCCCACAATCACAGCGTCGGCTTTCTTCCGCGAGTAAATGCCCACACCGCTGTATCCTTTCTTGTCGGCATAATGGAAATAGCCGTAATACCCTTCCGGCTGCAGCATTTCCGCCGTCATGTCGGCTTCCTGCGCTTTCAGCTCCTGCAGGCAGACGATATCGGCGTGCTGTTCCTGCATCCACGGATAAAAGCCTTTGCTGGCAGCAGAACGGATGCCATTGAGATTCAGGGATATAATACGCAACACTACAACCTTTCTTCACTCATCATGTCAGATTCAACGCAAGATTTTATCCAATTCGCCATTCAAAAGCAGGTATTGCGTTTCGGAGAGTTCACCACCAAAGCCGGACGGCTCAGTCCCTATTTCTTCAACGCGGGCCTGTTCAACGACGGCGAAAGCCTGATGCGCCTGGGCGAATTCTACGCCGCCGCCATCGTGCGCTCCGGCGTGCAGTTTGACATGCTGTTCGGCCCTGCCTACAAGGGCATCACCCTGGCCGCCAGCATCGTCATCGCCCTGGCTAGGCAAGGCCGCAACGTACCTTATGCCTTCAACCGCAAGGAAGCCAAGGACCATGGCGAGGGAGGGACTATTGTAGGCGCTTCCCTGCAAGGCAGGGTATTGATTGTCGATGACGTGATCTCGGCCGGCACCTCGGTACGCGAATCGGTCAATATCATCACCGCCAGCGGCGCCAAGCCGTGCGGCGTCGCGATTGCACTAGACCGCCAGGAGCGCGGCCTGGGCGCCCTATCCGCCGTGCAGGAAGTCGAGCAGCAACATCAGCTGCCCGTGATCAGCATCGCCAATCTGCGCGACCTGATCCAATACCTGGAGCAAGACAATGAATTGGCCACCTACCGCTCTGCCATCGCCGCATACCGCAGCGCTTATGGTGTCGAATAAATTGAGTCATGCCACAGCAGCACATGCTGGTCCATAGCTTTCCTCCAGCCATCACCCCAGGTTGCCGGGTATTGATACTGGGCTCTATGCCCGGCAAGCGCTCCCTGGAAATGCAGGCTTACTACGCCCATCCACAGAACCTGTTCTGGCCGTTCATCACTCATCTCTTCAACATTCCGCCTGAGAGTGGATATCAAGAAAGATTACGTCTGCTTAACCAGCAGCATATCGGCATATGGGATGTGCTCAAGGAATGTGTCCGCACTAGCAGCCTGGATGGCGATATCGAGGAAACCTCCATCGTTGCCAACGATTTCAGTGCCCTGTTCATGCAATTTCCCCATATCCGCCATATCTTCTTCAACGGCAGCAAGGCCGAGCAGGCGTTTCGTCGCCACGTGCTTAAGCGGCAGATCATTCCCGCCCACCTGCATTATCACAAGCTGCCTTCCACCAGCCCTGCCAATGCTTCGATCAAGAAGGAGCACAAGCTTGCGCAATGGCAGCAGATCATCTCTGCGATCGACGGCTGAACAATTCCCTTCTCTTAATAATGGGTATAATTCGGCGCAAAATCGTGCGATAGTAGGCACCAAACAATCACAATGATCCCAAACGGAGGAACGGCATGCTACGCAGGTCGCATCTGCCAACGAACGTCATGGCATACCTGCTATTGACGCTGAACACCAGTACCATCTGGGCAGCTACGGAGTCCAAGCAGCCCAGCGGCAAGATCATGAAGTGGGTGGACGAGCAAGGCATCACCCATTATGGCGATACCCTGCCACCCCAATATTCGGGCAAGGAAAGCAGCATCAGTCCGCGCGGCCTGCCGCAAACCGACGCGGGCAATAGCACAGCATCTGAACCACCCGGCAAAGAAAGCGAACAAGCGAGGCGGGACAGGACTTTGCAAGCTATCTACAGCTCGGAACACGAAATCGACCGGGCGCGCGACCGCAACCTGGAAATGGATCAGGCCATGCTGGAGGGACTGGAACAGCGCAAGCTCAGCGTTACGGCGCGCCTGCAGGCGCTCAAGAATACAGAAACCGGCTATAGCAAGCGCGGCCAGCCGTTGCCGAAAGAATTCAAGAAGGATGTCAAAAGCGCCCTGCTCGAGATCGGCAAGATCGATGAGCAAATCGCGGAGCGCAAACACCATATGGAGACCATGCGTTCACGCTTTGAAGCCGACAAGAAACGTTTCATTGAATTGAAGACAGGCGTGCCGGCAGGCGAGAGCACCAGCACGGCACATTAGATTGTACTAACCCAGGCTGAGTTAACCTGCAAGCTTGCGCTTGAGGATCTCGTTGACCTGAGCAGGATTGGCCTTGCCTTTGGAAGCTTTCATGGTTTGGCCCACCAGGGCATTGAACGCCTTTTCCTTGCCTGCGCGGAACTCTTCCACCATGGCTGCATTGGCGGCCAGCACCTCGTCCACGATGGCCTCGATCGCGCCGCTATCGGTGACCTGTTTCAGGCCCTTGCGTTCGATGATGGCGTCAGCATCACCTTCGCCTGCCCACATGGCCTCGAACACATCCTTGGCGATCTTGCTGGAGATCGTATTATCCGCAATCCGCTTCAGCAAACCGGCGAGGAGAACTGGCGACACTGGCGCATCGGTGATCTCCCGACCCTCTTCATTCAGCTTGGCGCTAATCCCACCCATCACCCAGTTGGCCACCAGCTTGGCCTCGCCACCGAACTCAGCCAGCGTTGCAGTAAAGTAATCCGCCACGCTGCGCGAAGCGGTCAGCGCAGAAGCATCGTACGCCGACAAGCCGTAATCGCGCTCGAAACGTGCCTTCATTGCAGAGGGCAATTCGGGCAGCGTGACGCGGACAGCGTCAATGTCTTCCGTCGAAATTGCCAGTGGCAGCAAGTCGGGGTCAGGGAAGTAGCGGTAGTCGTTCGCCTCCTCCTTGGTGCGCATGGCGCGCGTTTCCCCGGTGTCGGGATTGAACAGTACCGTCGCCTGCTCGATCTTGCCACCATCCTCCAGCGTTTCGATCTGCCAGCGGGTCTCAAACTCGATTGCCTGTTGCATGAAGCGGAAAGAATTGAGGTTCTTGATCTCGCGACGTGTGCCCAGCTTTTCTTGACCCTTCCGACGCACCGAGACGTTGACATCACAGCGGAAACTGCCCTCCTGCATATTGCCGTCGCAGATATTGATCCACTGCACCAGCTCATGCAGCTTTCGTGCATAGGCCACCGCCTCGGCTGCAGAGCGCATGTCTGGCTCGGTCACGATTTCCAGCAGCGGCGTACCGGCACGATTGAGGTCGATACCTGACTGACCGGGGCTTGCGCCATGCATGGACTTGCCGGCATCTTCCTCAAGGTGGGCGCGTGTGATGCGAATGGTTTTTTCCGTATCGCCGACCTGGATGGTCAAGGCCCCCTTGCCCACCACCGGGAGTTCATATTGGCTTATCTGGTAGCCCTTGGGCAGGTCAGGATAGAAATAATTCTTGCGCGCGAAGACCGAGCGCGGCGCGATCTCGGCATTGACGGCAAGGCCAAAGCGGATCGCGCATTGCACGGCTTCCTTGTTCAGTACCGGTAATACGCCTGGCAGGGCGACATCCACCACATTCGCCTGTGTATTCGGTTCTGCACCGAAAGCCGTGCTACTGCCGGAGAAAATCTTGGATCTGGTATTGAGCTGGACATGCGTTTCCAGCCCGATGACGACTTCCCAACTCATGATGCGATTCCTTCAGGCATGCGGGTATGCCAATCTGTGACTTGTTGATAGACATGCCCGGCATTGAGCATGCGCGCTTCGTCGAAATAGTTGCCGATGATCTGCAGACCCACGGGCAGCTCAACGCCGTCTGCTGCTGGCGCGAATCCGGCAGGAATACTCATGCCCGGCAAACCTGCGAGGTTGACGGCAATGGTGTAGATATCCTGCAGGTACATCGAGACCGGATCATCCGCCTTCTCGCCGGACTTGAACGCGGTGGAAGGCGCAGTCGGGCCGAGGATGAGGTCGCACTGTTCGAATGCCTTGGCGAAATCCTCTGCGATCAGGCGGCGTATCTGCTGCGCCTTGAGGTAATAGGCATCGTAGTAACCAGCGCTTAACACATAGGTGCCAATCAGGATGCGGCGCTTGACTTCCTCGCCGAAACCTTCGGCACGGCTCTTGCAATACATGTCCATGAGGTCATCGTATTCGGCGGCGCGATGGCCGAAACGCACGCCGTCGTAGCGCGACAGGTTGCTGGAAGCTTCGGCAGGTGCGAGCACGTAATAGACGGGAATGGACAACATGGTGTTGGGCAGGGTGACCTCGACGATTTCCGCGCCCAGCTTGCGGTATTCGTCCACTGCCGCCTCTATCACTTTTGCCACACCGGCATCCAGGCCTTCGGCGAAATACTCCTTGGGCAAGCCGATCCTGATGCCTGCCAGCGATTTACCCAGCTCGCGGGTGTAGTCCTCCTTCTCGCGCTGCAGGCTGGTGGAATCCCGCTCATCGAAGCCGGTCATCACATTCATCATCAGCGCCATGTCCTCGGCAGAATGCGCCATGGGTCCAGCCTGGTCCAGGCTGGAGGCAAACGCGATCATGCCGTAACGGGAAGCCAGACCGTAAGTGGGTTTAAGGCCTGACAGGCCACATAGCGAGGCTGGCTGGCGAATCGAGCCGCCGGTATCGGTGCCAGTGGCCGCGGCACAAAGGCGAGCCGCCACAGCAGCCGCGCTGCCGCCCGAACTGCCGCCGGGAACACGGCTGCGGTCCCAAGGATTCTGCACCTTGCCGAAATAGGAAGTCTCGTTGGAGGAGCCCATCGCGAACTCATCCATATTGGTCTTGCCCAGATTGACGGCGCCGGCAGCATTGAAGCGCTCGATGATGCCTGCATCATAAGGGGCAATGAAGTTTTCCAGCATCCTGGAGCCGCAAGTGGTCCGCCAGCCCTTGGCACAGAAAATGTCCTTTTGCGCAATTGGGATGCCCGTGAGCGGTCCCGCGTCGCCATTGGCGATACGCTGGTCGGCCGCCTGGGCCTGGGCCAGGCTCAGCTCCGGGTTAACGGTGATATAGGCATTGATCTCCGGGTTCAGCTGGGCAATGCGGTTGAGATACTCCTGCGTCAATTCGACGCTAGATATCTCCTTGCTGGCCAACATGTCGGCCAGTTGTTTCAAACTATGATTGATCATGACAGGGACTTATTCGATGACTTTGGGTACGAGGTAGAGACCGTTCTCAACGGCCGGTGCGATGGATTGCAGCAAGTCGCGCTGGTTGCTTTCGGTCACCACATCCTCTCGCAGGCGCTGCGTCACGTCCTGGGAATGCGACATGGGCACGATCCCACTGGTGTCTACGGCCTGCATTTCCTCGATCAGGCCGAGAATTCCGGAAAGCTTGACCAGGGTCGCTTCGGCCTCTTCCTCGCTGACAGCGATCCGTGCAAGGTGCGCAATCCTTTTGACGTCATGTGTGTTGAGTGACATTTATCCAATCCAAATCTTAAATTTCCGGGAGATATCAGGTATTATACCTTGATTTTACGCACATCTTCAGCCGCAACAACATGGCCTGCACGGCCTGCGGCAGCTCGCCAGGATACAAATAATGTTCGGTCTTTTAAACAGCTACTTTTCCAACGATCTCGCCATTGACCTTGGCACAGCAAACACCCTGATTTACGTACGTGGCAAGGGTATCGTCCTTGACGAGCCATCCGTGGTGGCAATCCGCCAGGAAGGCGGCCCCACAGGCAAGAAGACCTTGCTGGCCGTAGGCCTGGAGGCCAAGCGCATGCTGGGCCGCGCGCCAGCCAACATCACCGCGATCCGCCCGATGAAGGATGGCGTGATTGCCGATTTCACCATCACCGAGCAGATGCTCAAGTACTTCATCCGCAAGATCCACGAATCCCGCCTGTTCAGCCCCAATCCCCGCATCATTATCTGTGTACCCGTCGGCTCCACGCAGGTGGAGCGCCGCGCGATCAAGGAATCCGCGGAAATGGCCGGCGCACGGCAGGTCTACCTGATCGAGGAACCGATGGCCGCAGCAATCGGCGCCAATATGCCGGTCGCGGAAGCGACGGGATCCATGGTGGTGGATATCGGCGGCGGTACCACCGAAGTCGGAGTGATTTCGCTGGGCGGCATTGTCTATGCAAAATCGGAGCGTGTCGGCGGCGACAAGTTCGATCAGGCCATCATCGACTACATCCGCCGCAACTACGGCATGCAGATTTCCGAACCGACCGCAGAATTGATCAAGAAGCAGATCGGCTCCGCATTCCCGGGTTCCGAAGTGCTGGAGCTCGAAGTCACCGGCCGCAATCTGGCCGAAGGCTTGCCGCGCAAATTCACCATTTCCAGCAATGAAATCCTGGAAGCGCTGACTGAACCACTCAACTCCATCGTCGGCGCAGTGAAATCCGCCTTGGAGCAAACCCCTCCCGAGCTCGGTGCCGACATCGCCGAAAAAGGCATGGTATTAACCGGCGGCGGCGCATTGCTGCGCGACCTGGACCGCCTGCTGCTGGAAGAAACCGGCCTGCCGGTGATCGTGGCAGAGGACCCGCTGAGCTGTGTCGCCCGCGGCTGCGGCAGGGCATTGGAAGAAATGGACAAGCTGGGCAATGTATTCGCCTACGAATAAATTGCGTTATCATGCGTACGGAATCAGGCCATATCACAATGGCCTGTTTTTTATTACCCGGCGCCCTGCAGGCTCCGCCATACCCTAGCAAACTAGACCAGACAACTACTTACATATCTCATGCCACGCGCCTTAGAACACCAACACCACACTGGCTTCTTTGTTCGCGGCCCGAGCCCCATCGCACGCCTGCTGTTTTTTTCCGTGCTATCTTTGGCGCTGATTGTCACGGATGCACGGCTCAACTACCTTATCGAAGTGCGCCAGGGATTCATTGCCCTGCTTCACCCCCTGCAGATCATTGCCAATGCCCCGCTCAGCCTGGTTGAAGACGTAGGGGCATACCTGCATACCCAGACTACCCTGGCGGAAGAGAACACCCGCCTGCGGCACCAGGCCCTGATGCATGCGGAAGAGCTGCAGCGCTTCCAGGCGCTGATGGCTGAGAATGAGCGACTACGCAGCTTGCTGGGCGCAGCCCAGGTATCCAGCCAGCCGGCAAGGCTTGCCGAGATATTGCATATGGGGCGCGACCCGTTCAGCCACAAGGTGGTCGTCAACCTCGGCTCAAGGCAGAACATCGTTCCGGGCCAGGCGGCAATTGATGAGCACGGGGTGATCGGCCAGGTCACGCGCGTTTATCCTTTCAGCAGCGAAGTGACGCTGATTACCGACAAAGAGCTCTCCATCCCTGTACAGATCGAACGGAACGGTTTGCGGGCCATCGCGTTCGGGCAAGGACGCAATGCGACATTGGAATTGCCCTCCCTGCCTGCGAACGTTGATATCCAGGTAGGTGACAAACTGGTGACTTCCGGCATCGATGGTATCTACCCGCCAGGCCTGGCTGTCGCCGAAATCATCCGCGTAGAGGCCGACGGCGACTCGCCCTTTGCCCATATCATCGGCAAACCCATCGCCGGTATCGATCGTCACAGGCAACTCCTTCTGGTCAGCATTCCCCAGGTTGAGCGCCCGGCAGACAGCAGCGCTGTGAAAACCAACTCCGCCACTCAAAAAACCACCCCGACCAAGCGCCATGTCCGCAACTAGCCTGAAACCCGTATACCTGTCGTTACTGGTGGCATTGCTCATGCAAATCCTGCCATGGTCAGGCAGCCTGCTGACAATACGCCCAGAATTTCTCCTGCTGACTGTGCTTTATTGGACACTGAGAGCGCCCCATCTGTGCAATATCGGCACCGCTTGGTTCGCCGGCCTCATGATGGACCTGGCTTCAGGCGGGTTATTCGGTCAGTTTGCGCTCGCTTATTCCGCTGCGTCTTTTTTTGCAGTGTCCTACCAGCGACGCCTTGCCCTATTCAACATCTGGCAACAAGCAGGTTACGTGTTTCTGCTGCTCCTGCTCAGCCAGGTCATCACCCTGGTGCTGAAACTATTCTCCGGTGGTGAGCTGCCGGGCTGGCAATATTTCCTGCCCAGTGTCAGCGGCATCCTGCTCTGGCAATTCGTCACCTTTTCACGTCTCCGTATCGATAGCCGATCCGACCAGGCCTGATCTTGCGTATGAGACCCCGTCGTTCAGAACTCAAGAACTACCAGAAGGAGCAACGCGATTTTCGTTCTCGGCTGGCTGCCGGAGCAGTGCTGGTTGTGATTTGCTTCGGCATCCTGATCGCTCGCTTCACCTACCTGCAATATACGAAATATGACCATTACCAGACCATGGCCGAGAACAACCGCATCTCACTGGTGCCCATCGTGCCGAACCGCGGGCTGATTCTGGACCGCAACGGAGTAGTGCTGGCACAGAACTCTTTCGTATATACGCTGGAAATCACGCCGGCCAAGGTCGCCAGCAGCGTGGAGGAAACCATTGATGAGCTGGCGAAGCTGATCGAAGTCAGTGCTAACGACCGCAAGCGTTTCAAGAAACTTCGTGCCCAAACCCATAGTTTCGAGAGCATCCCTATCCGCACACACCTCAACGAGGATGAAGCCGCCAGGATTGCCGTCAACCGCTTTCGCCTGCCAGGAGTGGAGATCCGATCGCGCCTGTTTCGCCAGTACCCACAAGGGAAATCAGGTTCTCATATCATCGGTTACATAGGCCGTATCAATGATCGCGACCTAGAGAACCTCAGGGAATCGGGCGACCTTTCCAATTACAAAGGCTCCGACCACATCGGCAAAAGCGGCCTGGAACAATATTACGAGCCACAGCTGCATGGTGTCACCGGCTTCCAGCAAGTAGAAATCGACGCGGGCGGCCATGCAGTGCGCGTACTATCCAGCACTCCGCCAATCCCTGGCAACAACCTGATTCTTTCCATCGACAGCAAATTGCAGCGCATTGCCGAGGAAGCCTTCGGCGATTACCGTGGCGCCCTAGTGGCAATTGAGCCCAGCACGGGAGAAGTGCTCGCATATGTCAGTCAACCCGGCTATGACCCCAATCTCTTCGTTGACGGGATTGACAGCGAAAGCTGGAAAGAACTCAATGAATCACTGGACAAGCCCTTGGTCAATCGCCCCTTGCGCGGCGTCTATCCTCCGGGCTCCACTTTCAAACCGTTCGTCGCCCTGGCCGGGCTTGAGGCTGGAAAGCGCGCGCCACCATTCAGCATCAGCGACCCGGGATTTTTTACACTTCCTGGAAATTCGCACCGCTACCGCGACTGGAAGCCAAGCGGCCATGGCACCGTTGACATCCGCAAGGCCATTGCAGTTTCTTGCGATACCTTCTTTTATGGGCTGGCCATGGAATTGGGGATAGAAAAGCTTACGTCGTTCGTCAGCCACTTCGGTTTCGGTAAACCTTCCGGCATCGACATCAAGGGTGAAATGAGCGGACTGTTGCCCACACCCGAATGGAAGCGCCGCCGCTTCAAGCAAGCCTGGTTCCCAGGCGAGACTGTCATTGTCGGCATCGGCCAGGGTTATATGCTCGCTACCCCAATGCAGCTGGCGCAGGCCACGGCCATTCTCGCCAACAATGGCAAGGCCATGCGCCCCCACCTGGTTTCCGCCATCCAGGAGAGCAAGAGCGGCCATATCCACCCCATCCCGCCAGAAGTCATTGACCAGGTATCGCTCAACCCGAAAAATGTCGACATCGTGAAACAAGGCATGATGGATGTCACCCTGCCAGGTGGCACTGCGGCCAGGCTGGGTGCCGACAGCCCCTACCTGATGGCATCCAAGACCGGCACGGCCCAGGTGGTCGGCATCAAGCAAAATGAGAAATACAACGAGAGCAAGATGCACGAGCGGCACCTCGACCACGCCTTGTTCATCACCTACGCGCCCGCGGAAGACCCCAAGATTGCCATCGCCGTGATTGTGGAAAATGGCCGCCACGGCGGGTCTACCGCAGGCCCGATCGCACGACGTGTGATGGATTACTATTTGCTAGGCAAAGAGCCGCCATCGGAAAAACCGGCAGCGGAAGACCCCAGCGTAGGCGCATCGGTCACCCCAGAGGCAAACACCCATGATGAGTAAACTGCTTAAGCGCCTAGTCCGGCATATCGACGGCTTTCTGATGTGCTGCCTGATCGTCACCATCATCCTGGCCTTGTGCGTGCTTTACAGCGCTTCCGGCCAAAGCATGGGCAAGATTACCAACCAGCTGATTAATATCAGTGTCGCTGTCAGCTTGATGTGGATTGCTGCCAATGTCTCGCCCCAGATTCTGGAGCGCATTGCATTGCCTGCCTATGTGGTGGGCGTATTGCTGCTGATCAGCGTGGCGCTGTTCGGCGAAATCAGCCATGGTGCCAGGCGCTGGCTGCATATCGGCGTTGCCAAGATTCAGCCTTCGGAGCTGATGAAGATTGCCGTTCCGATGTTGCTGGCCTGGTACTTCTCCCGCCGCGAATCCGCCGCCACATTGAAGGACCATCTCGTCGGCACGATATTGCTCGCGATCCCGGTCGGCCTGATCATGAAGCAGCCCGATCTTGGCACCTCGCTGATGATTGCCGCTTCCGGATTTTATGTCTTGTTCCTTGCAGGATTGAGCTGGCGCATCCTGATCGGCGCGGCCGTCGGCATAAGCGTTGCTGCCCCCATTCTCTGGACCATGCTGCACGATTACCAGCGCCGACGTATCGAAATACTCTTTGATCCCTATCAGGATCCTTTGGGCGCCGGATATCACACCATACAGGCCAGCATCGCACTGGGATCCGGCGGCCTCGCAGGCAAGGGCTGGCTCAATGGCACCCAATCCCAGCTCGACTTCCTGCCCGAGCGGACTACCGATTTTATCTTCGCCGTATTCGGCGAGGAATTCGGCCTGCTGGGCAATATCTTGCTCATCCTGCTGTTTACCATCATCATTGGCCGCGGCTTAGTGATCGCTGCCCAGGCACAAGGCACATTCAGCCGCTTATTGGCCGGCAGCATCACCCTGACCTTTTTCACTTATGTGTTTGTCAACATAGGCATGGTCAGCGGTATTTTGCCCGTCGTGGGTGTGCCCTTGCCGCTCATCAGCTACGGCGGCACATCGCTGGTTACCCTGCTGGTCGGTTTTGGCATACTCATGAGTATTCACACGCACAAGAAGCTTGTTACCTCATAGGAAAGAAAGGAGCGAAATAGGCCTATTGATCCAGGCCTGCAGACCCATGAAACTGATACGCAACCTGATTCCTGGCATCATTGCCCTGACGATGGCCGCCTGCGGTGGCGGCAGCAGCGTCAAACCCGAAGCGAGCAAGCCTGCTCCGACAACCCAATCTACCCCCAAGAAAGGGGGCTATTACCTGGACGACGGCCCGGGCGACAACCCACCAGCCGACATTGACAGCATACCGGACGCCAAGCCGCGTGCCGAAACACCGCTGCCACGTGCCAACCGTCCGTATACGGCACTGGGGCGCCGTTACACGCCGCTGACAGAACATACCCCCTATAAGCAACGCGGCATTGCCTCATGGTATGGCAAGCGCTACCATGGCCAGAAAACGTCCAGCGGCGAAGTCTACGACATGTATGCCATGACCGGCGCACATACCATCCTGCCGCTGCCAAGTTATGTCCGTGTCACCAACCCGGAGAACGGGCGCTCCGTCATCGTCCGCATCAATGACCGCGGCCCTTTCCATGACAACCGGCTGATTGATCTTTCATACGCTGCCGCCTACAAGTTGCGCCTGGTGGAAAAAGGCAGCGGGATTGTCGAGGTGGAAGCCCTGGACGAATATGGCCAGCCGATTTCAGCCCCGGCGGGCTCCCCAGTTGATCAACAGGCAAGGCCTGCGCTTGCAGAGGCCGGCAATGGCAACCTCACCAATGCAATGAGTGAAACCGTCACTACCCCACCCATCACAGGTGCCTATGTGCAGGTGGGCGCATTCTCGATCAAGGCAAACGGCGACCGGCTGGTCGAGACATTGCAGCAAAGCCAGCTCGCAAACGATGTCCAGATAGAGAATTGGTATAATGCCGGAACTTATCGCGTGCGCCTCGGACCATATAACAGCCGCCAGCAGGCAGAGGCCGCAGCGGAAAAGATCAAGCAGACACTCAATACCAACGCAATCGTGGTATACCAGTGAAGGTGTTGGCTATCCCCGACTGAACCCTAACCCATTGAGTTAAAGAGATTCTATGTCCTACCTTTCCATCTACAAACCAGTCACGATCATCGCTGTGGCAGCTGCCTTTACAGCCAACATGCTGATGGCGCACGCAGCAGATATCCCCCAGCCGCCCACGCTGGCGGTAAAGTCCTACCAGCTGTATGACTTCAATAGCGAACGAGTGATCGCGGAGCAGGATGGCAACTCCCGTGTCGAGCCCGCCTCCCTCACCAAGATCATGACTGCCTACCTTGCATTCAAAGCCATCAAGAACGGCCACTTGACCCTGACGCAGACACTGCCGGTCAGCGTCAAGGCCTGGAAGGTGGAAGGCTCCAAGATGTTCATCGAACCCAATAAGCCTGTCACGGTGGATGAGTTGCTGCACGGCATGATCATCCAGTCCGGCAATGATGCCTCCATTGCCCTGGCTGAAGGCATCGCAGGCTCCGAGGAAGGCTTCGCCGAGCTCATGAACAAGGAAGCCGCCCGGCTGGGGATGAAAGGCACCCATTACGTCAACGCCACCGGCCTGCCAGACCCGCAACACTATACTACCGCGCATGATCTGGCACTGCTGGCGGCCGCACTGATCCGCGACTTCCCTGACCATTACAAGCGCCTGTACTCCATGAAGGAATACACCTATAACAAGATCAGCCAGCCCAACCGCAACCGCCTGTTATGGCTGGACCCTTACGTTGACGGCATGAAGACCGGGCACACCAAGAGCGCGGGCTACTGCCTGGTCACTTCGGCCAAACGCGGTGATACCCGCATGATCTCGGTCGTACTCGGCGCTCCATCTGACGCCGCCCGGGCGACAGAGAGCCAGAAACTGCTCAACTACGGCTTCCAGTTCTATGAATCCAAGCTGGTGTACAAGCGCGGTGCCGAAGTCAGCAGCCTCAAGGTGTGGAAAGGTGCGGAGAATAGCGTTGTGGCAACGGTGGCCAAGAATGTCTCCATCACCTTGCCCAAGGGCGAATATGCCCGGGTCAAGGCCAAGGTAGTCAGTCAACAGCCCTTGATCGCGCCGGTCAGCGCCGGTCAACAGGTTGGCAAGATCCAGTTCATCCTGGATGACAAGGTCATCGCCGAACATAAGCTGGTCGCCGCCAAGAATGTGGCAGTCGCCGGCATCTTTGGCCGCATGCTGGATACAATCAAGCTCTGGTTCGAGTAATCCTGCGCTGCATGGATGACACCGTCTACCTCAATGGCTCATTCATGCCATTGGCACAAGCCACGGTCCCGGTCCTGGACCGTGGCTTTATCTTCGGCGATGGCGTGTATGAAGTCATCCCCGTGTATTCTGGCCATCCATTCCGCCTTGAGGAACACCTCGCCCGGCTTGCCATGAACCTGGAAGCAGTCCGGATCCGCAACCCGCTTGTCATCACGGCATGGCATGATGCCTGCTCACGGGTCATCGCAGCCAATGCCAGGCTAAGTGACCAATCACTCTACATCCAGGTTACGCGCGGGGTCGCGCCGCGTGATCAGGCATTTCCCCGCCCGGACGTGACTCCTACCGTCTTGATCATGAGCATGCCGCTGGTAACGCCAGGGCCCGAATTGGTGGAGTCCGGCGTCAGTGCGATCACGGCACTTGATATTCGCTGGCAGCGCTGCAATATAAAAGCCACTTCCCTGCTTGCCAATGTTTTGTTGCGGCAGGAAGCCGTGGATCACGGTGTTGCAGAAACCCTGATGCTGCGTGAGGGCTATCTCACTGAGGGCAGCAGCAGCAATGTCTTCATTGTGAAGAAGGGCGTGTTGCAGGCACCGCCTAAGAGCCAGTACATGCTTCCAGGCATCACCTATGATGTCGTACTGGAGCTGGCCCAGGCGCATGGCCTGCCATTCGACATCGCACCGGTAAGCGAGGCGCAACTGCGCGCGGCAGATGAAATCTGGCTCACCTCATCCACGAAGGAAGTGCTTGCCGTGGTCACGCTGGATGGCGCGAAAGTCAACGACGGCAAGCCAGGGCCGGTATTCAGACGCATGCATGCGCTGTACCAGGCGTTCAAGAATCAAGTCATGAGGGCCGCAAGGTAAGCAATATGGCAAATGAGCTTAATGGCAATCAGCCCAACGAGCAGGACACGCTGATCGATTTTCCCTGCGACTTTCCTATCAAGGTGATGGGAGAGGCACACGAGGAATTCGCCAACCTGATCATGGCTGTCATACAGCAACACCTGCCGGAATTTGATGCCACCCGCATCGAAATGCGGGCCAGCACCGGTGGAAAATATGTCAGCCTGACCTGTACCGTGCTCGTACATTCCAAGCCGCAGTTGGATGACATTTACCGCTCACTCACCTCCCATCCAAAGGTGAAATACGTCCTGTGATCATGGTGGCGGCAATACCCCATGCAGCATGAACGCATGAACCGGCCCCTAATCATTCGCACGCTGGGGCGCACCGATTACCTCGCCACTTGGCAAGCCATGCAGGCCTACACCCAGTCCCGAGACGAACACAGCCACGATGAGCTCTGGCTCACCGAACATGCCCCGATCTATACCCTGGGCCTGAACCGCAAGGGCGTGCGCCTGCCAAGCCGACATGATATTCCGCTGATCGAGGTGGATAGAGGAGGCAAGATTACCTATCATGGTCCGGGCCAAGTCGTCATCTATGTGCTGCTCGACCTCAAGCGCCGCGGCATGAGTGTACGCTCGCTGGTCAGCGCCATGGAAGACAGCATGATCGCCTTGCTTGCAGAACATGGCGTCACGGCAGCGGCTCGCGCCGATGCGCCGGGCGTCTATGTCGAAGGCGCCAAGATCGCCTCGCTTGGCCTGCGCCTCAAGCACCAGCGCAGCTATCATGGCCTGGCGCTGAATATCGATATGGACCTGGCGCCGTTCCTTGCCATCGACCCGTGCGGTTACCAGGGCCTGCAGGTCACGCAGGTCCGTGATCTGGGAATAGCCCTGACATCCGAGGCGGCGGCACAAAAGCTGCTTGATAAATTGACAACACAGTTAGGCTATACTGATCGTCTGACCGAGAATACCTTATGACAGAAATTACCGAACGTATCGTCCCGCCGCCCCGCAAGGTCGCGGGCGTCAAGGAATCCAGCGCCGAGAAGATGGCGCGCATCCCGATCAAGATCATTCCCATGCCGGCTATGCGCAAGCCGGAATGGATACGCATGAAAGTGCCGGATAGCGCACGTTTCCGCGAAATCAAGCAGGTGCTGCGCGAGAATAATCTACATACTGTCTGTGAAGAAGCATCCTGTCCCAATATCGGGGAATGCTTCAGTGGCGGCACCGCCACGTTCATGATCCTTGGCGACATTTGCACCCGCCGTTGCCCGTTTTGCGATGTATCTCATGGCAAACCATTGCCACCCGATGCCAACGAGCCTGAAAACCTGGGCCGTACCATTGCCCAGATGCGCCTCAAGTATGTCGTCATCACCAGTGTGGACCGCGACGACTTGCGTGACGGTGGCGCGCAGCATTTTGTCGATTGCATCGCAGCAGTACGCGCCCACTCACCACAGATCAAGGTGGAAATCCTCGTGCCTGACTTCCGCGGCCGCCTGGATCGCGCCATCCATATTCTCAAGGCCGCTCCTCCCGACGTCATGAACCACAATCTGGAAACTGTGCCGCGACTATACAAGGAGGCGCGCCCTGGCTCCGATTACCAGAACTCGCTGGATTTGCTCAAGGAATTCGGCAAGCTGCACCCCGAAGTGCCAACCAAGTCCGGCCTGATGCTGGGGTTGGGCGAAACCGACGAGGAAATTTTGGATGTCATGCGCGACCTGCGGGCGCACAATGTCACCATGTTGACCCTCGGCCAATATCTGCAGCCCAGCCCGCACCATTTGCCGGTCAAGCGTTTCGTCACGCCGCAACGCTTTGCCGAGTTCGAGCGGCAAGCCCTTGCCATGGGGTTCACCCATGCCGCCTGCGGCCCCATGGTGCGCTCCTCCTACCATGCCGATCATCAGGCACAACAAGCAGGTGTCAATTTCTAACTCCATCATTATGGAAAGTAACCTTTTACTCATTCTGCTTGCCTTATTCCTGGTCCTGCTCAACGGCTTCTTCGTGGCGGCCGAATTCGGCCTGGTCAAGCTCCGGCAAACCCGTGTCAAGGCAATTGCCAAGAACAATGGCTGGCGTGGCCGCATTCTCGCCAAGGTTCACCACCAGCTCGACGCCTACCTCTCCGCCTGCCAGTTAGGCATTACCCTGGCATCCCTCGGCCTGGGATGGGTGGGCGAACCGGCGTTCGCCAAACTGCTGGAGCCCTTGCTGTTCAATATGGGCATCACCACACCTGAACTCGTGCACGGTATTTCATTCTTTGTTGCCTTTTTCACCATCTCCTACCTGCATATCGTGCTGGGTGAGCTCGCCCCCAAGTCCATGGCCATCCGCCAGCCGGAAAGGATAGGCTTATGGACGGGAGCGCCCTTGTATGTTTTCTATTGGCTCATGTATCCTGCCATCTGGTTGCTCAATGCCAGTTCGAACTGGATATTGCGTAAGTTCGGCCTGAGCACCGGTCATGCCACTGACGCACATTATTCCGCCGACGAGTTGAAACTGATCCTGCGCAGCAGCCGCGCCTCTGAAGAGCTGACCAAGGATGAATGGAATATCCTCGCCCATACATTGGACTTCAGCGACCTGGAAGTAGCCGATCTGATGCGACCTTTCAATGAAGCCATTTCCCTCTCCGCCAAGAACAGCTTTGAAGAAAACCTGAAAATCATCGCCCAGCACCGCTACAGCCGCTACCCGTTTGTGGAGCAGGACGGCAAGGTCAAGGGCGTCATTCACCTCAAGAGCTTGTTCCTTGCCAAATTTGAGGAAGATGAACTGCAGGACCTGGGCCGCTTTGTCCATCCAGCCCCATTTGTACCTCCCGACCTGCCCGCGATAGAGCTGTTTCGCCGCTTCCGTGAAGGTAAGGTTAGCCATTTCGCCATCGTCGGGCGCAAAGGGCAGGAGCCCCTCGGCTTCATCACCTTGGACAACATGCTAGGGGCATTGGTCGGGGAAATCCGCGACGAATTCCGCCAGACTCAGAACGACTGGACCAAGCTGGATGACGGTACGCTCATCGGCAAGGGCAGCCTGCCCATTTTCACGCTGGAACGCGCCCTGGGCATCGAGATCGACAATGAGGACGAAGTCGATTCGGTGGGTGGGCTGGTGTTGTCCAAGCTAGGCTATATCCCCAAGGAAGGCGAGAGCATCGCCTTCGAGCAATTCGACATTGTCGTCAAGAAAATGAACGGCCCGCGCATCATCCTGGTCCGCATTCACCCGAAGCAGAAACATGATGAGTAATACAGCGGCCACAGTAAACCACTCTCAAAAAGTCGACCTGTTCATCGTCGGTGGCGGCATGATAGGCAGCGCGCTGGCTGCCAGGCTCGCGCCTAGCGGCATGCGGATCGCCCTGCTGGAAAACCATCAACCTGCCGCTTTTGACCCCTCCAGTCCTCCGGATTTGCGCGTATCGGCCCTGAGTCCTGCCTCTATCGACTTTCTTGAGCAAGCCCAGGCATGGCCGGCAATACAAACCATGCGCACTGCGCCGTTCAAGCGCATGCAGGTCTGGGAAAACCGCCAGGACCACGGCACCATGTTCGATGCGGCAGAAGTGGATGCGCCCTGGCTCGGCCATATCGTCGAGAACAGGCTGGTGCAGCTCGCCTGCCTGGAGATTGTTGAAGGTTACGACAACGTCACGCTGCTATGCCCGGGCGAAATCGGGCAGATCGCTTATCGGCCGGAAGGCAGCCACATCCGCCTGAACAGTGGTCAGATTTTTGAGGCAACACTCCTCATCGGTGCCGATGGCGCCAACTCCCAAGTCCGCAAAGCGGCCGGTATTGCATTGGACAGCCAGCAATACCCCATGCATGCCCTTGTCGCCACCGTTGCCATCCAAGGTGGTGAACGCGATATCACCTGGCAGCGCTTCACCCCCGACGGGCCGCAATCGCTGCTGCCCTTGCCCGGTGACTATGCCTCACTGGTGTGGTATCACCGCCCGAGCGAGGTACGCCGACTATTGACACTAGACGACGATGCGCTGCTGGATGCATTCCGCCAGCACTTCCCTGCTGTATTGCCTGAAATCACGGGATTGGTGCGGCGCGGCAGTTTCCCGCTCGCACGAAGCCATGCGCAAGCCTATGTACGTCCTGGCGTTGCACTGATCGGCGATGCCGCCCACACCATTCATCCTCTGGCAGGCCAGGGGGTCAACCTCGGTTTCCAGGATGCTGCCGTGCTCAGCGAGACACTGCTGAGAGCCTGGCAAACAGGCGCTGACCTTGCCGCACTGCCCCACTTACAACGCTATGAGCGCCAGCGCAAGCTGGCCAACCTCGTCATGCAGCGCGCCATGGACGCGTTCAGCTACGGCTTCAGCAACGATGTTGCGCCCTTGCGGCTGCTACGCAACTTGGGACTCAGGTTTGCCGACCACACTGGTCCCATCAAGCGTCAAGTCATCCGCTATGCACTGGGACTAGGCCCTCAACCCAGCCTGCCTCTACCTTCCGGTCTATCCAAGCTCCTACCATAGCCTGCCATCATCTGCAGCCTTCACGGCCAGCCCGTGCTGTGTTCAACGTATAAGGTATTGCAGAACAGTATTGAAGTAGATGGCAGACAATGCGGTATCATGCGCCAAGCGGCTGCTCGTCGACACCTGCCAAAGTCGCAGCGCCAATTTATCCGGCAATGTATCTTGACTCCCGGAAAGAACTATCCCTACCATGGGACTATACAGGTCAGTCAATATCACGCATGGAGGAGATGAAAATGAGCGAGTTTTATGGCGCGCAGCATAGGCAATGGCAGGAACATTTCGATGGAGTGGCAATGGCGGACCGGGTACGCGAACTGATCGTGCTGCCCAGTATCCCGGAAGAGCATGCAGGCTTCATCGGCAGCCGGGATTTCTTCTTTCTTTCCACCATAGACCACCGAGGCTTTCCCACGTGCTCCTATAAGGGCGGCCAACCCGGATTTGTCAAAATACTGGATGACACCACCCTGGCATTCCCCAGCCTGGATGGCAATAGCATGTATCTATCGATGGGCAATCTCTCGCTCAATCCTAAAATAGGGATGTTATTCATTGACTTTGAAACGCCACACCGAATCCGTGTTCACGGTACTGCCAGCGTTAAACCGGACGACACTTTGCTTGCGGAATATCAAGAAGCCGAGCTGATCGTAAGAATCAAGATCGAGGAAATCTTCGTCAATTGCCCACGCTACATACATAAGCACCAGCGTGTGCAACATTCGCCTTATGTACCGCAGGCCGGATGCACCACGCGAACGCCGCAATGGAAGCGCCTGGACAGTGTACAGGACGTGCTGCGACAACCTGACTTGGAGAAGGTGTCCCGCATGGGCGGCCCGATCACGATAGAAGAATATATGGAACTCGTGCTGCAGGGAGATGCCTGACAGCTTGCAAGTCATCATCACTGACAGAAAAGGAAACAGCATGATCAAGCTATTGGGTATTTCCGGCAGCCTGCGCAAGCAATCGTTCAACACTGCTTTATTGAACGCAGCAAAAACGCTTGCGCCTGCTGATGTGCAAATTGAAATTGCTACACTACACGGCATACCGCTTTATGATGGTGACATGGAAGAAGCGTCTGGCATTCCTGAAGCTGTGACAACACTCAAACAGAAAATGATCGCCAGCGATGGCGTCATCATTGCTACGCCTGAATATAATGGTGGTTTCCCTGGCGTCTTGAAGAACGCAACCGACTGGCTGTCACGTCCGCCTGCCGATATCGCGCAGGTCTTCAATGGACGCGCTTTCACCGTGATCGGGGCCACGCCATCTGGATTTGGCACCATTCTGGCTCAGGATGCCTGGCTAAGAATATTGCGCCAGTTGGGCACCCGTTACTGGGCAGGAGGCAGGTTGCTGCTCTCACGCGCTCACGAAGCCTTCGATGATCAAGGCCGGCTGGTCGACCAGCGCTCCAGGGAAGAATTGGAGAAATTCATCCAGGGATTCGCACAATTCGCGACAAAGACTCCGTCGTAAATTGACTTGATGAGCCCGACTTGGACACAGTGTGCAAGTCGGGCTCGCTCTATCAGTTCAGCACGGCTCCCCCAGCCCTACTGCGCGCACTTTGCCAAACCTTCGTTGCGAAGCATCATTCTGCCACTCTGGGGCCACTCCCCGATGATCCTGATGACTCTTGCTCCCAATGCAATCCCTGCAGGAACAATGCGACGAATGACAATCAACGCCAATTCCAGGCGCTAGCCCAGCGGAAGTCTGGACATCCTGGCTTATAATCCTGACAATACCTGCAGCCAGCCAATGGGAAGCCCCACCGAACAAGGCCTTGCCCGTGAGCGCCGGCCGCACTTTATCTTAGCAACCACCGGCATTGAATGGCCATATTGAAAAACCTGAGCAGCCCTCATGACCAGAACCATGTCTTTCCACAAAAATTGTGAACTCTGTACCACCGCCGGCGGCGAGATTCTTTGGCAGGATGCGCTATGCAGAGTCGTGCACGTGGAAAACCAGGATTATCCGGGCTTTTGCCGCGTTATCCTCAACCGTCACGTCAAGGAAATGAGCGACCTCAGGCCTGCGGAGCGCGACCATCTCATGTTGGTCGTGTTTGCAGTCGAGGAGGCCGTGCGTGAAGTCATGCGTCCGGACAAGATCAACCTCGCCAGCCTCGGCAACATGACGCCTCACGTCCATTGGCACGTGATCCCGCGCTTCAAGCGTGACCGCCACTTTCCTAACTCGGTCTGGGGGGAAACCAAGCGTGAGAGCCTGCCTCAAGCCCTCGACCAGGGGAGCACTACCGCATTGAAGAAAGCAATTTCCGTACGGCTGGACCAAGGCGAACCGGTGTTCATGGGCATGTAGACAATGGGTGCCTAAACGTCCGGCATCTGCTAGAGGTTTACACGCTTCCCATCTGGATCCAGGGCAGCAACTACTGTGTCGAGAAGCTATCTTCCTTGGTAAATATCCAGGTCCGTGTAATACCGATAATGTCGTATTCCTTGCGGATATCTTCAGGAAAGGCAGCATATGGCGCTGCTAGCTCTACGATGCGCTTGGCGGCATCATCGAGTATTTTATGCCCTGAACTTCGGGTGACCTGTATCTTGTCAATGGAACCGTCCGCGCGGATATCGACAGATAGCTGCAGTTTGCCATACAGCTTCTGCTCCTTGGCCGCCTCGGGGTAATTGAGGTTACCGATTTTTTCCACTTTCTGTCGCCATGCCTCGACATAGGTGGCAAAACGGTACTCTTGCGTACGTCCGCCCAGCTCCTTACGTTTGGGACGCTTCTGGTATTCCTCCTGCTGCTTGGCAATCTGCGCCTCCAGCCGCGCAATATCCAAACTGCTTGCGATCAGGTCACGTGCATTGAGGTTTTTGGGCGCTTCCTGCTGCTGGCCATTGTCGGGCATGGAAGCCGCGGCACTTTGGGCGGGCGCCGATTCCAGCTTCTTTTGCGCATTGAGCTGGGTCATCAATTCCTGCGCCTGGCGTTCTAGCTCCGCCACTTTATCCTGCTGGGCCTGTTCCTGCCTCTCCTGGCCAGGACGAGAGGCTGCAGCTGCTTCCGCAGCCTCGGCCTGGGCTACCTCGGTCTTCTTTTTCCGGGGCGGCGGTAAGGCCGTCTTCATCTGCCTGTCCAGGTCTGTATTGCCACCGCGATCAAGGTTGGCTTGGGCTAGGGCATCGGCCTTCTTAGGCTTGGACTCGGTCTTAGCATTGACCAACACCACCTCCAGCGGCGGAATTTTGTCCTGCAGGTACTTGAGGTCTGGAACTTCGAAATTGACTGAAAGAATCAGGATGACGTGAAACACAGCCGAAAGCAGCAAGGCCCAGCCCAGGACGCCCATCTCTTTCAAGCCTTGCAGCTTCACTAGGCCAGCCTCTCCAGCAAGCGCTCGTGAATACCGCCAAAGCCGCCGTTGCTCATGACGAGGATATGGTCACCCGGCTGCGCCTCGGCGGCAATGGCCTCGATCAGCACCGACATGCTGTCAAAGGCCGCCGCCTTGTGCTGGATCGGCTGCAGGGCAGACGCTGCGTCCCAGCCGAGATGCTCGCCATAGCAGAACACCAGGTCCGCATCGGCCAGGCTGCCGGGCAAGGCATCCTTCATCACGCCCAGCTTCATGGTGTTCGACCGCGGCTCAAGCACAGCCAGAATGCGCGCCTTGCCCACCTTGTCGCGCAAGCCAGCTACCGTGGTGGCGATCGCCGTGGGATGGTGGGCAAAGTCATCGTAGACGGTAATGCCATTTGCTGTACCCCGTACCTCCATGCGCCGCTTGACGCTCCTAAACTGGGATAAAGCCACTATTCCGGCATCAATGGCAACCCCGGCATGCCGGGCCGCGGCCAACGCGGCAAGTGCGTTCATGCGGTTATGCTCGCCCAGCAATTGCCATTGCACGCGTCCGTACGCCTTGCCCTGAAAGCGCACGGTGAAACTGCCTGCCGCATCGACATCGGTAGCCTGCCAATCCGTGCCGAAATATTCCACTGGCGTCCAGCATCCGCGTTTGATCACACGCCTGAGGCTGCCTTCTTTGCCATTCGCCACCACCAACCCGTTACTGGGCACAGTGCGCACCAGATGGTGGAACTGGGTTTCTATCGCTTCCAGGTCGGGAAAGATATCCGCATGGTCGAACTCCAGGTTGTTGAGGATGACCGTGCGTGGACGGTAATGCACGAACTTGGAGCGCTTGTCGAAAAAGGCGGTGTCGTACTCATCCGCCTCGATCACAAAAAATGGCGAGACACCCTTATCATCCTGGCGCGGAACGCCGGGCAGGCGGGCAGATACGCCAAAATTCTCCGGCACGCCACCGATCAGGAAACCCGGGGCTAGCCCGCCATATTCCAATATCCAGGCCAACATGGAGGTCGTCGTGGTCTTGCCATGCGTCCCCGCCACCGCAAGCACCCACTTTTCCGGCTCCCCCTGCTTGGCGTACAGGAGGTGCTCTGCCAGCCATTGCGGACCCGACATATAAGGCAGGCCACGGTTGAGTATCTCTTCCATCAAGGAATTGCCACGCGCCACTACATTGCCTACGACGAACATATCGGGATTGAGGGAAACCTGCTCCGGGCCGAAGCCTTCGATCAGCGCTATGCCCTGGGCTTCGAGCTGCGTACTCATGGGTGGATAGACATTGGCGTCGCAGCCGGTCACATGATGTCCGGCCGCCTTGGCCAACACCGCGATCCCGCCCATGAATGTGCCGCAAATACCGAGAATATGGATATGCATAACGCTCACTAAATTTTTGAATCAGGATTGATTGTAGCAAAGGTGGCAGCAAGCAAAGATTACGACAGATTCGGCGCCAGCCAACGCTCCAGGTATTCTCGCGGCAGCCCGCGCCGTTTGGCCATGTCCAGTAACTGGTCTTCGCCGATCTTGTCCACACTGAAATACCTGGCTTCAGGATGGGCAAAATAGAAACCTGAAACCGCAGCGCCCGGCATCATCGCAAACGAGTCGGTCAATCGAATGCCCACTTCCTCACATTTCATCAGATTGAACATGTCCGGTTTGACGGTATGATCCGGGCATGCCGGATATCCAGGCGCCGGACGGATGCCACGATACTGCTCCTTGATGAGCGCCTCTTTACTCAGTGCTTCATCGGGCGCATATCCCCACAAGTCCTTACGCACGCGCTCATGCATGTATTCGGCAAATGCCTCGGCCAGGCGGTCAGCCAGCGATTTCAGCATGATGCTGCTGTAATCGTCGTGCGCTGCCTCGAAGCGCTGCTCGTATTTCTCTATGCCCAGTCCACCCGTCACGGCAAACATGCCAATGTAATCGGCAATGCCACTTTCCTTGGGTGCAATGAAATCCGCCAGACACTGGTTTGGCCGCTGTTCGCCCTTCACTATCGGCTTCTGAGTCTGCTGGCGCATGCCGTAATAGGTGAATGCAACCTGGCTGCGGGTGTCATCTGTATAAATTTCGATATCGTCATCATTGACGCTATTGGCAGGCAGCAGGGCGACCACCCCGCTCGCCGTGAGCCACCGTCCCTCGATGATTTTCTTGAGCATGGCCTGCCCTTCAGCAAACAGCTTGCTGGCAGCCGCTCCCACCACATCATCCTGGAGGATGGCAGGATAAGACCCCGCCAGATCCCAGGTCTGGAAGAACGGGCCCCAGTCGATATATTGGGCGATGGTAGCCAGGTCGATATTCTTGAACACCCGGCGCCCGATGAACTTGGGCTTGACCGGAGCAAAGCGGCCAGTAAAGTCGAGCTTGGCCTTGTTGGCCCTTGCTTCTGCCAACGTCAGTAGTGGGATGCCCTTCTTGTTGGCATGCTGGGTGCGCACGCGCTCGTAGTCCTGCTGCACCTCGGCAATATAATTGTCGCGCTGCTCCGGCGTCAGCAATGACTGCATGACGGAGACGGAACGTGAAGCATCGGGCACGTAAATCACCGGGCCGTCATAATGCGGCGCGATCTTCACGGCTGTATGCGCGCGCGAAGTAGTCGCGCCGCCAATCAGCAACGGCATCTTGATGCCATGGAAATAAGGGTCGCGCTGCATTTCCCGCGCCACATATGCCATTTCCTCGAGCGAAGGCGTGATCAGCCCGGACAAACCGATGATATCGGCGCCGGTAGCCTTGGCCTGCGCCAGAATCTCAGCGCACGGCACCATCACGCCCATGTTCACCACCTCAAAATTGTTGCACTGCAGCACTACCGAGACGATATTCTTGCCGATGTCGTGTACATCGCCTTTCACAGTGGCGATCACCATTTTGCCCTTGGGCTTGGCAACGATACCGGTACGCGCTTCCTCGGCGCGCTTTTCCTCTTCAATAAAGGGAATGAGGTGGGCTACGGCCTGTTTCATCACGCGCGCAGACTTCACCACTTGCGGCAGAAACATCTTGCCCTGACCGAACAAGTCGCCGACCACGTTCATGCCGTCCATCAGCGGCCCTTCGATCACATGGATCGGGCGACCGCCCTCGCTCATGACCTTCTGCCGCGCTTCCTCGGTATCTTGCACGATGAACTCGGTAATGCCGTGCACCATGGCGTATTCCAGACGCTTTTCCACCGGGACCGGGTTTTCAGGGGTGCCACGCCAATCCAGGGTTGCCTCCTGCTTTTTGCCTCCAGCGGCCAGGGTAGCGGCAAATTCGATCATCCGCTCGGTGGCATCCTCGCGGCGGTTGAGCACCACGTCCTCCACACGCTCGCGCAACTCCGGGTCGAGGTCGTCGTATACGCCTATCATGCCAGCGTTGACGATACCCATGGTCATGCCAGCCTTGATGGCATGATAGAGGAACACGGTGTGAATCGCTTCCCGCGCGGCTTCGTTGCCACGGAAACTGAAACTCACATTGGACACGCCGCCGGAAATACGCGCATGGGGCAGGTTTTCTTTGATCCAGCGCGTGGCGTTGATGAAGTCCACTGCATAGTTGTTGTGCTCTTCGATGCCAGTCGCCACGGCAAAAATATTGGGATCGAAAATGATATCCTCGGGCGGAAAATTCAGCTTCTCCACCAGCAGGTCATAAGCGCGCTTGCAAATCTCGATTTTTCGCTCGAAGGTATCGGCCTGCCCGGTTTCGTCGAATGCCATGACAATCACGGCCGCGCCGTAGCGACGGCACAACGCGGCCTGGCGCAGGAACTCGGCCTCACCTTCCTTCATGGAAATGGAATTGACGATGCACTTGCCTTGCACGCACTTGAGTCCTGCCTCGATCACCGCCCACTTCGACGAGTCGATCATGATGGGCACGCGTGCGATATCGGGCTCAGAAGCCACGAGATTGAGGAAATGCGTCATGGCCCGTACAGCATCCAGCATGCCTTCATCCATGTTGATGTCGATCACCTGCGCACCGTTTTCCACTTGCTGGCGTGCGACAGCGAGGGCCTCCTCGTACTGCTCGTTGAGGATCATACGGGCGAAAGCCTTGGAACCCGTGACATTAGTACGCTCGCCCACATTGACGAACAAGGAGTCTTCATCGATCGTAAACGGCTCCAGCCCAGCCAGCCTGGTCGCCACGGGGATTTGCGGAATGCGGCGCGGCGGGATATCCCTGACCGCCTCGGCAATTGCTGCGATATGCGATGGGGTGGTGCCGCAACAGCCGCCGGCAATATTGACGAAGCCACTCTCGGCGAATTCCCTGAGCAAGGCAGAAGTATCCTCCGGCTTCTCGTCAAAACCAGTGTCCGACATCGGGTTGGGCAAACCCGCGTTCGGGTAAATACAGACAAAAGTATCGGCGATCCTGCTCAGCTCTTCCGCATAAGGGCGCATCAGAGCCGCACCCAGTGCGCAGTTGAGCCCGATCGTCAACGGTCGCGCATGACGTATCGAGTACCAGAATGCAGGCACGGTCTGACCGGAAAGAATACGTCCGGAGGCATCCGTCACCGTTCCCGAGATCATGATGGGAAGACGCTTGCCGGTTTCCTCGAAATACTGGTCGATCGCGAACAATGCTGCCTTGCAGTTCAAGGTATCGAACACAGTCTCCACCATCAGGATATCAGCCCCGCCATCGACCAGGCCGCGGGCCTGCTCATGATAGGCCGCCACGAGCTGATCGAAAGTGATATTGCGCGCCGCCGGGTCGTTCACGTCCGGGGAAATGGAGGCGGTCTTGGGCGTCGGGCCGAGGGCACCCGCGACGAAGCGCGGCTTGTCCGAGGTGGAAAACTTGTCGCAAGCCGCGCGTGCGAGCCTGGCAGCCTCGACGTTCATTTCATAAGCCAGGTGGGCCATGAAGTAGTCTTCCTGTGCCACGCTGGTCGCCCCGAACGTATTGGTCTCGATAATATCTGCACCAGCCGCCAGGTATTGCTCGTGTATTTCCTGGATGATCTGCGGCTGGGTGAACGTCAGCAACTCGTTGTTGCCCTTGACGAACAGTTCCCGCTCGCCCTCAGGCGCAGCAAAATCGGCGAACCGCCCTTGCGGACCACCGCGATAATCCTCCTCCGTCAGCTTATATTGCTGGATCATGGTCCCCATTGCGCCATCGAGGATCATGATGCGCTTGGACAGGATTTCTCGCAGCAAGACCTCGGTGGGGGACATTTCGTAATGTTTCATGCGGAACCTTAATGCTGGCGAACCAAACAACTGCCAGGTGATTGAATATTCAGGACGTGATTATAAAACAGGAGTGACATGGCGCATAACGAAGTCGGCACTGACGGCAGTGCCGACCTTTTCCCCATGGCCTGTTGTATCTACTGAATACGTCTAGGCTACAACCCCAGCCTGCGGTATTGCACCGCTTCGGCAATATGAACACTTTGCACGGCTTCACTGGCAGACAGGTCCGCAATGGTGCGTGCCACCTTGAGGATACGGTGATATGCACGTGCAGACAGGTCGAGGCGTGCAATCGCCTGTTTCAGCAAGGCAGCCCCTGCTTCGTCTGGCTGGCAGTATGTTTCCACCTGCTGGCTGGTCAGCAAATAATTGGCGACGCCCTGACGATCCAGCTGGCGACGCCTTGCCGCCTCGACCCGGCTCCTGATTGTGGTACTCGCCTCGCCTGCCGGCGCCTGCATCAACTCCTCCTCAGTCAATGCCGGCACCTGGATGTGAAGATCAATGCGGTCCAGCAACGGCCCAGACAATCGGTGGCGGTAGCGCGCGATCTGGTCCGGCGTGCACCGGCACTTGCCGTTAGGATGCCCAAGATAGCCGCATGGACATGGGTTCATGGCGGCAACCAGCTGAAAGCGGGCGGGAAACTCCGCCTGGCGCGCTGCGCGTGAGACAGTGATGTGCCCGGACTCCAGGGGTTCACGCAACACTTCCAGCACCTTGCGGTCGAACTCCGCAAGCTCGTCCAGGAACAAAACACCATGATGCGCAAGCGAAATCTCACCCGGCTTGGGAATCGCACCCCCACCCACCAGGGCCACGCCCGAAGCCGTGTGGTGAGGCGCGCGATAGGGCCGCTTGCCCCAATCGCTGGCGCGGAAACCCTTGCTCAGAGACTGGATAGCCGCAGACTCCAGCGCTTCCACCTCCGTCATCGCAGGCAATATGCCAACAAAGCGCGAGGCCAGCATAGATTTGCCTGTGCCAGGCGGGCCGGACATCAGTACACTATGACCACCCGCAGCGGCGACCTCCAGGGCGCGCCTGGCTTGTAACTGACCCTTGACCTCGGCAAAATCGCCCTCAGCGGAAGCGTGCTGGACAACACTGACCACTTGCGGCGCCAGTAGCTCACGACCTGTCAAATGCGCGCACACTTGCAACAAACTGGTGGCTGGCAGGACTGCTACGCCTTGCACCAAGGCCGCCTCGGCAGCACTGTCCTGGGGCAGAATGAAGGTACGGCCAGATTCCTTGGCCTTGTATGCCATGGCCAAGGCTCCCCGAATCGGCCGCAACTCGCCGGTCAACGCCAGCTCGCCTGCCACCTCATACTGATCCAGCCCCTGAAGAGGAATCTGTCCGGAAGCAGCCAGAATGCCCAATGCAATAGGCAGATCATAACGACCACTTTCCTTAGGCAAGTCTGCAGGCGCCAGGTTGACGGTAATCCGGCGAGCCGGAAATTCGAATTGGGCCGTCTGCAGAGCAGCCCGCACCCTGTCCTTGCTCTCTTTCACCTCTGCTTCAGGCAGGCCCACAATGGTAAAACTCGGCAAGCCGTTGGCAAGATGAACCTCCACCGCGACCGCTGGCGCCTCCATTCCGGCCAGCGCGCGGCTATGTAACACCGCCAGCGCCATGTTCAGGAAGACTGCCCCAGCTTCGCTTCAATTTCAGCCAATTGTTTTTCGAGAGCAGCCAATTGAGCCCTTGTCTTGCGCAGCACCTCGGTCTGGACATCAAACTCTTCACGTGTGACGAGCTCCAGTTTTGTGAATGCGCCCTTTAATAGTGCATGCAGGTTGCGCTCGACATCCTCGGCAGGCAAGGAAGCATATATTTCTTTGATTTTATTAGATAACTCATCAATAAACTGAACACTCATGATTTCAAAATCTCCCAAGTTATCGACAGTTTAGCAGTTTTTTTCCGCCAAAAATCCAGATTAAACGCAATCAACTCAATCACTTACAAACATAAACCAAGGTCCGCACCATTTCAGCCCATACAAAATCACAGAAAAAATAACGTAACTTTTTGTTTTATATGAATGTTGTTTTTATGGCACAGGTGTTGCTTATTACCCAACGCAGAGTTTTCGTTGTGTTTTATTTTTCAAACCTTGAAAGGGTACATTATGCGCAATTCGCTTCTACTTGCCGCCATCGTTGGCACATTTGCAGCACCTGCCGCCGTCATGGCCGAAGAAGCTGCTGGGGCAACCTCTCCTCACACTGTTACATATAACATCGGCCTCACAAGTAACTACATTTTCCGCGGCACCAGCCAATCCGGTGACCGTCCAGCGATCCAAGGTGGTATGGACTACTCCCACGCCAGCGGTTTCTATGCTGGTACATGGGCATCCAGCATCAGCTGGTTGACTGACACTGGTGCCGACGGTTACGGTGGTGAGCGCGCCTACAATAGTTCCAGCATGGAATTGGATATCTATGCAGGTTATACCGCTGAAATCGGCGAAACCGGCATTACTTATGATGTAGGTGTCAATCAATACATCTACCCAGGCCGCCGCAATACTGCTGTTAGCCCATACAACGCTGATACCACTGAAATCTATGGAGGCCTTGCCTACAAGTGGGTTTCCGCACGTTACAACTGGTCCCCAAGCAAGTCTGCCTTCGGCTTCCAAGGTCGCGGTGCCAGCTATATCGACCTGACACTGGACATCCCATTTGGCGATACAGGCTATAGCGCAATCGCCCACGTTGGCCGCCAGGAATTCGGCAATGGCCCCAGCGAGTACGACTATACCGACTGGAAACTCGGCCTGAGCAAGGCATGGGATAACGGTATTGTCGCCGGCGGTTACTATACCGACACCGATGCCGATCCTAGCGCATTCACCTACGGCCCTGTGTTCTCCGGTAAGGAAAACTGGACTTTCTTCGTCCAAAAGACTTTCTAATAAAACAACTAAGTTAGAAGGCAAGGCGTTTGCCTTGCCTTTTTTATTTGAGAGGAGATCACCATGAAACTCGTATCCGCTATCATCAAGCCCTTCAAGCTTGACGAGGTGCGTGAAGCCCTTTCCTCCATTGGAGTTCAGGGTATCACCGTCACTGAAGTCAAAGGCTTTGGTCGTCAAAAAGGCCACACCGAGCTTTACCGTGGTGCAGAATACGTTGTCGATTTTTTGCCCAAGATCAAGCTGGAAGTCGCAGTCGCCGATGAATTACTTGACCAAGTAGTGGAAGTTATCGAAAAATCTGCCTCCACTGGCAAAATCGGCGATGGCAAGATTTTCGTCTTCGACTTGGAACAAGTCTACCGCATTCGTACTGGCGAAACCGGCGCTGATGCGCTTTAAGGGAGTTGATATGAAAAAAATTCTTTCCATGATTGCACTGGTTAGTGCGCTGGGTTTCTCCGGCCTTGCATTGGCCGAAGAAGAAGTTGTCATCGTTGACGAAGCTGTCTCCACTGAAATCGCACCCGCTGCTGCAGAGGCGGTAGACACAGCCACCGAGGCCATGTTGGCCCTGAGCCCCGGCGATACTGCCTGGACCATCGTCGCCACTGTGCTGGTGCTGGCCATGATCATTCCCGGCGTCGCCTTGTTCTACGGTGGCTTGGTTCGCACCAAGAATATGGTTTCCATCCTGACCCAGGTGTTCGTCACGACAGCGCTTATGTCCGTGATTTGGGTCGTCTACGGCTATAGCCTGGCCTTTACTGATGGCGGCAGCCTGAACGCCTATATCGGCGGATTCAGCAAGACCCTGTTATCAGGCATCACGCCCGATACCTTGCTGGAAGGCGGTACCATCCCCGAATATGTATTTGTTACCTTTCAATTGACCTTTGCGGCAATCACCCCGGCACTGATCGTCGGCGGCTTTGCCGAACGCATGAAGTTCTCTGCCGTACTGGCCTTCCTCGCATTGTGGGTGACGTTCATCTATATCCCGATCGCGCACATGGTCTGGGGTGGCGGCTTCCTGGGCGACCTCGGCGCAGCTGACTTTGCAGGCGGCACTGTTGTTCACATGAATGCGGGTATTGCAGCACTCGTCGGCGCCATCGTCGTTGGCAAGCGTCTTGGCTACGGCAAGGAAGCTATGCCTCCGCACAGCATTACGCTAACCATGGTCGGCGCTTCCATGCTGTGGGTAGGCTGGTTCGGCTTCAATGTCGGCAGTGAACTTGCCGCCGACGGTATTGCAGGCCTGGCCTTGATCAACACACAGGCAGCTACCGGCGCCGCCGTATTGGGCTGGGTTTTCGCAGAATGGCTGTTCAAGGGCAAGCCCTCATTGCTGGGTGCCGTTTCCGGTGCAGTCGCCGGCCTGGTTGCCATCACGCCGGCCTGCGGCTTCCTCGGCCCTGTCGGCGCCATCGTACTTGGATTTGTTGCCAGCGTTATCGCTTTCTGGGCGGTCACCAGTCTGAAAGTCAAGCTGGGTTATGACGATTCCCTGGATGTATTCGGCATCCACGGTGTCGCTGGCCTGATCGGCGCATTCGGTACCGGCATCCTCATGAGTGCCGACTTCGGTGGCATCGGCTACGAAGAAGGCACGACGATGGCAAGCCAGCTTTATGCACAAGCCGTCGCGATTGGCGTCACCATCGTATGGGGTGGTATCGGCAGTTATATCCTGTTCAAAATCGTCGACCTTTTCATCGGCCTGCGCGCCAGCGAAGAAGCCGAACGTGAAGGTCTCGATACCTCCGAACACGGTGAGCGTGCCTATCACTACTAAGTTGGGTAATAGCTAGACTCGACGGGCGCTTTCAGCGCCCGTTCTTTTTCACCCATGCAAGCTCATCCATCGCATCGAGAAATGACCCCAATGCACTCAATCGGGGCAATCCTGCACCACTTCGTCACAGCAGCAGCATAAAACCTGCCTCAACAATGGAAATTGCCCCCTGCAAAGTTGGCACGCTGATTGCTTATCTATGATCAAGCGTAATTTGATCTTTACGTCGCAAGACCAGGAACATTTTACTGCCTAGTTTTATGCATTATCTCCTCCTCCTCAGGGCGCTTCGAGCGCCCCTTTTTTTTGCCTATAACTTTAGCTTCCTTTTCATCAGGCAGGATGACTGCCCCAGGACCACATCTCCTGAAATCATCAGGAGCAAATGCACCATACAAACGACGCAAGAGTGCGCATTCGACGCATTGCGACCATTGAAGCCATCGGAAACCTCAGGCTCAAGCCAAGACAGACTCATTGATCCCCATGCGCTGCTCGCCGGAACGGACAGGAACGCTGGCGCGAATAAAACGGGAACTACCCCTGGCTTTACGCTAAAATCTCCGCCTACTCTTGGCTAATCAGGTGTCCTCTTAAACATGATGGTTCCCCACCTTACGACGGCGCTCACCGGTCCATTGCTCACCCTGGAAAAGCGCCTGCTTGACAACATGCCGCGCATTGAACACTGGTTCCGCAGCCAATGGCAGGAATATGGCGCGCCATTCTATGCCTCGGTGGATCTGCGCAATGCTGGCTTCAAGCTGGCGCCAGTAGATACCAACCTGTTTCCGGGCGGCTTCAACAACTTGAACCCGGACTTCCTGCCTTTATGCATCCAGGCCGCCATGGTGGCTGTGGAAAAGATTTGCCCCGATGCGCGGCGCCTGCTGCTGATTCCGGAGAACCACACACGCAATACTTTCTATCTGCGCAACGTCCATGCCCTCACCCATATCTTGCGCCAGGCAGGTCTGGAGGTACGCATCGGTAGCATCGCCCCTGAGATTACCGCACCCACCTTCCTCGAAACGCACGACGGTCATAGCATCTTGCTCGAGCCTGTACGGCGCAAAGCCAACCGTCTGGAGCTGGACAATTTCGATAGCTGCGCGATCCTGCTCAATAACGATCTTTCCGGCGGCATCCCTGACATTCTGCAGGGCCTTGAACAATCGCTGATCCCGCCTTTGCATGCAGGCTGGGCGACCCGCCGCAAATCCAATCATTTCACTGCTTATGATCGTGTGGTCGAGGAGTTCGCGCCTTTGATCGATATCGACCCCTGGCTGCTCAACCCTTATTTCGATACCTGTGGCGGACTGGATTTCCATGCCCGCCTTGGCGAGGAGCAGCTCGCAGAGAAAGTGGACTCCCTGCTGGCCAAAATTCGTCGCAAATATGCGGAATATGGCGTGAAGCAGGAACCCTTTGTCATCGTCAAGGCTGATGCCGGCACATACGGCATGGGCATCATGACGGTCAAAAGCGCTGACGATGTCCGCGACCTCAACCGCAAACAACGCAACAAAATGTCCGTGGTGAAGGAGGGCCTCAAAGTAAGCGAAGTCATCCTGCAAGAAGGCGTGTACACCTTCGAACACCTCAAGGATGCCGTCGCCGAGCCTGTCATCTACATGATGGACCACTTCGTAGTAGGCGGCTTCTACCGCGTCCATACTTCCCGCGGCGCCGACGAGAACCTCAATGCGCCAGGCATGCATTTCGAGCCCCTGACATTCGAAACCCCGTGCTCCACGCCAGACTGTGCGGGTGCGCCGGACGCGGCACCCAACCGCTTCTATGCCTACGGCGTAGTAGCGCGCCTAGCCTTGCTCGCCGCTACCATCGAGCTGCAGGAAACCGACCCGGACTTACTGGACGAAAGAACCTAATGATGCGGATTGCCATCATTCTCGACCCGCTCGACAACCTCAAGCCATACAAGGACACCAGCCTCGCCATCATGCGCGAAGCTGCGTTGCGCGGACACGCCTTGTTCGTGGCGTTGCAACATGACTTGCTGCTGCGCCACCATGAAGCCAGGCTGCGCACCCGCGCTTTCAGGTTCATTGATGGCGACCCTTGGTATTCGCTGGGTGAATCCCATGAAGAAGCCCCGGAGGCATTCGATGCCATTCTCATGCGCAAGGATCCACCATTCGACAACGAATACCTATACAGCACCTACCTGCTGGAGCAGGCTGCCAGGCAAGGCGCGCGCATTTATAACAACCCAAGCTCCATTCGCGATTGGAACGAAAAGCTCGCCGTGCTCAACTTCCCGCAGTTCGCACCTGCGTTCCTGGTCTCCAGCGAGCAGGCACTGATTCGTGAGTTCCTGGCGGAACACCAGGATATTGTCGTGAAACCACTGGACGGCATGGGCGGCAGCAGCGTTTTCCGCCTTCGACAAGGTGACCCCAACCTAGGCGTCATTCTTGAAACCATCACGCGCCACGGCAGCCAGACCATCATGGCCCAGCGCTACTTACCCGCCATTACACAAGGCGACAAGCGTATCATCGTCATTGACGGTGAACCGCTGCCCTACGCCCTAGCCCGCATCCCGCAGAACGGCGAAACGCGCGGCAACCTGGCTGCAGGCGGCAAAGGCGTGGCCCAGCCGCTGACCAGGCGGGACTACGACATTGCCAATACCGTCGGCAAGGTGCTCAAGCAAAAGGGGCTATTCCTGGTAGGACTGGACGTAATTGGCGAACACCTGACCGAAATCAATGTCACCAGCCCAACCGGCATGGTGGAGATTGCTGCACAAACGGAATGTAAGCCAGCTAGCATCCTGCTCGACAAATTAGAAGACTCAGCTAGAAAACAATGAATGCGGCCGATAAAACTCGACAAAATAATTCGGCCCAGGTAGCTCTGATGCAAGTATTACGATCGATGCGGCAATTCAGCAATACCAGATAAGAAAAAGCCAGGGCACATCCCTGGCTTTATTACATTTGCTTGCCCATCCTTTTACTATTTTGTCAGCTCGCGCCAGCCTGTGCGCCGCGATACAGTGTCGGATGCAGCAGTATCAATCCCAATCGTCGTCTTCCGGCCTTGTGCATCAGTAATAATTGCCTTGAGCTGCCCATTGGGCAAGCGGACAATCACCATCCCTACGGACAACCCCGTTGCAAGCTTCTGGCCGAAATGCGTTGCACCAGGTACCATCAAGCCTGTCCTATAATCAAACTGATAAACTCGGGTCGTCCCACCCAGTGAGCATCCATCGGAATGTACGTTGTCGATCTGCGGCGTATTGCTATTGACTGTCAGTGTCCCTAAAGCCAATTGGGGATCGAGGCTCACCCGCTCTCGCAGCTCCGGTAAATCAACGTACCAACCTCCTCCTGCCCAATCCAATTCGCTGCCATTAATCGAAGAGGTCGTATCTCCATGGGTAATCGTCCGTGGTGTCAGGGCACGTCCGTTATAGCTTATGCCATTGTCACGGATTGCATAAACAGACTGGCGCTGGGCATTCGTCACGTCACTGAGTCCCAGATAGCGTCCAGTGGCTACAAAAATCACTGGCTCGTTCACTTTCGGCACCTTGCCAATTTCTGGCTTGGTAGTAATAGGCTGCCCCAAACCGTTAGGATCAGTCAGTTTGGCCAGTCTGGTAATCGCAGGAATAGACGTTCCCAGGTTTACTTTCCACAAGTTTCCCTCAAGGTCTCCCCCATATAAAGCCACCAGCGTCGCATCGATATGCGCATTGCCATTAATGCCCGAACTGCTGGCAAGCTTGGCGAAGCCGCTAGGGCTTTCCGCAGTCCCCACCCCAGTTCCAATCTTCTCGATCAACTCACCTGTGATCGCATCGAGAATATAGACATATCCTTGTCCATTGCCCGGAGATACATTGTTATAACCTGAAGTAAAAATCACCACCCAACGTCCTGCATGCGCATTCCCCTCTGGCAGCTTCGCAATGATAGGGTTGCCGTAAGTCAGGCCCAAATCCTCATCCCATCGGTTGCAGTAGCTATTGGTATGACAGAATTCCCACAACGCTTTCGGGTTGTCCTCATCGGTCACATCCAATGCAAAATATCCGCGCCCGCCTGCATTCAACCCGCCGACAAGAATCGTACGCCAGGCTGAGGAGGAAGCATCGTAAACATCCATGACCTGCGGAGAGCCATCCACCAGAAACTGGTGATTGGCGCCGTAGTTCTTGTCTGCCAGCTTGAACATATTCGGCATGACGAACTGCGGCACATAGGCCCAGCTCTCATGGCCATTGGTAGTGTTGAATGCATGCAACATGCCGTCATTACCGCCGACATAGAGCATGCCATGACGATCAGCCTGCTCATTCTTGAATGTCTGGTAATTAGGCAACACGTTGTCAATAAAATTGAATTGCGGGTGTTTTACGTAAGCAGGCGCCGAATTTACAATATCGCCCAGCAGATGCGCACGCAATCGGTATGGCTTATTTGTCTGGCTCGTTTCGCCGCTATTGACAGACTGTCCCCGCAGATAATTGAGAAGGTTCTCGCCTGAGTTTGCGATCTCTTTGATATCTGCCGTAAAGCCATTACATTGGGACAGCAATTCACACTTGTGATTGAAGTAAACTTTTTCTGCTGTGCTCAGGTTATCCCATGCAAATGGCTCAATTGCCTTGGTATCACGATTGAACTTGAAAATATTACGTCCACCACCACTCAATTGCGCCTGAGCACTCCACACATGTGCTTCGCTGACTGTGCCGTCGGCAGGATTGATCGTTTGTGCCTGCACATCCCCATCCCAGTGCACACTACGGTAAGTAGAGCTGAAAATGTAATTATCGCTTTGGGTAATATTGGGGCTACTAGTTGCCGACGCGGCAGCTGCGCCTGTTCTATCTGATACACCGGCCAAAGCACTACGTAAGCCAGAAATCAGCTCTTTTGGCTGCTTAGCGCTGAAATATAAGCCGCGACCATTGACTGCGGCATGCCAGAGATCATCGAGTGAGCTAGGAGATTCAGCAGCAGGAACAGGCCAATCTCTCAACCCTTGTTTAATCTCGGCAAAGTCTCCTTCGTTAGCAACTTCATAGTCTGATCGATAACTTAGCTCTCCATCCAACCCGAGCCCTAAGGTAAAAGTATTCATATGTTGTGCCGGGTTTCTATCCTTGCTGGTAGTTGGCACCTTATTTTCCATATCGTTACGCAAGTCAGTTTTATAGTAATACATTGCAACATCAGCAAGCGTATTTGTCGCGCCTGGCAATCCGCCATCGAATGCACCATCCACACGCCTGGAATAACCTTGATCTTCATTATCTTGGTTACCAATTCCCCCACCACCAATTGTGATCCCAGCCGCACCATTCCAATATCCATCAGTAGTCAAAATAGTGAAGTTCTGCTGACAGGCAAATTGCACTGGGTCCTCACTCATTCCGGAGTTAATACCACTCTTGACACCAGCATAGTGTCTTCCAACTCTAGACAGCGCCTGACGTAATGGCGTGCCACCACTAGCCGTTGATGAATAGAACTTTTTATACCAATTTTCCTTGTGCCTAGGCTCAAAATCATCAATCTTAAGATATTTGTTTTCGGCTACAGGAGAACCTGGATTGATAGTTAAGAAACCAACGCGATAATTATTATCAATAGTTGCAAATGCCTGTCCGGCAGCACTCTTCATCGCAAAAGATCGTGTACGGTAATAAGCATACCAGTTGGCAAAATTGGTCATTTCTTCGGCATAGGTACATACGCTACCCGCACAATCCACCCGGTCAAGATATTTGACATAGGTTTTCTCTGGCACAATGTCCGTGCGAACAAAAATTCCATACCGTGCATAGCGATAAACATTGCTGTGCTTATCCTGACACCTTCCATCCCCACTTACTGCAGCGCTTGTAACAGCATCAGCATTTGACGCACAATATCTGACATAGGCTGGTAAACTATGTGTTGCACTAGGTGTTGTTCTTAGTGTGCAAACATCCAGCTGACTCGTCGTACAATATTCTCTGGGGCTAATTAGAAAATAATGAGGGTGGCTATTGATCGTTCTCCCCGATGAAAATGTATTATTTGGCCAATCATAACCATTAGTGGTTCCAGTTGCAGGCTCATCTATTCCATTTCGCTTACATACTGTTTCGTTCCTTCTAGTGCTCGAGTTATAAACCGTTCCGCAATATGCTCTTTCTGGATATTCAGTCAGAATATTTGCACGTGCAGAATTCTGTACACAGGAGCCATTGTTAATAGCATGGCCAACCACTCTCACCGCTCGCCACCCATCAGTATTAGTAGCATTCATGGTCGGCAGGGTTTGAGATGTGTCACATGGGTTAATTGGCGGTGTATAGCTAATCTGCGGATTATAGTAAATCGCATTCACCAGCGGACTGTACACTGGAGGATCGCCACCTGTAGCAGGTCTGTTTTGACCGCTCTGAGAGGTACCAGCACATGAGGCGGTCATGTTGCCATTGCTCGCCCTGCATTTACCTGCCATATAACTACCGTATCCCAGAAAATCCGGCATGAAACTAAAATTCATACTCCCGGAATCGTCCAACACAAACATCACGTTTGGCCTGACCACCGTACCTGAAGCAGTAGATAGCGGATTGCTGGAAATATCAGTGACTGCAGCCTCGGCGAGCCATGCGTTTCCAACTAGCCATATTGTCGCCAATAGCAGGACTCTCCCCGATAATCTTCCTTGAGCTTGTTGTTGCATCGTTCTACTCTCCCTGAGATACTGGGTTGTTTTGTTTATACTGGCACCATGACAGTAGCCTGCACGATGCTGACAGTGCTCCTTGGCCCAAGCACCCTAGCCGTGATGCGGTAGTACACTGATGGGCTGGACTGATAGACGGCGGCGCCAATCTGCAAGCTGCTACCGAGGGTAGCATTGGTGACTGGCGCCTTGGACAGGGAAGTGGAGCACGAATTAGGCTGCCCCGTGCCATCTTCGCCGTTATAGGCACCCGTTGTACGGCAGAGACGGTGGATTAAGTATTGCACCCGATTGCCTGCAGCATCGGTTCCCAGATCCACGGCATTACTCCAGATGGCATTACTATACCAGTCCGGTTCTGTTGTAAGCGTATTAGCAAAATAACCCCTTGAAGGATTATTGTCATTCAAAGCATTGCGGTTGTTGTCCAACCAAACTAGCGCCGCCTGCAAGCCTCGGTCAGCGGACATAGTGGCGGACTGCTTGAAAGCAAGATTGCCGGCAATGACATTGCCGGCATCCACAGCACGCCATAAGGCCAGGCCTGCCAGTGTCATGGCGATCAACACAATCAGCGCTACCATGAGCACGACACCGTGCTGGAGTGTCGGGCCTGGGCTTCTGCGCAAAGGCGTCTTCATGAAGGAGGCTTCCATAAGATGTTGCGGATTACCACAGTAGTTTCAAATACCCGATAGCGATATTGCTGCCAATCCTCCAGATTGGACACGTTGCCGAATGTACCACCCGCCCAGGTTAGAGGTTCTGTGGTGACTGCGCTCGCTTCCTTTTTGCTGCTACGACTCACCAGCCCGACCCGGATAGCAATGACTTTTTCCCATTCATCCCAGCTGATTACACCATTACCATCCAAATCTGGAGACATCCGATATTCATCAACGGTATTTTCCGTATCTCCGTCTAAATTGAGCCCGTAATCGGCCTGCAAATCGACAATTCCGTCAGCGACCAGATCTACATCACCTGTCAGCTCGGAAAATACTTGCAAGCCACCATCAACGATCGAATACCGGTTACTGACTGGGCTCCTACCCACGTTGTAGACTTGCGCTCCGGAACTGAACACCTGTATACCACGATAGCGTGACGTGGCCGCCACATGGATATCATTCTGATAAGGGTTAGCAGGCGTAGCAGTAATCTGGGCCAAATCGCAATCCAGGCCCGGCGCTGCTACGACCACTACATCATTGACATTGAAACCAAAACGATTAGTTACGGTATAAACCGTATTGGTGCTGGTCGCAGCCGAGTCTTTCATCAGCGCAGATGGGCTGGTCACCATGCTGGCGTTACTGTAAGTTAACTGGATCACATCTGGAGCTGTATCCTGTCCCTGAGTAATCACCGCTGGAGTGAACAAAAACCGCACATTCCGGCCAGTGGCGTTATCGACGCCTGTGACCTGGCAGCCGAGGTTCTGCGATACATTCATGCCGTATCCGGCCTGACGGATATCACGCTCAATCGCCAGCAGGGCCAATGCGCCATTCTGCTGAGCAGTACCACCGCTGCTGGTCGTGCGATTGCTGTCCTGAGATACGGACAACACTTGCGCAATCACCAGCAAACCCAACAGCCCAATTGTCATGCCAACCATGATTTCCACCAAGCTGTACCCGGCGTGGTACTTGAGGATTGTGCTTATCTTCATGGCGTTGGATTAGTGTTGATATAGGCTATAGTGGTATGGCTATGCGGATCGGTTTCTGAAGGAGGCTGCCAGAACACAGTTACCGTCGCGGTGAAGCCTGCGATTGCATCTCCGGTGATCACGACTGTAGGCGCTTTGGTCTCGGCACCAGGCAAACGCTTCTTCACATCTGCCAACCACTCCGCTAGCGTTTCGGAGCTGCCTCCCGGCAAGCCATAGTTCGCAATCTGAGAAGGTCCGGCCGTCCAGATGCTGGCCACTAGGCGATTAGCAAGATAGCTTGCCTCCAAACGATATTGCGCATCTGATACAGTTTTCATGGAAGCAGCCTGCAAACCGATGATTGCCAGTATGCCCATTGAAAACACCAGGATAGCAATCAACCCTTCGAGCAGGATGGCACCCTCCTGGTAAGAGTGCAGTTTGCGATAGGCGGGCATTAGGCGCATACGCGTGGATCTCCTACTGTTGATATGCTAGGGTCGCAAAAATGCACGCTGCCGCCCCGGATCAGGATACGCAGGTTCCGCCCATTGCCTTCGTTCGCGGCAATATCCAGCTGGCGCATGACGTTGCTGCCGTCATTGTTGAAGGTCACACGACCCAACCCATTGAAGGTCACACTGTGAGCACCTGCCGGCACTACCTCGACATTGATGCTGACTGCTCCCTCAGCACTTTGTTTGCCTTGGATGACCTCAGGACAATCTTCCACCCCATCGTTATCAGCATCGGCCACCACTACCTGGCATCCAACCGTCCATGTGGCATTGCTGCTTAACGTGAATACTACATTGACATTGCGGCGAATAGCCTCGGCCCGGGCGATTTGTAACCCAGTGTTCAAACCTTCCGCCGCAGAGCGTATCTGGAAATTCAACAACATTTCCCGGAAACTGGGGGCGGCCATTGCAAGTAGAATCGTCAATATGGTCAAGGTCACAACCAATTCGACTAATGTAAAGCCATATGCCCTCATGCTTCAGCATCCCCCGCCGTGCTTAGTAATCCAGCAATCTGCTGGCACCGAGGCGTCAGGGAATGCTGTTGTCCTGCGCACATTATCCTGATTGATAGTGAACTCGTAGCCACTCATGCCTTGCGAAGCTATACCGGTAGCAGTGATCAGGAAAGTCTGGTCTCCGTTAGGGGTGCTACATGCATAAGTAAAATACTGAACGGTAGGGCTGGTGGGCATCACAACATCGTCACAACTGTAACGTCGCTTGTCCTGATAGTTTCGTTCCATACGGTTTCGAATATCAGATAACTGCGAAATGGCCTCGGCCACCTTGGCACGTGCCACATAGCGCGAATAAGCAGGCAAGGCGATAGATGCCAAAATGCCAATAATGGCTACCACCACCATTAATTCGATTAAGGTAAAGCCCTTATTTACTGTTCTCATTCACATTCCTTTTTTGCCTAGAGTGAATCATGCAACGTTCTCCCGCTTGCTTGCCAATTCATCCGACAAACGGAGGTACTGCACCGATAGACGGTATAACGATTTTGGTACGCTGAAATTTAGCCTTACAGAAATACTCAGGTCATTATCTTCGAATTCGTGCTTAGCCCCCATCATGCATCTTTGCCCAGAATCATTTCATTAAGCTGTGCTGACGCAGGCAAACAATGGCTTTACCTGAAGTTTGCCCCCTCACTGGCCCTTCGGTAAAATACAGCGTTTCGTTTACTTACCTTTTCCCTTAAGGATATCCAGATGTCAAAAATCGTTTTCAAGGCTGGTGAAGCCACTATTTTCAGCGAAGGTAAAGATGTCACTGCCGCGATGCCAGAGATTGTGATTGGTGCTGTCGACGGCCCCGTAGGTCAGGCATTTGCCAATCTGATGGCCCAGAGCAAGGGTCACTCCGCCATGTTCGCCGTACGTGACATCAATCAGATGGTGCGCCCTGCCACCATGATGGTGCCCAAGGTCACCTTGAAGGACTCCATCAATATCGAATTGTTCGGCGGTGTGGTGCAGGCAGCTACTGCCGATGCAGTACTCGACTGTGTGATTGAAGGCATTATTCCCAAGGATCAGGTCAACGATCTGTGCATCATCAGCCTGGTCTGGATCGATCCAGGCTGCGGACCGCTGGCGAAGGAAGGCAAGCTGGACAAGGCTGACATGTACAAGAACAACTATGAAGCAACCAAGCTAGCGATCAAGCGCGCCCTGAACGATGAGCCCTCCATTGACGAGCTCATTGCCAACCGTCACAAGATCAAGCACTGCATGTGGGAAGAAAGCTGGGGCGACATCTAAAGTTTTGGCCCGACCATCCATGCAAAAGCCCGCTCAGCGGGCTTTTTTCTTTCCTCGTAGGGATGAACACAACATTAGGAGAATCACCAGGAAAAGCAATCCGGATGCCCGGCGCTCAGGTTCAGTTCAAACCAACGCCAGCTGCTGTCCATGCTGTGCAATCTGCTGACGCGCAACCAGGGCCTGCAGTATTTTGCGCACAGGTACAGGCAGCCCGGCATCGATCGCCTCATCCAATGGCATCCATTGCAGGCCCGGTTCCCGCGCCTGTAAAGGCATGATGTTCACGAGCATATGGTTGGCAGTGATGTGCAACTTGAAATGCGTAAATACATGGGTCAACTGCATAAGTGGAGTCAACGAATCTCCCTCCACGCCAAATACCTGCCGCCCCCATGTCAGGACGTCCTCGCCGGCCCCCAGCTCAGGCAGGCTCCATAGCCCGCCCCAGATACCACTATCCGGACGCTTTTGCAGCAGCACGCGACTCCCATGCGTCATCACCAGCATCTGCACGGCTTTCTCCGGGATGGCCTTGCGTGGCCTGGAAGCAGGCAGTTCGCCAACGCGCTCCGTCAGCAAGGCGCCGCAATCCTCCTGCAACGGGCAGTTGGCGCAGCGAGGACGGCGCACACATACCGTGGCCCCCAGGTCCATCAGGGCTTGGGCATAGGTACCCATTTCAGTTTGCGGCTGCATTGCCTCCGCAATTTGCCACAGCTGCTTTTCCACCTTGGGCAGGCCGGGCCAACCTTCAATCAGGAAATAGCGCGCGAATACACGTTTCACGTTGCCGTCCAGTATCGGCTGCGGCAACCCGAAGGCGAACGAAGAGATGGCGGCGGCCGTAGAACGGCCAATCCCCGGCAAGGCCTGGATGGCGTCGAAGTCGCGCGGAAATTCGCCAGCATGCAGGCTCATCACTTGCTGCGCCGCCTTGTGCAGGTTGCGCGCGCGCGAGTAATAGCCCAGGCCGCTCCAATACTGCATCACTTCATCCTGGCTCACTGCCGCGAGGCTGGCAATCGTCGGGAAGCGCTGCATGAACTTGTGGTAATAGCCAATGACTGCCGCCACTTGTGTCTGCTGCAGCATGATCTCGGACACCCAGATGGCATATGGATCATGTGTATTCTGCCAGGGAAGGTCATGGCGGCCATGCTGCTTCTGCCAGGTAATCAGCCTGTCGGCGATGGGAGGATATTGCGTCAGGGGCATCTCAGCGAGGTTCATTTCAGCGGCCGAACAGGTTCTGGAGTTTCTGCTTGACCTTGTCTTCGGATGAGGCAGCCGAAGCTTCACTGCCGGCTTCATCCTTGCGATTGCCGCTTTTTTGATTGAGCAGCGACTTCACCGCTTCTTCACGATTGCCCTCCAGCAGGTTCTTGACCGCCTCGCCCTTGGCGCCGCCAGCACCTTCCAGCAGCCTGTTCTTGGCCACCGCGGCAGCCAGCCCGGCAAAGTCGATGGCAAAGGCTGGTTCAGTGAAAGTCCCGGTGACCTTGACCGGAATGGTCAAGCCGTTGAGCTCCTGCAAGCTGGCCCCGCCCTGCCCCTTGAGGGAGGCAACGACAGTGGGCTTGGCAAGATAGTCCAGGGTTTCGTTGACGATGTCGATGCTGCCACTACCCGCAATGCGGAACAAGGGTGCCTTCATGTAGAGGTCGTCATTGTGCGCCACGCCGTTCTTGATATTGAAGCTGGCGGACATTTCGCTGAAATCGGTCTGCTTGCGCTTGTCCCCCGCGACACTGGTATTGCCCTTGAGCACATCGAGCTTGTCCTTGGCACCACGCAGCGTCCCAGCGATATCGATGCCCTTGACCGCACCATCCTTGAGGTTGAGCACCGCCTTGCCGTTCAGCCCTTGCTTTAGGGAATTGACGCTATCACCACTGGTGGTGAGATCAAGATTCAGGCTACCCTTGCCATTCAACATGTCATTGTTGATGACATCTGTCAGCAAAGGGCCGATCGCGATGCTCTTCATATCCTGCTTGATGGCGATATTCGGCGTGCTGCGGGCGTCGACCGTCAGGGCGCCGTTCATGGAGCCCTCGTAGAGGTTAGCGGAAAAAGGGGCGAGTTCGGCCACCCCCGAGTCCGCCTTTAGCTTGATGCGCACATTGGTGCTGTTGACGTTGGCCACCTTGAGCGAGCCGATGCGCAGCTCGCCATCCGCATTCAATTGCCGCAATGCACTCAGGTCTATGGGAGCGCCTTCCTGCGGCTTGCTGACCGCGGCTGGGGCCGGTTTCGCAGGCTGCGCGTCGGAGTCGGTGATATAGCGGTCCGCATCCAGCTTGTCGATATCGACGTCGAAATGGTAGATCGGCCGCTCGAACCGGCTGATGCCGAACTTGCCGTTGATCGTGGTTTCGTCGAGCTTCACCTTGAACGGGCTGACGTCGAGCGTCTTGCCGTCGGCCTTGATACCAAGTTTGAGCCCGGTCAGGCGGAATTTCTCATAGACGATACTGCCGATATTCACATTGCCCTGCAACAGCAGGTCTTTCAATGCCGAAAGATCGGGGGCGGACGGCTCAGCCGCCGACTTGCTTGCGGCTTTCTGCGTAGGTTTGGCATTGGCTACGTTATTACCCAGCAGTTTGTTCAAGTCCAGTTTGTCGCCATTGAGGCTGAAGCGGATATCGGGCTTGGCAAAGCCGGCCACGGCCACGTCGCCCTTGAGCTTGGTGTCCTCGACATCCAGGCTGAAATCGCTGTCTACCTTTTCCTGCTTGACGTCAGCCAGCAGCTTGAAAGCGAACTCGCCCTGGGCAGCACCTTTCGGCAAGGCCTTGTCCTTGATGTCTATCCTACCTGCCAGCTTGGGCAGCTCGAACACCAGGTCTTCCAGGTTACCCTTGAATGGCGATGAGAACTTGCTTTCCACGCTGCGATCGGCTTGCTTGAGGCTGAATTCGCCATTGATGCCGCTGCTTTGCAGCTCCCTTGGCGAGCCCTTGATGTCCGCCAATACCAGTTGGGCCTTGATGCTCTGATCTGTTTTTTGCTGGCTGAAGGTCAATTCGGCCTTGTCACCCGATACCTCATCCTGACGTACGACCAGCCTGGGCGCAGCGAAATCTGCTGCCAGCTTGGCATCGGCAAGCTGACCGGCAAACGCAAGCTTGAGGCCGTTGACCAGGAATTCCATGTGTTCAGGGCGCGCATCCACATCGCCTGTCAGGCGGATGTCCACCTCCTGAACATCGGCGATATTACCCTTGACCACGGTATCCAGCTTTTGGATGGCAAAATGCTGGCTCTCGAGATCTGCCATGAAGTTGCCTTGCAACTTGACTCTTGCCTCGACCTTAGGTGCGCTGGCACTTACTTCGAAATTGCTGGCGAGGTCGAATGGCGTGGCAAGTGCAACGCGTCCGGTCTTGAGGTTGAACTTTTCGATGGCGTAGGTATTGTCTGTCGCCTCATCATGGAAGCTCACGGCAGAATTGCTGACGTTGATGCTGGAAATATCGAAGGCAATTTCCTGCGAAGACTCTTCCTTGTCCTCGCTTAGCAAGTCGTCAAAATTGGTACTACCATCCTGGTAGCGCACGATATTGGCCCGCGCGCCATCCACATAGACCGCATCTACCACCAGCTTCTTCCTCAATAAGGGGATCAGCGCTACGGAGACTTTGAGGCCTTCCACGGCAGCAAATTCCTTGTCGCCATTATGCTCGGAAAGGGAAATCCTGCCGAGATCCGCACCCAGCTTAGGCCAGAATGCGAGCTTGATGTCGCCGTCGATATCAAGCGTGCGCTGCTTCTTGTCCTTCACCAATTGCACGATCATGGGTTTGTAGTCGTTCGGGTTGAAAGTGGCGACAAACACCGCCACGATGATGACCAGCACCAGAACGATTCCGCCGAGGCCAAACAAGGAATACTTGAGGATTTTATTCATTCACCCATCCCGTTTCGATTGCGCGCGAAGAGGATAAGTGTATCACCGGCGGTGTTCGACCGGCAGTGATACACAATGGCGGCGATTACCAGTAATAAGCCAGGACAATGATGCCGAGCACGATACGGTAATAGGCAAAACCCTTGAAATCATGGTTGGCGACATAGCGGATCAAGGTTTTGATCGCCACCAGTGCGGCAAGGAAGGCGGTGATGAACCCCACGGCGAACATCGCCAGGTCCTCGAATACGAACAGACTGAAATTCTTGTACACGTCATAGAACGTAGCCGCGAGCATCACCGGGATTGCGAGAAAGAAGGAGAATTCAGTGGCCGTCTTGCGGTTGAGGCCGAAAATCATGCCACCCAGGATAGTGGCGCCGGAGCGCGACACACCAGGCATGATTGCGAGCGATTGTGCGCAACCGACCTTAAGCGCCTGCCATGGCGTAATCTCGTTGAGGTTGGACGCCTTGGCGGCCGGAGCCTTGTCGTGAGCATAGAGATTTTCTACCAGCAGGATGGCAAAGCCGCCAACGATCAAGGCACATGCTACGGTAATCGAGGAAAACAGATGCTCCTTGATAAAGCCGTGCAACAGCAATCCAAAAATGGCTGCAGGCAGGAAGGCGACGAACAGGTTGAGGATGAAGCGCTGCGAGGTATTGGTATGCAAGGTGGTCGCCACGGAGATCAGGCGGCTACGGTATTCCCAGCATACGGCAAGAATGGCGCCCAGCTGAATCACGATTTCGAATACCTTGCCCTTGTCGTCGTTGAAATCAAGCAAATCGCCAACGATGATAAGATGGCCCGTACTGCTGATAGGGAGGAATTCGGTGGCACCCTCGATAATGCCGAGGATAAAAGCCTTCAATAATAATAAGATATCCATGACCTGCTGTCTTTTTTGTTGATGTTGGCGGCATCATCATGCCGCATGCTTGTGACCCTGCGATGAACCGCCTCCCGACGGATCTGCAGAAATACCCTTATCCCTTAAGCAAGGAAAATGCCCGTGCCATCAGCTCTGCCTGGCTGCCTGGCAGTTTGCCGTCCGGGCTGAGCTTGTCAATCGCCTGCGGCAGGTACTCCGCCAGCTTGCTGCCGAAATCATCGACAGGCAGGGAAAACTGTGTCGCCATCGACTGAATCAACTCTGTGCCGAACACCTGCAACACCTGTTGCAGGTTCAATGGGAGATTATTGCCGGAACCCAACCATGACTCGACTTCTGCGTCCAGGCCGTTGGCCCGCAGCTTATCAAGCACGCCTTGCGGCCCGCCGCACTTGTTCATGAGCTCCAGCCCGGCCTGTATCATTGGGTTGCCGCTGCTACCCGCCATCTTGTTCATCACCGAGCCTGCAATACTGTCGAATAATCCCATCATGCTTCCTTGCTCATGTCCATGCATGGACCTTGTATCGTCTTCAAAATTACACGCTTCAGCGAGTTACCAAACGGCCGCCTGCCAATAAGACAGCCTGCCCAAGGTTGCCTAGAAACGCTCGCCTGGGCGCAGATAACGCCACATCCCAACAGGCAGCTTACCCAGGGTCACGCTACCAATGCGCACGCGCTTGAGCCCAACCACGGTAAGTCCAACCAGTTCACACATGCGGCGGATCTGGCGCTTCCGCCCCTCGCGCAGTACAAAACGCAGCTGGTCCTCATTCTGCCAGGAGACCTTGGCCGGCTTGAGCTTGACACCATCCAGGCTCAGGCCGTGATTGAGCTTCCTCAACCCTTCTTCGCTCAAGGTCCCGGTGACGCGCACCAGATACTCCTTCTCGACTGTCGAATCCTCGCCAATCAAGCGGCGAGCCACGCGGCCATCCTGCGTCAACACCAGCAATCCGGTGGAATCGATGTCCAGGCGACCGGCAGGTGCCAATCCTCGCAAATGCCCGCGTTTAAAGACCGTCTGGCTCGGATCTTCCTTCCACTGGTTGTCCGGATGCACCAATACCACCGCAGGCTCATAACCATCCTCTGCCTGGCCGGAGACATAGCCTACCGGCTTGTGCAGCAGGATAGTGACAGTCTCGGCTTGGTGCTGGTGCGCTTCCTTGCTGACTTCTATCTTGGCATCGGGCGCCACGCGTGTGCCCAGCACATCGACGACTTCGCCATTCACCTTCACCCAGCCATTGGCAATGAACTCGTCCGCCTCTCGGCGCGAGCACAGGCCGAGCTCGGCCATCCGCTTGGATAGCCTGGGCAATTCAGGCTGGCTGGGAACAGGCTTGGGTGAAAACTTGGGGTTGGTCTTTCTATCCTGGTTGAACTCGCCAGACTCGAACCCGTCGCGCTGCTTGCCGCCGCGGCGCGGCGTATCCCGATCGTCAAACTGGCGCGGCCTGCCGTCTTGCTTGCGATCTTGCTGGCTGGCAGAGACTGGCGACTTTGCTGGCCTTGCCGGGAGTTTGCCAGCCACTTGATGAGGGGCCGCGCTAGGCCGCGCTTTTCGTTCTTTTTCGGGGCCAGGCCCGGCTTCGACGTCTCTTGCCGTGGATGCCTTGGCGATATACTCCGGCACCGTCGTACGCGACCGCTTGGCGGGGTCCGCCCTGCGCACCGGCGGCTTGCCGGGAGCCTTAGGCGGAGTTGCCGCACCGGGTTTCAATTTAAGTGTGGTCATTATGCGATTTTAGCATAGCTGCAACCGCTATCCTGAATCCCACTAGGCGGCCTTCCATGTATGCACAATGAAAAAACAGGCATCCGTGTGTTTTGTCGGTTTCTTAAACCTTCTGATAAACCTCGCTGCCGCGCTTAACGAACTCGATCGCCTTTTCCTGCATGCCCTTGCTCAGCGCCGCCTGCTCGTCCACACCCAGCTTGTTGGCATATTCGCGCACGTCCTGGGTAATTTTCATTGAACAAAAGTGCGGACCGCACATGGAGCAGAAGTGCGCCTGCTTGGCCCCTTCCTGCGGCAGGGTCTCGTCGTGGAATTCCTTGGCTTTCTCCGGATCGAGGCCGAGGTTGAACTGGTCCTCCCACCGGAACTCGAAACGTGCCTTGGACAGGGCGTTGTCGCGAATCTGAGCGCCGGGGTGGCCTTTGGCCAGGTCGGCGGCGTGCGCGGCAATCTTGTAGGTGACGATGCCGACGCGCACGTCTTCCTTATCCGGCAGGCCCAGGTGCTCCTTCGGCGTGACGTAGCACAGCATCGCGCAACCGTACCAGCCTATCATCGCGGCGCCGATGCCGGAGGTGATGTGGTCGTAGCCGGGTGCGATATCGGTGGTCAAAGGTCCCAGAGTATAGAACGGGGCCTCGCCGCAATGCTCCAGCTGTAAGTCCATGTTTTCCTTGATCATGTGCATGGGTACGTGGCCAGGGCCTTCGATCATGGTCTGCACGTCATGCTTCCAGGCGATCCGGGTCAATTCACCCAAGGTTCTCAGCTCAGCAAACTGGGCTTCATCATTGGCATCGTAGATCGAGCCGGGACGCAGGCCGTCGCCGAGCGAGAAGCTGACATCGTAGGCCTTCATGATGTCGCAAATTTCCTCGAAATGCTCGTAGAGGAAAGACTCCTTATGGTGCGCCAGGCACCACTTCGCCATGATGGAGCCGCCGCGCGAGACGATGCCGGTCATGCGCCTGGCGGTCATCGGAATGTACTGCAAACGCACGCCGGCATGGATGGTGAAATAATCCACGCCCTGCTCCGCCTGCTCGATCAAGGTATCGCGAAAGATTTCCCAAGTCAGGTCTTCGGCCTTGCCGTTGACCTTTTCCAGCGCCTGGTAGATAGGCACGGTGCCGATCGGCACGGGTGAATTGCGGATGATCCACTCGCGCGTTTCGTGGATGTTCTTGCCGGTGGACAGGTCCATCACGGTATCGCCGCCCCAGCGGGTGCCCCAGACCATCTTCTCGACTTCTTCGCCTATGCTTGAGCTGACGGCGGAATTGCCGATATTGGCATTGATCTTCACGAGGAAATTGCGGCCGATGATCATCGGCTCGATTTCGGGGTGGTTGATATTGGCAGGAATGATTGCCCGGCCGCGCGCCACTTCGTCCCGGACGAACTCAGGCGTGATGATTTCAGGAATGGAAGCGCCGAAATGCTGCCCGGCATGCTGGGTCTGCAACAGTTCGCTCATGCCTTCGCGGCGCTGGTTCTCGCGGATGGCGATGAACTCCATCTCCGGAGTAATGATGCCTTGGCGCGCATAGTGCATCTGCGTCACGTTCCTGCCTGCCTTGGCACGCAACGGTTTGCGATGCAGGTTGAAGCGCATGTCGGCCAGCTTGGGATCGTGCAGCCGTTCCAGGCCATAGCTGGAAGTCGGCCCGTCCAGTTGCTCGGTATCGCCGCGCTCGGCAATCCAGCCAGCGCGCAGGGCCGGCAAACCGTTGCGGATGTCGATCTGCACATCCGGGTCAGTGTAAGGACCGGAAGTGTCGTAGACAATCACCGGCGGGTTCTTCTCGGCGCCGAATGCCGATGGCGTATCGGACAGGCTGATCTCGCGGAAAGGAACGCGGATGTCGGGGCGCGAGCCTTCGATATAGATCTTGCGGGAATTGGTAAAAGGCTGCGTTGCGCCCGGATCGACCTGGGCGGTGGCATTGAGGAAATTCTGCTGCAGGTTTTTGTCGGTGGCGTTCATTCAAGTCTCCAAAATGCGGGAAGCGTTTTGGAGTACCGACAGGGGAATAAAAAAATAGAAACCACCCCATCAAACCAAACTGCGCTTCCCTACGGTGGGATAATCCACATCAGGTTCAAAGGGTAATTCTCACTGCCATTGCATGCCTCAGCGTGCAACAGCAGACCCCTAGCGATGGAAGGAATGTACGTTAAAACCCTGATTCGATCAAGATTATTGTGGACGATGCACAGTTGATGCAGAGCATCATGTGCCTAAAGCTGGCAGGTCACGCGATCCAGCTTGAAACTCTGCCGTCTGGCGCTATAATCGGCAAACCGATAGCCATGCGATGGATAAGGACAATTGCGATGCACCATGATGTAGAACAAGCCCGCTTCAACATGATAGAGCAGCAGATCCGCCCCTGGGAGGTGCTTGACGGCACCGTGCTCGACCTTTTGGGCCGCGTGCCGCGCGAAGCGTTTGTCCCCGAGCAATATCGCGGCCTGGCGTTTGCCGATATCGAAATCCCCATCGGCTTCGGCCAGACCATGCTTTCCCCCAAGATGGAAGGCCGCATCCTGCAATCGCTGGAAATCAAGCCAACCGATAAAGTCCTGGAAATCGGCACCGGCAGCGGCTACTTCACCGCCCTGCTTGCCTCACTTGCGCAAGAGGTGCACAGCGTCGAGATCAATGCCGAACTCAGCAATCAAGCGCATCTCAAGCTGCTTCAGCAGCAAATCCACAATGTGACGCTGCATATAGGAGACGGCGCACGTGGGTGGCCGGGCAATGCCCCCTATGACGTGATCGTCTTCACCGGTTCACTGGCCCTGCCGCCGCTGATAAACGATCAGTTGCGCGTCGGCGGCAGGTTGTTCGCCGTCATTGGCGAGCCCCCCGTGATGGAGGCCACCATCATGCGCCGCATCAGCGAAGATGCGGTACGCCAGGACGTGATTTTCGAAACCACGCTTCCTCAGCTCGAGAACGCCCCCCAGCCGGAAAAATTCGATTTCTAGGAATATGGACCGGCACCTGGGTGCCTAGGTGCCATATCTCCGAGATATGACACACTACCCTGTGCACCCGTTCTTTATCATCCGCGCGCCTGCACATCCTGTCCATTGCCTTGGCACCTTTGCTGAAACTATCGATAGACACCGCTCAGCTAACATTATTTAATAATCATCCTTGATGATCCCTATCCTTCCAGCCTATGCTCCCTAGCATCAACAACTTGTCGGAATGCCAGGCGCCGGCTGATCCTCAGTGCCGCCTGAAAGCGATTGCTATGGCATGGGTGTCGCCATCATGCGCGGGAACAAGCCAGCGCATGGCCTGCATGTCCACCCAGTGATCCAGGCCTCCATCCCCAGCATGTAGGTATCGATATGCCGTTATTACTTTCGAGCACACCACTTCACTCATGGCTGTTAGCCATCTCCGTTTCCCTGCTGGTCGCTTGCCACAAGCCGGCACCCGAGGCGCCGCCACCACGGCCCGCCCTCGTCATGCAGCTCACCGACCTGCATACCGACCATGGCCAGTGGCTGACGGGAGAAGTGCGTCCTCGCTATGAATCGGCGCAGGGCTTTCGTATCGCAGGCAAGATCATCCAGCGTCACGTGGAAGTCGGTGACCATGTCAAGAAAGGCCAAATGCTGGCAAGGCTGGATGCCGAGGATAACCAGCTCTCGCTGGCCTCGGCCCAGGCCGCACTGCAGTCCGCAGAAGCGCAATTGGCCTTGGCCGAAGCCGACAGCAAACGCCAACGGCAACTATTCGAGAAGCGCTTCATTTCCGCAGCCGCCCTGGACACGGTGGAAACGCGCCTGAAGTCTAGCCTGGCACAGGTAATGCAGGCTCAGGCGCAGGTCAGGGTAGCCAGCAATCAGGCACAATACACGACACTGGCAGCGGAACGCGATGGCATCGTGACGGCCATCGACGCAGAACCGGGACAGGTCGTGAGCGCCGGGCAGGTGATTGCCCGGGTGGCAGTGCCTGACGAGCTTGAAGTACAGATCGCCATTCCCGAATCCCGTCTAGAGAACCTGGAACCGGGAGCGCCGGCCATCATCCGCCTTTGGTCGAACCGCGACCAGGTCTACCAGGGGCGCATCAGGGAAATCGCTCCTGCGGCCGACCCGGCAACCCGTACCTTCAGGACCAAGGTATCGCTGCTCAATGCCGACGAGAAAGTACAAATCGGCATGACGGCAGGTGTCAGGCTGGAGCGCCAGGAGCAGGCGTTCGTCCTGCCCAGCACAGCCGTGTCGCAACAACATGGAGAGGCGCAGGTATGGGTGATGGATGCGAACAATCGCGTGCATGCGCAGCAAGTGGACATTGGTGGCTACAGCGAACAAGGGGTCAGCATTGTATCCGGGCTCAAAGGCGATGAGACCCTTGTCGTCACCGGCATTCACACCCTCACTGAAGGGCAAGCGGTCACGCCGCTCAGGACAGAAATCAATCAATGAGTGAGCGCCTACCTTTTAATCTATCTCGCTGGGCACTGACGCATCGCAGCCTGGTGCTTTACTTTATGCTGGTGCTGACGCTGGCCGGCATGCTGGCCTACACCAAGCTCGGGCAGTCGGAGGACCCGCCCTTCACGTTCAAAGTCATGGTGGTCCGCACAATGTGGCCAGGGGCCAGCACCCACGAAGTGGAGCAACAGGTCACTGACAAACTCGAAAAGAAGCTGCAGGAGCTGCCCCACCTCGATATCCTGCGCAGTTACTCACGCCCAGGCGAGTCCCTGATTTTCATTCTGGCCAAGGACTCGACGCCACCCTCCGCCGTGCCGGACGTCTGGTATCAGGCAAGAAAAAAAGTCGGCGATATCCGCAATACATTGCCCGACGGCATTCAAGGCCCGTTCTTCAATGACGAATTCGGCGACGTCTACGGCAACCTCTACGCCCTGCATGGCGAAGGCTACGACTATGCGAGGTTGAAGGAACAGGCAGAATCCATCCGCGGCGAGTTGCTCAAGATCAAGGATGTCGCCAAGGTGGAGTTTTTCGGTGAACAACCGCAGCGCATCTATGTCGAGCTGGCCAATGCCAAGCTGGCGACGCTGGGCATTGGCATCAGCACCCTGCTGGAGACATTGCAACAGCAGAATCAGGTCAATAGCGCCGGTGCCTACGACAGCGGGCCGGAGCATATACGGCTAGCGGTCAGCGGTCGCTTCGACCGCCTGGATGAACTACGCGAGTTGAAACTCTGCGCCAACGGCAATGAGTTCCGCCTTGGCGACATCGCCAAGGTCTACCGCGGATTCGAAGACCCGCCCACTGCGCGGGTACGCTACATGGGCAAGGCAACCTTGCTGCTCGGCGTCGCCATGAATGACGGCGGCGATATCATCCAGCTCGGCCAATCGTTGGATGAGGCCGTCGCGCGCATCGATGCCCAGTTGCCGGTCGGCCTCAGTCTCGACACCGTCTCATCCCAGCCCCGTGCCGTGATCCGTTCCGTCGATGACTTCGTCCACTCGCTGGTCGAGGCGCTAGTCATCGTGCTCGGGGTCAGCCTGCTGTCCCTAGGCCTGCGCACTGGAATCGTGGTCGCCATCGTGATTCCAGTCGTCCTCGCCATCACCTTCCTGTTCATGAAAATATTTGGCGTGGGCCTGCACAAGATTTCACTGGGCGCATTGATCCTTGCCCTGGGGCTGCTGGTGGATGACGCGATTATCGCGGTGGAAATGATGTCGTCAAAAATGGAGCAGGGCTGGGAGCGCATGAAGGCCGCCTCTTTCGCCTTCACTTCCACCGCCATCCCCATGCTCACAGGCACGCTGGTCACCGTGGCTGGCTTCCTGCCCATCGCGACAGCCGCGTCCTCCACGGGCGAATACACGCGTTCCATTTTCCAGGTGTCGGCGATTGCCTTGATCGCATCATGGGTAGCCGCCGTGATCTTCGTCCCCTACCTCGGCTACTACCTGTTGCCCGACTACAGGCAGCAGGCGGCCAAACCCCCTTCACGCATGACACGCTGGCTGCAACGCATCGCCCCAACCATCAGCCGACGCCTCGCTAACCGCAAGCAGCGCCACTTGCAGCACATGGCAGCGGGCGAGCATACCGATTTCTACGACTCGCCCTTCTATCGGCGCTTGCGCAGCCTCATTACCCAATGCGTGCACCATCGCTGGATTGTCATCATCGTCACAGTGTCGCTGTTCATCGCCTCGGTCGCGGGCTTCGGGCTGGTGCAGCAGCAGTTCTTCCCGGATTCCACCCGACCAGAGCTGATCGTCGACCTGCGCCTGGCGGAAGGCGCTTCCTACGCCGCGACCGATGCCGAGGTGAAAAAGCTGGAACAATGGCTGCAAGGGCAATCCGGCATCGAAAACTACGTGGCCTATATCGGCAGCGGCAGTCCACGCTTCTATCTGCCGCTTGACCAGCAATTGTCGCAACGCAGCTTCGCCCAGTTCGTCATCCTGACGGCAGGCAATGCCGAGCGCGAGGCGTTGCGCGGCAAACTGCTGCACCTGTTCAATACCGACTTCCCCGCGCTCCGGGCTTCGGTATTGCGCCTGGAAAATGGTCCGCCAGTCGGCTTTCCCGTACAGTTCCGCGTATCTGGCCCCAATGTGGACAACATCCGCGACATCAGCCACCAGGTGGCCGACATCATGCGGCGCAACCCCAGCCTCAGCAATGTGCAGCTGGACTGGGAAGAGCCCAGTAAAGTCATGAAGATCGAAGTGGATCAATCCAAGGCCAGGCTGCTGGGTGTCAGCTCCACCGATATTGCCAACCTGCTCAATGCCGCCATGCGCGGACTGTACGTCACCGAATTCCGTGAAGGCATCGAGCGCATCGACCTGGTGCTACGCGGCGACACGCTGGAACGCACCCATCTTTCACACCTCCCTGAACTCATGGTGCCCACCAGCACCGGCACCAGTGTGCCGCTGTCGCAGCTGGCAACCCTGACTCCGGGTTTCGAGGATGCCGTGATCTGGCGCCGCAACCGCATGCCCACCATCACGGTGCGCGCCAACCTGATCGGCGACCTGCAGGCGCCGGTAGTCTCCGGCCAGGTCGAGCAGCAGCTGGTCGAATTACGCCAGCGCCTGCCCCTGGGCTACAGCCTGGAGACAGGCGGCGCAGCGGAAGAGTCGGCAAAGGGCGGTCAATCCGTGGCAGCGGGCGTACCGCTATTCATCTTTGCCGTGCTCACCATCCTCATGCTGCAACTGCAAAGCCTTTCCCGCACTTTCCTCGTGGTACTGACCGCGCCGCTCGGGCTGATCGGTGTTACCGCCGCCCTGCTCATCTTCAACAAGCCCTTCGGCTTTGTGGCGATGCTGGGTACCATCGCCCTGTCAGGCATGATCATGCGTAACTCCGTCATTCTGGTGGACCAGATCGAACAGGATAAGCGCGCCGGCAAACCCGAATGGGAAGCCATCGTCGAATCAGCCGTGCGCCGCTTCCGCCCCATCATGCTTACCGCGGCGGCGGCAATCCTGGCTATGATTCCGCTGACACGCAACACCTTCTTCGGCCCGATGGCGGTCGCCATCATGGGTGGGCTGACCGTCGCCACCGTGTTGACGATATTGTCGCTGCCGGCACTGTATGCCGCTTGGTATCGGGTTAGAATGCCGGACAATCAATCCCTGACAAGGTACGAGACGGATTTACAGAGATGACTGCCATGAAAGTTGCCCGCATCCATTGCTTTGCCATTGCACTGGCCAGCCTGCTCTCCTGCCATGCGCAGGCCGCCAATGGGCAGAACCTGCTCGATATCTATGAAATTGCCTTGACCAATGACCCGACACTGGCCGCCGCACGCAGCGGCAATCTGGCGGCACAGGAAAAAATCGAGCAAGGCAAGGCGCTGTACCGCCCCACGGTCAACTTCACGACCGATGCCAGCCACTCCGAGACCGACATCCGCTACCTCGGGGAAAACGCGATTTTCCGCAATGCGGGGCGTGAGTCCTTTGATACCTTCGGCTTCGGTGTCAACTTCAGCCAACCCATCCTGCGCAAGGAGAACTGGGTGCAGATGAAGCAGGCGCAAACCCAGGTTTCACAGGCTGACAAGCAATTGATGCAGTCACAGCAGGAGCTGATGCTGCGTAGTGCACAAGCCTATTTCGATGTGCTGATGGCGCAGGACCAGATCGACCTGATCAATAGCCAGAAAGCGGCAATTTCCCAACAGCTGGAACAAGCCAAGGCCAATTTCGAGGTGGGTACCGCCACCATCACCGATGTCAATGAAGCCCAGGCGCGGTACGATTTGCTCAAGGCTCAGGAAATCGCCGCGCTCAATGACTACGAAGTGCGCAAGCGTGCAGTGCAGGCCATCACTGGACGCTTGCCCGAGCGCCTCGCCACGGTGCGCCAGGACCTGGAAACCCGCCCGCCGCAGCCACAGGACATGGAGCAATGGGTCCATCTTGCCATCCAGAACAATTTGGCGCTGAGCATCCAGCAGGAAGCTTTGCACCTAGCCACGCAAGAAGTAGAGCGCATGAGCGCCGGGCACTGGCCAACACTGGATATGGTGGGCAGTTATACCGACACCCGCGCCAGTGGTAGTCCCAACGGTTTCGGCAGCGACCTGCAGAACGCCACCATCGGCCTCAGGTTCAACATCCCGCTGTACCAGGGCGGCGCCATCAGTTCGCGCGTACGCGAAGCCATCGCCAACCAGCAGAAAGCCATGGATGAAGTCGAGGTCGCCCGCAGAAAGTCCGAGCTGGATACACGGCAGGCCTACCTCAGTCTCACCGGCAGCGTGGCGCAGGTGCAGGCCTATGAAAAGGCGCTCAGCTCCAGCCAGAGCCAGCTTGACTCCACCAACCTGGGATACGAGGTCGGCGTGCGCAACAGCGTGGATGTGCTCAATGCCCAGCAGCAGCTGTTTACTGCCAAGCGCGACTTGTTGCAGGCACGTTACAACTACCTGATGAATATACTCAGACTCAAATATGCCGTCGGCCTGCTGAATGAAAACGACCTGAGCGAAATCAACCAGCGCCTGGTCCTGACCAGCCAGTTGCCGGACTGGACGAGTACCCAGGAAGAGAACACGCCATGACAGCCACTGATCTAGCCGCCCGCGCGCTCAGCCAGCTCGTCATCATCGACGTCCAGGAGAAATTGGCCGCCGCCATGGACCAGGATGCCATGGCGGCACTGACACGTGATTGCAACATCCTGCTGCAGGCTTCACGCCTGCTGGAGGTGCCCGCCATCGTCACCGAGCAGTATCCCAAGGGCCTGGGCAACACCATCCCTAGCCTGCAAGACAGCCTCGAACATGCCTGCAGAATAGAGAAAACCGCATTTTCCTGCCATGCGGTACCTGCATTCCGCGCGCAATTGCATGCCGACCGACCACAACTCGTGCTGGCAGGGATGGAAGCCCATATCTGCGTGCTGCAAACGGCACTGCAATTGCAGCAACATGGCTGCCAGGTCATTGTAGTGGAAGATGCCGTACTGTCGCGCAACCCGGCCAACAAGGCCAATGCCCTGCTCAGGCTGCGCCAGGCTGGCGTGATCATCAGCAATACGGAATCTGTCGTGTTCGAGTGGCTGGGCGTGGCAGAAGGTGAAGCCTTCAAAGCCATTTCGCGCATGGTGAAGTAGGCCTCGCGCTGAGCAGGCCGGTCACCAGCAAGGCGGCGTGTCAATCGACAGGCAAATAGCGCGACACCAACTCGGCAACCCGCTGCGTGGCGCCCCCGGCACCGGTACTGAACTCCAGCGCCTTCCAGCTCATTGATTGGCGCAGCTCCGGATCACCGAACAAGCGTTGCAGGGCACGTGCCAGATCGGCCACGTCCTGCACGCGCCAGGCTGCCTTGGCTGTGATTGCCATCTCGGTGGCAGCAGCGAAGTTGAAGGTGTGCGGGCCGACCAGCACCGGCTTGCTCATGGCGCTCGCCTCGATCAGGTTCTGCCCGCCCAGCGGCTGCAGGCTGCCGCCGATAAAGGCAGCGTCGCAGGCAGCGTAATAGGCGAACATTTCCCCCATGCTGTCTCCCAGCACCACATCCACACTGGCAGGCACCGTCTGCGGCAGCCTGGAACGGCGCACAAAATGGATGCCGCGCCGCGTCAGCAGGTTGGCCACCTCGTCGAAGCGTTGAGGATGGCGCGGCACGATGACGGTGAGCAGCTGCGGCAGCGCAGCCGCCGCGACGGCCTCCAGGATCATGGCCTCCTCACCATCGCGCGTGCTGGCAGCAAGAAAGACCGGTCGCGTACGGCCAAAATGCTGCCGTAACGCTTCACCCTGCGCCAAGGCGTTGGAGGGTGGCGTCACATCGAACTTCAGGTTGCCTGTCACTTCGACCGGCAACCTGTATCCATGAGCGGCAGCCAGGGACTGCAGGCGTTCGGCATCCTGCCGGGTCTGCGCCGCAATCGCCGTCAATTGCCGCAAGCCGTTGCTGGCCAGGCGTCCCAGCCGCGCATATCCCTGTGCGGATTTGGCGGAAAGCCTTGCATTCACCAGCAGGATGGGAATATCGCGCGCCTTGCAACCTGCGATCAGGTTGAACCACAGCTCCGTCTCCATCAGCAGGCCGAGCCTGGGCTGGAAATGTCTAAGGAAACGCGACACCGCGCCCGGGGTGTCATACGGCAAATAGCAGCGCAACACGCTGTCGCCGAACAGTTGCTCGCCCGCTTCCCGGCCTGTCGGCGTCGCATGCGTGATAAGAATCTGGTATTGCGGATAGCGCTGCTGCAACTCCTTGATGAGCGGTGCCGCGCCGCGGGTTTCTCCTACCGATACGCAATGCATCCAGATCAGCGGCCTGGTGACAGGAATGCTGAAAAACCCGAAGCGCTCTCCCCAGTGGCGCAAGTACTCACGCTGCCTGACGCCACGCCACAGCAGGCGCAGCGGAGCAAAGGGAAGCAGAAGGTAAATCAGCAGGGAATAAACGAATCGGGGCATCGCGTGGATTTTCTCATGATTATCGTCGGCATGTATAACATCCGGCATGAAGGCAGGCATAATCATGCACCTCAACCACCCGGACCGGACTGTCGTGCGATCAAGACTGCTCATCATGCTTGCCCTTTGCTGCCTTGCCTTCAGCACGGCTTGCAAGGCGCAGGATTTGATCATCAAGCGCGAAGTCTTCCGCGACCCGAGCAATAGTCTGGATATTCATGCCGTCGAGCGGCAGCAGTTCGAACCGGCCAAGAAACTGCTCACGGCAGGCTACACGCCCGATACCCACTGGCTGCGCATTGTCGTGGGCCCAAGCAGCCCACAACCGCTTGAGCTGAGAATACGCCCGACCTATCTTGACGAAGTCACCCTCTATCAGCCCGACCCAGACCATCCAGGCCAGTGGCTAGCCAGAACCACCGGCGACACCTACCCCTTCGAGGAACGGGACGTCCTGTATCCCACCGCCTTCGGGTTCCTGATCCAGGGGCAGCCGGAATCGACCGTCTACTACCTCAAGCTGAAAACGACCAGCACCTCCATCCTCTATGCGGAAGTGCTGACGCCCCAGGACTCCAGGCTTAAGGATCTGCGTCGCAGCGCCCTGATCGTGATCTATCTCTCCCTGATGCTGTGGCTGACCTTCTGGGCCGCCAACGACTTCATCAGCACCAGGCATCGGCTAACCGGGCTGTTCGTGCTGTACCAGCTCACGCACATTGCCTATGTGCTTTCAGTCCTTGGCTACCTGGCACCCTTTGTCCATGCCCCTCTGAACGATAAGCTCACGAGCCTGCTGGTCATCAGCGTGGCTTTCATCAGTATGATGCTGCATTACAGCCTGCTCGTGATCTACAAGCCCTCCCGCATCGGCATGCGCGCCCTACTGGCACTGTCTTTCTTCTACCCGTTCCTGCTGTTCCTGCTCTGCACCGGCCATGCACAGGCAGCGTTGCAGATCAATGCCTACATCATCCTGGCTGGCGCCATCCTGTTTCTCACGCTTCCCTATACTGCACGCCAGGACAGCACACCCAGCCGCAAAACGCTCCAGATCATCTATGCATTACAGACACTGTCAATCGGCTCCTCCATGATGCCCATCGTGGGCTGGATTGCCACCGATGAATGGAACCTGAATTCCGGACTGGCCTACAGCCTGGTTTCCGGCTTGCTGATGTATATCATCCTGCAGCAGCGTTCCGCCGCTTTACGCCAGGAAGCCGAAAAAACCCGCTTGGCATTGCAGCTTGCCCAGCAGGAACTGGCTTTCGAACGCGAGAAACGCGATGAGCTTGGGCATTTCATGGCCATGATCACCCATGAGCTCAAGACGCCTTTAGCCGTCATCAGGCTGGCACTGGATGCCATGCAGATGACTGGCCCGCTGAAAAAACATGTAGAACACAGCATCAACGATATCAGCGACATGATAGACCGCTGCGCCCAGATCAACAGGATCGAAGACCAGAGCATCCAGGTGAATGTCGAATCTTGCGACACGGGCAGGATACTGACGGCGCTGATCAGCGAATACGGATGCGCTGCCCGGGTAGATCTCTGCATCGGCGCGGCCGCTGTCATCAACACTGACCAGCTGATGCTGAGGCTCATACTCAGGAACCTGCTGGAAAACGCACTCAAGTATGCCCCTGCTGGCAGCCCCATTCTCATCGAGGTGAGTACACAGCCGCATGCCGATGGCAGGAACGGCATCTCCATCTGCATCGAGAACAGCGTGGAAACACTGCCGGATATCAGCCGCCTATTCGACAAGTATTATCGCGGTCCCGGCTCCCGCAAACAGACAGGCTTTGGCCTAGGCCTTTACCTTTCGCGTGCATTGGCGCTATTGCTGAAAGGCAGACTGGATGCTTCGCTGCATGGTGATAGAATTCGACTCTGCTTATGGCTACCCCATTGAACATCGTCGTTATCGAAGATCATGACGCCTTGCGGGAAGTGACCGTGGCTGCGCTCTCGGGCAAGGGACACCATGTGGTGGGTCTGGAGTCCGCTGAAGCATTGCCGGAGCAGAAAGACATCAGCCATATCGACATCATGCTGATCGACCTCAACCTGCCCGGAGAAAGCGGCTTCAGCCTTACCCAGCGCATCCGCAGGATTTATCCGGACATCGGCATTATCATCGTCAGCGCCAATACCGAAGCAGAACATAAAAGGCAGGGCTATGACCACGGTGCCGACATTTACCTCACCAAGCCAGCCTCTCTGGATGAAATCCACGCCGCCATCCAGGCCTTGTCCCGCCGGCTCAAACCGGCACCTTTGAATGCCCAGCAGATCGAGCTGCACCTGCAAAGCCTGTCCCTAAGGAAGCAAGGACGCTCCGTGCCCCTCAACCAGCATGAGACAGCCCTGCTGCAGGCATTGCTGCGCGCGCCGGACCAGCGGCTGGAAACCTGGCAATTGCTCGAAGTGATCAGCGACGGCCAGCATGATTACAGCAAAGCCTCGCTGGAAGTGCTGATTGTCCGGCTGCGCAAGAAAATCGCCTCGCTGGGCACCACTCAAAATCCCATCCGCTCGATCCGTAATCACGGTTACCAGCTCTGCGAGCCCATCACCGTGCCGAATTGACAATCATTCCCAGTCTGTAGGGTTTCGTAGGCTTCGTTTTTTCCGCTTTGCTAGCATCCCCCGATGCATGGAACGCCAGTGTTGGCGCCGCCTGCACCATGATTCAGCCGTTCTCGGGGAGAAAGAATGAAACACCAGCGCAACACCATCCGCCTGATTCCAGGCATCACTACCAGCTGCCTACTTGCCTTGTCACCAGCCTTTGCAGATCCCATAGCGTACGACACACCGGTAACAGACATCGCCCCCACACCTGCCAAAGCTGCGGCGATTGCTGTCTCTCCCGGCACTGGCAGCGCAGGTGCTGCAGGCAGGCCAGGTGGCTATCGCTGCGATCAAATGACATGGGGACTAGCCTGCGCTGCTATCTACAAGTTCGGAACTTACACCACTTACGATGCGACGCCCGGCCGAGATGCGCCAGGCGGGTCCGCCACGACACAGATCGACATTTCCGATTACACCATTATGGATGCATCGCCTGACGATAATCCTGCCGCGGGTAATTATGTAATCAGCATTGCTCGGCTGGCCAGCAATATGCGACAAAGCACCAATGCCAATGCCGCCTTGCAGGAGAGTACCGTCCTCAATGATGGCCATGCTTTCGACGTCACGCTCAGGCACGAAACTGAAGGTGAGCTCGTTATCAGCATGACCGAAGGATCCACACTCGGGGACCTGAAGGATGCAATCAATGCCCTGAACAACGAGAATTTCCAAGCCAGTATCGAACATGCGGATATTGAACTCGTTCCTGGAGATGCTTCGACAAAGACGCGGGTTGCCGTATTGGCTATCGAAGGAAAAACCGGGGCAGGTAATGACTTCACCGTTAGCACAACCAGCCTCGCCCCCGTGACAGCTCCTATTCCGGGTGCCCCAACAACGCCTCCTTCGGTCGCGGGCCTGGAATTCTCCCCGCCTGCGGAAGTGACCTATCTTTCTGATCCTAATGACCCGAATTCATTAGTTAGAGTTACGCCTCTCGGTATCACATCTCAGGATGCCGAATACACCATCAATGGAATTCCTCACACATCATCAACCAACCAGGTCGCCCATGATGGCTTTACAGTGAACCTCCTGGAAACCGGCAGTTCCACCATTTCCGTCACATCAGTCAGCAGCGTGGTCTCCAATGGCGCCAATGGTATTGCAGGAACAGCTGCGCCGGACTTCACCAGCACCATCGAAGCCACCGACATCATCACACCGGGCAACACGGCGTTTACCTTCCAGCGCACCAGTGGACAGGGCGGTACTGCTCAGATTGGCGGAACGGGCGGAACGGGCGGACAAGGCGGAGATGCCGTTGTCGGCACTATCCCTGTAAACAACCTGCTGATTTTCCCGCCTATGGTCATACCCAATACCAGCGCCTACGGTGTACAAGGTGGCGCAGGCGGCACTGGCGGGCAAGGCGGCACTGGCGGTGCAGGAGAGGTCGGTGGCACCGGCAGTGACATTACGCTCAACCTGAATGCGGAAACTGCCAATGCCGATACTATCGCTGCATTATCGTCAACAGGCGGACAGGGTGGCACGGGCGGACAGGGCGGACAAGGCGGCAAAGGCGGTCAGGGCGCGCATGCCGTGGGAGAAATTGAATCCAGTAGCTTGCTTCCAGTAGCGAAAACAGCGCTAGGTAACATCGGAGGCATAGGCGGTATAGGGGGTATAGGCGGCACTGGGGGAATAGGGGGCGTTGGCGGCAATATCGAGCTGAATGCCAATATTGAGATCACCACTGCTATCAATGGCTACCAGATCCAGAGTATGGGTGGACAGGGAGGCACTGGCGGACAAGGTGGGACAGGCGGACAAGGTGGGACAGGCGGACAGGGCGGTAACGGAGGAAATGGCGTCGGAATAGCAGCCCCCGCTCCATTCACCTTCAAGGAAAAGGAGGATGGGTCACAAGGCGGCACTGGGGGCATTGGCTACACAGGAGGCACAGGAGGCACAGGAGGCGCCGGTGGAAACGTCTTGGTATCTCTTACTGGCGGCGAACTATCTACCAGCGGCACTGGCATTCTGGCATCCAGCCAGGGGGGGCGTGGGGGAACAGGTGGGCGCGGTGGCACAGGGGGTCGCGGCGGTACGGCTGGCGATGGAGGTGGGCATACTCTTCACAGCTCCCAGTCCATTGCCAGTGACGGCGGCGGCGGCGGAAACGGCGGAACAGGGGGCAATGCAGGCAATGGCGGAGCCGGTGGCAATGGCGGTTCTGTCTTCGTGACGACATTGGATACCACAGGCCGCATTGTTGCCGGCATGACAGCCATCCTGGCGGAAAGCCACGGCGGGATCGGTGGTGTTGGCGGCCAGGGCGGGACAGGCGGCCAAGGTGGGACAGGTGGGACTGCAGGCCATGTCACCTCCTGGTTCTGGGATGGCAGCCAGCATGGCGCATCCGGCGTAGGGGGTAACGGAGGCGCTGGTGGAAATGGTGGAAATGGTGGAAATGGTGGAAATGGCGGCAGTGTCAATGTCACCAATGCGCAACAACTGCAAACCACTGGTGCCAGCTATGCCTCGGCGATTTTAGCTCAAAGCCTGGGAGCGATTGGCGGTAATGGTGGCAACATCGGAAATGGTGGCGCTGCGGGCATAGGGGGTGCAAGCGGTTCAGACTGCTATCCTGCATCACTGCCCACTGACCCATGCATGAATCCAATTAGCTGGGCCGCGGGAGCAAATGGCACCGCGGGCCCGGCAGGCTCGGCCAACGGCAGCAGTAACCAAACAGGCGGCAGCGGAGGCCAGGTCACTGTCAACAATACCGGCAGCATCCTGACTGTAGGTTCCCGCTCCGATGCGATCACCGCCCTCAGCGTTGGCGGTGTGTCTGGGCTGGCCAGCTACATGGCACAAGACCTGTTCTGGGCCGGCCTGCCGACTGGTGCACAGTCCGGCGGTGCAGGCAATGTCGTGGCTGGCAACACTGCCCTACTCATGACAGAAGGCAATCAATCCAGCGGCATCATGGCGCTCAGCCTGGCGTCCGGGTTCGGCGCTGGTGATGTCACGGCCACCAACACCGGCACCATCGTCACCCATGGCAGCGCGAGTCATGCAATGGCTGCACGCTCCCAGGTCTATGCCATGGGCACTGGAAATTCAGCAGCGGGCGATATCAGCGCCAGCAATATCGGCGGCACTATCCTCACGGATGGGTCAAGCGCAGCAGGGATCATCGCTGAAAGCATTTCGGCCATGGGTACATCTGGCGATGTGACAGTGGACAGCACCAATGGTGTGATACAGCTGACGGGCAGCGGTCACGCTTCTGCCATCAGTGCATTGAGCCAGGCGGATGACGATGCGGGCAATGTGAGCATCAGCAATGTATCAGGCAGGATCATCAGTGCCACTGGCGGCGATGCTTCCGCGATTCGCGCACATAGTATTTCGGCCACAGGCAATGCGGGCAATATCCGCCTGGATAATCGTGGTGGCGAGATTGTCTCAAACAATACTGGCATTGCAATCCACCTATCCAGCCAGGCCAATAATGGCATCGCAGGCAACATCGAGGTGCTGAACCATAGTGCCATCATTTCGACAGCACCAGGCAGCATCGCATTGACATTGGAAAGCCTCGGTTTCACCGGCGGCAACATCCTGTTCGAAAACGGCGGCCTGGTGGAAGGCGGCGCAGGCGGTACTGCCATCTCCCTGGTCGGCGGCAACAACAACCGGATTGTGAACGACAACAGCCTGGACCCTGCCGACACTGCGGTCATTCGCACTGGCGGAAACATATTCGACACCGTCATCAAGGGCACAACCGGCAACGACAGGATAGAGAACCTCAACGGCGCCATGATCTTCGGCTCCGTGGACCTCGGGGCTGGCACCAATGCGTTCCACAATGGCGCCGGTTCCTATTACCACACCGGCAGCCAGGTAAACCTGGGCGCAGGCAACCTGTTCACCAACGACGGTTACTTCTCCCCTGGCGGCCTGGGCACGGTCATGTCCAACCTCAGCGGCAACGGGCCTGTCACACTCACCGGCGACTTTGTCCAATCTGCCACCGGTCACCTGCTGTTCGACATTAATTTCGCCACCAGCGCAGCAGCACTGGACTTCACTGACCTGCTGCACGTGACAGGCACAGTGTCCCTGGATGGACAGGTGACACTCAATCCTGTCACGGCCGGCGCCGGCAAACCCGGCTTCAACCAGATTCCACTGGTGGTCTCAGGAGCTGGTGCGATCACGGACAACGGCATTACGCTCAATCCGTATTTCTATAACGGCAACCCTTCCACTACAGTCGCCTTCAAGCCGACACTGACCTTCATCGGCGATACACTGTTCCTGACCTACAATGTGGAATACAGTCAAAACTTCGCTACGCAGAACGCAAGCAGCTATATCAACAACCTCATCAACCCTGCCCAGATTGCCGGCGCACCCGCCTACCAACCTGTCATTGATGCAGTCATCAGCATCTGGGACCCGGTAGCTTACCAACGCGCAGTGGATTCCATCACAGGTGAAGGCACAGTGGCCAGCCAGCAAGCGATTGCCAGCTCGCGCGCCGGGTTCGCCAATAGCATATTCAACGAATCCTCCGCGTTGCTGGATTGCGATAGCAACCCCATCACGGCAACACGCCAGGAATGCGAGAAGGAGGAACGCAGCTGGATCAGGATGAACCGTCGCGTCATGGACATATCGGGCAATCCGAATACAGCCTCCACCTGGAGCAGTGATTCAGGCGCTGCCGCAGGCTATGACCGCCGCGTAGGTGAGCATACCGTCGTAGGGGCGGCGCTCGGCTTCTCGCACCTGAACTACAACGTGTCGGACCGCTGGACTTCCGGCCGCGCCAATGGCATCAATATCGGCGTGCACGGCATGGTGAAATCCGATGCCGGCCTGTATGGCAAGGCGCTGCTCATGGCCGGGTATTTCGAGAATGACCATAGCCGCTACGCGATTGGCCGCCGTGTGACTGGCGACCACAAAACCTCTGCATTTGGCGGTGCCATCGAGTTCGGATTCAAGAGCTACCTGAACTCCTTGAGTATCAACCCATTTATGGCAGTGCAATACGACAGCATCCGTCAGCGGGGATATGCTGAAGACGACCCAACCTGGGGTAATCGTTACGAGTCGGAGAGCGTATATTCCCTGCCAATATCAGCCGGGCTGCGCATCGAAGGTAGCGTGGTCAATGGGTTCGGCCTCATGGTCAAACCCAATCTGAAGTACGCCTACATTCACGAAGCCAAGGGTGACCGTGGGATTACGCTCTCGCCTAACCCGGCACCAGCGTATCGCACCCGGATTGATGGCCTCAGCGCACCCGATAACGTTCAGCAACTCGAAGTAGGGCTCAAGGCACAATTGAGCAATACCATCGAATTCAACCTGAATATTGTCAAGGAATGGGCCTCTGGCACCAACGCCACCCTGGGTGCGCTGGGCATGAGCTATTTCTTCTAGCCATCTGGCAGGTTCCGTCACGCTCGCAATACAGGTCAATCTCTTTATACTGCCACCTACGATCAATACACATGGCCCCACCCCAGTGGGGCCAATAACCCACAGATCAACAGGAGAGAGATCATGACCACGACACTGCGCGACTTGACCGGGCTTGGCCAGGCACCGGCATCACTGGCCGATTCGGCCCTGATCCTGATTGACTGCCAGAACACTTATCGCGAAGGCATCATGCAACTGGAAGGCGTCGAACCCGCGCTGCAGGAAGCAAGGCGCCTGCTGGAAAAAGCGCGCAAGCTCGAGGTACCGGTGATCCATATCCAGCATGATGCAGGCGAAGGCACGCCATATGATATTCGTGCCAAGATCGGCCAGATTGCGGATGCGGTCGCACCCATTGAAGGTGAAACAGTCATTACCAAGCATTATCCCAACTCCTTTGTTGGAACCAACCTGGATGAGGCATTGAAGGCCAACGGTGTCCGCAACATTGTGTTGGTGGGCTTTATGACGCACATGTGCATCAACTCCACCGCGCATGGTGGCTTCAACCTGGGTTATGCGCCCACCGTGGTTGCCAGCGCCACCGCAACCCGGGCCCTTCCCGGTGCGGACGGCAGCATCATTCCGGCCTCCGATGTGCACAAGGCTGCACTGGCTGCTACGCGCGACTTGTATGCTGCCATTGCCAATGACGTGGATGCAGTCATCCAGGCATGAGATAGAACAGCACTGGGTGGGTGCTCACCACTCAGTGCAGCTCTTTCGATCATGCCTTCCTTCCCGCAATTCCCTCCAGCTGGCTCAACAAACATTTCCTGAAATATCAACTCTCATCCGAAGCAAGGACTCACCCTGCGCCAACACATTGTCGGCAAAAGGCATATGCTCCGCATGCTCTTTTCCGAGGCATGCGCATCGTGTCGTGCACCAAAAAACACCCTTGACCAACACAAGGAAATGACATAACTTCTCATCCAGTCACTATATGTTGTGGTCAGCAGCATTGCCATGACATCAAAGCCTGCACACTCAGCAACAGCGAACTCAGCCAGAAAAACCAGAGAGGACCCCCCATGCTCAAGGCCGTGAAAACTGCTAAACCCGAGACTCAGGAAGCCGAAGTGCCAGATGTTCCCATGCAGTCCGTTTCCCTGGACATTTGGGACAAGAAGTACCGCCTGAAAACCAAGCAAGGCAGTTTCATCGACCAGGACATGGACGACACCTACAAGCGCGTAGCACGCGCATTGGCCGATGTGGAGGAAACCGAGGAAAAGCGCAGCCTGTGGTTCGAGAAGTTCCTCTGGGCGTTGCGCCGCGGCGCGATCCCCGCCGGACGCATTACCTCCAATGCAGGCGCGCAGGAGCACAAGCCCGCCACCAGCACCATCAACTGCACCGTCTCCGGCATCGTCGAGGACAGCATGGATGGCATCCTGGAGAAAGTGCACGAGGCCGGCCTGACCTTGAAGGCGGGCTGCGGCATCGGCTATGAGTTCTCCACCCTGCGGCCCAAAGGCGCTTTTGTCGCAGGCGCGGGCGCCTACACCAGTGGCCCGCTCTCGTTCATGGATATCTACGACAAGATGTGCTTCACTGTCTCGTCCGCAGGTGGCCGCCGTGGCGCACAGATGGCGACCTTCGACATTTCTCATCCTGACGTGACCGATTTCATCAAGGCCAAGCGCGAGGCAGGGCGCCTGCGCCAGTTCAACCTATCCACCTTGATCACCAGGGAGTTCATGGAAGCGGTGAAGACAGATGCGGAATGGAAGCTCGCCTTCCCCGTCACCGCGAGGGAGGCCGAGCAGGACAAACTCGACCTCGACGATGAGCACGCGGTAGTCTGGCGCGAATGGCCGGTGAAGGACAAATACCTCACACGCGAATCCGACGGCAAGGTGGCCTGTCGGGTCTACAAGACCATCAAGGCGCAGCGCCTGTGGGATGTGATCATGTCCTCCACCTACGATTTCGCCGAGCCCGGCTTCATCCTCATCGACCGCGTCAACGAGATGAACAACAACTGGTATTGCGAGAACATCCGTGCCACCAACCCATGCGGCGAACAGCCGCTGCCGCCTTATGGCGCCTGCCTGCTTGGCTCGATCAACCTGACCAAGTTCGTGCGCGAACCGTTCACCGACAAAGCCTATTTCGACTGGGACGAATACCGCGAAGTCGTCGCCATCTTCACCCGCATGCTCGATAACGTCGTCGAAATCAACGGTCTGCCCTTGCAGCAACAGCGTGACGAGATCGCCCGCAAGCGCCGCCACGGTATGGGCTACCTGGGGCTGGGCTCCACGCTCACCATGCTCAGGATGAAATATGGCGAGGCCGATTCGCTGCAGTTCACCGAGGAAGTCACCAAGGTCATGGCCGAAGTCGGTTGGGAAGTCGGCGTGCAGCTGGCGGAAGAAAAGGGCCCGGCCCCTATCATGGAGGAGGAATTCGAGATCACTCCCGACCTCCTGTCCAAGCGCCCCGAAATGGCGAAAGACGGCATCAAGCTTGGCGACAAGGTCAAGGGCAAGGTGCTCATGGGCCGCTACAGCCGCTACTTGCAACAGTTCCCGGCAGCGCTGCGCAAGCGCATCGCCGAGACCGGCGCCCGCTTCAGCCACCACAGTTCGATCGCACCGACCGGCACCATCTCGCTCAGCCTGGCCAACAATGCCAGCAACGGCATCGAGCCATCGTTTGCGCACCACTACAGCCGCAACGTCATCCGCGAAGGCAAGAAGTCCAAGGAAAAGGTCGACGTGTTCTCTTACGAACTGCTGGCCTACCGCGCGTTGGTCAACCCGGATGCGATGCCGTTCTCCGACCAGGCCGAAACGCAGTTGCCGGAATACTTCATGGATTCGTCCACCATCCCGGCAAAAGCCCATGTGGACATCCAGGCCGCCGCGCAGAAATGGATAGACAGCTCCATTTCCAAGACCATCAATGTGCCGACCGATTACGATTTCAACGATTTCAAGGACATCTACCTTTACGCCTATGAAAAAGGGCTCAAGGGTTGCACCACCTTCCGCTTCAATCCCGAAGCCTTCCAGGGCGTGCTGGTGACAGAGAAGGACCTCGAGAACACCACCTATAAGTTCACGCTGGACGACGGCACCGTGATCGAGGCCAAGGGCAACGAGGAAATCGAGTACGACGGCGAAATCCACACCGCCGCCAACCTCTACGACGCCCTCAAGGAAGGCTATTACGGCAAGTTCTAAAACACATTGCCGGGCAGCGGACTACAATCTGTTGCCCGGCCCCAGTGGCGCAAGCACACAGGAGACGATCATGGCAATCAAGATAGACAAGAAAATCACCGGTTACAACGTCATCACCGAAGAAGACAAACTCAAGGCGGCACAAATGGCGGCCGAGCAGCAGGCGCACGAGCAGAAGCTTGCCGAGATCGTGCAACTGGGCGAACCGCTCAGCCGCCCGGAAATGCTCATCGGCAACACCTATAAGATCAAGACGCCGGTGACCGAACATGCCCTCTACATTACTATCAATGACATTGTGATGAACGAAGGTACCCCGCAGGAGCACCGCCGCCCGTTCGAGATCTTCATCAATTCCAAGAACATGGAGCACTTCCAGTGGATCGTTGCGCTCACGCGTGTCATGTCGGCCACTTTCCGTAAGGGCGGCGATATCACTTTTCTGGTGGAAGAGCTCAAGAGCGTATTCGAGCCCAGCGGCGGTTATTTCAAGAAAGGTGGCAAGTACATCCCCAGCCTGGTCGCTGAGATCGGCGAAGTGCTCGAGCAGCATCTCTATCAGATCGGCATGCTGAAGAAGTCCGGCCCCGATGAACACCAGCAGAAGCTCATCGACGAGAAACGCGCCGAATACATGGAAAAACATGCGGCATCTGGTGCTGAAACCAATGCCGATGGATTCCCGCCCGGCGCGCAATTATGCAATAAGTGCCAGACCAAGGCCGCTATCGTCATGGACGGTTGCCTCACATGCCTCAATTGCGGGGATAGCAAGTGTGGCTGAGTCTCAGCCGGCTTGGAGTCGGCCAGTAAGCCTGTTGTACACCATCAGTTAATATCTGCCAGTCTCGGCTTCATCAAAAACAAAAATCCCATTTAAATGGGATTTTTGTTTTCAACACCACCCTGCCATTTTCACCAGGGCAACTCTGTCCTGTTGACTGCAGCGCCCGATAGCGCCAGCTCTCCAGTCCAGATAGCGTTATGAAGAGGAATCTTGCCCCCTGTGGAGCTACTTGGCCTGAAAGGGGTGGGCGCTAGCCTTGTACTGGGCAAGAACAGTTGAAACCTTTGGTTCTCGCTTGACTGCATTACGAAGGGCTTGCAAGGTTGCGGAATAATTCCAATCCTGGATGCGCTCGTCAATATCTGCCTTGCTGTCGATGAACACGCCAACGCAGATAAATATATCGTCCGCTTCTGCTTCGGGAATAGTGCCTTCAGCCACGGCATCCATGACAGCCAATGCAACACCACGTTGGGCAGGGCCGAACATTTGCACCGCTTGCCTGCCATTCTTGATGGTGACCTTGTTAAACATCACCGTCGCTGGCTTCGTCATGAGGTTGGGCGCGACTACTGCCAACAATCCATTCACCCCTGTTTTCTGGTCTGTGAGCGTGCGCACGAATGCATCTTCTGCAGCACTTCCTCTAGGGCCAATGATGAGATCAATATGGGCGACATTCTGAAGATCCAGCCCGCTTCCGTCAGGCCGCTGATCCACGACGAGTGCTTCGCCAACTAGTACACGATCGATAATTGCCATTTGTAACTCCTATTGCTGATAAAAAATGAAGCTGTCCGCACTATTGGAGATTCCCTCCAAGTGCTTTGTATAGTTGCAACTCACTGATCAACTTATCCCGCTGGGTTGTAACGAACTGTTGTTCAGCTTGATAAACGGAACGTTGCGCATCCAGCACGGTGAGATAATCGTCGACCCCTGATTCATAGCGGTTTTGCGCCATGCCCAGATATGCAGTTGCGTGATCAAAATAGGCTGTCTGGGCATCAAGCTGATTGGTGTAGGTCTTACGTGCCGCCAACCCATTGGCCACTTCCTTGAAAGCAGCTTGAATAGCCTTCTCGTACTGCTTGATCTGGATATCCTTCTGAATCTCTGCATAATCCAGATTTGCCTTCAGCCTGCCTGCGGTAAAGATGGGAATGGAGATTTGAGGGGAGAATGACCAGGCGCCTGATCCGCTACCGAACAACCCAGACAATTCACTGCTGGAAGTGCCCAATGATGCCGATAACGCAATGCGGGGAAAGAAAGCAGCCCGGGCGGCACCAATATTGGCATTTGCAGCCTTTAACTGGTGCTCTGCCGCTTGAATATCCGGCCTGGCCAGCAATACTTCCGAGCTCAACCCTACTGGAAAATCCTCTAGTTGACCCGTGGCTAACATCGTCTTGGGGCTGTCTAACTGAATGGGATCTTTTGTCCCCACCAATAATTGCAGGGCATTGATATCCTGCTCGACCAGCCTGGTGTATTGCTCCACGCTTGCACGCATCGTTTCTACCTGGATGGCCGCTTGCTTCAGACTCATTGCGGAGATGAGCCCGGTCTTGAAATTGGTTTCCATCAAGTCATAGCTTTGCTGATAGGTTTTCAAGGACCGCTGGCTTATTTCCAGCAACCTTGAATCTGACTGCCAGGTAAAGTAGCTCTCGCCGATGCTTGTGATCAGGCTTAGATAGGCTGCCTTCAGGTTTTCGGTATTGGCAAAGTACTGCTCGAGGGCCTGGGTATTCAGGCTTCTCACACGTCCAAACAAATCCAGTTCATATGCCGTCAACCCAATCGATGCTGAATACTGGGTCAGCATCCAGTCTTGATTGGCTGGTGAAATCGCTGCAGGTGTCCTTGAACGTGTCCCGCCACCAGTAGCGCTCAGCTGAGGAAAGAGTTCGGACCGCTGTATCCTGTATAAAGCCTGATAGGCCTCGACATTGGCAACTGCAATGCTGATATCGCGATTGTTTAACAACGCCATGGTCACCAGCTTCTGGAGCGCTTCATCCTTGAAGAAATGCCGCCAGTGAGGAAGTAGAGTATTGGCTGCCTGGCTGGTGGTATCCGCATCCCCGGCAGGAAAGACCTCGGTCACCGGAGACTGCGGCCTTTCATAAGTCGGCATGTATGAGCAAGCGCCCAATGCCAAGGCCAATGTCAATGTCATCACAATGAGTTTGTAATTCATTTCTAAAAATACCTCTTCAACCTTCTTGAGAGATGGGATATCTCACTCATGACAGGGGTATGCTCGAATCACGCAATCCCCAAGCCACCATGCATTTGATGTCTGCAACATCATTCTTCCCGATTTGCTGATGGCTTCTTTTTACCTTTGATGCCATCCACAACCAGCACATAGAACAAGGGCACGAAGAAAATGGCGAGGAAGGTTGCAGTGAGCATGCCCCCTACGACACCTGTACCAATGGAGTGCTGGCTGCCGCTACTGGGGCCATTGGCAAGAGCCATTGGCAGTACACCAAACAAGAAAGCGATTGATGTCATGATGATGGGGCGCAGCCTGAGACGGGCAGCTTCAATCGCAGCATCCACTGTAGTTTTGCCATGCTTATCTCGTAGCTCCTTGGCGAACTCGACGATCAGGATCGCGTTCTTGGCAGCCAGGCCCATGGTCGTGAGCAAGCCAACCTGGAAAAATACGTCAGCAGAGATTCCGCGCAACATGGTGGCCGCCACAGCGCCAATAATCCCCAATGGAACCACCATCATGACGGCGACAGGAACGGACCAGCTCTCATAAAGTGCAGCAAGGCAAAGGAATACAATCAAGGCGGACAGTAGGAAAAGCACTGTCGTCTGCGACCCTGCTTCGCCCTCCTCATAAGAAAGACCGGTGTATGCCAGGCCGATGCCTGGGGGCATTTCATGCATGATGCGTTCCACAGAAGCCAAGGCTTCACCAGTGCTGAATCCTGGTGCAGGCTGACCAACAATCTCCACGGAAGATACGCCATTGAAGCGTTCCAGCTTGGGAGAGCCATATATCCAGCGGCCTGATGCAACAGCCGAGAAAGGAACCATTTCCCCACTATTGCTCCGTACGAACCACTTGTTGAAATCTTCCGGCGAGATGCGAGAGCTGCTGACACCTTGTATAAAGACTTTCTTGACGCGACCACGGTCTATGAAATCATTGACGTAAGCCGAACCCCAGGCCACCGACATGGTTTGATTGATTTCCGCAAGGCTGACCTGTTGAGCCCTGGCCCGCTCTTCATCAATCAATATTTCATACTGTGGTTCATCATTCAGGCCATTGGGGCGCACCAGGGCGAGTTTGGGATCCTGTGAAGCCAGCTGCAAGAACTTGTCTCTCGCCTGCATTAAGACCTCATGGCCCAAGCCGGCCTGATCCTGCAGGAAAATATCAAAGCCGGATGAGTTCCCGAGCTCAAGAATAGAGGGAGGAACAATAGGAATGATGGTAGCGTCCTTGATCTTCTTGAAATCCTCGAAGGCCCTCAATGCTAACGCCTGCACCTTTTTACTGGTCTCTTTACGGTCGGCGAAATCAAAGAACTCAATAAATGCGATACCGGAGTTCTGTCCATTCCCTGCGAAGTTGAAGCCTCGGACGGTGAATACGCTTTTTACCATATCCCCCTCTTTCGACATCAGGTGTTCCCGCACCTGATCGAGCACAGCTTCAGTACGTTCTGCACTAGAATTCGGAGGCAGTGTCACCTGCATCATCATCACGCCCTGATCCTCCTCCGGCAGGAAACCGCTCGGCAGATTGGTGAGCATCACCCCCAGCCCCCCCAACGATGGCAAGATAGATCACAAAGACAATGCTGCGGTTTTTAAGGGTTTTTTTCACGGCTCCTTGATAGCCATGACTGCCGCGTTCGAACACCCGATTGAACCATCTGAACGGCGCCCACACATGTCCCGAGCCATGATTAGCCTTGAGCAAGGTGGCACATAGCATGGGTGTGAAGAAAATCGCCACCAGTACCGAAAAAGCCATGGCAGCAACAATCGTGATGGAGAATTGCCGATAAATCACCCCAGTAGAGCCTGAAATGAATGCCATTGGCAAGAACACCGCACTAATCACCACGCCAATGCTGATCAAGGCGCCTTGAATCTGATCCATGGATTTACGTGCTGCTTCCTTGGCACTCAGGCCTTCCTGCGTCATGAGTCGTTCTACGTTTTCCACGACGACAATGGCATCATCAACCGCGAAATTGCATCCCCACTGCTCACCTAATTTCATTCCATACTTCTCAGTAATTGCATAAGGTAATGCGCATCGATTTCATCTTTACTATTCACCAATTGCATGTGGCTGCTCAGCAATTGCATCATAGTGCTCAGCAGCACCCGAGTAATCAGTGAATTTTTAAGTGACGCCAAGACACACCGCCCTAGCGTCTTACCCCATCAGTCCTTTGCTCTACTCTTTCGCATAGAGTCTCCATTCAAATGAATATGGTGCGCAGAATGTACAATGCGATCCAGTATCGCATCGGCAACCGTAGGATCCCCCAGTAATGAATACCAGTTATCAGTCGGATATTGGCTGGTAATAACCAGAGGGCCTGTGCGCAACCGGTCACGTTCATCGACAATTGAAAATAGTGTTCTGGCTACCAGAGCGTCAAATGGCATTAGCCCCAAGTCATCAATCACCAGGATGGCAGCCTTGACCAATCTTCCTTTCAGTTGGGGCAATGAGCCAGTTGCCTCTGCAATAATAATTTCTTCAGCAATTTGATTGGAGGAACGGTAGATTGCTGATAACCCTACACGGCACCCCTGAACGGCTAATGCGCATGCGACCCAACTTTTACCGGTACCTGTGGCGCCGGTAAAGATGATGTGCCTGCATTGACGTACCCAATCGCAACTGGCCAATACTGCAAACAGCCCTTTTTCCAGTCCACGCGATTCGCGGAAATCTACATCTTCCAGGCAGGCAGAGGGATACCGCAACTTGGCCACTTTAAGCAAGCGATTCAATCGCCGACTTTCGCGGGAGGACACTTCACTGTCAACCAGAATGCCCATCTGCTCTTCAAATGTCAGACTGCGGAATGCTGGCTGCCCGAGATTGACTTGCAACGCATCTGCCATACCCGGTAGTTTCAGCTCCCTTAATTTCGATAGGGTTTGTTGTGTCATCATTCTTTTTCTCCGATACTTTGTTTGTAGTAATCACGGCCACGTAAATTGGCGTGGCTAGCTTGTGCTTCAGTTTTTGAGGGTTGCTCTGGTCGTTGATCCACCTTGCTACGGAAAATAGACAGGATGCTGGAGTGGGTAACAGAGTTGATCCGGATGGCGTACTCGCATACTGCCTCCAGCCTCTCCACACCGTATTGACGGCCTAGCTTCTGGATTGCACATGCGGTGCGTATTCCATTCGCCAGATGGCGACTTTCCAGCAGATGCTGTTGGAATACCTTTTCGGTTGCCATGCCAACACTTTTTGACCATTGCAGCAATTGATCCGGACCACCTTCAAGATAGGCAATATGGTTTGGTGACCTATGTTGCGGATGGGTGGTATAAACGCCGGGAAGATTGGATAACACATGTGACGCAACCCGCATCCCGTTATGAATGATCTCTATGGTTTTCGAGCTGGCACGGATATCTACAAAGCTATGAGCAAGTGCATACGGCACTGAGTAGTAATGACCATCATGGAGTACGTGGTAGTTATCACCGACCCGCACCTTGAGCCGCCAGGCGGCATATTCATAGGCAGTATCAGGCAGCGGCTTTAACGCAGGCTCGTCCAGCATTTCATAGCGCTGCTGACGCGAAGTTTTGTACGCCTTCATTTCCCGATGGTTGAGTATTTCCAATAGCCTCAGGATTTCGGTATTGGCTTCTTCCAGTGAGTAGAATTGCCGATGACGAAGTGCTGCCAGAATCCAGCGCTGGACGATCTGTACCGATACTTCTACTGAGCCCTTATCATCCGGTTTGCGCGAGCGTGCCGGCAGTATTGCGGTACCGTAATGCTCGGCAAACTCGGCATAGGTAGGATTGATCAGTGGTCCGCTGCGGGTGATTTTGGTCACGGCGGACTTGAGGTTGTCCGGGGTGATGATGCGCGGTACCCCGCCGAAATATTCCAGCATCTTGACGTTGCAGAGTATCCAGTCTGGGATGGTTTGGGACCAGACTGCCATAGAGAAAGAGTAGCTTGAGGCACCCAACGTAGCCACGAATACCTGGGCACGTCGTACCTCATGGTTATCGGGGTTATAAATCGGTAAAGTGCGTCCGGCAAAATCGACAAATATGGACTCACCGGGATAATGGATTTTGCGCATACTGACGCGCTGCTTTTTCAGCCATTTACGATAGATGCGTGTTGCCTGTGGGTAGGAAACGCCATCACGATGGTCTGTATGCCATTCTTCCCACAACAAACGTAACGTCACATCCTTGTCGCGCTCCATTTCCATATGCCATAGCAGGCAATCTGGATAAGGTCGATTTGACTGTATTGGTTTTGGTTTGTTGATAAAGGCGGCCAGAAAGGCATCGTCGTCTAGTGTTTTAAGCTCATCCCATGACATTCCCAACATCGGCAGTTGAGATGCGATCTTGTTGACAGAGCCGGATGCAACCTCAAGCATGTTAGCGATCTGGCGGTTCGATAAATTGCTGTTTACGCATAATAGGCGCACGATTTCACGGCGCTTGAAAATGGGTATTGCCATGACTACTCCTCACAGCTGCCGGCATGGATGCGATCAGCTGCATGATTAAAGAGTGTGGTTGGTGTTCGGATAAACTGAGGCCTCGGCCTTGACAGCCGATTTAGGAGCGTAGACAATAAAGTCATCAAGGGTGCAATCTTGAGGTTTTGCCGAAAGGCTTGGGTCCACATAACCCAAGCCTTTTGCGCTTCTGGGCCTGGCTAAAGCTTGCAGCTATGGTCCCATCATGATTTCCTTCTCATCATTATTGATTTGCAATGTTTTTATCTTGACCATCACTGCCACTCTTAGCGCGGCTTGCAAGCCCGGCACGTTCCGATAGCCATTTTTCCACTTCGGTGGATAGGAATAAGCGGCACCTTCCCACACGGAATGAGGGAGGCATTGGCAAGCCCAGGCTCAACCGGTTGCGACCAGTGTTTTCGTTTATCTTCAGAATCCTGCAAACGTCATTCAAAGTCATGGTTTCCACAATGGCTTCTCCATAAAAAACCCGAAACATCACGATGGGACATACTAGGAAATTTTGATAAGGTGTTGCTAGTCTCTGTTTTGGACACTTGATTCCAAATGCCTCTATATCTTGATTCGTCTGTGATCGAAGCTAGTTTCAGTGAGCCGGTGGCGGAAGCCATGTTGGCAATCAAAGCTGTCATGGACGGCAAGCCAGTAACACCTAGCTTGGCGGCACGCCTCATAAAAGATCATCTATTGCCGCTCATTGCGCTTGAGTATCGTGATGTATTCACTGCCGGTAAGGCTCCCAGCTGGGATGACATTGCACATGCTTACCCGACATTGGTTTTCTGTAGCGAAGGACAGAAGGGAATACTGACCGAGGTAGCAAGCGCGATTAATGCAATCTGGACGTATACGAAATCGCCGCCCCGTGATGTTGTGATATCAGACTTGATTGAAGTCAGTCACTTCTTTCACCTGTGCGATCATCTTAAGATTCCGGTGAAGCACTTGCGTTACCAGCATGGCACATCTTTTGATCTGTTCCGATTCTGCAAATACTGCTGGCGCCGACCGGTGCCCGGGCGGTCTATCTGTCCCGTGCATACATTGGGCAGCAATCATGTCAGTGGTATCGGGCCTCATTCGGAAACAAACCATCATAGTGATCTGGGGTTTCTGGAATATAAGGAAGGTAAGCGCCAACGAGAACGTTTCGATGCAGCCTTAAACGATATCCTGACGCGGGAGGTCATGGAATTTCATGATAGCAATTTCACTGCACAGATTTTGTTGCCCGCGGCAGGCATCAAGGACTGGCTGGCATTGCGCAGACCACATCTGCGAGCAGCGCTTGCACTTGAATGGGAATCGGCAACGGATACAATCCTGATTGATACTTTAATAAACGCCCTGCATAACCCGGGCAGGATGGCTTTCTCAGTACAGCAAGCTTATGTCCATGCGAATACCCTGTTCAGAAATCACCCCATCCTGCTTTGGCCGATGTTACTACGTGCAGAGGCTTGGTTAGTCGCTAGGCAAAAACGACATAGCAATTGGGGTGGAAAAAGAAAGAAGGCGGGAAGGAAGAAAACCATACCAGCTATTGATGTGTCAAATTTCTGTAGCTACATAAAGAATTCACACATTTTGAGTTGGTGGTGACTTACAGTGGAGATTCAGGGGCAGTTCTGGCTGCTGCTGCGTAGCAGACGAAGTCCATTAAATACCACGATCAGACTTGCGCCCATGTCGGCAAATACGGCCATCCATAGTGTGGCTGCTCCTATTACAGCAAGCACCAGAAACACAACCTTGATACTCAAGGCAATGAAAATGTTCTGTTTCAGAATAGCGGCGGTTTTCATGCTCAGTCGAATAAACTGCGGAATCTTGCGTAAATCGTCATCCATTAATGCCACATCCGCTGTTTCCAGCGCTGTATCGGTGCCAGCAGCACCCATGGCGAAACCGATACTGGATTTGGCTAATGCAGGCGCATCGTTGATACCGTCGCCTACCATACCTACCGTTTCATAACTTGCCAGCTCAGCATTAATGACAGCCAGCTTATCTTCGGGCAGTAAATTGCCTCGCGCATCGTCTATACCCACTGATTTGGCGATCACATTTGCCGTCAGGTCATTGTCACCAGTTAGCATCAGGGTACGTATACCCAGTGCGTGCAGCTCTATAATGGCCTGGCGGCTGGTTTCGCGAATTGTATCCGCCACACCAATCACCGCAAGCGGGGTTGCTTCGCTGCAAATGACGACAGCGGTTTTGCCTTCGCTTTCCAGTCTGCTCAATATACTTTCCGTCGTAGCATTGCATATGCCCAGCTCTTCGACTAGACGGTGGTTACCCAGGTAAAACCATTGATCTGCAATTCGGCCTTTTACACCGCGGCCGGTGATGGCTTCGAAGTCGCTGACTTCGTCCAGTACAACCGCGCCTGCTTGTGCTTTCCAGTAGACACTGACGGCGGTTGAAACCGGATGGTCGGAGCGTTCTGCCAATGCGGCTGCCAATTTCAGGCTGTCTTTCTGCTCGCCGCTCAATGCCACTAGGTCAGTGACCACCGGTTTTCCTTGGGTGATGGTGCCGGTTTTATCCAGAGCCAACGATTTCAGCTTGCGTCCTTCTTCAAGATAGACGCCGCCCTTAATCAGAATACCCACTTTAGCCGCCGCTGCCAGTCCGCTCACAATCGTCACCGGCGTTGAAATCACTAATGCACAAGGGCAAGCAATGACTAATAGTATTAGCGCCTTATATACCCATGGCAGCCAAGGCAGTGAGAATGCGAGCGGTGGTACGATGGCGATACTGAGTGCAAGGATAAATACAATAGGCGTATATATCTTGGAAAAATCGTCCACAAAGCGTTGCGTGGGGGCTCGGCCACCTTGCGCGTCTTCAACCGCACGGATGATGCGTGACAAAGTAGAGTCAGTTTGTGCAGCAGTGATGCGATACTCAAAAGAACCGGTTTCATTGATGGTGCCTGCAAACACCTTGTCACCGATCGCTTTAGAAACCGGCATGCTTTCTCCAGTGATCGGTGCCTGATTGACGGCAGATTGTCCTTTGGTCAATTCACCATCCAACGCTATCCGCTCGCCTGGTCCCACGCGCGCTATTGATCCGACCATTATCGTTGCCGCCTCCATTTCTTTCCATGTACCGTCTTCCTGTAATACATGGGCTTTGTCAGGGGTCATTTCCAGCAAACCGCGTATGGCATTGCGTGCACGGTCTAGGGATAGCGCTTCTATCATCTCGGCCAATGTAAAAAGCACCATCACCATGGCGGCTTCCGGCCATTGCCCGATAATCACCGCACCGGTAACAGCAATCGCCATCAGTGCATTGATGTTCAGATTGCGGTTTTTGAGCGCGATCCAGCCTTTAATATAGGTGCCGGTGCCACTGCTTGCAATTGCACACAGGGAGAGGGCAATTACTGGCCAGGATTTGTCCGTGCCAGTGCTCCAGGCAATAACTTCAGCAAGTATTGCGGCTACGCCGCCGAGGCCTAATAACCACCATCTTTTGTGCGAGTTTGGCGCTGGCATTTCTGCGGATGCGCTTGACCCCAAGGTCCTGGCTATCGGCACCGCATGCATGCTGATGGCTATCAGTGCCTGCTGGATTAGCTCTGGCTGATCTAGCGTATGTGTAACGGTGAGTTTGCGCTGCATTAGATTGAAATCCAGTTTTTCAATCCCATCCATGGGTAACAGTTTGCTGCGAATCAAGGCCTCTTCGGTCGGACAATCCATGTTGTCAATAGTGAAGATGCTTTGCGAACTGCTGCCATGCGGAGTCTCTATCGCTGGCCCCATGTCAGGTTTAGCCACTGTGGGCTGTGAATTTGACGGATTAGCGTGATTGCAACATTGGTGTTCCTGGTCCGACGTCATGATGTTTTCCTTGATAAGCGCTTATTTCAGAGCTACCTGCCTTAGCAGGTAGACGATCAACTCTTGGATCGATAAATCATTTGATAAAGCACTGGCAACACCAGCAAGGTCAGTAGTGTGGACGATAAGATGCCACCAATCACTACAGTTGCCAGTGGCCGTTGCACCTCGGCACCAGTACCTGTCGCAATCGCCATAGGAATAAAGCCTAGTGAAGCGACCAAGGCTGTCATCAGAATAGGCCGCAACCTGGTGAGCGCACCTTCTTCTATCGCTTCCATCAACGGCTTACCTTCGTCTCTCAAAGCGCGAATGAAGCTGATCATTACCAAACCATTGAGTACCGCTACGCCCGACAAGGCAATGAAACCGACTCCCGCCGAGATTGAGAGCGGGATACCACGTAACCATAAAGCGATTAATCCGCCAGTCAGAGCAAACGGGATTCCTGTAAACACGATAAGTCCGTCTTTCATATTGCCGAACACGGCATAGAGCAGCATGAAGACCAGCAACAACGAGATCGGAATGACGATCTTGAGTCGCTCTGTGGCCGATTGTAGTTGTTCAAATGTGCCACCCCAGCTCAACCAGTAACCAGTTGGTACTTTGACCTGTCCATCGATGCGCTGCTGGGCTTCGGCTACAAATGAACCAATGTCGCGATCACGTACATTCGCTGTGACGACCACCCGCCTTTTGCCATTCTCACGGCTGAACTGGTTGGGCCCGGGCGCTATATCAAGCTCGGCTACTTCGCCCAACTGCAGATAGACAGGATTGCCTGTGGTTGTCGATGGCAGGCGGATAGGCAAGCGCTTGAGCGCTTCCACATCGGTACGCATGGTTTCAGGCAACCTGACGACCAGTTCAAAGCGGCGATCACCCTGAAACACCATGCCCGCCTCCTGCCCATTGGTAGCGGTTGCCACAGCTTGTTGCACATCGGCAACATTGACCCCCAGCCTTGCAATCTTGTCGCGGTCGATTCTGACGGTCATGATGGGCAAGCCCGAGGTCTGCTCGATCTTGATATCCTGCCCACCTGGTATGCGGTTCAATACCTCAGCGATCTTGCCAGCCGTCTGGTTCATGACGTTCATGTCGTCTCCAAAGACCTTGATACCGACATCGCTACGCACCCCGGAAATCAACTCATTGAAGCGCATCTGAATAGGCTGCGTGACTTCAAAGTTATGTCCTGGCACTTCCTGCACGGCATGCTCGATACGCGCAATGAGCTCGTTACGGCTTAATGCAGGATTCGGCCATTCCGCTTTGGGCTTGAGCATGATGTAGGTATCGCCCATATTCGGCGGCATGGGGTCGCTGGCAATCTCAGCCGTCCCCAGTTTGGAGAAGACGCGCTCAACTTCCTTAAATTGCATGATCGTATGCTCGATCTCGCGCTGCATTTTAAGGGATTGCGTGAGGCTGGTTCCCGGGATGCGTATTGGTTGAATGAGCATATCTCCCTCGTTGAGGCTGGGGATGAATTCACTGCCCATGCGTGTGGCCATCAATCCGCTAAGCAGCACGGTGACAAGCGCTGCCGTGAGCACAATCGCCTTGTTGGCCATCGTCCAGTTGAATACAGGGTGATAAAGACGCTTGGCCCATGCAATAAGACGATTCTCTTTTTCTGAGACGTGACCCGTAATGAAAAGCGCGATGGCTGCCGGGATAAAAGTCACTGATAGCAACATGGCACCGATCAAGGCCGTCACCACGGTAAAGGCCATGGGATGGAACATCTTGCCTTCTGTTCCGGTCAGGGCAAAGATGGGCAAGTAAACCACCATAATGATGAGCTGCCCGAAGATCAGCGGTCTGCGCGCTTCGCTGGCTGCCTGAAACACTGCCGTGAAACGCTCCTCCTGCGTCAGCAGCCGTCCACTAGTCTGCTGTGCGTGGGCCAGCCGGCGCATGCAGTTTTCCACGATAACGACAGCACCATCGATGATGATGCCGAAATCGAGTGCTCCCAAGCTCATCAGGTTGGCACTAACTTTGTTGCTTACCATGCCGGTAAAGGTGAACAGCATGGATAGCGGGATAATCAGCATGGTAATGATGGCGGCCCGCATATTGCCGAGAAACACAAATAGCACAGCAATAACCAGCAAAGCGCCTTCGACCAGGTTCTTCTTTACCGTGTTGATAGCCTTGTCGATCAGATGGGTGCGGTCGTAGACGGTTTTGGTCAAGATTCCGGGTGGTAATGTCTTGTTGATCTCGGACAGGCGCTTATCCACAGCCGCTGAGACTTCACGACTGTTTTCCCCAATCAGCATGAATACGGTGCCGATCACGACCTCCTCACCATTTTCCATAGCAGCACCGGTACGCAGCTCATTGCCGAAACCAACCTCCGCCACATCCTTGATTCGTACTGGTATGCCGCTTTTACTGGCGACCACGATGTTGCCGATATCGTTGAAACTGCTGACCTGGCCCGGTACACGGATCAGGTATTGTTCGCCTGACCTCTCGATATAACCGGCACCAATATTGGCATTATTGCGTTCCAGCGCCTCCACGAGGTCGGTCAAAGCCAGGCCTTGCGCAACCAGGCGATCAGGAAACGGGGAAACCTGATACTGCTTGGTATAACCCCCGATGGTGTTGATCTCGTTCACGCCAGGTACATTCCTGAGCTGGGGTTTTACGATCCAGTCCTGAATCTCGCGCAGATCCATGGGAGTGTAAGGCGTGCCATCAGCTTTGAGTGCGCCTTCCCTTGCTTCCACTGTCCACATGTATATTTCGCCCAGGCCGGTCGATGTCGGCCCCATGGCGGGGATTATCCCTGTTGGCAATTTCTCCCTGGCCTGACCAATACGCTCATTGACCAGCTGCCGTGCAAAATAGATATCAGTGCGTTCCTTGAATACCACCGTGACTTGCGAGAGGCCATAGCGCGAGATCGAACGTGTCGATTCAAGCCCGGGCAATCCAGCCATTGCTGTTTCTATGGGATAGGTGATACGTTGTTCGACCTCTAGTGGCGAGTAGCCAGGTGCCACTGTATTGATCTGTACCTGAACGTTGGTGATATCGGGTACGGCATCGATAGGCAACTTCTGGTAGCTATAGAGGCCAATAGCCGCGATCGCCAGCGCTAGTATCATCATGAGCCAGCGCTGGGTGATGGATAAACGGATCAATTTATCGAACATGATGGCTACTCCTCATGCTCAGCGTGAGCCTTGCCAAGCTCGGCTTTGACCAGATAGCTGTTTTCGGACGCATAAGTATCACCGGCCGATATACCTTCGACCACCTCGGCATAACGCTCATCCTTGTGCCCCAGTTTGACTGGCTGGGTCTGGAAGTACTCTCCTTCACGACGAAATATCACCGTTTCACCATCCAGCTCTTGCAGTGCTTCCGTCGAGACCGCTACCGCCACTTCGATTTCCTGCGCTTTCAGGTCAATATTCACAGGTAGCCCTGGCAACCAGGTGCGGTCAGGATTTTGCAGCACAACACGCGCCATGGCCGTTCTGGATTCCTGGCCAACAAGGGCGCCGACATAGGTCACTGTGCCTTGGGCCTCTGCTTCAAAGGCTGTAGACTTGACCACAACCTGCTGGCCAACCTTGACGGTATTGATATCCTTGGCGTAAATGCGCATCTCGGCCCAGACAGTAGATAGGTCGGAAATCAGAAATAGATTCTCGGTGCCGACGAGTACCTGACCAGTGGCGACCTGTTTTTCGGTAATGATGCCATCGATAGGCGAGCGTATCTCGTAACGAGTCAGGTTGCTGCTGCCAGTACTTGCTCCTATCGCCTGTAGCTTCTGTCTCGCCTGTTGCACAGCGATTTCAGCTTCCTGCTGAACTTGCCTTGCTTGCTGGTAATCCTGCTCTGCGGATATCTTCTCTTCCCACAGCTTCTTCTCTCTGGCATAAGTCAGTTGCGCCAGTGCTAGGCGCTTCTCTGCAGCCAATAATTCACTGCGCTGATCAGCTATCGACTGGCTGGAAATGACGGCGAGCAATTGGCCTTTCCTGACCTTCTCGCCAGCATTCGCCGAAACCGTTTCGACTATTCCCGGTAATCTGGGAACGACCTGCACGTTGCGATCAGAATTAACGCGGATTTCGCCGATCAATCGCAAGCTGGTTCGTATACGCGCAGGTTCCGCCTTCAGGAGTTCGATTCCATTGAGCTTGACCTGCCTGTCGCTCATGGTCACGCGACCTTTGACCTCAGCCCCCTCATTACCATGCTCATGCTGGGCAACGGTTTTATCGGCAGCGGCTTCAGCCTTGGCTTCATCAAACTCCTGCCGCTGGGGCTGTCCATTACGCAGAATCAGCACGGCGAGCAGCACACCGACAAGCACAATATTTAGGATGATCGGTAGCTGCTTCAGCGGTAATTTTTTTTTGAGATTATCGAGTGACATGTAAGCCTCCTAAGGCTGTTTGTCCGGGTGCGGCATTGCATCACCCAGAATGCGTTCAATTTCTGCGGATGCCTGATGCGCTTCCACAAGTGCGTTGAGATATTGGTTCCTGGCCTGGAATAGTGTGCGTTGTGCGTCCAGCACTTCGAGATAGCTGAACTTGCCATAGGCGAACCCCTTGCTGGCAGCCTCGAAAGCACTCTGGGCACCTGGCAAAATTTCGCTCTTCAACGTCTGCTTCGCATCAATTGCGGCGCGCAAGCGTTCATAGCTCTCAGCCAGTTGAGCCTCAAGCTGAACCTGCAGAGCAGTCAACTCGTCACGGGCCTTATCGGTGCGGCTCAGCGCCTCTTGCAGATTGCCCTGGTTACGGTCAAATACCGGAATCGGTACCGTGAGCCCGAGCAGCGCTTGGTTGGCACCCAGTTCCTCATTGCGTTGCGCACCTACGCTGACGGTAATGTCTGGCGTCCTGCGCGTGGATTCGATGGTGGCCAACGCTTGGCGCGTCTCGATTTCCAGCTTGGCCTGCTTGATGGCTGGGGCCTGTTCTAGTTTCGATGATAGGTATTCGTATGCTACCAATGGCGAGATGCTCTCAATATCACCATCAGCTTCAGTAAATCGTGGAAGGGCATTACCCCATAAAGCAGCCAGTCGCTTGCGGGCAGCATTCAATTCGGAAACTGCCTGATTGGCCTCGATCTTGGCAGCGGATTCAGCTACGCGCGACCTGGTTTCCTCTACAGGCGAAATCTTGCCAGCCTGAACTCGCTTGGCTGCAGCATCACGTGCCTGACTGGCAATCCCCAGCGAGGCTTGAGCCAGTTTCAGCCGCTCCTGAGCTGCCAGCAAGTTATAGAACGCATTCAAGACATTGGCACGAATCTCGGCCTGCTTGGCCTCTATCGCAGCAGAGGCTGCGTTATAACGTGCCTCTGCTGCACCCAAGCGTGCCGCGCGCTTGTTACCTAGCTCGAATGGTTGGTTAAGCATCACAGCCGTTTTTTGTGCGGAGTTTCGAGTAGTTTCGACCGATGTCGATATGGATGGGTTGGGGCGCAATCCAGCTTGCACACGCATGCCCTCGACGGCTTCACGCTCCCGCATTGCAACTGCGATTTCAGGATTAGCTTGCAGAGCCAGTTTGAGTGCATCCTGCAATCGTAATGCCGCAGCAGGCTCATTTTGGCCAGGCGCAGAATAACTGGTATCGGCTGCGAAAGCCGGAAGTGCTATCAGGATCAAACTGATCCATAGGAATAAATGACGCATTGAATTCTCCAAAAAGATGGGCGGAATTCAGCGAGCGTGAACAGCTAGGGTATTTAAAGTGTTAACAGGCTGGCGTCTCGCTGAACTAGGCAGCGATGAGCCAATTGGGGCGTTCCGGCTGGAGCGGGATCACTTGAGGAAAGGACTGTAGTATCTCGATGATATGCGGTGGCGCGTTAGCCGAAGGCGTAATAGTCGGTACCGGCAACATTGATTTCATGGCACCCAAGTGACAGTAGGGGCAATCACTATCCACACTTGGCATGGGTTTGCTATCGACTTTGAGGATGGTCTGATCAAATGCGGCTGGATCGCCATCCTTATGCTGATGCGTATGATGGCCAAAATGTTGGCCGGTTAGCCCAAGCTCATGACGGCAATATTGCGCTGCTGCAGCCCATGTGGACTCCATCAGGAATATAAGGATTATCAATCTGAGTATCAACCGAACCATAAGCATAGTCTATGCTTATTTAGGTAAACCAACAAGATTATGAAAGGCTTGGTTGGGAAAACGACAAAGGCCACAATTTTTCACGGCATTTACCGACTCTAAAGACCGGGGGCGGGACGAAAACTTGTGACCTAGCGAAATTGTACGCTTCTCGAGCGTGCACCAAAAGAAATATCCTATACAATGACTTTCAAGCAAGGAAAAAAGATGTTTGAACTTAAGACTGTCGCACTATTTGTGATCACTGCTCTGGCGGAAATCATTGGCTGTTATCTGCCTTATTTGTGGCTAAATCAAAACAAAAGCCCACTTCTCCTGATTCCAGCAGCAATCTCATTGGCATTATTTGCATGGTTATTGACGCTTCACCCGTCTGCAGCAGGCAGGGTTTATGCAGCTTATGGTGGTGTGTATATATTTGTAGCTATCTTCTGGTTATGGGTAGTGGATGACATTATACCAAGCAACTGGGATTTCTTGGGAGCCTCGGTAGCATTACTTGGCATGGCAATTATCATGTTCGCGCCAAGAAGCACTTAACTAAACAATTCTATCGATTCAGCAATACTCACATAGACCAGTTCACTATGGGTTGACGGCAAAATCTATTTCAAATTTTGCTGTTCAATTTCTTGAATCTGACTTTGAACCATATTGATAAGCTCATTCAAATCTCTATTTTTTTCTAAATTGGTATAGGTCAGAAACAACAGCGTTAAAGGGTGAACCACTGTGGAGGTATGCTCAAACAGCATCTATGCCCCATGGTTTTATGTTGAATACGAAATTGATTATGGTGATTGGAAGCCTAAATCGATATTGCTATTAAACACTCTGGATCACTTAGACGAAATATCTTCTAGATCGGATATTAAAATCACACAGGCACACGTAGTAACGCCTGTGTATCTCAATAATTCAAACGACTGGAAAATGGATCGACTGAGTCAGGTACTCAAGGCTACAAGAAAAATAAAAGGTAACGAGATACCAGTTACCATCTATATATTGAGCGATGGCAGAAAATTAACTGACAGCCAAATCACTGAGAAATCGAAGTTAAAAAATCAAGGAATCGTTTTTACCCACTAGTCCCGCATGCACTCAAGAACCTAGAGTTCAACTACAGGTAAATATAGAGTTTTAGGCGTGAGCTGTATGCGCATTTCGCAATGACCACCATCACTATGCAATATAAAACATAACTGAGCAATCAGGGGGATCAAGGTGAGCATTTCTCTTGGAAATTAAGTGCCTAATTCAATGAAATTGGTCGATCAACGAGCAGGCCGATGGCCAGTACCAAGGCGAACATGGTGATCAAGTTGATGCTATAACCGAACGCATAGAGCACGGACATCGTACCAAGCATCACCACGGGTACTGCAATGGTAGGAATGATCGTGGCCCGGAAATTCTGCAGGAAAACGAACATCACGACGAACACCAAGATGATGGCTTCAACCAGCGTGTGGATGATGGCTTCGATAGAGGCCGTCACCTTGGGAGCCGTCTCATAGGGATAATAGATTTTCACGCCAGCAGGCAGAAACGGCTCCAGCTTGGAAATAGTCTCATGAATTGCAGCAGCGGTCTCCAGGGTGTTGGCGCCAGTGGCAAGGCGAATCGCCAAGCCGGATGCGGGCTTGCCGTCAAACTTGCCCGCAATGGCAAAGTTTTGGCTGCCGAGGCCGACTTCCGCGATGTCTTTCAACCTAACTTGCGAACCGTCAGCATTGACCTTGACCAGGATCTCATTGAACTCCTCAGCAGTCTTCATGCGCATTTTGCCAATGATCGTGGCATTGAGCTGAACCCCTTTGGCAGTTGGCAAGCCGCCTAACTGGCCCATGGAAACCTGCACATTTTGCTGCTCAATCGCAGTCATGACATCGCTTGGTGTAAGACTGAAGTTGTACAGCTTTGCCGGATCCAGCCAAATGCGCATTGCATATGGAGAACCGAACACAATGAAATCACCCACGCCCTTGGTTCTGACAATCGGATCCTGCAGATAGGAACCCACATAGTTACCCAAGTCCGCATTGTCCCAACGCCCATCTTCCGACACTAAAACCGCCACCATCATGAAGTTGACAGAATATTTGGCAACCCGAATTCCTTGCCGTTGCACCTCCTCCGGCAATAAAGGCGTGGCCAGTTGCAGCTTGTTTTGAACCTGTACCTGGGCAATATCCGGATTGGTACCTTGGTCAAACGTGACCGTGATGTTCATGCTGCCGTCGGAATTGCTGGTAGAGGTGATGTAGCGTAAACCATCAAGCCCATTCAGCTGCTGCTCAATCACTTGCACAACGGTATCCTGCACGGTCTGTGCAGAAGCGCCGGGATAAGTCACCGTAATAGCAATGGCCGGCGCTGCGACATTGGGATAATGGTTGACGGCCAACCTGAATATGGACACGATACCCGCGAGCATAATGATGATAGCGACTACCCAGGCGAATACAGGACGGTCAATAAAAATCTGGACATGGATTGTTTCTCGCTTACTCGGCTGCGCTGGCAGGAAGTGCCTGTATAGGCTTGAGGTTGCTTGCCGCTTCGGCCTTCACCTTAATCCCATCTCTCGCAAGCTGAAGTCCTTCAGTGATCACTTGCTCCCCAGCAGCAATTCCTGAGCTGACAAGCCAGTAATTTCCCACCGTCCTATCCGTCTCCACAATTCGCTCATGGACGGTACCATCTCCATCGACCACCATTACGATGGCCTGCCCTCGATAGTTCCTTGCCACAGCCTGTTGCGGTACCAATATCGCTTTGCTGACCGTTCCCTCTTGCAGATGCGCGTGCACGAACATACCGGGAAGCAGTTTTTTATCAGGGTTGGGGAAAGTCGCGCGAAGAATCACCGATCCTGTTTCCTCATCAACAGAAACCTCTGAAAAGTTCAACGTTCCCTGCAGTGGATATTCAGACCCATCCTCCAGAGTCAGAGTGACCGCAGCCTGTTTGTTCCCTACGCTTTTCAATTTGCCAGACTCCATCGCCTTTCTCAGCCGAAGAATGTCTCGTGTGGATTGCGTGATATCCACATAGATGGGATCCAACTGCTGGACGACAGCCAATGCTTGGGCTTGACCGTTGGTTACCAAGGCACCCTCGGTAATGACAGACCTGCCGATGCGCCCAGAGATGGGAGAAAACACTTTGGTGAACTGGAGATTGATTTTTGCAGTCTGGAGATCAGCCAAGGCCAGTCGCCTTGCAGCCAATGCGTCATCTAGCTGCTGCTTGCTGATGGATTGGGAATTCTCGAGTTGCTGATATCGGGCAGCCAGCTTTTCTGTGCTATAGAGATTAGCTTCAGCGCGATCATAGGCAGCTTGATAGATTGCCGGGTCGATTTGGTACAGTTGCTGCCCCTGCTTGACATCCACACCTTCAACGAAGAGCCGTTTCTGTACCACCCCATTCACCTGCGGTCTCACTTCCGCAATCCGGTATGGTCGTGCCCTGCCCGGTAAGTCAGCTTGCGCGGTCATTTCCCCTGCCTGGACTACATAAACGCCCACTGCTGGAGGAGAAGAATCGGTTGCTGCTTGCTCCTGCTCACAGCCAACCAAAAGCCAAGTACATAACGCAACAACCACTAGACTCAGCTTGTTTCCATTATCCGAATAGTTCATGCAGCCACCTGAGAATTGCCATTAATCGATGCAATGTATCATATAATGGTACATTGCAAAAATGAACCCATACCCTTGTTGATTATTAGGAAGGTACAATAAGCGCACTTAATATGAACAAGGATCAGGCTATGAAGCCCGTCACGCATGGCATCCAGGTCATTTCCAAGGCATCTTTGATTTTGAGAATCCTGGCCAAGAATCCGCTTGGTCTCAGCTTGGCTAAAATCGCTGAAATCGCCCATTTGCCCCGGTCGACCGTTCAACGCATCGTCAAGGCCTTGGAAGAAGAAGAGCTCGTCAGCATGCTAGAGGGCAGGAGAGGTTTTAAGCTTGGCATGGCTTTCGGGCAGCTGATGCATGAAACTCAGATCGATATCATTTCCGTCATGCGCCCTCATCTAGAACGCCTGAGCAGCGAAGTGAACGAAACTGTTGTGCTATCTTCAATTTCCGCACAGCAATCCAACGTGATTTACCGCATAGTGGCTGAGCGGGACTTGAGAGTGGTGCCCACATTGGGATCAGTACATTCGCTCTATACAACGGTTGACGGTAAGCTGCTACTGGCCCACCTCAAGGATGATGAAGTACTGCAACGCATTGGTGATGACTATCCCAGGCTCACAGGGCAAACCAAAGACATCAAAGACCTCCTCAAGGATTTGGCACAGATACGCAAGCAAGGCTTTTCAATAGACCGCAATGAGCATATCAATGGCATCAGTGCCATTGGCGTTGGTATTGACACTTTCCTGGGAAGATATGCCATTGCCATTGTCACCCCCAGCTGCAGATTTGAAGATGAGCTTGAAAACTTCAAAACCAAGTTGACCACGCTTAAAAAACGCATCTTGCTTGAGTTGGGAAGATTAGCTTGACGTCCTCACTCCCCATTACCCCACATTTCATTTCTTAGCCTCTGGATAGCGTCAGCGGTCTACTTGCAACGCCGTCAGTAAACCGCCTTTCCATCAATCAGGGGGGCAGCCTTCCAGACCGATAACGGTCGATATTGCGCCCTGAAAAATGCCCCTCATCAGTGCAGTTTGACTCAATTAGCACCATGTAAGTGCCTGTCCAATATTCAAATTCATATCAGGTAACAACCTTAATCAATTGATTAATTAATAATTAACCGGCCAGTTAATTAATTGGCATACCCATTGCTTGATGAGTGTTATGAAAAAATATCTCTCATCCACGACTAACACTGGAAAGCCTTCTGCCCAACAGGCACGTAAGCGCTTATGGGCTGTACGTGGCGGCCCAGGAAACCATGAGTTTCTCGTCCGGTGCCTGGGATTCATGATTCCCCTTGCCATTTGGTGGGCCGCCTCTCTCAGCGGCCTCATCCCGGAAACCTTCCTGCCAGATCCGCCCAAAGTGCTGAAACGGTTGCTGCTATGGATAAGTGATGAGGGCTTCGGCCAAGACTTCTGGATCAGCTTTGTCCGCGTCAGCTCGGGCTTCTTGCTTGCTGCGGTCCTGGCGCTGCCCATTGGGGTGCTGGCGGGTACTTTCCGCCGTGTACAGATATTCATCGAACCACTCATGGATTTCATCCGTTACATGCCCGCCGTTGCTTTTGTACCTTTGGTATTGCTTTGGTGTGGCGTAGGGGAAGCGTCCAAGATTGCACTGATTTTTATCGGCACCTTCTTCCAGATGGTCTTGATGATGGCTGGCAACGTGCGCCAAGTCCCCATGGCGCAGATAGAAGCTGCGCAGACCATGGGTGCGACCCGCCGTGAATTGCTGTTTAAAGTCATCCTGCCATCGGCAGCGCCAGCCTTGCTGGACACCATTCGCGTGACGCTGGGCTGGGCCTGGACCTATCTGGTGGTGGCTGAGCTGGTAGCCGCCAATGAGGGCTTGGGCTATGCCATTCTCCGCGCCCAGCGCTTCCTGCTCACAGACAAGATTTTTGCCGGCATTCTCGTGATTGGCTTGATAGGCCTGATTCAGGATCAATTGCTGCGCGCCATTTACCGCAAGAGGTTTCCGTATGCCCAATCAAACTAAGCCTGTCGCGCAGGCCATCACGATTCAGGGGGTCACTAAGCGCTTCAGGCAAGGCAAGCAGGATGTTGAAGTGTTTACAGGGATCAACCTGAATATCGAAGCAGGTTCATTCGTTACCTTGGTAGGCGCATCAGGCTGCGGGAAGTCCACGCTATTACGACTGATTGCCGGTCTGGATATGCCAGATCAAGGGGAAATCACCATGAATGGCCACCTGATTGAAGGTCCAGGCGTGGATAGGGCAATGGTGTTTCAGCATTACAGTTTGTTCCCCTGGCTGAATGTCATAGACAACATCCTCTTCAGCCGGCGCCTAGCCGCCAATGCCCACGACATGATGGCATCCACGCGCAATGGCGATGAAGAAAGGGCTGAAGCGCTGCTGTCGCTGATCGGCTTGTCGCATGCCAGAAATGCTTATCCACACCAACTGTCCGGGGGGATGCGGCAGCGGGTCGCCATTGCCAGGGCATTAATGTCCAAGCCCAGGACATTGCTCATGGACGAGCCATTTGGGGCGCTTGATGCGCAGACCCGTGAAGTCATGCAAGACCTCGTGCTGGATGTGTGGCAGCGGGAAAACACCACCGTCATTTTCGTAACCCACGACGTGGAAGAAGCCATCTTTCTGGGCCAACAAGTTGTGTTGATGGCTCCCCATCCAGGCCGGATCGACACAATCTATGAAGTGCCGTTCGGCAAAGATAGGCCAGCGAGCCTGCGTATATCCACCGAGTTCAACCAACTCAAAAGAACCGTCATGGATCGCATCCGTGAAACCTCCCTCAATCACAAGTAAAGGAATTGCCATGCCCACGACCAACGCATCACCTATCCGCATATTGTTCGCTGCACTCGTCACCGCGCTTTTTCTCGTCACAGGAAGCACGGCCTACGCTGCCGAAAAATCCAAACCGGTTGTCAAGCTGGCGACCTCGGCATGGATTGGTTATGCCCCGTTTTATGTAGCGGTCGAGAAGAACCTCTTCGACAAGTACGGCGTCAAGGTGGAACTGCAAGATTTCGCCGACCCGGCCCTGATGCCATCCGCACTGCAAAGCGGGAGCATCCACGGCGCGATGTACACCTATGACCAGGTCATCATGCTCGTCGCCAATGGCCACGACTTCAGGGTAGTGATGCCCATCGATTATTCTAACGGGGCCGATGCCTTGGTCGCTTCCAAGAAAATCAAGTCCATTGCCGAGCTGAAAGGCCGGCGGGTGGCATATCCGTTCTCAACCTGCGACAACCTGCTGGTCAATTATGCGCTAAAAAGCGCAGGTCTGACCGAGGCAGACATCAAGGGCGTGGATACGACGCCAGAAAATGTGCCTGCGGCGCTGGCCTCGGGAGTCGATGCAGGCGCCACTTATGAGCCCAACGTCACCAAGGCGCTGAAACTCAAGACGGGCGCAGGGTTCCACACTCTCTATACTTCAGCTTCCGCACCAGGCCTCATCACGGATGTCCTGTATTTCCCCGCCAAGTTCATCAAGCAGAATAAAGATCAGGTCACCGCGATTATCCGCGGCTATCTGGATGGCCTTGATTACATGAACAAGCACCCGCAAGAAGCGCAAGCCATCATTGCCAAGCAATTGGCCGCCACGGCTCAAGAAGTCGCAGAACAAGCCAAGGGGGTCCGCAATATTCCATTGGCTGACATGGCAGCTTATTACGAACCCCGCCAGGACGCCCAATCGCTTTACACCAGCGGGGCGATGATCGCTGAAATCCAGCTGAAGCGTAAACAAATCCCCAAGGCGCCAAGCATTGACGACACGTTTGACGCCAGCTTTGTGGCTGCCATTGTCGCCAAGCCTTGATCCACCCTACTCAATCACCTATCCATCAGAGAATATTATGAAAGCTGGAACACAAAAAACCCTTACCCATTCCGATCTAGTCGAGCAGGGCGTGCGATTCTTGCTCGCTTCCTACGTGGATCTGCATGGTGTCCCCAAAGCGAAGGCCGTGCCTATCTCTCATTTCGACCGGATGATGAACGGCTCCGAAATGTTTACTGGCGCGGCACTGGATGGCGTCCCTCAGGAAATCAGCGACGAGGAAGTCGCTGCACACCCGGATATGGGGTCAGCCATCGTGCTGCCTTGGTCCAAGGATATCGCGTGGCTGCCGAGCGACCTGTATACCCAGGGTGAGCCATTCAACGCGTGCAGCAGGACCATCTTGAAAAAAGTGCGTCAGCAAGCAGCCGAGCTGGGCATGGCCATGCAACTGGGCATTGAAGCAGAGTTCTTTGTGCTCAAAGACCAGGAAGCAGGAGGATTTTCCCCCATCTCGACCAGGCATCACCTGAAGAAACCGGCGTACGATGTTGCCAGGCTTCTGGACAACAAGCCCTGGCTGTCAGAGCTGGTGGAGGCAATGGACTCGCTGGACTGGGGCGTCTATTCTTTTGATCATGAAGACGGTATTGGTCAGTTTGAAATAGATTTCAGCTATTTCGAAGTGCTGCGCATGGCGGATAACTTCACCTTCCTGCGCATGATGGCCAATGAAATCGCGCGCAAGCATGGCGGCTTTGCCTCTTTCATGCCCAAGCCCTATGGCGACCGCGCCGGCAGCGGGGCGCATTTCAATATCTCATTGACCGACATCAATACAGGCCTGAACCTGTTCGAACCAGAACAGGATGACCCACGTGGCTGCGGACTCTCAACGCTGGGCTATCAGTTCATCGCGGGCGTCCTCCGCCACCTGCCGGCGATCTGTGCCGTGGTTGCACCCACGGTCAATAGCTACAAACGCCTCGTCAAGCAAGGCAGCATGTCGGGCTTCACCTGGGCACCGGTATTCTGTTGTTATGGCAATAACAACCGTACGAATACAATCCGTATACCGCTGGGAGGAAAGCGCATTGAGATCCGTGCCGTAGACAGTGCGTGCAATCCATACCTAGGCGCAGCCATGATTCTGGCTGCAGGCCTGGAAGGCATTCGGGAAAACCTGGATCCGGGCGATCCTCACCTGGACAATATGTATGAAAAAACACCCGAGGAACTCGCCTCCTTGGGGATCAGGGAACTGCCCAAAACCCTGGAAGAAGCCATTGACGCGTTTGAAGCAGACCCACTATCGCGTCAAGTGTTTGGTGATCAAATGTTCAGCGCCTGGACACAATACAAACGTGAAGAATGGCTATCCTACATCACCCATGTCTCAGACTGGGAGTATGATCGCTACCTGAAATTATTCTAGGAATCAGTTGGATGCAACCACACGTTGACACCATTCACCTCGGCACGCTGCCATTGAGTCAGGGCGGCGTCCTCGAGGACGCCAAGCTGGTGTATGCGACCTGGGGCAGGCTGAATTCTGCCGGCACCAATGTCGTACTTCTGCCCACCTATTACACCGGCACCCATGATTCATACCGGCCATGGATCGGCAGCCATAGCGCACTGGATCCGGACCGCTGGTTTATCATCAGCCCCAACCTGTTCGGCAACGGCTTGTCCAGCTCGCCCAGCCATGCGCAGACCCCAGCACAACGTGCCGGTTTTCCGCTTGTCTCCATCAGGGACAATATCGATGCCCAGCACCGCCTGCTAACTGAGCATTTGGGCGTGAAGAGCGTCGCCCTGGCCATGGGTTGGTCTCTTGGCGCAGTGCAAAGCATGCATTGGGCTGCTGCCTACCCTGCCTTCATCCGCACGGTATTCAGCATATGCGGCACTGCAAGCTGCTGGCCACTGAACCGGGCTTTCCTCGCCAGCGTCCGTGCAGCGCTTGCCGCTGACCCGGCCTGGATGGACGGCGCATATGCACACGATGCCCCGCCCACCCGGGGCCTGAAAGCATTTGGACGCGTGTATTGCCCCTGGGCCTATTCCAGCACCTTTTTCAGGCAAGCACTGTATCGCACGCTCGGGTTCGACTCTATTGAAGCGTTGCTGCTGGCCTGGGAAGAAGAGCACTTGGCATGGGACGCCTGCGACCTGATGGCCATGCTGAAGACCTGGGAACATGCGGACATAGGATCGTTGGCTGGCCAATCGGCCAGCAAAGCGCTGGCAAACATCCGCGCAAAAACCATTATAATGCCCGGGAGTTGTGATGCGTATTTCACCGCAGAAGAAGCTCGCATAGAAGGGGCCTTGATACCCAACGCGGAAGTCAGGGTGCTGGATTCCCCCTTTGGTCACTGTGCCGGCGCGCCCGGCCGATTTGAAGAAGAAACCCGCACCATCGCCATGACAGCGCATGCGCTATTGGCCATGGCTTGAACATGTTGAGAAACCGCTACCTGACCACCCACTACACTTGCCAACCATCGTGAATGAACATCGCCCCAAAGTAGCCCGCCGAGAACGTGGCGAAACCCAAGCTGCCAACATCCTCTCAGTTGCTCTGGATCTTTTTGCCAAGCACCATGTTGCCAGTGTCACGACCAAGCAAATTGCAGCCGCAAGCAAGGTCAATTCGGCCCTGCTTTATTATTATTTCAAAAACAAGGATGACCTGTTCCGGCAGGCCGTGGATCATGCGATAGGGCAGGTGCTATTGCGCTTTGAGCATGTCCAGAAAACGGCGCACGGTCCGGCTGAGATTCTTTCGGCCTGGCTCAACCTGCACTTGCAGCAGGTTGAATTAATCCGCAAGTTTGTGAAAGTGGCGGTTGACTATGCCAGTAGTGAATCAAGAACTGCAGAGACTGACGCCACCATCAGTCGCTTCTACGACACCGAACGGCGCATGCTTTGCCAGGTGTTGCAAGAAGGGATAGAGACGGGTGATTTCGCCCAGGTTGACGTTGAACAGACAGCGACATTCATTTCCACTTTCCTGGATGGCATCGTCATCCGCTCTATCGTCCTGGAGGGGTTTAATTATGCGCAGTCCGTACAGGATCTCCGCACCTTCCTCTCCCACGAGCTGCAGGTTTCCATCCAAGAATCCACCAGTTTCCCCATGGAGTGATATGCCGGGAATGCCTTAATCTGCAGGTTAAGGTGGATGCATCAACACGTATTGCGTTTAGCGAAATCTGTTTCCCCGGCATTCCAATCCCTTCACAAGATTGACCACAATCCATCGCAATATCTTGACGGAAATATGCTTGGAATCATCCACACTTCAGCCCTCCGCTCCATCGACCTTCAACCGCCAACTGATTGACTTTACACTATTTTTAAGCAATTACTGTGCCGAATGGAGAGGGGGTTCATGTGGAAATATCTCGATCAACCCGGGATTCAATTATGCTTCAATGTGCGCTGATCCCCCGTTGATCGACTTCGAAGTCCTTATCTCTTATCACTACCGAAGGTCCTGTCCTGCACGAAGATACAGACCCAACTGTGATGCCATTCTTCAGCCATTCTGGCACTGTTGCCTTGTTGGCATTATGCGGATAATGGCGGCTAGTACACCCGTGAAAGCAAGAGATCCATGCCCATTCAGGATATCCAGGTCATCAACAAACGCGACCAGCGCATCACCTTGGACAACGGCGCGACATTGAGCATTTCGGTCGAGCAGATATTCAAGGTCAACTTTTACTTGGACGATGCCATTGTCGGCTACCTGCGCTTCGAATCGCTCTCCTCACTGAACAACCTTGAGATACGCCCTGTGTACAAGCTGCGTGAGGAATCGTTCGAGCATCCGGTATTGGCGCCGGAAGCCGATGCCCTGCGCAGCGCGGCCATTGCACTCTTCCAGGCCTATACCAATGGCAAGATCATGATGGGCAAGGAAAACCAGGCGGTGCATTAACCGTGTGTCGCGGGCAGTTTGCGGTATGCCCACTGGTACAACATCGGCAGCACCAGCAATGTCAGTGCGGTGGAGGAGAGTATGCCGCCGATCACCACAGTCGCCAGCGGCCGCTGCACCTCGGCGCCAGTACCGGTGGCAATTGCCATTGGGATGAAGCCTATTGAAGCCACTAATGCGGTCATCAGCACGGGGCGGAGCCGAGTCAATGCGCCTTCATGCACCGCCTGACCTAGCGGTTTCCCCTGTTCGCGCAGATCGCGTATAAAGGAGATCATCATCAGGCCGTTCAGCACCGCCACGCCAGATAAGGCGATGAAGCCCACGCCTGCGGAGATCGACAACGGAATGCCGCGCAGCCAGAGCGCAATGATGCCACCGGTCAATGCAAATGGAATCCCCGTGAATACCAGCAGGCCGTCCTTGAAGTTGTTGAACATCATGAACAGCAAGGTAAACACCAGCAGCAGGGCCACCGGCACCACCACCTGCAGGCGCTTTCTGGCTGATTGCAGGTTCTCGAACTGGCCGCCCCATGTCGTCCAGTAGCCACTTGGCACCTGCACCTGGCGTTGCATGGCTTCCTCAGCTGCCGCAATGAATGAGCCCATATCCCGTCCGCGGACATTGGCGCTGACGACAACGCGCCGCTTGCCGTTCTCCCGGCTGATCTGGTTCGGGCCTTCCAGAAGGTCCAGGGTAGCCACTTCCCCCAATGGGATATAGCTTGCCTGCGATTGATGGGCAGTGCTTGGCAACGGGATCGGCAATTGCCCCAGCACGGCAAGATCGCTCCTCATCTCGTCTGTCAGGCGTACCACGATGTCGAAACGACGGTCTCCCTGGAACAAGGTGCCGGCATTGCGTCCGCCAACGGCAATGCTGACCGCCTCCTGCACATCGGCCACATCAAGGCCATAGCGTGCGGCTTTTTCCCGATTGATGTTGACATTGAGGACCGGCAGGCCCGTGGTTTGCTCCACCTTGACCTCCGCCGCGCCGGGAATGGTCTGCAGCACTGCCGCAATGCGGTTGCCGGTGGCATTGAGCACCTCCATGTCATCGCCAAACACCTTGACTGCAACATCGCTGCGCACGCCGGAAATCAGCTCGTTGAAGCGCAGCTGGATCGGCTGCGAGAATTCGTAGCTGTTGCCCGGCAATGTCGCTACCGCTTGCTGAATAGCATGCAGCAGCGCTGCCCGGCTTTTGTGAGGATCCGGCCATTGCGCCATGGGCTTGAGCATAACGGTACCATCGGAAACATTTGGCGGCATCGGGTCAGAAGCAATTTCAGCGGTACCCGTACGCGAGAATACACGCTCGATTTCCGGGAATTGCGCTTTCAACGTGCGCTCAATGTCCTGCTGCATCGCCACGGATTGCGTCAGGCTGGTACCGGGGATGCGCACTGCCTGCACCACCAGGTCGCCTTCATCCAGGCTGGGGATAAACTCACTGCCAATGCGCGTTGCCAGCAGGCCGCTCAGGAAAACCACCGCGATGGCAAATACCACCACGACCCGCCTGCTCTGCATCACCCAGGTCAGCAAACGCGCATAGTGTTGCCTGGCGTGACGCATCAGCACATTCTCCTGTTCAGCCACCGGGCCGGTGACACACAATGCCACCGCCGCCGGGACGAATGTGAGCGACAGTATCATGGCCCCTGCCAAGGCGATCACCACGGTATAGGCCATGGGATGGAACATCTTGCCCTCCACACCCGTCAGCGCAAATACCGGCAGGTACACCATCATGATGATGAGCTGGCCAAACACCAGTGGCCTGCGAGCCTCCTGCGCGGCAGCAAACACTGTGGCAAAACGCTCTTCGCGCGTGAGCGGATGGCCTTGTTGCTTCTGTGCATGGGCCAGGCGACGCATGCAATTCTCGACAATCACCACCGCCCCATCAATGATGATGCCGAAATCCAGGGCGCCCAGGCTCATGAGGTTGGCACTGACCTTGTTGGCAACCATGCCGCTGAACGTAAACAGCATCGCCAGCGGAATCACCAGGGCAGTAATCATCGCTGCGCGGATATTGCCGAGGAAGAGGAGCAACACGACAATCACCAGCGCCGCGCCTTCCAGCAGATTGTTTCTGACGGTCTTGATGGCCTTTTCCACCAGCACGGTGCGGTCATAGACCGGAATCGCCACCACGCCCGGCGGCAAGGTCTTGTTGATATCCCCAAGCCGCTCAGCCACCGCCTGTGCCACGGCACGGCTGTTCTCGCCCATCAGCATGAACACCGTGCCGAGCACGACCTCGCGGCCATTCTCCGTTGCAGCACCGGTGCGCAGCTCACGGCCCATGCCCACGTCCCCCACATCCCGGATACGAATAGGTACGCCGCCGACATTGCTGACGATGATGTTCTGGATGTCTTCTATGGTCGCAACCTGTCCGGGTATGCGTACCAGGTATTGCTCCCCGTGTTTCTCGATGTAACCTGCTCCCACATTGGCATTATTGCGTTCCAGCGCCTTGACTATATCCCCCAGGCTCAGGCCATAGGATGACAGGCGGGCCGGATGGGGTGCGACCTGGTATTCCCTGGCAAACCCACCAATGGTATTGATCTCGGCCACTCCGGGCACAGTGCGCAGTTGCGGCTTGATGATCCAATCCTGGATGTCGCGCAGGTCGGCGGGCGTATAGGGACTGCCATCCGGTCTCACAGCGCCCTCCTCGCTCTCCACCGTCCACTGGTAGATTTCTCCTAGCCCGGTGGAAATCGGCCCCAGCTGCGGCGAGATGCCTGCAGGCAAGATATCCCTGGCGATTTGCAACCGTTCATTGACCAGTTGCCGCGCGAAGTAGATATCGGTGCCATCCTCGAATACCACTGTCACCTGGGACAAGCCATAGCGTGAGATCGAACGCACCTGCTTGAGATGCGGCAAACCGGCCATGGCGGTCTCGATGGGATAGGTAGCACGTTGCTCGGTTTCCAGCGGCGAATAACCCGGCGCAACGGTATTGATCTGCACCTGCACATTGGTAATGTCCGGCACCGCATCGATAGGCAGTTGCTGGTAATTGAAAATCCCAAACGCGACCATGGCCAATACACCGACCAGGACCAGCCAGCGGTAGTCAATCGCGGCGCGCAGTATGCGTTCAATCATGCTGTGTCTCCTGATCAATGCGCATGGTCGGCCATGGCCTTGCCGAGCTCGGACTTGAGCACAAAGCTGCCATCTAACACATAAGCCGTGCCGACATCCAGTCCGCTCACGATCTCGACCAGCTTGCCATCTGTACGCCCGGTTTCCACAGGCGTCGCCCTGAAGCCATCGCCATGCCTCACGAACACCACTTGGCTGCCTTCCAGTGTCTGCACGGCTTGCGCACCGACGGCCAACGGCACCTCGGCTTCCCCGGCAACAATCGCCACGTTGACGAACAAGCCCGGACGCCAGGCACGCGCTGGGTTGGGCAAGGTCACACGTGCTGTTGCCGTGCGCGTCTGCTCGCCAAGCAATGAGCCGACATAAGCTACCACGCCTTGCGCCTGCGATTCGAATGCCGCCGCCCGCACGGTCACAGTGCTGCCGACCTTGACCGTATCCAGATCCTTGGCAGAAACGATAATTTCAGCCCATACCGAAGAAAGATCGGCCAGCGTCATGACATTGGTGTTGGCCTGTACGGATTCGCCGAGCGCAAGATGGCGCTCGACAATCATGCCATCGAAGGGCGCACGCAACTCGTACCGGTTCAAGTTGCCACCGCCATCGCCCGCACCAATCGCCCGTAGCTTCTGCGATGCGTTCTGCACAGTGATCTCAGCCTCCTGCAAGGCTTGTAGCGCTTGCAGATAATCCTGCTCCGCTGAAATCCTGTCCTCCCACAGCTCCTTTTCCCGTTCGTAAACCTTGCGGGCCAACGCCAGGCGCTTTTGCGCGGCCATGGCATTGCTGCGCAATTCTGAAATGCCGGGGCTTGCAAGCGTAGCCAGTACCTGGCCCTTCTTCACCTGTTGCCCCAGGTCAACGGCTACCGATTCCACAATGCCATCCACGCGCGGCACGATATGCGCCGTACGGTCTTCGTTGAAGCGAATCTCACCTGGCAAGGTCAAGGTGGTGAGAATGCGTGCAGGCCCTGCCTGCGCGATCACCAGGCCAGCCGCACTTATCTGGGCTGAGCTCAGTTGCACGATGGCACCATCCTCATGCTCGCCGCCGCGCTCCTCCGCTTGGCGGCCATGAGAATTTGCTGCCTGGACACGGTGCTCGGCACCATCGTTCTCACGCGCCCGATCGGTATCCGCCACCATGCGCCAGGCCAGCAATGCTGTCACGATGATGATGGCAAATAGGATGATGTTCTGTTTGTGGTTCATTCTGATGGTCCTTGATGACTGCCGTGTTGCGCGGCAAATAACGATGCGCCTTGCGGGCCTAGAATCGCCTCCACTTCCGCCACCGCGCGCTGCACTTCGCCCAAAGCGCGGACATATTGCCCTCGCGCGAGGAACAAGGTGCGCTGCGCATCCAGCACATCGAGAAAATCGAACTTGCCAAGTTCGAACCCGCGCGTTGTGGCATCGAGCGCGCTTTGAGCGCCAGGCAGGATATCGCCACGGATCACCGATACTTCCTGGATGGCAGCTGCCAGGCGCTGGTGGGCCTGCGAGAGATCGGTACGCAAGCGTACCTGGGTGGAAAGCCGCTCATCGCGCGCCTTGTCGACGCGCAGCTTGGCTTCGAGGATATTGCCCTGGTTGCGATCAAAGAGGGGAATGGCAAGGGCGACGCCGACCACGCTCACTGTCTCGCTGGAGGATTCACGGCGCTGCACGCCGCCGCGCACCACCAGGTCCGGGTAGCGGCGGGCCTGCTCCACCTTGAGCATCGCTTCACGCCGGCTGACCTCCTGCTCGGCGCGTACCGCCTCAGGTGCATGGGACGCTAGCTCGTCCAGATACGCCAGGTCGGGCAATTCCGGCAGGATCTCCAACTCGCCTATCGCCTCGGTGAAGCGCGGCGCGGCATTGCCCCACAATGCAGCAAGGCGTCGCCTGGCATTGATCAGCTCGGCATTAGCCTGCGTCAATTCGATGCGGGCCCCGGAAGCAGCCACGCGCGCGCGCGTCTCCTCCACCGGCGATACCTTGCCTGCCGTCACGCGGCGCGCGGCAACATCCAGGCCGCGATTCGCCAATGCCAATGAGCTCTGCGCTAGACGATAGCGTTCCTGCGCCGCCAGCACTTCGTAAAAGCGTTGCACAACATCCGCATGGATTTGCGCAAAGCGTATCTGCAAATCGGCATTTGCCAAGTCACGCGCACGTTCTGCACTCTCGATGCGGGCGCCGCGCTTGCCACCGAGTTCGAACGGCTGTCCGAGCCAATAGGTCGTTTGCCGGGTAGGCGCGCGCGTATCCTCCATTTCCACGGAAAACTCCGGGTTGCGGAACAGGGCAGCCTGCATCCGGCTCGCAGTGACCGCCTCCAGCTCACGCTGGGCAATCGCCACCTCGGGATTGGCCGCGACAGCCAATTGCAATGCCTGCTCAAGTGTCAGACTTTCCGTATGCTCATGTTGGGTTGCCACTGCCACTGGCAGCACACCTTCGCGCTGCCAGTTTTCCGCCCCAGCCACAGATACATGTAATATGGCCGCCAGACACAACGGCCAGATGAAACACCTCATCGCACTCTCTCCAGAAAAATGGAAAACGAATCCGGCGAGTGAGAGGCTGTTTAACTAGAAAAAGCTGGAAGCAGGCACCACTCGCCGTTCAGGCAGCGTGATGCCAGTTGGGGCGCTCTGGGCGCGCCTGGGGAGAGTCCGGCACCTGGGACAAGGTGCGCGATAACACATGCTGATCGGCAGGAAAGAAGACCGACATCAGATTGATGCTTGGCAACCACTGGGGCGAGGCCTGCTGATGATACCCACAATCATTGTCGCCCGCTGCAGGCGAGAAATCAGGCAGCGCATCATGATGCTCATGATCGTGGTGACCGAAGTGCTGCGCGTCAGCGCCAAGCTCGTGCCCGCAGTAAGCCCCTGCCATCGCCCAGGACATCTGGAGCGGCAGAATCAACAGCATGGTTATCAGGACGATACAGCGGAGCATGGTGCGATTATAAAGCGCGCTTTCCATCAGGCACAACTTTTCCACGGCCCTACAGACATGGATTTGGCTGCAGCTCACTGCGCTTGCCGCTGCGCCAGCTCGACGAAGGCCTTGATATAGTCGATATGCATCTCGCCCTCGCGGATGCCGAGGAAAATCTGCTTGGCGATGCCGTTCTTGCCCAGGCGCAGCGGCGTCACGTCGAACTTGTCCTGGTATTCATTGACCAGCCAGCGCGGCAACGCCGCCACCCCGCGCCCGCTCGCTACCATCTGCAGCATGATGTCGGTCGTTTCGATCGGCTTGTGGCGCTTGGGGCTGATGCCCGCTGGCATCATGAACTGGGTATAGATATCCAGCCTGTCGACCTCCACCGGATAGGTGATCAAGGTTTCCTCCGCCAATTGTTCCGGCAGCACAGACGTGGCGTTACGCAACCGGTGCCCCGGCCCCACCACCAGCACCTGCTCGTAATCAAACACGGGCTGGAAATGCAGGCCGGGCTTGTACAGCGGATCCGGCGTCACCAGCATATCGATCTCGTAACCGAACAGTGCACCGATGCCGCCGAACTGGAATTTCTGCCTCACATCCACGTCCACGTCCGGCCAAGCCGCCAGGTAGGGCGCCACCACCTTGAGTAGCCATTGATAGCAGGGGTGGCATTCCATGCCGATGCGCAAGGTGCCGCGCTCGCCTTGGGCGAACTGGCGCAGGCGCTCTTCCGCCAAGGACAGTTGTGGCAACACGCGGTTGGCTACGGCCAGCAGGTATTGCCCGGCCTGCGTCAAGCGCAGGCTGCGCCCCTCGCGCAACCATATCTGCGTGCCAAGCTGCTGCTCCAGCTTTTTCATGCTGTGGCTCAACGCGGATTGCGTCAGGTGCAATCGATTGGCGGCTGCGGTCAGCGAACCTTGCCGCTCGACTTCCCGAATGATGGTGAGATGGATCCTATCCAGCATAATGATGAATTTAATTCATGGAATATTGAAATAATACCATTTTTAATCATGAATACACTGCGCTACCATGCTGCCATCTTAATCCTGATGAGAATAATGCATATGGCGACCACTCATAACCTTGGCTTTCCGCGTATTGGCGCCAGGCGCGAATTGAAGTTCGCACTGGAATCTTACTGGAAAGGCGAATCCTCCCGTGACGCGCTAAAGGCGCTGGGTGCCACGTTGCGCCAGCGCCATTGGGAAATTCAGTCTGATCTGGATTGCGTGCCTGTAGGCGATTTCTCGTTCTATGACCAAGTGCTCGACATGAGTTTCATCCTGGGCAATCTGCCGGAGCGCTTCCGGGATTTCCGCGGCGACCCGCTGGACAATTATTTCCGCGTCGCGCGAGGCCGCTCCGCCCAATCCGCCGAGGAATATGCCGCTTGCTGCGCTGGCGTCGCGGCAGGCGAAATGACCAAGTGGTTCGATACCAACTACCATTACATCGTGCCGGAATTCGATGCCCATACCGCATTCACGCTGGATGCCGCCCAGCTGCTGGCGCAAGTAGCCGAAGCCAAGGCGCAAGGCGTCAATGCCAAGCCGGTCATCATCGGCCCGGTCACCTACCTGGCGATCGGCAAGGCCAAGGACAATACCGACAAGCTCGACCTGTTGAGCAGGCTACTGCCCGTCTATGCGGAATTGCTGCAAGCACTTGCGGCACAAGGCGTGGAATGGGTTCAGGTCGACGAGCCCATCCTCGTCACCGAGCTCGACGACGCCTGGCAGGAGGCTGTCGAGACTGCCTACAACTATTTCAAGCGCGTCAATGTCAAGCTGCTGCTGGCGACCTATTTCGGCCAATTGCGGGAAAACCGCGCACTACTGGCCAGCCTGCCGGTTGCCGGCGTGCATGTCGACGCGATCAACGGCCGTGACGATGTCGCCCCGCTGCTGAAACTGCTTTCCGCGGACAAGGTATTGTCCCTGGGCGTGATCAACGGCCGCAACATCTGGAAGACCGACCTCAATGCCGTGCTGGACTGGATCGAGCCATTGGCGCAGCAACTGGGCGAGCGCCTGTGGATTGCGCCTTCGTGCTCGCTGCTGCACGTACCAGTGGATCTCGAGAGCGAACAGCGCCTGGATGCGGAGGTGAAATCCTGGCTGGCGTTTGCAGTGCAAAAACTGGATGAGCTCAAGCTGCTGGCGGCAGCCCTGCGCAATGGTCGTGACTCGGTCAAGGCGGCGTTGGATGCCAACCAGGCCGCCATCGACGCGCGGCGCCACTCAAAGCGCGTGCACAACCCTGCAGTCAAGGCCGCCCTCGGAGAGCTGGATGCCAAGCTCGGGCAGCGCAAGAGCCCTTATGCCCAGCGTGCGGCCAGGCAGGCCGCATCTCTCAAGCTGCCCTTGTACCCGACTACTACCATCGGCTCCTTCCCGCAAACCGCCGACATCCGCCATGCCCGTAGCGCATTCAAGGCTGGTCGCCTGGACGAGGTGGACTACAAGGCGGCGATGCGAAAGGAGATCGAACGCAGCGTGCACGAGCAGGAAAAGCTGGGTCTGGACGTGCTCGTGCACGGCGAAGCCGAGCGCAACGACATGGTGGAGTACTTCGGCGAGCAATTGGAAGGCTATGCGTTCAGCCAGTTTGGCTGGGTACAGTCCTACGGTTCGCGCTGCGTGAAGCCGCCCATCCTGTTCGGCGACATCAGCCGCCCGCAGCCAATGACCGTGGAATGGATCAAGTATGCGCAATCGCTGACCAGCAAGCCGATGAAGGGCATGCTCACCGGCCCGGTGACCATGCTCAACTGGTCCTTCGTGCGCGATGATCAGCCGCGCTCCGTCAGCTGCTACCAGCTGGCGCTGGCCATCCGCGCGGAAGTGCTGGACCTGGAAAAAGCCGGCATCCACGTGATCCAGATCGACGAAGCCGCATTGCGCGAGGGACTGCCGCTGCGCAAATCCCAGTGGAAGGAATACCTCGGCTGGGCGGTGGAATCGTTCCGCATCACGGCCAACGGCGTGGAAGACGACACCCAGATCCATACCCATATGTGCTATTCCGAGTTCAACGACATCATTGCCTCGATCGCGGACATGGATGCCGACGTCATCACCATCGAGACTTCGCGCTCGGACATGGAGCTGCTGGATGCGTTCGACGATTTCAAGTATCCAAACCAGATCGGGCCCGGCGTCTACGACATCCACTCGCCCAATATCCCGACGCTGGAGCATATCGTGCAACTGATGGAAAAGGCGGCCGAGCGCATTCCCGCCGAGCGCCTGTGGGTGAATCCCGACTGCGGCTTGAAGACCCGCCAATGGGCCGAGGTCATCCCCGCGCTCACCAATATGGTGGCGGCAGCGAAAACCTTGCGCGCCTGAAGGCCCTAGCCTCTTAGCGCCTGTTCACGAGACAGCAGGAGAACGCAACTAAAACTGGAGCGGGGTTCACTTCACGAACCCCGGTCCAGTTTTTTCACATCGTCAATCAATGTGACTGCAAGCGGCGGTTGAAGCTGATGCTGTAGGTCACAGGGCGGGCATGCAGGATAGGGTCGTCGCTAGCCTCAATGCCGTCCACCAGGTTGAGCGGGCTGAACATCATGGTTTTCTCGAATGCCGCACCATCGGTGCGGAAACGGTCGATCGTCAACGTGCCCAGTTCCACGATCTGGCGGCTGTCCGGCCAAACCGACGTGGCATCGTTCACCTCGTCGCCGGGATCGGCCAGCTGCACGGAGATGCGGTAGCTGTACGCCGCCTGTTGCAGGCGACCGGGCAGTTCGTGCATCAGGTAGTCCGCATCCACTGCCTTGGCAGCGTCGGCATTCAGGAATTTAGCGCCACCGACTGGCTCGATGCGATAGCGCCCGTAGCGCGTTTCTCCCTGGGCGTTGGTAAACTTGAACGCGTTCACGCCGAAGAAAGGCTGGGTGGCGAAGCTTTCAGGCACTGGCTTGGGTGTCATCACGAACCTGAGCGCAGCGGGATGCTGGCCGAGAAAAGCCTCGATCGGCTTGGGCTGCGCCTGGCTATCGCGCGAAGCCGCGACGGCCTGCAGCAAGCCCAGGAACTCTTCCGGGGTAACCGCAGGAAAGCCGTTGACCGAGATGCATACCAGGTCCGCACTGGCCTCGTCCGCCAGCTGGAAGCGAATGGCGATTCCCTTGGGAAAGGCGCTGCCGTCGTTATCCGCGCTATTGGGCACGCCAGTGGCGTTGGAATAACGCACCACGACCGGGTGCGGCGCGGTGAATATCTCGGCCTTGGTCACCTCCGCAGCACTGGCCGCAGGGGTGAAATGGCCTTCCACGACGATGCCCTTGGCATGGTTGGAGCGAAACCCGGGATGCGGCCCCCCGGCAAGCTCGGTCAGGGTGTCCACCAATTGTTCCGCCACCGGCTTGGCGGGCGTCTCGGCAAATACGGTCGGCAACATATTGAAAAGCAGCGTTATGAACAGCATGGATCGGACGACAGGTTGCATGATGAAAGCTCCTGATTACGTAAAAAAGCTGGGCTGCAGATTGGTTGGGCTAATTCGACTAGCCTAATATCAATCAACCGCTTATGCAAACTGTCCAGCATGAGCCGGTGGCAGCCGCTACGGCCCTGATCCCCGGCGCCATACCCGGCAGCCGGGGAACCATTTCGTTTCCGCCTATTTGGTTGTCAAGGTATCGTAGGCAGTGATCAGGTTGCGGTAATCGGGAATGTGGTTGGAAAACAGCGCACCCAGGCCTTCGATGTCGCGGCGCCAGTCGCGATGCAGCTCGCAGGCCGCGCCGAACCAGGTCATCAATTGCGCGCCTGCCGCCACCATGCGCTCCCAGGCAGCATCGCGCGTCATGGCGTTGAAGGTGCCGGATGCGTCGGTGATCACGAAGACTTCATAGCCTTCCTCCAGGGCCGACAGGGCAGGAAACGCCACGCACACTTCCGTCACCACGCCAGCGATGATCAATTGCTTCTTGCCCGTCGCCTTGACCGCCTTGACGAAATCCTCGTTATCCCAGGCATTGATCTGGCCCGGACGCGCGATATACGGCGCATCCGGGAACAGCGCCTTCAACTCCGGCACCAGTGGGCCGTTGGGACCAGTCTCGAAACTGGTGGTGAGGATGGTAGGCAAATTGAAATACTTGGCCGCATCCGCCAGTGCCAGCACATTGTTCTTGAACTTGTCCGGATCAATGTCGCGCACCAGGGACAATAATCCGGCCTGGTGATCCACCAGCAATACGGCAGCGTGATCGCGGTCCAGGCGTACATAGGGCTTAGTCATGGGTTTCTCCTTGTCATGGATGATGTTGATGTTTCAGGCTTCTCAAACTTATGTAGTCACAAAACGGCCATTGTTGTAGTCAGCAATCGCCTGGTCGATTTCCTCCCAGGAATTCATGACGAAGGGGCCATGGCCGACCACCGGTTCATTCAGTGGCGCCCCGTTCAACAGCAGCAAGACCGTGTCCTGCCGCGCTTCCAATACCAGCTCGCTGCCTTCGCGCTGCATCACGGCAAGCTCGGTAGGACGAATGGTATGTACATCCCCTATGCCTACCGCTCCATTCAGCACGAAGATGGCAGTGGTATACCCCTCGGGCAAAATGAATTTTGTCGTGGCGCCGGCATTGAGGCGAACGTCCCATACATTCATCGGGCTGAAGGTGCTGGCCGGACCTGTTCGTCCGTCAAATTCACCCGCGATCACGCGCACCTTGCCCGCCTGGGCAGGTAAATCCACTTCGGGAACCTGTGCGCTGCTAATGCCCTGATAGCCAGGTTTGGTCATTTTGTCCTTGGCAGGCAGATTGACCCATAACTGGATCATCTCGAACGCGCCGCCAGTCCGGGCATAATCGTCACCGTGGTATTCCTCGTGCACGATGCCGGAACCAGCCGTCATCCATTGCACGTCGCCCGGGCCGATGGTGCCGCCAGCATCAGTGGAGTCATGGTGCGAAACCTGGCCTGCGTAGACGATGGTGACCGTCTCGAATCCGCGGTGCGGATGCTGCCCGACGCCGCGGCGCTTGTCGGTCGGATCGAAATGCGCCGGGCCGGCGTAATCCATGAGCAGGAACGGGGACATTTCCTCATGGATGTCGCGGTAGGAAAAGATGTTCTGCACGGGAAAACCATCGCCAACCCAGTGGCGGCCATTGCTTCGCTTGATGAATGCCAGCTTCTTCATGCTATTTCTCCTGAAGTGAATGTCGATGGGTCCACTATAAAGAGAAGACTTTTATGGCACTAGATGGTTAAATATGAAATTACTTTTCAATATATGGAACAATTGTGGATTTCAACGAGGCTGCCGTATTCGTCAAGGTAGTGCAGGCCGGCAGTTTCAGTGCCGCAGCACGGCAATTGCAGCTACCGACTTCCACGGTAAGCACACGCGTCGCGCGACTGGAGCAACGGCTGGGCGTGACGCTGCTGCAACGTACAACCCGCCGCCTCAACCTGACGGAGGCCGGCAGGGCCTATTTCGCTCATGCGTCGATTGGCCTGGGATATCTACTTGAGGCGGAGGCAGCGCTGGACGCGGCCCGGCAGAAGCCACAAGGCAGGTTGAGAGTCACCGCGCCTGCAGACCTGGGGGACAGCTTGCTGGCCGGTCTCGTGCAACGGCTGCAACAGCAGCACCCCGCGCTGGAGGTGGAGCTGATATTGACCGATCGTTACATGGACCTGGTCGCGGAAGGCATCGACGCCGCGATTCGCACCGGGGAGCTCCGCGACTCCTCCCTGATCGCCAAACCGCTGGGCATGGCACGCTGGGCCATGTTCGCCAGCCGCGCATACCTTGCTTCCTCGCCACGGCTACAGCAACCCCAAGACCTCAACCAGCACCGCTGCCTGCAATTCAGCCCCATGGGTCGCGATGGCTGGACACTCAGGCGTGGGGAAGACATCATGACCATCCCGCTCACGGGCAGCACCATGGCCAACAGCATCGGCATCGTACGCAACATGGCACTGAACGGACAAGGCGTTGCATTGCTGCCTACCTATATCTGCAAGACCGAACTGGCCATCGGCAGCCTTGAACGCGTATTGCCGCAATGGCAGGCACAGGCAGACCCCGTGCACCTGGTTTACCCACGCCAGCGCTTCATGCCGCCCAAGCTTCTTGCCTTGATCGATATGGCACAGGCTGAGCTGCGACCCTGGTTCAGTGATCCCGCATAACCCGCCAGCACTGCTTCGCCAGCCGGACAAAAACACCTGCACTGCATCACATGTCCGCATCGTCGCGGGATGCGGACGCATGGGGCGGCATGGTGTCTGACGATCAGCCGATGACACGCTTGCTCGGCAAGTCCTGCAGCATCGTTCATCACAAGCTCGCTTATACTATGCGTCTCATGCAAAAACCTGCCGTATCACCGTTCACGCTTTACCTGATCCTGATCTTGCCACCATTGTTCTGGGCGGGGAATTTCGTTGTGGGACGCGCAGTGCACACGGATATCCCGCCGTTCACCCTGTCACTGGGCCGCTGGGTGATCGCCCTGCTCTGCATATTGCCGTTTGCCTGGCCCACCATGCGCCGCGACCTGCCGCTGTACTGGCAATACCGCTGGCGCCTGCTGGCGGTTTCCGTGGTGGGCGTCGCTGCGTTCAACACCTTGGTCTATAGTGGCCTGCACCACACCACTGCCACCAACGGTATTTTGCTGAACTCATGCATCCCGATCCTGATCCTGTTGTTTGGCGCCATGTTCTACCGCCTGCGCCTGCACTCTTTGCAGCTTCTGGGCCTGGCACTGTCATTTTTCGGCGTGTTGACCATCATTCTGCACGGCGAATGGGAACGCCTGCTCAGCCTGGCGTTCTCCAGCGGCGACCTGGTGATTTTCACGGCCATGATCTGTTGGGCGCTTTATACGCTCTGGTTGCGCGACCTGCCCGCGAGCATCCACCGCCTGGGCTTGATGGGCGCGCAAATCATGGTGGCGGTCATTGTCCTGCTGCCGCTCTTCATATGGGAACAGGCGCATGGACAACATGCCCGGTGGGGCCAGGAAACCTGGCTGGCGCTGGCGTATGTCGGCATCTTTCCGTCGGTCATCGCCTATACCCTGTACACGATAGGCGTGGAGAAAGCTGGCGCCGCCAGGGCGGGACTCTTCATCCACCTCATGCCGGTATTCGGCAGCCTGCTGTCCGTGATATTCCTGGGCGAGCATTTGCACCTGTTCCATGCCATCGGCATCGCCGCCATTCTGGGCGGGCTGGCGCTATCGAATCGTCACCAGCACCCGTGAAGCCTAGGAAAGAAACGCAGTGGGAATATTCACCCCAGCACGTCGTGCCAGATGTTCACGGCCCAGGCGCGTGCCTCACGCGCTTCCTCCACCGACCTTGCATGTGACACGCCGCCCCCCGGCGCCGGCTTCATTTCCCCGCTGTTCGCGTCATAGCGATAGACATTGGCCACGTGCATGGCCTCTTCTGCGCTGACATAGCTATAGCAGGTATTGGCAAACACCGGCGTGGGATCGGGTTCCTCACCGGCCAGGAGGGCAATGATCGCGCTGGCGCAGACCTTGGCTTCGGAAGTCGCGATATGCGCCGATTTCGGCAGGCCGGAATCCAGCGCGTCGCCAAGGATGTGCACATGACGCGCCTTCCGCGATTCGTAGGTGACGTAATCGACATCACACCAGCGCCCATCCGCATTGCCGAAGCCGTTGTCCAAGGCCAGCCGGCCCGCGGTCTGCGGCGGGATCAGGTTCAGCACGTCGAACTTGATCCGCTCAAAAGTGGTGTCAAGTGTACCTTTGCCCGGGTCTATGTCTTTCAATTCGCTTGAGGCGTGATATTCGACCAGCCCCGGATAAAGTTCGGACCAGGCTTTCTCGAACAGCGCGCGTTTGGAAGTGATGGCGGGATTGGCGTCCAGCACCAGCACCTTGGAGCGCGGCTTGTGCCGCTGCAGGTAATAGGCCGCCTGGCATGCCCGTTCATAAGGGCCTGGCGGGCAACGATAAGGCAGTGCCGGCACGGTGATCACGAACACACCGCCGTCGGGCATGGCCTGCAATTGCTGCCGCAGGGCAACCGTTTGCTGGCCCGCCTTCCAGGCATGCAGGAAACGCGACTGCAAATCCATGCCCGCCAGGGCGTTGAGGTGGCTGTAGTCGAAACTGACCCCCGGCGCCAGCACCAGCCTGTCATAGGCGATATGACTGCCGTCGTCCAACCGGATGCTACGCCTGTGCGCATCGACGCCAGTAACGCTGGCCTGCCGCATCTGGACGCCGTGGTGCTGCACCAATTGATCGTAAGAATGGGAAATTTCCTGCATCTGCCTGCTGCCGCCCAACACCAGGTTGCTCGCGGGGCAGGAGACGAAGGTCTGGGCCGGCTCGATCAGGATGACCTCGATACCGCCTTGGCTCCACACGCGCAGATACTTCGCCACAGTGGCGCCGGCAAACCCGGCACCCACCACCACCACACGCGGCGCGCCTGCCGCTGAGGCAAAACTGCGCCAGGAAGCAGGAAGCAGCAGGCCGGCCAATGCCAGCTTGTTGAAGCTGCGACGCTTCATTGCGTCCCCGCCTGTTGCCGGTATTCACGACAAGTCGCTGTCTCGGGAGCGGTGCAGGCAAAATAGCCGGCCAAGCCGACAATTTCTTCCCATTCCAATCCCTTGGCATGCTGGTTCATCACGCTGCCGTCATCCTGCATATCGCGGTATTGCCGCATCTTGTCGAGGAAACGCCCGGCAGGCATGCCGGCCAGACTGGGAATCTCGCCACGGCTCTTACCCTCATACCCATGGCACGCCGCGCAGGAAGCCGCCAGTGTGCGGATATGATGGCTGGCCGGACCAGCCGATGTCGCCACCGGCATGAGATAGCCCATTCCCAACAGGCCGATCAGGAAAAGCCGCATCAGGATGCCGCTATGACCAAGCAGAAATGGATTGCATGGCATCGCGACCCAAGCTGCCCGCTCCTGGGATTTCCCGTTCGATGATGCATGTCGGCATGGTTCCTCCTTCAATGATGAGGTGATGATGCGATTGTGGCCGACTTAAAACCGCTAAGGCCCTGTAGTGAAGCGACACTGGCCGAGGACTCAGCCATGGGCAGCCCGTGAAAGGCAGCGCCATATCATCGCAGCGCAACTCCGCCATCAAGATAAAGTAGTGGTGCTAAAGCCTGACGTCCAGGCTGTGGGTGAACTCGTTGTCTTCATTATCGCGGATAGTGACCGTGAGCGTGCCATCCCCCTTGGCAGTGAACGGCAGGCGGAGGTTGGGGTCTTCGCTGATGCCGATGTAAGTATCCGCGGCCAGCACCGGCTCGCCATTGTACCGTACGTCAATCTTGCTGATATAGAATGCGGGGCGGAAGCCCTGCGATACCAGGTCGCGCTGCAAGCCCGTGAACATCGGGTGCTTGATTTGCAGCCTGGCATAGCGCAGGTCGCCCTCGGCAGCTTCGTTATCCAGCGCCAGGCGCATCTTGCCCGCATTCTGCCGGGCTTCCTTCTCATCCCCGTCTATCGTGCCGCCGCACCCGCCGCTCGCCCTGATCTTCGCAGCATTGACATACCATTGACCATCGCTGGTCTCGGCCACCACATGCACCAGGGAATCCGTCTCCAGGCGAATACGCGTCGCCAGCTCCGCCTTGCCGCTGTGCGGGGTGAAATGGAAGACGGCGGCAAGCGGTACCGGGTTGGCATCGACGATCACCGACACCGACTTCACGTATTTATCCTGCCCCTGGGGATGATCAATGGAAAACGCAAACGGCACCTGTGCGCCGCTTTCTGCCCGCCTGGGCGCGGTGATCTTGATCAGGTCGCTTTGCTGCAGGGTCTTTCCGGGAAACAAGTCACGCTGCATGCTCTGCCATTTCTCGTCCGTGACTTCTGCCGTGGCAGCCAGGGAACATGCCAGGCCCAGTGCGCACAATACTCCCGACAGCCAGTGTATCCTCATTGCTTTATCCATTTCATCGTATAGAATACCAACCAGTTGGTATGGTATGCCGGTATACAGATTTGTCAATAGCCTCCGCCGCGCTACCCACCCATCAGATGAGGACGACCACGGAATATCCCTATGTCCAGCCAGACCCATGCCTCCACACGTGAACGCATCCTGCATATCGCCAGGGATCTGATCTTCGCGCGCGGATTTTCTGCCATGTCAATCGACATGATTTGCGGCCAGGCCGGTATCACCAAGGGCGGGTTTTTTCACCACTTTCCCAACAAGGAAGCGCTGGGTGAAGCAGTACTGCAGCAGTTCTGGCAGGATGCGCTGGCACGCCAGCGGCAGATCCTGGAATCTGCCTACCCTACAAAGCTGGACCAGCTTGCCGCCTACCTGGAGGATGCCATTTCCACCTACCAGGACCCGCAGTTCAGCCAGGGCTGCATGCTCGCTATCTTCACCATGGGACTGGCCGAGACCAACCCGCGGCTATTCCAGGTATCGCAAGAATATTTCCAGGATTGGCGCGGGCAATTGATTGACATGCTCAGCCAGGTCAAGGAAGAACAACATCTTGCAGCATTCGATGAAACCGCCTGGGCAGAACTCTATATTGCCACGCTTGAAGGCGCCCTCCTGCTTGCAAAGGCGATGGGCGACACGAAAGTGACCGCTCGCACCCTGTCGCTTTACAAGCAGCAATTGCTGGCGGCTGCCACTCAGCCAACCATGGCAAACACCTCAAGCCCACAAAAAAATTAAGGTATTATCCCGGTCAGCTATTGACACTCTCTAAGGTACCTAACTATCATCTGTCCGTACGATGCTACTGATTAAAGAACTGCCGACCTCAGAGTCGCTGAAAAAATTTGCGGGCCATTATCCGGAAGCCGATATCGTCGCGATCTGGGAGTTCGTCAACATCCTGCGTGCCGCCTCCGATCTATCGGATGCACTGGATAAAATGTTGCAGCAGCATGGACTGCTGCAAGGTCGCTGGTGGGTACTGGTCCTACTGTTGCGTGAAGACAATCTCAGTTCCTCCCCGTCGGAGCTTGCCGAAAAAGCCGGCGTCACCAAAGCCACGATGACTGGCTTCATCGACGGGCTGGAAAGCGAAGGGCTGGTTACCCGCCTCACTGACCGCAAGGACAGGCGCAAGCTCAAGATCAAGCTGACACCGGCAGGGCGCAAAAAGCTCGACGAGGTCATGCCGGTGTACTACACCAATGTTGCCGCCCTGATGTCCACCTTGTCCCTGCAGCAACGCCAGGATGTGGTTCGCTACATGCAGACCCTGGGCGCCAACGCCGACATCATCAAGTAACACAAGCGCACCAAACCGTTTTTACATTGTTATCCTGGGCGGGAGTCCACCATGCATCGCAACATCCTCAAGGCTTTCAGCACTGCTGTCATCGCGGTGCTGCCTGGATGTATGAGCATGTCGGGAATTTCCACCACCGCACAACCTAAAGACACCGCCCAACTCGAAGCAGGCCACGACATCTCCGAGGCCCGGCACGACCTGCCCTGGCCCGGGGAGGCATGGTGGCAGGTTTTTCAAGACCCGCAGCTCGATGCCCTCGTGAACCACAGCCTGCAGCAGCATCCGGACATCCGGGCGGCACGCAGCCGGACTGCCATTGCCGAAGCACAGGCCCAGGCCGCTGGCGCCCTGCTCGCCCCGCAAGCCAGCGCCAACGGCACCTTGGTGCGCGAGCGCTTCACCTCCCTCCAGTTCATCCCGCCCCCGTGGGCAGGACATACGGAATGGAACAACAAAGCCACTCTCAATCTCGGCTACGACCTTGACCTTTGGGGACAACGCGCGCAGCAATGGCAGAGCGCGCTCGACCGCACCCAGGCCACTGCGGCGGAAGCGCAGCAGGTCAAGCTCAGCCTGACCACTGCCCTGGTGATGCAATATATCGCGCTTTCCCGCGCGCATGCGCTGCATGACATCACTCACCACAGGCTGGACATTGCGCACCAGCAGCTGGACATCCGCAAGCGCGCGCTGGCCGCTGGGCTGGGCACCGAGATCGAGGTCACCGAGGCGGAATCCCTCATCCCGGCATTGCGGGCGCAACTGGAAGCTGGCGACGAGCGCATCACCCTGCTCCGGCAGCAACTTGCAGCCTTGGCGGGCGAAGGGCCGGGTTATGCCGAACGCCTGCATCCGCCCAAACTCTCCCTGGATGCCGACATCGGCCTGCCCGATGCCCTGCCTGCCAACCTGGTCGGCCGCCGCCCGGATATCGTCGCGGCAAAATGGCGGATTGAAGCAGCCCGGCACAATATCGCCAGCGCCAAGGCCGCGTTCTACCCCAACATCAACCTCCTGGGCTTCGTGGGCCTGCAAGCCATGGGCTTCGGCAAGATCCTCACCGAAAGCGGCATGGTGGCAGGCGTTGGCCCGGCCCTCTCGCTACCCCTGTTCGATGGCGGACTGCGCCGGGGCAACTTGGCTGCGACGACTGCAGATTACGACCTGGCAGTCGAGCAATACAACAGCATCCTGTTGCAGTCCCTGCAGGAAATCAGCGCACAACTCGTTACACTGCGCTCCAACGCAATCCAGCATGCGGAGCTGCTTGATGCCCTGCGTCTTGCGCAACGGTCCAGAAAGCTTGCCCTGACCCATCACCAGGCCGGGTTGGCCAACTACCTCCAGGTGCTGGAGGCAGAACACCACGTGCTCACACAACATGCCGCCCTGGTCGATCTCGAAGCTTCCCGGCTCAGCGCCTATGCAGACCTGATGAAGGCGCTGGGCGGCGGCGCCGGACAGCCACAATGAGCCGCGGCAATACCGGGCTGGCCTTCATGCGCCGCACGCGCTGGCGCTACATGCTGCTGGGCATGCTGCGGGACTGGGTGCGCGAGGATGCCCAAACCCTGATTTATATCGGCAAGGTACTGCTGGCATGCATGCTCGCCATGTGGGTATCACTCAGGTTCGAGCTGGAGCAGCCACGCACCGCGCTGCTGACTGTCGCCATCGTCATGCAGACCAGGACCAGCATGGTGCTGGCCAAAAGCTACTACCGCTTGATCGGCACCCTGGTCGGCATTGCCACCTCCGTGCTGCTGGTCGCCCTATTCGCGCAGGAACGCGTGCCCTTTCTCGTCTACCTGTCGCTATGGATCAGTTTCTGCACGGCTGGCTCCATTGTATTTCGGCACCACCAGTCCTATGCCTTTGTCCTGGCAGGCTATACGATCTGCATCGTCGGCCTGCCTGCCACGCTCAATCCCGGGCACACCTTCGATATCGCCATGACACGGCTTTCCGAGATCATGGTCGGGCTTGCGTGTGCCAGCCTGGTGAGCGCGCTCGTGTTTCCCCAGGGGGTCGGCGAGCTCCTGCGCAACGCCGTGCGCAAGCGTTTCCGCGACTTTTCCCGGCTGCTGTGCAGTCTGAACCGCGAGAAGCTGGATGAACCAGCCGGTCAGGCAGCGACGCTGCGCATGGCGAGCGATATATTCGAACTGGAAATATTCCATGCCTCCTCATCCATGGAAAGTAGCCACTCCCGTGCCTACCGCGAGCAGCTCAACATGCTGAACTCAGAATTCATGGCGGTCAGCACCAGTTTTCACTCTTTCGAACAATTGATGCGACGCCTGCATACAAGCGGTCACCCGCAGGTGGTAGACAGCCTGATGGTCCTGTTTGCCCCGATCCAGTCGGCGGTGCTGACCCACAGGCGTGAAGCGCAGGACGAGCTTGAAGCCAGGCAGGTAGCGCTCACTATCGATGCATTGGTGCAGCGATGGCCCACCCACCTGAACGAGGTCAGATCGTCACTGCCCAGCACGCTTACCGATAATGAGAAGCTGGATTTCGCTACCGGGGCGGAGCTGAGTCTGCGCATACTCTCGGAGCTGCATGCCTATGTTCATACCTACGCCAGCATGCGTAAACCAGAAAAAATGGGCATATCCAAACCCAGGCGCAGCCCGCGACTGGGCATGCACTTTGATCCGCTGGCCGCCTTGCTGGCAGGATTACGTGGGGGATTGGTGTTTGCGGTGATGTCCTTCCTCTGGATCGCCTGCGACCTGCGATCAGGCATTGAAGCCATCACCATCGCCACCATTGCGAGCACGCTGTTCGCCTCATCGCCGGCGCCCGGCAGGACGGTACGCCAATTCATCATCGGCGCTGTGATTGGCACGGCACTGCTTTATATATGCAACTTCCATCTGCTGACGCAGGCGCAAGGCTTCGTCATGCTAGCGCTGGCATTGTGCCCCGCGATCGCGATCGCGGCCTGGTTCACCACCAGGCCTGCCATCGCCGTCATTGGATCGGGCATCTTCATTGTCTTCTTCCTGCACATCGGCTTCAACAACGTGTTTGCCGCCGATCCGGTCAATTTCATTAACGAAGCGATCGCGGATCTGCTCGCCATCATGCTGGCAGGCCTCTTCTACAGTCTCATCGACCTGACCAACGACCTGTGGTCCCGCACCCGTGTCGCCCAGGCGTTGCGTGAGCTAATTCGGGATGCCTGCATCCAGACACCTCCGCCGGCGCGCGCCAAGCTTGAGGCCCATGCGCGGGAACTGCTCCTGCGCATGGGATCGGCACGCCGCGTGGCAGATGCCAAGGACAAGGAGGTGGTCGACTGGTTGCTGTCCACCCTGGAAATCAGCCAGGCCGTCATCGCACTACGTTTGGAATTAGACCGCACTGACGACGCCATCATTCGCAGCTCCATCGACCAAAGCCTGCTGCAACTGGCCCGGCTGTTCGCACAGCCCAGCAGCACGTTGCGGAGAAGCGCCATCACCTCGATCGCTGCCAGTATCGAATATCTGCAATCCAAGGCTCCCTTAGGCATCCCCAATCATGGGCAATTGCTCACCATGCTGCACTTCATCCATGGGGCGCTCCTGGACAAGGACTCGGTGCTCACACCCATCGCGCCGCTGGAGGATTCATCCATACCCGGAGCGCTGCGCCATGCCTAGAGAACTCGCCTTTCTCGATGCCTTGATGCCCACCCTGGTGCTGGCTTTCCTGGCCGCATTGATGCTGTATTGGCTGCTGGACAAGGCCCTGTTGTGGCTAGGCACCTATCAATTCATCTGGTATCGGGCACTGTTCCGCCTGGGCCTGTTTGTCTGCCTGTTCTGTTCGCTCGGGCTACTGATCTACTGACTGGAATGCATATGAAAGACCTTTACAAGCACATCCTGCGTATTTCTCTCACACTACTCGTCGTGGTGACCGCCGTGATCATGGGGCACATGCTCTGGGTACGCTACATGGACTCGCCATGGACACGTGACGGCAGGGTGCGTGCCGATGTCGTCAATATCGCCAGCGACGTCTCCGGCCTGGTCACCGAAGTCGTGGTGCACGACAACCAGTTCGTGAAAAAAGGCGACGTATTGTTCCGTATCGACGCCGAGCGCTACCACCATGCCCTGGAAGAGGCAGAAGCCAAGCTGGAGCAGCGCAAGATCAACCTCGCCCTCAAACGGGGGCAGTCCACGCGGCGCGCCATGCTCGACGACCAGGTGATTTCACGCGAGGACCGGGAGGATTCCGACCTGATCACGCTGGCAGCCAAGGCTGACCTTGACCAAGCCCGTGCCGAACTCGGCCATGCCAGACTCAACCTCGAGCGCACCGAGGTGCGGGCGCCTGTCGACGGCTGGGTATCCAACCTGCTGGTGCGGCCAGGAGATTATGCCCAGGCGGGCGAAGCCAAGCTCGCGTTGATCGACCAGAAATCCTACTGGGTCTACGGCTACTTCGAAGAGCACAAGCTCGCCCTCATCCATGTGAACGACCCGGCGGAAATCCGCATGCTGGGCACCGACTTCGTCCTGCACGGGCATGTCGAAAGCCTCGCGCGCGGCATCACCGACCGCGACAACCCAACCGATGTCAGGCTGCTAGCCAACGTCAACCCAAGCTTCAACTGGGTGCGCCTGGCCCAGCGCGTGCCGGTGCGCATCCATATCGACGACATTCCCGAAAACGCCGTGCTGGTCGCCGGCATGACCTGCTCAGTGATCATACATCCCGTCGTAAAAGCCACTAAAACGGCCATGCCCCCTGCTTGATTTCTCCCACAGCAAGAAGAGACATTGGCTGACTGCCATACACCTCACATTTGCGCACACTGAACGCTCCCAGGATTGCAGGAGAAGCGTCATGCCAGCAAAATCCAAGGCACAGCAAATGGCTGCCGGTGCCGCGCTCGCAGCCAAACGTGGAGAAGCCAGCAAAAAAGACCTGAAGGGAGCTTCACGGAGCATGGTCGAGAGCATGAGTGAACAGGAACTTGAGAAGCTCGCCTCCACCAAGCACAAGGGCAAGCCATACAAAGTGGAGCGCGATAGCCACTGATGAGGTAACGCAAGAACCGCAAGCCCTGCCTTGCGGACACTTGACGTAGGACGCGGTTACCCGACTTTGTAAGACTATTCCTACTTTAGCGAAAATCGCTGCTTATTTACTGGAATTATCGCGATATTCAGCGCTTTTGGCGCCTGCACGCCTCTCAGTTGCGCTACACTAACGCATCTTGAGATCTGCAGGATAAGCATTTCATGAGCGGTTATCAGGCTAATAATATCGATCAAACCAGTTTCAAGCGCATCCTGCGCCGCAACATCATGCTACCGCTCGGCGTCGGTATCGCGAGCGCTGCGCTTTTCGTCATCCTCATCTTCAACCTTCTGGACTCCATGAACTGGGTGGAGCACAGCGAACGCGTCATCGGCAAGGCCCAGGAAGTATCCAAGCTGGCGGTGGATATGGAAAGCGGGATGCGAGGCTACCTGTTGAGCGGCGATAACAGTTTCCTTCAACCCTACCTGCTGAGCAAACCCAAGATTCAGGCTGAAATCTCGGGATTGGCGTTGCTGGTCAAGGATAGCCCTGCCCAGACGGACCGCCTCAAGCGCACCCAGGCCTATATCGACCAATGGCATGAATACGCCAGCCAGATGATCAGCAAGCGGCAGGCCAGCGAGGATTTCATGCCCATACTACGTCAGGGCAACGGAAAAATGCAGTTCGACGCGATTCGCAATGAACTTGCCGCATTCGTCGCCGAAGAAGAACGCATACTCAAGACCAGGAGCGACAGCGCTCGCAAGACCACATCCTTTTCGCTGGCCTCCTACCTGTTGTTCGTGCTGGGGCTGACCGGGTTCCTGGGCTACTTTGGCCGCCGCGAGTTGCTGAGCCTCTCCCAAAATTATGAAGAAGTGCTGCGCCACCAGCAGGAACATGCCGATCACCAACAACGGCAAACCTGGTTGCGTACTGGCCAAACCGCGTTGGCTGAGCTAGGCATCGGGCAGATGGCATTACCGCAGCTGGGCCGCACCTCTCTCGACTTTCTGGCCCGATACATCGGCGCTCAGGTAGGCGCGATGTATGTACGCGAAGACGATGGCGCACTCAGGCGCTTTTCCACTTATGGCTTTAGCCCTGAGCACGAGCAGCAAGATTCTGTCATACGCGCTCATCAGGGTTTGCTGGGACAGGCCGTGGCAGAAAACCGCACCCTCGACCTTGACGACCTGCCGAGCGACTATATCAAGATCAACTCGGCCTTGGGCGACGCCACGCCACGCCACCTGGTCATCGTGCCGATCAACAATGACGGACGCATCAATGGTGTGATTGAGCTGGGCTTCATGCGCAAGCCCGAGCCGCTGGACATGGAGTTTCTTTCCTTGATTTCCGGCAACCTGGGGATCGCCATCGAGGCCGCATTGTCGCGCCAGCGCCTGCAGGATCTGCTGGCTGAAACCCAGCAGCTCAACGAGGAACTGCAAGTACAGCAAGAAGAACTGCGTACCAGCAACGAGGAGCTGGAAGAGCAGTCCCGTATCCTGGAAGAATCGCAAGCCACCCTGGAAAATCAGAAGGCCGAGCTGGAGCAAACCAATGACAAGCTTGCCGAGCAGGCGCTCAGGCTGGATGAAAGGAACGCCGCATTGCAGGAGGTGCAGGCCCAACTCCGCGAAAGGGCGGAGGATCTCGAGCGGGCAAGCCAGTACAAATCGGAATTCCTCGCCAACATGTCGCATGAGCTGCGCACGCCGCTCAACAGCTCCCTCATCCTCGCCAAACTGCTCGCCGACAACCGTGAAGGCAACCTCAGCGAGGAACAAGTCAAATTTGCGCAAACCATTTATTCCGCCGGCAATGACCTGCTCAACCTGATCAATGACATTCTCGACATTTCCAAGGTAGAGGCCGGCAAGCTGGAACTGAAGCCGCAGGAGCTCGCCGTCCAGCACTTGGCAAACTCGCTGCAGGCCGTATTCGAGCCGCTTGCCCAGCAGAAAAAGCTTGATTTCAGCATCGATATCAGCCCGCAAACCCCGGATACGATCTATACAGACCGCCAGCGTTTGGAACAGATATTGAAGAACTTACTCTCAAATGCCATTAAGTTCACCGATAAAGGCAGCATTTCCCTGCATATCTCCAACAATGCACATGACCAGATCAGCTTCACCGTGAAAGATTCGGGCATCGGCATAGACCCGAGCATGCATGAGGCCATCTTCGCGCCGTTCCGCCAGGTGGACGGCACCTCCAGCCGGCGCTATGGTGGCACCGGCCTTGGCCTGTCGATTTCCCGCAACCTCGCTGCCCTGCTGGGAGGTTCCATCAACGTGGAAAGCGCACGCGGCGAAGGCAGCAGCTTTACGCTGCTGGTGCCCAGGCAATGGCAGCCTGCCGCCATGCTGCCGCCGCCCCAGCCATCGCCTGACCCAATACAGCCTGTGCAGCAGCAGGAGCCGCCGACAAAACAACCGAAACAGTTCTCAGGCCCGACATTTCCCGATGACCGCGAACAGGCCCACGGCTCCAAGCGGCTGGTGCTGGTGATCGAGGATGAACCTGCATTTGCGCGCATCCTTTTCGACCTCGCGCATGAGATGGGTTACCAATGCCTGGTGGCGCATGCTGCCGACGAAGGATTGCTTGTTGCGGAAAAATATCAGCCACAGGCCATTCTGCTGGATATTCGCCTACCGGACGAATCCGGACTCAGCGTGTTGCAGACCCTCAAGCAAAACGGACTCACTCGCCACATCCCGGTGCATGTGGTATCCAGCGAGGACCATAGCGAAGCCGCGCTTCACCTGGGTGCCATCGGTTATGCGCTCAAGCCCACGACGCTGGAGGAATTGAAGCAGGTATTTGCACGACTGGAAGAAAAACTCTCGCAGAAAATCAAGCGCGTACTGTTGGTCGAGGATGATGCGCGCCAGCGCGAGAGCGTGCATCAGCTGATCGCCGATGACGACGTGGAAATCATCGCGGTAGAATTCGGCGAGCAGGCGCTGGAGCAATTGCGCCACAATATCTTCGACTGCATGATCATCGACCTCAAGCTGCCCGACATGCAGGGCAGCGAGCTGCTGCAACGCATGTCGAGCGAAGACATCTGCGCCTTCCCGCCCGTCATCGTCTACACTGGCCGCAACCTCAGCCGTGACGAAGAGGAAGAACTGCTGAAATACTCGCGCTCCATCATCATCAAGGGCGCGCGCTCACCCGAGCGCCTGCTGGACGAGGTCACCTTGTTCCTGCATAAGGTGGAATCCGAACTTTCCAGCGAGCGGCAGCGCATGTTGCAGGCCCTGCGCAGCCGCGAGCGCGTGTTCGACGGACGCCACATCCTGCTGGTGGATGACGATGTGCGCAACGTGTTCGCGTTGACCAGCGCCCTGGAACAGAAGGGAATGAAGATTGAAGTGGCGCGGAACGGCCTTGAAGCCATAGAAAAACTGAACCGGATTCCCGATATCAACCTGGTGCTGATGGATGTCATGATGCCCGAAATGGACGGCCTGGAGGCCACGCGCCGCATCCGTGCCGACAGCCGCTTCGAGCGTCTGCCTATCATCGCCATCACCGCCAAGGCCATGAAGGATGACCAGGAGCAGTGTATGAAGGCCGGCATGAACGACTATCTTGCCAAGCCCATCGAACTGTCACGCCTGTATTCACTATTGCGTGTCTGGCTACCCGCCGGGCTCAACCACACTGAGTGAGGCACATGCAGCAAAAAACTGTCCATAGTCCGGAACAGCCTCATGCCCACATGAGCACGCTGGACATCGAATTGCGCCTGCTGGCAGAAGCGATCTACCTGCGCTACAACTATGATTTCCGCGATTACACCGGCTCATCGCAGAAACGGCGCGTGGTACAGGCCGTCCGCGCCTTTGGCTGCAAGTCTGTCTCGGAGCTGCAGGCGCGCATCCTGCACGACGCGGACTTGTTCATGCAGCTGCTGCAATTCCTTACCATCCCGGTGAGCGAAATGTTCCGCGACCCCGGCTATTACGCTTGCCTGCGCGAGGAAGTCCTGCCTATCCTCAGGACCTATCCTTCGCTCAAGGTCTGGGTCGCAGGATGCAGCACGGGTGAGGAAGTGTACTCCTTGGCCATCCTGCTGCGCGAGGAAGGCCTGCTGGAGCGGACCATCATTTATGCCACGGATATCAATCCGGTTTCGCTGGACAAGGCGCGAAGAGGCGTTTTCCCGTTGGCACGCATGCAGCTGTACACCAAGAACTACCACGATTCCGGGGGAAAGCAGGCGTTTTCCGACTACTACACCGCCGCCTACAACGGCGCACTGTTTGACCGCTCTCTATGCGAAAACGTCACATTTGCCGATCACAGCCTTGCCACCGACAGCGTCTTCTCGGAAACCCACCTGATCTCCTGCCGCAATGTGCTGATTTACTTCAACCGCAAGCTGCAGGACCGCGCACTGGGGCTGTTCCACGACTCACTCTGCCATCGCGGCTTTCTCGGCCTGGGCAGCAAGGAAAGCATCGATTTTTCCGAGTACAACAAGCATTTCGAAGCCGTACAGAAACGTGAACGCATTTTCCGCAAGGTGGAGTGATGCAGAAAGCATTCTGCCATCTCCTGCAACAGCGCATGATCCGCGCGGTCGTCATCGGCGCTTCCGCTGGCGGCGTCAACGCCATGCTGAAGCTTTTTCATCGCCTGCCGGCACGTTATCCCATGCCTATCGTGGCGCTGCTGCACATGCAGCACATGCGTGATAGCAGGCTGCCGGAGTTGTTCCAGCATCACCTGAGAATGCCAGTGAAGGAAGCCGAGGACAAGGAAGAGATTGCGCCCGGCACCTTGTATTTCGCCCCGCCCGGCTACCATCTGGCGATTGAGCACAACCTGCAGTTCTCGCTGAGCTGCGAGGCGCCCTTGCACTTTTCGCGGCCTGCCATTGATATCCTGATGGAGTCCGCCGCAGATGCCTATGCGGACACCTTGCTCGGGATCCTGCTCACGGGCGCGAACCCGGACGGCGCTGCCGGCTTGCGGGCCGTCAAGCAGGCGGGCGGCCTCAGCGTCGTTCAGGACCCGGATGAAGCGGAAATAGACTACATGCCGCGCGCAGCCATCAGCCTGCAACAGCCCGACCTGGTATTGCGCCTCGCAGACATCGAACAATTATTGATCTCATTGGGAGAAACTTATGTCCACTGATACGGAGCTGCTGCCCAGCAAGTTGCTGATTGTGGATGACCTGGCGGAAAACCTGCAGGCGCTCTCTGCCATCATCCGTGGCGAGGACCGTGTCATTTACGAGGCAAGGTCGGGAGAGGAAGCCCTCGCATTGATGCTGGAGCACGACTTCGCCTTGGCCATCCTCGATGTGCAGATGCCGGGCATGGACGGTTTCGAATTGGCCAACTTCATGCGCGGCACGGCCAAGACGCGGGACATTCCCATCGTGTTCGTCACCGCAGCGGCGACTGAGTCCAACTTCGACTTCCGCGGCTATGCCACTGGCGCCGTCGATTTCCTTCACAAGCCCCTCGACATCGGCGCCGTCAAGAGCAAGGTCAACGTCTTCGTCGCCCTGCACCAGCAACGCATGGAAATCCAGCGCCAGGTCGCTGCGCTGGAAGCCAGCCGGAAAAAGCAGGAATCCCTGCTTGCGGAACTGCGCCACACACAAGCGGAGCTTGAGAAATCCATCACCATCCGTGACAACTTCATCTCCATGGTGGCGCATGAACTGCGCACCCCGCTCAATACCCTGTTCTTGGACGTGCAGGTGCGCACCCTGCAGCTGGAACGCGGCAATCTCGCCGCCTTCAGCCAGCAGGAACTGCAGAAAATGACGGAACGTGACCGTCGCCAGATCAAGAACATGATCCGCCTGATCGACGACATGCTGGACCTCACGCGCATCTCCAGCGGCAAATTGTCCGTGCGGCCAGTCAGCACCAACCTAACCGAACTACTGCAGCGCCTGGTGCACGACCTGACACCGCAGGCGCAGGCCTTGGGTTACACCCTGGAACTGGCAGCGGAAGAGCAAATCCATGGCGAATGGGATGCCTTCCGCCTGGAGCAGATCATTGCCAATCTGCTGACCAACGCCATGCGCTACGGCAGGGAAAAGCCCATCCGCATCTCGCTGAAGCGACAAGACGGTCACGCCCTGATTGCCGTCAAGGACCACGGTGTAGGCATTTCTCCTGAAGATCAGGCCCGTATCTTCCTCGCCTTCGAGCGTTGCCAGGGCAACCAGGTGAGTTCAGGATTGGGGCTGGGGCTGTATATTGCCCAGCACCTAGCAGAAGCGCACCACGGCAGGATCACCGTGCAAAGCACGCTCGGTGAAGGCTCTACCTTCACACTTCAATTACCGCTGCATGTCCAGCCGCAGGCGCTCCGAGCCTGAGGGAACGCAAGCCGCACCGCGGGTCATGGCAAAATCCCGGCGCAATAGTACCTGCACCGGGAAGCAGCCTACAGGAACATCCCGCCGGACGCCTCAATGCGCTGGCCGTTGACCCAGCCGCTTTCTTCCGACAGCAGCACCGCCACCAGGCCGCCGATATCATCGGGCAGCCCCACGCGCCCCAATGCCGTCTGCTCGGCCACGAAACGGTTGAGGTCCGCATTGTCGCGCACCGCACCGCCACCAAAATCCGTGGCTATCGCCCCCGGCGCCACAACGTTGACGCGAATGCCGCGTGGCCCCAACTCCTTGGCAAGATATCTGGTCAGCACCTCGACCCCACCCTTCATCGCAGCATAGGCTGCGTAACCCGGTAGCGAGAACCGCGTCAGGCCGGTGGAAATATTGAGAATATGCCCGCCGTCCCGCAGCAAGGGCAATAATGCCTGGGTGAGGAAAAACACACCCTTGAGATGAACATTGGCCAGCGCATCGAATTGTGCTTCCGTCGTCTCGGCAATCGGGCTGTGGATGCCCATCCCGGCGTTATTGACCAGGAAATCGAAATCCTGCCTGCCCCATTGCTGTAGTACCGGGCGCACCTCGGCGGCAAAAGCCGCGAAACTGCTGCTGTCGCCCACATCCAGCTGCAGGGCGGCAGCCTTTGCGCCAAGCTCACCGATCTCGGCGACCACGGCGTCTGCCTGCTCCCTGCCATTACGGTAGGTGATGATACTGTCCACACCTTTACGTGCGAGATGCAACGCCATGTTGCGTCCCAGCCCTCGGCTACCGCCGGTGATCATTGCAATCTTGCTCATTACATTGTCTCCTTCATGAATGATGTGGACATAGTCTATTGCGACAACAAATCGTGATAAATACCCACAAAATGATTACACTGTTCACTTTAAATGAACAAAATAGGCACTCCTCTTGGACAAGCTGCATGCCATGACGGTATTTACCCGCGTTGCTGAGCTTTCGAGCTTTACTCAGGCAGCCACCAGCCTGGGATTGCCCAAGGGCAGCATTTCCATGGCAGTGCAGAAGCTGGAGGCGCATCTTGGCACCAGGTTGTTGCAGCGCACCACGCGCAAAGTCGTGCTCACGCATGACGGAGAATTGTTCTATCAGCGCTGCAAGGATTTGCTGACCGATATGGACGAGCTCGAATCCATGTTCCTGCTCGACGAAACAGGCATTCAGGGACGCATACGTGTGGATGTGCCGCTTGCCGTCGCACGCGAAGTGCTGATGCCGCACCTGCCTGCATTCCTACGGCAGCATCCCGGCATCAGAATCGAGCTCAGCAGCACTGACCGCAAAGTGGACCTGGTAGCGGAAGGCTTCGACTGCGTGATACGCGTCGGCAGCCTGGGTGACTCGGGACTGGTCGCACGCCAGGTCGGCCTCCACCCCATCGTCAATTGCGCAAGCCCGGCATACCTGCAACAGCACGGCACGCCGCAAACGCTGGACGAGCTGACGCGACATTTCGTAGTGCATTACACGCAAGTGCTGGGCTCTGAGGAAGCCTACTGGGAGTACGTCCAGGGAAGCGACATCATCCGCATGAAAATGCAGTCCATCATCACGGTCAACAACAGCGACGCCTATACCCAGGCATGCCTGGCAGGCCTGGGTATCATCCAGGTACCACAGGCCGCAGCCCGGCCCTATATCATGCAAGATAGGCTGGTCGAATTGCTGCCGGAATACCGCGCAGCACCGATGCCAGTCTCCATGCTGTACCCGAACCGGCGTCACCAACCTCGCCGGGTCCGTGTCTTCATGGACTGGCTGGTTGACCGCTTACAGGACTACCTGGCCTGACTCAATTGCTCGCCAGGCAGGAGGCAAGGTAGTTCCGCCGCGTATCACCGTCGAGGTTCATCGCCGTGGCACTGATCTGGCACTGCTTGCGGGCCTGGTGCGCCGCCTCGCTCACAGAGGACAACACACAATTGTTGAGGTAGTGCTCACGCACCTGCCCGTTGAGATTCATGGCGGTTGCATTCACATGGCAGGCCTTCATGATCTGGAATTCGTCTTCCGCCAACGATGTGGCATTGGCAGGCAAAGCGGCCCAAAGGGACAAGGATAGGGTAGCCAGGGTTTTCATCATGCTTTCTCCATAGTATCGAACTCGCATCACCGGCAAGTCTGGCGCCCGCCTCGATGGTTCTTGCGCTCAGAAAAATCCTCCCTGGAACGATATTACGCCTTTTGCGCTTGCCCGGCAGCAATGAATTTAGTACCGTAGCCCGCATCATTCTCCCCTGGTTGAACGACAATGAGCACAATGCTGGACCCCGTGACCCATCCACGTCCGGAATCACTCCCGCCCGCCTGGGTGGAGGCTATTCCTGAATTGCAGGCGCTGTACCACAGCATCAGCGCCAGCCTGGAACCAGAGCAGGATGTACGTCCGCGCCGGGGACTATGGTTCGAAGCATTGCGCCAGGTCGAGCCAGCAGCGGCAAGGGTGGTACTGCTGGGACAGGATCCCTATCATGGTGAGGATCATGGCATCCAGCAAGCCCATGGCTTGTCATTCTCCGTACCGGAAGGCGTCAGGCCACCGCCCTCGTTGCGCAACATGCTCAAGGAAATGCAGACGGATGTGGGCCAGACCCTGTCGAGCGGCAACCTGATGCCGTGGGCGAAGCAAGGGGTGCTGTTACTCAACGCCTCGCTCACCACGCGCGGCGGCGTGGCAGGCGCCCATAGCAAGATATGGCAGGCATTCACGCATGCGGTCATGCGCTATCTGGGCCAGCGCGAAGCGCCGCTGGTATTCATCCTGTGGGGAAACCATGCGCAGCAGTTTCGCCCGCTCATTGCGTCCTGGCACCAGGTCATCAGCTCGGCACATCCTTCACCGCTATCCGCCCACCGCGGATTTTTCGGCAGCCAACCCTATTCCAGGGTCAATGCTGCGTTGCGCAAGCTTGGGCTGGGCGAGGTGCAGTGGGGAGAGCCGATAGCCCGCTGAACTGCACTGTCCAGCCCCGGCGTTACCTTGCCAGCAGGTCTATCGCCGTCAGGATGACATAGGTGGTAGGATCGTAAACCACGTTATAACCTTGGTAGTAGCCGATCACATATCCTGGCGGCGGCGGTGGCAACGTGCGCAGCACATGGACCGGTACGGGAGTGATATAGGGACGATACGCGGGCAGGACGGCGTAGCCGGCGCGGAAATCCGGCCTGCGGTCCCACCTGACCCCGCGCAGGCTGCGCTGGTATTGCGTATACAGCCTTGCCCTGTCCTGGTCGCGGAATTGATAGTGCACGTTCTGCTGCACAATCACGGGACGCGCACCGCGATCCCAACGCCTGTCTTGCTGCCGGTACTGCCGGTCGCCATGACCACGGTCATGGCCTCTATCCCAGCGTTGCTCCTGACGCTGCCCCCGATCATGCCTGTCGTCCCGGTCCGCATAGGCGGCCGCCTGGCCGAGCATGCTGGCAATCAATACCATGCCAAGGGCTGACCAAAGCCTGTTTTTATTCACCTGTTTCATACTGTCCTCCTGATCCTGCGTTCTCGAACGCGCTGTCTATCCCCGATACATGCAAACAACTTGAAAATGTTCTATTCCCGGTAATCCGGCGGTACGCCGGCCGACAACGGCTCGCCGCGATATCCCGGTGGCGGGGGCGGAGGCGGCACGCTGCGGCGCACAGGGGCCGCTTGCTCGCGGACCTGGGCCAGCCTGCCCGACACCGCCACCTTGTGCCCCTTGGCGTACATGCATTGCGTATAGGCATTGTCGTAACGCGCTTGGGAAGCCTGGTAGGAGTCCGCCGCCATGCCGGTACCGGCCATGGTGCCGACCAGCAAACCGGAACCCGCGCCGACGGCAGCCCCTTCATGCCCGCCGACCGCGGCGCCGAGCAAACCGCCCACCACCGTGCCCACTGCGGCACTGGTCACTGCGCTATCCTGGGCCGCGGTCTTGGCAGAGCCGCTTTGCTCCAGGCCGAACTGACGGCAAATGCTGTCGTCATAGCGGAATTGGTCGAAACTCTTGGTGCTGCCCGGCAGAGCCATGCGACTCGGGCCGTCCGGGGGCAAGGTGGCGCAGGCGCTCAACAACAGCAACGGAATCAATGCGGCAACGCGTTTCATGATGCATCCCTCCATTACCGTGCCGGCTGCGGCGCAACCTTTTGCCAGCCGGCAGGGCATTCCTTCACATAGGGATAGTAACCTTCCGGCTGCTTGCAGTAATACCAATACCCGCTATCCGCCGCCTCGGGCGCGGCGCTTTGCTGCGGAACCTGCTCGATGTAGACCGGCGGCGGCACGGGTGCCGGCGCGGGGGCGACGATCACGGGCGGGTAATAGGGATAGGTAGGCACTGCGTAGTAGGGGCGCGGATAATAGGGCCCCCAGCCGGGTCCATAGCCTGGGCCAAAATAAAACCCGATATTGGGGCCGCCATGACGGTGCCCGCCCCGCCATGGGTCAGCCTGGGCACTGACGCTCATCAGCAAGCTGCCGGTCAGTGCAAGAAGTATCATCGACCGTTTAGAGATTGCCACCATACACCTCGATTCGTCCCTTGTTTGGAAAGTAAACATAAGACTGGCAAGGCTGAGCCTAAGTTTGTAGGGCCAGTGTAAAGTTAGGTAATTCTGGGTAAACAATCCCCTGACAGTCATATCCCAGCTAGCAGGCTCTTTTCTCAGTCGGCTGACTGGCAGACACGGCAGGCAAAAAACAACCACAGACTGAGAAAAACCGCCGGTTCCCCGTGTCATAAAATTGCAACACAGTTGCTCCATGCCACGCATTGGGCTAGAATCCACATTCGTTAACCTCTGCAACTGTGGTGCACATCATCCGCCTCACCGATCCAAAATTCCTTAGCTGGGACAAATTCGGCAATTTCGTCTCGCTGCTTTGCCTGATCCACTGTACCGTGCTGCCCTTGATCGCCATGATCCTGCCGCTTTCCGTGTTCCTCGATGAGGCTGTGCACGTCTGGCTGTTCATTGCCCTGCTGCCCGCAGCCATTTTCGGCGCATGGTCGGGCTGGCGACATCACGGCGACAGCAAGCCCAGCCTGTTGCTGGCTGCCGGGCTGGCCTTGGTCGGCATCGCGGCATTCGCGCCCATGGACACCGCCGCGGAAATTGCGCTGACAATACCAGGGAGTTTGCTGCTGATTGCAGGACACACACTCAACCGCCGCCTCAACCTCCTTTCCCACCTGACCGCCACCACCACGGCAAACTCCTAAAAAATCACCATTATTACCGGCGTTACCGGAACTTTGGCTTTGTAGGTTTCTCCATAAAGGTCTATAGTCTGGCCTGGGAGCATTCTTACCGGTCTGTATATGATCGCGTGCTGTTTGGCTCTCGTTCCTATTCACCCTAACTCAAAAGAAGCAATCATCATGAGTACAAATACCGCAGATATTGGCCTCATTGGTTTGGCAGTCATGGGGCAGAACCTGGCACTCAACATCGCAGATCATGGCTACACGATCTCCGTCTACAACCGCGACCCGGAAAAAACGCGCAAATTCATCGCCCACTGCAAGGAAAACGAGCCTTCTGCCGATAACCTCAAGGGTTTCGAGGACCTCGCCACCTTCGTATTGAGCATCAAGCGCCCCCGCAAGATCGTATTGCTGGTGAAAGCGGGCAGCGCCACCGATGTCACCATCAACGCATTGGTACCCTTCCTGGAGGAAGGCGACATCATCATCGATGGAGGCAATGCCCTGTGGACGGATACCATCCGCCGCGAAAAGGAACTGCGCGCGAAGGGGCTTGAATTTATCGGCTCCGGCGTGTCAGGCGGCGAGACCGGCGCACGTTTCGGCCCATCTCTCATGCCGAGTGGCACGCGCAAGGCATGGTTCCACCTGGAGCCCATCTGGCGCGACATTGCCGCCAAGGTGGACCCACGCACTGGCAAGCCTATCGAAGGCGCCGCACCGGGCAAGCCGGTACAGGGCGGTTTCTCCTGCGCAGAGTATATCGGCCCTGATGGCGCGGGCCATTATGTCAAGATGGTGCACAACGGCATCGAATACATCGACATGCAACTGATCTGCGAAGCCTACTGGCTCATGAAGAACCTGCTCGGCATGCGCGCGGACGAAATCGGCCAAGTATTCGAGGAGTGGAACAAGGGCGAGCTGTCGAGCTTCCTGATCGAGATCACCGGTGACATACTGCAACAGAAGGACCCTGCCGGAGACGGCTTCCTCGTGGACAAGATACTGGATGCCGCGGGCCAGAAGGGCACCGGTCAATGGACCGCCGCCAACGCGCTAGAGTTGGGCTCTCCAGCCAATGCGATTGCCGCCGCCGTCTTCGCCCGCGCACTATCCACATTGAAGGCCGAACGCGTCGAAGCCAGCACTATCCTCAAAGGGCCCACGGTGAAGCTGGAATCCGATCGCGAACAACTGATCGAGGCGATCCGCAACGCATTGTATTGTTCCAAGATATGCGCCTATGCACAGGGCTTCCAACTCATGGACAAGGCGCAGGTCGCCTACAACTGGAAGCTCAATTTCGGCGAGATCGCGCAGATATGGCGCGGCGGCTGCATCATCCGCGCCCGCTTCCTGCAGAAGATCACCGATGCTTACGCGCTGGATTCACGCCTCAAGAACCTGATGCTGGACCCTTACTTCACTGAAGCGCTCGATGAAGGCCAGGCAAGCTGGCGGGAAGTGGTCACGCTAGCCGTGCGCAACGGCATCCCGGCCCAGGCGTTCTGCGCAGCGCTGTCCTATTACGACGGCTACCGCAGCGCATCGCTGCCGGCCAACCTGCTGCAGGCACAACGCGACTACTTCGGCGCCCATACCTACGAGCGCACGGATCAGCCGCGCGGTGAATTCTTCCATACCGACTGGCCAGAGCCTGGACGTCCGCAGTTCAAGGTATAAGCCCACCCAGGGCGGGAGCCCTCAGTTCCCGCCCGTCAAGACTGCAGCAATCGCCCGCAGTTCCTCCTGAGGATCGGCATACTCCTCATACGCGTGCGAAGTTCGCCGATACCAGTAACGGCTGTTCCATTCATCGCCCTCGATCTTGTGCAACACCGCATGTATCCAATGCGCGACCTCCTCATTTGCATCCTGTGCAATCCGGTGCGCACCGTCCCAGTCGCCGTCCAAAGCCAGCTCCACAGCCCTCAGCAATGACTGTTGCATCCTATCCTCCTTCATCGATCCATGCGCCATGTGGATTTTGCAGGGCAGACGGCATTTCCTGCAAGCGTGCAACACGGCTCCACTTACTGCAGCCTACACGGCACCGGTTTTCACGTCATATCGTTGTCACAACGGTACGCGATGATGACTGCCATGTTTCCCTGAGCCAGGAGTATCCCCATGCAACTTCTCAGCCAAGCCTTGCTGCGCTTGGCCAGCGCCATGGCGCTGGTCATCCTCTATATTCAGCACCTGCTGCTGCATATCGCGGCGTCATTCCCTTCGTCAACAATTGTCATTTTCTCCAATGCCGGGCAGCGCATCAGGCGCAATCGGCAGTAAGATAATCATTGCAGATCCCGGGCCAGAGCATGGCTCAACACCTCACGAGGAGACTCTTGCAATGAAACCGCTCATCCGCATCCTGTTGTTATCCATCCTCAGTATCACTGTCGCTCAGGCCAACCCGCAGCAGGACAAGATGAAATCCTGCAATGCCGAGGCTGCCGCCAACAACCTGAGCGGCGACGCCCGCAAGGATTTCATGAAGTCATGCCTGTCCGCGACAGCCGACACACCGGCCAACACCCAGCAGGCGCGCATGAAGTCATGCAACGCCGCTGCCGGAGAGAAAAGCCTCAAGGGTGACGACCGCAAAGCATTCATGAAAAACTGCCTGTCCAGCGGCCCTGAGCTCGCGGGCAATACCCAGCAGCAGAAAATGAAAACCTGCAATGCCGAAGCCGGCAAGCAAGACCTGAGCGGCGAGGCTCGCAAGGCGTTCATGAAGCGCTGCCTGTCCGCCAAATAAGCTCTGCCAGCCAGCCCTGAAGCATCTTCAAACCCGCTGGACGGGGCTGGCCTGCCTGATCAAATCCACATCTGATCGATATCCCTGCCCGAATTGTCCCTGGCGCGATAGAATATCGCCAGTTCTGATAATTAAATTTGTGGGAGGAGCCACGCAATGCTGATTCAAAGCCATATCGTCGACCTGGAAACCCCCACCGGCACCATGCGCACCTATGTGCATCGTCCTGCCGGCGAAGGCCGTTTCCCCGCCATCCTGTTCTACTCCGAAATATTCCAGCAAACCGGCCCTATCGAGCGTGCCGCACGTTTCCTCGCAGGCCACGGCTATGCCGTGCTGGTGCCGGAAGTTTTCCACGAACTCAACCCGATCGGCACCGTGCTCGCCTATGACGACGCGGGCCGCGACAAGGGCAATGCCGACAAGGCGGCCAAAGACGTACAAGGTTACGACAGCGACAACCGCGCCATGATCGAATGGGTACAGTCACAACCCTGGTTTAATGGCAATATCGGCGCTGCAGGCTTCTGCATCGGCGGCCACCTGGCATTCCGTGCCGCCCTGCAACCGGAAGTCAAGGCCACCGCCTGCTTCTATGCCACCGACCTGCATACCCAGATCATCCCCAGCAAGCCGGGCCAGCACAGCATGGAACGCCTTGCCGACATCAAGGGCGAACTGCTCATGATCTGGGGCAAGCAGGACAACCACATCCCGACCGCAGGCCGCGTACAGGTCTACCAACAATTAACGGATGCCGGCCTCAGCTTCACCTGGCACGAATTCAACGGCCAACACGCCTTCATGCGCGACGAGGGCGAACGCTACGACCCACAGCTCGCCGCCATCGGCTACCAACTGGCCTTGCAATTGTTCGGTAATACGCTGTAAGCCAAACTCAAAACCGCAGGTTCACCCCTGCGGTTTTTCATCGCTGTGTTTCCCCGCCTGCCGCCCGGAAAAACACATGCCACAAGCCCTGCACAGACAATCACCTGCAAATGCATACCTGATAGAATCATGCAGAACCAAGTGAAAACCAACTCAGGGGCAGTCAGATTGGCAAGAATGTGGATGATACGGGGAGAAGGCGGCAGCCTTTACGATGAATTCAGAGAAAACAATATCGCCGCAATCGGATGGAGCCAATTCGCACAACACGCAAAACAAGGCATCTCCCGCAAGCAATTAATCACTCTTTACGAGCAAGCAGACCCCCACGCCAAGCCTGGCACCATTATCTCCGGTGCTTCACAAGTCTGGCGATTTGTGAATGAAATCAGCGTGGATGATTGGGTTATCACTTACTCTCCCATCAACCGCACCTATCTGATCGGCAACATCCTCAGCGAGTCTGAATATCGCCATGACTTGGTGAGTCAAGGCATGGCCTTGGTACGCCGGGTGAAATGGCAAACCCAGGAACTGGCACGGGATGATTTGAGCACCCCCAGCAAAAACAGCCTGGGCTCAACCATGACAGTTTTTGAAGTGCCCGCCGCCGTGGCCACAGAAATCCTGGGAATATTACAAGGTAGCTCCACAGGTTGCGGAACACCACCCGATGAAATCATCGACGACCCGCTTGCAGACATTGATTCCCAGGCCTTGGAACGCATCAAGGATATGGTCAACAAACTGGACTGGGACGACATGCAGCAACTGGTGGCCGGCATCCTGCGCGCCATGGGCTACAAGACCCAGGTTGCGCCGCCCGGATCAGATCGTGGCAAGGACATCGTCGCTTCGCCCGATGGCTTCGGCTTTGAACATCCGCGCATCGTCGTAGAAGTTAAACACCACAAGGGACAAATTGGTAGCCAGGATATCCGCAGCTTCCTCGGTGGCCGCCACAAGGATGATCGCGGGCTGTACGTCAGCACCGGTGGCTTCACCAAGGATGCCCAATACGAGGCCGACCGCGCATCCATTCCATTAGCAATGTGGACACTGGATCATGTAGTGCGTGCCCTGATCGAACACTACGACGCGACCGATGCTGAAACCAAACGCATTGTGCCGTTGAAGCGGTTGTACTGGCCAGCTTGAGCTGGCCAGTACAACTCTCCGCCAATGCCATAACATGACCATTACTGGCGAACTTACGCACTTGGAACAAGAAGATTTTTGATGAATGTCCACACACACGAAGTACTGAAAAGCACCATATGGGAGATCGCCAATCGACTGCGCGGCCCCTACCGGCCACCTCAATATCGTCTGGTCATGTTGCCGATGGTGGTGTTGCGTCGCCTGGATTGCGTGCTGGAGCCAACCAAGGACAAGGTACTCAAGCAGTACGAAAAGCTGACGGCGCAGAACATGCCGGAAAGTGCGATGGAGCGCTTGCTTGGCCGCGCGGCGGATCCCAAGCGCAATCATCCGCTCTACAACACCAGCCCATTCACCTTCGAGCGGTTGCTGGGCGACCCGGAGAACATTGCACCGAATCTCGTCTCCTATATCAACGGCTTTTCCCCTACGGCGAGAACCATTTTCGAACGGTTCAAGTTCACCGACCAGATCGAAAAACTCGACGCCAGCAATCGACTGTTCACCATTGTCAAGGCGATGGCCGATGTCGATCTGCATCCAGATCGCATAGACAACCTGCAAATGGGTTACCTGTTCGAGCATCTGGTGATGCGCTTCAACGAACAGGCCAACGAAGAAGCGGGCGATCACTTCACGCCGCGTGAAGTCATTCGCCTGATGGCGAACCTCGTCTATACAGGCGAGAAAGACGTCTACACCCCAGGCATTTTCCGCACCATTTACGATCCCGCCTGCGGTACCGGCGGCATGCTGTCGGAATCGGAAAAATTCATCCTCGACCAGAATCGCCAGGCCAATCTGGCCTTGTTCGGGCAGGAATACAACGATGAATCCTGGGCCATCTGCTGCTCGGACATGCTGATCAAGGACGAGGACACCAGCAGCATCGTGCTGGGCGACACGCTGGGTGACGGCAAAACCCGCGACGGCTTCGAAGGAGAAAAATTCCACTACATGCTGGCCAATCCACCTTTTGGCGTGGAATGGAAAGATCAGAAGACCATCGTCGAGAAAGAGCACAAGGAGTTGGGCTTCGCTGGTCGGTTCGGCGCCGGATTGCCCGCTATCAACGACGGTTCGCTGCTGTTCCTGCAGCACATGATTTCCAAGATGCATCCCTACAAGGCCGGGGATGAAAACGCCGTTGGCTCCAAGATCGCCATCGTCTTCAACGGCTCGCCGCTGTTCTCTGGCGATGCAGGGTCGGGGCCGTCGAACATCCGCCGCTGGATCATCGAAAACGACTGGCTCGATGCCATCGTCGCTCTGCCTGATCAACTGTTCTACAACACCGGCATCTACACCTATGTTTGGCTGGTCACCAACCGCAAGGCGCCCGAGCGGCGCGGCAAGGTGCAGTTGATCGACGGCACGCGCTTTTGCCAGCGCATGAAGAAAAGCCTCAACAACAAGCGCCACGAAATCACCGAAGATCAAATACGCGAACTGACCCGCCTCTACGGAAATTTCCGGGATGGCGAAACGGCAGAGGTCGTGATCGACCACAAGACGGGCGAGAAGGAAACCCGCGTCGTTTCCCGCATCTTCGAGAACCGTGAGTTCGGCTTTCTCAAGGTGACGGTGGAACGCCCCTTGCGCATGAACTTCGAGGCCAGCGCCGAGCGCATCGCCAGGTTGGACGCGCAATCTGCCTTTGCCAACCTGGCGACCTCCAAGAAGCGCAAGGACGACAAGGCCGCAGCACGCGAGATTGCGGCTGGCCGTGAACAGCAAGACGCCATTCGCAACCTGCTGGTCAGCCTGGAGGCCAAAGGCCGCTACAGGGATCGCAAGGTGTTCGAAGCCGATCTGGACAAAGCCGCCAAAGCTGCCGGGGTGAAACTGGCCGGGCCCATCAAAAAGGCCATCTTCGCCGCGCTGGGCGAGCGCGACCCGGAGGCCGAGATCTGCCGTGACGCCAAGGGCAGGCCGGAGCCCGACAGCGAACTGCGTGACACCGAAAACATTCCGCTGCCTGCAGGCATCGTACTCCCGCTGCCGATGGACTTTGGTCCGGACAAGCCCAATGACCGGTTGATCGAGTCCTTTCGTGACGTGATCGACGCCTACATGGCGAAGGAAGTGCTGCCCCACGTGCCCGATGCCTGGGTCGATTATGACAAGACCAAGGTCGGTTACGAAATCCCGATCAACCGGCATTTCTACGTCTACAAGCCACCTCGCCCCTTGCAGGAGATCGAGGCTGACATCCGCCAACTCGAAGGCGAGATCGCCGATTTGCTCAAAGGACTGCTGGCATGAGCAAGAAGGACATCGTTCCTGCCGCGCAAGGTGAGCTGCTGATTTACCCGGCTGGGGGTGGGGTGGGGGGCATCCGCGTGTTGCTGGCCGGCGAAACCGTCTGGCTGACCCAGGCCCAGATCGCCGAGCTTTACCAGACCACGCCCCAGAACATCACCCAGCACCTCAAGGCGATCTACGCCGAAGGCGAACTGGAGGAGGCGGCAACGTGTAAGCCGTACTTACAAGTTCGCCAAGAGGGGGGCCGAGCCGTCTCCCGCAACACCAAGCACTATCGGCTGGAAGCCATCCTCGCCGTCGGCTATCGCGTGCGCTCCGCGCGCGGCACTGAGTTCCGTCAGTGGGCCACCGCGCGCCTGGGCGAGTACCTGACCAAGGGCTTTGTGCTGGATGACGAGCGGCTCAAGGGAAATGCCAGCCCCACGGATTATTTTGATGAGCTGCTGGCCCGCATCCGCGACATCCGCGCCAGCGAGGCTCGGGTCTACCAGCGCATCCGCGAAATTTTCAAGCTCGCGGTGGACTACCGCGAAGGCGACCAGGCTACCCAGCGCTTCTTTGCCACCATGCAGAACAAGATGCACTACGCCGCGACCGGCCTGACCGCGGCGGAAATCATCCGCCAGCGTGCCGATGCCGCCAAGCCCAACATGGGCGTCACCACCTGGAAAGGCAGCCGCGTGCTCAAGCAGGACGTGGGCACGGCGAAGAACTACCTGGATGCTCAGGAAATCGACACCCTCAACCGCATCACCGTGATGTTCCTGGATCAGGCCGAATTTCGCGCCATGCGTCGGCAGGACATCCGCTTGGCCGACTGGGATGCGTTCCTCGACAAGTTCCTGCGCGATACCGAACTACCGGTGCTGGATAACGCTGGCAAGGTCAGTCGCCAGCAGGCGCTGGACTGGGCTGAAGGGCAATACGACGCCTTCGCCGAGCGGCGGAGGCAGGAGGCCGAGCAGGTGGCGGAGGCGCAGTATTTTGAAGATCTGCGCAGTGCGGCGGATGCTGTGAAACTTTCCATTGGCACAAAGAAATCTGCAGCTAAGAAAGAAGCAAAGAGCAGGACAAAGAAGAGAGGTGATGCATGAGCGCGCGTGACTGGCAGGCATTACCTGCGGGATGGAGCCGTCGCCGCTTGCGGTTCGATGTGCGCACCAATCCGGTGAAATCAGAACTTGAGTTGCCCGGTGACGCCGAAGTGTCATTTGTTCCCATGGATGCCGTCGGCGAATTAGGCGGCTTGCGACTAGATCAGACACGAGAACTAGCTGATGTCTACGCTGGCTACACCTACTTCGCAGATGGCGATGTCTGCATTGCCAAGATCACGCCATGCTTTGAAAACGGCAAGGGTGCGATTGCTGAAGGGCTGAAGAATGGCGTGGCATTCGGTACCACGGAGCTGCACGTATTGCGGCCGCTGCCCACCTTGGATGCCCGTTTCCTGTTTTATCTGACCATCGCCCACGACTTCCGCAGCCATGGCGAATCGGAAATGCTGGGAGCAGGGGGGCAGAAGCGTGTACCAGAAGGATTCTTGAAAGATTGGACGCCACCATTACCGTGTATCCAAGTACAGCAACGCATAGCACGGTTCCTGGACGAAAAGACCGCCCAGATCGACGGGCTGATCGAAAAGAAGCGCGCACTTCTGGACCGGCTGGCCGAAAAGCGCCAAGCCCTCATCACCCGCGCTGTCACCAAGGGCATGAACCCCGATGCCCCCATGAAGCCCTCCGGCATCGACTGGCTAGGTGATATTCCGGCGCATTGGGAGGTTCGAGGCCTAACTAAATGCACTACACGTGTGGATTATCGTGGAGCGACGCCGGAAAAATCATCTTCTGGTGTTTTTTTGGTAACGGCAAAGAATATTAAGAACGGTCGGATTGACTACCAGATTTCTCAAGAATACATTCCAGAGGACATTTATGAGCAGGCAATGCGTCGTGGCCTGCCAAAGTTGGGGGAGGTCTTGTTTACGACAGAGGCCCCTCTAGGCGAGATCGCGCAGGTTGACCGAGAAGATATTGCACTAGCTCAACGAATCATTAAATTTACGACTTCGACACCTGAATTGGAAAACGACTATCTCGCCTACTGGATGATGTCTATGCCGTTTCAGGCGCAAATTCAAAGTCGAGCTACCGGATCGACCGCAGTGGGCTTGAAAGCAAGCAAAATTGTTGATCTGCCCTGTTTGCTTCCACCGAAAGATGAGCAGAAAGATATTATTTCCCAAGTTCGCCAGAGCTTAATGAAAATAGATGAGATCGAAACGGCGATTTCGGACTCATTAGAGTTCAAGATTGAATATCGCGCTGCCCTCATCACCGCTGCCGTCACCGGTCAAATCCCGGAACTCAACGGATAAGGAGATCACCCGATGTCCGGCCACACTGAAAACGATTTCGAAACCGCCATCGAAGCCGGACTGATCGGCACAGGCGGCTACGTCAAACGCTCGCCCAACGCTTACGACGAATCGCTCGCGCTGTTTCCCGATGACGTGACCGGCTTTCTGAAAGACAGCCAGGCCACCAAATGGGCGCAGCTTGAGGCCCTGCTCGGCGTCAAGACCGAAGCCACAGTGCTCGACAGTCTGGCAAAGGAACTGGAGATCAAAGGCACGCTGCATGTGCTGCGCCACGGCTTCAAGTGCTACGGGAAAACATTTCGGCTGGCCTATTTCCGCCCCAACTCGGGCATGAATCCGGAGGCGGCCGCGCTATATGCGGCCAATCGGCTGACCATCACCCGGCAGGTGGCGTTTACCTCTGTGATGAAAAATGCCGAGGGCAAGCACCGCCGCTGCATCATCGACGTGACACTGAGCCTCAACGGTTTGCCAGTGGTGACGGCGGAACTGAAAAACCCGCTGACCGGCCAGCGCGCAGCCGATGCGGTGCGCCAGTACGTCGAGGCACGCGACGAACGTGATCTGCTGTTCGCCTTCAAAAAACGCGCCCTGGTGCATTTCGCGGTGGACCCGGACGAGGTGTGGATGACCACGCGCCTGAAGGGCAAGGAGACGGTGTTCCTGCCCTTCAACCGAGGGCATAACCACGGTGCGGGCAATCCACCCGTGGAGGGCAACTGGAAAACCCATTACCTGTGGGACGAGGTGCTTCAAGCCGATAGCCTGCTCGATATCCTGCAACGCTTCATGCACCTGGAGGTCAAGGAGCGGCAGGTCAAGACCGACAAGGGCGCACGCACCATTCGCAAGGAGACCATGATTTTCCCGCGTTATCACCAGCTCGATGCGGTGCGCAAGATGGTGGCCCACGCACGCGAGCAGGGTTCGGGGCGCAATTACCTGATCCAGCATTCGGCGGGTTCGGGAAAATCTAACTCCATTGCCTGGTTGGCGCACCGGCTCGCCAGCCTGCACGATGCCCAAGACCAGAAAGTATTCCACTCGGTAGTGGTGGTGACCGACCGGCGTGTGCTCGACCAGCAGTTGCAGAACACGATCTACCAGTTCGAGCACAAGACCGGTGTGGTGGAGAAGATTGACGAGGATACGCAGCAACTGGCGCGCGCCTTGTCGCAAGGCACGCCGATCATTATCACCACCATCCAGAAATTTCCTTTCATCTCGCAGGCACTGTCCACGCTTGAGCGCAAGGGCGCAGGCGTGAAGATCGACACCGCGGGCAGGCGCTTCGCTGTGATCGTGGACGAGGCGCATTCCTCACAAAGCGGCGAGACAGCAACCGCACTGCGCGGCATGCTGAACCGGGACGGTATCGAAGCCGCGATCGCCGCGCAGATGTCGGACGAGGAGGATGACGATCTGTCTGCCGAAGCCAGAGCGGCGCTGCTGCGCGATGCACTCAAGCGCGCACGTCAACCCAATCTGTCGTTCTTCGCCTTTACCGCCACACCGAAGTTCAAGACCAAGGTGCTGTTCGATGAGCCGGGACCGTCGGGTACCTCGCCGTTCCACGAATACACCATGCGGCAGGCCATCGAAGAAGGCTTCATCATGGACGTGTTGCAGAACTACACGACCTACAAGCGCTTCTTCGGCCTCATCAAACAGGTGGAGAACGACCCGGAAGTGCCACGCAAGAAAGCTGCCAAGGCGCTGACGCGCTATCTGGAATTGCACCCGGTCAACATCGAGCAGGTGGTGTCCGTCATCGTGGAACACTTCCGGCTTTATGTGATGCACGAGCTGGGTGGGCGCGCCAAGGCCATGGTGGTCACCGGCTCGCGGCTGGCCGCGGTCAAATACAAGCTGGCATTCGACCAGTACATCAAAGCCAACGGCTATACCGGCATCCGCTCGCTGGTGGCTTTCTCCGGCACGGTGGAAGACCCGGACGACCCCGGTGCCTCGTACACCGAAGTGTCCATGAATGATGGTCTGGCTGAAAGCGAGCTACCGGAAACCTTCGAGCGTGACGACTACCGCGTGCTGCTGGTCGCCGAGAAGTACCAGACCGGCTTCGATCAGCCGCTGTTGCAGACCATGTATGTGGTGAAGAAGCTGGCCGGTGTGCAGGCAGTGCAGACCCTCTCGCGCCTCAATCGCATGGCGCCGGGCAAGGCGCGCACCTTCGTGCTGGATTTCGCCAACGAGGAAGACGACATCTTCAAGGCGTTCAAGCCCTACTACGAAGCAACGCCCATTGGCGAGAATGCCGATCCACATCGCCTCTCCGAGTTGCAGCACAAATTGCTGGAATGGGCCATCTTCGCGCCCGCCGACGTGGGCGCATTTGCCGAGGTTTGGTATCGGCCCAAGCGTGAACATTCGGCCAGCGATCACCGAGTGATGAATGCCTTGCTGGATACGGTGGTGCATCGTTTCGGTGAGCGCGAGGAACACGAGCAGGAGGAATTTCGCGGGCAGCTCACCGCTTACCGGAATCTGTACGCCTTCCTCTCGCAGATCATTCCTTATCAGGACAGCGAACTTGAGAAGCTGTACACCTTCGTGCGCAACCTGATCGCCAAGCTGCCGCCCCCGGGCGACGGACAGGCATTCGTGCTGGATGACGAGGTGGCGTTGCGTTACTTCCGGCTGCAGCAGATGACCGAAGGATCCATCGAACTGGGTAAAGGTTATGCTGCCCCTTTGAAGGGACCTACTGACGTGGGCACCTTGCGCGTGGCCGAAGAGCCTGTGACGCTGTCGAGTCTGGTGGACAAACTCAACGAGCGGTTTGGCACCGACTTCAATGAGGCTGACCAGTTGTTCTTCGATCAGATCCGCGCCACGGCAGAAGGCAACGAACAGATCATCGAGGCCGCGCGCGCCAACAATCTGGGGGATTTTTCATCTTATCTCGAACGCGCTCTAGACGAATTGTTCATCGACCGCATGGAGGGCAACGAGGAAATCTTCTCGCGCATCATGACCGACAAAGCTTTTCGTTCGGCGGCACACGAGCATCTGGCACTCGAAATCTTCCGACGCGTGCGGGAGGATGCAGAAAAATAACAGAAAAAAACTGCTCAGCAATAGCGCGCCTGAATTTCTTAATGTTTACCGACCTCGGCTCGTGCTGCTGCAACACAATGTCATATCCTCATAATATTTATTATTTTGAGTTGAATATAAAAAAGGAAAACGTGCTGCACATGGCGCAGGCGGTCAGCACAGAGCAGGTGGTGTTCTACGACTAGGGCATAGGGAACGGATATCACTTACATCGAATTCGTCGGCGTCTGGGATAAGGTAGGATCGCTTGGCATTCCCATCCCCTGAGGCACGCTAGGCGAGTGCCAACTCCTATTCCACGATACCGAGCCCAGCAAGATCATCCTTCATGCCCGCCATACCGTGTCGATCCGATAATCGCAACAATCCTGGGCCGAATTGCGGGGCGAGAAACCGCCACTGGACTTGAAGAGCCATTGCGTTACCTGATGGATGTTTTCGGAAACGGCACAAAGAGGACTAATTTTTGAACCTCACCTCAAGAATGCCATCCAAGCTGATGCACATGACCAGCAACACCATGAGCGCAAAGGCATCCACCTGGTCCGAGAAGAGCATGCCTCAACACTCCCGGGCCAGTTCACACATCGGTCAGGCAACGCTGGTAAGCCATACAGACAGTTATCGTAGTAAGAGTCAGACCCTTGCGCGGCTACTCGATGAAGCATTCGCAACTGGCGCAGGATAGCTGTGGTCTGCATTCCATACGCCAACCGCTTGCCACGCCCGATCATGCCTTGCGCCCAGCACAAGCGGCTAACAAAACTCAGCTTGGCGACCTAGCCAGCCAGCCGTCACGGGCAGGAAGGCAATGCAACCTGGCAGGCGAGCTTTGTCAGCCGCTGTACATAATAAATAAAGGAGCAGCAGTGGCATTAACTCAACGTGACTTCAAGAAAAACAACGGCCATGCGGTTGCCATCTTCGGCGAGGTGCTCGCCGATGTCTTCCCCGATGGCAGCGTGCTGGGCGGCGCCCCGTTCAATGTCGCCCGCCACTTGCAGGCATTTGGCCTGCATCCTGTGATGATCACCCGCGTCGGCCAGGACGACCTCGGGCGCGAACTGCTGGAGGAAATGCAGCGCCTGGGCATGGATACCAGCGGCGTGCAGATCGACCCCGTTCATCCAACCGGACAGGTGAAGGTTCACCTATCCCCCAGCGGGCATCAATTCGAGATTTTGCCTGCGCAGGCCTATGACTATATTCATGCCGGCGTGACGCACATGGTCACCATGGCCACCAAGCCCGACCTGGTGTATTTCGGCACGTTGGCCCAGCGCAACATGGAATCGCGCCTGGCCCTGGATAATTTTCTCAACTATGGCACCAGCCCCCGCTTTCTCGATATCAACCTGCGCGACCCGTGGTATGACAAGCACACAGTGCGCCGCTCCCTGTTGCGCGCCGATCTCGTCAAGCTCAACGATGAGGAGCTCGCCATCCTGGTCAAGATGTTGCGGTTGCCAGGACGCTCGCCACAGGAACATGCCGCCGCACTGATCAAGCGCTTCAACCTCGATTTGCTGCTGGTAACAGAAGGCGACAAGGGGAGCTGGCTGATGAATGCAGCAGGGCAGGTGGAAGCCGTGGAGGGCGCAGAGCCGCCCCAAACCTTTGTCGACACGGTAGGTGCTGGTGACGCTTTCGCTTCGGCCTTCATCCTCGGCATCCTCAAGGGCTGGCCTGCCGATGTGACCCTGGCGCGCGCCAACCAGTTTGCTGCCGCGCTGTGCAGCGTACGCGGAGCCGCGCCGTCTTCTCTGGCGTTCTATGTGCCATACAAGCAGGAGTGGCAACTATGAGCACACCTGACGAACGCCCTATCTATATCATGATGATCAGCATGCATGGGCTGATCCGTGCCGAGAACCTGGAGCTGGGCCGCGATGCCGATACCGGCGGGCAGATTACTTACGTCGTCGAGCTTGCCCGCGCGCTGGGCAAGCATCCGATGGTGGAGAAGGTCGACCTGATCACGCGCCGCATCGAAGACGAGAACGTGTCGAAGGATTACAGTGTTCCCGAGGAGCAGCTGGAACAGAATGCCCGCATCATCCGCCTGCCCTGCGGCCCCAGGCGCTACCTGCGCAAGGAATCCCTGTGGCCGCACCTCGACCAGATGGTGGATCAGTGCCTGCATTTCCTGCGCAGCCAGGGCGGCCGGCTGCCCGACCTGCTGCACACCCACTATGCTGACGCCGGCTATGTCGGGAGACAGTTGTCCCTGCTGCTCGGCATTCCGCAGGTGCACACAGGGCACTCCCTCGGCCATCCCAAGCGCCAACGCCTGCTTGCGGCTGGCCGCAAGGCATCCAGCATCGAGCGCCAGTTCAATTTCGAACGCCGGATTGCCGCAGAAGAATCCATTCTCGAACACGCATCCATGATCGTCACCAGCACGCAGCAGGAGATTGACGAGCAGTACAGCATGTACCGGCATTTCGACTACCAGCGTTTCCGCGTCATTCCTCCCGGTACCGACACCACGCGCTTTTCCCCCCCTGGCCGCCGCAAGATATCTTCGGAGCTGCAGGCGCAGATCGACCGTTTTTTCTCCAACCCCGACAAGCCACTGATTCTGACCATTTGCCGCCCTGAGGTACGCAAGAACCTCAAGGGCCTGATTGCAGCCTTCGGCGAAAGCACAGAGCTGCAGCAGCAAGCCAACCTGCTGATCGTGGCAGGCGCGCGCGATGACATCCGCCAGCTGGAGGAGTCGCAGCAGCAAGTTATGCTGGAACTGCTGCTGGATATTGACCGCTACGACCTCTGGGGCAAGGTTGCTATCCCCAAGCATGTCTCGCAGGACAACATCCCCGAGCTATACCGCCTGGCAGCGCGCCGCCGCGGGGTTTTCGTCAATGCCGCCCTCACCGAGCCATTCGGCCTCACGCTGATCGAGGCTGCCGCCAGCGGCCTGCCCTTTGTGGCGCCGGACGACGGCGGCCCGCGCGACATCGTGCAGAACTGCCGCAGCGGGTTACTTGCCAATACCTTGGACAGCAACGCGATTGCCAGTGCCTTGCTGGATCTGCTGTCGGACAAGAAGCGCTGGCGCACCTGGGCCAAGAACGGCCTGGCAGGCATCAGGCGGCATTACAACTGGCCCGCCCACGTCAACACCTATATGAAGCAGGTCAGTCAGGTGTTGCGGCGTGACCGCAAACGCTGGCGCCGCCAGCTCGTTATTACGCTGGATTCGGGCAAATCCTATATGCCGCTGGTTAACTCCGCCCTGATCAGCGATATCGACAATACCTTGCTCGGCGACAAGCGCTCATTACGGCAACTGGTGCACTGGCTCAAGGAGCGCAAGGGCAAATTTGCCTTCGGTATCGCTACCGGCCGCACCATAGAAAGCGCTGTCAATATCCTCAGGCAATGGCAGGTTCCCATTCCCGAGGTATTGATCACCTCCGTCGGCAGCGAGATCCATTACGGCGCGCGCCTGATTCCCGATACCGGCTGGGCGAACCATATCCGCCACAAATGGCGCCGAGACGCCTTGGAGGAAGCCATGAAATATTTTCCGGGACTGACGCTGCAGGCAGAGGAAAACCAGCGCGAATTCAAGCTCAGCTACATCGTGGATCCGGACAAGATGCCGCCGCTGGAGGAGATCAACCTGCACCTGCGCAGCCAGCAGTTGTTTGCGCAACTGATCTACTCGCACAACGAGTTCCTCGACCTGCTGCCCATCCGCGCATCCAAGGGGCATGCCATCCGCTACCTGGCCTATAAATGGGGCGTGCCCGTCCGGCACTTTCTGGTGGCGGGGGATTCCGGCAACGACCATGAGATGCTGGTGGGCGACACACTGGGCGTGGTCGTCGGCAACCATAGCCAGGAGCTGGAGCAACTACGCGGCATGGAGCAAGTCTATTTCGCCAAGGGGCATTACGCGGCTGGCATCCTGGAGGGCATTGCCCATTACCGCTTCGATGAAATCGAGCCCAGCCCTGTCAGCGAGCATTAGCCTCACAGTCACTGCAAGAAAGTAGAACGGCATGTACGAACAAGTCTCCCACTCGTTACTGAACGATATCCTCATCGGCCTGGACCCCAAGGTGGGTTGCGAAGACCTCAAGCACTTCTATATCCGCCTGGGGGCGAATTTCTACGCCATTCACTCATTGTTCCACCAGCTTTACGGCGACCGGCAGGATTTCCGCCTGCAGATGCACAAGCTGGTGGCCGTCATGGCGAAGCAATACGTCAGCCGACCCCAGGAGCTGCGCCATCGCGACCTTGCGCGCGAAAAGGATCACAACTGGTTCCTGAGCCAGAAGCTCGCGGGCTATGCGCTCTATTGCCAGGAATTTGCACAAAGCCTGAAAGGCATGCATGAGAAGCTGGACTACCTGCAGGAGCTGGGCATCAACCTGATCCATATCATGCCCATTCTCGATGGCCCAAAGGGACGTAACGATGGCGGCTATGCCGTGCGTGACTTCCGCAAGATCGATGAGAAATACGGCACGCTGGAAGATCTCGATACCCTGAGCGCCGAACTGCGCAGCCGCGATATGCTGCTGGTGCTCGACGTCGTGGTGAACCATACATCCGACGAGCACGAATGGGCGCTGAAAGCCCAGCAGGGCAACAAGAAGTACCAGGAGTACTACTACACGTATCCGGATCGAAAGATCCCCGACCTGTTCGAGCAGACCATGCCCGAGGTATTTCCCGATACCGCGCCCGGCAACTTCACCTGGAACGAGAAGATGGGGCGCTGGGTGATGACGGTGTTCAACAACTTCCAGTGGGATCTCAACTACAGGAACCCGTCTGTATTCATCGAGATGATCGATATCATCCTGTTCTGGGCCAACCACGGCGCAGACGTGATACGTCTCGATGCAGTCGCCTTCCTCTGGAAGAAAATCGGCAGCCCCTGTCAGAACGAGCGGGAGGCGCACCTCATCCTCCAGCTCATGAAAGACTGCTGCCAGGTAACCGCGCCCGGCACCTTGTTCATCGCCGAGGCCATCGTCGCCCCGCTGGAGATCATCAAGTATTTCGGCGAGGATGCAGTCAATGCCAAGGAATGCGAGATCGCCTACAACGCCACCTATATGGCCCTGCTGTGGGATGCCGTCGCCACCAAGAAGACCCTGTTGCTCAACCGCGGGCTGCGTAGCCTGCCCACCAAGCTCGACGGTGCCACCTGGCTCAACTACGTGCGCTGCCACGACGATATCGGCCTGGGCTTCGACGACAACGACATTCGCGCCTCGGGCTACGACCCGCAGGCACACCGCCGCTTCCTGGTCGATTACTACACCGGCGCCTATCAAGGCTCCACGGCAACCGGCGTTGCCTTCGGCGTCAACCCCAAGACCGGGGACGCACGCATCTCGGGTTCGCTGGCCTCCCTGGCGGGGCTGGAAACCGCCCTGTTGCGGAATGACGCGCAGGCCATCGACACCAGTATCCGCACCATCATCCTGCTGCATAGCATGATCGCGTCCTTTGGCGGCATTCCGCTCATCTATTACGGGGATTCGATCGGCACCCTCAACGACAACACCTATCTGGATGATGAAAACAAGCACCATGACAGCCGCTGGGTGCACCGTCCCAGCCTGGACTGGAACAAGGCTGCCCGCCGCCACGAACCTGGCACGGTGGAAAATCGCATATTCACTGCTATCCAGAGGATACTGGCCGTGCGCAAGCAGATTCCTGCTTTTGCCGACCTCAACAATCGCGAGATCTTCGAAACCAGCAACCCGCACTTATTCACTTTCCTGCGCTTCACATCCCAGGGCATGCATTCGCGCGTGCTCGTGATCGCCAACTTCGACGCCTCCCCGCAGTACATGAACCTGCGGGAGCTGGATTCGGTCAATCTGTTCAGGCATGTCGAAGTCAAGGATCTCTATAGCGGGGAGACCCTGTCCACCAAACACGGCACCCTGGAGATTCCGCCACTCGGCTTTTATTGGTTACAGCTTTGATTCAATTGGCAGGAAAGGTGACTCATGCCCTCGTTTCTCGCTTTTCTCGGCACGCCTGACAATATCATTCCGTTGATCATGTCGGCGTTGCGCATCACGTTCGTCGTGCTGGCCGCCATTTTACTCATCCGGTTCTGTAACAAGGCTATCCGCATGCTCAAGAACAGATTGCGTGCCCGTGCGCAGCGGAATCTGGAGGAGCTCAAGCGTATCGAAACGCTTGGACGCGTCATCAGCTATGTCGCCACCACGGTGATTGGCACGATTGCCGTGATCGAGGTGCTGCACGAATTTGGCATCTCGCTCGCGCCCGTGTTGGCCGCCGCCGGTATTGTCGGCGTGGCGGTAGGTTTCGGCGCGCAAAGCCTGGTCAAGGATTACTTCAATGGGCTGGTCATGCTGCTCGAAAACCAGATCCGCCAGGGTGACTCCATCGAGACTGCTGGCAAGAAAGGTACGGTAGAAGAAGTCACCCTACGCCATATCCGCTTGCGCGACTACGAAGGCACGGTGCACTTCATCCCCAACAGCGTCATTACGACCGTAAGCAACATGAGCCGGGGCTTTGCCTATGCGGTGATCGACATCAAGGTTCCCATCGCCAGCGATTTCACCCATATCATGCAGGTAATGCGCAGTATCGGAACACAATTACGCGCTGATGAGGATTTCCGCGACAAGATTCAAGGTGACCTTGAAATTGCCGGTATCGAGCACATGGATCATGAAACTGCCGTGCTGCGTGCCCGATTCCAGGTCAGGCCGCAGGACAAAGGCAGTGTGCGCAGGGAATTCATGTACCGGGTGAAGCAGGCATTGGATACGCCGGTGCAATCAGCCGAATAAACGGCAGGACAAACACGTGACAGGCAGTATCCCGGGGCCGCTCTTAAAAACTCCGCCCGGGATGGTTCATCACACAGGGAAGATCAGGCCAGCTTTACCGGCCCATGGTCGTCACAATGGTCGCCATGAGGATGGTGCAGATGCCCGTCCACCAGGTAATCCACATGATCACCGTGGGGTACTGCCGCATGACCGCATTCAGGGCCATGCACATGCCCTGGTTCATGTCCTGCGCAATGATGCGTTGGCGTGCATGCTTCCGGGTTGGTTGCCGATACCGCAATCACATGTTCATCCACATGGGTTTCATGAGGATGATGCAGGTGCCCATCGTGCAGGTAATCGACATGGTCTTCATGCACAATGGCCGTATGCCCACAATCAGGCCCGTGCTGGTGGGCATGCTCATGGTGATGAGGGTGTTTACAGGTTGTCATAGCCGCGACTCCTTTTCTAATGAAAAACAACAATTCAACGGCCGGAAACCGCCTCAGCCGCATGATCAAGAATATTGCGCAGCAGTCGATGCACATGTACATCGGCAAGCGCATAGAACATATGCTTCGCTTCGCGCCGTCTGGTCACAAGGTTTACGGCATGCAGCATTTGCAAGCGTGCCGACACACTGCTGACCTTGTCCTGTTCCAGTGCGACCAATTCTGAAACACACATCTCACGCTGAGCAAGCCAGAGCAACAGCCTTAACCGCCCGGCATCGCTCAATGCATGGCATATGGCCGCAGCCTTATCGAGCTGCGCTGACTCCACCATCTTGCAATCCGACATGGCGTCATCATGATGGCAAGCAGTGTTTATATGATTCACCATATCGATCACTCCAACATTCCATGGAATAATAGAATGTTGGATTCGAGCCGTCAAGCCATTCTGCCGGGCATGCTGAGATTCATCACGAATGACTGCAAAGGTATCTCTGAATATATTGCATTCAGTAGTAGAATTGTATTTTTCACCCCGCAAGATAACACCATGGGCTTTGAACAACTCGCAGAACTGAAAAAACAACTGGCCGCCAAAGCCAAGGCAGAGCGTCCGGTCAATCCTCAGCCAAAGGCACAAGCCCGATCAAAAGCTTCTGCTCCGCGCAAACAGCAGGAAAATCCGGTAGATCCCGTGGTGCTGACCATTGGCAGGTTACAACGGCTTTTCCCCAAGGCATTCCCTAAGAACCCGGCGCCCAAGCTGCCGCTCAAAATCGGTATCCACAAGGAATTGCTGGCAAAAGCCAGCGAGATCAAGCTGGAAGAAGCTGCCATCACGGAAGCGGTCAAAACCTGGTGCCGGGGCACCCGCTACTGGGCCAGCATCGTCGAAGGCGCGCCGCGCATCGATCTTGAAGGCAATCCGGCAGGGGAGGTCACGGCCCGCGATGCGGCACAGGCAAGGGCACTGGAAGCGCGACGCAAACAGCCTCGCAAGCCCAAGGCTGAGACTGTCACTGCACCAGAACCAGAACCAGAACCAGAACCAGGCAATACTCAATATCCAGCAGACCCTACTGCCTGAGATGACGAGCACATGAAGAGGTGTCGTCGCCGACAAAACCAGCACATCTCGCCATTACGCCATGGCACTAACGCCTCACCCGATTCCTGCCACGATCGCTATTGTCGTCCATGAGCAGCGGGTATTGCTGGTACGGCGCGCTAATCCTCCCGATGCAGGCTACTGGGGATTTCCTGGCGGCAAGATCAATATTGGCGAAACGATGGAGCAAGCCGCCATCCGGGAGTTACTGGAGGAAACCGGCATCCATGCCGAGGCCATGCGGGTCATCACCGCCGTCGATGCATTCTCGCACACCACCGCCCTGCAGCTTGAGCAACATTTCGTGCTGATTGCCGTGCTGTGCCGATGGCTTTCCGGTACGCCAGTTGCCGCTGATGATGCGCTTGAAGCCAAGTGGTTCTTCCTGTCAGAGCTTGACCAGCCTGGCCTGCTGCTGAGCAAGGATGTTGCAATGGTCGCCCAGCTGGCTCTATCGCACATGCTTACCGCTGAAGATTAGTGGACATGAAGATTACCGCCATCCTGCTCGCCGCCGGACATTCCCGCCGTTTCACCCACGGTAATAAATTGCTTTACCCCCTGCAGGGCGGAGAAGCCACTGCCGTCGTTGCCGCTCGCCACTTGCTTGCTGCGTTGCCTGACTGCCTGGCAGTGGTCCGGGCGCCCGCACTTGCCCAAATACTTGCCGACTGCGGGCTGGAAACCTTGTCCTGCAAGCCGCACGAACAGGTGATGGCCGACAGCCTGGCAGCTGCCGTCCGGCATGTGGTTTCACGCCAGCGGCCTCCGGATGCCATCGTGGTGGCACTGGCCGATATGCCATTTATCCGCCCGGACACCATTGCTGCGGTAGCGGCGCAACTGGCAACGGGCGCTCGGATCGCCGCGCCCGCCTATCAGGGAGTGCGTGGCCACCCCGTGGGATTTAGCCACCAGCTTTTTGCGCAACTGGCGGCATTGTCTGGCGATGAAGGCGCCCGCTCTGTCCTGCAACGCCATGCACAGGATATCGAGCTGGTTGCGTGCGACGACCCAGGCATCCTTCAGGACTTCGACACCTGGGAGGAGTTGCAGCGCTTATTGCCCGCACCCTAACAGGCCGGGGCCCACTACAAGCATGGGCGCGCCGAAAGACGCATTACACCCGGCAAAGCGCTCCAAGCCCAGCCTATGCGTTGCGTCCAGCAAGGCAAAGCCATCGGGAGACTTGGACAGCTGCGTTTAACTGGCGCAAGCATTGCCCGTAGACAATGCATTCGCGATCGACTGGCTGGTGATCGCCGCCGCACGCTGCTGCGAGCGAACCTGAATGATCTCCGCCAGAATGGCGATGGCGATTTCTGCAGGCGTGCGACTGCCGATCGGCAAGCCTACCGGACCATGTAAACGGCCGATCTCTTCTTCGTTGAGGTCGAACATGCGCAGGCGCTCGCGGCGCTTATCCTGGTTGAGCCTGGAACCGAGCGCGCCGACGTAGAAGGCTTCCGAGCGCAATGCCTCCAGCAGGGCCATGTCGTCGAGCTTGGGATCGTGCGTCACTGCCACGATGGCAGTATAGGCATCAGGCACCATTTCCAGCACTGCGTCGTCGGGCATGCATTCGCACCATTGCACGCCATCCACCTGCCATTGCGCACGGATTTCCTCGCGTGGGTCGCACACCAGCACATGGAATTCCAGCGCCTGCGCCATGCTGGCGAGGATGGCGCCCAGCTGGTTGGCGCCGATGATAAGCAAGCGCCATTGCGGGCCAAAATAATGATGGAACCAGCCATCCTCCAGGCAAGCCACGGCGCCCGGCATGGCTTCGCCAAGTACGATGTCATTGGTGCCGAGCCGCACGGAGCGGCGCAACAGCTTGCGTTGCCGCAGGCTTTCCAGGACCGGCCGCAACACGTCGGCATCCTGCACCTGCTCGACGAAAATCTGCAGGCGGCCGCCGCAGGGAATGCCATAGCGCTGCGCCTCGTCGCGGCTGACGCCATATTCGAGCAGGCCATTCACCTCCGGCAGGCGGCCGTCGCGCGCCCGCTCAATCAGCTCATCCTCGATACACCCGCCGGAAACGGAACCCAGCAGCTGACCATCGTCGCGCAATGCCAGCATGGCACCCGGCAGGCGCGGCGACGAACCCCAGGTCCGCACCACGGTGCACAGGTGGACCCGATGGCCCGCCTGCAGCCAGGCGATCGCGTGTTCCAGCGCGTCTTGCTCAGGAGCATGCATGACGCTTATGCCTTCAATTGGTCGCGGATCGGCAGGGTGCGGATGCGCTTGCCGGTCGCGGCAAAAATGGCATTGCATATCGCCGGGGCAATGGTCGGTGTCACGGGTTCGCCAACGCCGCCCAGCGGCACATCCAGCCCATGATCGACCAGATACACATGGATATCGCGCGGGGCTTCCTCGATGCGCATCACTTGGTACTCATGGAAGTTGTTTTGCTGAGCAACACCGTTCTTGAAGCTGATCTCACCCGTGAGCGCCAGGCTGGCCCCCATAATGCACGCGCCCTCCGCTTGTGAGCGGATACGGTCCGGGTTGACCTGCGGCCCGCAATCCACGGCAATATCCACGCGCGGGATGCTGATTTCACCGTCATCACTCACTACCAATTCAACCACGGCGGCCACATAAGTAACGAAGCTATAGCAGAACGCCAGGCCCAGGCCGTGGCCTTTGGGCAGCTTGCGCCCCCATCCGGCTTTTTGCGTAGCCAGCTCCACCACGTGGCGCATGCGCCCGATATCCAGCGGGTAGCGCTCGGGCGACTCGCCGTAGTTCCAGCTGTCCGAGATGCTGTCCGGGTCGACCTTGCGCGCAGGGCCGAGCAGATCCAGCAGGTAATCGCGGTGGTCGCGCCCGGCCTTGTGCGCCAGCTCGGCCACGAAGGACTGGGTCGCAAAAGCATGCGGGATATTGGACACCGAGCGAAACCAGCCGATGCGGGTATGCGCAGGGACTGGAGGGCTTTCCACCCGCATATTGGGAATGGTGAATGGCAGGTTCACCGCGCCCATGCCGAGTTCGAACGGTGCGCCGCCCTGGGCGTTCTCGACGAAGATGGAGGCAATGGTAGGCGCGGTGGTGCGATGCAGCCACGCAGTCGGCATGCCCTTGTCATCCAGCGCTGCCTCGATGCGTTCGAGCGAGACCGTGTGGTAATAATCATGGTGCAGGTCATCCTCGCGCGTCCAGGTGACCTTGACCGGCTTGCCGTCCATCGCCTGGGAGAGCAGGGCGGCCTCCACCACGAAATCCGGCTTCGACTTGCGGCCGAACCCGCCGCCGAGCAGGGTGACATTGACACGGACATGCTCCGGCTTGAAGCCGAGATGACCGGCCACGGCATTCACTGTGGCCTGCGGATCCTGCACACATGCCCAGGCTTCGCATTTTCCCGCGACGATACGCGCCGTCGCAGCTGGCGGTTCCATGGTGGCATGCGCGATATGCGGCTGGTAATACTCTGCGGAAAACACCTGTTTGGCCTTGGCCAGCACGCCTGCCGCATCGCCGGTGTCGCGCATTGCCTTGGCGGGCTTGCGGGCCGCTTCCTCCATGGTCTTGCGGAAAGCGGACGAGTCATACGCGGCATTGGCGCCATGGTCCCAGTCGATCTTGAGCGCCTCGCGCCCCTTGATGGCCGCCCAGGTGTTATTCGCCAGCACCGCGATGCCGCCCAGGGGATGGAACAAGGGCGGCAGGTTGCTGCCTTGCAGCTCGATCACCTTGACGACGCCTGGCACCTTGAGCGCCGCACTGGCATCGAACGACTTCACCTTGCCGCCGAACACTGGTGGCCGCGCCACGACCGCATGCAGCATGCCTTCCAGCTTGGTATCGATACCGTAATGCGTGGTGCCAGTAACGATTTTCCGGCCGTCGATATTGCGCGTGTTCTGTTTGCCGATGTAGCGAAACTCGGAAGCTGGCTTGAGCTGCAGGTCTTCTTTCGCAGGGATGGGCATCTTGGACGCTGCCGTTGCCAGCTCGCCGTAACCCAGCGTCTTGCCGCTGGGCTTGTGGATCACCTGGTGCTGCCTTGCCTGCACTTCGCTGACCGGCACACTCCAGGCAGCGGCAGCAGCAGCTTCCAGCATCATGCGGGCCGTGGCGCCGATGCGGCGCATGGGCTCGAAATGATGGCGCATGCTGCGCGAGCCATCTGTATTCTGGTTGCCGTATCTCGCTTCGTTACCCTCGGCCTGCACCACATTGACCCGCGCCCAATCTGCCTCCATCTCATCGGCTACCACCAAGGGCAGGCTGGTACGCACGCCCTGGCCCATTTCCGAGCGGTGCGCGACGATGTTGACGATACCGTCCGTGCCGATGGAAACGAATACCAGCACATCCTCCTTGAGGCCGCCCGGCATGGCATCGCCGCCGTATTTCTTGGGTTCCCCCGTCGCCGCGCGCACCAGGCCGCTGACGCTGATCGTAAGCGCGAGACCAGTTGCCAGCCCCATGCCCTTGAGCAGGCGACGGCGGCTGAGGTCTGGCAAGTCCAATATCAGTGACTGGCTCATTTCGCACCCTCCTTGGCAGCAAGCTTGATCGCCGCACGAATGCGCGGATAGGTGCCGCAACGGCAGATATTGCCGCTCATGGCTTCATCGATATCCTCATCCGTGGGATGGAGCGTGGAGCGCAGCAACGCGGTCGCCGACATGATCTGTCCAGCCTGGCAATAGCCGCACTGGGCAACGCCCAGCTCCAGCCATGCCGCCTGCACCGCCTTGCCCACCTTGTCCTCGCCCACGGCTTCCACCGTCGTGATTTTCTTGCCCACAGCAGCCGAGACCGGCGTGACGCAAGCGCGTACCGGTTCGCTATCGAGATGGATGGTGCATGCGCCGCACAAGGCCATACCGCAGCCGAACTTAGTACCGGTCAATTGCGCAACATCACGGATAGCCCACAACAAGGGCATCTCATTGGGCACATCGAGTTGCCGGCTTTCGCCGTTGATATCCAGGGTTACCATAGGGATTCCTTATATTTCATTCACGGGGAAACGCTATATATGAAACAATATATCGTTATTTTTCAACCAGATACTGTTGAGTATGCGGATATTTCCCTACGCGATAAATGGAAATATGCTTATTTTAGAATTCCATTCCATGGAATAATCATGACTGGACAATAAAACCGGACCTTCTTATGCTCAACCGCCTGGAAATGATGCGCATCTTTTGCGTCACTGCGGAAGCTTCCAGCTTCAAGGAAGCAGCCGCAAGGCTCAGCATCTCGCCACAGGCGGTCACCCGGGCCGTCAAGGAATTGGAGTCGCTGCTCGGGGAGCCGCTGTTTTACCGCAACACGCGTCACATCCGCATCACGGAATTTGGTGAGCAATTGGCCCTGCGCGCACGCGAGGCCATCCACAGCATGGATGAATTATTCATCACCGACAACAGGCTGCAGGAACAGGATATAGGCGGCGTGGTGCGCATCACCGCACCCGTCGTGATTGGCAGGCGTTTTCTGCAACCTGTGCTGAGCCGCATCACCAGGGAGCACCCGCATATCACCATCGACTTGCGCCTTTCCGACATGCATAGCGACGTGGTGGAACAACAGATCGATATCGGGGTACGGGTAGGATTGCTGCGCGACAGCAGTTTTGTCGCCCGCTCACTCGCCAAGGTATCGTTTCTCGTCGTCGCCACGCCAGCGCTGGCAGCACGCGTCGGAATGCCACAGCAACTGAAAGATTTGCATGACGTTCCCACCATCGCCCTCGTCGACAAGAGCAGCGGTAAGAACTGGCCATGGTTCTTTGCCGACGGACAGCAGATCAATCCCAGGCAGGCCAGCTTCATCACCGACGACTCCGACAGCGAAGTATCGCTTGCCCTGGAGGGCGTCGGTTTTGCCCAGATTGGCGCGCCGCTGGTGATACCGCAACTCAAGAGGGGAGAGCTGGTGAGCGTGCTTGACGATTTCGTGGCGCCAGCCTGGGACTTGAACGTCTACCGTCCACGCCGTGGCCCGGTGCCGGAACGCATTCGCCTGGTGTATGACGAAATTGTCCGGGCATTGAGCGACCCGGCGCATTTTCCTACCCAGCGCTAGGCGGCCGATCGGCCTTCAGGGATCAGTGCAGGTCGCGCATGTTAAGGCGGCGCAGCTTGGGCGCGAAGCGCGCCACTACGCCTACTACCGCGATCGTCATCGCTCCACCGAAAATGACGGAAGGGATCAAGCCCATCAGCCTGGCTGCGATGCCCGACTCGAAAGCGCCCAGCTCGTTGGAAGAACCGATGAATATGCCATTGATTGCGGAAACACGGCCTCGCATGTCATCCGGGGTGATCAATTGCATGATCGTCGTCCGCACCACGACCGACACGCCGTCGCAGATGCCGGAAATCAGAAGCAGAAACGCCGCGAGCCAGAAATTCCTGCTCAAGGCAAAGGCAATGATGCTGAGCCCGAATCCTGCCACCGCCACCAGCAATATCCGCCCGGCCCGGCGATTGACCGGGTGATGTGTGAGCCAGATGCCGGTGGCGATCGCACCCACCGCAGGGGCGGCGCGCAGGATGCCAAGGCCTTCCGGCCCGTGCTGGAACACATCATGGATGAACATCGGCAGCATGGCGACCGCGCCGCCGAACAATACGGCAAACATGTCCAGCGCCTGCGCGCCCAGCATGACCTGGTTGCTGAAGACAAAGCGCAAGCCCTGGGCGATGCTGGCAAACACCGGGGCCCCCATCTCGACAACCGGCGTCTTCACCTTCAGGCTCAACATAGCAACGACGGCGACCCCCGCGAATACTGCGGAACAGGCGTAAGCCGTGCTGATGCCCGCGAGGGCGATCACACCGCCCCCGATCGCCGGTCCCAGCACCAACCCGGTCTGCAACACCGAACTGCCGATGCTGGCGGCGCGCGCAAATTGCTGGCGCGGCAATACCAGCGCGAACAGGGCGCTATAAGACGGGCCGATGAAAGCGCGTGCAAAACCAACGCAGGCAATCGAAAGATAGATGAATTGCGACGACTCGCTGGGATGCCACAACCATCCGGCAGCGATCCCGGCCAACACCAGGGCATTGATCGCGAGCACGATGCTTGCCATCACGCCGAACAGGCGACGGGAATAGCGATCAACGGCATAACCGGCGAACAGGGCAGTACAGAAATAAGGAATCACTTCGGCCAGGCCGATCAGGCCCAGCGATAGGGGGTCGCGCGTGATCTGGTAGATATGCCAGCCCACCACCACTGCCATGATCTGGTACGAGAACGTGATGCTGACGCGGAAAGCCAGCAGCTTCAGGAAGGCAATATTGCGCAGCGGGTAAGAGGATGTATCAGATGTCATGCAGGTATTGTAAAGAATACGCCTTCTTCATGACACCAGCCGGCCCCGGCCAGGAATCAGGAATATTGGCCCAGCCAGCGCCGCACCAAGGCAAGCACCGGTAATGCGGCCAAGCCTCCCAGTGCATCTGCCAGCAAGTCGTCCAGGCCAGCCTGCCTCCCCTCAATATACAGCTGGTGCAGCTCATCGGCAGCGCCCAGCATCACCACGATGATCCAGACGGCAACCAGCGGCAACCGGAAAAAGGCCAGGCCAGTAAGCACCCCAACGGCACCAAAGACGAAGAAATGCACGACCTTATCCCAGGGCGGTGGAAACAACGAGCCTGCTCCAGGCGCCTCCCCCCCGATAAAAATGCCAGCAACCAACAGGATGAGCATGCCCAGTGCAAAGTATCTCAGGCGTTCAGGTGTGATCAAATGCGTGTTTGTATTCAGGATGAACAAATGAAATGCGGCGAACCACAATGTCCTGCTATGCTAGCACGGCAGGACGCCGGCAACCATATCTAACTGCGGCAAACTTCATGCCAACGGCTTGGGTAGGGGGTGGTGAAGATATCAACTTGTTCGAGTACGGGTCCATCGACCAGAGCATCGTAGGGACTTAAAAAAAATAGTATTTCTATCTACACACTAGGGCTCTTGGACAGAAGGCCATTTTTTCGGCTTAGGAGCCAACTGCTATCCATGCGGCCCCTGAAGGGTAGTTAGGAGAGAGAGCTGGACATGGCAGCGGCCGCTGGGATATGCAGAACTGCACGGCAAGCGAAGCTCGCAGGCCCACAAAGCTGGAAGCCGCGGGCCGTGGGCGTCAGGGATGCGCAAATAGCGAACCTGGAGCAGCGCAGTTCGCGTAGCAAAGACACATATAAAGAGTATTTCGCTTATTATCTAATTATTTTAATGACCGCTTTCGGCCAAGAGCGGAAGTCCTCGCATCTGTAGATCTTTTGGTGTGACTAAAAAGAAGTGTGAAGATTTTTCGCCAATACGTTCCACTAAATATTAAATTCGATCTGTTTAGGTGATCAATCGTCTTCGCTGACTAGTCGCCTGTTTATAGTTAGATGCCGATTGGCAACATAGAGGGGAGAACAAGATGAAAATAAAAGCCGTAACTGTGAACCGATTTAGAAGCTACTCAAGCCCCGTGACGGTACAGGTTGATGACTTGCTCGTTCTAGTTGGCCGTAACGACATTGGGAAATCAACGATTCTTGAAGCGTTGGACATCTTTTTCAATGAAGGCAAGGGCTGCGTCAAGATTGACAAGGACGATATAAACAAAGATTGCCTTGCTCAAGGGCAGGATTGCATTGAAATCCAAGTCGAATTTACTGATCTCCCTGAAAATATCGTTATAGACACCACAAACCAAACGACACTGCAGGAGGAATATTTGCTAACGTCTGAGGGAACCTTGCATGTCATCAAGAGATACCCAAATGCGGGGAAGGAAAAGGTATTTATTAAGGCTAACCATCCCGCGAACCCAGAATGTACTGACTTACTTCTGAAAAAGAACGCTGATCTCAAGAAGATATTGGAAGCTGGTGGCTTCGATTGCCCGGACAAAACAAAGAACGCTGAATTAAGAAAGGCGATCTGGGGCGGGCAGGCTAACTTGCAGTTAGGCGATTGCGAAATTGAAGTTGCCAAGATTGATGCCAAGAGCATCTGGGAACAACTTAAGTCGTATATGCCGCTGTACACGCTGTTTCAATCTGATCGAAAGAATAGCGATTCTGACGATGAAGTCCAGGATCCAATGCGTATCGCTGTCAGAGAAATCCTTGGTGATCCAAAAATTCAAAAAGACTTGGCGCAGGTCACGAAAACGGTGAAGACACGTCTGGATGAGGTGGCGCAGAGAACTCTAAAGAAGCTTGGCGAAATGGCTCCGGCCATTGCCAATTCGCTCGATCCTCAACTTCCTGATTTCGCCAGCCTGAAGTGGTTGGATGTCTTCAAGAACGTCTCTATTACCGGGGATGATGATATACCCATCAATAAAAGAGGAAGTGGCGTAAGACGCCTTGTGCTGATCAGTTTCTTCCGTGCAGAAGCAGAGAGGAGAAAAAATGAAGCCAACTTGCCCGATATCGTATACGCCATAGAAGAGCCGGAAACATCTCAACACCCAGAGCATCAGCGCGCTTTGACTGATGCTCTGATTGCCCTGTCCGAGGCGCGCAACACTCAGGTGCTACTCACAACACACAGCCCAGAAATCGTCAAGCGTCTGAAGTTTGAAAACATTATTCTGATTTCAAATCAGATTCCGACACGAGTCTCGCCCGTGCTTGAGCATGGGTTACCATATCCAAGCCTTAACGAAGTGAATTTTTCAGCGTTTGGAGAGGCGTCTTATGAGTATCACAACGAACTATACGGGTTCATTGAGGCAGAAGGACGCTTGGATGATTACAAGCGCAGCAAACCACTGCGTCAGTACAATCGTCTTCGGCGAGATGGTTCTACGGTAACGGAGCAAGTCATTCTTACCGAATACATTCGCCATCAAATTCATCATCCGGAGAACGACCGGAATGTATTATTTACCACAGCTGAACTCACAGAGTCTATCGAGACAATGCGACTGTATCTCCAAGCTTGATACGCAAAAAGATGCAGTATCGAATAAATCGTTGCAAGGGGCGTTTGACCCGCAGCCAAGTTTTTTGCTGCAAAGATAGTCGTCGCCTCAAACTCCCCATAAGACAGGCGTTAGGTGCTCCTTTTCAAGGTAATTATTCACTGTCCGCTTTGGGTCGAAAGCAGCCATCCAATTTAAAGGAAAACGGGGAAGTCCCTCCCCGACCCCACAATAACCAACGTTCGGCAAACGATACCGTATCCGCCCCCACCACAATCACGTGATCCAACATCCGCACACCCACTCATGCCAGCGCATGCTGATGGCTCTTCAGTCAGCAATCTACCCGCACCGCTTGGCTCTAAATCAAGCTTGAATGGTCATGGAAATGATAACCGCCGCCGCATAATTTCAGCGCCTCTTTGAGGAACTCTCGCATATATACCGACGCGCTGTCGGTCGCACGACTGAATAATGCGCTGTATGCGATCAACTAGCGAAAACTCAGGCTTTGCCGATAGAGATCGGGACTGTAGGAAGTGCGGTGAACATCAACAGGCTCAATCGGCAATATCGGCCGCGCCTGCCACCATGTTGCGGCCTGCCTGCTTGGCGTGATACAGCGCCCTGTCCGCGCGTGGCACCAAGGACTCGGGAGGTTCATCCTGTTCCCGCTCCGCAACACCGGCGCTGAAGGTGATCAGGACACGCTCATTGTTGTGCATGAAGAAATTACGTGTGAGGTCCCGCTGGGCGCGCTTCATGATTTCCACAGCCTCGGCTTCTCCCGTGTCCGGCAGGATGATGATGAACTCCTCGCCGCCATAGCGCGCCAGCACATCGGTACTGCGCAATGAAGCCTTGAGCACCTTGGACAAATGCACGAGCGCCTTGTCGCCCGTCGCATGGCCCAGCCTGTCGTTGAGGCGCTTGAAATGGTCGATATCCATCATGGCCAGGCTCAACCGCGTGGCATGGCGCCTCGCCCGGTCAAACTCGCGCTCCAGTGCCTGCTCCATGCCGCGCCGGTTCAAGGTTCCGGTCAGGAAGTCCTCGTGCGCGACTTCGTTCACATGCTCCAGCTTGGCGGTCAGCTCCTGCACCAGGCGTTCCGATTCGGCTACGCGTTGCTGTGTCTCTGCCAGGATTTCCCGCGACTGGCGGATATTGAAGCTGATGCTGCGCGTGTCTTCCAGCATATGGTCAATCAGCGCATTCAGCTCGACGATGTCTTCAGATTCCGTGATTTTCTGCCTGTAACCGTCGATTTTTTCCTGGTATTCGTTGGTGCTGTCTACCAGGTCCGCGAGGCGGCCGACAAAGACTTCTGCCATTTTCTTCATGGAGTCCCGCGCATCCAGCAAGCGGGGCTTGAGCTGACCCTGCTTGAAGATCAGCTCCTTCAGGCTGCTTTCCGCGTCGTAGAGCATATCCAGTGACAACGGTTTCTGCAGCAGCTCCTGCACGATCATGGTCTGCCCATGCAGCCACTTGTCTTCCATCACCAGCTCATTCATGCTGGTGACTACCAGGCGCAGCAATTGCAGCAGTCCCTCATGGGTGCGCTGCTGAGTATCGCCATGCATTTCCAGCGTGAACAAGATGGACTTCAGGGCCTCCCCCTGCTTGAGCACATCGTGTTCCGCATAAGCAAGGCGGATATCCTCGAGCAAGGCTTCAGCCTTTTTCGCCATTTCTGGCCAAGCAGCCAGCTGCGGAATCACGATCAGCTTGATGGTGCGCATCAGCATGTTGCGCCAGTGGTCTGCGATTCTCGCATAGTAGGCACGCGCTGATTCCTGCCCGTCACCAGCTGGCACTGGGGCGGCATCCTGGGCCGGCACGCCTTCCTGCTGCGCGTCATTCACCAGGTTCTCGCTGATGCCGGACCCCCATGAGCTTGCCAGGGCGTGGATTTTCTGTGGCAATCCCGGGTCCTGCTCGAAATTGCTCAGCAGGCGCTGCAAGCCTTCGCGCTTGCGGCTAAGGGTGATGCCCTTGTGGCTGACCTCCAGTTGCTTGAGCAAGTGCCGAAGCGCCACTGGCCAGGTGACTTCATCCTCTGGTGCCGCCTGCGGCAGCAGGTTGCTGAGCTGCTCCTTGAAACGCGTCCAGTTACCGGCATCCACCGATTGCTTGATCGCCTGCGCCGCCACCAGATATTTCGGGTTCTGTACGCCGGCGGCGAGCAACACCTCATGCAATGAATCGGCAAGCCCGGAAGCGCTGTCCATGGATTTCACCCCGGCAATTTCGTCATAGACAATACGGAAATTATCCGGCGTGGGCGGTATCTTGCGCGAGGAAAGCTGTATCAGCGTTTTGCGCGCAATCTCAATGGCAGAGGCAGATTCTTGCATGATCGCTCAATCTTCAGGCAATTAGTGGAATTGGACGTGACAGCCGCCGGACTGCGGCATGCAGCCCAGACGATCAGCATAGCGCTAATCGGGAAGATTCAATATATGAATCAAGCACATTTTCACCCCGGCATTTCCAGATATGCCACGACATGATAGGACCTGCCCGGACTGGGCCAACGTCCGGGCAGGCATCAGGCGCACCTAGCGTTGCGGATGCCTTTGGCTTGATATGATGGCTGGCAACTTAGGCAAGCAGGCGGCATTACTTGGCGCACTTATCCTTCTTTTTGGTTTCGATCTCTTCCACCAGACCGTCTTCAATCTCGACTTCCACGCAGGCACCAACGACCAGTGGGCCATGCTTTTCCTCGAGCTCGGTCTTCTTGGTCACCTCCAGCTTGCGACCGGATACGACCCAGGTGCCTTCCGCCGTTTGCGGGCGGCTTTCAATCACGCCGTAGAATTCCTCTTCTGCCGCCTGGACGCTGAAGGTCGCCCCTGCCAGCATACAGATGGCAAACCCGGAGCATAGTATTTTTTTCATGGCATATCTCCTCATGTGGATACAGTCAATATGTGAAAGATTGCACATATCCAGAGGGATAGTTCCCAAAAACCAGGCAGATGTCAATTCACGGCGAGGCCAAACTCGCGCTCGAGTTGCTCGGCTGGTTGCGGCCTGCCGAAGAGGTAGCCTTGGTATTCGAGGCAGCCGTGCTTCTCCAGGAACTGTTGCTGTTCCCAGCTTTCCACACCTTCGGCCACGACCTCAATCCCCAGTCCATGACCCAGGGCGATGATGGTTTGCACGATGGAAGCATCATTGCTGTCGACCAGGACGTCGCGTACGAATGAGCGGTCTATCTTGAGCTGTGACAGCGGCAAGCGCTTGAGGTAGGCCAGGGAGGAATAGCCGGTACCGAAATCATCCATGGAGAACCCCACGCCCATGGCCTTGAGAATGTTCATCTTGGTAATCATCTCCTCGATGTTCTCCACCAGTGTGCTTTCCGTGAGCTCCAGCTTGAGGGACTGCGGATTGGCGCCCGTTTCCTTCAGGATGGAGAATACGCGGTCAATAAAATCATGCTGGTGAAGCTGGCGTGCACTCACATTGACGGAGAGCACCAAGCCAGCCGTCTCAGGGCGCCCCGCCCAGGCCACGAGCTGCATGCAGGCGGTTCTCAGCACCCATTCCCCGATCGGCAGGATCAGGCCGGTTTCCTCTGCAAGCTCGATGAACGCAGCCGGGGAGAGCAAGCCCTGTTGCGGATGTTCCCAGCGCACCAGCGCCTCCGCCCCCAGCAAGCTTCCCTGGCTATCCACCTGCGGCTGGTAATACAAGCGCATCTCATCGCGGCGCAATGCCTGCCGCAGATCCTCTTCCATGGCGGCGCGCTTGGTGATCAGTGCCTGCATCGCCGGGTCGAAGAAGCGGAAGGTATTACGTCCGGCGGCCTTGGCCTCGTACATCGCCAGGTCAGCCCGCTTCAGCAATTCGTCCACGGTTACCTGCTGCTCGTTGCAGAACAGGGCCACTCCGATGCTGCAGGAGGAATAATGCTCGTATCCCGACAGCCTGAAAGGCTGGCTCAACGCAAGGAGAATCTTGTCGGCAACCAGGCTGGCTTCCTGCGCGGCATTGCAGCCTTGTTCGCTGAGATTTTCCACCACCACTACAAACTCATCCCCGCCCAGGCGCGCCACGGTATCAGTGATGCGCACGCTGTTGAGTAAGCGCTGGGCCACCTGCTCCAGCAGCATGTCGCCGAAATCATGGCCGTGAGTGTCGTTAAGCGTCTTGAAATTGTCGAGGTCGAGAAACAACAAAGCGCCGGAGCGTTTCAGCCGCATACTGTTGAGCAATGCCTGCTCGAGCCGGTCAAGCAGCAGTAAACGGTTCGGCAGATTGGTCAGCATGTCATAGAAAGCCAGGTGCTGAATCCTGCTTTCGGCCGCCTTGCGCTCGGTGATATCGCGCTGCACCGAAACCCAGTGCGTGAATACCCCAGCGCTGTTCGCAATGGGCAGGATGTCCATTTCCAGCCAGATTTCCTCACCATTCTTCCGGTAATTAACCAGCTCAGTGCGCACAGACTCACCCTGTTTGAGCAGGGCCTTGACGCGCCATAACTCTTCCATCTGCGTGTTTGGCCCGTCCAGGAACCCTGGGTCCTTGCCCAGCACCTCTTCCGCCGTGTAACCCATAAGCCGCTCGAATGCCTTGTTGACGAAAATGATGCGCGGATTCTGCTTGCCTTCAGAGTCGGCTTCGGCAATCAGGACGATATCGTTGAGCCGCGCAATGCTGGTTTCGAGTAACTTAAGCTGCTCCTCGGAGTGGTGACGCTCGATCGCGATTCCAGCGATATGGGAGCATGCGCTCACCAGTTCCATTTCACGCTGCTCGGGCACGCGCACTTCGCGGCTATACACTGCGAATGTGCCTAGTACCTGCTGATTGCTCGACAAGATGGGCATGGACCAGCATGCCCTCAGGCCAAAGCGCCTGGCCAGGTCACGGTAATTGCGCCACAGCAGGTCCTGCTGGATATCCGCCACCACTACCGTGCGGCGCTCATAGGCAGCCGTCCCGCAAGAGCCGGCTGCAGGACCGATCTGCAAGCCCTTGAGTTTGTCCAGGTAGCGCTTGGGCAAGCGCAACGCAATGCCCCTGGCAAAGGCATTTGCCTTATCCAGCAGCATGATGGAGAACATGAGGTCTGGATATTGCTCTTCGAGCAACGTGACCGTCGCCAGCAGCACATCATCCAATACGGCACCGGCAGCAATGCGCTCCAGGAGATGCCGCTGCTCGACCTGCAGGGTTTCCTGGCGTTTCTGCTGCTCGATATTCTCCACCACCTTGATCAGGTTGCGCGGGCTACCGTCAGGCCCCTTGATCAAGCTCGCGCTGATCCGCACCCAGACAGAACGACCGGATTTGGTCGTGTAGCGCTTTTCCACGACCGAACGGTCAATCTTGCCTTCCAACAACCATTGCCGGTTCTTCCAGGCATCCAGTTCATTTCTGCCATCATTCAGGTCGCGGCAGTGCATCTTCTTCAGCTCATCCTCGGAATAACCCACGATCTCGCAGAACGCGGGGTTCACGAGCAGGAACTGTCCATCGACGGAAGTCATCGCAATGCCTGCAGAGGCACTATGGAAAGTCAGCCGGACTTGTTCCTGGCTGGACTGAAGCTCCATTTCGACCATCCGCCGCTGGCGGACTTCCTCATGCAGGGCTTGTGTCCGCTCCCGTACTCGCCTGCGGATCTGCAGGTTCCAGAGCAAGACGAGGCCGGCAACTATGCCTGTGAACAAGGCCCCGGCCATGAACCAATTGACCAGGGGGTTGGTGGCATCATCTCCATCCTTCCAGAGAAATCCGTCCAGGGAGTACCCTGGCTCGACCAGGCCCAGCTCGGCAAAAGTATGGGCAATGAAATCCCAACGCGCCCGCGACATCCGTCCCAGCTCGATCATCTCCGGCAAGATGAAGCGCTCCATCTCCCTGGCTTCATACATCAGCTGCTGCGTGCTGGGAGGTGGTTGCCTGGCGGAAGGCATCTGCAGAATCAACTGGGAAATTTCATGCGGATTGGCCAATGCATATTTCCAGCCCTTGAGACTGGCACGTACAAAAGCCTCTGCACGCTCAGGGTGGGCCTTGAGTTCGGCTTCTGTCGTGAACAGGGTATCGCCATAGAAATCGACACCGAAATCCATCGCCATCAGCATGGAGGCATCAATGCCCAGCTCTGCCATCCGCAGCGGCTCCACCGTGGCATAGGCGGAAATAACATCTACCCGGTCTTCCAGCAAATCCTCCAGCTGGCCGCGATGAGGCAGGATGGTAACCTCCTGCAGGTCGATGCCATGTTTGCGCAGCAATGCCCGGTGCTGGGGATCCTGCCACTCGGAGTTCGCCAGCATGATGCGCTTGCCTGCCAAGTCGGCCGGACTGCGGATATGGCTGGACTTCTTGCTCAGCAGCACATGGGCGGGATGTTGAAAGATCGTAGCCAGAGCGACGAGCGGCTTGCCGTGAAGGCGGGCGATGACGATCTCTGCATCGCCCACGCCGTATTGGGCATCGCCGGATACGACGCGATCGATGGAGGAGCGTTCCATATCCGCTTCCACGATCTCGACATCCAGGCCCTCGTCACGATAAAAGCCTTTTGCCTGCGCCGCATAATAGCCGGCGAACTGAAACTGGTGATACCACTTGAGCTGCAGCCTGACCTTCTCCAAAGGCTCGGCAAGCGCCTGCCCACCGGCCAGGAGCAAGCCGAGCAACAGGACACGCAACAAGGCATGATGAATCGAATCGCTCATATTCCTTTACTTCCGTGGCCACTCTCGCATGTGTGGCCACTCAAGGGCATGCTACAGATGCCGTATCAATCAAGCGCAGCAGGCACATACTACTTTTACAACTTGGCAGTGAACGTCACGACCAGTACGTCGCGATAGGCCGCCTTGGCTGGGTCTATCTGCTCGACCGGCGTCACGCCGTGCATGCACCGCCGATCATCCACCAGGGCACAGTCAAGTGGGTTAGTGAGGGTGAAGCTGTCCAGCACGACCTTGTCCAGATTGTGCAGCGTCGTGGTGCCGCTGGATATATTGACGCGCTTGACCATCATGACCAGTACATAATCCACCCCGTCCCGATGGACACCTTCCGGTGCGGGCTGGCCACGCTCATGCTGGTTGGTTTCTATGCGGAATTGATGGGCCTCGATATGCCAGCGCGTCTGCGGTCGCAGGTGGCTGAACAAGTCCCGGCTGAGCTGCAGGATGCTCTGCATCGTCTGCCCCTGAATCACGGCAGGGGGGATAGGCTCATAGATGCGCGCAATCCCGCCATTGAGCGAGTTGTACTCCCGGCTCTGGTAGTGCGGCTGGTGAGGCTCCAGCATGATGGGGCCTTCGGTGGCGGCACTCAAGGTGGCGAAGCGGCGCCGGCGATAACGACCACCATCCGCCATGTACTCATCCAGGGGCATCCCGTCCCAGCTGGCGTCAAAGGCCTGCCAGTCTTGCAGGGCCTCTGAATTGGAGGCCAGCAGCCATTCCCTTATTTGCTGTCCGGGAACAAAGCTGAATCCTTCAGCTGCAATCTTTTCACAAAGGCTTACCTTGTCATTAACCTGCTTCAAAAGCTTTTCACTCACTTCACACCGCCAAGGGTTGATATTCATTATTCTAAGGCTTGCACGTTCACTCCGGCTTGCCGGGCGAACCATACCAGCATATTAGCGAATCACGGGTGATCTTTGAAAGAAACTTGCTTGCCATTCATGATGGCAAGCAAGTTTATCGTCATACGAACGTCCGCCCGGTTCCCGCCGCGTGGCAGGATATCTCCCCGTGATCTCAACACTGGGAATACCGCATCACAGGCACATCTTGTCTTTCTGCAACCTCTGATAGCATGGCAGCATCACACAAAATGCCATACAAGGCAGCGAGAATATCGCATCGCGCTATGATGGTGTGCCAGGCAACATTGCCCGGCAACGGAAAACTCACCGTTGCCGCACCATGGTGACCATGAAGGCCTTGTTCGACACCGCCGACACGACCGCTGATATTAGACGCACGCCAGTGAACTGAACGAAAGATGAACATGACACCCCATACTTCGCCCATTCCGCACACCTCGTTGCTCAGTCGCGGCATGATGGCCATCATGCTTGCCCAGTTCCTCTCGGCATTGGCCGACAACGCATTGCTGTTTGCAGCGATTGCCCTGATCAAAGCTGGCAGCGCGCCGGCATGGCAGATTCCCTTATTGCAGGAATTCTTCGTGATCGCCTATATCATCTTGGCTCCGTTCGCCGGGCCCTTCGCCGATACATTGCCGAAAGGGCGCGTGATGCTGATTGCCAATAGCATGAAATTCCTGGGTGCCGCAGCGATGATCGCCGGACTCAACCCGTTGCTGGCCTATGGCATGGTCGGCCTTGGGGCCGCCACCTATTCGCCGGCCAAATACGGCATCCTGAGCGAACTGGTAGCGGTGGACAAGCTGGTCAAGGCCAACAGCCTCATGGAAGGCTCCACCATCGTCGCCATTTTGCTGGGCGCAGTCCTGGGCGGCTGGCTCGCGGATTTCTGGCTGGCCGGGGCATTATACGTGATCGCCACGGCTTACCTGCTTGCCGCGGCCATCAATCTGCTGATTCCTCGCTTGCCGCCATCACATGTACTTGCCGATTTCTCGCCGCTTGCCATGTGCCGGGATTTTCTCCAGGCCACACGCACCTTGATGCGGGACCGGGACGCCAGGTTTTCCATCACCGGCACCAGCGTTTTCTGGGGGGCAGGCAGCACCTTGCGTTTCCTCCTGGTCGCCTGGGTACCGGCCGCGTTGGACATTCACGACCTGAGCACGCCTGCCGGCTTCAGCGGCGCCGTTGCCATCGGGATCGCACTCGGCGCCATCGCCGCAGCGCGCTGGGTGGACCTGCGCACGGTGAATCGCGCTTTGCCCGCAGGTATTCTCATCGGGCTGGCCATCATGGCATTCGCCTATAGTGACACTATCGCCACCGCCATTGCATGGCTGCTGCTAATCGGCTTTCTCGGTGGCTTCTATGCCGTGCCACTCAACGCATTGCTGCAGGAAAGAGGTCACGAATCCGTGGGATCCGGGCACGCTATCGCGATCCAGAACCTGTTCGAGAACATCTGCATGCTCTTGATGATGGGGTTCTACATCCTGCTCAGCAGGCAGCAGCTGCCGGTCATCCCGGCCACCGTCGCCATCGGCGGGCTGGTGTTCCTGGCCATCGGCGGATTAGCATGGTCCCGCATCCGGCCGGCCAGGTAGGAGCCGTCCTACATCTTATTCAGCCATTATCCGAATATGCTGCTGAGTTGAAGCCACTATATTGCTAATACTCGATCATTTCGGCAAGGAGAACACCATGAAGAAACTGACTGCGTTGCTGATGCTGTGCGGATTCATTGCGCTGACCGGCTGTAATACCATGAAGGGCGCAGGCCAGGACATACAGCGCGGCGGCGAAAAGCTGGAGAACGCTGCAGAGCGCCACGACTGAACTGGCTCATGCATGCTCATGAAAATCATGAGCTGATTTTAATGGCTGACACGCATGCTAAACCTGATGGAGGGGCGTAAAGTCTGCTTCACGTCCTGCAATGTGCAGGATGGTAGCAACCCCGATAGTCGTTATGTTAAGGAGGTTTATCATGTGGACCAAGCCAGAAGTGACCGAAATGCGTTTCGGCTTTGAAGTAACAATGTACGTTTGCAATCGCTAACCGATTGTCCACGTGCATCACACAAATGGGAGCTCATGCTCCCATTTGCTTTTTCGGCATTGGCTAGGCCGCCCGGAACCATTCCTGCAGGAAGTCGGCAAAGCTGCGCACCATGAGTGACGCCTGCCTGTGTGGCGGGTACAGCGCATAGACAGCGCCGATATCGGCAGTATATTCCTGCAGCACCTGCACGAGCGCCCCTGTCTCCAGTGCCTTGCGCACATAAAATTCAGGCAGGCCGACGATGCCCAGCCCGGCAATGGCAGCCTCGCACATGACTTCGCCATGGTTGGAGCGCAACACGGGATGCACCTGCAGCTTAAGCAGTTCGCCCGCATCCTCGAACAGCCACTCCCCGGCCTTCGACGTAATACACCGATGTCGGCCTAACTGCATCGGCGATTGCGGCGCGCCATGCTGCGCCAGGTAGGATGGGCTGCAGCAATAGGCCAAGGCCGAGTCTGCCAGCTTGCGTGCGATCAGCCCCTCATCTGGCTGTTTGGTGATACGGATCGCCATGTCGTAGCCTTCTCCGACCAGATCCACCACGCGGTTGTCCACATCCAGCGCCACTTCCAGATTGGGATGCAACTGCATGAAGCGGTTGAGCGCAGGCGAGAGCACCATGCTGGCAAATGACACTGGTGCAGAAAGGCGCAGCAATCCCCGTAACTCGCCTGTGCTGCTGGCAACTTCCTGCTCGGCCTCATCGATCTCCTGCAGGATGGTTTGGCAGCGCGTGAAAAATACCCTGCCCAGCTCGGTTGGCGACAATTTTCGCGTCGTGCGCTGCAACAGGCGCGCACCCAGACGTTCCTCCAGCTCCATCACCCGCCGACTCACCAGTTGCTTGCTGATGCCCAAGTGCCTGGCAGCCGCAGTGAAGTTTCCGTGTTTCACCACTTCGGCGTAAATACGCATTTGTTCCAAAGGGCTCATATTGTCAACCAAAAATGGACAGTCTTACCATTTAAATCATGATTATCATTCCATGAATTACAAAATACAATGGATGCATTCTTTTAAAACCTATCGCAAGGGAGCACCTCATGAATGCAGCCAACATTACCGCCTTGACCGGACGGGCACTTCTAGCCGCCATTTTCATTATCAGTGGCTTCGGCAAGCTGGCAGACCCGGACGGCACGATCGCTTATATCAGCAGCACCGGCGCACCCTTGCCGGAAATAGCCTATGCCATTGCATTGCTGGTCGAACTGGGCCTGGCCACGGCATTGCTGATCGGCTATAAAGCACGCATCTCGGCCCTGTTGATCGCCCTGTTCACCCTGGCCACTGCGCTCATGTTTCACTTCGACTTGAGTGACCAAGTACAGACCATTATGTTGTTGAAGAATCTGGCGATCACCGGTGGCCTGCTGCAGGTTGCCGTCTATGGTGCCGGCAGCCTGAGCCTTGACGCCTATCGCCGTTGAAAATTGGAAACAAACAATCCAAGCGGTGGTGCAAGCAACGCGTCAATTCGGGGGAAAATGCCGGGACAGCGTATCCACGATATTCTGGCATGACGGATGCAAGGGTAGATTCCGAACAGGAGCTATGCCATGAACACATTGTTCATTTCGCACGGGGCGCCCAGCCTGGCGCTCGAACCTGGAAAAACGGGCGCCATGCTGGCAGCACTGGGGCAGACATTGCCGCGCCCGGATGCCATCCTGGTTGTTTCGGCACACTGGGACACGTCGCAACCCCGGATCAGTGCTGCCACGCAACCCGACACCATTCATGATTTCAGCGGGTTCCCGCGCGCCATGTATGAGATGCAATATCCCGCGCCAGGCGCACCCGCCCTGGCGGACATTGTCGCCGAATCCCTCGCGGCGCAAGGTATGGCCGTGGAGGTCGATCCTGTACGCGGGCTGGATCATGGCGCCTGGGTGCCGTTGATGCTGATGTATCCGGAAGCGGATATCCCTGTCACTCAACTCTCGATACAAAGCCATGCCGGGCCTCGGGCACACTACCGGCTGGGGCAAGCATTGGCCGGATTGCAGGCCCATCGCGTCATGCTGCTGTGCTCTGGCGCCATTACCCACAACCTGCACGATTTCTTCAGTGCGGACCGCGACGCGCAGGTCTTGGACTATGTGCCCGCATTCAGTGGATGGATGGCGGAAAAAATCGCCGCTGGCGATGTCGAGGCATTACTGGACTACCGCCGGCAGGCGCCGGGCGGAATACGGGCCCATCCATATGAAGACCACCTCATGCCGCTATTCGTCGCCCTGGGTGCAACCCAGGGAAAAGCCGTACGCCATACACCCGAGCATACCTTTGGCATCTTGGCGATGGATGCCTATGTCTGGCACCAAGGTGCCTGACTGAGATGATCTAAGGACGATCGCTACCTGGGTCAGGCAAGGGAAAGTTTTTCGGCAGGAACACCCACATGCGACCTTCCTGTTTCATGGCGCCAGCTTGCCGGCCGGCTGCATCGCCCGCGCCCCAGAAAAAATCGGCACGCACCCCGCCCTTGATCGCCCCGCCTGTATCCTGCGCCATTACCAGACGGTTGAGCGGCGCGCTGCTGTTGGGATATGTGGTGGCGAGGAATACCGGCGCGCCCAGCGGAATGAACCTGGGATCAACCGCGATCACCCGCTCAGCGAGAATGGGCACCCCAAGCGCGCCCAGCGGGCCGGGCAGGCCGGGAGGCAGTTCACGGAAAAAGACATAGCTGGGGTTGGTATTCAGCAGCTCCTGCAACTTGCCGGGATTCCGGCGCGCCCATTGCTTGATGCCTTGCATGGACGCCTTGTCCAGCGTCAATTCGCCGCGCTCGACCAGGGTACGGCCGATCGACTGGTAGCTCATGCCGTTCTGGTCTGCATATCCCACATGCACGGATTCGCCATGATCAAGCTGAACCAGGCCCGAGCCTTGGACTTGCAGGAAGAACAGCTCTACCGGATCATCGACCCAGAGCAACTCACGCCCCGCCAGGGGTGCCATGCCGCTCTCGATCTCGGCACGCGTGAAATAGGGCACCAACTTGTTCCCCACGACACGGCCACGCACGCGCTTGTTGGCCAGTTCGGGAAACAGGCTGGCCAGCTCCACGGTAATCAGGTCGTCAGGACGTCCATACAGTGGATACCGGTACCGCGCGGTCTTGACCCGGCTGCCCTTGAGCAAGGGCTCATAATAGCCCGTGACCAACCCAATATCGCTGCCGTCCTGATTGGTCGCCTGGTAGACATCGAAATATTGCTGGAAGTAGGCCAGCACTTGACCCTCAGTGGGATTCTGGGGCAAGTGGGCGGCCACTTCGCATGCGGCCTGCCATGGCTGGCGGTTTTTCAGGGTACTGCATCCCAGCAGCCAAGCAGGCCAGGCAGCCTTCAGTTGCGCCTGTTCCAATCCGGCCAGGTCCTGCCAGCGAGCCGGCCTGAGCAGGCTATAGTCAGGAATCTTGCGCGCGGGAACTTGTGTAGACGGCTGGGTGGGCTGATCCGGCACCTGTACGGAAGGTGCAGGCATTTCCGGGCAATGGCAGGGCTGCTCGACCCGGACATGCTCATGGCCGCCACACGCCGCCAACATCAACACCAATAACAACCATGGCTGCTTACGCAGGCTGTCAAAAGGCGTGTTCATGGAGTCAGTGCAGTACGCGTGGCATGTTGAGCTGGAAAGGCGCGATCTCGCTATCGAACTGCGTACCGTCTTCTGCCGTGATGTGGTAGAAGCCGCGCATCTCGCCCACAGGCGTGTTCAACATAGTGCCACTGGTATATTGAAAGCGCTCGCCAGGCTGGAGCAGGGGTTGCTGGCCGATGACCCCAAGACCGCGCACTTCCTGCGTCTTGCCGGTGGCATCGGTAATGATCCAGTGGCGGCTGATCAATTGCGCCGCCACGTTGCCGGTATTCTCGATATGGACCGTATAGGTGAAGACGTAGCGGTTCTGTTCCACGTCTGATTGGTCAGGCACAAACGCTGTCTCTACCTTCACTGAAAATGCATAGCGCTTGTCCTTGGTCATCTGGCTTCCTCAGTTCGTAGCTAAATTATCCGATGAGGCCGCTGGTCGGCGAGCTGGGCGAGGCGGAATAGAGCTTGCGCGGCATGCGGCCAGCCAGAAAAGCCTCACGACCGGCCTCGACGGCCTTCTTCATTGCGCCTGCCATCAGCACCGGGTCCTTCGCTGCGGCGATCGCAGTATTCATGAGCACGCCCTGACAGCCCAACTCCATCGCGATCGCAGCATCCGAGGCCGTACCCACACCAGCATCGACCAGTACCGGAATCTTGGCATTCTCGATGATGATCTGCAAATTCCACGGGTTCAATATGCCCATGCCGGAACCGATCAGAGACGCCAGCGGCATCACCGCGGCACAGCCCATGTCTTCCAGCTGCTTGGCAATGATGGGGTCGTCCGAACAATAGACCATGACGTCGAAGCCATCCTTGATCAGCGTTTCTGCGGCTTTGATGGTTTCCAGCATGTTCGGGTACAGGGTGTTGGGATCACCCAGCACCTCAAGCTTGACCAGCTTGTGGCCATCAAGCAGTTCACGCGCGAGGCGCAGGGTGCGCACGGCATCCTCCGCACTGTAGCAGCCCGCGGTGTTCGGCAGATAAGTGAATTCTTCCGGCGGCAGGTAATCAAGCAACGAAGGCTCTCCCGCATTCTGGCCGATATTGGTGCGGCGAATCGCCACCGTGATGATCTCGGCGCCGCTGGCATCAATGGCGGCCCTGGTCTGCTCGAAATCCTTGTATTTTCCCGTACCCACCAGCAGGCGTGAATTGTAATGCTTGCCTGCAATATTCAATGTATCCACTCAGCCGCCTCCTACTGCGCCCACGATTTCAAGTTTGTCGTCATTGTTCAGTGCCGCCTCGGCAAAGCTGCCGCGCGGCACGATTTCACCGTTGCGCTCAATGGCAAGACGCTTCCCAGTCAGCCCCAGTCTTTCTATCAGCTCTCCCACCGTCAGGCGTTCAACATCGAACTGCCGGGGGTTTCCGTTGATGGTCAGATGAATCAATTGATTACCCTAATGACATTATCCAAAGTGAAATGATCGAATTGAAGACAGCGGAACCGCCGCCGATAGAGCGACATTTTACGTAGGTTCGTGGGGAATTAGCAAACCAGCAATGTCCGGATCGTGTTTACATTGCCTGAATAAGCGGCCAATTACCCTCTTGCTCTCGGCATGGCTGCCGAATATCCGGCAGTAGTATAAAAACCTGGGTAAATGCCCTGGCACTCTGCTTGACGGGATTTGCCGCGACATATAGGCTTCAGCAGATTATACAGGGCGAACATCAAGAGAATAAGACAAGGCAGAGAAATTGTCATATCAGCCATCCGCACATTCACAAGCATTATTCAAGGCCGGCCTAGCCGCCGAGGCTGAGCACAACTACCTGGAAGCCTTGTCAAAATACACCGCCTCGCTGGAGGCCGGGAATGGTCAAATCCAGACCTGGCTGAGAATCGGCAACCTCTTCTTGCGCACGATGAAATACCAGCAGGCAGCGGAGACCATGGAATTCGTGCTGGGCATGGACCCACAGAATATCGAAGCCATCTATGGCCTGGCGATTGCCTATTTCTACCTCGGCCGTCATGAGGAAGCCTGTGCCTTCATCGACCACGTGGCCGAAACAGCGCCGGACAACGCCACCTATGCATTGGATCGCGCCAACATCCACTCGCTCGCCCGGCCCGACCCGGCACGCAAGCGCCAGCTCTATGAAGCGTGGGGGCAGCGATTCGCCGACCCTCTCGGCAAGCACCCTGCCGCATTCGATCATGACCGCGCACCCGACCGGGTACTGCGCATCGGCTACGTCTCAGGTGACATGCGTCATCACGCTGTGGCCTACTTCATGGAACCGGTGTTTGCTCACCATGATCCAGCACAGGTGGAAACCTTCGTCTATGCGACCAGCCGCGAGCAGGATGCCGTCACCGAGAGGCTGAGACAGTATGTACCGCATTGGCACGATGTCTCCAGGCTCAACGATGAGGCGCTGCATGCCCTGATCCGCCAACACAAGATCGATATCCTGGTCGACCTTTCCGGCCATACCCATGGCAACCGCCTGTTTGTCTTTGCCCGCCGTGCAGCGCCGGTGCAGGTGACATGGCTGGGCTACGTCGGCAGTACGCTGGGCATGCAGGGCATGGACTACCGACTCACCGACTGGGGCATGGACCCGGCAGGGAATGAACGGTACTACGTCGAGAAGCTCTTCCGCCTGCACTGCATGGCCAGCTACATCCCGCCGGACGATGCACCGCTGGAGCCTGTTCCACCGATGCTGCAGGGCAATCCGCCCACCCTGGCCTCGCTCAACAGTTCGCGCAAGCTTACCGACTCCGCCCTGCTGGTCTGGAAGCAAATCCTCGAAGCCCGCCTCGATGCGCAGCTACTGATTCACGTGCAAGAAAAAAGCGTGGAGGATGCCGTCAACACCATAGAACCCAGACTGATACGGCTGGGGCTGCCGCTTGACCGGATCATCGTCTCGCCCATGGTGCCGATGGAGGAATTCATGACCCGCGGGCAGATCGTGGACATCGCACTCGACAGCTTCCCGGTATCCGGCGGGACCACGACCTTGCATACGTTGTGGATGGGCTTGCCCATCATTGCCATGGATGCTACCGATGCTGTTTCCGCCTCTACAGCGTCCACGCTGAAAGGGCTTGGTCTGCATGACTGGGTTGCCGCCACCGAGGAAGCGTATGTTGCCAAGGTGCTGCACCTGCTGGATCATCCTGAATATTTGGTCGAACACCGTGCCCGGGCGCGCCAGCTGCTGCAGCAATCCGTCCTCATGGATTATGCAGGCCGTTGTCGCGACCTGGAAACCGCCTATCGCCAGCTCTGGCTCAACCACCTGCTGGGCGAGCCCAGATTCCTCACGCTCCACACTCCATACAGTGAAGATCTGCAGCAATTACGCAAGACCTACGAAGCGGAACAAGCGCGCGCCCTATGAGCTACTCTCATGCCATTCCGCTCCTGACCCCGTTACTGCCTGACCGGGATGCGTTGGCGCCCTATCTTGCCAAGCTGGACCACAACCGCCATTACTCGAATTTCGGTCCACTCAATCGCGCACTGGAATCCCGGCTCGCCGCCATTTTCGAGCAACACAGCCCACATTCCATCCATGTCACCACGACCAGCAGCGCCACGCTGGCACTGGAACTGACGCTCAGTAGCCTGGACCTGCCGCCAGGCAGCAAAGTAGTGGTGCCGGCCCTGACCTTCGTCGCCTCACTCACAGCCATCATTCGTGCAGGATATATCCCGGTCGTCGTCGATATCGACCCAGCAACCTGGTTGCTGACACCGGAAATCGCCGCAGAAGCCGCCCTGCGAACCGACGCGCGTGCGGTGCTGGCCGTTGCCGCGTTTGGGCAGCCCCAGGACACGTGGCGATGGAGCGAATTCCAGCGTCGATATGGCATCCATGTCGTTGTCGATGCCGCCGGCGCCTTCGGCAGCCAGTGGGTGGAAGCGCCAGATATCCCTGTTATTTACAGCATGCATGCCACCAAGTCGCTCGCAGCGGGCGAGGGCGGGCTGGTAGTCAGTGGTGACCAGGCTGTCAATGCCACTGTGCGTCAGCTCAGCAACTTCGGCATCAATCTTGACGCCAGTGCGGGCTTCCCCGTCGGGCACCTCTCGTTTGTCGGCAGCAACGCCAAGCTGTCCGAATATCATGCCGCCGTCGCTCATGCCAGCCTCGACCAATGGGATGCGCAAGCCAGGCTCAGGCAAGACATCTATCGAGATTACCGACAGGCCCTGGAACATGCCTGTGGCGACCAGCTGCAATGGCAGGCGGGCATCACCTTGGCAGCGCCGACGATCTTCTGCCTGCGCATGGCAGGAGAAGCGCGCGACCGGCTGGAAACCATCTGCCAGCAACGGCACATCGCCACCCGGCGCTGGTACCAGCCGCTTCTGCACCAGCATGCCGCGAAAGTGGCCCCCATCCTCAAGCAGCCGACTCCAGTGGCGGAAGCCGTGGCATCAGGCCTGATCGGTCTGCCGTTTTCCCCGTTCCTGAATCCAGAAGACATCATTCGAATCGTTGACGTTGTCAACCTGGCAAGCACGCGACGCAATTTCATTCACCATCAGTAGAAAATCACCATGGATAACATAGAAACCTTTATCGAGAAATTTACCGCTGCAGTCGATTTTCAAGAACCCATCCCCCTCGCCCCCGACTCGCAGTTTTCTCAAATGCCAGAATGGGATTCGCTGGCAGCCTTAGGGGTAATTGTCATGTTCGATATGGAGTACGGCAAAACCATTACGGGTGAAGACTTACAGAAAGTCGCGTCAATCAGCGACCTTTATCAACTCATCAAGTAGTAATCATGGCTAGCTCAACACTACACAATGTGCGTTTTGCCGGCATGGCGAGCTGCGTTCCCAAACGCATCGTCTCCAACCTGGCCGACTGCAAGCCACAGATCCGCGCTGAACGCGAACGGTTAGTCCGCAACATCGGCATCGAAACGCGGCGCATAGCGCAGGAGTGGCAATGTTTTTCCGATCTCGCTTTCGAAGCGACGGAAAAACTGCTGGACAGCCTACAATGGCGAAAAGAAGAAATCGATGCATTGATTGTCGTCACCCAGTCACCCGATTATCTGATCCCGGCCACCGCCATCATCCTGCAAGACCGTCTCGGCCTATCCCAGGCAACCATAGCTTTTGACGTCAATTTGGGATGCTCTGCTTATCCATTCGGCATTCATTTGCTGGGCTCAATGATAGCGGCAGGTGGAATCAAAAAAGGCTTGCTGCTGGTAGGCGACCGCAGCGCCTCCGTCAACGACCCAATTTTTTCCGATGCGGGCACGGCCACTGCTCTCGAATTTGATGAAAATGCGCCGCCCATGCATTTCGACCTGAACAGCGACGGCAGCGGCTACAAAGCCATCATGCTACCGGTCGGTGGCCATCGCGAGCCTGTTGGCATGCAGCATCTGGTGCCTTTCCGCAAAGACGAAAGCGATCACTGGCACCGCGCCACCGACCTCGTGCTCGACGGCCCGGCCGTGTTGAGCTTCTCGACCCAGCGCGTACCGCCTGCAGTGGAAAAGCTGCTTGCCTATGCGGGAACCAGCAAGGACGAAGTGGATTACTTCGTGTTCCATCAGGCCAACCGCATGATCAACGAGACGATTCGCAAAAAACTCGGGTTACCAGCAGAAAGAGTGCCGTCAACCTTGCATGACTTCGGCAATAGCAGCGGCGCGTCATTGCCGGTCACCATGACGGCAAGGATCAACAAAGAGCTGGAAGCCAGCCGCAAGCGCGTGCTGCTATCGGGCTTCGGTATCGGTCTGTCATGGGGCACTGCCCTAGTCGATATCGAAAACGCAAAGTTTCCCGATCTTATTGAGGCATGAGCATGGCACTTCTGAACCACGCCGACCCATTCAGCCTGATTGGCAAACGCATCCTCGTCACGGGTGCATCGTCGGGCATCGGCCGACAAATCTCCATTAGCTGTGCGCAAGCCGGTGCAGAGCTGGTCATCAGCGGGCGAAACACCGAGCGGCTTGAAGCGACCTTCGCAGCGCTGAAAGGCAACGATCACAGGCTAATACAGGCCGATCTCAGCAAACAAGAAGATATTGATCGCCTGGTGGCGGAAGCGGGCATGCTGAATGGACTGGCACATGCCGCTGGCATATCCAAGCTGGTCCCGCTGCGCATGATCAACCGCGCCCATCTCGACGAGATGTTTTCCGCCAATACCTTTGCGCCCATGATGTTGACGCGCGGCTTGCTGGCGAAGAAGCGCCTGGCTGCTGGCAGTTCCATCGTCTTCATCGCCTCGGTGGCCTCGCACATCGGCCCCATGGCGAGCAGCGCCTATGCAGCCAGCAAGAGCGCCTTGCTGGGCATGGTACGCAGCCTGGGACAGGAAGTCGCCAAACAGGGCATGCGCGCCAACTGCATCGCGCCGGGCTATGTGCGCACGCCTTTGCTCGATGGCCTGCAAGGCAGCGGCGGCAACATGGAAAATCTGTTTGACCTGACACCGCTGGGCATGGGCGAGCCAGAAGATGTCGCCCATGCCGCGTTGTTTTTCCTGGCCGATGCCAGCCGCTGGATTACACGCAACTACTTTGTCGTGGATGGCGGATTGACCGTGCCGATGGATGTGTACGCATGAGCAATCCAATACATTCGTTACGCAATGTCTTCTCTCTCGAAGGCAAGACCATTCTGGTCACCGGAGCCTCTTCCGGCCTGGGCCGGCAGACCGCGATTACCTGTGCTGCGCGCGGCGCGCGCCTGATCGTGACCGGTCGCGACGAGCAGCGTCTCCAGGAGACATTGGCGCAACTGCAGGGTGAAGGACATCTCGCCATCATCGCCGACCTGACACAGATAGCCGATCGCGAGCGCCTGGTGCAAGCCAGTCCGCATATCGACGGACTCGTGCATTGCGCCGGCATGCAGAAGCATTGTCCGATTCGTCAATTGACCGAACAAGCCATGAACGATATCTACCATGTCAATTTCCTGGCTCCGGTCATGCTCACGCAACGCCTGTTGCAGACGGGTTCCGTGATGCGCCAGGGTTCCATCATCTTCCTGCTGTCGACCGCCGCTCATCTCGGCACGCGCGGCGTCGGCCCCTATTCAGCCATGAAGGCAGGCCTAATCGGTATCATCAGGTGCCTGGCGCTGGAACAAGTCAAGCACAAGATACGCGTCAACGGCATTTCGCCGTCGGCCGTCGCGACGCCGATGTGGGACAAGGATCAGCTCGAAGCACAGAAAGCGCGACACCCGCTCGGCCTTGGCGAACCACAGGACGTTGCCAATGCCGCCGTCTATCTGCTGTCCGACGCCAGCCGCTGGGTCACAGGCACCAGCCTCGTGATGGATGGCGGCTCGATCCTATGACGTATCCGGTACTGATCATCGGCGCCGGCGGCTGGGGCCGCGAGGTACTGGCGCAGATGCAGGGCGATCCTGCATGCGGCACCACGTGGGTCATCAACGGCTTCCTCGATACGCGCACACGGATGCTCGACGGCCTGGACTGTGATATTCCCATCGTCGGCGACCCCTTTAGTTACGTACCGCGGCAGGATGACCATTTCGTCTGCGCCGTCGGAGATCCGCGTGGGCGCCAGCAATATGCGCAGCCGCTGCTGGACAAGGGCGCACGCTTCATTCCGATCCTGACTGGCGCCTATCTGAGTCCGCGCATCCACATCGGGCAAGGCACGCTGCTGTGCCATCGCGTGCAGCTGAGCCCTGATGTCTGGCTCGGCGACTTCTCCAATATCCATACCAACACCGTGATCGGTCATGACGTGCGCATTGGCCGCTATGCGCAGGTCGGCGCCATGACCTTCGTCGGCGGCGGTGCCAGCATCGGTGACTTTGCCGTCGTTCATCCGCATGCCACCATCCTGCCCGGCATCCGCATCGGCGACGGTGCCACGGTCGGGGCAGGCTCGGTCGTGATCAAGAATGTGCCCGATGGCGCCACTGTCTTCGGCAATCCGGCCAAGCCGCTTTCCCAGAAACATACATGAACAAGGGTCGATGCTAATGCAGTCCAGAATGCATCCCAGATATTATCTGTCGCTCGAGATATTCGAACGCGAACAGAAGAAGATTTTTCGCAAGGCATGGCTGTTCGCCGGCCTGAAGACCCTGCTGTCCGAACACAATGCGTTTATCACGCGCAGGATTGCAGGCATCCCGATCGTGATCCAGAATTTCCACGGTGAATTGCGTGCCTTCGAGAACGTATGCCTGCACCGCAATGCGCTGCTGCAGACGGAAGCCGTTGGAAAACGTCCGCTGGTGTGTGCATATCATGCATGGCGCTACGATGCCGAAGGCAGAGTCGATCACATTCCCGAGTGCGATGCCGTCTATCGATTCAGCGCCGAAGAAAAGCAAGGTCTGAAGCTGCGCCGATTCGCGTTGCATGCGGTGGGCAACGTGCTGTTCATCAATCTCGATACCGACCCGCTGCCGTTCGAGGAACAATTCACGCCGGCCTTCATCGATCTGCTCGAAAGCAGTTCGAACACCTACGACACCGAAGTCATGGTGACGACCTGGCATGGCAAATTCAACTGGAAGCTGGCCTACGAAAATCTGCGCGATGCCAACCATCCGCGCTTTGTGCACCCGAAGAGTCTCGCAAAGACCGTCAAATTCACGCCCACGGTCGACGAAGCGCTGTTCCGTGAATCCGGCCTGCAGCTGACCGACACCTCGCCTTCCGCACTGCGCCGCGAGATGCGGCGCTTCAGCCATGCGGGCGCCGATGCGCCGATCCCCGACCTGCAGCACTTCGGTTGGCACGAACTGGTAGAACGCTGGGGCGATCAGGATTCCTATTACAACTGGCTGGCCTTTCCCAACCTGCACATCGCGAGCGCCAACGGCGGGTTCTCGTTCACGCTCGAACATCACATCCCGATCGCGCCCGACCGCACCGATCTCGAAATCTACTGGTTTACCGCGCGCAAGAAGCAGGCCTATGCCTTCTCGCATCAAGTGCTGCTGGCGCAGATGCATGGCAGCAAGCTGGTGGTCGGCGAAGATGTGGAAATCATGGAACAGGTACAGGCAGCCCTGCATGCCGACGCACCGCTGCCGAATCAGGGCGCCTACGAATCAAGCAACCGGCTGGTCGAACGCTGGTACACGACATTGATGGACGGTGATCATGACATCTAGATGGATAGTCGGCGGTGGCACCTATCTCGAGCAGGCGTTCAGGGCCTGGCAACAGGCTCATCCGGACGACACTGTTGAAAAAATCGATGTGCCGCAAGGCCGCGATTACCGTTTCGATCTTGGCGTACTCGATGGATTGAATCCGGCCCAAGGCGTCATGTTCGTGGCCTTCGACGAACGCTTCGGCAATTTCAAGCGCATGGAACTCATGCAAGCGGCAATGGAGCGTGGCTTCAAGCTGGAGTCGTTTATCCATCCAAGCGCTTCCATCAGCGCGGGCGTCGCCATCGGCATGAACGTCTTCATCGGTGCACACGCCGTGATTGGCCATGGCAGCCGCATCGACTACAACACTGTGATCCATGCCGGCGTGCACCTCGGGCCCGGCAGCCGCGTCAAGGCATCGTGCTGGGTGGAAAACGGCGTACAGATCGGGGCGAACGTCGATATTGGCACTCATTGCACGATACGCATGGGGGCGGCCATTCAAGCCGGCATCAAAGTAGGTCGGGGCGCCGAACTAGGCTGGCCCCAGCTCTACACCAGCGACGTGCCGAACAAGACGGTATTCGACATTCGCTACGATGAACCGATCTACACTCACGAGGGATGATGCATGACTCAACAAACCGACCTGCAAAGCAAGACCAACATTGATCCTCTTGCCATGAATGATAGTTTTCTGGCGGCGGCGGATGCATTGGCCGTCGATCCCATGTTTGGCATCCCTGCCAATGTGCGTGAAGTCATAGCGCGCCGCGGCAATGCGACCAGACTGGTCATTCTCGGCACCAAAGGCTTTGGCGCACATCTGATGAACGTCAGGCACGAACGGCCTTGCGAGGTTATCGCCGCAGTGGACGATTTCCGCTACCACTCGGGAGAGCTTTATTATGGTCTGCCGATCATCTCTACCGATCGTTTCACCGAACTCGCCACACATGATCGTGATCTCGTCGCCCTTAATACCTGTCGTTATGACGGGCCCAAGCGTTTCTTCGATCAGATCTGTCGCACGCATGGAATTCCACATCTCAATTTCGAGCAGGCGGTACGCGCCTTTGGCCTACAAGGCAATGTCGATTATCGCGTCGATGATTGGGGAGCCGATATCGTACGCAACATCCCGGCATTCCAAACATTGGCACAACGTCTGGCCGACGACTATTCTGTACAAACGCTTTATGCTGTGCTGAATTTCCACCTCACCTGCGAACCTGAGTATTACCATGAGGTTGAACGTCCTTATTCCACGCTTTATTTCCGATCAGGCCTGCTGCGCTTTTCCGATTCGGAAAAAATGGTGGATTGCGGTGCTTCCATTGGGGAATCGCTGGCGGGCTTGATCGGCGTGACCAAGGGAAAGTTTGAACGTGTGTGGATGATCGAACCAGACCGCATCAATCTGCAAACCCTGCAAAACGTTTTGCGCCGCTATACGGACACCAACTTTGCTTCCAGGATCACAGTGCATGGCTGCGGTGCCGGCGAAAATACCATCCGGGTTCCCTTCAACCACGAAGGCGGTCACGGAGGTTTCGTCAAACCAGCAGATGCCGACCATGAACCGGCCGACTTGATCGATGTTCGTCCTATCGATGACATCATCGATGATGCCCCGACCTTCATCAAGATGGATATTGAAGGCTCCGAGCTGTCGGCCCTAAAAGGGGCGCGCCGAGCAATATCAGAACACAAACCGAAACTAGCTATTTCCGCCTATCACCGTTCGACTGACTTGCTTGACTTAACCAACTATATCCTTTCGATCCGCCCCGACTACCAGATCGGATTGCGCCACCACACGCCGGATCGCTGGGATACCTGCCTTTACTTTTATTGAGCGGAATCGGCGTCTCATGAATTTCTCCCGTATTATCTGCCTGTCGGATCCGCTGCTTGGCAGATATGGCGAGCTCTATCAAGCGCATGAGGGATGGGATTTGCCCGGACAGAGGCCGACCCTGGCACGCATGGCTGCCTATGCGCTTGGTCGGTGGGTGACATCAGATGCTGCCGTTCTCGACACCGGCTGAACATCCGCTGTTTTGGCATTGAAGCTTCTGCGCTTGCCTCCAGCTATACGGGGTTCGACAACAATCCCGACCTGATCGAGATCGCCAATCGCCTCGCGCGCTACCATCAGGTAAAAAACTGCCGTTCATGTGTTGTGATTTTGATGCGCTCCATACTCATAACGACAGAAAATTCGACGTAATCTTTTCCTTCGCCGTACATGTCTGGATCGGTATTCCGATAGCTGAATACATCTCCCGCCTCAGAAGTATGCTCGCGCCACAGGGTATCCTCGTCATCGAATGTAATAATCTGGACAAGAATGATCACGATTTCCTGAGCAACATGCGACTGTTTCTTGAGACAGGGTTCATGTTGTTGCATAGAGGCGAAATTATCGATGACGGCATCATTCGGCGGGCATTCTGCGTACTCAAGTCCCTGCATTGACGCGGGACTTGATAGGCCAGTGACATTCATCGGAACAGTCATGCGAGATGATAAGGTAATGGCAATTCCGACATCAGCCACACTTTCCTGTCGCTGTTTCTCTCATGCCATGTCTGCCGCCCCATCTATACTCTGAACTCTGAATCTTCCAAATATTTCACAAAGGTCCCAAGGAATGGCAGGTGAGCTTCCGCTGGTCAGTATCGTCATACCCGCCTACAAGGCTCGCTATTTCGAAACGGCTCTTGATGGTGTGCTGGGTCAGGCCTACCCTGCGTTGGAACTGATTATCTGCGACGACAGCCCTGATTTCCGCATTGCTAAACTGATCGAACAGAAGACAGCATTAGCAAACTTTACTATCGGCTATTTCAGAAACGAGATTCGCCTTGGCGAACTGGCCAGCACCGCCAAAGGCATCCGTCTCGCCCGGGGGAAATACATCAAGCTGCTGCACGATGACGATGTACTGGAGCCCGATTGCATCGCCGAGCAGGTGGCAGTCATGGAAAATGAGCCTGACATTGCCTTGGCCTCTTCGCGTCGCCAGCGCATAGACGAGAACGGCGAGGCGTTGCCGGATATCCTGCACACCTGTTTCCCGTTTTCCGGGGATGTGATCGTCAACGGCAAGGAGCTGGTTTCTTTTTTTGGCGATCACACGATCAATTTCATTGGCGAGCCGAGCTGCATCCTGGCACGGCGCGATGATCTGCTGGAGATCGCAGACGAGTTGATGTCGCTCAATGGACACATCATTCATTGGGTTGGCGATCTCGCGCTATACGCCAAGTTGTTGCAAAAAGGCAATTTGGCCTTCCTGGCCAAGCCGCTGACCAAGTTCCGCGTCTCCAACACGCAGTTCAGCCAGGTTGGCCGCGACCAGGTCGGTATTGGGGATCAAGGCCATGCCGACTTCCGCAAGGCCATCCGCGACCTGGGCTGGTATCGCGCGTCTGGCGACAACAAACTGGTCAACGTCGCGCCTATCACATCATTGAAAGCGCGCGTGTTCAAGCCGGTCAACCTACTGGCGGCGCTGCACCGCGCAGCGGGGTTGGGCAGCGTATCGCTGGCGAGCTGGATGGGCATCCGCCGTCCAACGGCAGTACAGCAGGCGCTCATTGACCAGCACTTGGCAACGTTGCAGGGCGGCCCACGCATTGCCGTCATGCTGCTCGACCACTCCGGCTCGACCGAGGCTATTGCCCATACGCTGTCCAGCCTGCAAGAAAGCAACCGTTACCGCAACCTGGAGATATGGATATTCTCTCCCCTGACCTTGCCCGATCTGGCGGACAAGGCCAAGGTGCTGACACTGGACCCAAGCCGAAACAGCGCCAGCGCCATCAACGACGCTCTTGCCAACACGCAGGCGGAGTGGATATTGCTGGCCGAAGCCGGGTCCGACTTCCTGCCCAGTGGCCTGTTGATCGCCGCGCTGGACTTGCCGACCCTGCCAGCGTCCTGCCATGCCGCCTATGCCGACGACATCCTTCGGCTGGAAGACAATGAGCTGGGCCTCAACCTGCGCCCGGACCTCAACCTGGACTTGCTGCTCAGCTTCCCCGCCAGCATGTCGCCACATTGGTTGTTCCGCAGGACGACCCTCATCGAACAAGGCGGCTTTTCCATCACATCAGGACGTGCGTTTGAGCTGGAGTACCAACTGCGCCTGATCGCGCAACTGGGCCTGGGCAGCATTGCCCATATCAGCGAGCCGCTATTGATCGGCCAGCCGCTGGACCTACAGGCATACCCGGAAGAACCAGCCGTCATCGCGCAACATCTGCGCGCACGCGGCTACGAGCAGCCTGTTATCCACAATCATTTGCCGAGGTGTTATGCGATCGATTACGGTCATGCACAGCAGCCCGGTGTAAGCATCTTGATCATCATCAAGGACAGGCTGCCCCAGGCGCAGCGTTGCCTGGAAACTCTGCTCGAAAACACCAGCTATGCCAATTACGAGGTGCTGCTACTGGACCATGGCAACCAGGCTGCGGACATTTGCACCTGGCTGGCTGGCATTGAGTCCATGGGCTTGCCGCAATTGCGCATCCTGCGCTTCGACGCCGCAATATCGCGCGAGGCCTTGTGCAACCAGGCGGCCCAGCAAGCGTTGGGCGACTTTCTAGTCTGGCTGGGCGACGGGGCCGGCATCCTCAACCGGGACTGGCTGCAGCAGCTCCTCAACCACGGCTTGCGCCCCGAAGTAGGGGCCGTTGGTGGAAAATTGCTTTCCGCCGACGGCAAGATACGCCATGCCGGCTTGCTGCTCGGCCTCAACGGCCCGGCAGGACGCGCGTTTGAAGGCCTGTCTCACAACGAGGGCGGCTATATGCAACGCCTGCAGGTTGAGCAGCAATATGCCGCCTTGAGCAGCGAGTGCCTGTTGCTACGCCGCGAGCTATTCCTGCAGGCCGGTGGTTTCGATGAAGACCCCTTGCTCTCGCGGTGGTCCGATGTCGACTTGTGCCTGAAGCTGCAGCAGGCTGGCTTTCTCAATGTTTGGACGCCGCGCATGACGCTATTAATGGACATGCCGGTGGCTGCTGCCGCCAGCACACGAGAAGAAGATGCCATGTATGCCCGCTGGCTGCCCGTGCTGGCGCGCGATCCTGCCTACAATCCCGGCTTCTCGGTAAAAGCCGAGCCGGGATTCAAGCTTGCCGAGCCGCCATTGTGCTGGCGTCCCTTGCAATCATGGAAACCGCTCCCGACCATTCTGGCGCATCATGCCGATGCCTTTGGCTGCGGCCATTATCGCGTCATCCAGCCCCTGATGGCCATGCGCGAGGCGGCGCTCATCGACGGCACGATATCCGGCAGCCTGCTTTCACCGGTCGAGCTCGAACGCTACCAACCCGATGCCATCGTGCTGCAGCGCCAGACCACGGAAGACAGAGTGGAGGCAATACGCAGGATCAAGGCATTTTCCCAGGCGTTCAAGGTCTATGAGCTGGACGACTACCTGCCCAATTTGCCGATGAAGAGCATCCATCGCCAGCACATCACCAAGGATGCCATCAAAGCCTTGCGGCAGGGGTTGGGTTTCGTTGACCGCTTCGTCGTCTCTACCCCGGCCTTGGCGGAGGCATTTGCCGGCCTCCACCCCGATATTCGCGTGGTCAGGAACCGTCTACCGGTCAATTGGTGGAAGGGCCTGCAAAGCCAGCGCCGCATTGCAGCCAAACCTCGCGTGGGCTGGGCCGGCGGCAACAGCCACACCGGGGACCTCGAATTGATCGCGGATGTGGTCAAGGAGCTGGCAGACGAGGTCGAGTGGGTATTCTTCGGCATGTGCCCGCCAGCATTGCGCCCGTATGTGCACGAATTCCACACTGGCGTCGCCATTGACCAATACCCGCAGGCACTGGCCAGCCTCCATCTGGATCTCGCACTGGCTCCCCTGGAACCCAATCTGTTCAACGAGTGCAAGAGCAACCTGCGCTTGTTGGAGTACGGCGCATGCGGCTTCCCGGTCATTTGCAGCGATATCCGCTGCTACCAGGAGAATGGCCTTCCCGTCACCCGCGTGAAAAACCGCTTCCGCGACTGGATAGACGCCATCCGCATGCATATTGCAGACCTGGATGCGGCCGCCCAGGCAGGAGATGCGTTGCGCCATGAGGTCCTCACCCATTGGATGCTAGAGGGAGAGCACCTGCGCGACTGGCGCCGCGCCTGGCTACCGGACGGCCATTGAGATCACGGGCTTCACCGCATGTCAGTGCATGCCGACATGCGATTCATCCTCACCCTGACTGCTTTCGGGCGGCATCTGCTCTACCATGAACTCCAGACGAATCGCCATGCGATTTTCCACTGGAACATCATTCACAAAGGAGTCCGCCATGAACTGGGATCAAGTAGAAGGTAACTGGAAACAACTCAAGGGCAAGGTGCGCCAGCAATGGGGCAAACTGACCGATGACCAATTCGAGCAGATCAAGGGCAACCGCGAAATGTTGTCCGGCAAATTGCAGGAGCTCTACGGCATCTCCAAGGAAGAAGCCGAAAAACAGATCGATTCTTTCAACAAGAGCTGCACCAAGCACTAGTCAACTAGTGTAGTTTGATTCTCCTCTAGTCCACTCCTCCACCGGCCTATTGGCCGGTTTTTTCTTGTTGATGGTCTGGGTTTTGCTTGAGTATCATCATAGGAACTTTCCGGATACTACCCATGGCCCTGCCCAGCTTCAGCTACCTACAATGCAGTTTTGCCGGCATGGACTTCATCCTGCGTATCGAGACCGCATTGTTGTCGCCTGCCATTCTCTCCGGCAACCGCATCCTCGAGACCATGCCAGCACCCGCATTCTGCCAGGCAGTTCCGGCACCCTATTTCGAGGCGATCGAGGGCAACAAACTCTACAAGCTGGCCTACTATCTGGAAAATCTAGCGTCATTGCCGCCCGCCAAGCGTATCTGGAGTTATGGCTCAGCCCAGTCCAATGCCATGCTGGCCTTGAGTGCGCTTGCACAACTCATGGGCACGGAGTTTCATTATGTGCTGCCATACCTCGCCGACGCGCTGAAAACGCAGCCCAAGGGCAACCTGGCCTTGGCATTGGATCGCGGCATGCAACTGCATATCGACAGCAAACTATACCGCCGCATGACGCAGCAGGCGTTCGTGCCAGGCGAGCACGAATGGATATTCGCCGAAGGCGCCAATCACGCGCATGTGGCGCACGGCTTCGGATACCTGGGCGCTGAAATCAGCGAGATCGCCGGCACGCTGGGATTCAAGCAGGTATTCCTGCCATCAGGCACCGGGAGCAGCGCCTGCCACCTGGCCGCCTCGCTGTCAGGAATGGAAGTCATGACGACACCGGTATATGGCGATACGCCTTACCTGCAGCAGGTGTTCTCAGCAATGCAACCGCAACACCATCCCGTCATCCTGACGCACGAACCGCATTACCGTTTTGGCTCGCTATACCGCGAACTGTGGGAGCTGCAGGCCGAACTGGTGGCAGAAACCGGCATCAGTTTCGATCTGCTGTACGACTTGCCCGCCTGGGCCTGCATCCTGCAACATCGTGAGCGTTTCAAGCAGCCCTGGCTGTACCTGCACCAGGGCGGCATGAAGGGCAGCGCCACCATGCGTGAACGTTATGTCCGGATGTTCGGGTCAGAACGGCCCTCCAAGGCAGGCGCCAGGTCAGAAATCCAGGGTAAGGCCGAGGTTGATTGAGCGCCCCATGCCTGCAACAGGCCCCATGGGTACGGATGCCTGCCGCCCGTCGGCCACCCATTGCGCAAAATTCACCCCACCCGTCGGCAAGGCGTAATAGCGATCGAACAAATTGGTCACGCTGAAATCCAGCCTGGCCTTGGACCATTGATAGCTGCTGCGCAAATCCACTAGCGTGTAACCACCGGTCTCCGGCTCGAGCCGGACATCATCCACGCGTGTTTTGGCATCGACGAATTGCACATCTACACCGTTGGACCATGCGCCTTTTTTCTGCTCCAGGCTGACACGGGCGTTGAGCGGCATGATCTGGTAGAGCGACTCACCATTGATACGCTCGCCACGGGTCCAGGCCAGACTGGCCTTGGCGCGACCCTGTCCCCAGGCAGTATCCTGCCAAAGTTGCTTGGCGCCTTCCATGTTGATGCCATAGAAGCGTGCATCCTGGTTATCAAAAACCAAATGAGTGCGCGGTGCATTATTGGGTACTCCGGCACGCGCATCCCGCTCTACGCCGATGTAATCCTGTACATAAGTAAAATAGGGGGTCACCCTGGCCTGCCACGAAGCTTTCTCCGCATCGTGCCAGTCCAGCGTTGCGCTGATGGTATTGGCTTTCTCGGGCTTCAAGTCCGGATTGCCAATGTAGCCATTGACATCGCCGAACCAGCCGATCATGTTGCGCGCCATGCTGCCGGTACCCCAGGAATAGCGCTCATACAAGCTGGGGGACCGTGTCTTGCGCGCGTAACCAAACTCCAGGCTAGTCGTATCAGAGAACTCATATTTACCGCTTGCTGTCATGTCGAGATGGTTGTCGCTGGCAGAACGGCTACTACCATTGAAGCGCTGCGCGGCGGCATGGTCTGCAGCATTCATCCCCATGGTGGAATATGCCTGCACTTCCCCGACAGTACTGCGAACATGGTCGATGCGCGCGCCGAGCATGCTGCTCCATCGGCTATTCCATTGAGACTCGACTTCCGCAAAGATGCCCGCACGATCACGGCGCCCATCATTGATATTCACAAAAGTGCGGGGGCCCATCATCATGCTTCCCGCAACAGGAGGCCAGTAGTCATCCAGCGTCTGGCGATGAAACTCATTGCCGACACGCAACGTATGCACATCACTTAACGGAATGCTTGCCTTGATCTGGTAACCCATATCCTTGCCGCGCGTCTTCATCGGCATCTGCCCCGGCTTTTCTGATGAGAAAAAGCCCATTTCATGGCTGACTTCCTGCCAATACAGGCGGGTATCCAGGTCGCCCCAGGCAAAATGGCGGCTATAGCTCGCATTGATCGAATCTGCCTTGTTGTCGATCAAATCCATTCGCTGATTGGGGAAACCTTGGTGCGGCACTTCCTGGTGACTGAGGCGCAGGACGAAATCCTCGTTCTCGCCCTTGGCGCCGATCGTCAGGGTCTGGATGTGACGCTCGAATTGCGAGGCAAGTACCTTGTCGCCGTTGCCGTCACGGTAGCTCTGGCCCCTGTCCATGGTGCTGGTGAAACTCAGGCTGAGGTTATCGCTGGCGGCTGTGGCATTCAGTGCGGTGCTGAGTCCATTATTGTTGCTGCGATACACCGTGGAAAAGCTGCCCTTATACAGCCATGCATCCGCATTGGCAGCGTAGATAGGCTTGGCAGAATCCACAGTGATTGTCCCGGCAATGCTGTCGCCACCCATGCTCACGGGCGTAATGCCCGCCAGCACACTGATATTGGCCACCGCTGCGGGCGAAATATACGTCAGCGGTGCATTCATGCTGTTGGCACAGGCTGCCGTCAATTCGGCGCCGTCAACCAGGATGCGGATGCGGTTGTCGTTCATCCCCCGGATATTGGGCAGGGCGGAAATGCCGCCTGCCTGGTAGGAGTACACGCCAGTGTAATCCTGCAACAGGCTCGCTGTATCCGCACTGTTGACCATGCGCTTGTGCAAATCGCTATTGCGGTCATGCGCATGCGCCGTCACTTCAATTTCCGGCAAGTGCTCCATGTGCTCATGTGCCGCATTCGCGGCAGTGCCGAACAGAGAAGCCATCACCAGCGCCGTCCATTTCAGCGACATCGCCTGATGTGTACCCACACGCACTCTTAGCTCTTTCCTCATTTCCGCTCCCGGCTCCAGTCTATGCACCGATGCAATACAAAACCGCTTATTTTAATTGGAATGGGGCAGCTCAACGGTGCGACATAATGTCGCACCTCAAGCATGTCCTAAATAGAATAAATAGGTATAATTGCTCGCCTGTGCGGGCGTAGTTCAATGGTAGAACGCCAGCTTCCCAAGCTTGATACGCGGGTTCGATTCCCGTCGCCCGCTCCAATTCCCTGATACTTCCGGCAGCGCACTATGTTGCAATCCAAGACCAAGCCTATATAGGCCGTTCTTTAATATTAAGGCCGCTACAGTCGGACAAATTTCACGGCCATGCCACGGCTCAGCAATCCAGGCAGTGTTAGGATGCTCTCCACTGCACTGACAGTCCCTGTTTTTAACTTTATATATTCGCTGTCAACTTGGTTGGCATAATTACCCCATATCGATCCATGCACACTGCAATATATCGCCGCCAGGCATTATTCACATTTTTCCTGCTGACAGGTCTTGCAGTGGCTTCCTGGGTCACACGAACCCCGGCAATTCGAGATCAGCTTCAAGTATCCATTGCAGAAATGGGCTTGATCCTATTCAGCATATCCGTAGGGGCGATGACGGGTATCCTGAGCTCGGGTAAATTGGTACGACATTGGGGCACAAGGCCTGTGATCCGAACAGGCATGCTGCTGTTGCTGTTAGGGCTGGGCGTCATGGCAGCGGGGCTAAGCTGGACATTGACGTTGCTGGTCGCACTTGGCCTCATGCTGTTTGGATTGGGGATCGGTGTGGGAGAGATCGCCCTCAATATCGAAGGCGCCGAAGTGGAGCGCATCACGCATCAGCCCACGCTTGCCATGCTGCACGCGGGTTTCAGCCTGGGTACCTTCCTGGGCGGCATTATGGGGATTGGCCTGACCAGTATTGCATTCCCGGTGACATGGCATGTTGCACTCACTGCGTTGGCGGGGGTTCCAGTGGTCTTATGGGGATTGCGGGCCATTCCAGCCGGAGTAGGCGCTGAGTCGGTGCCTCAATCCGGCCTGCGACCAAAGACGAGCCAGCCGCTCAAGCCATGGCGTGACGTACAACTAATGTGCATCAGCCTGATTGTACTGGGCATGGCGCTGGCAGAAGGGTCGGCCACGGACTGGATCCCCATCCTGATGGTGGATGAGCATCAATTCAGCGCCGCCACTGGTTCCATGATCTATACCGGCTTTGCCGGCATGATGGCGCTCGGCCGCTTCAGCGGCCACTATTTTCTCGAACGCTATAGCAGGGTATCAGTGGTTCGCGCGAGCGCGCTGCTGGGCGTCATCGGGATTGGCACGGTCATCTTTGCCGACCATCCCTATATTGCCGCCGCAGCCGTGCTGTTCTGGGGCCTTGGCACCTCACTCGGCTTTCCGCTGGCGATTTCCGCAGCCGGCGATACCGGGAACAGTAACCATGCCACTGCGCGCGTCAGCATCGTCGCCACCGCTGGCTATGTTGCCTTCCTGGCCGGCCCACCCCTGTTGGGCTTCCTCGGAGAGCATTATTCCTTGCGCCATGCCTTGCTGGTCGTGCTGTTTCTGGTAGGTCTGGGGTTTTTCCTTGCCCGGGCCGTGTCTACACGCGCCTGACCGCGTCATACCACCCGAAGTGGGGTAATAAAACTGCTACAGAAATGGGGAAGGCTGCCGATATTTTCTATTCAGGGCGTTAACACCGGGGAAACGAGCCCGACCGGCCGTTTTTAGTAAGGTACTCACCCTAATTTCCTGCAATGGCTTGTCCGGATTCAATATTGTGAATATCAATCAATGTCATCAATGCTTCAATCTTTTACGTCTGCCTGTATGATAATAATGCAACTTGTCCTCTGCATCATGGCTGACCGGTACCCGAAGCGGTTGTAGAGGATGTGACGAGTACCCCCCCTGGACTAAGAACATAGGCAATTATGAAAACCTTCAACCTCGTTGATACCGCCAAGGTGCTGATACTGGATGACCAAGCTGTCAGCCGCTCTATCTTGTCAAAGATTGTGAGAAATCTGGGGCGTGGTATCAAGACTTGTGAGTTCTCCTCTCCCACCGAGGCATTGCTCTGGGCGCAAGACAATACCGCCGACCTGTTGCTGGTCGATTACGAGATGCCGGGTATGAACGGCCTGTGCTTCATCAATGAAATCACGCGCCTACCTCAATATCAAACGGTGCCCACCATCATGATCACGATCAAGCAGGATGTGGAAATTCGTTATGCGGCACTGGATGCCGGCGTGACCGACTTCCTCACCAAACCGGTGGACATGCATGAATGCATGGCACGCTGCAAGAACCTGATCACCCTGCGCCAGCAACGGCTTACCCTGGAGGACAAGAGCCGGCTGTTGGAAAGCATGGTGCGCGAAGCTACCGAAAATATCCTGATGCGGGAAAAGGAAACCCTGATGCACCTCGCCCGTGCGGGGGAATACCGCGATTACGATACTGCACAGCACCTGTTGCGCATGTCGCTTTACAGCCGCGTGCTGGCAGAGGCGCTGGGCTTCCCCGAGGACGAGGCGGAGCTCATCGAGCTGGCCGCGCCGTTGCATGACATCGGCAAGATCGGCATCCCCGACAGCGTGCTGCTCAAGCAAGGCCCGTTCACGCCGGAGGAAAAGAAGATCATGCAGCGGCATCCGCTCATCGGCTATGAAATCCTGCAGGGCAGCCCATCCAAGTATCTGCAGAAAGGCAGCGAAATTGCACTCGCCCATCACGAAAAATTTGACGGCTCTGGCTACCCCTATGGCATGTCGGGGCAGGAAATCCCCTTATCGGCCCGTATTGTAGCGGTAGCGGACGTATTCGACGCTCTGACCAGCCGCCGCCCTTACAAGGAGGCGTGGAGCGTGGATAAAGCGATCGAATACCTGATTGCGGAAAGTGGCAAGCACTTCTACCCGGAATTGATCAAGCTCATTCCCGACGTACATATCCTGTTTGAGGAAATTCACAAGCGCCATGCTTCCTGAGTTCGTGCATTTTCCTTCAGGGGACTTGAATATAACTTTATCTAGGCGCAATCTAGTACGCGTCATTGCAATGATACGGAGCTGCGATCTCCATCACAGCGCCTTTCAACTTTAAACACTCGACCAGCCTATGTCACTGATGCAACCTTTCAAGCGCGCCAGGCAATACTGGCTGACTCTGAGCAGGCATTGCGACCCGCTGGAGCTTGAGCAGGCCGTGATCCGCATCTGGCTTGGCATGACCTTCCTGTCCTTCCTGGTCTACCGGGAATTCACGGCTCCCAATCCCATCAGCGACAACTTCCCACTCGCCATTCCCATGACTGTGGTATTCCAGGTTTTGTCTTTCACGCTGTTCGGGCTGATCCTGTTCACAACCAAGCATGCCGCCTTGCGCAGGCTGTCCGGAGCATGGCTGGACATTGGGTTGCCCACCATGTTCATGGCGATGACGGGCGAGCTGGGCGTCATCTTGGTCGGGGTGTATTTATGGGTGACCTTTGGCAACGGCTTCCGCTTCGGCAAGAAATACCTGCTCCACTCCCAGGCACTGAGCTTGATCGGCTTCCTCTACACCATCAATGTCAACCCGTTCTGGTTGGAGCACAAAGCAATCAGCTACAGCCTGCTGCTCATGCTGGTGGCATTGCCGCTCTATGTCGCCACCCTGATCACGCGTATCGAGGAAGCCAGACAGAAAGCCGAGGTTGCCAACCATGCGAAAACCCGCTTCGTCGCCAATATGAGTCACGAAATCCGCACCCCGCTCAACGGCATCATCGGCATCAGTACCCTGTTGCGCAATACGCAACTCAATCCCGAACAGGATGAGCTGCTGCGCACGCTTGAAAGCTCATCCAAGCTGCTGCTAGCCCAGCTCAATAATGTGCTCGATTTCTCCAAGATCGAGCAGGAAAAGATGCAGGTCGAAAAGACCGAGCTCTCGCTGCGTGACCTGGCCGAGCAAACCATAGAAGTATTCAAGGGCCAAGCGCTCCACAAGCGCATCCGCCTGGAGAAAGACATCAGGATCGACGACGTGCGCGTCAAGAGCGACCCTTACATCCTGCAGCAAATCCTGGCCAACCTGGTCGGCAACGCCGTCAAATTCACCGAGCAAGGCGCGGTCACACTGTCAGTGCATGCCCTGGAAACCACAGCGGATCACGGCGTCTACCGCATTGAAGTCGTTGATACCGGCATTGGCATTTCTGACGAGCATCGCGAACGCATTTTCGAGAGCTTTACTCAGGCGGACATCTCCACCACACGCAAGTTCGGCGGCAGCGGTCTCGGCCTGACCATCGCCAAGCGCCTGGTTGAAGCACTCGGCAGCGAGCTGCACCTCAGCAGCAGCCTCAATGCCGGCAGCCGCTTCTGGTTCGACCTCTCTCTGGACATCGTCGCGCCAGCGCCGGCCGCCCCGCTGGTTGTCATCGATAACCATCCCAAATCCGCCACCAAGCCGCTCAAGATTCTGGTCTGCGAGGACAACGTCACCAACCAGACCATCATCGTCAAGCTGCTGCAATTGCCTGGGCACCACGTCTCAGTAGTGGACAACGCCGACGATTTGCTCGATAGGCTGGAAGTCGAGCAATTCGACCTCGTCGTGTCCGACCTCAACATGGCCGGCATGACGGGCATTGAAGCGCTCAAGCTTTATCGTTTCCTGCGGCCGGAAGACAAGAAAACCAAGTTTATTCTGTTCACTGCGGATGCAACGGTGGAAACCAAGGCGGCGGCTGAAGTGGCGGGCTTTGATGCCTACCTGACCAAGCCGATCGAAACCAAGCTGTTGTTCGACACGATTGCCAGCCTCACAGGGGGGACACCTGTGCCGGACCAGATCGCCCAGTTTTATGCAAGAGCGGATACCGCCACACCACAAGAAGCGGAGCAGGCATGCGATATTCTGTCATCACAGACATTGTCGGAGCTCGAGTTGCTCGGCGGACAGGATGGCATGTTCGTCCCCCGTCTCCTGGGCAAGTATGTCACCGACTGTGGAGCGTTGGTCAAACTCATCAAGCAGAACCTCGGTGCCAAGCGCTATGCCGAGCTGCACGAGTTCTGCCATGCACTCAAGGGCAACAGCCTGAGCGTCGGCGCCATCGCCGTAAGCAAACAAGCGGAATTGATGGACAAAGCAAGTCCTGAGGAGCTGCGTTTCCGCGGCACCATGATGCTGGAACAACTCGAAAAAGAATTCGAGGCAGCCACGCAAGCCATTAACGACTATCTGAATAGCCGGCAGGCCGCCTCGAGCTAGGCTTCACCCTGCGGCCCTGACAGCCTCATCCTGATCTCCAACCTTGGAGTTCTGGGCGCGCACCAGGCGCTCCATCACCTTGAGGTTGCGCTCGGTCAGCCGCAACGCGGCATCCACCCAGATTTCGGTAATATCCAGCAACTCCTGCTTGGTCAGCGGATTGACGCGCTGCTTGGCCCTCTGGATCGCCTGGAACGAGTTCAATGACTTATGGGTCTTGCGCACCCAATCATGCAATGCCTTCTCACCCTGGCCGTCTTCCGCCAATACATCCACCACGCCCATGTCATAGAGCTCCGCGCCGGTATACACCTTGCCTGAGCGGATCATCTTCTCTGCCGCACTCAATCCAATCCGGCGCAACAGGAAGCTCATTGCCCCCATGCCAGGGAACAGGTTGAATAACACTTCGGGCAAGCCCATAAGCGCGCCCTTTTCGGCAATCAGCACGTGCGCGGACAAGGCGGCTTCGAACCCGCCCCCCATGGCCTGGCCCTTGACGAGAGAAATCGTGGTAATCGGGGCCTGCATGTTATAAAAGGTCCACAGGTTGTCTATGCACAGGTGCGCATACGCCAGCAGCTTATCCCTTTCCTTGTTCTCTATTGCCTCCTTGAAGGTGGCCAGATCGCCCCCTAAGTTAAAAATACCATCCACGTCGGAGGCCAGGACTAGGTAATTTGTAGGCTGCTGTGGCCGATGAAGAGGATTGGCATGAGACGCCTCGATCTGTGTCTGGTTCATCAGCAATTCGCTCATGCAGATCTGATTGAAGCATGGCCGAGGACTCGGCTGCATGAACAACCAGGTAATACCAAACTCAGGCTCATAGTGGGCACGTACTTGCTCGAATTGGACAGTGTTCAAAGGGTTGAAATCGATAACGGCATTCATGATGAACTCCCCATAGATTAAGGTTAAAAAAGGCACTACATGCACAGACGTAGCACAATTGTGTTGCAAGGTAAATGCCTGATTGATTATTGGAAATTAAACAATCTTCAAACTTTGCCGTTATTATTCGTTTTGAGCCTGAATATCACTGATGGAAATCAAAATGATCAAACGCTTTTGCTTCTTATCGATCTTGGGAATCAGCAGCAGCGCAGCCACGACGGGACATGCGGCAGGCTTCGCCCTGATCGAGCAAAGCGCATCCGGGTTTGGCAATGCCTATGCCGGCATGGCTGCGCGCGCCGATGACGCCAGTGTGCAGTTCTTCAATCCGGCCAGCCTTTCCTGGCTGCCACCAGGCAGGCAGATCATCGTGGGTGGCAGTGCCATCCTGCCCAGCGCCAAGCTCAGGAATGTCAACAGCACCCACCGCAGCACTGGTACCCCCATTCCCGGTAACGATGGGGGAGATGCCGCCTCACTGGAGTTGGTGCCCAACTTTTACTTTGCAAATGACCTGGGGGACAACCTCAAGTTTGGCTTGGGCGTCACCGTCCCGTACGGACTGACCTCGGACTATGACAGTGGCTGGAAAGGGCGCTACCAGGCGCTGAAATCCGAGGTAATGACCCTAGACATCAACCCGGCTTTCTCTTTCAAGGCCAACGAGAAACTCTCCATCGGTGGCGGTATCAGCGTGCAATATATTCGGGCAGAACTGACCAATGCGCTCGATTCCAGTGCATTGTGCCAAGCCAACCCGGCATTGCCAGCGGGCACGTGTAACGCACTCGGACTGGGCCAAATAGGCAATCCGGCAGTAGACAGCTATAGCAAGATGCAAGGGGACGATATCAGTTGGGGGTTCAACCTGGGTGTGATCTTTAAACCTTGGGACGGAACGACATTGGGGGCCAGCTATCGCTCGCATATCAAGCACAAGCTGGAAGGAAAGGCAAAATTCAGACCTGTTGCCCCGCTGGCCGCCACATTACGCAACTCCGATATCTCCACCAGTCTCTCTCTGCCAGAAACCGCCTCGTTCAGTATTGCCCAGCGATTGAATGACCGTGTTGAACTGTTGGCTGATGTGACATGGACCAATTGGAGCCGCTTCCAGGAATTACGCATCCATTTTGATAATGGCCTGGGTGACAATGTCACCACCACAAAATGGAATGACAGCTACCGTTTCTCCCTTGGTGGGAACTATCGTTACAGCGACCGCCTGACGTTGCGCGCCGGGGTGGCTTACGACCAAACGCCTGTGCCCGATGCCGCTCACCGCACGCCGCGCATCCCGGATGCTGACCGCACCTGGTTTGCTGTGGGTGCAAGCTGGAAACTGGATGCAGCCAACACCCTGGATTTTGGTTACGCGTATTTGCGCCTGAAAGACACCAGCACCAGGCACGTCAGCGAAGGAGCTGTCAGCCATGTGCTGGAAGGCGATTTTACGTCGAAAGTGAATATACTCAGCGCACAGTGGGTATATAGCTTTTGAGCCGTGAACTCCAATGAGAAAAGCGCCCTAGGGCGCTTTTCTCATTAGGTCAGCAAATTAAAGGTCAGTTCGGCAAAGGCGTGGTAGACCACTCCTGCATCGCCTGCTCACCCGGGCGGTCCACGGTCACTTCGGCATTGTCCGTGGCCGTTACCCAGCTCACCGGAATATAGTGATGCTGGCCATTCTCATCCTTCTGCAGCTTGATCTGATTGCTGCCCTCCATATGATCCACGGTAGCAAATTGGCCACCTTGGGAACAGATCACTGGCATGCCGGGCAGGATTCCATGGGAAAGACTCATGATATCGCTCCTTGATGAAAGAGAACTGCCAGATTAGTCCTTCCCGGGATCTGCCTGCACCGGTGCAGGGCTGAAAACCCTGTCGGAATTACCTCCTAGGACTGGCTCAGCTCCTCACGATCAGCACATCGCAAGCGACGCTATCCAGTATGCGCATGGCGACACTGCCCAACAATACGCCCAGCAGGCCACTGCGGCCACGTGTGGATACAACCACTAGATCGACCTGCTTGTCCTGTACATATTTTTCCAGCAGCAGGTCGGGCTCACCATACTCCACCATGACTTCCATGGTAGCTGCGGCCTCTTCACCCGCCACGTCGCGGATAAAATCCCGGCAGTTCTGGATGGCATCGCTGCGCAATTCGCTTTCGTAAGCCACCCGGTCATCCATGCGGCTGGCGAAATGGGCAAACGAAGCGTGAAACACCACCAGGTTGTCAGGCCCAAACAAATCCACTGCACGCGCAAGCGCGGCGCGCGACAACTCGGAAAGGTCGGTGGCCACGACTATCCGGCCATAAGGCTTGCGCAGGCGCTTCTTCACCACCAGGACGGGCACCCTGGATTGGCGCGCAAGCTCCGTCACGGTGTCGCCGAGCAATGCCTTCTCCAAGGCCCCGTCGCGCTTGACCCCGGTCAGGATCAATTCGGCCTCTACCTCTTCGGCTACTTTCAATACCACCTCACTCGGCTTGCCCTTCAACACGCGGGCATCGATACTGGACAGACCGGCTTCGCCCAGTTCGTCTTCCAGCTCGGCCTGGATAGCCAGCGCGGCATCTGGTGGCTGGCGCCAGCTTGGTTCATCATCGATCAGCTCCACCTGCTCGACAGCATGCACCACCGTCAGCGCGGCATGCCACGCTCGCGAAAGCTGGATCGCACGATCCAGCGCACGGTCGCAACGCGCGCCGAGATCGGTTGCCAACAGCAACTGGCGTGGCCGCTTCATCTTGAATTCCGTTGTCACCAGGGTTTTCCTTCCTTAAGATTCTGCCAGCACGTTGGTTTTTCCGCGCTTCCGCATCAACATTTTCTCAAACTCCAGCACCAGCATAAAGACGATGCCGATCAATATGATCACGAGACCGTCTCTCCAGTCAATCGGCGCACTCGCAAACAAGGCATGCAGGGGTGCCGTGTACGTAAATGCCAGTTGCGCCACGATCACTACGGCCAGTGCGACCAGCAGTATCGGTGTGCCGACCAGCCCACGCCAGCTGAACGACTTGGCATTGAGATAGCGCACATTGAACAAGTAGAAGATTTCCAGCACGACCAGGGTATTCACCACCATGGTACGTGCCACTTCCTCCCCGAGTTCACGCTGCATGGCATATTCGAAAATGACGAACACGCCAATGGTGAACAGGACCGAGACAAAGCCCACGCGCCATAACAGGAACGGAGAAAGCAGCGCGGCATTGCGCGGGCGCGGCGGACGCTCCATCACATCAGGCTCGGCAGGCTCGAAGGCGAGCACCAGCCCCAGGGTCACCGTCAACACCATGTTGATCCAGAGAATCTGTGCTGGCGTCATGGGCAGAGCCATGCCAAGCAACAATGCAATCACCACGGCAAGCGCCTCGCCGCCGTTGGTGGGCAAGGTCCAGGCGATCACCTTGCGCACGTTGTCATAGACCGTGCGGCCGGCATGCACTGCCGCAACGATGGTGGCAAAATTGTCGTCCGCCAGTACCATTTCCGAAGCCTGCTTGGCCGCTTCGGTGCCTTTCCTGCCCATGGCAATGCCGACATCGGCCTGCTTGAGGGAAGGTGCATCGTTGACGCCGTCGCCTGTCATGGCGACTACCTCCCCCTGTTGCTGCAGGGCCTTGACGATACGCAGCTTGTGCTCTGGCGTGGTGCGGGCAAACACGCTGGTGTTCGCCAGCACGGCGCTCAATTCCTCATCCGGCACCTTGTCGAGTTCGGCCCCGGTCATGACGCCAGGTTCGTCCGCCAGGTGCAGCTGCTTGGCAATCGCCTGGGCCGTGGCAGCATGATCGCCTGTGATCATCTTGACCTTGACCCCGGCTGAACGGCAGCTGGCGATGGCATCAAGCACTTCTTCGCGCGGCGGATCGATAAAGCCCATGATCCCCAGGAATTCCAGGCCATCTCCCACATCATTGAATTCGAGATGCTGCTTGCCATCTTCACAACGCTTGGCGGCAAAGCCCAACACACGTTCTCCCTGCTGCGCGGCTTCGCTGATGCGCTCCATCCAGTATTCGTGGTCAGGATACCCACATTTCTCCAGCACGCTTTCCGGGGCGCCCTTGACGAATATCCAGGTACCGTGCCCCTCATGATGATGTAGCGTCGCCATGAATTTGTGCTTGCTGTCGAAAGGTATTTCGTCCAGCCGCCGCCATGCATCGCGCTCTTGAGCAACATCCTTGCCAGCCTTCATTGCCAGCGCCACCAGCGCGCCTTCCATCGGGTCTCCCAGGGTATGCCATTGCCCGGACTGCGCCTCCAACTTGGCATCGTTGCAAAGCAGGCCTGCCCGCACCAGGTCTTCCCACCCTTGATCTGGCGCATCGTCCTGCGGCTTGATCTCGCCCTCGGGCACGTATCCCGTACCTTCCACCAGGTAATGCGCCTTGCCTGCCACCATGCGCCTGACCGTCATTTCATTGCGTGTGAGGGTGCCGGTCTTGTCGGAACAGATCACCGAGGTCGCGCCCAGGGTTTCCACTGCCGGCAAGCGTCGGATGATGGCGTTACGCCTAGCCATGCGTTGCACACCAATCGCCAGCGTGATGGTGATCACCGCAGGCAGGCCCTCGGGCACCAGCCCGACCGAGATTGCCACGACGACCATGAAGGCGTCGATCCAGTCGTAGTCATGCACCAGCCTGGCAAACGCCAGCAATCCCAGAGCCAGACTGAGCGCAAACCAAGTGAACAGGCGGCCAAAATGATTGATTTGCTGCAGAAGCGGAGTTTCCAGGGTCTCCACTTTGGAAATCATGCTGCTGATGCGCCCGATTTCCGTCGCACTGCCCGTCTCCACGACCACGGCACGACCTTGGCCCGCTGCAACGATAGTGCCCGAATACAGCATGCAGTGCCGGTCACCCAGGTCGGCATCCTCGGCCACGGCCTGCTCCTGTTTCTGGCTGGGAACCGACTCCCCGGTCAGGATGGCCTCCTCGCAGGAAAGCTGCCGCGCCCTGAGCAGTCGCGCATCGGCAGGCACACTGTCGCCAGCTTCCAATACGATGACATCCCCGGGCACCAGCTCGCCCACTTCCAGGTGACGGCGATGCCCATCTCGCAATACCGTCACCTGGGGCACCATCATGTTGCGGATTGCCTCCAGCGCCTGCTCGGCCTTGCCCTCCTGGATATATCCCACGATCGCGTTGATCAGCACCACAGCAAAAATCACGGCTGAATCCACAGCATGGTCGAGGAAGAATGCAATCACGGCCGCAGACACCATGAAATAGATCAAGGCATTGTTGAACTGCGACAGGAAGCGCATGACCGGATGCTGCCGGCGCGGCGCGGGCAACTCATTCCGCCCATGCGCCTGTAAGCGCCTTGCGGCCTCCGTGCTAGTCAGCCCTTCAGGGCTGGACTGCACACGCTCGAGCACCTCATCAGGCTGGAGTGCATACCATGGCGGCGGAGCAACTGCATCTTGCTGGCTGGATGGCGGCATGGGCAAGGGCCTTTCAGTGGTTGGTATCTTCTCATTCTAAAAGGCTTTGTGGCGCGCAGGCAAAACCATTTTTGTAACGTGGCTATGCATGACCCAGAACTCTCCTTTCATCGCCAGCATCCACAATCGCCATGCTTCGTTCGAGGTGCAAATCCGCCCATTGCCAGCCAATGCTCTCCTTTCAGGAGTGATTAGGCTAAAATAGGCCGCTTGAACAGCATTGGCTTGCCAGTATTTTCCTGGCCCAGGCCCGTTTATCCATCTGACAGGATCCGCCATGGAAACAATCAACCTCATGCCTCCCAGCGTACTTACCTTTGCCGCGACCGACCCCAGCAGCGGCGCAGGCCTGCAGGCAGATCTCCTGGCACTGGCCAGCATCGGCTGCCACCCACTGTCTGTCGTCACCGCCATCACCGTACAGGATACGGTGGGCGTGGAAAACATTGTCGCCCTGGATGCGGAGCTCATCAACGAACAGGCGCGCACCATCCTCGAGGATATGCAGATTTCGGCCTTCAAGCTCGGCATGCTGGGCAGTGTGGAAAACATTGCCGTGATTGCCGAAATCGTCGCCGACTATCCCGATGTGCCATTGCTGATAGACCCCATCCTGTCTTCCGGCCGCGGCGACGAGCTGGCCAATGAAGCCATGCAGGAAGCGATGATAGATTTGCTGTTCCCGCAAGCGACGCTGATCACACCCAACAGCCTGGAAGCCAGGCGGCTGGCATTTACCGGCGACTTCAGCGATGAAAACGAGCATGCCTCCATGGAGGATGTTGCTGACCGCCTGCTGTCGCTCGGACCCGAATATGTCTTGATCACCGGTACGCATGAGCGCTCGCCGCAAGTCGTCAACAACCTTTATGGTTCGCAAAAACTGCTGCGTTCCTATCCTTGTGAGCGCCTGCCGGGAAGCTACCACGGCTCTGGCTGCACACTGGCCTCCGCTATCGCCGCCTGCCTGGCCCACGGCCTGGGCATGGAGGAGGCCATCGCGGAAGCGCAGGAATATACCTGGCATTCACTACGCCATGCATTCCGGCCAGGCATGGGGCAATACATTCCTGACCGCTTGTTCTGGGCACGCGAAGATTCTGAGTCTGATGACGCGGCATAGCCTTCCGCCTATCCAAGGCCTGTATGCCATTACCCCGGATGAGACCGATACTTCCAGGCTGGTGACCATCAGCGAGGCAGTCCTCGCCGGCGGAGCAGGGGCACTGCAATACCGCAACAAGCGTGTTTCCGGCACCCAGGCCAGCAATCAGGCCGGCGCACTCCTGGACCTGTGCCGCCGTTTCCAGACGCCCTTGATTATCAACGACGACGTCCAGCTCGCCGCTGCGCTGGATGCCGACGGCGTGCACCTGGGCATAGACGACGGCGATATTGCCGCGGCACGCGCGGCATTGGGACCCGACAAGATCATCGGCGCCTCCTGCTACAACAATCTTGCCCTTGCGCGGCAGGCCGCCAGCCTGGGCGCCGACTATGTGGCCTTTGGCGCATGCTTTCCTTCCTCCACCAAGCCCGATGCACCTCGCGCAGACATTGCCCTGTTCGCCAAGGCACGTGAACTCGGCTTGCCAATCGTTGCCATAGGCGGCATCACCTTGGACAATGCTGCAGGCATCATCAGCGCAGGCGCTGATGCCGTCGCCGTGATCGGAGCACTATGGACCGCTGCCGACATCGAGGCACGCGCCCGTCAATTCCATCAACTTTTCAATTAGAGCCAGGCCATGAGCAGAAACCAGCAATTATTCGAACAATCCCAAACCCTGATCCCGGGCGGCGTCAACTCGCCGGTGCGCGCATTTGGTTCGGTAGGCGGCACGCCGGTGTTCTTCAAGCGCGGCCTGGGTGCTCGCTTGTGGGATGAGGACGGCAAGGAATATATTGATTATGTCGGATCGTGGGGGCCGATGATCCTTGGCCATGCCCAGCCTGACGTCATTGCCGCTGTACAGGCCACCGCTGCCAACAGCCTGTCATTTGGTGCGCCAACCGCGCTGGAGCTGGAAATGGCGCAGCTGATTACCCAACTGGTGCCCAGCATGGAGCAAGTCCGACTGGTCAGCTCGGGCACGGAGGCCACCATGAGCGCCATCCGACTGGCGCGCGGCTTCACCAGCCGCAGCAAGATTCTCAAGTTCGAAGGCTGCTACCACGGCCATGCCGACTCCCTCTTGGTCAAGGCAGGTTCAGGAGCGCTCACTTTCGGCCAGCCCAGTTCTGCGGGTGTACCGCCAGAACTTGCTGCCCATACGCTGACCTTGCCCTACAACGATGTACAGGCCCTGGAACACCTATTCGAGGAACTAGGCAAAGAAATCGCCTGCGTCATCCTCGAGCCGGTGGCAGGCAACATGAACCTGGTACGCCCCACGCCGGAATTTCTTGGCGCATTGCGATCGCTCTGCACCCATTCCGGCACCCTGTTGATTTTTGACGAGGTCATGACCGGTTTCCGTGTCGCCTTGGGCGGCGCACAACAATTGTTCGGCATCAAGCCCGACCTCACTACGCTCGGCAAGGTGATCGGCGGCGGCCTGCCGGTAGGCGCCTTCGGCGGCCGTGCCGACGTCATGGCTTTCCTCGCGCCCCTGGGGCCGGTATACCAGGCCGGCACCTTGTCCGGTAACCCGGTCGCGGTTGCAGCCGGCCTGGCAACGCTGAAGCAATTGCAGCGTCCCGGCTTCCATGAAGAACTCGCGCTGAAGACGCGCCAGCTCACCGACGGCCTGGCCCGGGCAGCCCGCGATGCGGGTGTCACGTTCAGCGCACAAAGCGTAGGCGGCATGTTCGGCCTCTATTTCAGCGCCGAATGTCCTGCCAGCTTTGCCGAGGTCATGCAATCGGACAAGCAGGCATTCAACCGCTTCTTCCATGGCATGTTGGAGGCGGGCGTTTACCTGGCGCCATCGGCGTTCGAAGCCGGCTTTGTCTCGATCGCACATAGCGAAGCGGATATCAGCCAAACCATTGTCTCAGCACAAGGCGTGTTCAGCCGTATCAATGATCAATGAGCCACCAACCGACGCGCATTTATATCACAGGTGCCTCTTGTGCTGGCGTCACGACATTAGGCGCCATGCTTTCGCGACAATTAGACCTGCCGCACATTGATGTGGACCAGTTCTACTGGCTACCCACCAACCCGCCTTTTTCGCTCAAGCGCCCTCCGCAAGAGCGGGTAAGCTTAATCCGGGAAGCATTGGGAACCGAAGGATGGATTCTGAGCGGTTCGTTCGATGGCTGGGGCGATGTCCTGATCGAGCATGCCAGCCTGATCGTGTTTATCGTCACGCCCCATGCAGTGCGCATGGATAGGCTGAAAAACCGCGAAAAGCAACGTTATGGCAACAGGATAGCGCTGGGCGGAGATATGCACGAAGCGCATCTCGCGTTTACCGAATGGGCATCGCAATACGAGTCTCCCGGCCCCAGCCACACAGGGCGGAATCTCGCTCGCCACGAAAGCTGGCTTGCAAAACAGTCGTTGCCAGTATTGCGCCTCGACGGTACAGCCTCTCCTGATCGCATGGCGGAACAAGTCCTTTCGGCCTTATTTCAGACACGATACGGCCGCCCAACAGCTCCGTGAATAGCCCTTGCCTTGCTTAATGTCAGTAGAATAAAACCTTGAATGACAGGATCAGCCGTAATGACTTCACTGAAAAATGATGTTTTCCTCCGTGCACTGCAACGCCAGCGCACGCCATACACGCCAGTCTGGATGATGCGCCAGGCGGGGCGCTACCTGCCGGAATACCGAGAAACGCGCAAAAAGGCCGGCAGCTTCATGGATCTGTGCAAGAACACGGACCTGGCAACCGAAGTCACGCTGCAGCCGTTGGACCGGTTCCCGCTCGATGCCGCCATTCTGTTCTCGGATATCCTGACCATTCCCGATGCGATGGGCCTGGGGCTGTATTTCGAGGAAGGCGAGGGACCCAAGTTCGAGCGCACGCTGCGCGAGGAAAGCGACATCCGCAAGCTTGCCGTGCCTGACATCGGCAGCGAGCTTCGCTATGTCACCGATGCAGTAAGCCAGATCCGCCGTGCATTGGATGGCCGCGTCCCCCTGATCGGTTTCTCCGGCAGCCCCTGGACGCTGGCAACGTATATGGTAGAAGGCCGCGGGGGCACCGATTTCCTCACGATCAAACAGATGGCCTACGCAAGACCGGACCTGCTGCACCACATCCTGTCGGTCACCGCCCAGGCAGTCACCGCCTATCTCAATGCCCAGATTGCTGCCGGCGCACAGGCCGTGATGATATTCGATTCCTGGGGCGGCGCACTTTCCCATTACGCCTACCAGGAGTTTTCGCTGCAATACATGCAGCAGATCGTCAGCGGACTGACCAAGGAAAGCGAAGGCCGCGTCGTACCCAGCATCGTATTCACCAAGGGCGGAGGGCTTTGGCTCGAATCCCAAGCGGAAACCGGTGCGGATGCGCTAGGTCTGGATTGGACGATCTCCCTGGGTGAAGCGCGTAAGCGCGTGGGCAGTAAGGTTGCCCTGCAAGGCAACATGGATCCCGCCATCCTGCTTTCCACGCCTGAAGCCGTGGAAAAGGAAGTCGCGCGCATCCTCGCCGATTACGGTATCGGCAATGGCCATGTATTCAACCTCGGCCATGGCATTACGCAGTTCACGCCGCACGAAAATGCCGAGGCCATGATCAAGGCAGTGCACGCGATCAGCAGCAAATACCATCTCTGAATGCCGTTCAAGCAGCCATCGTTGACAAAAAATGACAATTGCGGCTGCACCATCAGCCATAACGTTGTAAGATGAACCTTGAACAGGTTTCATTTGTCGTTACCCAATAACAACAAGGAGATAAGCAAATGGGTTTGATTTCTTTCATCAAGGACGCTGGTGAGAAGCTGTTCGGCACTCACCTTACTCCAGAGTCGAAGGCCGAGAATCCGGTAGCCTCCGCCAATGCCGAGGCCAGCAAGGCCATCCTCAACTACATCCATAAAATGGATTTGGATGCTGACGAACTGCAAGTGGATTTCGACGGCGCCACTGGCAAAGTCACCGTGAGTGGCACTGCCGCCACCCAGGAAATCAAGGAAAAGATCCTGCTTTGTTGCGGCAACATCCATGGCGTCAGCGAGGTTGTGGACAACCTCAAGGTCACGACAGCCGAGACCGCTCCCGTGTTCTACACCGTGGTACGCGGCGACACCCTGTCCAAAATCGCCAAGCAGCATTACGGCGATGCCAATGCCTACATGAAGATTTTCGAGGCAAACAAACCCATGCTGACGCATCCGGATAAAATCTATCCAGGCCAGACTTTACGTATTCCCCAATAACTTTCACAGGAGATCCAGAATGAAATTACTCTCTACATCCATCCTCGCCATTTTCCTCGCCAGCCTGGCATTGAGCGGCTGCAGCAACAAGGAGGAAGAAAACGTCGAAGCGGCGGCCGCAGAGGCCGTAGAGCAGGCTCAGGACCATGCAGAACATGCTGCCGATGTGGCTGAAGAAGCCGTGGAAGATGCAAAAGACGCAGCCGAAGACGCCATTGAAAAGGCACGTGAAGCTGCCGCCGAACATCAGGAATAATGCGCTGGTATTAAGCGCTTGATCAATGCCCGGGCCAACACCCGGGCATTTTTATGCTGAACATCATGCGCAAGCACGCGCCCCGTTAGAAAGCAGACCGGATCAAGCCGCCTTCTGCGCGGATGGTGGCACCGTTAATCACTGCAGCGCGCGCGCTGCAGACAAAGGCCACGATGTCGCCGATTTCCGCCGGATCAATCAGCCTGCCGATCAAGGAGCCAGGTCGGTTCTCGCTAATGAATTTCCTTTCCGCTTCATCCAGGCTGACATCTGGATAGATGTCCTGGATGAATTTTTCCACGCCTTCTGTGCGAGTAGGGCCAGGCAGCACCGCGTTCACCGTCACGGCAGTCTCCTTGGTCAGTTCAGCCAGGGATCGTGAAATTCCCAACTGCATGGTCTTGGTAGCGCTGTAATGGGCCATCTCAGGCGCAGGCGTCACGCCTGACTCACTCGAGATGAACACGATGCGCCCCACCTTGCTTTCGAGCATCTTGCCCAGGTAATGCCTGGCGAGCCTGACGCCGCTCATCACATTGACTTCAAACAAATGCTGCCAGGCAGCATCCGTCTCATCAAAAAAACCGACGGCTTCATAAATGCCTAGGTTATTGACCAGAATATCGACTTGCGGAAACTGCGCTATGGTCGCCTGAGTACCTGCCAGAGTGCCATTGTCGGCTACCAGCCCCACCAGATCGGCCTGCGGCACATCCTGTCTGATCTGGCTGATGGCCTTGTCCACGCTGGCCTGACTGCGGCCATTAATGATGACTTTTGCCCCTTCCCGCGCCAGCGACCTCGCGATGGCCAGGCCGATGCCGGCAGAAGAAGCGGTCACGAGTGCCAATTTATTTTCCAGGTTGAGTTGCACGATTGACTCCTAGGATCAATGAACGGGAACAAGTATGCGCTCAATCCTCTTGCTTGATAAGCAATCGGCACCCAGCCCATCTGATCACAATGCAGTCCTCCTCGGAGGCCGTCCTACACCAAGATCGGCCTGATACTGATAGGGCAATGCTATCCCAATGGTTAAGCTTGCTCCATCCAAGCTCAACATCAAGAAAAGGATAACAACATGAAGCTTTGCAACCTGTTCAGCACCCTATCCCTGCTCACCGTGAGTACCTTGCTGGTCAGCACGCCGGCCATGGCGGACGAGGAATTTATCGGCCGTATCGAAGAACGTCCAGCCGGCAATCTCGGCATCTGGACCATCAGCGGGCAGCAAGTGGAAGTCACCGAGAAAACTGACATTGAACCGGAGCAGGGCCCCTTGGTGGTAGGCGCCTGCGTCGAGGTGGAGCATGACAAAGGGGTAGCCTCTGAAATCGAAACCATCAAGCCCGAAAAATGCGGCAAGCACTAACCACTGCGTTGCCGCAGCAGCTCGCATTCAAGGTTGGCGAGGCGTTCAGCCTGATCCGCCTGCCCCAGGCCAAGGTGAACGACGTACATGTGCCTCGCAGCCAGGAAGCCGCCCCTGCCGACTACTGTGCCGTTGAAGGCGGGGTTGTCGCCGATTTCCAGGCAGCTTTCCCAGTTTGAGGCGGCCATCGACAGCAGCGCTCCGGCTTGCACAAACACAGTGGTGCGCGCGCGTATTGACGGGGCTTCCAGCCGAGTAAGCGACTGAGGCTAGCGTCGGCTGACGCCAGCCAACCACCGCAACACCTCATCGTGCCTTGGCTTAATGCCTTCGTTTGACTGCCGTGCGGTGTTCTGGCCGGGCCTGATAAAGCAGCCTTATTGCCGATTCAGCATGCCAGCGCGGATGAAGATGAATTAGAACTCCTGCGGATCCACGTCCACCGCCCAGCGTATCTTGTTGCTGAGTGGATGGGCACGCAGCTGCGGCGTCAATTGCCTGAGGACTATCTGCAGGGTTTGCCTGGTCGCGGCCTGGAACAGCAACTGCCCGCGTTCCATGCCTTTGAGGCGCTCCATTTGTGGTCGGACCGGGTCATAGACCAATGCGTCGGTCCCTAGCGCTCGCGCGCTATCGGCAGCAAACTGCAGGAAGCGCTGCACGGGACCATATTCATTGGCCTCGGCCTTGATCAAGGCCAGGAATTCGCAGGGAGGGAACTGGGCAACTTCCCGCTCCTGCAGCAGGCTGGCGGCGTAGGCTGCAAAATCCTGGACGCGCAGGGCATTGAACAGCTGGTGCTCGGGAAAACTTGTCTGGATCAGCACCTCGCCTGGCTTATCCGCCCGGCCAGCCCGCCCCGCCACCTGCATGAGCTGGGCAAACAGGCGCTCGGCAGCACGGAAATCAGGACTGAACAGGGCACTGTCGGTATCGAGCACGCCCACCAGCGTCAGGTTGGGGAAATCGTGGCCTTTCGCCAGCATTTGCGTCCCCACCAGGATATCCACCTCGCCTACATGGACCGCAGACAACATCTCGCTCAATGCGTGCTTGCGGCGCGTACTGTCACGGTCAACCCGCAATACACGGGCTTCAGGCAGCAGCCTGGTCAGGGTTTCCTCCAGGCGCTGCGTGCCATTCCCCGTGGGGTGAAGGTCGGCATTGCCGCAACTCGGACATTGCCGCACGATGTTCTGCTCATGTCCACAATGATGGCAGCGCAGGAATCCCTGGCGCAGGTGGACCACCAGCCGACTGCTGCAACGCATGCAGGGTGCAATCCAGTGACAGGCATTGCACAGCAGCACCGGCGCATAGCCGCGGCGATTGATGAAGAGCAGGCTCTGCTCACCACGCTCCAGCCGAACTTTCAGTGCCTTGAGCAGCTGCGGCGACAAGCCTTCCTGCATCTGCACCCTGGAAACGTCCACGCAATTGACTTGCGGCAGCTGGGATTGGCTCACCGCCCGCTGCTGCAAGGTGAGCAGGCCATAGCGCCCATTGCGGGCGTTATGCCAGGTTTCCAGTGCGGGGGTGGCCGAGCCCAGCACGATGGGAATGTTGCGGCGTTGCGCGCGCACCAGGGCCACATCTCGGGCATGGTAGCGCATGCCGTCCTGCTGCTTGTAGGAAGTGTCGTGCTCCTCGTCCACGATCATGAATTTGAGCCCGGGCAGCGGGGTGAACACCGACAGGCGCGTGCCGATGACAATGCGTGCCGCACCAGTCTGCGCCAGGCGCCAGTTCTGCAAGCGCTCACTCTCGCTGAGATTGCTGTGGAGGGTAACCAGCGGGAATTGCGGCAACCGCGTACGGAAGCGTGCTTCCAGCTGTGGGGTAAGGTTGATTTCCGGCACCAGCACCAACGCCTGGTCCTGATTACCCTCCAGCACTGCCTGTAGCAGGCGGATGTATACCTCGGTCTTGCCGCTGCCGGTGATGCCGTGCAGCAGCCACGGCCTGAAGGTATCCCGATACTGCAGGATGCTCTGTACGGCCAGGACTTGCTCTTCATTCAACTCTGGCTGGACGCTGGAAGCATGCAATGTCGAGCCCAGGCCTGCATAGACCTGCTCTTCTTCTATCCAGCCCCGTTCACGCAACGCCGCCAATCCCTTGCGCCAGCCCGGGCTGAGTTCTGCCAGCTCTGCCTCGTTCAGGCGGCCATGCGCGCGCAATGCGGCGAATATGCGGCGCTGGACTGCTTGCCGCACGGGAATGGCACTGATGTCAGCAGCCTGGCCGGCGGAGTTGAGCCAATAGCAGAACTGTTGCCTGGCCCGCGCCGGCTCGGTCTGGCGCAGGCGCGCGGGCAACGCCGAAAGCAAGGCCTGTCCGTAAGGGTATTGGTAGTAATCGGCACAGAATTTCAGCAGTGAGAAAAACTCGCCGTCGAGCACGGGCTCTTGATCGAAATACTGGATGATGGACTTGAGCTTGGCAGGCGCAACATCGCTCGCGTCGGCCAGGTCGACCACGATGCCCACCTGCCTGCGGGGGCCGAACGGCACCACGACGCGTTGCCCAATCTGCACGGGCGCCTCGCTAAGATAATCGAACACACCATCCAGCGGAACATCGAGCGCGACTTTAAGAATATGCAGGCGATGCGCTTGGCGGGGTTCAGTCATGGCATTCCCATGACGAAGTTCGACAATTGCATATCAGTGCAAGCTTGCAGTAGGTTAAAATAATGCTTTTATTCACGTTTGTCGCTCGCCTTGAAAGCACATCTTACCGAATTACTGCAGGTCGCAGCAAACAGCCTTGATGCCGGTGCGGCCATTTCCGCCATCCAGCTTGAACGTCCCAAGAACACGCAGCACGGGGATTTTTCCACCAACCTGGCCATGACGCTGGCCAAGCCCTTGCGCCAGAACCCGCGTGCGATTGCGGAATCCCTGATCAAGGCATTGCCAGCCTCCGAATACGTTGAAAAGGTCGAAATCGCAGGCGCCGGCTTCATCAATTTCTACCTGAGCCCGTCCGCCAAGCAGGCAGTCGTGCGGGAGATCCAGCGCCAGGGGGAGAAATACGGCACCAATGACTCAGGGCAATCGCGCAAGGTGCAGGTGGAGTTCGTTTCCGCCAACCCGACCGGCCCGCTGCACGTCGGCCATGGCCGAGGCGCCGCAGTCGGCGACTGTCTCGCTCGACTGCTCGCCGCCAACGGCTGGGCGGTCACACGTGAGTTTTATTACAACGATGCGGGCGCGCAGATCGACAACCTCACCGTATCGGTGCAGGCGCGCTGCAAGGGCATCACCCCCGGTGATGCCGCCTGGCCGGAAAACGGCTACCGTGGCGACTACATCGCCGATGTCGCCGCCGCCTACATGGCAAGGGAAACCGTCATCGCTGATGACCAGGCCGTCACTGGCAAGGGCGATGCTGAAGACGCCGAGGCAATCCGTCAGTTTGCCGTGGCCTACCTGCGCCACGAGCAGGACCTCGACCTCAAGGCATTCAAGATCAACTTCGACGTCTTTTCACTCGAGTCCGCCCTCTACCGCGAAGGCAAGGTGGAAAGCACTGTCGAAAGCCTGATCCGGAGCGGCCATACCTACGAGCAGGATGAAGCGCTCTGGCTGCGCACCACGGATTTCGGCGACGACAAGGACCGCGTCATGCGCAAGCGCGAGGGCGGCTATACCTACTTCGTCCCCGACGTGGCCTATCACCTCGACAAATGGCAGCGCGGTTTCGAGCGTGTGATCAACGAGCAGGGCGCCGACCATCACAGCACCATTACCCGCGTGCGCGCCGGCTTACAGGCACTCAATGTCGGCATTCCGCAGGGGTGGCCGGAATACGTGCTGCACCAGATGGTGACCGTATTGCGCGGCGGCGAGGAAGTGAAGATCTCCAAGCGCGCGGGTAGCTATGTCACGTTGCGCGACCTCATCGAAGAAGTCGGCTGCGATGCCACGCGCTATTTCCTGGCCGCTCGCCGCGCTGATTCGCAGCTGGTGTTCGACATCGACCTTGCACGCGCGCAGAGCAACGACAACCCGGTGTATTACATACAATACGCCCATGCCCGCATCTGCAGCGTATTGAGTGAATGGGGCGGCGATGTTGCCAGCCTGGCTCAGGCGGACCTGAGCCTGCTGGAGACCGAGCATGAAGCCATCCTGATGCAGCGTCTGGGCGAATTTCCCGAGCTGGTTGCCAATGCCGCGCAGGAACTGGCGCCGCACATGGTGGCCACCTATCTTAAGGATCTTGCCGGCGACCTGCACAGTTATTACAACGCGCATAAATTCCTGGTGGAAGATGCCGATGTCACCACCGCGCGCATGGCATTGATCAGCGTCACGCGCCAGGTGCTCCGTAACGGCCTGGAGTTGCTTGGCGTCAGCGCACCAGAAAAAATGTAGCCTGAATGACAACATCGGATCATTGACGGGGAATCATCGCAACCTGGGTCAAGTCGCTAGGCAGGCCTCCAAGCAAGGCTCGCCAGCACCTGAATGAAAGAGGAAGAGGAATTATCGTGAGTCGAGATTACAAGCCTGCGCAGCGCAAATCGAGCGCCAGCAGCAACAGCAAGGGTAGCCCGTTTTTCACCGGCTTACTGGTTGGCCTGCTATTGGGAGTCGGCATTTCCGTGGCTGTCGCCATTTTCGTCATGAAAAGCGAAAGCCCTTTCTCGGATAAGGCAGGCAGGCCTAAACTGGAACCGGACGAAATCGCCTTGCCCAAGCCAGAGCCCAAGCCGGCAGGCCAGACTGGCAGCGAAAAGCCACGATTCGATTTCTACACCATTCTGCCCGGCACTGAAAGCCAGGTGACGGAACAGGAGATCAAGCAGAAGGAGGCCGCCCCGGCCCCAACCCAGACGCAGGAAAGTTATTTCCTGCAAGTTGGCGCATTCCAGACAGAGCAGGAGGCCGACAACATGAAGGCCAAGCTGGCGCTGTTGGGCATCGAAGCCATCGTACAAACGGCGACCATTCCCGGCAAGGGTGTGTGGCACCGCGTTCGCGTGGGCCCGTTCGCCGACCTGAACCAAATCAACAGCGCCAAGTCTGATCTTGCGCAGAATGGCTTCAAGGCGGATTTGATCAAGGTAAACTCTCCTGGCCAGTAATCCTGACCGGCTTGCCAAACGTTAACCACTTCAACTCGATTGTAAGGACATGATATGAAAAAGCTTCTCGCCGCCTTGATGCTGCTGGTGTCAGCAACGGCCCTGGCGGACCCGCAGCTGGGTAACGATTTCAACCAGACCGCAAAAACCATCAAGACCGACAACCCAGCCAAGATCGAAGTGCTGGAAATTTTCTGGTACGGTTGTCCGCATTGCTATCACCTGGAACCAAGCCTGGCGAGCTGGGTGAAGAAGCTACCTGAAGATGTCTACTTCAAGCGCGTTCCCGGTGTTCCCCGGCCCGACTGGGCACCAGCCGGCAAGGCGTTTTATGCGTTGGAAGCCCTCAACTTGACAGAGAAGCTGCATACCCAGCTGTTCGACGCCATCCATAAGGCACGCACGATCAACCCAGCCGTGGAGGCGCAACTGATCGACTGGATCACCAAGCAGGGCGGCCAGGACCGCAAGAAAGTGGAAGAAGCGTTCAACTCCTTCTCCACCAACAACAATGTCGTACGCGCCATGAATACCTTCCGCGATTCCGGCGCCACAGGTGTGCCTGCGCTCATCATCGATGGACGCTACATCACCTCCAGCTCCATGGCAGGCGGCAACCAGAATGTGCTCAAGGTAGCCGACTATCTGATCGAGAACGTACGCAAGGAAAAGAGCGGCGGCGCCAAGTAATTTTTGCCTGTGGCGATACTGCACGCACCCGCTGCCGGCCAGCGGGTTTTTATTACCGGTGCCTCCAGCGGCATCGGTCTCGCTCTTGCCCGGCACTACCTCAGGCAAGGCGCCATCGTCGGCGTCACTGCCCGCAGAACGGACTTATTGTACAAACTTGCAGCCGAGTTCCCCGATGGACAATGCCTGCCTTACCAAGCGGACGTACGTGACGCCCAGGCCATGCAGGCCACTGCGCAGGCTTTCATCCAGGCCGCCGGCGTGCCGCATATCGTGATTGCCAATGCAGGCGTCAGCTGCGGCACCCTGAGTGCCGAGGCTGAAGATATCACCGCATTTCATACCATATTCGAGATCAATGTCTTCGGCATGCTGCACACCTTCCAGCCTTTCATTGCTGCCATGCGTGAATCCGGGCTACGAGGCCAGCTGGTCGGTATCGCCAGCGTCGCAGGGATACGCGGCTTGCCCGGCGCGGGCGCCTACAGCGCCTCGAAATCGGCCGCCATCACCTACCTTGAAAGCCTGCGTACCGAAATGCAGCACGACGGCATCGCCGTCACCACCATCGCTCCCGGCTACATCCGCACCCCGATGACCGATGTCAATGGCTACCGCATGCCTTTCCTCATGGAAGTTGATATCGCCGCGTCAAAGTTCGCTCACGCCATCTCCCGACGCAAGCGCTTTGTCGTCATTCCCTGGCAGATGGGCTGGGTAGCGCGCATCCTGCACATCATTCCGCATTGGTTGTGGGATAGGTTGACCAGGAATGCGCCACATAAGCCCAGGATAGAGCTTTGACATACCACTTGGCGCTCAGAACGACTTCTCCATCCTGATCCCGGCCTGCGTCCGGCGATAGGAGAAAAACAGCGGTAAGCTACTGTCAGTATCGAAATGCTGCACATACAGTGAAGGCTTGACACCTTGCACCTGCAAACGGGGGAACCCCAATGCCAGGCTGTAGAAATCCTCGGTGTCCTGGCGCAACCCGCCGTATATCGGATTGTATTCATCATATTTCCGCCAGCGCCTGGAGGCTGACATGGTCACGTCAAACCATGAGCTAACAGTATGAAACATCCCCACCCGCACACCAGAACGCTCGAAGCTCGCCATGGGGAAAGGATCCAGCTTACGACGGATATAGTCCACACCGCCGAACAGCAATGTCTTGTCGGATAACGCATATAACTGGTTCAGCGTCACCAAATATTGCTTGGCGTCGTTGTCCCTTTCCTCCTCCCTCACATACTGGATATCCTGCCAGTTGATGCTGAAGGTATTCTGCCACCTCGGCGTCAACTGGCTACGCAGCTCCGCCATCATGCCGCCTGCGGTGTAGAGTCTGCGGTTGCTCTGCCAATAGGCTTCAAAGGTGGGGGCGATAAACAAGCGATGGTTGGGCGTGCGATAAGCATAGCCAAGCGCCATGTTCGCCATCCCGATGTTGTACAGATTATCCTGCGTATAGTCCGAACCATAGACCAGCGAGCGGAACATCAACCCATGGCGGCCTTTTAAGGGCGTGAATTTCTCCGCAGTGAACGTATAGTTCACTCCATGGCTCGGCAATGCCCCTGGCGCAGACCATCGGGCCGCACATAGATCACTGCTGATTGAGAGCAGACAGAGCGACGCCCCGGAAGTCAGGTTGATATTGTCATCCTTGAAATAATCCAGCGCGGCATAAAACTTCCACTCGTTGCGCCTTTCAAGCGCATCTAGGTATAAATTGAGATTATGCTGCACCGGCAAGGGGAGATCGGGCGTCATGACGGAAAGAAAAATCTGTTTGGCCTCCTTGTCCTCGCCATTCTTGAACAAGGCTCGCGCATAATCCATCTTGCCGCGCGTGAAATCCGGAAGATACGACAATGTCCGCTCGTATTTCTCCAATGCCAGGGACAGGTTGCCCTGCGCTTCAGCTAGATTAGCCTCTGCATACGCCACCAGGCTGGGGTCGCGGTGCGGGGAAACCAGGTAATAGCTTAGCAGTTGCTTGACCTTGACCCAGTTCTGCTGGTTGATCTGGACGAAAATTTCCTGCGCCAATGTTGCGGTGCTGTTTTGATCATCACCTAGCATAATCGCAGGCTCTGCCTGAATCTGCTCCTCAAGCGTAGGCTGGTTACGGCGATTATCCAGCCGTTCGCGCGCCTGGTCGTTGAATTGCCATTGGTTGGCACTATTATCGAAGAAATCGTTGGCCCATGCCGTGGATGATAGACAAAGGACAATCAGAGGGAATAGAAGGGCTTTCAAATGTTCACCTCGTCTGGCACAACAATATGAAACAAAAAAGTACAAGCCCGAAGGCTTGTACTTTCTTTCATAGTTAGAGACTCAATTAACGCGTGCCAGCAAAGCCGACGCTCTTGCTTGCATCTGTCAGGTGATCTGCCGTCCCTGCCAACGCTTGTGCACTATTCCCGTAAAAGAAGCCATTAACCTCATAGTCAATGTTATTTGCTGTACCAATGAATCTGGCAGTGGCCGCACTTCCCGAACCAGCAACATATATAATCGTTGAACTATCAAGAGCAATAGTGTTGCTAGAGCTGGCAATACTGCCACTAAGAGTTCCGCCAGTACCTGCAGCATTGAAATTTGCCGTCAATGTGCCAGTGTAATATTCATTTCCTTGTCCTACCCCTTGCGTAGCATAGTTATAGTTATTGCCCTTTACGGCATCTAGGCTACGTGTAACATTGTCGCCCACTACATATGCAGCATAGGCAGGAACAGAAGAATTGGATGGTGAAACACCTTCCCATACGCCAAAATAGACTCTGTTGCTGTCGCTACCAGTCACTCTTCCGAGAGCCCAAGTTCCCATGCCGGCGTGGCTGCCTGTACCGCCGGAAATCGTGGCGATACCGTTGCTATCTATAGAGGTGCGCAGAGTGTCATATAGAACATGGGCATTGATTCTGGCGCCACTCCCAACCGAATAGACGCCAATACCAGGCTCATTTGCAGCACCATGGGTAGGTCCTGTATATACAGAAGGCCCTACATTAACCAAAGCTGGATGGGTAGAAAAACCAACTACATTTTCACCGGCAGCAAAACTAACACCCGAAACTGATAATAAAACCAATGAAGCTAAAGATAACTTCTTCATCATTACTTCCTTTCCTAGTTTTATGTGGATAAGTGCCTTTTCAAGTCAGGCGGAGTCTGAATATATAATTATCAGAATGATTTTTATTATTATTTATTGTTATTGGAAATTGGCAATACCGCAGCGGATTACAAAAACAATAATTCCAGGGGAAGAAACTGCATCACTGCCATTCCTAAATACTTTATGGCAGCCCATCGTGGCATGAAACTCCTCAATTTAATCGCCAGTGACGACCTAGCTAAATATCGATACGCAAACCGAGCCGCAATGTTCTGCCTGGGGCAGGCATCCAGCTACGCGCGAGCGGGTCCACATAATAGCGGTCCGTCAGGTTCATCGCGGAAAACTCGATCAGGGTATTTTTGGTGATCTGATAATTTGCATAGGCGTCTACCACCGTGGTTGAAGCCCAGTTCACAGGCATGCCGACCAAGTTGCTGGTCAATTTGGTATATTGGGTTTCCCGGTCATATGTTGTGAAATAAGTCACCCGGGTACCGAATTCCAGCCTGTTGTCAAACAAACGGCTGCCTAGCATCAAGTTAAGAGAGTGTTTTGGCTGTTTGGTATTGAGCAAAATACCGTGCGGAAAGCCATAATTGACACATTCTGAAATTTCGCCTGGATAACTCGAATACACAATGGCTTCATTCTTGTCGCAGACCTCATTCCTGAGATTCCTGATGGCGCTGAACTCGGCAAAGAAACGACCACTGTCGAACCGACTTTGAAATTCCACGCCCCTGATTTTCTGCTGGTCAAGGTTGGCAGAAACAAATCCCCTTGTCAGTACCACGGTATCGATCACGTTCTTAATGTTCTGATCGAAATAAGCGATCTTGGCATCCGCTACCGTGCCTTGCTTGAAAAAACGGCTGAAATCATGGCTAAGGCCCACTTCGATATTGCGTGCCTTTTCAGGTTGCAGCGGATCTAGGCCATACATTTCACGGCTATTCAACAAGGCTACATATCCGCCATGCGTTCCTTCAGCCATGGAAGGCATGCGGATATCCTGCGCATAACGGAAATACAAACGTGAATGGAAACCCTTGAAGGTCACACCGAAAGACGGCGCCCAATCGGTATCCTTGACCTTTCCATTTGGAGCCGCACGATTTGCATCGGACAGGTACAAACCGGATGTAGCCTGGATTGCCATGGTCGATAGATCCAGATCACTTACCGAAACAAGACCGCCAAAGGTTGTATCCAGCATTTTCTGCAATTCGGCAAGACCGTTGCTGCTTAGCTTGCCATCACTATCTACCTGCAAAAAGCCTGCCAAACTTCTCCCAGAACGATAGATAGTATTGAGCGTAGTCTCGAGATCAGCAGAGTTAATATAGGTGTCGCTAGAACCTAAAATTCCCGCTCTCGTAAGCGCTCCAGAAATTAATAATGGCACATATCTATCCTGCCTGATTCCAACAAGAAACTGCCTGGCAACCAGTGGTTTCTCCCGATTATCTGCAGCCACTGCGTTGTTCTGCAAATACTCCAAATATCCTTTATCCTTCATGGAAAAAGCCCGGCGCTTGGCCCCTGCATCCAGTTCCAGCCAGCTTAGCGGCTGCCAGTTGAAATTGAAGTAAATATCGTTTTCGTGCCGCTGGCCTCCGCGCACATTGCCAGCCCACCTGGCATTCACATCCAGGGTTTCATACTGGTAATTGCCGCCTACCAGCAGGTTCAAGGTGTCGTGCAACTGGAATTTGTTGCTGACGGAAAATCCGGTGCGGTCGTTCTGTACGTCCAGCCGGTTGGATTGTGCGGTGATGTACTCGCGATCAGGCACGATCTCCACCAATCCGTTCAACGCGCCGCGCCCGGAGAAATCGTCAGAATTGGTCTCGGTCTTCCAGAGCTTGGCCTGCAAGTCGACAAAGCGGTTATCTTCCGGCTTCCAGGCATAATCGAGGTTGTAGGCTTTCTGCTTCGACTCGCCCTCCGGCCATTGAAACACTTGCCCGGTTGCGAGCTGCGCCTCGGTCACGTTGCGGATGGCAGTTGGAGAAATAGCGCCGGTATGCATTTCCGTCGTGCGCACGCCAAAGCCGAGCAACATATTGTCCGTAATGTTCCATTCCCCTTTTGCCAGGAATGATTCGGCCTCGCTGCTGGTATTGGTGACCTCCTTGCCGGCTTTGTAGAACTCGGCAACAGAAGCCGTAACATCGTATTGCTGAGGCAGGCTATCGCTGTACATGCCGGCATTCTGGTATTTCTCGGCGCCATGCCTGCCGGCGAAGTAATTGCCGCGCTTGCGGTAGCTGTAGGCTGCCAGAAGATTGAAATCCTCGTTCTGCCAGGCAACGGCCGCCATTGCCGAGCCGGACTTGGAGTTCAACAATGTAGGGTTGTCGCGAGGCGTCACATTAGTTGGATAGCGGTTGCTGAATTCCTGCGTCAACTGCGTTGCCTCGGCACCATTGTTGACGTGATAAACCTGTCCTTCCGGCATGGTATCGGGGAAGCGCGGGCTGGTAGTGTTGGTCTCACCGTCTATCCTGAGCCGAATGCCAAAGCGCTGACCAGGCTTGAGGATATCCTGTGCGCCAATGGTGCGCAGGGCGATGCCGCCACCACTGGAAGTCTGCACATTGCGGTCAATCGCCGCACCCTTAACCACGGTGCCGCCGGCAATCAGGTTGGGGTCGATGTAGTTGGCATTGTTGGCCCCAACATAAAAACCCTTGCTCTTGGTAATGGCCTGCTCGGTGCCGTCAATCGTCAAGGGAACGCGGCCCTGGCCCTGTATGCCGCGGATGTTGGGGTCGAGCACGTCACCGTTGCGCGCGTCGCCGCTATAGACGCCCACTTGCCCGCGGAAGATATCGGCGACATTGCTGCCCTTGAACTTGGTGAAGTTAGTGTCGTCCATGTAGATGGTGGAGACAGATTGCCGGTAGACGGCGCGCTTTTGATCTTCATCTGGCCGCAGCGCCTGGACTTCGAGCTCCTGCAATGTGACTCCTGCAGCCGGCCGCGAGCTGGCGCCATGAGTGGGCACATTGGGCGGCAGTCTGTACAGGGTGTACCCGTCATTCCCTTGTGGCATCAAGCCCAGGCCGCTGTTACTGAGTATTTGCTCCAGGCCTTCCCTCGGCGTGTAACTGCCTTGCAAACCTGGGCTTTGTTTGCCTGCGACCAATGCAGGGTCGAACGATAATGCGATGTTGTTGGTGACGCTGTAGGTAGTCAGGACATCGTGTAACGACCCTGCCGGAATGTTGTATTGCCTGATTTCCCCTGAAGGTTCCATCGCCATGGCCGGGCGCACAAGCGTCATAGACACGCCCATGCCGGCCAGCATGCCGACCACGGCCACTTGGACTAATTGATGCCGCACTGCCTTCAGCGGCCTGTCATCGCCTCGGCTGGGCGATTTATTGTTTTTCATTCCTTGCTTCCTGTTCTAGAAAATGTTGCTTACCTCTATAAGACGAACAGGAAACAAAAAAGGATCAAAATAAGAATTGTTTGTATTTATTACTGATACTTCGCATGAAAATGCCAGATATGGCTCAAGGCCGGATAGCAGGAGGCGAACTGATCTTGGCCTGCAGTTAGCCGCTGCAATCAGGATGCGGGGCTAAGATTGATCCAATAAGGCGAAACCCTGGCCACGCTTATAGGCAGGGTGCGTTGCAGAAGGTTGAGGGTACGGCCGATCTCGGTGAGCGGGAAGGTGCCGGAAACACGCAGTCTGCCGATGTCGGGATGGCAGCGCAGCACGCCCACATGATAACGCCGCAGCTCATCCACCACGGCAGCAAGGGGCTGGTCGCGCACCACCAGCATGCCGTGCGTCCATGCCTCCTGGGCCTCGGAAACCGGCCTGGGCTGTTGTACGTCCATGGCACCAAATTCTGTCTGCGATCCTGCCTGGATAATGGTTTTGCGATTTGGACTGGATTTGGGGGTGATTTCGACTGCGCTATCAAACACGGCAAGATGGCTGCTGTGATCCAGTTGCCGAATACTGAACCGGGTGCCCAGCGCACGCGCCATGCCATCCCTGGTCTGCACCCTGAATGGACGGTTCCTGCCGCTTGGATCGGTCGCAGTGGTAATGTGCAGCTCGCCTCGCTTCAATCTCACCAGCCGCTGATGCTGATCATAGATGACGTCGATGCTGGTTGCGGTATTGAGAACCAGCGCAGTACCGTCCGCAAGCTTGATATGCTGCTGCCTGCCGGTAGCTACATGGTAATCGCTGGTGTATCCCAGCCAGGGCTGCGTCCTCCATGCCTGCCATGCTGCCGGACTGAGCGCCAGCAATACAGCGAGCTTCTTGATCGCGCGGCGGCGGGCAGGGGAGACAGGACGCTGCAATGCAGCTTTTCCCAGTTCCGGCGGCAGTGTATGGACAATGCCGATGAATTGCTGTGCACGTTGCCATGCCACTTCATGCTGCTCGCTTTGCGAGCGCCAGCGTTCTATTTCGGCATCATTGACAGCATTGCCTTCCCCGGAATGCATTTGCACCAGCCAGTCCGCCGCCTGTTCCAGTATGCTGGGATCGATATCGAGAGGTTTCATGGTGCCCGGCCTCCTATAGCAGCTCTACCTGCATGCAGGCGAAGAATGCCTTGTGCATGTGGCGCTTGATGGTGGGTACAGAGCAATCCAATTGTTCTGCAATGGCAGCATAAGTCATGCCGTCCAGCTGGGAGAGCAGGAACACCTGCCTGGTGGCGGGCGGCAGGGATTGCAACACCTTGTCCACCTGCTCCAGCGCCTCGAACACCAACAGGGATTGCTCCGGCGAAGGCACTTCCTGCTCCGGCAGCAGGGAGATGGCCGCCAGGTAGGCTTGCTCCAGTTCCTTGCGCCGCCAATGGTCGATGACCAGATTCCTGGCGATGGAGGATAAGTAAGCCCGCGGCTGATCGAGGTTGGCGATATTGGAGCGCGCAGCCATCACACGAATAAAAGTGTCCTGCACCAAGTCCGCCGCCTGCTCGCTACAGCCCAGTTTCCCGCGCAACCAGTTATGCAGCCAGCCACGGTGATGGCTGTATAACTGCTCCACATGACAGATCGTCATTTCAGTTTTGCACTCATCCTGGATATGAATTTGAACTGTCAGCATGGATTGACAATCCGACGCGATTATCGCAAATAAGAACTATTAGCATCATGATAAACCACGGTCAATTGAAGCCGCGCGCGATAAATTCGCGCTCTGAATTGCGATAATTCAGATTATTCCGCTTTGCACATTTTGCAAATATCTTGCGCATCTTAAAAAGGCTGGCCATTGAAATGCTGGCCAACCAAGGTTAGATCACAATACCAACAGGTTAAGGATTCCAGGACGTGATAATCAACTCTCTGGCCTTGCCCTTGTCTTTTCCTCCGCCTCCCACTGTGTAATTGATATCGACGTGCTTCATGGCCAGGCCAGCAAACGCCTGGCGCATCTCAGGAATGTCATTCACGCTGATGATCATCTTGCCTTTAATAACCCTAGCCAGCTCAGCCATCCGAGCATACTGCTCTAACCCGAATACCACGCCATAGCCTTCTGTGCCCCAGTAGGGAGGATCGCAATATATAAGAGTATGGTCGCGATCATACTTGCGAATGCAATCCTCCCAAGGCAAGTGCTCGATGTAGGTCCGGTCAAGGCGTAAGTGCGCTGCGGACAGATCTTCCTCAAGACGGCTGAATGCCAGCTTGGGCGGCGAAGTTGTCGCCGTGCCGAAAGTTTGGCCACTGACCTTACCGCCGAATGCCAGCTTCTGTAGATAGAAAAAACGCGCAGCACGCTGGATATCCGTGAGTGTTTCTTCCGGTGTGATCTGCATCCATTTGAATATCTGACGCGACGTCAGCGCCCATTTGAACTGGCGGATGAACTCCTCGAGATGGTGCCGCACGACGCGGTAGAGATTGACCAGCTCGCCGTTGATGTCATTGAGGACCTCAACCTTTGCTGGCGCCTTGAGGAAGTAGAGTGCCGCCGCGCCGCAGAATGGCTCCACGTAGCACGAATGCTCGGGAAACAAAGGCAGGATATGCTTAGCCAACCGACGCTTGCCGCCTATCCAAGGAATGATGGGTGATGAAGAGAATGGGACTGTATTGCACATAATGCAAAACCTTTCGCTGTGGTGAAAATTGCGCTAGGATTCCCCCGCTGCGTCGACGTGGCAGGGAGCCCTGGCTTTGATTCACAGTCCTGTTTACTGTGGCTTGAAGGGCGGTGGCCATGTTGGCGCATGGTCACCGTCGCTCTCTCTATTGATTCCAGGCAATCACTTCAAGCTCGGTTTCTGAGCGTGCCAACTGAATCAGCGTTTGCAGTTGAGCATGTCGTTGCCGATGCCCAAGGATGACTGCATAACTATCCCGTCCAACCTGCTGTATCTGGGCAGCTGTGTGAGATCGGAACTCCCATACACCCTCAATAGACCTGCATTTGAATGGATAAAGCTGATCAGGATCGCTGTCAGGAAGGGTGGAACGCATCACCGAGGAAGATAGGTTCGCTTGGTCCTCTAAGTCTGATGGATATTGATGCGGACTACCCAACGCCAGTGACTGAAACCCGGCAAGAATCGCATCTTCACAAGCCTTTCGTATCACTTCGCTTTTTGCTGACCGAGCGGCATCCATGTCAAATACCCAGGATTCAACTTCGTTTTGCCAGTGATAATAAGGTCCAGGTGAGGCTGGGCGCTGATACCATCCATCCTTGTAGTACCAGTCATTCAATATTTCGTGATGGCTGATATTGTTGGAGAACTCCCTCCATATCCCACCGTGTTCATACTGACCATCAGAATAAGTATTATCTAGCGCAGGGGTGACAACCTGAATGGGAAGGCCATTTTTGATTAATGCAAAATTTTTCATGGGTTGAAATATCCAATTAGAGTTTGCATAGGTTCCCCATAAGACCTGATACCAGTTCCCCACCATCCCAGTTGGCCTATACGCACGGTGTTCTGATTAACCAACCAAATGCCAGATGTCGCTAACCCATATCCGCTTTCTGTGAAATGAGTGTTGACAGAGAAATACCGTTTGCCAAAGGGAATGGTTGGCAGAGCCACGTCAACATAATATGTATAGCCTGGGAACAAGGTGCTGATAGAGTGGATCATATCGATAGCCATGTATTTTTCAGCACTTGAGAAGACTATTGAATTGTTTTCATCTTGCAGCACTACACCGTATTGAGGCGGGCTAATCAATAAGTCAGGCATTGGGGCTAGCACAACATAGTCCACATTGAAACCAACACCACTAGACTCCGAAGTAGTAAAGCTGAAAAATTGGAATGAAGTATAGTCCGCTCTGCCAGAGCATAAATCATAAGACCAGTTATAAGAACCGTATGTACCAGCTGGCGGGCTGACCATCACAATGGGTATGAACCCCATATTTGGATAGGTGATCCTCCAGCCACTGTAATACCAGTCATATGCGACGGTGCCGTATTGAATAACTCTCATATTTTTCAATGCCCCATCAATCTGGACAAAACCCGATTTATTAAGAACTTCAATTAGATATTCATCAATCACAGTATCAGCCTCTAAAAATCCACAATTGCAACGTCCCTATCAGCCCCATGTTCGGTGATACATGAGCTGTAATATTCAATCCCCCATTGTTAAAAGTCCCGTAAATTCCCCCCGACGCATACCCAAGGATCACCAATATCCAAGTTCCATCATTAGTGGCTCCGGGAAGGTTGTAGCTCAACGTGTAGGTCGCACCGTTACGACCGCCAGCCCAATTTACGGACTGTGTAATCAGAGTGTGTAGCCTGAAATATCTGCCCTCGGTTGAAAACTGCAGCTTGTTTTGTTCGTCCCAAACCCATACTCCATACTCATCTTCAGTACTCATGTGGCCGACCACTTGCCAATTAACACCCGGCGTGCGCCGGATGGGCTGCGCACTACCAGCCTGCTACTTTGCTCTAGCGCGAGGCCAACAGTCCCATCCGGGCCAACCAAGTCCAAATCCCCGCCGGAATCAACCTTGAACCTATTATTGATATTCAACGACCCACCTGTAATGTGCGCTGCCTGCAGCTCTATAGCCGCCTGAATAATGCCGCCAATGATCTGATTGCCGATCACCGCTGGCTGCGCACGTTCATAGCCAATGGCATCTCCTTTCCACTGATACAAGCTCTGTTCATTGATCACATACACAATGTCGCCCATGTTTGAGTCGGGGATATCCATCGATTGGGGCACGCCGCCCAATGCAATTGGCGAGGCGGTGATCTCCGAACTAATGTTCAGGCTGTCTTTGCCAAAGGTGTCGTAGAGCGCAACTCTGAAGTATTGAGGCACACCTGCGCCTAGTCCACCAAAGCCACGTGAGAAGCCTGGCCCATCATAGACCAGGGTATCCAGGCTGGGAGTAAAGCCAGAAATGGCGCTCATCCAGATCATCATCCCGGCCACGTCGGTATCTGCAGGAGGATTAACGTTCACTGTCAGCGCACCTGGTCCGGCCGTGATACTCAGCCCTGTTGGTGCTGCCACTTGAGGATTTTCGGCATTCAGGTACGTCGTGGCCTCTGAGGCAGAGTCAATGCTATAGGCCCGGACGCCAATACGTAATATGCGCCAGGGTCCGCCGTCTGCGATCGCATCCTCATAGGTGTACTCGAACTCGGGTTGCTTAAGGTTCTGCACCGTGCGTTTGAGCGTCAGACCAGCCCCGGCATAAATCGTCACGGTATAAGTTACATTACCCACAACTGGATTCCACAGCCATTTGGCCGATCGTCCAACAAACGGCTGGGCCAATATCAGGCCAGTGACAGAGGGTAATGCAGCAGCATTGCTGAAAGGAGCGCCAGTCCAGACCGTGCGCAACCCTTGTGCCTGGCCAACCGCTGAAATCGCAACCTGAATGATCCCTGGTCGCACAGGAAACGTAATACTGTTGTTGGTGGGCTGGCCAACTGGTTGCCAACTGTCTCCATCGTCATAGCTGACTTCCACCACATAATATTCCGCACCAGGAGAAGGCACCCAATTGGCCTGCGCCATCGGCATATCAGGCGTGCCACCTGGTAGTACGGTCAAGCCAGAAACAGCAGGACGGCTGACTTGTACTGGTAGATTCCAGTCTGATGGTGTTTCAGGAGGCAAGCCACTATCTGCGGTATGCACTTCAGGGGCCTCAATCACCAGGCTGATCTCGACACGGTCCCTGGATCGGGGACGAATGCCACGCGCCAGCATCATGCGTGGCTGGCCAACACCAAAACGGTATGAAGTGCGCTCCCGGTCAGTGCCAGTATCAGGCGTAAAATCCAATGGCGTATCCAGGACGGCTTCGTAATCGGTTGCACCAGGTGTTGCGCGGTATGGACCATCGTAGTCCCCATTCCTGCGTCTAAATGCAAAAAAGTGGTTAGCGCCACCTGTTGACCAGGTCAGTGGCTCGGATGTTGTAATCGTCCTGGACACTGCATCGTATTCCATCACATCGCCACTATATTGGCCCACGTCCCGCGCTGCAGCGATGGCCAGCATGTCGCCATAGGTCGGGATAAACCCGTCCATCTCGGTGGTCAGTGTGGATAATTCACGGCGATAGCGGTTGTTGGCCAGCGTGTACATGCCGTGCTGCCAAACCTGTTTACGCGTGGTCATGCCAAACACGCGCGGGATCTCTTTAGGATTGCCTGGTGCGCTTTCATCAAGCTGACAAGTGACCGTTTTTTCGCTCCAGGTTTCTTCATCCCAATAGGGAATTACCAGCGCATCCGCCGTTTGCTCGGTCGGCAGTAGATATTGAGTCTTGAAGCTACCTTTAATGATGTTCCTGGCATTGAACAATCCCACAGGCATTGCTTGCGGTTGGTCACGCCAAACATACCAGATCCCACCTTGTTGATAAGGCTGCGCACGTCCTACCAAGGCAATGTTCTTTACCGCGTCGAACAAGGTATTCTGAGTATCGAAGACGCCATTGAAAGTATCACCGCGCGCCGCCCAGGTCTGATCCAGGGATAACAACCCATCCAGGTCAATGCGTTTCTGCGGCAGTTTTCCGCCGTAACTCGCCATCAAGGCATCCGCAATCGCCCATGCGATCGAGCGCGTAGCCACCGGTGCAGACCAGGCAACACCATTCCATACACGTAGCTTGGAAGTGGCGATCAAATTGAATCGGCGGCTGGACTGCGAACTCAGACTGTTTGTTGCACGCATGCGTATGGCCACCATGGTCACATTGCCGTAAGACTGATTGCCAGGCATGTAGCCACGCAATGCAGTCCAGGTCACATCGTTGGCTGCCCGGCTGGAAGTGTCTTTACCACTTGATCGCTGAACCCGGACTTCATATCGGCCTGGTGTGACTTCGTAACGGTAGCTGTTGCGAATCACAGTCTGACTAGCGGCGCTAAAGGTCTCAACACCAAGCGTTTGCCATTCATCCAGTGGGTTTCCATCGGTATCGATCAGGCGAGCCTCAACCGCCACAGTGACAGACCTTGCGGTCAAGCCGCCTTGATCATTTGCATAGTAAAGACCTCGAGGGGCAACAATATCGACTGCGATCGCATTGAGTTGCTGCGAGGCACCACAAGCAGGAAATCCGCCAGTCCAGGTGTTTTCCAATTCCTGGCCCGCCACTTCAGGTGCCGTGTAAACATTGGTCGGGAACAAGGTCACCAGTTCGCCTGGCTGTACGATCTCGACCGTCACCTCGGGGAAGTTCTCGATCGGAGATTCTTCCATCCGCAATGCTTCAAGCTCATATTCCCCAAGGCCAACGCAAAAGAGCTGGTAAAGATACTGTTCATTACCCGCATATTCCGTATAAGGCATGGCGGCCAAGTCAGGGTAAACCTTATGGCGGCCATAGATTTTAGGGATGGGCTGGCCAAGTCGCGCTTGATTGCCCTGAGAGCCAATGGAATAAGTAGGTGAAGGTGCAGCTAGAGACTGCATCTTCATGCTGGCGGGTGTGTTTGTGACCGGCAATACCGCATTGATCACAGCCATGCCGACCATGCCTACGGCAATGTTGATCATGGTAGCGGTGGCACCAGTTGCAACCATGCCACCGACACCACCCATTGCGCCCATCGTACCGCCAAGTCCTCCTGTGACATACATGACAGCGACCATCATCACGATGCGCAATGGGTTCGATCCACCTCCACCACCTCCACGGACCAGGATGGAAAAGATGACGATATCGCCATCTTCAACACACCTGCTCCATTGCGGCCTGAGCAGTGGTTTGCCATTCAAATGGCAGATGAAAGGCATGGCAGTCTGTGGTGCCAACGCTGCAATCCTGCGGCGCCTCCTGATCTCGGTCACCGTCCGATTTTGCGCAGGCGCAAAGGGATTGCGCACGGTGATAACAGTTGCCTTCATGTCCCTTGCCCTTTCCAACGGTAGTAGCCTGTGACCTTGAACCCCATGCTGGCCAGATGCTTGGGCATGGAAAAAACAACACCCGCACCTTGTACGCAGTGAAGAATCCCGCCCCCATCGCCTATCCACACACCTACGTGCGTCGGCACCTTGGACTGGCTCATCAGCACAGCATCCCCATCCTTAGGCAAAGCCACCTCTTCCCAATGCTGGCGCTCTGGGTTTTGTTGCAGTGCTTGTACGCAATTGCGCACCATCTGTGCATCAACGTAATAAGGCGGGATCTCGCGGCCATAGTGTGCAGCCTGAATCTGCCTGAAGAACTGGAAGCAATCGCGCTGGCCGTTGATCCAAGGCAAGCCCATGTATGCCGCTGCCCAATGCTGTTGCCCACTCATCGTGATAGTCCAGGGAAGCGTGTGGCCGTATAGTTTTCATTCGGGAATGGGCGCTGTGCCTCATTGCCAAAGGTGGCTCTGGCCGTAATGGACTCATCGTCCGCGTTGACATTGTCGAGCTGGAACTCCATTGGCGGGTTATTCTGTGGTTGTGTTTTATCGCTCAGCAGGTACAGGCGGTACATACCGATGACAGGATAAGGAGATCGTGTGGCGGCCCGGATTTGAGTCTCGATTTCCGGTGTAATGTTATTCAATGTGATATCCATGGCAGGTCCAGCAACCGAATCCACCTCCGGCTTGGTCAGCTCAAACGCCATCCTGACAAACAGCACGCTCTCACCAGGGTTCAATGGCGCATCATCTTCCAGGGTGAGGTAATGATCGACGTTGTCCAGGACAACGCGAATGGCAGATGGATCGCCGTTCTGGTCGACAAAATTAGGGTGACGGAACTCCAGAGTGTTCAGCTCCACCTCGCCAACAGGGTTGCTGGCATAGGCTTCTTTAATCGCTTCTTCAAGTGTGGGATCAGGCATGGTTAAAACTCACAAGTACTGTGCAAGCTCGGCCTTACTCATCAATGGCCGGTTGCGGATTTCAAGATCAAAAGTCACGGTGAACACGCCTTTGCCGTCGTAGCGGCCTTTGAACTTTCCCTCAATCATGCGCACCTCGATCTCCGTTACTCCCTGGCCATTGGCCCAGGGGAACAAGAACCAATCATTGCCAAGATGCAATTCATGGGCGTGCCAGGCTTCAAAAATCGCCATCTCGTGCTGGTTGAACTCCAGCTTGACGTTCGGTGTATTGGTCAGCGGTTCGGTCTGTGCTTGGCGCTGGCGTGGCACGCCAACCTCCATTTGGCTGCGGCGTGAGGTCGGTACTGGCTCAATACCATGGCCAACGGCAAATGGTGTGGGTAGGCTAGATGGCCAGGTCGCTGTCATCCCAAGGCTCCTGCTGAAGGATTCAGGCCATATTTGGCTTCAAGTGTTGGGCCTAGGCCACGGCCACGCTCTATATCGCGGCCCATGATGTCAGTCAGGGTTTCCACCATCACTTGCAGATTTAATTCGCCGTTATCGCCAGTGCTTTGAGTGACCGTGGCTTGTGTGCCTGCTGCCTCGAAAATCTGCACGTTGACCACTTGCTGGCCACCAGTGCCAACAGGGGCCAGGTTCTTCATCTGCTCTGCAGTAAAAACACCTTCACCCTTACGGCCAATAATAGGGATTTCATCGCCCAAGATGCCACCAGAATGGAAGCGTGGTGCACCATCGAATACATCTGAAGAGACATACCGAAGCGCCGTACTCTCGCTGCCCAGGATGCCGCCGGTGTGATTGGTACCGATCCAGCGACCGACTCCACCTGGCACCGTGCCGGAGCTGCCATATGAAGGCACTGTAGAATTGCTGCCACCAAACCAACTACCCATGTCCAGGGCACCAAAAATTCCCTCCATCATCTTCTGCGCGGCAACCTTGGCCAGGCTTTGCTCCAGGGCGCTGAAGAAATCCTGCATGTTGAGCTTGCCAGTCTGGAAGAAGGTGGCCAGCACGTTCTCCATGCTTTGGAAACTGCTGTTGAACAAGTCACGTGCTTGCGTAGCGCCATTGCTGATCGCGTCGCGGTATTCTCCAATCGCAGTGCGCGCGCCATATTCAAAAGTGCGGTTGGCTCCACTCACTACCGCCTGAAGCTGCTCGATGTCGAGCTGAGCCTGTCGTATCCTGTCGCTCAGTTCCCGGGTTGGGCTCTGCTGATAGGCTTGTTCCAATGCCGTCAATTGCGCTTGGCGCAATGGAATTTCCTGCTGCTGTAGACCAATGAGTCGCCGCCTGGCTTCGAATTCGGTCAGGATGCCCGCATTCTTCTGGATATCCACACGCCTGGTTTCGTCAGTGATGCGGGCGAGTGAGGCATTGAGCTCGGTTTCAATCTGATTCAATCGACCGCTGGCCAATTCGACATTGATCAGCTTTTCTATCAGCTCTATACCAGCCTCGTTGCCTTCAGCCTTCATCCTGGCCAGGCTGGCGCTGTACTTCTGAGCCACCTGCAGGCGGGCGGCATCCTCCAGCTGCCCCTGCGATTGCAGCAGCTGGGCTGTCATGGCCATACCTTGCCGCGCCATTTCCAGATTAGCCGCACGCTCTGCTTCCATGTTGGCAGCACGGCTATTGGCACGTTGCTGGTCCAGGGCATTCAACTCGGACTGCAGTTTAACAATATTGGTCTCATTGCCAGCTGCGCCAACGTTATCGCCTCTTGCCCTGGCTGCAGCCGCCGCCGCTTGCTCATTGGCAATCTTTTGCTCAATCCGGGATACCTGGCGATTGTAATAATCGTCCTCGATCGTTTCGCGCTGGACGTAATACTCACGGTAGCTGATCAGGGCCTGCTGCAGGCCGGTATCCAGAGCCTTCAGCTCGGCGTCATAGATGAATTTCTCGGTATTGCGGCCAGACTCTGCACGTGCGTTTTCCAGCTGACGCATAGCATTGGCCAGCGGATCGCTATTGCTCTTTTTGGCCGATGCCTCGGCCTTGCCTTTGATGACATCGATGTGCGACAAGTGGGCCTCATAGGCGGCTTTATAACGTGGAGAGTCCTTCTCCATGCCCTCGACCAATTTCTCAAATGCCTTGCGTTCTTCTTCCAGCGCTGACGCAAGCTTTTGCGACCTTGTCTGCCACTTCTCAGTATTGATAAATTTATCCAAGGCATTCTGCTGCGCCTTGTCACGCAACGCTGCAGCGTTCTTTGCGGATTCAGATTCGCCAACTTCTTCGGCAGGAGTATCCAGGCCAGCCCGGTTGCGGATTGCCTGGACCTCGGCATCAATGGCGGCCAATCGAGCCTGTCGGCGAGCAAGAGTATTGGATGGATCAAGGTTGTTGCCTCCCTCGAGCAGGAACTGCCGCTCGCGGTCCAGCTTGGCCAGGCGCTCTGGCGCATTGGCGCGGGCATTCAAATCGGCCAGTTCCCCCCTATCGAATACAAAGTGATTGAACCACTTGAGTGCATCGGTCGAACCTTCCGTCACGCGCAATACCAGTTCCATGATCAGGCTCTCGCCTAATGATCGCTTGAACTCCAGATAGGCATTGGAGAGACGATTTAACTGCGCTTGGGCGCTACTGGCAGCGCTTTGTGGGTTATCGCCTAGTGTCCTGGTCAACTCATCTGCAAATCTGGGCAGAAACTCATCAGACACCACAGCCCCATCTTCAAGCAGCTTATCCAGCTCTTGTGTCGTCACGCCCATCGCGCGTGCAGCCACATTGAACGCGCCAGGTAGACGTTCACCCAATTGGCCACGCAATTCCTCAGCCTGCACCGTACCTTTGCTGATCATCTGCGAGATGGCAAGCAAGGCACCATTGGTTTCATCAGCAGACAGCCTCATCACCACTGACGCCTTGGCGATTGATTCGAACACCTCCCGTGTTTTCTCGCCCTCGATGGAGGTACCTCTAGTCGCGGCAGAAAACTTCGTATACCCGACAATCGCACCTTCAAGATTTAGGCCCAGCTGATCCGCAGTGCGTGTGATGTAATCCATTTCCACTGCTGCCAGGTGTTGGCTGCCTGTGGCGTAGACCAGTGTGTTGTTGTATTTTTCGAAGTTGAGATTGGCTTGGACGATCTGTTTGGTGAAATCGACAACTTGGCTCACTGCAAAAGCAGCGGCGGCATAATGGCCGACCCGGGCGATTATGGATGCATGGCGCTCCCCTGACTGTACTGCCTGGGAGGTTTCATTATTGAGGGATGCCAAACCTTGCTTGTACTGGCTCAGATTGATCAGGCCAGCAGCATAACTCCGGCGCAGTGTAGATTGGCCTTCCTCCAGGCGCTTCGTCTCACGGTAGGCGCTATCGATACGCTTCATCAACGTATCCAGCTCACTCGCCAGGCGACGCTGCTCATCCCCTAATGCACGCGTGGAAGCCGCAGCTGCAGTTTGGGCACTACGGGATCTCTCCATGCTGGCAGCCGCAGCGGCTTGTGCCTTGTTGGCATCTGCCTGGGCTTTACCGACCGCCTTGATCTCATCCAGGGCAATCCGGCCATCCGCCGTTATCTTGATCTGTAGGGTTTTTTCCATTTTAGGGCTACAATCCGGCCATGCTTAACAAACAACAAAACCCGGTTGATACTTTCATCAACGCCTTCATTACAGGCGTTTTAAAGTGGTTTGCCGGGTTCGCGCTGATCATCATTTTTTTCGCCTTGCTGGCTTAGTTTCCTTGGTGGCATTTAGCAGCGGCCTTGCTGCCCGTTCCATTTCCTGAAGACCCCAAAATATCCGTTGATGGTTTTTCTTCTTAATCCCCATCAACTTCAACACTGCAGGCAGTGCCTGATAGTCCAGCCCTAGATAAGTCAAAGAACCAAGGCCAGCCACAACACGCCATTGCGAGACTGTGGCCATAAACACTTCGACGGTTTCCCAGTGCTCCGGCCAGACCTCAAATACCCCGGTTTTCCAGTCCTTTCCTGCCGCCCAATGCTGGGCGGCCAATGCTAGTTTTTTTCTGCTGATCCATTGATAGAGGCAAAGAACGACTTGATTACTGACGGTGTTACCGGGTGGATTGCCAACAACTGATCACGAACCTCTTCACTGAAGGGCACAGGAGCCTTGTGTTCATCTGTCACTTTCTCCCATCCAACAAGGATGATCCTGGCAAAGCCCTCGTCATCCAGCTCACCTGAATTGAGCATCTGTCGATACTCCTTCAGTTCTTTGGCATCCAGGCGTTTGAAAACAGCATCAAAGTTCCGGCGTTCAAACTTGCCATTGTTGGTTGGTAGATCAACTACGACTGGCGCAGAAAAGGATGGCGTGACAGCTAAAGTGAACATGGTGACTCCTGATAAGTTAATTATTGAGAATTAAGACCACCCGGCTTGGAAGGCCGGGCGGGGATGTCTAAGGGGTGATTTGCGGATAGGCGATGGAGCCAAACTGGCCTAGCTCATCATCTGCAGGTCTCAACAAGTCCAGCAGCGCATTGCCTACCAGCTCAAATGTGCCGTAACTATCAGTGATCAGATCCAATTGACGTGTCGGGTCAATCTGCACCTTGTACAGGTCGACGATCACAGGCTTATTGTTGTCTGCGGTGTTGACACCTTCAAAATGCAGCCAGACTTCAGGCACCGGTTGGGTGAACATGCCAACTTTATCTGTAGCGCCATAGGCATATGCCGCGAGAAACGGCTCTACAAATGGGCCACCTGTGGCCTTGTCCTGGACGACAATGCTCCCGCCAGGCCCATGAACAGAATACTGGCTGACTGGCAGCGCCTTGGCGGTGCCAGTAGTGGAGTCGGTAATGACGACATCAGACACATTGTTGTGTTGCAGCAAATATTTCAGTCCGGCATCAACGGGGTTGGGCAATGCCTCGGCCGTTACCGTGCCACCAGTGACCCTGGTCACTTCGCCATACAGGGCCAGTGCCAGGTTCTCAATATCCCACTCATCAGCAACAATCGTGGTCGTAGCAGTTTTTTTAGTGCTCAGACGATGATTGACCAATCGCTGGCCGGTTTGCTTTTCAGTATGTTCTTCCACTTCTGTTGCCAGGGCGATGGTCAGCGTTGCATCGCCAACCGGTCTCAAACCCAAAGGCTTTCCCGAGGCATCACGCTTACCCAAGGAAATGCTGCCTTGTCCTGAAAATAACATTTCAATCTCCTAAAAAATTAATGAGTACCGATGCCTATTTCTCTTTGGCAACGCCCACGCCGCGCAACCAATTGGCATCTTGTTCAGATACCTTGATCTTGGCGCCGACTGGATATTCCCGGCCTGCATGGGTGTGTTTCTTGACCAGCTCGATTTCCTCTTGGCCGTCAGCGTTGTCTTTCACTTTGGTGTTCATGGGTTGCTCCTTTGGTTATGAGTGGTGGTCAGCGATAAAACCGCTTCATGGCTGAGAACGCCGGCAAACATCACAGGGCGAAAACTGATCAGCTGAATGCCGGAAACTCCGTCGCCTTCCAGACTGGTGACAACGCCACCTAAGTTGGCGTCCTGGTTAAATGCATCACGGATGTCATCGATCAGTAGATTGAACTGCTTGCCGCTAGCAGTAGTGTCATTGAGGGTGCGAAAGCCAGTGATTTTCCACTCGTTGCGAACGTCGTAACGCAAGTTCTGGCGCGATTGTGGACTTGCTACCCGCTGCACATTCCAACCGAGAATGATCTGCTCGCCATTCAGCGTGTACTCGTAATGCGCCTTGAATCCGCTTTCGTTGCGGCTCCAGCGTTCGTAGTCGTGCACCTGGCCAACATCCTGCACAGTGCGGAGCTTATTGACAATGGCTTGCAGGATCGCCTGATGCTTCGCTGAGCCGCTCATTACAGCACCCCCAGCTGCATGCCAATGCTGCGCACCAGATCATTCAGATCGTCTTGGATTTTTCCGACATTGGCGTCAAAAGCACGGCTGAACATGAAGGCTCCTTTAGTGCCTGGATGTTTCACCGCGCCAGCAAACACCTGGCGCCCTGCAATCGTAAACACCAAGGCTCGTTTATTCTTGGGCTTGATGTCATGAGGCTTGGTACCTAGTTCTACGGGAATGGCATAATTTAGTGAGGTGCCCAACGCGCTTTTGGCATCCGGATCAACCCCGATCACGGCAGTCACACCCATGGCATGGGTTTCTAATGGCAGCGCCGCAATGCTGTTCCGCAGAGTACCGTCCCTCACTGGCGTAAGCTGTTTAACTTCACCTTCCATGTGCATCTGAACACTGCGCAGCCAGGTCTCAATCACTGGCTGCACCTGGCTGGGTGCTGCCTGCCATACTCTGGCCAGCTCCTGCTGATTGGCAGATTCAAAGCGATAGGCCATCAGTGAGTCAGCCGTGGTCTGCCACGGCTGTCCTTGCTTGGGAGTGAAATCACGGTGCCAGCAGGGGCTGCACGCTTGGGATCAACGCCTAGTTCATTCATGTAGCGCTGGCGCAAGCCCTTCGCGCGAGCTGCAAACAAGGTGGATTTGCTCTGATGATCCACACTGTCAGCCATGATGGTGCTATCGGTATCGCCGGCATATAACGATGCCAGCTGCTCACAAAGCGCCGCGGCAGCCAGACAGCAAACTGCCTCGCGGTCACCTTCTGGAATGGTGTTTCTTGCTTCGCTGAGCGTATGGGGTTCAGTGAAATGCAGCCAGATCAGATCGCCAGCGGCAAATGCATGGCTGGAAACGATCTGCTGACCAGTGGGCGTGTTGCGAACCGTGAAGGCATCCTTGTCCATCATCGATGCCGGATAGGCCGATACCGGATGCTCTATCGCCTGCAGCAACGAAAAATCCGCCACCCACCCCGACGGCAGCGGCAGCACCTGGCCTCCAGGCGCAGTGATCTCATCAATCACCAGCCGTGGCCGATCCTTGCTATAGCGCAACACAGCGGCCTGGACTGCATCGACCAACTGCTCCGCGCTTACCTTACCCGCATCGTCGCGGGTAAGGTCTGCCGTCAAAGTGAGGTAACGGTCCAGCATGGCTTAGGCTACAACCGCCTTGGTGGTGCCTTTTTCGCCGTCGACCAGGATGTTTCCACCGTAGATATGGCGAATCTTGTACTTCAGCACATCATTGGAAAACATGCTGCCGCCGGTAGGGCTATCCTGGATGAACAGCTCTGGCTCTTCGTTGCCGTCCAGAAAGCCGATTTCCAGTACCGGGAGGCGTGCAGGGTCTGCCAGAGTCACCCAATCGTTACCGTCGGTCCAATAATCTACCGGAATCACCTCGGGGTTCAGAGTCTGCACAAATGTCTTGTCATTGTTCTGGCCGCGTACGAACAGATCATATGCTTGCTCCTGCAATTCGAACGGCACCATCAAAATTGCAGGGCTGACGGCATTGCGCTTGCCTGATCCGGCACGCGTCTGCTTGAGCATCGCCAATCGATGCGCAGTAAATTGCGCAGCAGATAGCGCCCCAGTGAAGAGATTGCCATGGTCGACGTGGTATAGCGCCAGAGTGTCGTGGATCACCGGGTTGGTACGGAAGAAATCAAACACGAACTCGCTGAGCGTATTGGCCGCAGCCAGGTTGAGCTCGACCGGAATGCGGCGCAGCACACCTACATCGTCGTTCTTGATCGCCTCCAGAGAGACATCTTCGGTGCCGCCGCGCTTGGCGACGGCATAGGTGGCCTTGCCATCACCAGGCGTGGTTAGGGCGTTATAAGCGCCACGCTCAGCCACGATGGGCAGGTTGCCATACCCCCCAATGCGGGTGCGCTCCTGGGTACGGAAATCACTGACCGGTACTGTGGTCGCCACTCTGCGCCATGCTTGCAGGTTAGTGCCAGCAGTGAACAACGCTTGCATGCGGCGGGTGATTGCGTCGCCCAGAACATTGCCGAACGTGTCGCTGCCCACGGCTTCACGGAAGCTTTCGCCAGCGGCGGCCATCAAGCGGCTGCGGTCGCAGTTCCGCAGCAGACCTGTCACATCCCGGTCTCCTGTGATCATGATGTAACACTCGCGGAACGAGCGCACGCTGCGATGTTCCTTGTGCTCTGGGTCGAAGAACGCATCCAGCATGTCGGCCATCTTGAGATGGCTATCTTCCACCTGGATGTCGAACGGCATGCTCACCTTGCCAGACTCCACAAAGCGGCTGAGATATTCACGCTCATCGCTGATCGCCTTGGCCACGTCCGCCTCGACGAAGCGTTCCATGGTGGCGAATTGCGCGGTCAGCTTATCCTTGGCAGCCTGGGGCAAAGTGGAAGCCTCAATGGTGGCGCGAGCATTGTTGCGAGCTTCCATCATGCGTAATTCCTCGCGGAACGCGGCCATTTCCGCCGCTGTGACTGTATCGGAGTTTTGCTGGGCTCCTGCAGCCACCGCTTCACGGTAGGCCGTTTCGAGTTCGTCTTCGTTGATGTCGTCCAGGGCAACACCGGCAAATTTACCGGGTTTGTGCGCCAGGACGGTGGTCAGCATTCTCTGCTTGAGGCTCATTTCTGCTTGCTCCTTTGAATTAACAGCTTCGGTCATACGAATCAGCCTGCCGCCAGCGCCTGGCTCGACAATGAGGTCGACTGAATCAACTTTGGTAATGGATTTGGCTTGTCGGACAGACTTGCCATTGATGGTGGTCTTGGTCGAGCCGCCGAGACAGTCGATCGAGAACCCGAAGATATCCGTCATGCCGCGCTTAACGGCTTCGCGCAGACGCACGTCAATATCGCCGCCCGGCTGCAGCACCTCCAGCACGGCCTGAATCTGGCCCGGCATGCCATTGGCCGCAGGCACAAACACGGCCTCGACCAGGCGTCCAACCAAATTCCGCACATCCTTGCCTTTGCCAGCGAGATGCTCATCGTCGGATTTAACGAAAACCCGGGCATTATTGAACTTGGGCACGGCTTCTCGCAGCACGGCGTCAGGATATAAGACGTCGTTCATTGACACCCCAGCCTCAACCACACGGATCAAGTAGCGGCCGGTGCCTTCAGGGTCGCTGGTCGCTGCGACAGCTTCACGCATAGGAGCCGCGGTAGTCTTGACCGGGGTATGGGTGGCCACAACCTCAGATGGTTCACCAAGGGTGATGACATTGCTGTCATCAAGGGAGTAAGGGTAGGAGTATTTTCGAGCACCGAAATCGCCATTCACTACGACCACCCGATCTGGGTAGATAGCTTCAATGCTGAAATAGGCGCGATCACGACCATCAGGATTCAGCTTCTGCTTAAGCGCCTCGTAGACCAGGCCGCGAATGGTGGCAAAATCACTTGCAGCAGCTTCCCTTAAAGCTTCCCCGCGAATGCCTTCAGGTGGAATGACGAACTTGGCCATGATTTACAGGGCCGCTTCGAACTTCTGGCCGTCAACGGTGACCACAACTAAGCGATCAGCATATTCCTTGAACTCCAGTACTTCTGCCGTTTTAACTTCTTGCTGCTTGAATTTGCCAGTGGGCTTGCCTTTGTCGTCAAACAAAGGGATAGGACGCTTGACCAATGCCGCAGCTGTAGCAGCTGTTAATGGCTTCTTGGTCTCTTCGGTTTTGGTTTGAGGTGTGCCAGACATCTGTGGCTCCTTGATTAAATAATCAGTGAAAGAGCCGTCAGATTAGGGTTTTGGCGGGGAAAATGCCTTTAATACGGGTTAAAGAATTTGGGGTTAGGAATTAGACCGGCCAGCCAGTTCCTGGCGGTTGAACTCAGCAAGATCAACACCGTCAGGAATGGTGCTGGTGAGCGCCGATTGATAGGAAAGATTACCTACGACAATAGGCTTGCTGAAGTCTATCACGGGCACAACAACGCAACCGCAGTTGATTTTCTCAGATGCCGGTGCTTTGGGATCATGCGGGTGCATGAGCTTGTGAGTATTGCCGTCCATGCCCAATAAAAGAAATGGATCTTCCAATTCCAACACCTTGCCATGCATCGCATTGTGTCCAGGACGTGCATGCACCTTGCCAGATTCAAGCCATTTTTTCTTGATGTTGACGCCATTGGCCTTGGCGTCCAGCATGCGCTGAAAGCCTGCCGCCGAGAATACAGAACCCAGCTCAGTACGCACAATCGTCCTGGCGCGGTTTTTGGCATTACCTTCCAACAAACCTCTAACGCTGATAATTGCATCGCCAGGCGATTGCGCACCGATCACCACCAAACCAAGCTGACTGTTGATCTTGTTGGCCGTGGTGGTGCTGATATCCTTGATGCGCCCAGTGGTGAAAGCACGCATGGCCAGCAACTGGCGATTGTCGATATTGGGCATCACCGTAGCCAACCTGATGCCGCCAGCCTGAATAGGCAGATCAACCAGCGATTGGCCGTTTTCCCACATTCTGCCAGCCGCTGTACCTACAATTGCACTACCAGCAGCGCTAAAATCAACCATGGCTTGCTCGATGGCAGCAGAAAGTTGTGGCAGGCTCCAAGATTGATAGTCAGACGGTGCAGCCTTCAGAATGCCTGCGATCTGCTCCTGGGCCAGACCGAGCAAACGCAGGATTTCAGCGTAAGTATCGGTCTGGATGCGGGTGCGATCCTTTAACGCATCGTTGATGGCTGATGATGGAGTGGTGGCCACTTGAGTTAAAGGCCGTCATACCAATCAGGCAAAGTGCGGAACTTGAGTAATCCAGCCGCTGCTTTCGCCTTGGCATATTTAAGCCTGGCCTCAAGGTTTTTGTAAGTGACAATTGTGTTGTGGTCAACTCCGTGGGTAAACGCTATTGCCATAGCATTTCTCGCAATAGTCTTGTCGAGTGATGCCATGAATACGGAGTCAGCTTGTGGCCAACCATCAATAATCGGCATCTGATGCAGATTGTCTTGACCGTATCCCTGCGGAATCATCATGGGGCCATTGGTGGTGTCAGTAGTACGAGCCGTGACAATGCCGTTATGCTCTGCTAAGTAATCGAATAGCGATCTGTCACCCTGTGTGAACGCATTGACCCCATTCGCACAAGTCCAGTGGCGCAACCATCTTTCGATAGTCGCATCCGGTACAACCCCCCTGAATATAGTTCGAATGTAATCCTGGGAGGCTTTAAGCCCAGCAGAAACTTGTGCGTTCGTCGTTGCCCCAGGGTCTCCCACCCTTATCGGGTTACGAGGCACGAAAGTGGTACCCTCTCTCGCCATACCATGTAGCGTCTCAAGTGAAACGTAACCGGGCTGGCCTATGATGTTCTGGACTGTCAATGACACCGTGAGCGGTATACCAAGAGAATTACACAGTGGCCTGACGAAAGAACCTAAAGACTCTTGAGTCCCGTCGATCATGTAGCAAAAATTCGCCATTGCTCGATAATTAAAGATGATCGAGTCATATTTGACATGACCACCATTGGGTGCGGTGACGCCCGAAGCATTAAGTTGATAGAAACGTACCGCATTAATGGTCATTTCCCAGGTTGGACTACCTACTGCAACGAAGTCGGATGGAGCAAAGAATGCGAAATGCCAGCCGTTGCGCTTGAGGCTGTTATTGCCATTGGGATTCACTCCCCACGTAGCTCGATAATAATTATCGAACGCTATATCATCCATTGAGAACCTGATCTCAACGGAACCCATCTTGGTGTAGTCCTCCACCCATATCGGAATGCACATATTGGGTGCTTCACCCAATGCCGCTACGGGGGCAGGTAAATTTCGAGTAATGTTAAGACCAGCACCCGAGCCCCCTGTGTTGGTCACATCAAATACTTGGGTGGATCCTGGAAACCACTTATTGTCAGTGTCCATTGAGCGAACTGAAGTAGAGCCGCCATATTGAAAATCTGTAGTGGCTAGCCCCGTCATGGACAGGATAGTGACACCTGGGTAAATAAGGTAATTTTTACCTTTACCGATTGATGCATTGGGGGTAAGCGCATAGTCAACGCCGCCACTAGTGATTACTGGCTTGCCATTCTCATCTGCTGTTTGATGGGCAGCACCTTTCACCGCCAGAACATCCAGCCTACTATCTCCTGACAATCCCTCAAGCCCCGTCTTAACCTCTTCAATCGACATATCGCCCCCGCCAGTTCCTGTTGTCATGATGCGGCCTTGCGCATCAACCGCAATTTCCTTCTTCGAAACCTTTCCCTGGGCATCTGTATGAAGCCCCATCATCAATTCAGCCATCACGCAGCTCCTTCTTCAGTTTTCGGTGTGGTAAACACGTCGTTTTCCGCTTCCTTGGTTTTCGCAGTACTGGTCTTTTCCAGCTCGCTCTTGACGTCAATCTCAATCCCCAGCCTGCCGGACACAGTGCCGATCAGGGACAGGCCGGTTTCCTCGCTTAACAGCTTTTTGTCGATGGCAATCCCTACGGCCACAATCACCTGCTGCAAGGCGCTTGCATATTTGCTGGTGTCCCTGGATGTCATCTCGGGGAAGATCACCTCAACCTCGTAGGCTGGATCGTCTTCATCGGGCTCTTGTCCCAACACCGCGATACATTCCTGGCGCAGGACGTAGGTGCCGATCTCTTCCAGGATGCTCTTGGCAACCTTCTGCCGCATCGAGAACACCTTGAAGGTCGGTTCGCCCATCTCGCTGGCCGCAGCGCGGTTCACATCGCCGCCACCACCAAACCAATGCTCGGGAATCGTGCCGCCGCCCAGGATGTGGTTGCGCAACAGTCGGCCAGTGTTGCTGGTATCAGCAGAGTTCAGATTTGGCGCTTCCGCTTTCCACTTCTCCTGGTCGTTGTGTACGCGCACGCTGTTGGGTGCCGGGGCCGTAATCTCTTTTGCCCGTGAGGCTACTTGTTCAGGTGTTGCCCCCGTAATGGTCACGTCCCAGATGAATGCCCGTAGATTGTTGATGCGTTCAACCTCGGCGAAGAGGAACTGGTCATAGCCATCGACCCAGTCGGCCTGGGATAGCAAGTCGGAGATCCCGCGCATGCTGTTGGAGAGGTCGTTGATCTTGAAAAAGAAGGCCTCGCCATCGGCAAATGTCTGGCGAATTTCCTGCGTGCGCTGGGTGAACACATCCTCTGGACCATTCACGATCACGCGATACCGGCGTGCCTGGCCTTTCTTGTCCTTGGCTGTAATGATGCCGATCGGCTGTTCCGGGTTGTCCGGATCGGCCACGACGGTGGCGATCAGGCCGGGATCAAGGTAACCAAGACGCACATGGCCGCTGGCCTCATTCACGAAGGTTGGATAACACTGCTCGCCGTACAGGCTCAGCTCGCGCAGCTTTTTCGGCAGCTTGATTTCCATCTTGTTGATCGGGTCGCGCCAGAAGCGGCGCAATGTCTTGGTCGTGGCTTCGTCCTGGGTTTTGACTTCCACGCCCTCGGCCAGCAGATAGGCCAGCGGCAATTCAATCAGGCGGTTGCCCAGCAGGTTGGTGCGCCACAAATGCACGGCAATCTCGCGCATGCGTTCCTGGGTGATCTGCGGCAAGTCGCGCTTGCTGTCTCCAGTCAGCTTTCGCCATTCGCCATCGTCGGCATCAATAGTGAAGCCTGCTGCCTCACGGAATGAGGTTTCAGCCTCTTCTGAAGCTGCCTGCGCACCAGTCACCTTGCCCCACAATTCCACCATCCCATCAAACAAGCCCATCAGCCGACCTTTCCTGTCCCGCAAATACCGCTTTATGAAGGTTCATAAAGCCGTTAAAAAACAAATTGGCTACACATGCCCGCCCAAGCGATAAAAAACGCGCTACGGGCCTTAAATCGATCAGCAGGGTTTTGTGCAGCCACCGGCCCAGGCGACCTATCCGTGGCGCTTTAAATATTTCGGGCTGAGATTCCACCGTTGCGCCCGCCGCTGGCTGGCCTTCCTGGCTGGCTGCATGCCAGGCCATCACACCGGCAATGGCCGAATCGCCGTGCCGGTATCCGCCATCCGTGCCTTTGTCGCGCCCGTCGTCCATCTTGGGCCTGCCAGCCTGGAGAATCACACGGCGATGGTCGGTAATGACATCCTCACCGCCGACCACCGTGATCGCCTTGGCCTCATAAGCAGATTTGTAACGAGGGAACCATTCGGCGTACCAGGAAGCGGTAGCCATGACACAAGTGATGCGATATTCACCGTAGCGCTGCACGGCACCTTCGGCGTGGCTCTGGCCGTTGCCACGTGCATCAAAAGAGGCGTGCTGGAAGTGCGGGATGTTGTCCAGGATGTAATCGCGGATCAGCGCCTGCACATCGAACGGCAAGTTGCGCAGGCTCAGCTCGAAAGCCGTCGTCCATTCACTGGCGCTTTTCTCCTGAAGCACCCAGATCACGGACAAGTCGCCGGACCGGCCGAAATCCTGGCCATACACCGAGCGCTTGCCGTGGTCCATGTTGTCGATCACCGGCTTCAGCACCTCCTTGCACCAGCGCTCGGTCTCGACCAGGCGATTCGGGTCGGTGACGTAAGCCTCGCCCTTGGCCAGGCTCAAGCGGGGAATGCTGTCGTCCTGGCATTGCTCCACCAGGAAGCGCGGCATATAGAGGCCGCTGCCTTTTTTCGGGATGCACAGCAGCTCTTCGTTGGCGTCTTCCTGGTTGCTGTAGCTGGAAAAAATCTTGTCGCGCCATTCCTGTTCTTTCTCGCGGGTCCAGACTTCACCCTTGACCAGGCATATGCGCTGATAGAGTCCCTCGGCCACGGCTTCGTCGAAGTCGACCTTGTGCATGCTCCAGTCCAGCTTGCCAGCTTCAATATCACGCACCAGGGCATGAAACTCGCTGTCTTCGCCGTTCTCCGAGCTAACGATGTCAACCCGGCCACCCCACATCAGGAACGCCAGCGCACCCTTGACCACTTCACGCAAGTTACGGTGGAAAGCTGCCTCATCGATCCGCGCATGACCCTGACGGCCACGCCAGTTCCAGGGTGCGGAACTCAGCGCCTCGTACACATGGCCAGACTTGAAGGTAATCTTGAAGCGTGTGATGTCCTGCTTGCTTTCGCCAATCACGCCGCGCTCCTGGTCCTTGACGGTCATGGTTTCCCGGTCACGGAATACCGAGATGGAGCTCGCGGCCACACCGTAAATCTGGGCAAACTTGAGCGCATCGCCGATGTTCTCGGCTGCCATGCCCAGGTTGTAGCCCATGTAGTATTGGGACATGCCGCCGCTATCCCTGGCAGCTTCAAGCGCGCCTTCAGCGGCCATACATCCCCAGCTCCAACCAATACGTCGAGATTTTCTTCCCAGCCGGACTGGTGACATATCGGTATGCCATCTAGCCTGGTAAGGCAGTAGGATGTGAGGAATATCAGAACCCGCATGACCCAGCCCTCGATCCTGTTGCTTCTCCACAACCAGGTCGAGGAGGTCTTTTTTTTCGCCCTGGCTGATCTCGACTGGCTCGCTATTGATGGAGTTTTCAGCCACGGCTAGACCTCAACCTTGATACCGAGGAACTTGGCTCGTATCGCTGCCCAGGTGTCGTCTGACATACCAGCATCCTTGGCAATAGACTCAGCTTCATTACTGGCTGCATTGAGTTTGGCTGCTATTTTTGCGCGTACCTCGACTGCCCATTTCTTTTGGTTTACGCTGGCGCGGGATGCCAGCGCGATGGACTTGGCAGCGGATGCCAGTATCTTCATGCGCTTTTCCGGCTCAGACTCAACGGCTTCCTGCAGATTGAGGATGGCGTCAAACATCTCGGTTTGAACCAGTGCCATGATGGCTTCAGATCGAGCATCACCTTCATCAGGAGATGCATTCACGATGGCTTCAGCGGCTTCTGTGCTGGCCTTGATCGCGGCCAGGCGGTTCTCCAGCTTCTGGCCATAGCGATGCACTGAGCTTTTACTAATGGCATAGCCACGCTCTTTCAGCGCGGCCGCAATCTCCATGTAACCGCTAAAATTGTTCTCGGCCAGCGTCTGGTCCAGCCATTTCCGGACCTCGGCTGGCAACCCTTGCACTTCGGAGCGTTTAGCCATTGTCCAGCTCATCAGGGGTAGGTTGACGCACGCCAGGGTAAGTGGCGCGGCCTGCGGCAATATCTGCACCGGGGCCAAGCAGCTGCACCGTGATAATCTGGCCGGTTTTTTCAGAGCGCACCAGGCCCTGGTCTTCCAGCCAGGCCACTTCGCCCTTGACCACATCGCCTGACACAGCCTGGCCAAAGCTCTCCAGAAATGCCTGCAGCAGAATCAAGGAAGCGCGATAGCTCTTGGATTCGTTGAGCGCACGCAGGATCAGGTAGCGCCTGTCTTCTTGTAGGATTTTCTTGAAACTCACGATTTATCCTTCTGCAACAGATGCTGATGAATCAACCGCACGCCATGGTTCATTTGCTTGAACTCCCCCTCAACCCGGCTGACACAGCTATTCAGCTCGTTGACCTTTTCATGGATCATGGCCATATCGTGATGCGTCGGTAGATGAGCCAGCTTGGTCTCAATGATTGACAACCTATCAGCATGGGTGCCGATATCCTCGTGGATTGCGTCAATCCGCGCGCCTGTCACCTTGTCTTTATTGGCCAGCCTGGCCCAAACAAAGGCAATCGCAGACAACACGCCTGTCGCAATCTTCCAGCTCCAATCAGCAATCACGTCTAGCGATGGCATCGGTTAAAATCCCTTTCATATCGTTCCTGGCAAAAGATGCAGCGCTTCACGCCCTTGATCGCCCGCCGTTCTTTTTCAATTTCCTCGCCGCAATCCTTGCAGTGCGAATACCCAGGGCCACTGCGCAACGCTTGCAGCTGCTTTTCCGCAATCCCGGCTTCTCGCTCACGCAGCTCCATTTCCTGCGCCCAGTCTTCCGGCCTCATTGCTGCACCTGCCGATCCGCCCGCAACAATGCCTGGCAGCTGGTCAATTGCTCGACGACTTCGTCGGCTTCTGAGGCGAGTCCGACAAGAAATTCAGCAGCCTCTGCAGAAAGTTCGGCTCGCGCGCCACCATCACGTCCGGCGGCGCTGGCGAAAGCCTCGGCGGGGATACCACTACAGGCTGCGCTGGTACTGGCAGGGGTGACCGGGATGCGCAGGCGCACAGCGCCAGCACGCAGATCAGCAATAACGCTGTCCTTCTGGGATTTGACATGGTGGAGTTGCTCCTGGAACTGGCGAGAGATAGTGGCGACAGCCTCAGCGTGCTGGCGCTCCTGCACGCGGGCCTGGGTATTGAGCTCGGCGATTTCCGCGTTGGCTGCCCGCAGCGCGGCATTGTCGCGGGCAACCCAGCGGGCCTTCTCGGCTGCCTCGCCCAGGCTGAATTGATGCTGGCCATAGAGGTGCAGACCGGCCAGCAACAAGGCCGTCAGTACCAGGCCGACCATGGCAAACAGCCGGTTATCCATGACGGCCGCCTTGCCCACGGCCGCCGTAACGCAGACTGATAAAATCGCCAACAGCAGATTGGGCACCTACGATGGCCAGGTAAATCAGCCATTTTTCCGAGCTGACCTCACCTAACGTCGCGGTCTCCGCCAAGAAGCTGTAGCTGACCACCAGATTGACAATATTCATCCAGACCTTGGCAGGCGATAAAACACCCGTTGCCGGGTCGCAAATCAGCGGGGAGAGATGCTTCAGCCAGGCTTTCAATTGGCGGACTCCTCAAAGATATGGCCGTCCAATGGCTTCATGTCGCCTCGTAGCCAATCAGCCACCGTGAAGCCTGGGCAAATCTTGGTCCATTCCCAGGGCTCGATAATCCCGTTGCCGTTCTGGTCCGGGCTGTAATCGCGGTGGCCAAGCACGCGCGCACGTGGATATAGCCGCTGCAACAGCTTCACCAGCTCTGCCAACGTGGCCCATTGCAAGCGGGTGAACTTGTCCGTCCCAATCAGGCAGATGCCGATACTGCGGCCATTTTGCCCAGCCACATGCGCACCAATCTCCCACTCAGCCCGTCCGGATGCAGATGCGCCGTTGGTATAAATCACATAGTGGTAGCCTATGCTGGAGAGCTGCGGGTTATGGCGTTTGCGAGCTTCTGCAGAGCGCTTGAACCCGCGCTTGCGATGCCAGTCGTCAATCAAGGCGACGGGGGGAATGCTTGCACCGCCATTCGGGTGCGGACGAAACAGGCTGTCACCGTTTTTGGTGGCAGCGCAGTGGATGATGATGTCGGTGATTAGGCGGCTTGTAGTCATGCCGCCATGGTAGGGATAGGACTCTTGCGAGTCCTTTAATACAAATTAAAACCTATTGATCTTCTTCTTTTGGAAACTTCTTAACTTTATTGCAAATATCATGAAAGTGGCTGATGTTCTTAAAGAGTAGATAGTGACAAGGGATGTCAAATCTTTCACTTTGACTCAACCCTTCTGCAAATGTTAGCTCATTGTGACAGAGCAAATCTAAAGCTCTGTAAATGGGTGGTTCATCTTGTTCAATTTTCAATCGATCTAGGCAGAACTCATTCCATGCCGACTCATCATCAAGCTTACTGAGCATTTTGCTTTCCAGGTCAATCCAACGGCCTTTCAGATCAAGGTGTATTTTTTCCTTCTCCGAAAATCGAAACGCTAAGTCAAAAATGACTAGGAGAGCAGTACCCAGACTTATAACCTTTAGCCACCAAGACACCTCACCAGGCTTCGCAAAGTCAAAAACAACAGACCCCGCCATCATGATTGTCAGCACAGAGGTGAATTGATGCAGCCTTAGAAAGAAGCTGCGCCTTTTATCGTGATAGCGTATTGATCGACGAACATCAAAAAGCAAACCCCACTGCTCAGAGGAAAGTTTTTCCGTGTTAATCATTTTTTAGGTTTGTTGCCGCGATCAGGAGGGGAGGCTGTGTTAGACACTACATTGCCTTTTTTCTCCATGCCGGTACCACTATTGTTATTAACCCTGGTATTGCTTTCATTAATACTTCTTCTACTATCCTGTGCAGGTACGGAAGGTTTTCTATTTGTGTTTTTCGGATCTTGCGCCATATGGTATTCCCCTTAAAATTTCAATTATAACAACTACCTAAAGATAAGCGGTGGAAGTCAAAATTTCTTTTGTTTAGTTATTTCTTATAAGCCTTAAGCTGATAATACAAATCATGCTGCTCTGTCCATGTTGGCTTTACAATCGCTTCTCTGGATACAATCACATAATTGTCTGTACGATAGCCATTGTCAGTCAGCTCCATCTCCAACCATCTAATTCGCCGTTTCTCAGCATCTGGCGAATTCAAAGGATAATTAGGCGCTGTTGGAACCCGGTAAGTCAATATCCTGTAGCCATCTCTAGCTTCACCCGGAATCAACTTCCCGATGTGCCGATCCATATCTGTAGCGCAACCAATTACCAACAGCGCAAAAAAAGCCAATGTCAGACGTCTCATGATTATAAAAAGCCTTCCAGTGCTTTAGGCATATTTTCAATTTCATCATTTTGTTGACCGGTCTCAATCGCCTCAATCTTGGCCTGCAACCACTCAATCACTTCCTTCTGATCAATATCGTCAATATTGTCATGAGTGGCGGCATACAAAGCCTCCTTGTAGTACTCAAGCGCCTTTTTCTTGTTGTCCTTGAACTCAAAACGATGGGCTTTCTCAATATGCGCATCTATTTCCACCTGGGCGATGTAATGCGTAATAGCAGCCCTTAAGCGCTCATGCTCTGCCGGATCAATAGCTTCAACTGAGGTCGGCTCATTTAATAACTGCAAGGCTTCAGTAGCATAACGCTGTCTGGTTTTGAAAGTCGCGGCTCTGGCTGCTTTGTTGGATATTTCCTTTACCCTGCCTAGGACATACCTGTTCTTAGCCTTGATGCGGATTTCAGGCATCTGAAGTTTAATGGAGCGGACAAACTCGCTGCCTGGAGCGTATCCCTCCAGTTCATGCAAGAAACCTTCAATACGACTGAATATGTAGTTATAGGTCCAGATCTCCGATGTTGGCTCATCCAGCTTTTCCAGCTCCTGCTTAATTTCAGCCTCACATGCTCTTGCCCTAATGACCTCCCAAGGTTCAACAACCGCAGGTCTTATCTGGGACTCAAACTTTAGCTCGACCCTTGGCTCAGAACGGCGTGCAATAACTCCATTAACTTTCAGCTCTCTCAGCTCAATTTGAGTAGTCGCTAGCAGTTTTCTGACTCTATCAAGCTCTACTTCAGTTTTTAACACTGTCTCTTTTGTTACTTTTAGCCTAGTCCAGAATACATAGGAAAAAATCAATGTAATGAAAAAAAGTCCGGCAAATATTTGCCCTAAAACTTCGTACATGCTTATCCCCTTAAGACACTGTGCTTATCGCACCGCTTAAAAACTATCCCGCCTTTTTATGTTTGCCTGCCACAGGCGCAAACGCGCCAAGCGTTGTCTTGACTCCCGCCTGAACTTGCTCGGGTGCAGCGTGGAAGTTTTCCAGCAAAACGCGATCTCCCTTTGAAAGAGCTGATTCAGCAGGTGCTGCTGAATTGCGTTGACCTGTAAGTATGTAAAGCACGTCTGCACCTAAAGAGGCAATTGCAGCTAAATATTCGCCATCTGGCACACGTTTGCCAGCCTCGTAGTTCTGCTGAGAGCGAAGCGACACACCTAACTGATCTGCCAATGCTTGCTGGCTCAGCCCTAAAGCTTCCCGCTCTGTTTTAAGACGCTCATGAATCAAACGCACACCCGTTCGTATAAATATCTTGCATTACGCACAAATGTGCGTAATAATTCACACATAAATGTTGGCTAATTCCCATGCAAAAAGAGTCGCCAACACCCCAAAATCAAACGGAGATCACCAAAAATGACCGTCCAACGCTTCAAATCCTGGCTGCGCAGCCAGGGTAAAACTATCCGTCAATGGTCGGAAGAAAATGGTTTTCCGCCATCTGCTGTTTACCGCGTCCTCAACGGCGTAGACAAAGCCAATTTTGGCCGCGCACACGAAATTGCCGTCAAGGCAGGCATAAAACAGCCGGAGAAAATAGCAGCATGAAGTCTGAGAAGCTTTCTCCCATCGTCAAAGAGGCGCTGATTGAGTACATGCGTCTAGGACTAACGCCGCAACTCGGCAACATCAATGACTTTCCCAAGGATGTAGAGTCCGAATTTGCAGGCATCCAAGTCTACTTTCCCAAATTCAAGGCGCGAGTAGAGATACGCGCCATCCTAGGCGATTACCCCTATACCGTATATGGAGCCATAGCATGATGACCAGGATTTCATTCCCATCCAATGAAGCTATTTTCGGCCCCGGCTTCAAGTACCCCGCTCAATCTGAACAGCAGCCCGCTGCATCGTCAACCGCGCCACAGGCAAATGATGATCAGCCTGTACATCCAGCGCAGCAGCAAGCTGCCGAAGGCGAGCTGTAAAGTCATGACGCTCTATCACCCCCTCATGCGCGGCTTCATCAATCAACAGCAACAGCGTGCGGCCAATGCCTTCAATGCGGCCTGCCAGTTCGTTCAAATGTACTGCATCCATGTTCGTTACCTTCGTTTCAAAACATGGCTGCATTTTCATCAACTGCAATCCTTTTGCACAGTAGCAAAAAGTGATTTTGTTTGGAAGGGCAAATAATCATGGCTTCCAAAATCCGCAAAAATTGGAAACGCATCCGCCCGAGCAGCTTGCCTCATGCAATGGAGCTATGCCTGGACCATGCCAGAGAGAAGCTGAACCGCTCAGTCGATAGCGTGGCCGACCTCATGGGCGTGACCAACAAGTGGAACCTGTACAAATGGGTTCAAGGCGGCAGCTTGCCCACGCGATTGATACCACCATTTGAGGCGGCATGCGGCATCAATTTCATCAGTATTTGGCTGGCGACTAGTGCCAATAAGCTGTTGATCGATATTCCAACTGGCAAACGCATTAGCCAGACCACCCTGGCGGAGCTGCAGCAGAACTTCAGCCAGGCATTCATGCACCTGTCCAATTTTTATGAACAGCAAACAGACCTGGAAGACACGCTGTTTGCCTTGCAGCTAACCATGGGCGACATCGGCTGGCACCACGCCAATGTCAGCACCTATGCCCAGCCAGAACTAGATTTTTCAGAGGAATAATCAATGGCGGAGAAAAAATACAACAGCAGCAGTCAAGAGCGCGGCTATCGGGTGTTGCTCCTGCTTGCAGGCCATGAGTTTGATGGCCTGGCGCCCGGCCAACTAGCCGAGGCACTGAAAACCAACCCCAGCAATATCACCCGCGATCTGCGCGTGCTGCAAGAAGTAGGCCTGGCAGAACCATTGCCAACCGACCAGCGCCGCTGGCGACTAGGGCCAAAGCTGATTCAGGTAGCCACCCAGTTCCAGCAAAGCCTGACAGAAATCAAACGACGCGCTGATGAAGTACAGCAGCGCTACACCCGCACCCCTAGCTAATAGTGAGATTGAACATGGCAAAAGCACCATCCATCAACACCGATATTCTCGCCCCAATCTCTACTGAGGCACATCAGGAAACGATTGCCGAGCATCAGATTGCCGCTATTGGTCAGGAATACAGCCAAGGCCGCGACCTGGTCAATCAGTTGCTTGGTCAGGCGCAGGCATTCCAGGCAGCAGGAAATTTACTCCAAACGTTTGGAGTTTCCAAACTGGCGATCGTCAAGGAAAACAAGCTTTACCGGGAGCTTGCAGGAACAAAAACTCCAAACGGTTTGGAGTTAAAAGGGACATGGACCGAATTCTGCAGCCTGCTTGGAATTTCCGATGAAAAAGCCAACCAGGACATTGCCAACTTGCAGGCATTTGGTGAGGACGCTCTGGAACAGATGCAAAGGATTGGCATCGGCTACCGAGACCTGCGTCAGTTCCGCAAGCTGCCCAGCGACCAGCGCACCGCCCTGATCGAAGCCGCCAGAGAAGGCGACAAGGATACGCTGCTGGAATTAGCCGAAGACCTGATCAGCAAACACGTCAAGGAAAAGACCGAGCTGGAAAGCCAGCTGCAGGAACTGCAGGCCGACAGTGAAGCCAAGAGCAAGATCATTGAGAGCAAGAACTCCAAGCTCGACGACCTGGAGAAAACCCTGCACAAGATGCGCAACCGCACCAGCGACTGGACGCCTCGTGCGTTCGAGATCAGCGCGGAGGCGACCAAGGTCGCCGCCCAGGCGCTGGAAAGCCTGGACAAGCTCGACACCCTGCGCGATGTGATCCTCACTGAGGATTTTGGCGAAGGCGACCATGAAGCCGCATTGGAAGCCATGGCCTGCGTGTATTTTGATGCCATCGACCAGGTGACGCTTAAGGCCGCCGAAGTGATGACAGCCTGCGAGCAGGTGTTCAGCGGCTACAAGGATCGTGCGCGTCCATTGATCAATGTATTCAACCCTGAGCAACAAGCAGCGGGCGAGGCCGAATAATGCCAATCGAAGCCCCCAGCTCACTCACCATTGCCGACGAAATGCGCAGCCTGGCACGCCAATTGGATTCAGCCAGCCACCGCGAAAAAGGCGTGCTCATCGAGCAGGCCATGCAGCATTACGGATGGAGCCGCGCAAAGGTATACAGCCAGCTCAAGGCGATCGGCTGGACCAGCGGCCGCAAGGTACGAGCGGATCGCGGCACCACCAGCCAGAACATGGAAGCATTGGCCATGGTGAGCAGCTTCGAGCGCCTGGGCATCCGCAAGAATGGCAAAGCGACGATGAAGACCCCGTTGGCGACCAGCATTTTGGCGCAAAACGGCTTTGATATCGCTGTCAGCAACAGCCGCATCAATACCCTGATGCGCGATCGCCAAATGCATTTGGCTGCGCAAAAGTTGGCAACCCCATCGCAAAGAATGCGCAGCCTGCACCCCAACCATGTGCATCAGGTCGATCCCAGCCTGTGCCTGGTGTACTACCTGCCCAACGGCGAGCAGCGCATCATACGAGACGACGAGTTCTACAAAAATAAGTTGGAATCCCTCGCCAAGGTTGAATTCAAGGTATGGCGCTATGTGCTCACAGACCATTACAGCGCCAGCATCATCGTCAAGTATTACCAGGCCAAGGGCGAGACCCAGGCCAACCTCTACGATTTTCTGCTTTATTGCTGGAGCAAGAAAGATGGCACCTTGTTGCATGGGGTGCCGAGATTGCTGATCTGGGATAAAGGTTCGGCTAACAGCGCCGGCGCTATCAAGAATGCGCTGCGGTCCCTTGATGTGCAGCAAATCCCGCACACCGCAGGCAACGCCCGCGCCAAGGGCGGAGTGGAGAACGGCAACAACCTGGTTGAAACATTATTTGAATCTAGGCTGCGCCTGGAGCCGGTCAACAACGTCGATGAGCTCAACCTCGCTGCCGAGCATTGGTATAACGCCTATAACGCCAATGCCATCCCCGGTTATGACTCCCGCCTCAAGCGCAAGCACATGGCCGAGCCCATGGCGCGGTATGGCCTATGGCAGATGATCCGCAAGGAGCAGCTACGCATCCTGCCGGATATCGAAGTCTGCCGCCAGCTGCTTTCTGGCACCGATGTTGAGCGCAAGGTCATGCAGGACTTGACAGTGAGCTTCAAGAACCCGGTCACCAAGCAGCGCCAGTATTACGATCTACGCCATATTCCTGGCATCCACATTGGCCAGATTGTCAAGGTCAGCCCCATGGTCTACGGCGCTGGCAATGTCATCGTCAGCTTCAGCAATTACCTTGGTGAAGAAACCTCACAGATCGTGCAGCCAATCACGGGCGATGCCATATCCGGCTTTGCGGATACCGCTGCGGTATTTGGCGAGAGCTTCAAATCTCAGCCAGATACCGTGGTCGAGCAAGCCAGCAAGGCAGCAGATCAGTTGGCTTATCCAGGTATGTCTGCCGAGCAAATCGAAGCCGCCAAGCGCAGCAACAAGGTGCCATTCAATGGCCGCATCAATGCGCATTCACACCTGGCGGACGTACAGGCGCCTGCCTTCATTGAGCGGCCGGGCGAAATGCTGAATGTCCCCAATCGGCTCCAGATCGAAGTCAAGCCGCTATCCAACATCGAGGCCAAGGTCAAGCTGCGCAATTTGCTGGGCCGAACATTGACGGCGGAGGAAAGCGAAAACCTCAAGGTGTGGTACCCGGAGGGCATTTTAGAAGACCAACTCCAGGAAGCAGTACTTGCTCTGGAAGGCAAATTGGAAACGGCCCCGAAACTCGTGGCTGTGAAGTGATAACGCCCTCCGTGTTAGCGCACGGAAGGGTCAGGTAGGCACCCGGCAAGGTGCCATTTACTAAGCGAAGGGCAAAGCCCGAGGAGAAGTTTACATGAACGGAAACATTAAAACCAACGGGGGCAGCCATGAATCAGCTGAACCTGGCATTTAAACGGGGGATTCGCATGCCGCTGATGCTGAAAAAAGTTTTTACCGAGTACCTCATCAAGCAGCCCGAATGGTGCGCGTCAGTCACCCTCGTGGGAGGTTTCCCCATGTCGAGATCTGCGGGCAACCAGCTGCTGAACTGGGATCGCTGGCCCAAGGCTACCCCTGCCAACAGCATTATCCAGCAGACCGAGCAGTTCCTGCTATCACGCGGCGTCCCAAGGCATGCAATCGCCAACATCTGGCAGCAGGACAACGAAGGCAGTCGCATTCCCGACTTAACAACCGTCCGTGAAGCGCGGCGCATCCTAGCCAAACAGCAGAGAGCGCAAGCAGCGGCTGCAGCCGAAGAGAAAGCCCTATTGATTGACCCCATCGGAGAACCCGAAATGCTATCCCCCAATGCCAAGAAACAGTTTTCCATTTTCAGATCACCATTTGACGATGAAGCCATTGCGGGGCCCGAAGATGTGTTCACCAGCGACGATATCCGCTACATCCGGGAATCCATGTATGCCAATGCCAAGCATGGCGGCTTGCTGGCGGTTGTGGGCGAATCTGGCGGCGGCAAGAGCGTGCTGCGTAAAGACCTGATTGACCGCATCCAGCGTGAAGGTGATCAGGTACGAATCATCTATCCGCAGATCATCGACAAGACGCGTCTGAGCGCAACCAGCATCAGTGAAGCGATCCTGCGAGACCTGCAACCTGATAGCCGCATGCCGAGTTCGCTGGAATCACGCACCCGGATGATCACCAAGCAGCTGCAAGCGAGTGCGGCGACAGGTTTCCGTCACGTGATCATTATTGAGGAAGCCCACGATCTCACCATCACGTGCATGAAGCATCTAAAAAGATTCCATGAAATTGAAGATGGTTTCCGCAAGCTGCTCTCCATCATCTTGATCGGCCAGCCCGAGCTGCTGGACAAATTGAACGTGGCCAACTACCCAGAAGCCCGCGAGTTCATCAATCGTTGCGAGGTGGCCAAACTGGTCCCCCTGGACCGCAACCTGGAAGGCTACCTGGCGTTCAAGTTCCAGCGCGTAGGTGCGAACGTCGAAAACGTCCTGGATGCCTCGGCGTTCGATGCCATTCGCAAACGTCTGACGCGGGTCAGTGGCTCTACCGTGATATCCAACATGAACCCGCTACAGGTCAACAACCTGGTCATCAAGGCAATGAACCTGGCCGCCGAGATCGGCGAGGCCAAGGTCAGCGCTGACGTGATCTTCCAGATTTAAGGAGCCACCATGCATACCTACATCGTCAAGATCAAATACCTACAGGCCGGGATGGTGCAACGCCACCAGGTCAACGCTATTGCAAACTCGTCATTCAGCGCCATCGAGACCACACTGCAGGCCATGCGTTTGTCCGGCTCAGTCTCCGCGGTCGCGCGCATTCAGGGAGTCCGCCATGTTCACCATTGAACTCACATTGAACCCGGTGGCTCCGGCCACCATGCCAGAACCACTGCAAGATGTGCTGGTTGTCTGGGCGCCTGATGACGGCGAAGAGCCGGTGTTGGTGCTGGCGTATATCGACAACCGTAACGTTTGGCACTGGGCTCCTGAAGGCGAAATAGTTCAAAGCCCCGAGCACTTCACCCATTGGGCCAGGCAGCCAGTATTGCCGAACGATCTGGTAGCCAACACCCGCTCGCCAATCCAGGACAGGAGCATCAGCCATGCGCACTAAGTCCAGGTTTCGCTACCTCACACTCACCGAGCTACGCATCGAGCGCTGCTTAGCTGTCATTGTGGGCATGTTCATCGGTTACTGGGTCACGCACTTTTACCTTGATCCAGATGAGCAACAACAAAGCCTTTTCCGCATCGAGCACATGATCAAGGCATGCGTTCCCAACAGCCCTGATCAATTCACCACCATGCGCCTGGTTCAGCGCGGCATGCGCCATGAGCTGCTGTGCGAAAAGCAGCCAGTCGTGATGGAACACCCGCTACAGCCATCTGCAGCAGTCCGGAGGGCAATTTAGTTATGCGGCTTTCATGCCCCGCTTGCGGCGCCACCATCAGCCTGGATGCTGCCATCGGCCACGAAGGTGCACGTGAGGCTATTCAGATCGCGCTGCGCCTTCCAGCCAGCCTCGGCAAAACGCTTCTCTTATACATTGGCCTGTTTCGCCCAGCGCAGCGCAATTTGTCCATGGACCGCGTGGCCAACCTGCTCAATGAGCTGTTACCGATGATCGAAGCCGCCAAGATCGAGCGCAATGGCAAGCAACTCGCAGCACCGTTGGATTATTGGGCGCAAGCCCTGAACGAAATGATCAACAAGCGTGAATCGCTGACACTGCCGCTCAAAAGCCACGGCTACCTGCTGACCATCATCGCGGGCTATGCCGACAAGGCTGAATTCAAGGTAGAGCAACGAACAGAACAAACCCGTAGCAAGGGCAAGTTCTTTACCGCAGGCCAACCCAAAAAACGCCAGGCTCCAGTAAAGCTGAGCGAAATATTGAAAACAGGAAAGGATCAGCAATGACACATCCCAACATACCCGAAGGCTATCGCCAGAACGCACGCGGTGACCTGGTTTTAGAGAGCAAGATCAAGCCGATCGACCTCGCGCGAGACCAGCTAGTGCAGGAAAAGTTTGAAAAGGCCCAGGCATTGAGTAGTGCACTACGCGCATTCAAGGACGACACCTTTGCTGATATCCAGGCATTCGTTGAAATGAGCGGCGAGATATATGGCGCAAAGCTAGGCGGACAGAAGGGTAACGTCAGTCTGGTGAGCTTCGACGGCCGCTACAAGATTCAACGCGCCATTGCCGAAAGCCTGACGTTTGATGAGCGCCTACAGGCGGCCAAGAGCCTGATTGATGAGTGCATCCACAATTGGTCGCAAGGAGCCAATGACAACATCCGCGTACTAGTGAATGACGCTTTCCAGGTGGACAAAGAAGGCAATATCAACACCGGCCGGGTGCTGGGTCTGCGCCGCCTGAACATCGTGGATGAAAAGTGGAATAAGGCAATGGACGCGATCAGCGACGCCGTCCAGGTTACCGGCAGCAAGAGCTACCTGCGCTTCTATGAGCGGGTTGGCGATACGGACCAATGGAAGCCGCTGGCTCTGGATATGGCCAGCGTATGAACACCATCCAGGCAGCGTTTGAAGACCTAACGTCAAAAGCGATTCCACCTGATGCTACTGAAACAGAGATGAAGCTTTTTAGCCTCCTTTTTTATTCCGGGGCAATCGCAGTACTTGCCATCTTGGAAGAAATTGGGAATGACGACATCAGCGAGGATGCAGGTGTAGCAATGCTTGAAAACTTGAAGCAAGAAGGACTCACTTTTATGCAAGGAGTAAAGAAAGCATGAACAAATATCTCTTCATTGTCAGCTTGCTGATGATTTCGCCCGGCTGCGCCAGCATCCAGCCCGGTGAAACCGACTATGTAACCCGGGAAGACATCATTGCTGCAGATGTCATGCGCCAAATGCGTGGACAACAGATTACAGAATATTAAGTAGTGATCATCGCCTGGCCATCCCTCCCCGAGGGCCGGGCGCTTTTTGAAGTGTTCTTATCCCGAGAGCATTTCACAAAGTGAAAGGATGACGATGAGCACTGATTTAAATGCCCCGCGAATTACACGCGAGGAAGTTTTAGCCAATATCCGCAGCGAGTTTTATTTCACTGCTGCTGATGGCGTGCTAGGTGAATCACAACTTGGTACTGCTGCGGCAACCCACACTGGCCTAGATCAGGTCACGTTTTGCGTACTTGTGTTGAATAACAAAACGAAGGTTGTCGGCATCAACTATGGAGCGATTGACCCGTTGCAGCATGACCCAGTGAAAGGGCGTGAAGCGGCTAAAGAGAACGCCATCGAGCAGATATGGCCTCTCATGGGCTATCAGCTTCGCACTGCAGTTCAAGCATTCCGCGAAGCCCAATAATTTTTAACCACAGAAAGGTAAACCACATCATGAAGAAATCCGAATTAGTAGCACTGATCAAGCCTGCAAACACCTCTGCGGCAGTGACCGAAAGCATCCTTGACGCCTTGGGCAGCGTTGTCCAGGAGCAGCTTGCCAGAGGCGGCGAAGTCACCCTGCCAGGCATCGGCAAGCTGAGCGTGACAGAGCGTGCCGCACGCGCTGGCCGCAACCCACGAACAGGCGAAATCATCCCCATCGAAGCCAAGAAGACGCCAAAGTTCAGCGCAGCCAAGGCGCTGAAAGACGCGGTCAACGGCTAGACCTTCACTCGCAGCGCGTTCTTGGAGCGTGCTGCAGGGGAAGGTTTATGGGGTGGCTCACAAAGAGACCTATACGTGTGAGCAGGCGGATACCAAGTTGCTTAAGGCAGAACGGCACGGTCAGCTGAGTCTTGGTGCAGACCAGGAACTAATGCCGCCATCGGAGCAGTCGTGCAGCCATCCCACCATTTGATGAGGAATGTATATGGACAAATTCAACCTACAGGTAAATAGCTCGGGAGCCTGGCGCAATGTCCTTGTCAGTATGACCAAGGAACAGATGCAGCAATTGGAGGAACATAGCGCTGCGATTGCCGCCATTGCTGGTGAAAGTCACAAGTGGCGCATCGTCGTTGCCGGGCTGGATGAGGTGATCGCTTATTGCCAGGCTCCTGACTATCAATGGCAAGCACCTAAACGAGGCCGAGCATGAATTTAGTAGAGCATTTATTTACTGTTGCCGGTGAGGAATGTGGAGAGATTGCGCAAATGTGTTCCAAAGTGAATCGCTTTGGAATGAATGAAGTATTTCCAGGCCAGCCATTGACCAATGCGCAAAGAATGCATGTGGAGATAGATGACTTGATGGCCATGATTGAATTACTTAATCAGCACGCTGACTTTGGCTATGCACCATCAAGTACTCGCATTGAGGCTAAGAAAGCCAAGGTAATGAAATATGCCGCTTATTCAAAACAACTCGGGACGCTGACCGACCAGCATCCTACTGCCACTAGCGATCTGCACAAGGTAAGGGATTGGATCAATGATCTACCCATTCCGCGCCCAAAGGGAACAGCGCATATGTCGATGGTGCTGGCGCAGGCAATGAAAAAGCTTGGCTTACTTGAGTAAAGTTATGCAAACACCAATGATTGATACCAATAATGTGGCTCCGGCAATCCATAAAGTTGCCTTTGTTAATTTATGCGAGCTTTCTGCAAGATGGCGTGCAGTATCAGTCTTGATCTGTGTTTTCTTAATAAGTTCGTTAGTAATCTTGTTCCGAAGATCTTCTTTTAAGTTTCGTTTATTAAGCAGAATTTGTAAGTCTTGCTCGCAGGCATTTGCTATACGCTCATCCAGTTCTCTGCCTTCTGCCATTTCGATGTCATGCATTTCCAGCTTTCCAGGCATTGATCAACTCCAGGTGCTTAGATGAAACCCAACTATAACCGCAACAACGCCCTCGCCAAAATCCACATTGCCAAGAAAGAGCTTGGCCTGGATGACGACACCTATGAACTTATACTCAGTAATCTCTGCAAGGGCAAGACATCAGCAGCAGACTTGGATTGGCTGGAGCTTCAGAAGGTGTTGAAGCACTTTGAATCCAAGGGATGGATAAGCAAGCCCGCTAAGAAAGCCCGTACAACCACAACTATGAAGCGTGATAGCGATGAAGTCGCTCTTATCCGCGCCTTGTGGCTCAACCTTCACAAGCTGGGTGCAGTCAAGAATCCATCCGAGCAAGCCATTGCTGCATTCACCAAGCGTCAATACGGCGTCGGCCATCATAAGTGGTTGGACAAAAATCAAGCCACTCATATGGCGGAAGCGTTAAAGAGTTGGATCAGTAGGGTGACCAAGTAACATGCGCAAGGACAAGCACAGCGTCGCTGGCGAGTTCCTGGATGACTTCATCAGGTTCAATAAGGAGCTGCTGCTGGCGGTTGGCCACAACACCGACCAAGCCGAAGAGATGTCGCGCCAGATCGCTCAGAAGATGTGCGACGAATGGGGCGGCCAAATTATCTACTTCCCTAAATACAAGCGTGCTGGCTTGTCTGAGCGTGACCTGCAAATCTGGAAAGACTTCAATGGCAACAACCACCGCGAACTAGCCCGTAAGTACAAAATGGCAGTTCAGAATATTTATCGTATACTGGAATTTGTTAAGCGTGAGGAAATAGCCAGAAGGCAAGGCGCTTTAGATTTATAGGAGAGGTCATGAAGTATTTATTTTTCGGTGGTCCATTTAATGACCATATTTTTGATTTGCCAGAGCCATTGGCTGTGATGAATCTTTCACTTAATAATGAAACATATCCTTATGTTTCAAAGAATTTTTTTTATGATGGTAAAGAATATCTGATTTACGTGTCTCATGATGCAGTTCATCCTCAAGAATATGAAACTGAAGTAGCTCGTTTGATTGCATTACACTCAATTCCTGCGCTTTAATTTTTGGCCCAGTTTATTTTCACTATATGAAAATGCTTTTTAACTGGGCTGTCCCGTTTCATCCCACATAGTTTCGTTTTATCCCACTTATCTCAATTATCTCTATCTAGTTATCTCACCCCTTCTCAGTCAATCTTCCATGCAATCACTTTCATCAGGAGCATGCTATGTCATTGCCCAGCATTCCTCCATTTCTTCCGGGCGGGAGTTGAGGGTGAGTTGACGATGGGCCCGCCGCCATCCAAGGCAAGGCATTGCGACACTTAGCCTCTGTGGAATGCGGAAAGACAGACCAGCCAGAAAGAGCTCCCCCACGTTTGGGCAGATCGCCAAGAATTGATACACATTCTTTGCCCGGCCGAGCTGATCGACCCGGCGCTAGACCATGATGCGCGGATGAATTTGTACTCGTGCGCTTACAACTTTAGCTGTCAACCGGACGCAGAGCAATGTTGAGTTGGTCGATTACTTCGGCCCAGTCGGCATCCTGCAACCAGCCTTCGCGCAGGAAGGTTGCTTGCGCTGGCGTCCAGAACGGGGCATCAGGTAATGCAACATCATGGGGCAGGGGAGAGTGTTCGGCGAGAAACCGGCGGATGCCTACTTCATCGTTGGGAAGACCAAGCTGAGCAAACAATTCGGAAAAAGGATGGAAGGTCTGGCTCATGGTTGGCACCTCGTCTCAAATCATTACTCGGCATATGCACTGGTCAGGCATATATCGATTTAAACATAGGCGCCGACACTGTTCAATCAGTGCCTACAGCGGATGATCAACGGCTCACCAGTGTGCGGCACGCCAGAGGGGGTTAGCCAGATTCAACGCCTCATGTCTTTCCCATCGATCTCACCGATGTGCGCCAGTACCGTACTGAGGATGCCAACCAGCAAAATCAAGTCCCTGATAAATTTTTTACGTGTGCCGGCCGTGGCTTGAAGGAACATGAGGTCATCATTCGGCTGACGCGTAATGCCGAGATGCTGAACCCTCATAAAAAGAAGGCCAGCAGAATCTGCTAGCCTTTAAGAGTACATTATTGGCGGAGAAAGTTAGAGTGCCAAGAATGTATGTGCCCATCATGATTTAAATGAAAATCATTGTCAACAACATTTGCAATAGGGGATTATTAATTCCCTTCTGTCATCAAACAGTCACGAAGTTACAATTTAACTATCACATAACCAGACTAATATAAGCTTCGTAGCTTGGTCACATTTGTCATTCCCCCCGAAAATTGCAATAAATCCTGGCTACTGCCCTGACTTGTCAGGGCTTTTATTTTCCAGTGGGCTCTACATCCATGATGCAAAAAAACGGCAACCCAAAAGGTTGCCGTTTTACTTTCAACGCACTTGGAAGTGCTTAGGCTTGCTGCTTACGACGTGCGGCGAAACCAACGAAAGCCAGACCAGCCAGCAACAGCGCATATTCTGAAGGCTCTGGAACTGCCGCGACCACTTGGTCAAGCTGGAATGCGAAGGAGTTGGCATGTGCTTCAGTAGAGAATGTCACCTTGATGGCATCGATACCGGTCACATCGCTCAAGTCCCAGGAGAAATACTTGTAAGCACTCGCTTGTGCATTACCATCAACCAGAGCAGCCAGGTAATCCACACCGTCAACGGTATAGCTCAGGGAAACATCATACAGACCCTTGCCTGTGCCACCAGGTGCACTATGGCTCTGGAATACGACGGAAGTCAGGTTGTCTGCGACTGTGGCGTCAGTCAGGGTGAAAGTGGAGAACGGACTGCTCCATTCATACAAACCGCCCCCTGCAGGATAAGCCGTGCCTGCGATACGAGTCAGTACGGCATCGCCCGAACCCGCGACGTTGGCACCATAACCGGCTGCAAGTTGAGCTCCCGTCACTACGGAGCCAACCAGCTGATTCCAACCATTAAATTCGACGGAATCCGCCACATCCACAAATGGCAAAGCAGTGTCATTCGCCTGCGCGATAGGCGCCAGCATGCTCACTGCCAATGCGGCAGAACCTACCAAATACTTGATCATTTTTAATTCCTTTTGGTTGGGCAGTCACTATGAACGTGTCCGCCATCGATTAATTAGGAACCAAAATGATAAATGTTATTATTAACATATGCAAATTGTTTTGATTTACCAAGTGTGCGTCGGGAACTTTTTCTTTCCAGTATTTTCGCTGAACCAGAAAGAAAGGCATCAGCTCAAGCTGATATGGAAGTCAACCTCCTGTTGCGCCTGCGTATGGCCCTGCCGGGCCGCACAGCGCAGCCACCAGCGCCCCAATGAGAGGTTGGCGATATTACCCGCTCCCTGAGCTAGCAGGAATTTGGCATATGCGTAAGCATCGTGCGCATTGCCGCGCAGAGCACATTTGTGCAGGGCTTCCATGCCTACTTGATATAAAACGGGGTGAGGGTGCTTGAGCAAGTTGGCAGCCATGGTACGGGTAAATGCCATGTGGGCATTCCCAAGGGCTTCTCGCATCCATTGAAGCGCGCCTTCCATTTGTCCGCGTTCCGACAGCATCAAAGCATAGTTATACTGCCCGCGAAAATCGCCCGCCTCGGCCGAGCGACGGTAGTAATCGAAGGCCTTTTCCTGATCCCGCTCCCCCAGCCAGCCTTCCTCGAAGAACCTGCCAACGACCCCCAGCGACTTGGCATGCCCTAATTCGGCAGCCTTGTTATACCAGTCGAACGCTTCGCGCTCATTCTTTTCCACACCGAGTCCATGTAGCAGCAGGTGGCCATAGTTATACATGCCCCAATCCAGCCCTTGGTTGGCTGCTGTGCGGAACCAGTATGCAGCGCAAGCATGATCCACCGGGCCGCCCCAGCCCTGGTCGTAGGCACGCCCGAGCATGTTCATTCCGAGCAAGTGACCCGCTTCCGCCGCCTTGCGAAACCAGATCCTGGCCTGCCTGGGGTCTGGCTCCAGGCCATACCCGTCCAGATAGGCTTGGCCAAGCAATACCTGGGCCTCGGCCTCTCCTCGCTCAGCCAATGCCTTTATCCATTGCACGGCCTCAAAGGGGTCGCCCGCCAGCCGGCGCTTCAGCTCTTCCGCACTGATATTGTTCAGGTGTTCGGGGGTGATGAATGGGGCACTACGGGACGACATACTGGGTGAGAACAGGAATTAATCAGGAGGTGACTATACACCAAATCCCGCCGGACCATCCTGTCTTGCCTTATCGCGTCAACCTTAAAACGCAGTTAGGGTTTACGTAGTGGCCCGGCTTTCTTGAATAAAAATGCGCGTCATGACAGGCAAGCATGAACTGATACCCCTGAGCAGTGCACATCAAAACAGGCTGGTGCAGTCAGTGGAAAATCAGAAAAAACGGGGCATGAAGCCCCGTTCTTGTCTGCATCTTGTTGCCTAGTAAACGTCGCGTAGGTAACGTTTCTCGCGCTTGAGCTGGTTGACATAGGCTGCCGCCCCCTCTGCATCCAGGCCGCCATGTTCGGCGACCACATCATGCAGCGCCTGGTCCACATCCTTGGCCATGCGGCTAGCATCACCACACACGTAGAAGTAGCCGCCTTCCTGCAGCCAGGCGTAGAGTTCCTTGCCATTCTCCCTCATTCGGGTCTGCACATAGATTTTCTCGGCTTGATCACGTGAAAAGGCCAGGTCGAGACGGTTGAGCACGCCGTGCTTCATCATCTCGGTAAGCTCATCCTCATAGATGAAATCATGCGCGCGCGTCTGGTCGCCAAAGAACAGCCAGTTGCGACCAGGCGCTGCTGATTCCCGGCGCTCCTGCAGGAAGGCACGGAACGGCGCAATGCCTGTCCCTGGCCCCACCATGATCACGGGAGCGTTCTTGTCCGCCGGCACGCGGAAGGATTTGTTGGTGCTAAGGAAAATGCCAGCCTGTCCGCCTTCCTTCACCCGGTCTGCCAGGAAGGTGGAGCACACGCCACCACGCTGCCGACCACCAGAGACATAACGCACGCTCGCAACGGTGAGATGAATACGGTCGGGACTCGCCAGCGAGCTGGAGGAAATCGAGTAGGCACGGTGCTGCAGTGGCTTGAGCAGGCTCAAGAATTCATCCACGCTCAGGCTCATCGACGGATTCAGTTGCAACAGGTCGAGGATGTCCTTGCCCCAAAGCCAATGTTCCAAGGCCGCCTTGTCGCCGCTTTGCACCAGGCGGGTCAGCTCTTCATTGCCAGCGCGCTGTTCGACAGCCGCGATCAATTCGCGCGATGGCGTAGATATCTCAAAGCCGCGTGTGAGCAAATCTACCAGGGGTCGGTCATGCTTGGCCACCGCGGCATCTGGCTTCGCATTCAGGCGTTGCAGAATCAAGCTCACGAGTTCAGGATTATTCTCCGGCACCACATTGAGGGCATCACCGGCCTCGTAGTGAATACCGCTATCGCCCAGATCGAATTCGTAATGGCGGATTTCCTTGCCCGAACCCTGACCGGATAGGCGGCGGTTCACTGCCAATGTAGAGATATATGGATTTTTGCGGTTATAAGCGGATGCCGCAGGCGGGGAAGTATCTGCTGCGGCAGCAGGCGATGCAGCCACTTCGTCCGGTCCGCCTTCCACTGCTGCAAACAGGGGCATGGCAGCCTCGATCCAGGCGGTGGCGGGCTCTTCATAATCCACGTCGCAATCCACGCGTGCCAGCAGGCGCTTGGCACCCAGCTGCTCCAGCCTGGTATCGAGTTTCTTGCCGGCTTCGCAGAAGCCGTCGTAACCCGTGTCACCGATTGCCAGCACGCCGAAACTCATGTCTTCAAGCCGCTCGGCATGTTCGGACGACAGTGCCTCCCAGAATAGCTGGGCGTTGTCAGGCATTTCGCCTTCGCCATAGGTGGAGGTGACGATCAATACCCGGCGCATGGTGGCGAAGTCCTCCAGCTCGACTTCATCCAGCGCCTTCACAATAGGCTCCAGGCCATGCTGCTTGGCATGGCTGGCAGCCGTCGCAGCCAGCCCCTCTGCATTGCCGGTTTGCGAACCATAAAGAATATAGATTGGCGGTTTGCCACGCCCACTGCTGGTACTGCCGGTATCGAGCAGCCGGGTCTGCAGGCCTGCCATAAAGCCGGCGAGCCAGGCTTTCTGGTCTTGATTGAACGGTGAATCTTCGGGAATGTAAGGAATCTTCATTATCTGGTCGTCAATAAATACATGCCGTGCACCAGGCACGGCATGAGTCAAACTACTAGTATAGTCTTAATTGGATTTTAGCGTAGTCACGAGCTCTTGCATGGAAGCTTTCGCAAACAAGGCTTCCAAGCTGGGCAGGGTACCAAGCAGGGTGCTGTTCTTCAGGCTCTGGTGAATGATCCAGCCATAAGTGCCGGGACTGTCCATGGAAAGAATGTTCCGCTGGCTCAGGGCAGCCTTGTAATCCCGCAATCGCTTGTCCGCAATCAGCACGGCAAGCTCCTGGTCACTATATCCGTCAATCGCTTCGCGTGCATAACGCTGAAGCTTCTGCATCAGGAGGAAGTCCTCGGTGAGCAACAGGTTGCGTACTGCCTTTTGCACGGCAGGGTCCGTCACCGACTGCGCATTGGACACCTTGGCCATCGCCACCTGCTGCGCCATGTTGAGCACAGTATAGTTATTGAGCAGCTCGAACATTTCCTCGCTGTCTACATCGCCGTGGCTCGGCACTTTGCCGCCCGCTACTGGCTTGCCATCGCGGTAAGCCAGCTTGAACTTTCGCACCTGGAAAGCAGCCAGCGCGGAAGACAGTTCCTCGAGCAGTTCCTTGCGGGGTTTCGCCTTGAGGATTTCATCGCTGTCCTGGTAAAGCAAGAGCGCGCGTGGCATCACGAAGACGAAGTTCTGGCGCTCGGCATCCCAGTTTTCCAGCAGCCAGGCGGCGCGCTTGGAGCCGGTAGCCTCAAGATGCCACTGCAACAGCAGCTGAATGGCCTGGCTGTGTACCTGCGCCATTTCGGTATCGTCGGCGATGCTGCCCAGCAATACCGAATCTGCTGCCACTTTGCGAGAAAGCTCGCCATAGGGGTCGTACTGGTAGGCGAAGCCGCCGCTCATGCCATTGCCGAAACCCTTGCCGAATGCGCCCAGATTAAGCACGGCGCCATTCGTCATGTATTCGCAGGCAAAATCGCCCACGCCTTCCACCACTGCGGTCGCGCCGGAGTTCCGCACGGCAAAGCGGTCGCCCGCCTGGCCTTCGACGAAGAGGCGGCCGCCCGTTGCGCCGAACAGCGCAAAATTGCCCACCAATACATTGCCGCCAGCCTGCTCGGAACCACCGCCCGGCGAAGTCACAATGATTGTTCCGCCGCATTGGCCCTTGCCGACGCCATCGTTGCAGGTGCCGCTGTGATGCATCACCATGCCATCGTTGCAGAATGCGCCGTAGGACTGGCCTGCTGAACCGCTGGTGCTGACCCTGACGCTCTCCGGCTTGAGGAAACGGCGGCCACGCTTGTCCATGACAACGGCGGGCAGGCGCAACGCCTCTTCCTCAGTCAGCTCATGGTTGAGCAAGCGCTCGATATCAATTGCAAGCTGCCCGCCCACGGTCTTGTTACAGTTGTTCAGCCTGCGGCCTTCGCCGAGCTGGACTTCAGACTGCTTGTCAGTCACCAGTGCCTGACGCAATACGTCGATGAAGGCGTCGTCCAGGGTGAAGTCTTTCTCCATGTAAACCGGGTTTTCGATCTTGACTTCAGGCACCACAGCCAGCATCGCCCGCAGGTCGAGCTGACCAACCCTGGCAGGATGATCAAGCAATTGCAACAGGTCGCTGCGACCACGCGCCTCGCGCAGCGAGCGCAGGCCGATCGAGGCAAGAATCTCACGGGTTTCATGCGCTACGTTGAGCAGGTATTGCGCCAATGCCCGCGGATCACCGTCGAATGCCTCAGCATTGGTGGTAAGGCCAGCGGGACACTTGACGTTACAGTTCTTCGCCATGACGCACTTCAGCATCATCAGGGCCGTGGTACCGAACTCGAAGCTGTCGCCACCCAACATAGCGGACTTCACTACATCGCTCGCGGTCTGATGCGCGCCAGAGCAACGCAAGATCACTTTGTCGCGCAAGCCATTCGCGCACAGTGCATGGTGCACTTCAGCAATGCCGATTTCGGCAGCGCGACCAGTATATTTCAGGCTGGTCACGGCTGCTGCCCCGGTCCCGCCAGTATTACCAGCCACGTTGATGACATCGGCGCCTGCCTTGGCAACGCCCACGGCAATCGTGCCAATACCCTCGGAAGACACCAGCTTGACGATCACCCGCACCCGCGCTGCCTTGCAGTCATGAATCAGCTGCGCCAAATCCTCGATTGAATACGTATCATGATGCGGCGGCGGAGAGACGAGCTCCACGCCCGGCGTGCCACCGCGTGCAGCGGCGATCTCGACCGTCACTTTGGGCGCCGGCAGTTGGCCGCCTTCGCCCGGCTTCGCGCCCTGGCCAATCTTGATTTCGAGCTCTTCCAGCATCGGGTCTGCCAGATAGCCTGCCCAGACGCCGAAACGGCCAGAGGCAAGCTGTTTAATCCGTGACGCACGAATCGTCCCATACCGGGAAATATGTTCGCCGCCTTCGCCGGAGTTGGACATGCCGCCCACCATGTTGGTGCCGTGCGCTACCGCCTCGTGCGCGGGCGCTACCAATGCGCCATGGCTCATCGCGCCCGAAGCAAAGCTGCGGGTAATTTCGCTGGCAGGCTGCACCTCGGCCAACGGCACGCTCGCAGGGGCGGGGCAGAGCAGGCTGAAGTAATCTGCAGCCTTGCCAGCAGCCTCGACAGTCAGCACGCCGCTTTCCAGCCAGTGCCCGCTGATATCCTTGCCAAAATGCGCCACCAGGGCTTGCCCCAGGCTGGATAAGCGGGAAATATCCTCCGCCAGGGGGCCAGTGAGGCGCAGGTTGAAACGTGCGTTGCCCAGCTCCTGAACTTCCAGTCCACGCACGGCAATACTATTGTTGCCCACGAGGGCATAGCGGGCCAATACCGCACGGAACTCATCGGCAGTCTTCAGGCCAGTCAGGTCTGCCGGAAAATCCAGCACGTCGCGCAAGGCAGACGGGCGCTTGGCGCGCTCCTCCGCCATCATGTGCGAAAAACTGCGATAGCTTGATGTGATATCGAAGTTATCGATCTCTTCGGCGCTCAGGCGGTCGAAACTACCGCTGAATGCCTCGCCTTTCTTGAAGGAAAACGCGTCTTCGAGTTTGGACAAGGTCATCAGGCGCAGGAAATCGTCTTCAGCACGCTTGCCTTGCTTGTCGAAATGAATTTTTTCTTCCGTCATCTCGACAAACCCGCGCACGGCGATAGTGCCAAAGGAATGGCCCGCGCCTTCGGAGCGCTCCTTGAACAAGCCCAGCAGCGGCACGCTGTTTTCGTCAGTCACTTTCTGCGCTTCCTGGTGCCAGTCGACGACCATCTTCGCGATGGCGGCAAAATCGGCTCCGCCAACCGGCGTTTTCAGGTTAGGGAAGTATTTCCGCAACACCGGGTCATTGGTATTGAGGAAGTTCGGCTCGAAAAATTCACCACCAATATAACTTTCGACAGTACAAAGCCCGACCTTGCCCATGGTCTTCATCAGGGACTTTTCAGCCGCCTTGGCGTATTTCTTGAACGCCTTGTCGGCTTCCGCGCCGTACTTTTCCTCGGCGCGCAGCTGGACGCCCAGCGGATAGATGGCAGAGGCCCCAAACCCCAAGGCAGCGGCTACATGGTGGGAGGATACGATCTGACCGCTTTCAGCCACGATAGATACATCCAGGCGCAAGCCTTCATCGATCAGGCGCTGGTTGGTGGCAGAGACCACCAGCAACAACGGCATGGCAGCCTGGGTAGACGATACGTGCCGATCGGAGATCACGGCAATGCCGCCCTCTTCACGTGCAAATTCGACGATAGCGTCTGCAAGCGCATCGATGGCTTGTTCCAACGCCTTTTCGTTGGCTGCAGCATTACCGACTATCGGCGTGTACAACGCCTCGAAGCATCGGTACGGCGTCTCCGTCTGCTCGCGCAATTTGAGCATGTCGAGATGGCTGAGGATAGGCGAGTCGATCACGATCTGCCGACCCTTGCCCTTGTTCATGTTGGGCTTGGCGCCCAACGCGACACGCAGGGTCATGCCGTCGGCCTCACGGATGGAGTCGAGAGGAGGATTGGTGACCTGTGCGAAACGCTGCGAGAAATAATGCGCCACACCCCCTTCATGATCCGTGAGGGCGTTGATGGCATTGCCGTAACCCATGGCAGAGATCTTTTCTGCCCCGGTTGCCAGCATCGGGTCCATCATGAACTTGAAGCTTTCCTGGTTGTAGTAATAGGAAACGAAGCGCTGGTAGAGCGACAGGTCGCCATGGTAACGCTGTGGAGAACCCGCCACTTCGGCCGGTACCTCAGGCAATTGTTTCAGCGTCGCCCGTGCCTGCTTGAGCAGGGCGGGATAATCGCGCTTGGCAGCCAGCATTTCCAGGGTTTCCAGCGTACCGCGTGAACGTTTCTCGCTGTGATCGTAATACAGCATGCCGCCGGCCTCGATACGGCCACGGCGCAGTACGCTTTCCGGCGGGAAGTTGATCTGGCCGGCTTCGGACATCACGCAAAGGTATTCCTGCGTCTCGACACTGCGCAGGGGACGCAGGCCAAGACGGTCCAGGCGCGCACCTATCACGGTGCCATTGCCAAAGATCAGGGCGGCAGGGCCGTCATTCTTCTCTTCATAAAGAGAGAAATACTCCAGCATGGCCTTGACGTTGTCAGGCAGGGTGGGATCGTTCTCCCACGCCGGCGGCATCATGGAAACCACGGCCGTGACCAGGTCCAGGCCATCGTCCATCAGGCGGCTGTTCAGTGTCTGATCCAGGCGTGAGCTATCGGACTGGCCCTTGGGACGGAAAATCTTGCCATTGCGCGCGCGAGCAAGCGCGGCTTCGGCGATGCGGTTCTTGCGATCAGTATTCAGCTCACCGTTGTGGGCCATCATGCGGAACGGCTGCGCCATGCTCGGATGGGGGTCGGTATTGGTAGAAAACCGTGTATGGAAATACATGGTGTGTACGGCATGATCTTCTTCCACGAGGTCATGGAAGTATGGAATCACCTCGTTGGAATTCAGGCGACCCTTGAGCACTTGGGTATGTGCAGACATCGACAGCGGATACAGCCCACTCAGGCCAGCATCGGTATAAGCCTGCTCTTCGATGACCAGCAACGCCTTGTAGATACGGCGATCAAACTCTTGCACATCAATATCGTCAGGAGCCGCAAACACCCATTGCTGGATGGGCAGCTGATAGCGAACGGCAGCAGGGCGGATGGCGCTATTGTCTACTGGCACATCGCGTACCAGCAATATATCGAAACCCTTCTCGGACAAGGCACGACGGATAATCTGCTCGGCACGGGGATAAGCTGATGCATCGCTGGGCAGGAAGAAATTGCCGACACCAAAACGGCCCGCTTCAAGTGCTTGGCCGGTCAGCCTACGAAAAAACGGCAATGAAAGATCGATGGAGACACCAGCGCCGTCGCCCACTCCTTCGGCGGACATGCCGCCACGGTGCGGAATCGTGCACAAAGCCTCATGCCCTTTGACCAGTACGTCGTGCGTCTGTACCCCGTCCTTGCGGGTAATGAAACCAACGCCACAGTTATCCTTATCCAGGGAACTGTCATACAAGCCAAACGTGTTCTCGCTCTGTGGATCCTTGAGTGCGCTCATCTACCTCTCCAGCAAATTCATTAATGTCTGATGCAGCATTGCTATACCTGCACCACAGCATGGTATATTGTCTTGCTCGCTTGTCATTCCAAGCACCCCAACTTTCGCCGGGCTTATTTATAAGCAATTACCATACCAAAACTTGCTAGCGGCCCTGGCTCCGTTTCTACCTTTCCCCCTCTCATGTATCCAATTTAAAAACAAGGGATTACATGACGGGAATGATGGCCTGAACTCTCCGCAGAGTTATTGAGAATATTATCAAAAGCACCAAATATGTGCGCATGCACGTTTGAGGCACAACTTTTGTGCGAAATGACGATGGCAACCACAATCACTGGATCAAGGCCGGTGAATCTGCGGTTCTTGAAGCACATCACGAGGAAATGGAAATTCATGGGGTGAAACATCAATCCAAGAAGCATATTGTATTGATGAGCCACACAATCGCCCGATATTGCGGAGTAAAGAAACCACGACTCTTGAGTGGACAACGCCCCGGGTGCAAAGGACACGGAGCACCAATAGTGTGCATCGGGCTTGGAAGTGGCGGAAGTTATGCCGCCGGGGGCATCAGGCGCACCCAGTAGCGGGTCAGCATGCGGACCTGCAGATTCAAGCTCTGCTGCAACATCTCAATCACCTTGTCGGTATCATCCAGCGGATATGTACCACTCACTTTCAGGTGCTTGATGCTGTGATCGCAACCGAGGCTTCCCTTGCGGTAGCGGCTGAGCTCGGCCAGAAATTCGCCCAGCGGCATATCATCTGCCACCAGCATGCGCTGAAGCCATGCCGTATCATGCGGAATCACGGGCTCAATCGGTGTCACCATGTGCCGTGTGAAGGATAGTTGCTCCCCAGCCTGCAACCTCACCCTTGCTGGCATTTCGCTCGGGGCAACCTCTACTGCGCCTTCCAGTACTCCGACCTTGATCGGGCTATCTTTTTCATTGGTCAATTGGCGCACAACGAAGCGGGTGCCAAAAGCACGCACGCTGCCTTGATCGCTCGCGATCAGGAACGGGCGAGCCGTGGCCGATTCGGATGCAGTCGCCACATGCATCTCGCCACGCAATAGCATGAGGATGCGTTGCTGCTGGGTATAGGCCACATTGATGGCGCTGGAGGAGTTGAGATCCACGACGGTACCATCCTCCAGCTCTATGCGCCTCTGCTCACCAATACCGGTGCTGTAGTCAGCGCTGAGCTGCCACCATGGCGTTTTCTCCTGCACGACCCAGGCGCTGCCGCCTGCAAAAAGCAACATGGCAAGTGTCTTGATGGCACGCCTGCGCCTGAGCGAGCCGCGGGGCGCCATCGTGGCGTGGGCAAGCGAGGAAGACAGGCCGCCTAATCGCTCGCCCAGCATTTCGATATGCTGCCATGCACGCTCATGGTCCGGATGGGCTGCGCGCCAGGCCTGCCACTGCTCGCGCACTTCCTTGCCCACTTGGCCGGAGTGCAGCTCCACCAGCCATTCTGCCGCTGCACGGCTGACTTTCGGGGGAATCGCTTTTTCTGAATCAGTCCCCATGGACTTATGCTCCTCCGGCACAATATTGCACCCACTGCCTGGACAATCATCGTCTTAGACTGTCGATACACCCAGCTGGGATCACAAAGACGCCTTGCGTCCCTCGTATGGCAAACCAACAAGAAGACCATTAATTTCGACCAAGGTTTCCAGCGTGATGGGGGTTTCCTAGGGACAGGACGCTACGGCTTTGGACAAATGCAGAGGACACTCCGCCAAGCTTGCGGCGGCGGTAGATATTGGCAATCAGGCCAAACTACGGTAAGGAAAGGCGGGGTTCACGCAGCTGGTCGGCGCCCCACCAGCGAGGACGCGCAGGCAAGCGCATTGTGCCTTGAAAGGATGTAAGAGAGGAATCCTTGCTGCAAAACCGCAATCGATGATAATAAAGCTCATCATGGCATGGTATTGCATCGATGCAACCCTTCCCGTTCTCGGTTCCGGGAACAGGACGTTTACTGCATCAGGTCGTGTTCCTCAGCCAAGATCAACTTCAAGTGGCGCAAGCGCATCGGCTTGCCGAAGAAATACCCTTGCGCAATCGTGCAACCTTGGATCTTGAGCAAGTTGGCTTGCTGCTTGCTCTCGACCCCCTCAGCCACGAGCTCCAGCCGCAATGCATGCGCAATGCGGATGATGGCGGTAATCAACTCCAGCTTGTCCTGCTTGGCGGCAATATCGCGCACAAAAGAACGGTCTATCTTGACTTGGCTGATGGGGAACTGGCCCAGGTAACTCATGGCGGAATAGCCAGTGCAGAAATCGTCGATGGAAATGGTAATGCCCATTTCCTTGAACGTGCTGAGCGTACTGATGATTTCCTGGCTATCTTCCAGCAGCAGGCTTTCCGTAATTTCCAGTTTCAACCATTCCGGCTTGCATCCGGTTTCTGCGAGGATGTCTTTCACCGAAGCCAGCAGGTCGTTATAGAGGAACTGGCGCGACGATAGATTGACCGCCATGCTGAGCGGATGGTCGTCGGGACGGTAGCGGTTCAGGCAGACCACGGCACTGCATGCCTCGCGCAACACCCATTCCCCGATTTCAACGATCAGGCCGCTTTCCTCCGCTACCTTGATGAAGCGATCGGGCATTACTACGCCCAGTTGCGGATTGCGCCAGCGCAGCAGTGCCTCGGCGCCCACGATTTCTCCGCTCATCAGGTCGACCTGGGGCTGATAAAACAATTCGAACTCGGCATTCTTGAGCGCCTGCCGGATGGAAGCGCCCAGCATGATGTATTCCGAAGCCTTGGAGCCCAGTTCACGGGAATAGAACTGGTAATTGTTGCGACCATAGTTCTTGGCGTGATACATCGCCACATCGGCACTCTTGAAAAGCGTTGCACGGTCATCGCCGTCATCCGGGTAGATCGCAATGCCGATACTGGTGGAGATGAACAATTCCTTGTCGTGGATCAGAAACGGCTTGGCGATCTCGTCATTGATTTTCCTGGCAATCGTGGCCAGGTCGTCCGGGTTGCGCAGCTCCGGTAACAAGATCGCAAACTCGTCCCCGCTTAGGCGGGCAATGGTGTCATAGCTGCGCACTGAAGCGTTGAGCCGCTGGGCCACCGCCACCAGCAAGTCGTCGCCAGCCTGATGTCCGAGCGTGTCATTGACCTCCTTGAAGCGGTCCAGGTCCAGCATCATCAGGCCGAAGCGCTGCTCATGCCAGCTGGCATCCGCCAATACCTGGTTCACGCGATCGGCGAACAAGGTACGGTTCGGCAGACCGGTCAACGCATCGTAGTAGGCCAGGTAGTGGATACGCTCGCGATATTCCATCAGCTCGGTAATGTCGCGTTCAACCGCCAACACACCAATCACCTGCCCCTGTTCCCCGAATTCTGGCACGATGCGCACGTGGATGAACCAGGTGTTGCCATTGTCAGCCTTGCCGTGTAGCTCGAGGAAGTCCGGGGTGGCGCTATTGATGACGCCCCTGATCTTTTCCTCATATTTCATATAGGCTTCACCCCCGGGATACTCAGAGGGCGTCGTGCCGATCAGCCTACCGCTCTCGATACCGATGCGCTTCAATTTGGGTGTATTGACATACAGCCTGCGCGCATTGAGATCGTAGCGAATGATGGTATCAGGCGTATTGTCGATCAGCGACTGCAACTCGCGTTCGCGCTGGATCAGTTTTTCTTCGTTCTGCTTGATATCGGTGATGTCACGGAAGAACCCGACCGTTCCCATGACCTTGCCGTCTACCACCATTGGAGACTTGTATGCTTCTATCCAGGCTTTTTCGCCGTTCCTCTTGGTCACCTGCAAGACTGAATGAGAAGGCTGGCCGCTTTGCAGCACGCGTTTATCCCCTTCCACATGGGTGCGGGCATCCTGCAGGGGAAACAGGTCAAAATCCGTTTTTCCTTCCAGCTCGTCCTTAGAAGCCACGCCGGCAAACTCGGCATAAGCGCTGTTGGCAGCCAGCAACTTGCTATTCAGGTCCTTGAGCCAGACCACGAAGGGGAAATTCTCGATCAGGGCGCTTTGGTATCTTTCCCGCTTCCTCAGCTCACGCTCAACGCGGCGAATATGCGAAATATCCCGGGTGATTGTCAGGACGCCCTTGATTTCCCCCTTCACATTGCGCTCAGGCACAGCATGCAGCGATTGGCAGACGTAGTGCTCGTCTCCTACCCACTCCAGCTCGATCTCCTGTTCCTCTCCCGACCGCATGACTTCGCGCAAGCGGGCTTCAAAATCCTCGGGACGCATCATGGGGCGGCCCCAGACTTCCGTCGGCTTCCTCCCTAACGCCTCAGCAGCGGGCACCCCGAAAACCGCTTCGTAGCCGTCACTGAGAAAAATCCGGCGGCAATCCTGATCATAACGGATGAAGATATCAGGAGAGTTCATGACCAGCTGGCGATATTGCAGTTCCTGCTCCTGCAGTTTATCCAGCATATCGAAACGGGCAGTAAGGTCACGACCCAGCAATACGCAGTAAGCCTGGTCGGCATCAACAAAATAATTGGACTGGATTTCTACCGGAACCGTATCGCCTGCTTGATTGCGCAGGCTGGTTTCCTGAACCATAACATGTTGTTGCTGGAGGCGCCGCCAATCGTTTTTCCAGCCGACGGAATCAAGGTGGGTGATAATATCGGTCGCAGACATCTGCAGCAGCAGCTTCTCGCTGTAGCCCAATACCTCACAGGCGGCCAGGTTCGCCAGGCAAATCCTGGCATCGGCATCACAGACAAGCACAATCTCCCGAATCCGGTTGATCGCAAAACTCAGCATGTCGATCTGCGTGGCAATGCTCAAGCCCCGATCAGAGATATTTGTGCTGCTCATTCTTTTCACCACAAGCTATTGATTGTCATCCCGAATGGGCCGAATGATCATGGGAGTCATGTAACAGCCCCCATGATTTCCCACTTCATTCTGCAGCGGGTTCGAAAAACTGTCTTGGCAGGTCAACCACTACTTCAAGCCCCCCAGAATCCATATTGCGCAGATGGATTTTTCCATCATGCGCTTCCACAATGGTTTTGGCAATGCTCAACCCCAGGCCAGAACCGCCTGTTGCCGCATTGCGGGAAGTTTCCACCCGGTAGAACGGCTCAAACACCTGATTGAGTAAATGCTCGGGAATGCCCGGGCCCTGATCGCGTATGGCAATCCGCAGCCGCTCGGGTGAGTCCATGACTTCGATGGCATCTATCTGCAAGCTTTGCAACATGGCATTGATATTGATGGGATGGCGGTTTTCATGCACCTCCACCCCGCGCATGTAGTCTACCGTAGAAGAAATCAAGCTCTCCATATCTTCCAGGTCCCGGCGGAACTTTTCTCGCAACGCAGGCTTGTCGATTTGCTCCGCACGCAGGCGCATGCGAGTGATGGGTGAGCGCAGGTCATGCGAGATTGCAGCCAGGAAGCGGGTTTTTTCTGTCACCGTATCGATCAACCGCTGCTGCATCAGATTGAACGCCTTGGCGGAGCGGCGCACCTCCGTTGGACCGTCCACATCCAGTGGCGGACTATAGATATTGCGTCCCAGGCGCTCTGCAGCAGCGGCCAGCCGATTCAACGGCCGCATGATCTGCCGCACGGCAAACAATGCGATGCCCACGATCACGATGATGCGGATGAAATAAATACGGAACAGGTAATCGAACAAGTCCATGATAGGCGCCACGCTCATGCCTGCCTGGCCTTCATAGGCATCCAGCTGGAGCCATTTTCCACTGTCAAGCTGCACATAGAGGACAAAGTGCGCAGAAGGGTAGTGAGATTCGAACAGATCCAGCCATCCCGCCTCCTTGCCATGGTCATCATGCAAGTCGATGTCCCAGATACGAATAGGCAGCGAACGGCCGAATTCCTGCTCGAACACGTGCTTGAACAAAAGCTCCACTGCACGGTCGCGCGTATTCAGGGTTTTGAGGCGCGGTGGAGCATTCACGGTCGATAACCGGTACATGGAGTTGCTCAGTTTGTTGAGCAGCAGGCGTTCATCGTCAATTTTGCTGATTTCTATCAGGCTGATACTGTCGGAAAGTTTGGCGGCAAGTACGCGAGTGGGAATTTCCAGCGCCTTGCCGTAGTTCATGTCGTACCAGATGAATCCTGTCAACACCTGGGCCGTCATGGTGCCGGCCACGAGCACAATGACCAGGCGACCAAAAAGCGAGGCTGGCCACAGCCATTTCATTTTTCGTGCTTGACCTGGCTTGCCAGCATATAACCCGCATTGCGCACGGTCCGGATAATGGTTGGGTTACGTGTGTCTGCTTCGATATGGTGACGCAGGCGGCTGATGCAGACATCAATGGAGCGATCCATCGCATGACTTTCCTTGCCGTAGACATGCTCAACCAGGAAGTCCCGGCTCAACGGTCGGTTGGGATGCTCCAGCAAGGCACGCAATACCATGTAATCAGAGCTGCCCAACGAGACCACCACACCTTCCGGGGAGAACATCTGTCTTGCATGGGTATCAAGACGCCAGCCTTCAAAACTGATGTAGGAAAACTCATCAGCAACAGCAGCCTTATTCCTGTCGTTACGGGTTCTGCGCAAGATCACCTTGATTCTCGCCAACAGCTCGCGTGGATCAAACGGCTTCGGTAGATAATCGTCCGCTCCGACTTCCAGGCCAATGATGCGATCCACCAGAGTACCTTTCGCAGTCAGCATGATGATGGGGAGATCGCCTTGTGCGCGCACCTCCCTGCAGAGGCTCAGCCCGTCCTCTCCCGGCAGCATCAAGTCCAAGACGATCAGGTTCACCGGTTCCTTGTTCACCACCCGCCACATTTCGCGCCCATTGGCGGCTTCTGAAACATGGAAACCCGCGTCGCGAAGATAGTCGGTGAGAAGCTCACGTATTTCGTGGTCATCATCTACCACCAGGATGTGATTTTGATCACTCATGTTATGTCTCTACATGTAGGGAAAGTATCATAATGGTTGTAACTCAGTTGTGGACATAAATGTGCCAATGCTTTTGCTAATTTAGCGAACCACCATCACTACAGGAATTGCAAAGAGAGTTGTGGACAGCTAGCGCGGGCAGTAGACTTGCGCTAGCTAGAACGCCTGACTTTGGGTACGCACTAAACATGAACCTTTAGATTATGCTGCCGCAAAATCGATATTGAATTTGATGGAGATAGATAATGAATGGTAGTTGGGCCAACTCCTTTCCATACTTTGCTGGAGCTTTTAAGCTTATTGTATTAGGTATTGGAGCGTATTTTTCTATTAAATGGCATTTTGATGAAGAGAGAAGGGTAAGGGAAGCAGAAGGCGTGGTATTTAATAAACTAAGCTTCATGAAAAAGTTGGCAATGATATTAGTCCTCGCAGTTCTTCTAGTTCTTCTAGCCCTTCTAGTGATTTATGCTACTGACCGGTTTTATTGATGCGATCAATGTTTAGCAATTTCAAATAGTGTACTCACACTGTTAAGAAGCTTATCCGATAAAATAAATAATGCTTCTGCAATTGGATCATTACTCTACCGTCACGGATTTCGCCAAGTTACGAGGTTTATCCACATCTGTACCTTTTAACAGCGCTGCGTGATAGGCCAACAGCTGTACAGGTATTGTATGCAGGATTGGGGAGAGTACGCCTACATGACGCGGCGTACGGATCACGTGCACACCTTCACTGGCAGTAAAATTGCTGTCAGCATCAGCAAAGACAAATAGTTCCCCGCCGCGCGCACTCACTTCCTGCATATTGGATTTCACTTTTTCCAGCAAGGCATCGTTGGGGGCAATCACCACCACGGGCATATTCTTGTCCACCAGGGCAAGCGGGCCATGCTTGAGTTCGCCGGCGGGATACGCTTCGGCATGAATATAGGAAATTTCCTTGAGCTTGAGCGCCCCTTCCAGCGCGATGGGGTAGTGCATGCCGCGCCCGAGGAAGAGGGCATGGTACTTGTTGCTGAATGCCTTGGCCCATTCGCGGATCTGCGGCTCCAGATTGAGCGCATACTGCACGCTACCAGGCAAATGGCGCAACTCATCAATGTAGGCCTGCTCCTCTTGCTGGCTCAATAAGCCGCGCTGCTTGGCAAAGGTCGCAGCCAGTGTGAACAGGGCCACCAGCTGGGTAGTGAATGCCTTGGTGGACGCCACGCCAATCTCCGCGCCAGCGCGGGTGTACAGGACGAGGCGCGATGCCCTTGGAATGGCACTTTCCTGGACATTGCAAATCGCCAGGGTAAGATGTTGCCCCAACGACTTGGCATGCTTGAGCGCCTCCATGGTGTCCAGCGTTTCCCCCGACTGGGAAATGGTGATGATCAGCTGCCTGGGGTTGGGCACCGATTTGCGGTAACGATACTCGCTGGCAATCTCTACGGAGGTCGGCAATTGCGCAATGCCTTCCAGCCAGTACTTTGCCGTCAGGCCGGCATAATAACTCGTGCCTGCCGCCAGGATCAGGATACTGTCCACCTCGTTGAACACTGTTGCCGCTTCAGCACCAAACAGGGCCGGACTGAATGCATTGTCATCGATGATGGCTTCCAGCGTATCGGTCAATGCTCGCGGCTGTTCGTGAATTTCTTTTTGCATGAAGTGGGCGTAGGGGCCCAGCTCCAGAGAGGCCAGCGAAAGATCGCTGCGGTGGACGGTGCGCTCCACGAGTTGATCTGCCGCATCGAATATCCTCACCTGGTCTTTAGTAATATCCGCAACATCTCCATCTTCGAGGTAAATCACGTTGCGGGTGGCAGACAACACGGCTGAAACGTCTGAGGCAATGAAGTTCTCGCCCTCCCCGAGCCCGATCAGCAAGGGGCAGCCCTGCCGCGCGCAGATCATCCTGCCTGGATAATGAATCGACAATACGCTGATCGCAAATGCCCCGGTCAGCTCCTTGACGGCATGCTTGACTGCATCCAGCAACGATAAGTCCTGGGCAAGATAGTGATGAATCAAGTGTGCAATCACTTCGGTATCGGTTTGCGACTCGAATTCATAGCCCATCGCTTGCAGGCGTTGGCGCTGCTCGTCGTGATTCTCAATGATGCCATTGTGCACCACGGCAATTTCCCCGCGCGAAATATGCGGGTGGGCATTGGATTCGGTCACACCGCCATGTGTTGCCCAGCGTGTGTGGCCAATGCCTAGCGTCCCGGTCAGGTTCTCCGACTGAGCCTTGCCCTGCATTTCCGCCACGCGGCCGACCGCACGCACGCGGCGGATACGGTTGTCTTCGCTGAGCACCGCGATTCCTGCGGAGTCATAACCACGGTATTCCAGGCGGCTGAGGCCTTCCACCAGGACGGGGACCATGTTACGCGCACCAACGGCGCCTATGATGCCACACATCTTATTTCTTCACTTTCTCAGGGCGTTTCCAGTTTTCTATCGTGAATTGACGCACGCGCGACATGGTCAGCTTGTCGGCTGGTGCATCCTCCGTAATGGTCGATCCTGCCGCAATGGTAGCGCCAGCCTTGATAGTCACGGGCGCAACCAGTTGGCTATCGGATCCGATGAATGCGTTATCTTCAATCACCGTGCGGAACTTGTTCACGCCGTCGTAATTGCAGGTAATGGTGCCAGCGCCTATATTCACCTGCTTGCCTACCGTGGCATCGCCAACGTAGCTCAGGTGGTTGATCTTGCTCCCGCTATCGACCTGCGCGTTCTTCAGCTCCACGAAATTGCCGATATGCGCATGGTCTGAGAGGACGGTGCCTGGACGCAACCGCGCATAAGGCCCGATGCGGCAATCTTCTGCCAAGGTGGCGCCATCAATGTGGGTATATGCTGCCAATGTCGTGCCGGCGCCAATCGTGGCATCGCGGATGACGCAATAAGGCCCGATACGCACATTGTCTGCCAGCGTAACCTGACCTTCGAACACACATCCCACATCAATCTCGACATCACGCCCCGTTGTCAGCTCGCCACGGACGTCGATACGGCTAGGGTCTGCCAATGTCACCCCCTTGGCCAACAACCTTGCCGCATAGCGCCCCTGGTACACGCGCTCCAGTGCGGCCAAGTCTTGCTTGGAATTGATTCCCGCAACTTGCCATTCATCATTACTTTGCACGGCGGCCACAGCCTGCCCATCCGCCACTGCCATCGCGACAATGTCCGTCAGGTAGTATTCCTGCTGGGCATTTCGGTTATCGAGACGCGGCAGCCATGTAGCCAACCATGTGTTTTCCGCTGCCATGATGCCGGTATTCACTTCACGGATAGCAAGCTGTGCCTCCGCCGCGTCCTTATGCTCGACAATCGCCTTCACCGCGTCGCCTTGGCGCACGATACGCCCATACCCTGAAGGGTTGTCCTTGCTGACGGTAAGCAAGCACAGTGCAGCTTGCTGCGTCAGCAGCTGCGTGCAGCTTTCCTGTGTGAGCAGGGGAACGTCCCCCAACAGGATCAGCGTCCTAGCATCGGGCTCAAGATAGGGCAGGGCTTGCTGCATGGCATGTCCCGTGCCGAGCTGCTCTGCCTGTTTCACCCAGATGATGTCATCGGCCGGCAATGCCTGCGGCACTATCTCACCGCCAAAACCATAAACGACAATGATGCTGCTGGGGTTGAGCCTCCTGGCAGTATCCAGCACATGCTGCAACACGGGCTTGCCAGCCAAAGCATGCAGCACCTTGGGTTTGCTGGAATTCATGCGCGTGCCTTTTCCGGCGGCAAGGATGACGATATTGAGTTTGGAATAAGTCGGGAGTGACAAGTGTGAAATCCGGTTCAAGCAGTACAATAAGTATAAATGAAAAAAGGCAGCCAATTGGCTGCCTTCCTGCACGGCTTTGTATTCAGGCACAGAGCAAATGGGCCGTCACAGGTAGTGAAAGCGCCCGAGCCCAATTGCTTAAAGGCTGGAGGCAATACCGTAGGGTTAATGCGTCGTCTTGCGCAATTGCTCGATGGTCTGCAATTGGGCCAGCGCCTCTGACAGCTCAGCCTGCGCACGTGCATAATCCACCCCTGAAGCATTGTTTCTCAACGCCTCCTCGGCAGCACGCTTGGCTTCAATCGCCTTGACCTCATCCAAGTCGTGGCCACGAATCGCGGTATCCGCCAACACGGTAATTACGCCAGGCTGCACTTCCAGCAGCCCGCCGGAAATGTAGATTGCCTGCTCCTCACCACCGTTGGCAACCTTAACGCGCAGCACGCCTGGCTTGATGGTGGTGATCAAAGGAGCGTGGTTGGGATATATCCCTACCTCACCCAATTTCGCGGGCGCTGCAACAAATTCCGCCTCGCCAGAGAAAATGGACTCTTCCGCGCTCACCACATCCAGGTGTATTGTCGATGCCATATCGTCCTATCCTTCGCTTTGCGGAATTAGTTGAGGGTCTTGGCCTTCTCAACCGCTTCTTCGATCGAGCCTACCATGTAGAACGCTTGTTCCGGCAGGTGATCGTATTCACCGTTGACGATGGCCTTGAAGCCCTTGATGGTGTCCTTCAGTGGCACATACTTGCCGGGCGCACCAGTAAAGACTTCAGCCACGTGGAAAGGCTGGGACAGGAAGCGCTGGATCTTACGCGCACGGGCCACAGCGAGCTTGTCTTCTGGAGACAGTTCGTCCATGCCCAGAATCGCGATAATGTCACGCAATTCCTTATAGCGCTGCAATGTGGATTGTACTGCGCGCGCCACACTGTAATGCTCTTCGCCGACGATTTGCGGATCCAGCTGACGGGAAGTGGAATCCAATGGGTCAACAGCAGGGTAGATACCCAATGCTGCGATGTCACGCGACAGCACGACGGTAGAGTCCAAGTGCAAGAACGTGGTGGCTGGGGATGGGTCGGTCAAGTCATCCGCAGGCACGTAAACGGCCTGAATGGAAGTGATGGAACCCACCTTGGTGGAAGTAATACGTTCCTGCAGGCGGCCCATTTCTTCCGCCAGGGTAGGCTGATAACCCACGGCCGAAGGCATACGGCCCAGCAATGCGGATACTTCGGTACCTGCCAGGGTATAACGATAGATGTTGTCAACGAAGAACAGGATGTCACGGCCTTCGTCGCGGAACCGTTCAGCCATGGTCAGGCCGGTCAACGCTACCCGCAGGCGGTTGCCTGGAGGTTCGTTCATTTGACCGAACACCATGCCTACCTTGTCCAGAACGTTGGAGTCCTTCATTTCATGGTAGAAGTCGTTACCTTCACGAGTACGCTCACCTACACCGGCGAATACGGACAAACCGCTGTGCTGCTTGGCGATGTTATTGATCAGTTCCATCATGTTCACGGTCTTGCCCACACCCGCGCCACCGAACAGGCCAACCTTACCACCCTTTGCAAACGGACAGACCAGGTCAATCACCTTGATGCCGGTTTCCAACAGGTCAACGGAAGGAGAGAGCTCTTCGAAGGTCGGTGCCTTCTGATGGATGGAACGCTTTTCGTCAGCCTCGATAGGGCCAGCCTCATCAATAGGGCGACCCAGTACGTCCATGATACGGCCCAGTGTGCCATGACCTACGGGAACTTGAATCTGACTGCCGGTGTTCTTTACCTTCATGCCGCGGGACAAGCCATCGCTGGAGCCCATGGCAATGGTACGTACCACGCCATCGCCTAATTGCTGTTGCACTTCCAGGGTCAGGCCCGCTTCCACTGTGGGTGAATCTTCATCCAGAATCAGTGCGTCATATACTTTGGGCATCTGGTCACGTGGGAACTCTACGTCAACCACGGCACCAATACATTGAACAACCTTACCTTGACTCATCTTGGTATCCTCAATCTATACTTAAATTCTGCGGGATCGCGCCTCAACGGCTGCCGCGCCTTTAGTTAGCTGGTCTCGACCAATGCTAGGCATTAGCCTCATCCAATCATCAGGCGCAGACCTATACGGCCGCCGCGCCACCAACAATTTCAGAAATTTCCTTGGTAATCGCGGCCTGGCGTGCCTTGTTGTACACCAGCTTCAATTCACCAATCACGTTCTTCGCATTGTCCGAAGCGGCTTTCATTGCCACCATGCGGGCACTTTGTTCAGACGCCATGTTCTCAGTCACTGCGTGATAAATGATGGTCTCGATATACCGAGTCATCAATTCATCAATGACGACGTTTGCATCAGGCTCATAGATATAATCCCAATGGCCTTTGGCAGTCGTGGCTGAGGTTTCAAGCTTGTCATCAGACAATGGCAACACCTGCTCTATCACGGCTTCCTGCTTCATTGTGTTGAGGAAGCGGGTGTAACAGATATGCAGCTGGTCGATTTCACCGGCGATATAGGCATCCAGCATCACCTTGATCGTACCGATGAGTTTTTCCAAGTGTGGCGTATCCCCCAGGCCTGTAACGTGGGACTTCACATCGGCATTGATGCGGTTCAGGTAAGTGAACCCCTTGTTGCCGATGGCACTGACGATGGTTTTCTTCCCTTCGCCTTCCCATGCTTTCATCTGGTTGATGGACAAACGCAGCACATTCGTATTGAGGCCGCCACACAAACCCTTGTCTGAACTCACGACGATCAAGCCTACGTTGCCGACCTTTTCCCGTTTCACGACAAAAGGATGCTTGTATTCGGAGTTGGCATGGGACAGGTGGGCTGTCACATTACGAATCTTTTCTGCGTAGGGGCGGGCCATACGCATACGCTCTTGCGCCTTGCGCATCTTGGACGCCGCCACCATTTCCATCGCCTTGGTGATCTTGCGCGTGTTTTCCACGCTTTTGATCTTGCTACGTATCTCTTTGCTACCAGCCATTGTCTAGTCTGCCTGTCTGTGCTTTAAGCTTAGTAAGCGTTGGTTGCCTTGAAGTCTTGAATTGCCGCTTCCAGGGCCTTCTCGTCGTCACCGCCAAGGTCGTTGGTGCTGTCGATCTTGTCCAGGATGCTCTTGTACTTGGACTTGAGGAAGGAGTGCAGGGCAGATTCGAACGCCAATGCGCGCGCAACTGGCACATCGTCAAAGAAACCCTTATTGGCAGCAAGCAAGGTCACTGCCATCTCGGAAGTTGACAATGGCGCATATTGCGCTTGTTTCATCAGTTCGGTCACCAAACGGCCGCGATCCAACTGCTTGCGGGTCACTTCGTCCAGGTCAGATGCAAACTGCGCAAACGCAGCCAGTTCACGATACTGGGCCAATGCCAGACGCACACCGCCGCCCAGCTTCTTGATCACCTTGGTCTGAGCAGCACCACCGACGCGGGATACCGAAATACCGGCATTGATCGCAGGACGGATACCGGCGTTGAACAAGTCGGTTTCCAGGAAGATCTGACCATCGGTAATCGAGATCACGTTGGTCGGCACGAATGCTGAAACGTCGCCGGCAGCAGTTTCGATAATAGGCAACGCGGTCAAGGAACCGGTTTTTCCTTTCACTTCACCATTCGTGAACTTTTCGACATATTCCTCGTTCACGCGGGCAGCACGCTCAAGCAGGCGGGAGTGGATGTAGAACACGTCACCCGGATAAGCTTCGCGGCCTGGTGGACGGCGCAGCAGCAGGGAGATTTGACGATATGCCCAAGCTTGCTTGGTCAAGTCATCGTAAACGATCAGTGCATCTTGACCACGGTCACGGAAATATTCACCCATGGTACAACCGGCATAAGGTGCCAGGAATTGCAGGGCGGCAGGATCGGAAGCAGAAGCAGCCACGACGATGGTGTATTCCATGGCACCATGCTCTTCCAGCTTGCGCACTACGTTGGCGATGGTCGAAGCCTTCTGCCCGATCGCGACGTAGATACAGGTCATATTCTGACCCTTCTGGTTGATGATGGCGTCAACCGCAACAGCTGTCTTGCCGGTTTGGCGATCACCAATGATCAACTCACGCTGTCCACGGCCAACAGGCACCATGGAGTCGATGGCTTTGATACCAGTTTGTACTGGCTGGGAGACGGACTTACGGGCAATCACCCCAGGCGCTACCTTTTCGATCTTGTCCGTCAGCTTGGCATTGATCGGACCCTTGCCGTCAATCGGCTGGCCAAGTGCATTCACTACACGCCCGACCAACTCAGGGCCGACAGGCACTTCCAGAATACGGCCTGTGCATTTGACTGTATCACCTTCGGAGATATTCTCGTAGTCACCCAGGATCACGGCACCCACGGAGTCGCGCTCCAGGTTCAGCGCCAGACCGTACACATTGCCTGGAAACTCGATCATTTCTCCGGCCATGACGTTAGACAGGCCATGAATACGAACGATACCATCCGTCACCGAAATCACGGTACCCTGGGTACGCGCTTCAGCGCTGGTGGAGAAATTCTCTAATCTGCTCTTAATCAGTTCACTGATTTCTGATGTGGATAATTGCATTATTTTTTCCTAACCTTTCAGCGTGTAGGCCAACTCTTGCAATTGGCCACGGACTGAAGCGTCAATGACCGTATCGCCGACTACAATTTTGATCCCGCCAATAATTTCCGGATCCACTTTGACGCTAGCTTCAACCTTTTTGCCGAACTTGGCCTCCAGGCGCTTCACGATGGCTGAAAACTCAGCGTCGCTAGGCTGCACTGCGGCTGTAATCTCAGCCTCCAGCACACCCTCATCCTGTGCCTTTAACGCTTCGAATGCAGCGGCAATCTCCGGCAATATGGATAAGCGACCGTATTCCACCAGCAACTTGATCAGGTTGGTCCCTGCCTCGTTTAGCCTGTCTCCGCTTACGGAAAGGAATACGCGCTCCAAGTCAGCCGCGTCAACCTTGGGGTTGTCAATAAACGCTCGCATCTGCTCATCAGCCGCAATGGCCGCAGCCAGGGCGAGCATTTGCGACCAGTCTGCCAGCGCATTTTTTTCCTTCGCCAAGCGGTAAACCGCTACCGCATAAGGTCTTGCAATGGTGATCGCTTCAGCCATGTCGTGCTCCCATTCCTTCCTTAGAGCTCGTTTGCGATGGCGTTCAGCAAGTCGGCATGGGCCTTGGCATCGATTTCCTTGCGCAGGATCTTCTCTGCGCCAGCAACCGCCAATGCAGACACTTGCTGGCGCAAGCCCTCTTTGGCACGGTTGACTTCTTGATCGATTTCCGCCTTGGCGCCTGCGATAATGCGATCGCCTTCCGCCTTGGCATTTGCCTTGGCTTCTTCCACTATCTCACTCGCACGCTTTTCAGCCTGGGCGATAATGGAAGTCGCTTTCTGCTTGGCATCATTGACAACTTCAGCGGAACGCTGGGTCGCCATGTCAAGCTCCTGCTTACCGCGCTCAGCCGCAGCCAAACCATCCGCAATGGTTTTCTGGCGAGTCTCTATCGCATTCAGGAGATATGGCCACACAAACTTTGTGGTGAACCAGATCAGAATGGCAAATGAGATAGCCTGCGCAATGAGTGTCAGGTTGATATTCATATTTGCTCCCGAGCCGTTAAATCCAGTCAGCTTTAAGTTTAATCACTTACCACTTAAATTCCGCACTGGCTCAGTTAAGCGACCACGCTCAGCAATGGGTTTGCAAAGGCGAACATCATGGCCAGACCAACACCGATAATGAAAGAAGCGTCGATCAGGCCCAGCAGCAGGAATACCTTACCTTGCAGGGCAGGGATCAGTTCTGGCTGACGAGCAGCGCCATCCAGGAAGCTTGCACACATGATGCCGATACCAATACAGGCACCAGCTGCGCCCAAACCAATGATCAAACCGATACCAACACCGGTGTAAGCTTGAATCATGGCCAACAATTGCAAATTCTCCATTTAATTTCCTTTCGGCTTTTAGAGAGTGTTAACGATAAAAAATCAAGTACAAAACTAGCTAAACGATTTAGTGGCTTTCATGCGCCATGGATATGTAGACAACCGTCAGCATCATGAAAATGAATGCTTGCAGGCAGACGATCAGAATATGGAAAATCGCCCAGCCAGCGCCCAGCAACGCACCGAAGAAGGTGCCTGCGAGCCCAGTTGCCGCCCACATACCAAGCAGCAGGAAAATGATTTCGCCCGCATACATATTCCCGAACAAACGCAGGGAATGGGAAAGCGGCTTGGAAATGTACTCAATCAGGTTGAACGCAAAGTTGGCAGGCCAGACCAACGGGTTGGCGCCGAAGGGTGAACAGAACAGCTCATGAATCCAGCCACCCAGCCCCTTGACCTTGATACTGAAGAAAATCATCAACAACCAAACCGATAATGCCAGCGCGAATGTGGCATTAATGTCGGATGTCGGTACGCTACGCCATTCATGGAGGCCCAGCCAGCCATAGATGATCGCCATGATGTCGATGGGAAGGAAATCCATGGCATTCATCACCAGGACCCAAACAAAAACGGTCAATGCCAGTGGCGCCACGAAAGCATGGCGGTCGCCATGAAAAATGCTTTTGACCTGGTTGTCAATGAACTCGATCAACAATTCGACAAATGCCTGGCGCTTGGTCGGCACGCCTGATGTTGCCCCACGCACGACCCACCAAAGAAGGCCAAACACGACGACACCGAGCAAAATGGACATGACCAGAGTATCCATATGCAACACCCAAAAATCGCCTTCACCGACACTCTTTGCATTGAATGAAAGGTGGTGCCCGATATATTCCGATGGAGTTAATTGACCTGTCGCCATAACCAAACCTTAAGCGTTGTTTTTCTCATTAATTGCAAAAATTGCTGCACCAGACATGATTGCCGCCGCCGCCAATCCTGCGATCAGGGCGATGGGAACCAGTTTTTCATAAAACTTGAATACCAAGAGCAGGGTGATTGCGATCACGGCGATTTTGATTGCCTCAGCAATCAAAACATTGACCAACACGGAACCAGCGCCCATCCCCGCTGTCTTATTCTGCAACTTCATCTTGGCAGCCAGGCCGCCCAAGATGGCCGATCCGCCGCCCGCCAGGGCAGAGAGTGCACCATGGAGGCCAACGCCAAACTTGTTGAGGAAGACAAACGCAAGTACCGCAACTACCAAGGTGGCAAGGACCTGTCTTTTGATCATGCTTGCCAGTAGTTCATCCATGCCTTGAAATTTCCCTGTTTCACAAATGACGGGCAAAAGAAAAGCCGAGCGTTTTGCCCTACCCGTGAAATCACGAGATTTTGTTGTTAAATCAGCATTAAGTCAAGCTTAATTGCTATTTCCACCTTTAAATCTCTCAATCAATGCATCCAGCTGGTCCAAACTTCCGTAATGGATCTTGACCTCTCCATTGCCTTTTTTCCCAGCCCGGATCTCAACCGTTGCACCCAACAATTCGGATAAATCCTCTTGCAGGCGCAACACATCCCTATCCACGACCTTGGCCGGTTTTTGCTGTGGCTCGGCACTCAATTGCTTGACCAGCTTCTCTGCCTCCCTGACAGAAAGCTGCTTCTGCACAATCAGCTCGGCCGCCATGACTTGGTTGGCGTCAGGCAAGGAAAGCAGGGCACGCGCATGTCCCATATCCAACTGGCCCTCCATCAGCATTTCCTGCACTTTATTGCTCAAATTCTGCAATCTAAGCAGATTAGTCACCACGCTACGCGAACGTCCTACTGCATCTGCCGCCGCCTGATGCGTCATGTTGAACTCATTGATTAGCCGCTGGATACCCTGCGCCTCCTCCAATGGATTGAGGTTTTCTCGCTGAATATTCTCAATCAAGGCCATGGCCAAGGCGGACTCGTCAGGAATGTCGCGCACCAACACCGGCACTTCTGTCAATCCGGCTAATTTCGCCGCGCGCCAGCGTCGTTCACCGGCAATGATTTCATACTTACCCGCGGCAACCTCGCGCACCAGAATGGGCTGCATAATACCCTGCGCACGGATGGAATCCGCCAGGCTAGCCAGCGATGCCTGGTCCATATGGGTGCGAGGCTGGTATTTGCCCGGCTGCATCTGGCTTACCAATAAGGTATTGGGCGCATCATTGGCTGATACCGTCTCTGCATCTCCAGCCAGCAGGGCATCCAGCCCGCGCCCTAATCCCTTCAACTTAACCATAGTGACTCCTAATTTGCTGCAACTTGCCTATTGCTGACGACATGCCGGTTGATGATTTCTCCAGCCAGCGCGAGATATGCCTTGGCCCCCTTGGAAGTCTTGTCATGCAGCAACACCGGCACGCCATAGCTGGGCGCTTCTGCCAAGCGGATATTGCGTGGGATTACCGTACGGTACACCTTGTCGCCGAAATGTTGCGCCAACTCATTAGAAACCTGCTGCGCCAAGGTGTTGCGATTATCGAACAAGGTGCGCAACAGGCCTTCGATTTCTAGATGCGGATTCAAGTGGGCACGCACTTTCTTGATGGTATTCACCAGGTCGGACAAGCCCTCAAGCGCATAATATTCGCACTGCATGGGAATCATGACCGCATGGGCGGCTGTCAATGCATTGACAGTGGTGAGGTTGAGGGCAGGGGGGCAATCGATCAGTACGTAATCATAGGCATCGCCCAATTCCGCCAATGCTGACTTGAGGCGCGTCTCTCGCGCAAATTCATTGACCAGCTCAACTTCGGCGCCTGCCAATTCCCGATTGGCGGGCACCACATCGAAGCGCCCACGCTCCGAACGCTGCATGACATCACGCAAGCTCTTTTCTCCGATCAACACATGGTAGATGGTGTGCTGCATCTTGGACTTATCTATGCCGCAGCCTGTGGTGGCGTTGCCCTGCGGGTCGAGGTCGATCACGAGTACCTTGCGCTTGGTCGCCGCCAGGCTGGCTGCCAGGTTCACGCAAGTCGTGGTCTTGCCCACACCGCCTTTTTGATTGGTAATTGCCAGAATCCTCATGATTTAAGCCATCCCACTAGTATTGAATTCATCAAAACTGCCGTGCCGGCAGGAAAACCAGGTGACGCTGGGCGTCCAGCCCGGGTACGATCAACGACATGATCTTTGCGGGCTTGAGCGCTACCGCGCCCAGCTCCTCCTGCGGCATCTGCCCCTTCATCGCCAGCCATAGTCCATCTTCAGCCATCAAATGCCTTGTCAGCTTGACGAATAGGGCAATCTCGGAAAATGCCCTCGAGATCACGGTGTCAAATGGCGCCTCTGGCTCAAACTGCTCCACCCGCCCAGCCACCACCTGCAGATTGTCGATTTGCAGTTCCGCCTTGGCCTGCCGCATGAAGCTGGCCTTTTTTTGGACTGCATCTATCGTGGTCACCTGCAAATCCGGACGACAGATTGCCAGCACAATGCCGGGCAACCCGGCGCCACTGCCGACATCCAGCAAACTCCCCGACGGCACATGTGGCAATACCGAAAGGCTGTCCAGCAAATGCAGCGTGACCATATCTTCCGGATCGCGCACTGCCGTCAGGTTGTGCACCTTGTTCCATTTCGCCAGCAAGGCAAGATAGGCGAGCAACTTCTCGGTCACCTCTGCAGGCAGATCAAGCCCCAGTTGCCGAATTCCGGTCTCCAGCTTTTGCTGCAACTTCATGCCACCTGATCCGCAGTGTTGCCTGCTTTGCGGCTCTTGCGTTTGAGATGTACCAGCAACAACGAAACCGCTGCCGGAGTGACGCCGGAAATACGCCCGGCCTGGCCGATGGTTTCCGGTTTCTGCTTGTTGAGCTTTTGCTGCACCTCGATCGAAAGCCCATGCACTTCGCTATAATCCATGTTCAGCGGCAGCCTGTAATGCTCGCTTTCCTTCAGACGCTCGATTTCCTCGGCTTGCCTATCAATATAGCCCTGGTACTTTGCCACGATTTCCAGCTGCTGACGGACTTGCGGATCTGCTTCGCCTTCACCGGCCTGGGGCAGGCTAAGCAATGCCTCATAACTCACCTCTGGACGGCGCAACAGTTCGAACATCGAATATTCACGTTCCAGCACCTTGCCAAATACTTGCTGCAATTGCTCCTGCGGAACATGCTGCGGATGAATGAACGTTCTCCGCAGGCGCTGTTGTTCACGCTCGATAGCTTCTTGCTTGCGCTGAAAAGCCTCCCAGCGCACATCGTCGACCAAGCCAAGTTTGCGACCAGCCTCAGTCAAACGCATATCAGCATTGTCCTCCCGCAGCATCAAGCGGTATTCGGCACGACTGGTAAACATGCGGTAGGGCTCGCTCACACCTCTTGTGATCAGGTCATCGACCAGCACGCCCAAATATGCCTGGTCGCGCGTAGGCCACCAGGCGTCTTTTTCCTGGGCATAGAGTGCCGCATTTGCGCCAGCCAACAGCCCTTGTGCAGCCGCTTCCTCATACCCAGTGGTACCGTTGATTTGTCCCGCGAAAAACAAGCCCCGTATTGCTTTGGTTTCCAGGGAGCTTTTCAATCCACGTGGGTCATAGTAGTCATATTCGATCGCATAGCCCGGACGCAGGATATGCGCATTTTCCAGTCCCTTGATGGAGCGCACCAATTGGTACTGAATATCGAACGGCAAACTGGTGGATATCCCATTTGGATATATCTCGTTTGTCGTCAACCCTTCGGGTTCAAGGAATACCTGATGTGAATCCTTGTCTGCGAAACGGTGAATCTTGTCTTCAACCGACGGGCAATAACGCGGGCCCACCCCTTCGATCACACCCGTATACATTGGCGAGCGGTCAAGGCCGCTACGGATGATGTCGTGGGTTTTTTCGTTGGTGAAGGTAATCCAGCACGGCAGCTGGGCCGGATGTTGCTCGGCGCTCCCAAGGAAGGAAAATACCGGTACGGGGCTATCTCCGGGCTGCTCGGCCATGACACTGTAATCGATGGTGCGGCCATCAATGCGCGGCGGCGTCCCCGTCTTGAGGCGTCCGGCAGGCAGGCCAATTTCTCGCAATCGTGCCGCGAGCGATACCGCAGGCGGGTCGCCTGCCCGTCCTGCCTGGTAATTCGCCAAACCTACATGCACCAATCCTGCTAGGAAAGTCCCCGCGGTCAGCACAACCGCCTTCGATTCGAACCTAAGACCCAATTGCGTCACTACGCCGGCGACACGCTCGCCCTCGAGAATGATGTCGTCCACGGCCTGCTGGAACAACCACAGGTTGGGCTGGTTCTCCAGGCGTCGGCGGATGGCAGCCTTGTAAAGCACGCGGTCGGCTTGCGCACGCGTTGCCCGTACAGCAGGGCCCTTGCTGGAATTCAAGATGCGGAACTGGATGCCACCCTCGTCGGTTGCGGCCGCCATGGCACCGCCCAGTGCATCCACCTCCTTGACCAGATGCCCCTTGCCAATGCCGCCAATGGACGGATTACAGGACATTTGCCCAAGCGTTTCTATATTATGCGTCAATAGAAGGGTTTTCTGACCCATGCGAGCACTTGCTAACGCCGCTTCCGTGCCAGCATGGCCGCCACCGACAATGATTACATCAAACTTCTCAGAAAATCGCATGAAAAACTCTCACATATCATTCCCCGAATGATACTGCATTCCTTCATCAGATGTCAGTGATAATCAGAGCATTGTTTCACGTGAAACATCTACTATCTTGATCACCATGGTGTTAATCCACATGTTTCACGTGAAACAATGGATGGTTGCTGAGTTTTTGTGAGTTCTTCACCTACCCATTCGGACTATATAATCCCTAATCAACGTATGGTATTTTCTTAACAATACAGTTCTGTATTGCACGCAATCAGAAAATAAGCTGGCACAAGCAGACGCCAGCAATATATTCACTATTACATCATCGGGGATTATTATGTTCATTCGTGCTTTTATGCTACCTGCCATTGCGGCAGCTGCATTTTTCAGTGCCAGCGCTCATGCTGCACTTGATGCCAACCAAACTTTTCAGCAGTTCAATGCCGTCGTGTTTGGCAACATCGATTCCACCTCCAACCTGCATGGCCGCGCCTGGGTGGGTGGCAATGTCAACGGTGGTGAGTACGTTCACCGCCCGCTGCCCACATCCGACTATGCCGGCCTTACCGTACAAGGCAACATCAGTAACGCAAGAGTACTTGCACAGGGCGCAGTGATCAACGGCAACCTCACCAATACCAGCGTAAACGGCGGAAGCACCGCGGTTCTCGGCAATGCGAGCAACGGCCACCTGAACGGTCCGGGCTACGTTGCTGGCGCAAACAGCGACATTTTTTTCAATGGTGGTCAATTATCAGCCCCCAATACTCAATTGGAAACCAATATTGCGGCGGCAGGCTCCACGGACTTTTATAGCGTGCTTAGCAGCACTTCTGACAACCTGAAGTCATTGGACAGTAACAGCAATGCCACCTGGACCACACAGAAAGCCACCTTCACCGCTACAGCAGACAGCAACGGCCTAGCGGTTTTCAACCTGAGCGACGCTGATGCAATGGCTATTTTCGGGCTGGGAGAATTCGACTTCATTCTCAACAGTGCCACCACCGTGGTAATCAACTCCAGCTTGAAGGACATCGACATTTCCGCCAATTTCCTCGGCGGTTCGGCACAGCGGATTGCCGGCAATGTGATCTGGAATTTCTACAACGCCGAAACGGTTGATCTTGGACGCCAATTCGGAGGCTCCATTCTCGCTGCTGACGCTACATTGACCAACTGGGCAGATATTGAGGGCAATGTATACGTCAGCAACCTGATCCAGCGCGGACAAATTCATCAATATGCATTTACCGGCAACATCCCCGTCACTGCAGTACCAGAACCTTCCAGTTACGCCATGCTCCTGCTGGGCCTGGGACTGTTGGGGTTTGCCGCACGCCGCCGCGCATAAGACAAGACATCCTTGACCAACAAAAAAAGCCCGATCACCCGGGCTTTTTTGTTGGGACTGCTTACTTGCCAATGCAGAACCGGCTAAATATCTCTCCTAGCAGGTCATCCGACGTAAATTCACCAGTGATGGTACTCAATGCATCTTGCGCCAGTCGCAACTCTTCGGCAAATAATTCCGCCTGCATCAGCCGTCCAGCAGCGACTTCGAGATGGTCACGCACCTTATTCAAAGCCAATAGGTGTCGACTCCTTGCCATGAACACGCCTTCGCCGCTGGGCTGCCAACCTGCAATGTCCAGTAGACGCTGGCGCAGCAAATGCACCCCATCGCCAGTCCTAGCGGAAAGATGGATATGGGTCTCCCCATCCTGTTCTTCGATTTTAGGCGGTGTCGATTCGAGGTCTATTTTGTTATGAATCCAGATTTTTGGCAAAAACTGCGGCAATCGCGCCAGAATCGATTTTTCCACTTTTCCAATACCATGAGCTGCATCAACCAATAATAATGCCACTCCGGCGTTTTCTAGAGCTCGCCATGTTCTGGCGATACCGTGCTGTTCGACTTCGTCGTTCGTTTCGCGCAAACCGGCAGTGTCTGTGATATGGAGCGTTATCCCATTGATTTGTATGGAATTTTTAATCGTATCCCGTGTGGTGCCAGCGATTGGGGTGACAATCGCGACTTCTTCGCCGGCCAATTGGTTCATCAGGCTGGACTTGCCGACGTTCGGCTGACCAACCAACACCACTTGCAGACCTTCCCGCAATAAATTGCCTTGTCTGGCTTCACGAAAAACAGCTTCCAGGCCTGCTGTCACTTCAGCCAGTTTTTCCGCGACACGTCCCTGGCTGATGAAATCGATATCTTCCTCAGGGAAGTCTAGGCATGCTTCAACATACAGCCGCAAATCAACCAGCTTCTGCTGCAAGCTGTGGATTCTTGCGGAAAACTCACCAGAAAGCGACCTGACGGCACTACGTGCCGCAGCTTCAGTCGCCGCATTGATCACATCGGCGACGGCTTCAGCCTGGGCCAGGTCCAACTTGTCGTTCAGATAGGCGCGGCGTGTAAACTCGCCGGGCTCTGCCTGTCGCGCGCCCAACTCAAGACACCGCTTGAGCAATATCTGCATCAATGCCGGCCCGCCATGCGCCTGCAACTCGAGCACATCCTCCCCGGTATAGGAGTGCGGACCGGGATAATAGATGGCAATTCCTCGGTCTATCAATAAGGCGTGTGCATCGCGGAAGGCAAGATAGGCTGCATGCCGTGGAGGAGGGCAGTGACCCAGGACTGCCTCGGCAATCAATCGGCTGGAGGGACCTGATATCCGCACCACGCCAATGCCCCCCGAGCCGGGGGCAGTAGCAATGGCAGCAATGGTATCAACGACGGGCATTTCCCTTCTTCTTGGCAGCGGCGCGTTCCGTAGAACGGTTGATATACCACTGCTGCGCGATGGAAAGGATGTTATTGACCAACCAATACAGCACCAGGCCGGCAGGGAAGAAGAAGAAAAATACGCTGAACACGATCGGCATGATCGTCATCACCTTGGCCTGGATGGGATCGGCAGGCTTAGGATTCAGCTTGGTCTGAATGATCATGGTAATTCCCATGAGGATGGGCAACACATAATAGGGATCGACCGCAGACAAATCCTGTATCCACAGCATAAACGGCGCATGGCGCATTTCCACGCTGCCGAGCAATACCCAGTACAACGCAATGAAGACCGGAATTTGCACCAGGATGGGCAGGCACCCTCCCATCGGATTGATTTTTTCAGTTTTGTACATTTCCATCATGGCCTGGTGCAGCTTCTGCCTGTCATCGCCATACTGCTCCTTCAAGCGCTGCAAGCGCGGGGCAAGCTCGCGCATATTGGCCATGGAACGATAACTGGCTGCCGACAGTGGATAAAAAACCAGTTTGATCAGGATGGTGAGCAAGATGATCGCGACACCCCAGTTATGCACAACTTTTTGGATCGACGACAGAATCCAGAACAGTGGCGTGGCAATGACGGTGAGCCAGCCATAATCCACCGTATATTCCAGGCCAGGAGCTACACTTTTCAGTTCACTTTGCGTTTGGGGACCTGCATACAGGCGCGACTTCAGTGTCACCGACTGCCCAGGGGCAATATTGCCCAAGGGACTGACGCTACCGATGGAGTACACATTATCCGACAACTTCTTTGTATAGAACTCGCGCACCAAGCCGTCCTCAGGAATCCAGGCACTGACGAAATAATGCTGCACCAACCCCACCCAGCCATCGCTCGCGTTCTTGGATAGGTTGGTCTTGGCCATGTCGGAAAAACTCAGTTTCTTGTACTTGTCGGCTTCAGTATAGTAGGCGCCGCCAGTGAAAGTCGGCATCATGTATGAACCTTGATGCGACTGGTTGTCATGCACGATCTGGTAATACACGGAGGGATCGACCGCAGTGTCGCTGTTATTCCGGATTTCATAGCTGACCTCGATCGCATAACTGTCTCGCCGGAAAGTATAGATCTTGTGCACCTCGACCCCGTTGTCGCCTTTCCAGGTAAGACGCACATCCAGCTTGTCCTCTCCCGGGGCGAGCTGATAATTCGTCGATTCACTGGTGAAGACCTCCTTGTGGGTAGGCAAGCCATTGCCGATGAGGCCGGTCTGCGCGACATACAACATGGGCGCAGATTGATCGTCCATCAGTACAAAATTCTTCGTCTGATCCTCATCATCCTTATGCTCACGTAATTCCAGGCGGCGCAAATCGCCTCCAATCGTGTCGATGCTGGCTTTATAGAGGTCGGTTTCCACATTGATGCGTTCCGCGGATTGCAAGCGGAAGCCCGTCTCGGCAGGCACACTTGCCTGGTTCGCAGCGGATGCAGAAGACTTGGCTGCCTGCGGAACGCTGCCATCTTCAACAGACTGTGCCGTTGTCTGGGTTTGCGAAGCAGCAGGTGGTTGTTGATCGCGCTGCCAGGAATCCCACAGCATCAGAATGGAAAATGAAAAAATCACGAACAGAATCAGGCGCTTGGTATCCATAAATCTCTTAATCTATTGTAATGGGCCATGGCCTCATGGCACAGGGTCATGGCCGCCATCATGCCATGGATGGCACTTGGATAAACGGCATATTGTAAAAAACGCTCCACGCCATGCGCCATGCTTTTGTATGGCTTCTACGGCATATTGTGAGCAAGTCGGGTAAAAACGGCATCGCTGCCCCAGCAAAGGACTCAAAGTCCATTGGTATAACTTGATCAATCCTACCAGCAGCCTGGCTAACATTCGGGCTGCTCCTGCCGGCTTGCAAGTTTGCGCTGCAGCTTGGCGACCAATTCAGTGAACTCTTGTTCAATCTCGGCGAATTGTTGCCTACCGAACATCCTATGTGGCCGTGCGACCAAATCAAGGCCCGGAAGCTGGTGCTGGTTCACCCTGAACAGCTCCCTCATGACACGCTTGATGTAATTGCGGTCAACGGCGCGGCGGGCAGTTTTCCTGCCAACGACCAGACCAAGCCTGGCGTAGGCCAATTCGTTATGGCGATAGTGCAGCACGAGATATTGGCCTGAAACTCGCTTGCGGAAATTAAAAACGGATGAAAACTCATCCGTTTTTAACAATTTTGCCTGACGTCTGAATGCATAAGCTGGCAAAACCATATAGAACTAAATCGCCTTGACGGCGAATGACCGATTAAACAGCCAGGCGAGCACGGCCCTTGGCACGGCGCGCAGCAATCACGGCGCGGCCACCACGGGTCTTCATACGCACCAGGAAACCGTGCGTACGGGCACGACGGGTTTTGGAAGGCTGGTAAGTGCGTTTCATGGGAATCTCCGGTTGACTTCTAGTTGTTGCGAATCAAAAACGCGTAATTTAACCTGAAAACAGCACTCTATGTCAATGTTTATTTGGGAAAACCCGGGCATTGGGGAAATGATTGTGCACTGCCTGTGGATAAGTTGTGGCAAACAGGCTAGAATCATCAATCCGGTGGCTGGGAAATCGGGCTCGAGGAACCCGGCACCTGAACCATAACAACAAGCAGGCAGGCGTCCGTC